>CAVQTE010000022.1:0-158438 GCA_963716235.1 Ilumatobacteraceae bacterium | reverse complement strand
GCAACTCCTGCTCCGACTCGTTCAGCATGGCCCGCAGTTGCGCATCCATCATTCTTCTCCCTCTCGTTGTTGATCGTCTCGTGGTTGATCGTCTCGTGGTTGATCGTCTCAGTGGAACTGTTCGAGGGTCTCGATGAGGAGCCTGGCACCGAAGCCGCTCATGCCGCGGGTCCTCCATCCCTTTGGGCTCGGCGTGGCGGCCACGCCGGCGATGTCGATGTGGGCCCACGGGACACCCTTGGCGAAATGGGCGAGGAACTCCGCCGCAGTGGACGCACCTGCGTTCGCTCCACCGAGGTTCTTCATGTCGGCGACATCGGAGTCGAGTTCGGCTCGGTAGTTCGTCCCCATCGGCAGCTGCCACACCGGCTCGCCCGTCGCCTCACCCGCCGAACGAACGAGGTCGACGAGTGCCTGATCGGTACCCATCACCCCGGCGATGTCGGTGCCCAACGCCCGCATGCACGCTCCGGTGAGCGTGGCGATGTCGATGATCGCATCCGGTTCGATCTCGGTGCCCATCACGATGGCATCAGCCATCACGAGCCGACCCTCGGCGTCGGTGTTGAGCACCTCCACGGTCGTGCCGTCTCGGTGCGTGATGACGTCACCCATCTTCATCGCCGTCCCCGACGGCATGTTGTCGGTGCACATGATGTGCGCGGTCACCTTCGTCGGCACCTGCAGGTCCCGCAGCACGAGCATCGCAGCGAATACCGCGCCGCCACCCGACATGTCGTTCTTCATCATCGCGTGCACCACGTCGCCCGGCTTGATGGCGAGACCACCGGAGTCGTAGGTCAGTCCCTTGCCGACCAACACCACGTGCCGCCCGTTCGCAACGGCCTCGTCGGGCGTGTAGGTCAGCGTGATCAGACGTGGCTCCTCGTCGCTGCCACCGTTGACGGCGATGATGCCGCCACAACGTTCGGCCAACAGCCAGTCACGATCGTGGACCTCGACCTCGAGACCGAACCCGGGCGCCCATCGCTCGGCCAGGTGTCCCCACCGAACGGCGGTGAGATGGGCAGGTGGCGTATTCGACAGATCTCGTGAGACCGCAGTCGCCAGTGCCTTGAGGTGCCCCCGTCGAGCCCCCGCAGCAACCGCATCCGATGCCGACACCAGAGTGATCGATTCGAGCTGGATGCTCGACGGCTCGGCCCGGAGGGCGTTCCACGAGTATCGGGCCAGAATCGCTCCCTCGACGAGCCCCTGGCCGACCTCCGAAGCAACGTCGCCGACCTCGATCGCAAACGTCGTAGCCGCAGGGACGGCGCCGCGCGATGGCGGCGCCGAGGTCTCGGGCCGACGACAGGTCGAGCCGACCGTCGCCGATGCCGGCGAAGACGGTCGGAGGCGTGCCGGCGACGACATGTACCTGACCCGGGGCACCGGCGAAGCCGACCGCGTGCAGCCCAGTGGCGTCGTCGCCTGCAGGACGCGTGCCCACGAGCACCGCCACGATGCCCACACCGCTCGGTGCATCCGGCGCCACCGACACCTCGATCGCCGCAACTTCGGTCAGTGACGGGGCCGGGTCGAAGGTGTCGGCGACGGGAATGGCGCGAGTCATTGGTTGCTCCTGGCGGCATGGGGCTACGGGCGATGCCGAGAGGCCGGGCTCGGCCGGGCGCCGACAACGACTCGGTGTCTCTCGGAGTGATGTCTTCGAACCATAATCAGCAGATGACGACCACCGCACCTCCGATCGACGTCACGAAGGCCTCGTGGTTCCCGCTCGCGATCGTGATGCTCTGTCAGATCCAGGTGTCGTTCAATGCGTTCAACGTGTCGATCGAAGGAATCGTCGAGGATCTCGGCATCCCCGCCACGTCCGTCGGGTTGGCCCTCACGACAGGCACATTCGCCATGGCCGGTTTCGTGCTGCTCGGTGCTCGCATCGGAGCGAAGATCGGCCCCCGCAAGGCGTTGCACCTGGGAATGATCGGACCCACCGTCGCGGCGATCACGATCTCGCTCACCAACCAGGGTTGGATGCTCTTCGGCGTCCAGGCATTCAGCGGCGCCATGATGGCCCTTGCTGCACCGGCGATGACCGTCGTCATCGCCCGCAGCTATCAGGGCCACCAGCAAGGCCAGGCGATCGGCTTCCTGGCCTCGGCCATCCCGCTCGCACAGGTCGTCTCGCTGCTGCTGGCAGGCGCACTCGCGTCGACTGTCGGGTGGCGATGGTCGTTCGTCCTGCTCTCGCTGATCGGGGTCGTCAACCTGTTGCTCGTCGGCCGGCTCGCGCCCATCGACGCGCACCCCGAGGTCGTCATCGACTGGCGTGGCGCCGCACTCTCGTCGGTCGGCATCATTCTGATCTCGGCCGCGTTCAGCTTCTTGAACGCCTGGGGGTTCTTCCAAGCGAGCGAGCAGGCGCCCTTCGACGTCGCCGGTCTCTCACCCGTACCGTTCCTGCTCGTCATCGGCATCGTGCTGGTTCAGGCGTTCTTCCGGTCGACCCGGCGACGTATGGACGACGGAAAGCCGGTGCTGTTCTCGCTCGACGTCCTGCGCTCGACCCGGGAGCGGGCGATCGTTGCCTGCATGGCATTGATGCTGTTCATCGGCACCGCGACGAGCTTCCTGCTGCCCCTCTACATGCAGGTGGTGCAGGGCCTCGACGGATTCCAGACCTCGTTGTCGATCGTGCCGTACACCTTGTCGATCTTCGTGGCCAACACCCAGGTGTCACGCCTGTACCCCCGGGTCAGCCCCGCCAACATCACCCGGGTCGCCTTCGTCGTCGTCTTCCTGGCGCTCACCCTCTTGGCGTTCACGATCCGCAACGACTGGAGCCAGTTGTCCGTTGTCGTCGGGCTGATCACCCTCGGGCTCGCGCAGGGGTGCATCGTCGCCCTCGTGTTCAACAAACTCCTGATGTCGAACCCGAAGGAGCTCGCCGGTGACGTCGGCGCCTTCCGCGGACTCACCCACAACATCTCCGGCTCGATCGGCATCGCACTCGGCACCGCCATCGCAGTGTCACTGCTCGGCGTGATCGTGGCGCAGAACGCGCTGGACTCCCCTGCGTTCTCCCCTGAACTCGTCGAGCAGGTCAACTTCGACAACACCCAGTTCGTCACGAGCGACCAACTCGTGACGATCCTCGAGGAGAAGGGCGCCACCCCCGCCGAGGCGGACGCTGCCGTCGAGATCTACGAGGACGCCCGCCTCCGAGCACTGAGGACCACGCTCATGTTCCTCGCCGCGCTCGCACTCCTTGCGCTCGTGCCTGCCGGCAAGATGCCCGACTTCCGGGAACCCGATCTCACCGCCGAGGACGAAGAAGGCCTCACCCTCGCCACTGCACGATCGGACTGACGTGGCACGGTCCATGATGCTGACCGAGTGTCGACGATCGCGCGACAATGGCTGACAGCACGACCACGTTCATCGTGCTGGGTGTCGTCGTGGTGCTCTTCGTCACCAACCGCGTCCCCGTCGCGATCATCGCTGTCGGTACGGCAATGTCGCTGTGGGCCACCGGGGTCCTCGACCTCGACCAGGCCACCGCGGGCTTCGGCGATCCGACCGTGTTGTTCATCGCCGCACTGTTCGTCGTCAGCGAAGCCCTCGATGCCACCGGGGTCACCACGTGGGTCGGACAACAACTGATCGATCGTGCCGGAACCGGCCGCACCCGCATCGTGGTGTACATGATGATCGTGTCGGGCATCTTGACCGCCCTCATCACACCGAATGCATCAGTTGCCGCCCTGGTTCCGGTGATCGTCGTCATCGCCGTGAGGGTCGGCCAGAACACGTCGCAGCTGCTGATCCCGCTCGCGTTCGCCGCCCATGCCGGTGCGCTGCTGGCACTGACCGGCAGCCCTGTCAGCGTGATCGTGTCGGAAGCCGCCGCCGATGCCGGTATCGGCCAGTTCGGGTTCTTCGAGTTCGCCCTCACCGGATTTCCGCTGCTCGTCGGCACGATCGTCATCGTCGTCGCCCTCGGACCCAAACTGCTCCCGCATCGCGACGCCGCGCGGCATGCCGGCCGATCTCTCCGATCTCGAATCGAAGCTCGCGCACCAGTACCGCATCGACGGCGAGGATTTCGACCGCCTGTTCACCCGGCGCTTCGGCGCGTCCGAGGTCATGGTGCCGCCGCGTTCGCCGTTGATCGGCCAGCGTGCCTACCCCGGCATGCGCACCGACAGCGGTGAACTCGTGGTCGTCGCGCTGCTGCGCGGCGACCGCCGGATCGACGACCCCACGACCCGGATCGCCGCCGGCGACACGCTGCTGGTTCGCGGAACCTGGCGGGCGTTGAGCGCGCAGATCGAGGCCGATGACGACGTGCTCGTCGTCGATGCACCCGATGTCGTGCGCCGTCAGGTCGTGCCGCTCGGGCCAGGCGCCAAGGAGTCGATCGCAGTCCTGGTCGTGATGATCGTGCTACTGGCGACCAACGCACTCCCGCCGGCGGTCGCCGGACTCGGCGCAGCGTGCGCAATCATCCTGCTGCGCGTGCTGACCGTCGATCAGGCCTATCGGGCCGTCGGCTGGACGACCGTCATCCTCGTCGCGGGCATGATCCCCCTGTCGACGGCGATGCGCGTCACCGGTGCTGCCGACGATCTGGCCAACGCACTCGTCGACGTCGTCGGCGACTCGGGTCCGTATCCACTGCTCATCGGAGTGTTCGTGCTCACGGCAGTGCTCGGCCAGCTGATCAGCAACATGGCCACCGCGTTGATCATGATCCCGATCGCGCTGTCGGCCGCCACCGAGTTGGACGTCGCCGCAGCACCGGTCCTGATGAGCCTCAACGTCGCCACCGCGGCGGCATTGCTGACACCCGTCGCGACCCCCGCCAACCTGATGGTGATGGAGCCCGGGGGATACCGCTTCAACGACTACTGGAAGCTGGGC
Source organism: Ilumatobacteraceae bacterium (assembly GCA_963716235.1). Lineage (GTDB taxonomy): Bacteria > Actinomycetota > Acidimicrobiia > Acidimicrobiales > Ilumatobacteraceae > Sva-07. The sequence goes on along the minus strand of CAVQTE010000022.1, from coordinate 153,551 downwards.
ATCGTGGTGATGGTCTGGTACTTCATCATCGCCGTGCTGCTCGTTCCCGCAATCTGGCGATTCTGATCACGACACCGGACAGCCCCGTCAGAGGCGCACGAGTGAGATCGTGGCGGCAATGAGGATCGCTGCCAGCAGCAGACCGAGCGTCAGCGTGGTGGCGGGGCGCATGGGGGCAAGGCTACCGGCGCTCACCGCGAGGGTCGCAGGCTGACGCGTTGCGTGGTGCCGGGCTCGGTGGTCGCTGTCGACGGGAGGAGGGTGACCTGATCGCCGGCGGCGAGACCGAGCTCGTCTGCCGCAGAACGTTGGTCCATCACAACCGCGAGCAGCCCGGATGAGTCGAGTACGAGGCCGACTGCGCCACCACCGACCTCGGCAAACGACGCCGCTCGCGATGCGCTGCGAACCACACCGCCCGTCGGATCGGTGGGGCTGGCACACCGCAGCTCGATGCGCTCGCCGAAGCTGGTCGGCAGGTCGTCGGGGCCAACGTTGAGTTGCGCATTGCCGTATCGGTCGACCCACAGAACCTGGGCGATGACCTTGGTGTCATCGCTCTGCGGGAGCGCGACCACCCCGGGCATCAACAGATCGGCATCGACCTCGGGACCGAGTTCGGTCAGGTCGCCGCCGTTGCAGAGAAACGCCGCAGCCGGAGCGAAGATGTCGCGACCGGCAAACGTGGCACCGGGGGCGAGCAGACGATGATCGGGGTTGGTGATCTCCACGGCCCTCCCGGCACCACCGGCCATCGCGACGGCGGGAGCGAGCAGCCCGTTGTCGGGCCCGACGAGCACCCCTTCGCCGTCGGCCACTTCCACCGCGATCGCCCGTCGACCCGTGCCGACGCCCGGGTCGACGACGGCGAGCACCACACCCGACGCGACGTACCCGATGCTGCGGGCGAGTGCGAGCGACCCGGCGCGCACATCGAACGGCGCGACCCCGTGAGTGAGGTCGATCACGCGGACGTGCGGCGCGAGGTCACGGATGACGGAGTGGACAACGCCGACGAATTCATCGGCGGTGCCGAAATCGGACAGGAACGAGACCGTCTCGTAGCGGCGACCCATGGAGGTCGAACCTATCTCCATCATCCGGCGCTCATCCTGCCCTGGACGCGACAAGGGCCGGTGCCAACCCCCCGATGGCACCAGCCCTGTCGGCGCTACCCACCGTTTCCGGCAGGCGCGTCTCCACGACGACACCATAGGCGACGGATGGCCAATGTGAAAAGGGGCACACCAAAGAACAGTCGTGAAATTCAGCCGAGCTCGCGGCTGCGCTCGGTGGCTGCTCGCACGGCGGCACCGAAGGCAGCGCGAACGCCGCGTTCATCGAGCACGGCGAGGCCCGCCGCAGTGGTCCCTCCAGGCGATGTGACCCGTTGACGCAACACGGCCGGGTCACCCTCGCGATCGAGCAGCGTCGCCGAGCCGAGCAGGAGTTGCCGGATCACCCGCTCGGCAACCGGCCGTGACATCCCCTCGGCGACCGCGGCCTCCGTCAGTGCTTCGGCGACGAGAAAGACGTAGGCCGGTCCCGATCCGGCGACGCCGGTGAACAAGTCGAGGTCGCCCTCCGACATCCGCTCCACGGTGCCGACCGCAGCGAGCATCGATTCCGCCCACGCAACGTCGTCGTCGCCCGCTGCGCTGCCTGCCGCTATCGCCGATGCGCCAAGTCGCACGAGCGCCGGTGTGTTCGGCATCGCCCGCACCACTGCGACGCCAGGACCGACCACCGCCTCGATCGTGGCCAGCCGCACCCCTGCGGCGATCGACAGCATCCTCGTGGCACCGGCCTCGGCGGCTTCACGCGCGGCAGCGGGAACATCGCCCGGCTTGACGGCCAGCAGCGCTGCCCGGGTCGCCGGCACGTGCGACGTCACGGTGATGGAGGGAAACAGCACCGACAGCTCGGTACGCCGAGCGTCGACGACCTCGACGACGGCGATGGCCGATGCAGCCACCGCGCCCGCGTCGAGCAGCCCCCCGATCAGTGCGGCCCCCATGTTGCCGCCACCCACCACGGTCAATTCGAAGGGTACGGCGGCGGGGTCCAGTGTCATCGCCGCCAGGTTAGTGACCGTCCGGATGAGCGTGAGGAAGACCGACTCCCCCGAGCACGCCCATCCGGACACCCGGGAGTGGGCAGCGCAACGATCGCAAGGGAATGATCAGGCGATGATCGGGGGACGGTCCGGGGACGCTCAAGGTGTGAAACGGCTGCGGAAGCCGATGCGCAACAGTGACTGGAAGCACTGTTCGACGTCGGCATAGAGGGTGCCGAGCACACGATCGAGTTCGTCGTGGGTCACCTGGCCGACCGGCATCTCACCACGCAGGAAGATCGCGTCCTCGATCCCGATCGAGAAGTGCGCGCCGACGAGCCGGTCGTTGCGTCGCAGCAGATGCTCGTACAGCTCGGCCTCGTTCTCCTCGGGCGCCGGCATCACATAGGTCTCGTAGCGCAACGTCCGCTGGCCGAGCGTGAGCCACACGGTGGTGAACTCCTTGTCGTCGCCACGCATGCGCACGTACCAGCGAATGGCCTCGGTGTCACGATCGACGGCAATGATCCGGTCGTTCTCGGCGGCGAGCGCCGCCAGCCAACCGTCGATCCGGTGCTCGAGCTCGGCGAGCTCGCCCGGTTCGTAGGCGTCGGTCACTGACAGTTCACCCGCTCGCGCACGGTGAGATCGCCGTACAGCCTCCGCAATCGGGCGGCCGCGAAGCTCCAGGTGTACCGCCGCGCCCGCTCGACCGAGGCTGCGCTCATCGATGCGCGCACGGCGTCGTCACCGAGGATCTCGGACACGGCCCGTGCATAGTCGGTGGGGTCGCGACCGTCGATGAGCCGGCCCGTCCGGCCATCGTCGACGAGGCTGAGCAAACCGCCGACCGCGCTCGCGACGACCGGGATTCCGCAGGCCGCCGCCTCGAGCGCAACCAGACCGAAGCTCTCGCTCCGGCTCGGGGCGATCACCACATCGGCAGCGCGGTAGTAGGTCGACAGGATGTGATGCGGTTGCGGCTCGACGAAACGGACGCGATCGTGCAGACCCAACTCATCGACGAGTGCATGCGCCCGCCGGGTCTCGGTGTCACCGTCGAGCCCGCTGGCGCCGCCGACGATCACGAGTTCGGCTCGCGGATCGTCGAGTTCGTGCAGGGCACAGATGGCGACGTCGGGCCCCTTGAGCGGCTGGATGCGCCCGACGAACAACAGCAGCGGACGGTCGAGGTCGAATCCCAGCGCCCGACGCGCACCAGCGCGATCGCCGGGGGCGAAGAAGGCGTGCTCGACGCCGGGGGCGATGATCTCCAGCCGCGCCTCGGGATTGCCGTAGTGGAGTCGGAACTGGTCCTCCTCCTCGATGCAGCTCACACAGATGGCGTCGGCACACCGCACGATCTGCGCCTCGGCGAGATCGCGCTGCATCGACTCGGGATCACCACCGGCGGCCTTGACCCGAGCGAGGGTGTGGAACGTCGAGACGAACGGCACATCGAGCTCGTGCTTCAGGGAATGCCCGACGACACCGCTCAGCCAGTAATTGCCGTGGATCACGTCGGGTCGCTCGTTGCGGGCGAACCAGTCGAGCATGCCGCGTCGGAACTCGTCGGTGACCTCCGACAACGCCTCCTTCGGCAGATGGTGCGGACCCGCTTCGATGTGCACCACTCGATGGCCCGGCTCGACGACGACCTCGCGGGGCAGACCATCACGATCGGCGCGAGTGAACGTGGTGCACTCGACGCCCGCCTGGGCCAGTGCCGACACCAACTCACGTACGTACACGTTCATGCCGCCGCTGTCGCCCGATCCCGGCTGCAGGAGCGGGGACGTGTGGAGGGAGATGACTGCGACGCGCTGCACCAGGGCTCAAACCCTAACCACGGTCGATCTCATCCCGCCGAGGCGGAATATCTTCCCCGACCCGCTCAGCCTTCGGAGAGCAGTACGTCGACGTCGGCCTCGCCGTCGCGGTATCGCCGCACCAGCTCGGCACTGAGTGCGTCGAGACGGTCGAAACGAGCGCGCCGGTCTGACGACATCTTCGTCTCGAAGGCGGAGATCGCTTCGGTCAGTGCCGCGAGCTCGGCATCGTCGAGATCCTTGAGATGGCCGAGTCCGCCCTGTGCGCAGATCTCGTCGAGCTCGACGGCGAGCGGATGATCGCTGAGATCCTCGGTGGGCCGGGGCGGTCGCGCCGGGCCACCGGTCAGGTGCTGCGAGAGCACCGTACGCAAGTCGTCGGTCGGGTCGGCATCGGATTCCTCCGCGCGTCGACTTGCTTCGGACTTCACGAGGTCGAGACGGGCCTGGGCCACCCGGCGTGCATACGACACGGCATCGTCTTCGTGCTGCAACTGCTGACGAAGCCCTCGCAGCTCGGACAGGGTGAGGTCCGCTGGGTCGGGTGTGTCGATGATGGTCACGTACTTCCTCCGGACACGGGTGGCAGGACCGCCACCTCGTCTGATGGGCCGATCGGGGTGTCGGCGCGGGCGTCGTCGCCGTTCACCCAGATGCTGCAGGTCTTCAACACGACGCCGAAGCGTGGCCCGTACCGCTGCTCGGCGGCAGTGAGCACCTCGCTCACCGTGGCACCGTCGAACACGTCGGTGCCGGTTCCAGCGGCCTCGCGTGCCGAGGCGAACAGACGCATGGTTGGCACGGTGACCAATCTACAAGCGTCCCGCGTCGCGTCCAGGGTTCCCCGACCAGCGACCCTCCCGGTCACGCCGGGACACCACCGGGCAGGACGCCGGCAATCATGCCGATGGCTGCGACGGTCAGCGTGGCGCCGAGTGCGAGTCGACGCGTGGACGTCTCCTCCAACCGGCGAGTCGCGCCGTAGTAGCCCAACTCGGGCTGCGCAAGCGCCCGCAGTGCGACGAAGCCCCACCCGACCAGCCAGGCCGCCGCCGCCATCACCATCACCCGTTCGCCGTGCGCCATGGCACCGAGGCCGTGCGTCCACCGGTCGCTGAGGCCTCGGAGCGACACCACGAGGTTGAGCGCCACCATCGTCGCCAGCGTCGAGGCCCACCGGATCGGTAGGCCGGTACGCGACGTGCCGTCGCCGAGCCCGGCGCCGACCGACGCCATCGACCATCTCAGCCGCGCACCGGGCCGGATCAGCCCGTCGGACAGGAGGAAGTGACCGAGGGTGAGCGCGAGTTGCGACGCCACGAGGACCGCCAGGATCTCGAACGGAGGCACCTCGAACGGTGACGTGCCCGAGAACAGCACGACGACGACCACGACCACGCACAGCATCCGCCGCATCCCCTCGACGGCGACCACTGACCAGGCGACCTGTCGGAGCGAGGGTCGGTCGGCGCCGACGAGTGCGGTCGGACGCAGTGAACTCATGCCGTGACGCGCCCACGCCACCTCACCGGTGTCGTCGGCGCCGACCGTCGATCGAACGTCCAGGACCTCAACGGCGTCGAGGACGACCGCCAGAGTCTCCGGGAGGGCGACGTCGGCCCGACGTGAGGCGCGCCGCTGCGCACTGGTCGCGCTGGTTGCCGGGGCGTGCCAGAGGGCGAGGGAGATGACCGACGCGACCGCGAACGCAACGACTTCGAGGACGAGTACGGCGAGCCCGACGACGCCATTCATCGGCGACGACACGCGCCATCCGAGCCAGATGAGCCAGGCGACCATGGCCGCGACGACGAGCACTCGCCCGGTCCACCTCACTGCCGTCGTCACCGTTGCGTCATTTCGTTCGCCATCGTCGCCATCCCGACCGCGCCCCGTCGACGCGATCGTTGTTGCTGCTCCATCGGCCCGGCGCTCCGCGAACTTGAGACCTCCTCGGTGCCATCCGGGGCTCGACGAACGTGGCGATCCGGAAACGGGCCCGGAACGCCCGCCGATGTTCGGGGGCGGATAACCTGCGGCTCCTGTGGGAACCGAAAAACGTGAACGTCAGAAGGCCAACCGTGCGTACAAGCAGCAGCAGCTGCAGCAGGAGGCCAGCCGACGCAAGACCTTCCGATTCATCGCCATCGGTGTCGGAGCGGTCGCCGCGGTGTTCCTGTTCGCTTGGATCGCGAGCAACTTCGTCGGCGACGACGACCCCGCCCCAGCCCCGATCGACACGATCGTGACGACGCCGTCCGTCGAAGTTCCCATCGAGACGACCCCGGCCACCGGCACGCAGGGCTGAGTTTGGCCGTTCGTCGAACACTCTCCGGCGTACTTGCCGTCGTCGGCCTGATTGCCGGCGGTTGCGGGAGCGACAGCTCCTCGGATGCGTCGACGAGCGACGGGGCTGCCCCGACATCCGCCGACTGTCCGCCGATCGAGGGCGCCGACACACAGACCCGGCAGTTCGACGCTGCTCCGCCGAACTGCTTGACTCCCGGCGTCACCTACGAGGCGATCGTCACGACCAACAAGGGCGAGTTCACGATCGTGCTCGACCCCGAGTCGGCCCCGGCCGCCACCAACAACTTCGTGTTCCTGGCGCGCAACCAGTACTTCGACGACACACCGTGCCACCGGATCATCCCGAACTTCGTCGTGCAGTGCGGCGACCCGACGGGCACGGGCACCGGCGGGCCGGGCTACACCATCGTCGACGAACCACCGGCACCGGGCCAGTACCAGGTCGGCTCGATCGCCATGGCCAAGACCGTCGAGCCCGACAGCGCCGGGAGTCAGTTCTTCATCATCACCGGAACTGACGGCGCTGCACTCCCACCCGAGTACGCGCTGTTCGGTCAGGTGACCGACGGACTCGAGTCGACCGTGGCGGCGATGGCGGCCGCCGGCACCTCCGGCCAGGGAGTCCCGTCCGAACCGATCGAGATCCAGTCGATCCGCATCGTCGAATCCTGATCACCCGTCACACGGTGTCGGGTCTCAGGTATCGAGGTGTTCGTCACGGGTGAGCGCGTCGACGTCGTCGACGGCAATGGTCATCTGACGGCGCGACGCACGACTGAGCGCGTGGGCTCCGACCGGCGACGAGAGCAACTGCAGCACGACGACGAGGGCCAACGTCGTCGCCGCGAGCAGGGTACCGATCTGGATCGCGGCGCCGATCGCCACCAGGACGAGTGCGAGCGTCGGCGCCTTGGCCGCCGCGTGCATGCGTGAGAACAGGTCACCGAATCGCACCACGCCGATCCCGCCGATCATCGCCAGCGCCGATCCGAGCACCAGCAGCACTTCGGCGAACGTCTCCATCAGTTCCCCCTCCGCTCGATGAACCGAGCCAGCGCCGTGGTGCCGACGAACCCGACGAACACCGCGACCAGCACGGTCTCGATCGTGATGCTGCCGTTGCTCGATCGAGCCGCGGCGACGATGATGCCGATGACGATCACCGAGAGCAGCCCGTCCAGGCCGACGACCCGATCGGGCAGACTCGGACCTCGCAGCAGCCGGTAGACGAACCCGGCCGCACCGATCGACAACATGATCAGGGCCACGATGTTCACGACGCAGCCCCAGCGCGTGCTGCCACGATCGCCTCGAGGTCGATCCGTTGCTGCATCGTTCCGAATGCCCGCACGGCGAGCCGCTCGAGTCGGAGCACGTCGGCACGCACCGACCCGACCTCGTCGAACTGGAGCACGTGGACGTAGATCACCGGAGGCGTTCCGTCGTCGGACGCGTGGACGTCGACGGTCAGTGTGCCCGGCGTCAGCGTCACCGCGTTGGCGACCACGGTGACGATGCCGTCGGAGGCCACATGCATCGGCACGGCCACGATCGCGGTGCGAACGTGGGGACGCGGACTGACGACGATCCAGGCGACCTGGAGATTCGACTTCACGAGCTGCACTGCGAAGTAGCCGACGAACACGAGCGCCGACAGCGGATGGAACGACGTCAACTGCATCCCGTGCACGTCGGCCGGGCGGCCGATCCACACGATGAGCAACGCCACGGCGACGCCGGCCACGAGGCTCGCCAGACCGAAGTCGCCCCAGAGGAACGCCCAGACGAGCGTGAGCCAGATGATGAGGGCGGGGAGCCGAACGGAGGCGGTCACCTGCCGTCACCTTCCAGCACGGTCTCGATGTACTGCTGTGGTGCGAGCAGATCAGCGGCGGTGCGCTCCGCGTAGTCGTACAGCGGGCCGGCGAACACCATGAGCGCCACCGACAGCACGACGACCGCCGACGCCGCTGCCGTCATCAGGCGGGGCACTCGGCTCTGATCCGAGGCGATCCATTCGACCATCGCAGCATCCTCCGGTTCGCCCCAGAACACGTTCGACCAGATCCGCACCATCACGTACACCGTCAGCAGACTGACGAGCAGGCTCACGCCGACGATCAACCAGTCGTCCGACTCGATGCCGGCACTGACCAGAGCGAACTTGCCGACGAACCCCGAGAACGGCGGCAGACCCGCGATGCTCAGTGCCGGGAGAGCGAACAGCACGGCGATCATCGGCGCACTGTGCACCAGGCCGCCGACCTTCGACAGCCGGTCGGATCCCGAGCGCCGCAGAACCAGCCCGGCGACGAGGAACAGGCCGGTCTTCACGATGATGTGGTGCACCACGTAGAAGACGGCGCCGGCCACACCGGCGAGTGTGAACAGTGCGAGGCCGAAGATCATGTAGCCGATGTGGCTGACAATGTGGAACGACAGCATGCGCCGCAGGTCGTCCTGGGCGAGCGCTCCGAGTACGCCGACGATCATCGTGAGGCCCGCGAGTACGAGCAGCAGCGTTCCCTGGCGGGCGTCCGGCGGGAACATCAAGGTCTGCGTCCGGATGATCGCGTAGACCCCGACCTTGGTGAGCAGCCCCGCGAAGACAGCGGTGATCGCTCCGGAGGCCGTGGGATAGCTGTCGGGCAGCCAGAAGAACAGCGGGAACAGGCCGGCCTTGATACCGAACACGAGGATCAGGAGCAACGAGAACCCAGTGGCGACACCGGACGGCAACTCCGGCATCCGCTCGGCGAGTTGCGCCATGTTCACGGTGCCGGTGGCCGAGTAGATCACCGCCAACGCCGTGACGAAGAACGTCGAGGCGACGAGGCTGATGACGACGTACGACATGCCGGCACGGACCTGATCGGGACGACCGCCGAGCGTGAGCAGGACGTAGCTCGCGACGAGCATCATCTCGAAGGCGACGAAGAGGTTGAAGAGGTCACCGGTGATGAAGCTCGCCGAGACGCCGGCGGCGAGCACGAGGTACACCGGGTTGAACGCGGCGTACCGCGACTCCTCGGCCTGCTGACCGATTGCGTACACGATCACGGCCAGCAACATCAGCGATGACACCACCAGCATCACCGCCGACAGCCGGTCGACGACGAGTGTGATGCCGAGCGGCACCGGCCAGCCGCCCGCCTGCATCACCACCATGCCCTCGTCGTCGACGTGCACGAACAGGGTGATCGCCACGATCATGTTGCACGTCAGCGCCGACAGGCTGACCATCCGCTGGATCCACCGCACGGGCGCGGCGATCACGCAGAGCGCCGCACCGAGCAACGGCACGATGATCGGCAGCGCAACGAGTGCGTTCACCGCCGACCCTCCTCGGCCGCCTGGTCACGCTCGGCGCGTTCTTCTTCCGCCACCGCCTGATCGTGGTCTCGGCGACGGGCGATGAATCGATCCTCGACATCGTCTTCCACGACGTCGTCGTGAGTGATCCGCCAACTCCGGTAGCCGAGCGCGAGGAGGAACGCCGTGACACCGAACGTGATCACGATCGAGGTGAGCACGAGTGCCTGCGGGAGTGGGTCGCTGAACTCCGACGGGTCGGCCGTCCCGATGATCGGTGACACGCCGCCGCCACCGCCCGACGTCAGGAGCAGGATGTTCGAGCCGTGCCCGACGAGGCCGACGCCGATGAGGATCCGCGAGAGTCGACGCTGCAGCAACATCCACGTACCGGTCGCGAAGAGGAACGCCGCCGCGAAGGCGAGCAACACGCTCATGGCTTCGACCGCATCGTCGGTGACGGTGCCGATGCCGGTGCCGGTGCATCGGGCTGCTCGGCTTCGTCCTCACCGAACGCCTCGAATGCCATCAGGATCAGCCCGATGACGATGAGGTCGACGCCGATGTCGAACGACAGCGCGCTCGTCACCTTCACCGTGTCGAACACGGGGAGATGGAAGGTCGCGTCGCCGTGCTCGAGGATCGATCCGCCGAGCACGACCGGGATGAATGCCGTCGACGCCGACATGAGAAGGCCGAGGCCCAGGAACAGGTGCGGTGGGAGACGAAAGGTGGACCGAACGGCCTGCGCGCCACCTGACACGTACCGCAGCGCCAGTGCTCCGCCGACGACGAGCCCGCCCACGAAGCCACCGCCGGGCCGGTTGTGTCCCGCCACGAGGAAGTAGAAACCGAGAACGAGAATCGAGGGGTACAACACCTTCATCGAGGTGTCGAGCAACATCATCCGTCGGCTCCGCCGGAGGGTGCCGTGCGAGTCGGGCCGGATGTCACTCATCGCCGCGCCTCGGGAAGTGCAGGTTCGTCTCCCACGTCGACGATCTCCTCGAACACGGGAGCATCGGCGCGACTTCCACCCTCGCCGGCGCGCCGACGCCCGGGCCGGGCCAGGCTCACGGCACCGATCGCTGCCACCAGCAGCACGGTGATCTCACCCATGGTGTCCCAACCGCGGAAGTCGACCAGGATCACATTGACCACGTTGCTGCCCTTGCCCAACGGCCGCGACTGCTCGACCATGACCTCCGACATCGACGGTTCGTCGACGCTCGACCGGGCGTTGCTCGCCGACAGGGCGAAGATGAAGATTCCGACGCCCACAGCGGCGGCGACGGCGATCCGCATCGGCGCGGCGATCGACGGCGCCTGGTGCCGCCACGACCGGGGCAGGAATCGCAGCACGAGGACGAACAGCACCGTGCTGAGTGTCTCGATCGAGAACTGGGTGAGCGCGAGATCGGGCGCACCGCGAGCCACGTACAGGCCGGCCATCGCGTAGCCGACGGCGCCGAGCATGAGTACGGCGGCGATTCGATGTCGGATGATCGACGCACCGAGGGCCGCCGCGACCATCACCGCGACGAGCACGACGTACACCGGATCCTCGACCCATTGGGGCAGCGGCCCGATCTCGGTGGCGAAGGCTGCGGCGGGAACGAGCGTGACGGTCAGGATGATCACACCGATGTAGATCGGCAACGACCCGCTCTGAACGATGCCGGTGACCCTGTTGGCGGTCGCCGAGATGCCGCGCAGCACGCCGAGGTAGCCCTGCTCGCCGGAGGGGAGCGGACGGATTGCCTCGCCCGCGCGCCGCTGGGCACGCGCGACCTGGCCGCGGAACACGGTCAGCAGCACGCCGCACAGAATGATGACGACGGAGAGCCCGAGCGCAGTGTTGAACCCCGAGAACAGGTGGAGGGCCTTCGGTTCAGAGCCGGGATGGAGCGCAGTGGTCGCCCCCTCGACGAGATCGTCGAGCAGCCCCGGCACGAGGCCGAAGAGCACCGTCGCAGCGGCGAGGACGACCGCCGGCCCGACGAAAACCGCTCCTGGCGCGGGTGCTCTACGCGACACGGCCGGTCGATCAGGATCGCCGAAGGCGCCGAAGATGCCGAGCACGAAGCGTGCCGAGTACGCGAACGTGAGGATCGACGCGAAGACGATCACCCCCAGTACTGCCGTCGCTCCGGTGAAGTCGCCATGTTCGAGGTAACCGTCGAGCGCCTGCTCCTTGGCGACAAAACCCAACAGCGGCGCAATGCCGGCCATCGATGCAGCGCTCACGACCGCAACCACCTGCACCAACCGCCACGAGGAGCCGAAGCCGTGCAGTTCGGTGATCTCACGCGTGCCGGTCTGGTGGTCGACCATCCCGACCACCATGAAGAGCGCCGCCTTGAACGCGGCGTGGGCGAGAATCAGCACGAGTCCGGCTTCGGCGATGTGGTACTCGCCGACGCCCAGCAACAGCATCATGAAGCCGAGCTGGCTGATCGTGCCATACGCGAGGAGCAACTTCAGATCGGTCTGTCGCAGCGCACGCAGACCTCCGATCGCCATCGTCGACGCGCCGATCGCCATCACCACGAGACGCCAGTTGCCCGTCGTCGCGAACATCGGCGCCATGCGGGCGACGAGGTAGACACCGGCCTTGACCATCGTTGCGGAGTGCAGGTACGCGCTCACCGGCGTGGGTGCGACCATCGCCGCCGGCAGCCAGCTGCTGAACGGTGCTTGGGCGGACTTCGTGAATGCCCCGATGAGGACGAGGATGATCCCGACGTCGACGGCCGCACCGCCCGGCGGATCGGCGAGCAGCTCTGACATCTGGTAGGTGCCGCCGGCCTGACCGATGACGATCAGGCCGGCGAGGAGCACCAGGCCGCCGGCACCGGTGATGAAGATCGCCTGCATCGACGCCGCTCGGGCGCGTGGGTTGGTGTCGTCGTTGCCGATCAGCAGGTACGACGTGACCGAGGTCAGTTCCCAGAAGATGAACAGTGCAATCAACTGATCCGACAGGACCACCCCGAGCATGGCTCCGGCGAAAAGTACGAGCACACCGGCGAGTCGCGCCAGCCCCGGCTTGTCGTGACTGAAGTAGCCGAGCGAGTAGATGCAGATCAGCAGGCCGATACCGGAGATGACCGCCACCATCAGCAGGGCAAAGGCATCGAGGCGCAGATCGATGTCGATTCCCAGTTGCGGGATCCATGCGAACGACTCGGTGACGGGTTCGCCGTCGAGCACCCCCTGCGAATTCGACACCGCCCACAGCAGGGTCGCCATCGGTGCACTCGCGGCCACCACGAACGCCCGCCGACCGAGCGTTCGGCCGGCAGCGACGATGCCGAGCCCGACGACGAGGTGGAGGAGAAGAAGGAGGAACATTCGAGATGTCGAGCGAGGCCGAGCGACCCCGGGAATCACGTGACGTTAGGCCGCACGACAACGGGAGAGTGGAACCACCCCGTCCAGCCTCTCTTTGGCGTTGTTACCGGTCGGTAGCTAACTTGCACGTATGGGAAACATCCGCACCGTCGGGGTCATCGGGTCGGGGATCATGGGATCCGGGCTCGCCGAAGTCGCTTCACGCGCCGAGTTCGAGGTCGTCGTGAGATCACGTACGCAGGCAGGCGCCGATGCCGTACTCCACGGCATCGATGCCGGCCTCACCAAGCAGGTCGCCCGCGAACGTCTGACCGAAGAGGACAAGGCAGCGATTCTCGGCCGCATCACGGTGACCGACGATCTGCACCTGTTGCACGATTGTGATCTCGTCATCGAGAGCGTCGTCGAGGACATGGAGGTCAAGCGCGACCTGTTCGAGAAGCTCGACCGCATCGTCAAGCCCGAGGCGATCATCGCCACGAACACCTCGACGCTCGCCGTGGTCGAACTCGCAATGGTGACCGAACGTCCCGACAAGGTCTGCGGCATCCACTTCTTCAATCCGGCGCCGATGATGAAACTCGTCGAGGTCATCCGTCCGCTCACCGCATCCGACGAGACGATCGATGCGGCCGTCGAGTTCGCGACGACGTGCGGCAAGGACGCCGTCCAGGTGCAGGACCGCGCCGGGTTCATCGTCAACGCGTTGCTCTTCCCGTACCTCAACAATGCGATCCGCATGTGGGAGCAGGGCACGGCGTCGATGGACGACATCGACACCGCGATGATGGGCGGCTGCAACTTCCCGATGGGTCCGTTCGCACTGCTCGACCTCGTTGGCCTCGACACGTCGCTGGCGATTCTCGACGCGCTGTACGACGAATTCCGTGATCCGAACTACGCCGCGGCTCCGGCCCTGCGCCGGATGGTTGCGGCCGGCCAACTCGGCCGCAAGACCAAGCACGGCTTCCGCACCTACTGAGCATCGCCGCATCGCCCAGACTGACCGGGTGAACCACGCGACCGAACCGCCGGCATCGCGCTACACGATGCCCGATCCGAGCGAGTTCGAGCCCGGCGACGACCTCGTTGCGGTCGGCGCCGATCTCGAACCGGGCACCCTGCTGGCCGCCTACCGGGCGGGACTGTTCCCGATGCCGGTCGACCCGAATCGACGGCGGTCCAAGATGGCATGGTTCTCGCCGGACCCTCGTGGGATCATCCCGCTCGACGGGCTGCACGTGAGCCGATCCTTGCGCAGGAGCATGCGCCACTTCGACGTGCGGATGGACACCCGCTTCACCGACGTCATGTTGGCCTGCGGCGACCCGGATCGACCCGGCCGCTGGATCACCAGAGCAATCGTCGAGGCCTACACCGAGCTGTTCCGGCTCGGATGGGGCCATTCGGTGGAGGTGTACCTCGACGACGAGTTGGTCGGCGGGCTCTACGGGCTGCGCATCGATCGGTTCTTCGCCGGTGAGGCGATGTTCCACACCGCGACCGACGCGTCGAAGACCGCGCTGGTTGCGCTGGTGGACTGGCTGAACGACACCGGTGCCGAGCTGCTCGATGTCCAGTGGGTCACCGATCATCTCGCCACCCTCGGCGCAGTTGCGATTCCCCGCCGCGAGTACCTCGCCCGCCTCCACACCGCCACCGCTCCCCTGCCGCACCGGTGAAAAATGCAAGGAGCGGGTGGTCCGCCACCACCCGCTCCCAAAGCATCGCCGGCCGAATCCGCCGTTCGGCCGGCGGGGGTTCCCGCCAGAGGGAAACCTCGCCGGAGCCGGATCGACCAAAGGGGGAGTAGGTGATCCGGACCGGTTGTCGTCCCGTGGGACGTTCAGTTCTTCGGACGTCCCGTTGGCTGACTTGAGTACTTCTTCGTCGAGGCACAACACTGCAACCATGACGCGCGCGAAAGACCGACCGTGGATGATGCGGACCTACTCGGGACACTCGAGCGCCGAGGCGTCCAACGAGCTCTACCGAACGAACCTGGCCAAGGGTCAGACGGGCCTGTCCATCGCGTTCGACCTGCCGACACAGACCGGCTACGACCCCGACTCGGCAATGTCGAGGGGTGAGGTCGGCAAGGTCGGCGTCCCCGTCGCCCACCTCGGGCACATGCGCGCCCTCCTCGACCAGATCCCACCCGGGCAGATGAACACCTCGATGACGATCAACGCCACGGCGGCCTGGCTGCTGGCGCTGTACGTCGCGAATGCCGACGAGCAGGGTGTCGACGCATCCGAACTCCGGGGCACCACGCAGAACGACATCGTCAAGGAGTACCTCTCGCGTGGCACCTACATCTTCCCGCCAGGACCGTCACGACGCCTGATCGTCGACATGGTCGCGTGGTGTGCGCATCACGCACCCCTGTGGAACCCGATGAACGTCTGCTCGTACCACCTCCAGGAGGCCGGAGCGACGCCCGAGCAGGAGATCGCCTATTCCATGGCGACTGCGATCGGCGTCCTCGATGCCGTGCGCGAGTCGGGGCAGGTGTCACCGGAGCAGTTCAGCCAGGTGTTCGGGTCGATCTCGTTCTTCGTGAACGCCGGGATCCGCTTCGTCGAGGAGGTCTGCAAGCTGCGGGCGATGACCGACATGTGGGAGCAGATCGGACGCGACCGTTACGGGGTGACCGACGACAAGGCGCTGCGATTCCGCTACGGCGTGCAGGTCAACTCGCTCGGGCTGACCGAGGCCCAACCGGAGAACAACGTGCAGCGCATCGTGTTGGAGATGCTCGCGGTGACCCTGTCGAAGCGGGCTCGAGCCCGATCGGTGCAGTTGCCCGCATGGAACGAGGCGCTCGGCCTCCCGCGCCCGTGGGACCAACAGTGGTCGCTGCGGATGCAGCAGGTGCTCGCCTTCGAAACCGACCTGCTGGAATACGACGACATCTTCGACGGCTCGACGGTGATCGAGGGCCGCACCGAGGAACTCCGGGCCGCGGCCCAGGCCGAACTCGACGACGTCTTGGAGTTGGGCGGCGCCTTCGAAGCCGTCGAGACGTTGAAATCACGACTAGTCACGTCAATGGCGGCGCGCACGCGCCGGATCGAGTCGGGCGAGCAGATCGTGGTGGGTGTCAACGACTTCGTCGAGGCCGCCGAGTCACCGCTCGGCGGTGAGGGCGCCATCCTCAAAGTCGACCCGGCGATCGAACGCCGCCTCGCGGCCGAGATCACCGAGTGGCGGTCGGCACGCGATCAAGCCGCCGTCGATGCGGCGCTCGACGATCTGCGACGGGCCGCCGAGTCGGGCGACAACGTGATGCCGCCGTCGATCGCCCTGGCGAGGGCGGGAGGGACCACCGGCGAGTGGGGCGATGTGATGCGTTCGGTGTTCGGTGAGTACCGCGCGCCCACCGGCGTGAGCGGCGCCACCGGCTCCGCCCAGGGGCTGGGTGAGGTCGTCGAGTTCGTCAAGTCGATGGCCGGTGGGCCGCCGAAGTTCCTCGTCGCCAAGCCGGGCCTCGACGGCCACTCCAACGGCGCCGAGCAGATCGCCGTGGCCGCACGCGACTCGGGCATGGAGGTCGTGTACTCCGGGATCCGCTCGACGCCTGAACAGATCGCCGCATCGGCACGTGACGAGGACCCCGACGTGATCGGGTTGTCGATCCTGTCGGGCTCGCACCTCGACCTCGTGCCCGACGTGCTCGGTCATCTGAAGGCACTGGGCGTGGACGCGCCGGTGGTCGTCGGCGGCATCATCCCCGAGGACGACCGACCCCGCCTGACCGCGATGGGCATTGCCGCCGTGTACACCCCCAAGGACTTCCAGCTCGCCAAGATCATGCGCGACGTCGCCGACCTCGCCGTCGCCCACCGCACCCCCTGACCCAAAGCCACCCCACCCGCCCTTACCACCGGGTTTGTGTGAGCGATGATCACGGCGGATTCAAGTGGTGGGCGCGACGAGCTCGTTGAATCGTTCGGCTGGAGTATCCCATGCGAGGGTCTTGCGAGGGCGGCTGTTGAGGAGTGCGGCGATGTGGTCCAGGTCGTCTTGGGTGTGCACGGACAGATCGGTGCCTTTGGGAAGGAACTGGCGCACGAGTCCGTTCCAGTTCTCGTTCGAGCCGCGCTGCCAGGGTGAGTGCGGGTCGCAGAAGAACACCGGCACGCCGGTGGCGACGCTGAAGTGGGCGTGTGCTGCGAGCTCGGTGCCTTGATCCCAGGTCAACGATCGGGTGAGTTGGGTCGGTAGCCGTGCGACGTTGGCGGCGAGTCGTTCGGCGACGTGCTCGGCGGTCTTGTTGTCGACCTTGATCAGCATGCCCATCCGGGTCGTTCGCTCGACCAGTGTCGCGACCGCGCTGGCGCCGTTCGCGCCGACGATGAGATCGCCTTCCCAATGACCAGGGATCGCCCGGTCGTCGGCCTCGGCGGGCCGTTCGGAAATGTTCACCATGCCCGGAATCGTCGACCCTCGAGTGCTCGCGCGCCCGTGCGGGCGGCGTTTGGCACGGCCCGTGCGCAGACACGCTGCGAGTTCTCGGCGAAGCTCACCGCGGGCCTGGACGAATACCGCCTGATAGATCGACTCGTGCGACACCCACCACTGTGGTTCATCGGGATGCTCCTTGCGGAGGCGCGCAGCGATCTGCTCTGGCGACCACCGCTTGGTGCGTAACAGTGATTGCACTTCGACCCACAGCCACGGCCTGGTCTGGGTCCACGTCGGTTTGGGACGCTCCGCAGCAGCATCGAGCGCGGTCTTGAGCAACGAAGGCCCGATAACGGTGACGGCCTCCACCAGCGGTGATCTCGCGCCAGATCGTGCCCCGATGCCGACCGAGACGGCACGCGATCTGCGCGTCGGTCTCGCCGCGCTCGATCCCGGCACGGATCTCTTCACGTTCCGCGAGCGTCAACGCTCCCGGCCGATGTCTGCGTTCACGAAGCACCGGCACACGATCGCAGTCCCGATACAGACGGCTGCGCAACGTTGACATCGGGATCCCCGCCAACGCCGCCGCGACCTCATGAGTCTCACCACGAGCAATCGCGAACAACGCCACCGAAATCACCGAACGAGGAATCCTCGGACGACCGACCCGACCCATCTCCAACCTCCCAAACACAGGAGCTGTCCGCGATCACCCCTTGAGGCCAAGGCGGACCGTCGACGTTGCTGCTCACACAAACCGGCGCGGCATGCCCGGCACCGTGTCACGATCGACCCGGCAGCCGTGCGACGGTTCAGACGGTGGCGGACTGCTTCTGTTCGCGCTGGATCCACGCGTCGAGCGTCGGGCTCGACTCGAAGCTCGTGATGAGCGTGTACCGCGGCGCATCGCCGTTGTGCACGACGACGTGCCAGAGGCGCTGGGTGTCGACGACGAAGCGGGCACCGCGGTGCAACGGCACCCGCGTCTCGGTCGACGGGTCGGGCAGGCCGTCGGGCCCGTTGTCCATCAGCAGCATGTAACTGTTCGGGTTGTCGGTGAGTTCGATCCACGACCGAACGACCCACCCCTCGGAGTCGGGGTTGAACCGGTTGTTGTCGTCACGGTGGATCGAGCGCATCGCTGTCTCGCGGTCCTGTGGTTCGAGCTTGATGATGCGCACGCGGCCGAAGTTGGCGCCGACATCGGCCACGTAGTTGCGGATCGTCGGCGCGATCTCGGCGTTCGAGGTCCACAGGGCGTCCTTGTCGGTCTTCCCCTTGTCCCAGAATCCGCGGCAGTCGAGTTCGCCATCGGCCGATGCCAGCGGGGCGAAGTTGGTGTCGCCGCCGGATTTCCAGTCCATGTATTCGAGCGACGTGAACTCGGACTCGGGGATCTCGTACGGCAGATCCCGGAGGGCGACGAAGCCGGTGTCGGCGAGAACGTCGAGGCGCTGGTGGGGCGTGTCGAGGGGGATCGCCACGCTCCAGTGGTCGAGAGTGGGCCAGAAACTCATGTCCGTGAGTCTACGAACCGAAGGGTCTGCCACCAGGGCACTTGGACACCTGTCGCCGCCGAGCCGACCACCTGGCGATCAGGGTATGGTCGTTCCTACGGCCGGCTCGGGCAGCTCGGCGACCACCACGATCCCGGACGGGATCTCGAGTGTCTGGCCCGCCTGGATGGCGTCGGGGCTCGTCAGCTTGTTGAGATCGACGATCGACTGGACGGTCACCTCGAAACTGGCGGCGATCTTGCCGAGTGTGTCGCCCTGGTTCACGGTGTAGAAGCGCTGGCCGGCAGGGATCGTCGTGCTCGTGGTCGTCGTGGAGGCGATGGTGGTGATGATCGGCGGGAGTCGCTCCTGGGCTGCCGGATCGGTGGTGCCGCACGCCGAGGCTCCGACCACGAGCGCGCCGAGCAGGAGCGCAGTGCCGGGGCCCCCAGGTCGCTTCATGGGCAGGAATGCTACGCGCACGGCGATGACAGCGGTACGCGGTCGTCGGCGTACCCTCGGGCCGGTGACGACCACGCACTTCGACGACCACTCCGCCGAACACCCGGTTCCAGGTGCCGAACACCCCGCCCGCGAGTACCACGTCGACGTCAACGGCCTCCAGATCGCCGTCCACGAGTGGGGTGGCGCTGACGATCCACCGTTGGTGCTGGTCCACGGCGGCTTCGACTTCGCCCGCACCTACGACATCTTCGCCCCGAAGTTGGCGGCCGGTGGATGGCGGGTGGTCAGCTGGGATCAGCGAGGCCACGGCGACAGTGAGCATCCCGAGTTGTACTCCTGGGATGCCGACATGCGTGACGCCCTCACCGTGTTCGATCACGTGAGCCCCGGCCGCCCGATGCCCGTCATCGGCCATTCGAAGGGCGGCGCGCTGATGACACAGCTGGCCGACGCCCAGCCGTTCCGATTCACCCACCTCGTCAACATGGACGGCATCCCGTACAACCGGCGGATCCCCGATGTCGCCGAGCACGAGCGCACCAAGATGGTCGCGACAGAGATTGCCGGCTGGCTCGACCACCGACGCTCCACCGCAACCGCGCAGCGCAAGCCGGGCACGATCGACGAATTGGCCACGCGACGCGGCCGGATGAACCCGCGGCTCGATTTCGACTGGTTGCGCCGGCTCGTGACCGTTGGCGGCTTCGAGTCCGCAGACGGTTGGCGTTGGAAGATCGACCCGTCGATGCGGTTCGGTGGGTTCGGACCGTGGCGTCCCGAGTGGACGCTGATGCGGCTGCCCGGTTTGCCGATGCCGTTCCTCGGCATCCTCGGCCGGGAGATGGAGGAGATGGGCTGGGGCACGCCGCCCGAGAAGGTGTTGCCCTACCTGCCGCTCGACGGTCGCTGCGAGATCCTCGACGGCGTCGGCCACTTCGTCCACATCGAGCGACCCGACCTCGTGAGTGCGATGGTCCTCGACTTCATCGGGGCGCCGTCATGACCAGCTCGACCCACCCGATCGGCGAGATCACGATGCTCCGCCACGGCAAGGTGGAGCTCGCTCTCCATCACCTCCGTGGCGCCACCGCGGCCGGCGGGCGACCCTTGCTGATCCTGCACGGGCTCGGCGAATCCTCACCACGAACCGTGCCCACATGGGCCGACGGCTGGCCCGGCCCGATCGCCGCACTCGACTTCACCGGACACGGCGCTTCAACCGTCCCCCGTGGTGGTGGGTACACCGCCGAACTCCTGCTCGGCGATGCCGATGCAGCGCTCGCCGCGCTCACCGAGGGCGACCCGACTCGTTCGATCACCGTGGTCGGTCGCGGGTTGGGGGCCTACATCGCCCTCCAGATCGCCGGTGCCCGGGCGGCACAGGTACACGGCGCAATCCTCGTTGACGGCCCCGGACTCGCCGGTGGGCCGACCGGCCCGACCTCGCAGAGCTTCTTCTCCCTGCCGACGAGCGGAGCGACACCCGACCCCTACGCGTTGGTCGAGCTGGGACGTGATCTGCGTCCACCGGACTACGCCGCGCTCTTCGTCCGCCTCGCACTCGCCGGGTCGGACCTCGACGAACCGATCGCGGTCGCCGCCGTGTTCCGGCCCGAGTGGCTCGACGCCGTCGTGCGGGAACTGGGCGTCGTCGACGTCACGCTCGCCGAAGCCCTCTCCATGTACGCCGGCTGACTCTCCGCCATCTCGGGCGGCGACGCCGACGCCGATCGGGATAGTCTTTCGACGTGTCCGTGGCAGCGTTCGCAACAATCGTGGTGGTGGCGTTCCTCCTCATGGAACCCGTCACCGCAGGGACGCACCGGTGGGTGATGCACGGAATCGGCGAGTGGTTCCACCGCAGCCACCATCGCCCCGGCCGCAAGCCGCGCTGGGAGCGCAATGACTGGTTTCCCGTCTTCTTCGCCGCGATCGTGTTGCTCGGGCTGTGGTTCGGGTTCAACCGCAACGGGTTCGCAGCGCTCGTTCCGATCGCGATCGGCGTCACCCTGTACGGGGCCGCCTACGCGCTGGTGCACGACGGGTTCATCCATCGCCGGATCGATCCGTTCGGTGACCGCACCAACGCCTATCTCGATCACGTTGCCGCCTCGCATCGGATCCACCATCTCTACAACGGTGCGCCGTACGGGATGCTGGCACCGGTCGTACCTGCTGCGTTGCGAGCGAGGGCTGCTCGCACCCAGCGCGATCCGTTCGCCGAGGTCGACACGGCCGCCGTCGTCGGCCCGGTGTAGAGGCCTCCCGTCGGATTGCCTGGTGGATTGCCCGAGGGGCGCTGCTAGATTCAGGTCGCTCTCAACGAGACAAGGCCATTGCCTTCAGGCCCCCATCGTCTAGTGGCCTAGGACACCACCCTTTCAAGGTGGCGGCACGGGTTCGAATCCCGTTGGGGGTGCGGCGCGCAAGCGTCATACATATCTGGTCCCGTGGTGAAGTCTGGAGTTCACGCCGGCCTGTCAAGCCGGAGGTCGCGGGTTCAAGTCCCGTCGGGACCGCAGCAGGGGGCCACTCGTCATCGAAAGGTGGCGAGTGGCTTTTCTGTGAAGTAATACGGTCGAGTAGCTCAGTTGGCAGAGCACACGCCTGAAAAGCGTGGGGTCACCGGATCGACGCCGGTCTCGACCACCGGACGCCGCCGCACGCGGTCGATCGTCCCGGATCAGCCTGACGCCCGGTGCGCCCGACGTGGCCGAATGCCGGTGGTGCTGCGGTTGATGGAAGGGCCGTGGTGGGCGACCACACCGTCGGGTCGGGTCCAGGTGGTGATCCGATCGGGAGTCATCGTGAGCCTCCAGCCGCCCTCATGCACCAGGTGATGGTGCCGCTCACATAACGGAACCATGTTGGCAAGATCGGTGGGGCCACGGTGCTTCCACCACCAGCGCACGTGATGGGCCGTGCACGCCGAGAACGCCACCGAGCAGTCAGGGTGCGCGCACGTGCGGTACATCGCGCGCAACGCTCGTCGTTGGGCCCGGTTGGCGGTACGGATCGAGCGACCCATGTCGAGTGGCACCCCGTCGGAACCCATCACGGCGGGGATGATCTCGGCGTCACAGCACAAGCGACGCAGCGTGGCCACCGGGATCGGAATGCCGTCTTCGGTCTCGCAGACACTGTGGTCGTGCAGGCCCTCGACCAGGGTGCGGTAGTCCGTCAGGATCGTGATCTCCGGCACGCGCAACGCGTGCACCGCATCATCGGCGGCCTCACCATCGACGGCTTCACGTTCGACACCGGCACCGACCACGTCGGTCGCACGGTCGGGAGCAGCGGTGCGGCGTCTGGTGATGCCGTTGGTGACCGCGGCGACGAACGCGTTGACCTTCAGCTGGTTCCACGGGGTTCCGGTGTTGCCGTCGGCGCGCCGCAGGCGGGCCAGTTCGGCGTCGATGGCGCTGGACAGTGCTGCATCACGGATCGGGTCCAACTCGGCATGGGTGTGACACATCCCGGTGACCTTGTCGACCCACCGTTTCACATTCGACGCGGCCCGCTGCCGTTCGAGTTCCTCCGCGTCCGACGTCGCCCGTGACGCCACGAGATGCCGGGACAACTCGCGACAGTGCCGAGCGAACGTGTCGACACTCTCGTTGACCGCCGCGTCGAGTAACTCGGGTGCAGCGGCCGTGAACTCGGCACGGGTGACGTCATCGAGGTAGCGCATCGCGGCGGCGACACCGTCGAGGTGACCCGCCGAGATGCGTCCGTCGACCAGGGCGTCCTCGAACGACTCGAGTTGCTCGCACGCCGTGTTGCGGTCGAACACCCTGGCTGCGTCCTTACCCGACCGTTGCCCGGTGCGGGCGAACATCGACCCAACGGGTTCTGATCGGCCGGCGGCGACGAGTTCGCTGGTGCGGCGGGCGCACCGCAGTTCATAGGCGTCGAGCCACGCACGCATCTTGGTCGTCGTGGACACCAGCGCAGCGATCTGGTCGCGATCGGCGGCCGTTGGATCCGTATCGAGGAGCCGATCGAGTGCGGCTCGAACGTCGCTTCCCGGCGGTGCCAGTGCTGTATTCGTCATGTTCACCTCCCAAATCTTGATCGGAATGGAAGGGGGAGTCGGTCCGGACAACCCTAGACAGGGGGTGTAACAGGGTTGGCCCGGAATCGGCTGAGTCTCGAAAATCCTCAAAGAATTCTTCGACGATCATGCGCGTGGCTCGACCATCCCGAACTGGATACGCTCGACTAGGCGACCCGTCTGAAAGGCGGATTCAGCCGGTCAGCGCAACACCGGTTGGATTGAACGGTTGTGACAGTAGGTGGTCGAGGGCTTCGGCGGGGGTGCGCCAGTTGAGTCGTTTGCGGGGTCGGTTGTTGAGTTCGGCGGCGACGAAGTCGAGGTAGCCGGCGCCGTGGACGGACAAGTCGGAGCCCTTGGGGAAGTACTGGCGCAGCAGGCCGTTGGTGTTTTCGTTGGTGCCTCGCTGCCAGGGTGAGCGTGGATCGCAGAAGTAGACCTCGAGGTTGGTGGCAGCAGCGATCTGGATGTGGTTGCTCATCTCGCTGCCCTCGTCCCAGGTGAGGGTCTTGCGCAAGATGTCCGGGAGTTCGCTGGTCTTGAGGATGATCGCTTCTTGAACAGCGAGTGCACCGTGGTTGACGGGCAGGTGCAGCAGCATCGTGAACCCGGTCGTGCGCTCCACCAGGGTCCCAATGGCCGAGGCGCTGTTCGTGCCGACGATCAGATCGCCTTCCCAATGACCAGGCACGGCACGATCAGCGGCCTCGGCGGGTCGTTCGCTGATGTTGATCATGTCGGGGATCCGACCGCGACGCTCACCGTCACGGCGGCGCGGTTTGCGCTGGGTTCGTCCAGTGCGCAGGTGTTTGGCCAACTCGCTACGTAACCCGCCGCGTCCTTGCACATAGATCGACTGATAGATCGTCTCGGGCGCCACTCGCATCTCCGGGTCGTCAGCGAAGTCCTCACGCAGCCGCCGGGCGATCTGCTCGGGACTGTGATTGAGTTCCAACCTCGATTGCACCTCACGACGCAACACGATGTTGCAGGCAAGCTTGGCAGGCTTGGGCCGCTGCGCCTTCACGTCAGCGTCGGCTTGGCTGGTCGAGGCCCTATACGCCGCGATTGACCGCACGTCGGCAATCGACGCAACTCCCGGCTGATCGTGGAAGGACTCCGCCCAAGTTGACGGGCGATCTGTCGAACACCATCGCCAGCGGCGCGTAGACAAGCGATCTCTTCACGTTCCTCGAACGACAACCGTGCCCCGGACAGCTCCTGCACCACTGGAATCACGCCGCCAGCCTCGCTCATCCAGCGCAACCCGGTCATCGATGACACCCCAGCCTCGAGCGCAGCAACAGCCACCGTGTCACCCGCACGAACCCGCACCCAGAACCGACGACGCACCTGCCCCGGCAACCTCGGACGACCCCTCACCACACACCCCCGTCATGAAGGTGTTGCACTGACCGGTGGAACCCGCCCTCCCAAATCTTGATCGGAATGGAAGGGGGAGTCGGTCCGTACAACCCTAGACAGGGGGTGTAACAGGGTTGGCCCGGAATCGGCTGAGTCTCGAAAATCCTCAAAGAATTCTTCGACGATCATGCGCGTGGCACGACCATCCCGAACTGGATCCGCTCGTCTTGGCGACCGGTCTGAATGCCTCGCGATCAGCCGCCGCGGATGGAGGTCAGGGTGGCGTCGATCACTGCCTGCTCGATACCGCAGTCGAGTGCTGCCTGCACCACCGGCGCCGCTGCAGCATCGTCGCCACCGATGACGGCTCCTGCGTCGACACTGTCGATGCCACCGGGGACCGACTCGATTGCGCAGTTCGCCTGATTCGGCGGTACGCCCTGTGCGGTCAGCTCATCGAACAACACGCCACCCACGGCCGAGGTGGGCCGCTCGGTTCCGAACGTGCTCGGGTCGATGATCGGACCTGTCTGGCCGGGCACGGTCGTGGGCGGCACAGTGGTCGGCGGTGTCGTGGTCGTCGTCGTGGGCAACGGCGTCGCCACGTACTCGACGGTGCTGGCGGTGCCCGTGCTCGTGTCGGCCGTGGCGTACACGACCGCACCCGTCGCGACGAAGCCAACGGCACCGATCACGGCGCCAACGGTCTGCGGTCCGGGGAACGGCGCGGCCAGACGCACGGAGTCCAAGGGTCCCGCCGACGGCTGCTGGGTTCCGAGCCAGCGGCGCTCGTCGGCCCAGATCGACAGGGGTGGAATGACGACCAGCGCGGCGAGCACAGCGATCGCGACGTTGAGCGTCACGAGGATGCCGAAGTCCCGCAGCAGCGGCAGTGCCGATCCGATGAGCACCGCGAAGCCACAGATGATGGCGACCGCAGACGTGAAGAACGCTCGGCCGGTTCGTCTCGCTGCGTGCTCTGCCGCCACCTCCGGATCCAACCCGCGCTGTCGTTCCTCGAGATAGCGCCCGAGGATCAGTACGGAGAACTCCGCGCAGGTGGCGATCACCAGTGGCCCGCTCACCGTCGTCAGCGGGCTCAACCGCACCTCGAGGAGCCCGACGATCAGCGACGACACGCCGACGGCCAGCAGCACGGGCACCAAGGCCAGGAGTCCCCGCGTGAGGCTGCGACAGCGCAACACGAGGAACAACGCAGCGAGGCTGAGTGCCAGGTAGGTGAGGTTGGCCCGGTTGGCGGACAGGTTCTCGAGCAGTCCGATGCCCACCGTGGCGAGCCCGGCAGGGGTCGCCCGGACCGGATCCTGTCCTTCGGGGAGATCCACGAGCAGGACACTGTCGGCAGGAAGGTCGAGAGCATCGATGCGCGTCTGCAGGTCGGCTTCGAGTTCTCGCACCAGGACCGCTCGCTCCTCGAGGCTCGCCGGTGCCAGTCGCAGGTTCAGCTGTGTGCCCGTCGGATCATCCGGTGCACGCAGCAGGGCCTTCTGGATGTCCTCCGGCATCTTCTCGACCGACGCCGCCACATCGGCAGATGTCGGGGCGATCGGGGTGGCGCCGTCGATCATGATGATCTTGCCCATCGTGTTGACCAGGCTCGACGTCGAGACGACGGCGCCGCGCTCCTCGGCATCGAGGGTGAAGTCCCACACGAGATCGATGACGTTCTGGTCGTAGATGTTGTTGGCGGCAACGAGGATGCCGAGCGTCGAGGAGAAGCCGGTGTCTTCCTCCAGTTGCTCGATGTCCTTGACCACCTGGCTGCTCTGGTCGACCCACTTGATCGGATCGGATTCGATCTTGGCGCGGTCCTCCACGAGCACGCCGCCGAAGAACAGCAGGGCCGACACGATGAGCAAGGGGAGACCCCAACTCGTCGGGAGTGAGCCGAGCTTGACGACGATCTTCTCGACGAAGCTCTCCGGACGGACCTCGGTCCGCTTCTTGTACTCGCGTATTCCGAGCGCTGACGCGGGCACGATGATGCCGACGATCACCAGCACGACGATGCCGATCGCCAGCAGCACCCCGAAGTCGCGGATCATGGGCACCTTGGAGATGCGCAGCGCGAAGAACGCAGCCACGGCAGTGAACGCCGCCGCGAACAGTGGCGGTGCAAGGTTGGCCACCGTCTCGGCGATGGGATGCGCCTCCTTGTCGAGCACCACCTCCTCCTCGACACGATTGTGGATCTGGACCGCGAAGTCCATGCCCATCCCGATCAGGATCGGCAGGCCCGAGATCGTCACGAGCGACAAACTGATACCGAGCATTGCAAGGATCGAGAACGACCAGAGCACACCGATGACCACGGCGAGCAGCGGAAGCAGCCGCCACCGAACCCGGAACATGACGAGCAGCACGATCGCCATCAGCACCAGCGCTGCAGCACCGAGGCTGAGCATGCCGCCCTGCAGATAGTCGTTGAGATCGGCGAGGTACACGGGCGCGCCGGTCACCGTGAGATCGAATCCGTCGAACTGGGCGTCTTTCAGGATGTCGATGACCTGCTTGGTCCCCGCCGTCTGCGTGTCGAGATCGGCGTTGCCCTCGAGCACGACACCACCGACGGCGGTGCCGTTGACGATGCCCCCCTCGACATTCGGGAACGTCGAATCGAGCGACAGGCGGATCCTGCGCTCGGCGTCGGGTGGTGGGACGACGGTGCCGTCTTCGGCAACGGTGAACCCGCCATTGTCGTAGATGAGCAACTCGTTGTAGGCGGGATTCCCGACGACGCGCTCGTCCTCGGGTATTTCACCCAGCCGGGCGAGTGCAGTCGAGATGTCGGCCTGACGTGCCTCGGCACCCGCTTCATCACGAGCGGCGGCCGACAGCAACGCCGACGAGCCGACGGACTTGACGCCGCCCTCGAGCAGTCTGGCGCTGTACTCCAGCGATGTCAGCGGCGTGATGATGGCGTCCGCGCCGTCGACGTCGTGGAGTTCGTCGGTGATCCGCGTGAGCTCGTCGAGGTTCGCTCCGGAGTAGAGCTGGCTGACGTCGGAGCCGTCGTTCGAGGTGAACAGCAAGATGACGGTCTCGCCACCGAAATCGTTCTGAAACGCCACGTTGTCGATGGCGATCTGCGAATCAGGGTTGAGGTAGCTGTCCTGGCCGGTCGCGAAGTCGATGTTGCGCGCCCCGAACCCGAGCAGCACCGTGATCACCACGACCATGGCTGCGACGAACTTCCAGTGCTTGCCCAGTGCCACACCGAGCCACCGCCAGAAACGTTCCATCCTCATGATCCACCCCTTCGTCGAGCTACCTCGATCGTAGGTCGCGCAGCACGTGTCGAACGCAAACGCCGGTGCACAGCCATGACACACTCCGCCCATGGAGCTCGATCAGGCGACGCCGAATCTGGTCGAGGCGATGGTCGCACTCGTCGGCGACGCACATGTCCTGGCCGCTGACGACATGCGCGCCGGCTACGAGACGGACTGGACCGGTCGGTACACCGGACACTCGTCGCTGGTGGTCAGGCCGGCCGCGACCGACGAGGTGGCCGCAGTGCTCCGCCACTGCAACGACCATGGCGTCGTGGTCGTGCCGCAGGGTGGCAACACCGGGCTCGTCGGCGGAGGTGTGCCTCGTAGCGGCCCCGGGCCGGCCCCGATCATTCTCTCGCTGCGACGCCTCCATGCGATCACCCACGTCGACACGAACGCGATGCAGTTGACCGCAGGTGCCGGCGCGACGATCGCCGCGTGGCAGTCGGCAGCCGGACAGGTCGGGCTCGACACCCCAATCGACTTCGCCGCCCGCGACTCGGCCACCGTCGGCGGGGCGATCGCCACGAACGCCGGTGGCTCACGGGTACTGCGATACGGCACCATGCGCCAGCAGGTCGTCGGTATCGAGGCAGTGCTCGCCGACGGCTCCATCGTCGGAACGCTCACCGGCCTGCCGAAGGAGACCGTCGGGCTCCACTGGCCGTCGGTGCTGACCGGATCCGAAGGCACGCTGGCGGTCGTCACGGCTGCGCGCCTGCGGTTGGTGCCCCGGTTCGATCACGTCGTCACGGCGATGCTGTCGACGGCCACCATCGATGATGCCGTCGACCTCGTCGGACACCTCCGGCACCGGCTCGGTTCCCTGGACTCGATTGAAATCATCCAGCCCGAAGCGTTCGACCTCGTCGCTGGACATCTCGGCGCAACGCCTCCGATCGACGTCGTGACGAACGGTACGGTGCTGCTCGTCGAGTGCGCCGATCACTCCGACCCGAGCGACGAACTCGCAGCAGCGCTCACCCGTGCGTCGGGTGTGGTCGACAGCGCTGTGGCGGTCGCCCCGACGCAACGTCACCACCTGGTGCAGTTCCGCGACCGGATCACCGACGCGATCGCTGCAGCGGCGAGCACACTCGGGGTGCCGACCTACAAGCTCGATGTGGCGGTCCCCCTTGGCGCCGTCGCCGAGTTGCTCGACATCGCGCACCGTGCGGCGGCCGACGACGCAGCCAGGCTCATCCCGTTCGGCCATCTCGCGGAAGGCAACCTTCACCTCAACTTCCTCGGGGCAACCGCGCCAAGGGCCATCGCCGAGTCGGTCCTCCCGGCGGTCGCCCGGCTCGGCGGCACGATCTCGGCCGAGCACGGGATCGGCGTCGCCAAGACCGAGTGGCTCCACCTCGTTCGTTCCCGTGCCGATCTCGACGCGCAGGGGGCACTCCGTCGAGCGCTCGACCCCAACCGGATCCTCAACCCCGGCGTACTCGACCCGAGCGCGCCGACTCTTCAGGTGCCATAGCCGAACCCGAGGTCGGGCGCTGTCAGGAGCGGTCGATAGTCGATGCCGTGCTCGATGGCCAGAGCAGCGCACGTGCCACCACGATCGACGAGCACCGTCATCCACACCGGTACCGCTCCGTAGGCGGCGATCTCGTCGGCCGCTTCGATCAGCGACGTACCCCGGGTGGTCGTGTCCTCGGTGACCAGCACCCGGTCGCCGGGCTGCAGCGCACCGGCGATACGCCCCGTGATGCCGCCGAGCTTGGCCTCCTTGCGCACGCTGAAGCTGCGCATCCGGTGGCCCCGGGTGGCGGCAACTGCGGCCACCCCGTAGGCCACAGGGTCGCTGCCCATGGTCAAGCCGCCGATCGCGTCGATGTCGTCGATCACGTCGCCGAACACCTCGAGGATCGCATCGGCCGCTGCGATGATGCCGTCGGGCCGACACGCTGTCTGCTTGGTGTCGAGGAACCAGCTGCTCGTTGCACCCGACTTGAGGACGAACTCGCCGTGCTTGACCGAGTGCTCCATCACGTGCGAGCGGAGCGTTTCGAGAACCGGTGAGAGTGGAGGCAGCGACGACACGCCGGGCAGGTTAGGTCAGCTCGGCTGAGGACCGTCGGAGCGGTCGCGGACGTCGCGGACCAGAACTTCTTGAGCGACGGTGGCCACGTGCACGCCGTCGTCGCTGAAGATGTGACCGATCGACAACCCGCGTCCCCCACGTAGTGGTGGCAGGCGAAGTCGTGGAGATGCCATCGATCGGCGCGCAACGGACGATGGAACCAGATGGTGTGGTCGAGGCTCGCGCAGAACAGATCGTGGTCCGCTTCGTCGACCTGCGGAAGGGCCCGGATGACCGCGTCCGTCGGCAGGTCGTCGCTCAGGTACGCCAGCCAGCAACGATGCATCAACTGTGCCGCCGGATCGGTCGGATCACCGAGGTCGTCGTTCACCTTCATCCACGCCACCGAACGGCCGGCGCCGTCGCGCGAGCCGCCGGCGACCTGCTCGGGTGGCACGGAGTGACGATCGAACGTCGCCGTCCACGACGACTGGTCGAGTTCGTCGGGCACCGGGACGTCGGGCATCGTGATCGTCTGGACGAGTGCAGCAGCCTCGGGGCGTTGAAAGGAACATTCGGCATTCAGAATTGCGCCAATGGCCTGACGGGCGACGATACGTCGGGTGGCAAAACTCCGGCCATTTCGGATGCGGTCGACTTCATATCTGACTGGCTCGGCGTGGTCACCGCGGCGGATGAAATAGGCACGTATCGAATGCGGTTCCAGGTCTGGTTCGACCGACAGTGTCGCCGCGCGCAGGGCCTGCGCAACGATCTGGCCACCGTAGAGCCCACCCCACGGATACTGCGGACCTGTTCCGACGTGGACATCGGTCCCATGTGCTGACAACTCGAACATCGAAATTCACGCTATTGCATTTCGATCGACGATATCTACACTGTGAATTCATGGTTGGAAAACGTGGCCCCAGAACTCCAATGAGCGACGAGCACAAAGCGGCGCTCGCGAAAGGTCGAATGGAGGGTCGCATCGTTCGGGATTATCTCGAAGGACTGCGTGCCACCAAACCAAAACGAGGACGCAAGCGCACGCCCGACACCATCAAGAAGCGGCTCGATGCGATCGATTCCGAGCTCGCCGGCGCCGGCCCCCTCGACGAGTTGCTGCTCATCCAGGAACGCCGTGACCTCGAAGCCGAGTTGGCGGCGAAGTCGAACACCATCGACATGGATGCACTCGAGGCCGAGTTCGTCGGGGTCGCCAAGAGCTACTCCGACAGCAAGTCGATCTCCTACGCCTCGTGGCGTGATGTCGGGGTTCCCGCCAGCACCCTCAAGCGTGCCGGCATCAGCCGCGCCGACTGAGACAGCCGCCGCTCAGAATTCGATGTGTTCGACCTGGTCGAGCACATGGGGGAGATTTCGCAGTGACCGACGCAGATCGAACGCGTCGTCGAGCACCGCATTGTCGACCTCGGCGTCGTCTTCCAGCAACGTTCTGAAGTCCCGGCCTTCGTCCCACGCTTGCATCGCGTTGCGTTGCACGATGCGGTAGGCATCATCGCGAGTTGCCCCGGCTTGCACCAGCGCCAACAACACGGGCTGGCTGAACACCAGACCGAAACTCGCATCGAGATTTGCCTGCATGCGTTCGGGGAAGACCACGAGACCATCGAGCAATCGACGCAACCGCTTCATCACGTAGAAGGCCAACTGCGACGAGTCCGGCAGAATGATCCGCTCGACCGACGAATGCGAGATGTCGCGCTCGTGCCAGAGCGCCACATCCTGCAAACCCGCCGACAGATTCGACCGCAACACGCGCGCCAGACCCGAGATCGTCTCGGCTGAGATCGGGTTGCGCTTGTGGGGCATCGCCGACGATCCCTTCTGGCCCGGTTTGAAGCCCTCTTGGACCTCGCGCACCTCGGTTCGCTGCAGGTGGCGGAGCTCGACCGCCATCAGTTCACACGTCGCGCCGATCGATGCGCACGCATAGAGATACTCGGCGTGGCGGTCTCTCGCCACCACCTGGGTCGACGCCACCGGCTCGAGGCCGAGCGCGTCGCCGACGAACTTCTCGACCTCGGGCGGAATGTTCGAGTAGGTACCGACGGCCCCACTCAACTTCATGACCGCGACGCTGTGACGGGCGGCCCGAAGCCGAGTGCGGTCGCGATCGAGTTGCAGCGCCCACAGCGCCACCTTCGCACCAAACGTGGTGGGCTCGGCGTGGATGCCGTGGGTCCGGCCGATCATCACCGTGTCGCGGTGGGTTCGCGACAACGCCACGAGCACGCTCAGCAATTCCGTCGAGGCATCGATCAGCAGGTCGGCGGCATCCCGCAGCGCCCAGCAACCCGCCGTGTCGACGACGTCGGACGACGTGAGCCCGAAGTGGATCCATGACGATGCCGGCGGCCCGATCGCTGCCTGCACGACGTCGACGAACGCAGCGACGTCATGGTCGGTGATGGCCTCCCGGTCGAGCACGGTCTGCACGAATGCCTCGTCGGTGATCGGTGCGCGGGCCCGACAGTCGAGCGCATCGGCGGCCGGCACGAGCCCGAACGCTGCATGGGCCTCGGTGGCGAGCAGCTCGACTTCGAGCCAACGACCGAATCGTGCGGTGTCGGACCAGACCGCGTCCATCTCCGGAGTGGAGTAGCGCGGGATCATCGCCGCACCGTCACGATGCCCACACGAGGTAGTCGTCGCGTTCGGCGCCCACACCGACGACGCGGACCGGTATGCCGACCTCGCGCTCGACGACCTCGATGAATCGCTTCGCGGCATCGGGGAGCTGGCCCGGTTCGCGGGCGTCGCTGAGCACGCTTCCCCACCCGTCGAGTGTCGCGTAGACCGGCTCCACGTCGCCGAGCAGATCGGAGCGGTCGGGGTAGTGGTCGAGCAGTTCACCGTCGAGTCGGTAGCCGGTACAGATCTTGATCGTGTCGAACCCATCGAGTATGTCGAGCTTGGTCAGCGCAAGCTCGCTGAGGCTGTTGAGGCGGACTGCCTGGCGCAACATCACGCAGTCGAGCCATCCGGCCCGCCGACGACGACCCGTGACGGTGCCGTACTCCCTGCCAATGTCGATGAGGCGTTCCCCATCGTCGTCGAGCAGTTCGGTCGGGAACGGCCCAGCGCCGACCCGCGTGGTGTAGGCCTTGGTGATCCCGACGATGCGATCGATGTCACGTGGCCCGATACCTGTGCCCACGCAGGCGCCGCCGGCGGTGGGGTTCGATGACGTGACATAGGGGTACGTACCGTGATCGAGGTCGAGGAACGTCGCCTGCGCGCCCTCGAGCAGGACGTGGGCGTCCCGTTCGAGCGCGGCGTGCAACAGGCTCACGGTGTCGGTGACGAACGGCGCGACACGAGCGCCGAGTTCGTCGAACATGGCCACGATCTCGTCGACGTCGAGTGGGTCGCCGCCCGCCTGCTCGATGAGCGTGTTCTCAGCGACCGCTCGTTCGCGCAGGAGCGTCGAGAAACGAGCCGGGTCGAGGACGTCACCGACGCGCAGGCCGACACGCCGCGCCTTGTCGGCGTACGCGGGGCCGATGCCCTTGAGCGTGGTGCCGATCTTGTCGTCGCCACGCATCGCCTCGGCGATCGCGTCGTGCGCCTGATGCCACGGGAAGATCAGATGAGCACGGCTCGACACCTTCAACTCGGCGCAGGAGATCCCTCTCGCCTCGAGCGCGTCGACCTCCTTGAACAACGTCGGGAGATCGACGACGACGCCGTTGGCGATCACCGGAATCACGTGGTCGTAGAGGATCCCTGACGGGACGAGCTGCAGTGCATACTTCTCGCCCCCGACCACGACGGTGTGGCCGGCGTTGTGGCCGCCCTGGTAGCGCACGACGTACGTGTGCTCTTTCGACAACAGGTCGATGACCTTGGCTTTGCCCTCGTCGCCCCATTGGGCTCCGACGACGACGGTGACGGGCATACACGCTCCCCGAGTGGTGGTTGGAACGTGTCGAGATGGTACTCCGTCCGCCGCCCCCCGACCTCGCCGATAGCGTCGGGCGGGTGAAGGTGATGCGCGCGCAGGTGTGGAACGACATGGATGTCGCCGCCCGCGATGCGCTGATGCGTCGAGGGATCGACGACATCTTCGACCCCGAGTTGCGTCGTTCGATCAGCGCGTTGATCGATGACGTTCGCGAACGCGGCGACGCCGCCGTGTGCGATGCACTCGCCAGGTTCGACCGGATCGACGTGACGCCCGACGGGTTGCGATTGACTGCCGACGAGTTCGAACGCGCTGCTGTTTCACCCGACGTCGATGCAGCGATCGACGACGCCATCGCCCACCTGCGAGCCTTCAACGAAGCTCAGATGGAACGGGCCCACGACTGGTCGATCGAGAGCGAACCCGGCCTCACGGTGGGCGAGAAGATCACCCCGATCACGTCGGCGGGACTCTTCACCCCATCGGGCAAGGCCAGCTACCCGAGCGTCGCCTATCAACTCGCGGTCCCGGCCGTCGTCGCCGGCGTGGCGTCGTTGGCGCTCGTCGTTCCTCCCGTTCCCGGCGGTTCCGGCGAGGTCGACCCCGCCGTCCTGGTCGTGTGTCGCAAGCTCGGTATCGACGACGTGTTCCGCGTCAATGGTCCAGCCGGGATCGCGGCGCTCGGCTTCGGCACCGACACGATCCCGAAGGTCCGCAAGATCGTCGGCCCCGGCTCGCCGGCCGTGACGCTTGCGCAAGTCGAGATGCAGCGCCACGGCGTTGCCACCATGATGCTCCTCGGCCCGACCGAGAGCCTGGTGATCGCCGACGACTCGGCTGATCCGGTGTTGCTCGCTGCCGATCTGCTCATCGAGGCCGAGCACGGCACCGACAGCACCGTCGTCCTCCTCACCAACTCGACCTCGCTCGCCGAGGCCGTCGACGCCGCGCTCGACCGGCAGCTCGCAAATCTTCCCGAGATACGCGCCACCGCAGCGCGCGCATCGCTCGGCCCGAACGGTGGGTGCGTGCTCGTCGACAATCTCGACGTAGCCGTCCGAGTCGCCAACGAATTCGCCCCTGAGCACCTGCAGGTCGTGATCACGGATGCGGAACTCGACGGCGTTCTCGACGGCCTGGTCAATGCAGGCGAGATCCTCGTCGGCCAGCACACCCCGTTCAGTGCAGCCAACTTCGTCATCGGGTGTCCGGCATCACTACCCACGTCGGGCTTCGCGCACGTGTCGTCAGGCATCACTGCCGACACGTTCCTCAAGCGCACCGCGATCGCCCGCGCCGACGCGACCGCACTCGTGCGCATGACCCCCTCGGTCGTCGCCCTCGCCGACCACGAGGGCTTCCCCGCCCACGGCGACGCCCTGCGCCTCCGCCAACGCTGACCGGCCCAGCACCCCACACTCACACCCACTCCGAGACCCACACCCGAAACGTGCGCTGAAATGTGCACTCAGCGCACGAATGACCGCATTTTTCGGGGTTGGGGTCAGAGCGACGGCAGGACGGTGAGGAGTAGGCGCGTCACGAATGGATCGTCGAGCGGAGCATGGCTCAGCAGCCGGCGGTACATGAAGGCTCCGATCAGCGCGTCGATGATGGTGTCGAGGTCGGTGTCGGCGGCCAGTTCACCGCGCTGCACGGCCCGACCGAGGATGACGGTCAACGGTTGGCGACGATGACGAACCCACTCGTCGAGTGACTCGCGTAGCGCGGGGTCACGCACTGATGCCGAGATCAGGTCGGGCAGCACGTCGCTGGAGCGGCCTGTCTGCATCCGGCGACCGAGCTCGCCGAGATACGCCTCGAGGTCGCCGCGCGCCGAGCCGGTGTCGACGAGATCGAACGGTCGGATCGCAGACGCGAGCGCATCGAGCACCAATGCTTCCTTCGACGGCCACCGCCGGTAGATCGTCGCCTTCGACACCCCCGCTCGCTGCGCCAGGTCGTCCATCGACATCCCGTTGATGCCCACTTCGCCGGCCAACTGCAGCGTCGCTTCGAGCAATGCCTCGTCGACGCCGGCCGATCGAGGTCGTCCGAGGCGGCGAGTGGTTGCAGTGTTCACGATCAGTTCCCGACCACCGGGGCCACGCCCGGACCGGCCGTCAGATCACTCACGAGACTGTCCTCCGGCGACGTGGCGTGCGAGGGCAGGAACTTCCAGGCCATCACGGCGGCGAACACGATGACGACCGCGCCGACGCGCAGCCCGACGGACATTGCGTCGACGAAGCTGTCGTTGGCGGCCTGGACGAGGGCGTCGGCCTGATCTCCGAGCAAGGCGGCGACCTGCTGTGCACCTCCGAGCGACGACTCGGCGATCGTCTCCTGCGGTCCGGCCAGGCCGAACACTCCCGCAAGATCGAAGATGCGCTGGGAGTAGACGCTCGTGACGACGCTGCCGATCACCGCGACGCCGAGCGCACCGCCGACCTGGCGGGTCGTGTCGTTGATCGCCGAACCGACGCCGGCCTTCGCCCGCGGCAGCGCCCCCATCACCGACTCGGTCGCCGGGGCCATGGTCATTCCCATGCCGGCCGCCATCACGACGAAGTAGGAGATCACGAGCAGGTAGGGCGAGTCGGACGCAATCGTCGACAGCAGGATCAATCCGGTCGCGACGAGCACGAGGCCGGCCGTGACGATCCGCTTCGTTCCCTGACGCTCGACGAAACGCGCCGACAGCGGAGCGATGATCATCATCGTCACCGCGTACGGCAGGAGCCGGATGCCCGCCTGCAACGGGGAGTACCCGTGGACGAGCTGCCAGTACTGGGTCATCAGCAGCAGCGAGCCGAACATCGCGAAGAAGAGCAGCGTGATGGTGCCGCTCCCGGCGCTGAAGCGGGCGCTGCGGAACACGGTGAGGTCGAGCATCGGATGCGACGTGTGGCGCTCCCAGAGCAGGAACGAGGTGAGCAGCACGGCGGCCACGACGAACGCGCCGACGACCACCGGGTCGCTCCAGCCCTTCGACGGACCTTCGATGATGCCGAACAGCAGCGAGGCGAGCCCGAAGAACGACAGCACGGCGCCGAGCGGATCGATCTTGCCCTGCTCGGGATCACGCGAGGTGGGGATGAGGAACGCACCGAGGATCAAGGCGGTGATGCCGATCGGGAGGTTGACCCAGAAGACCGACTGCCACGAGAAGTGTTCGAGCAGGAGTCCACCGGTGATCGGCCCGATGGCGACAGCGAGCCCGGAGAACCCGGCCCAGACGGCAATGGCCCGAGCGCGCTCCCGAGGATCACGAAACACGTTCGTGAGGATCGACAGGGTGGCAGGCATGATCAGCGCCCCTCCGATTCCCATGAAGGCACGCGTTGCGATGAGGCCTTCGGCCGACGTCGACATGGCTGCCGCCGCGGAGCCGATGCCGAACAGGACGATGCCGAGTTGCAACGCTCCCTTGCGGCCATAGCGGTCGGACAGGCTGCCCGTCGTGAGCAGCAGACCGGCGAACACGAGCACGTAGGAGTCGACGATCCACTGGATCTGGCTGTTCGTGGCGCCGAGATCGACGATCAATGAGGGGATGGCGACGTTGAGGATCGTGTTGTCCATCACGATGATCAACAGGCTCATGCAGAGCACGCCGAGGATCAACCACCGGCGTTCGTGCACCGCCGGGTCGATGGCGTCGTCGTGGCCGTGAGGTGATCGGCTCGGTGTCCCACTCGCCATCGTCGTCGTCTCCGTTCCAATACGATACGGATGAGTATTGTATTCACGTTCGGCATCGCTCCCCTCAAGCCGACGCACACCCGGACCGATGACACAGCGATGGATTCGAGCCTTCGCGCACTCGGCGGCACCGCCACCGCGCTTCCCACGACGGCCGTGCTGCTCGTGGAGGACGACGAACGCATCAGCGAGCCGCTCATCCGAGTACTGCGCAGCGAGGGCTTCGAGGTCGCGCACGTCGCAGCCGGACTGGACGCACTCGCCTCGGTCGGCAACCACTGCCCCGACCTCGTGCTGCTGGATCTGACACTGCCCGACATCGACGGCCTCGACGTCTGCCGCAAGCTGCGCGTCGACCACCCAAGCCTTGCGATCATCATGCTCACCGCTCGCGCCGAGGAGATGGACGTCATCGTCGGGCTCAACGCCGGTGCGGACGACTACGTCGCCAAGCCGTTCCGGCTCGCTGAACTCGTTGCGCGGATCCGCGCCCGACTGCGCCTCGTCGAGCACTCGGAGGCGAGCACGACCGGGCATCTCAGCGGCGCAGGCATCGAACTCGACACCGAAGCGCGGCGATGCTTCGTCGAGAGCGACGACGCCAAACGCCACGAAGTCGAACTCACGACGAAGGAGTTCGACCTGCTCGAACTGCTGATGCGTCAGCCCGGCGTGACACTCAAGCGCGAACAGATCATGAGCCAGGTGTGGGACGAGAACTGGTGGGGTTCCACCCGCACCCTCGACACCCACACCTCGACGCTGCGCCGCAAGATCCTCGACGACACCGACCCACCATCGAAGATCGTCACCGTTCGCGGCGTGGGATTCCGATTCGACCCAACCGGGGACTGACCCGACGTGCGCCGCCGCCTGGTGCTCTCGACCATCGCCGTGGTGATGATCGTCATCGTGGTCCTGCTCCTGCCCGTGCTGCTCGTCGTGCGCGATGCCGAGGGTGGCGAACTTCCCGCCGACGTGCTGGCCCGTCTCGCTGTGATCGCCGTGGCGGCGATTGGGTCCGCGGCGCTGCTCGCCGGTGTCCAGGCCCGTCAGCTCGCACGACCACTCGAGCGGCTGGCCCGAAGCGCGGCGCGGGTGGGCGATGGCGACTTCAGCGCAGCCGCCCCGCCGCCATCGGGGATCAGTGAGATCGACGACATCTCGCGGGCACTACGCCTCAGCGCGAACCGAGTCGATCGCATGCTCGAATCAGAACGTGGTTTCACCGCCGACGCCACACACCAACTGCGCACCGGACTGACCGGCATCGCCATGCGGCTCGAACTCCTGGAGCGCGACGACGACCCCGAGGTCGCCGCTGAGGCGACCGCAGCGCTGACGCAGACCCACGAGCTGAACCTGACACTCGATGATCTCCTCACCGTGGCGCGGACCGGATCGACGAAGGAACGCACCGAACTGGATCTGACGGCGCTCGTGGACCATCAGGTCGCCGACTGGCAGCACCGTTTCGCCGAGAAGCGCCGCCAGGTGGTGCTGACGACGGGCCGCGTGCACCACGTGGTCGCCACCCCGGGACTCGTCGGCCAAGTGATCGGGATCCTGCTCGACAACGCGCTGCGTCACGGGCGCGGCACCGTTGCGATCCTGGTGCAGGACGACAGCGTCACGGTCGAAGACGAGGGCCCGGGCATCAGTCGCGATCGCGCTTCGACACTGTTCGACCGTCCGCTGGATCACCAAGCGGCACACGGCCGCGGCCTGCCGCTCGCCCGACGCCTCGCGGAGTCGGACGGCGGCCGCCTCGAGCTGATCGAACTCAACCCGCCGACATTCCGCCTCACGCTCGTGCGGCGGTGACGCTGAGGCCGTCGTCGGCGGTGCCGGCGCGCACGACGATCGACCCGCCTTCCGCGACATCACCGTTGAGGATGAGGAGCGATGCCTTGTCGCCGATCTCGCGTTGAATGACCCGCTTGAGCGGCCGAGCGCCGAACGCCGGATCGAACCCTTCCCGGGCGAGTTGCGCCATGGCCCCTTCGTCGATGTCGAGTTCGATGCGACGATCAGCCAACCGCTTGTGGAGATGCGCCAGCTGCACCCTGACGATGCGCTCGAGGTCGGCTTCCGTCAGCGCTCGGAAGCGGATGATGTCGTCGACGCGGTTGATGAACTCGGGCTTGAAGAAGTCGCTCGGTTCGCCCGGCAGGTTCGAGGTCATGATGAGCACGACGTTGGTGAAGTCGACCGTGCGGCCCTGCCCGTCGGTGAGCCGGCCGTCGTCGAGCAACTGCAGCAACGTGTTGAACACGTCGGGGTGCGCCTTCTCGATCTCGTCGAGCAGCACCACGGAATACGGGCGACGACGCACGGCTTCGGTGAGCTGTCCACCCTCGTCGTAGCCGACATAACCGGGGGGCGCTCCGATGAGGCGCGACACCGAGAACTTCTCCATGTACTCACCCATGTCGATGCGCACCATCGACTTCTCGTCGTCGAACAGGAACTCGGCGAGCGCACGCGCCAGCTCGGTCTTGCCCACGCCGGTGGGGCCGAGGAACATGAACGACCCGATCGGCCGATTCGGGTCGGACAGCCCAGCACGGCTGCGCCGGATGGCGTTGGCCACGGCGACAACAGCATTGTCCTGGCCGATGACACGCTCGTGGAGCAATTCTTCGAGGTGGACGAGCTTGGATGTCTCCGACTCCATGAGGCGGTTGAGCGGGATGCCCGTCGCCTTGGCGACGACCTCGGCGATGTCCTCGGCGTCGACCTCCTCCTTGAGCATCGCACCGGTCTCCTGGATCGCCGCGAGGTGGGCGGTGGCGTCCTCGATGCGACGTTCGAGTTCGGGGATGCGGCCGTAGCGGATCTCGGCGGCGGCAGCGAGGTCGGTCTCGCGCTCGACCTGCGTGCGCAGTTGCTCGAGCTCCTCCTTCAACGAGCGGATGGCGTCGATCGCCTGCTTCTCCTGCTCCCATCGCTGCTTCATCTCGCCGACCTGCACATTGAGCGTGGCGAGCTCGTCGTGCAACGCATCGAGGCGCTCCTTGGAGGCCGCATCGGTCTCCTTGTCGAGGGCGACCTGCTCGATCTCGAGCTGGAAGATGCGACGTTGGACGACATCGATCTCGGTCGGCAGTGAGTCGATCTCGATGCGCAGCTTCGACGCCGCCTCGTCCATGAGGTCGATCGCCTTGTCGGGGAGGAACCGGCTCGTGATGTAGCGGTCGGACAGCACCGCTGCGCTGACGAGCGCCGAGTCCTGGATTCGCACGCCGTGATGCACCTCGTAGCGCTCCTTCAACCCGCGCAAGATGCCGATCGTGTCTTCCACCGACGGCTCGCCGACGTACACCTGCTGGAATCGACGCTCGAGTGCGGGGTCCTTCTCGACATGCTTTCGGTACTCGTCGAGGGTGGTGGCGCCGATCATGCGCAGCTCGCCGCGCGCCAGCATCGGCTTGATCATGTTGCCGGCATCCATCGCCCCCTCGGCACCGCCGGCACCGACGATCGTGTGGAGTTCATCGACGAAGGTGATGATCTCGCCTTCCGCGTCGGTGATCTCCTTGAGCACAGCCTTGAGCCGCTCCTCGAACTCGCCGCGGTACTTGGCTCCGGCGAGCATCGAACCGATGTCGAGCGAGATCAGCCGCTTGTTCTTGAGGCCCTCCGGCACGTCGCCGTCGGCGATGCGCGAGGCGAGACCCTCGACGATGGCGGTCTTGCCGACGCCGGGCTCACCGATGAGGACCGGATTGTTCTTGGAGCGGCGCGACAGCACCTGGATGCATCGTCGGATCTCCTCGTCGCGGCCGATGACCGGATCGATCTTGCCGCTCGCGGCCAACGCCGTCAGGTCCTGGCCGTACTTCTCGAGTGCGGCGAACTTCTCCTCGGGGCTCTGGTCGGTGACGCGATGAGAGCCGCGTACCTCCTTCAACACCTGGAGCAGTTCCTCGGAGCCGACGTCGAGGCGGGCGTTCATCGCGAGGAGAAGGTGCTCGACGGAGAGGAAGTCGTCGCGTAGATCCTTGCGGTAGGTCTCCGCGTTCTCGACGATGTTGGTGAGTTCCTTGCTCATCCGCGGCTCGGCACCGCCGTACGCCTTGGGGAGCTTCTGGATCGCTTCGTCGGCGCGATTGCGCACCATCAGCGGAGCCTGGCCGAGTTTGGCGAGCACCGCCGGGACGATCGTGCCCTCCTGGCGCATCATGGCGCCGAGCACGTGATCGGGGGTCAGTTCGGGGTTCGACAGCTCCTTGGCCTGATCGATGGCCGCGGAGAACGCCTCCTGGGTCTTCAGCGTCCACTTCTTCGGGTCGATCGCCATTTCGTGCTCCTCTACTACTCAATAAACCTGAGTGTTACCATATCAGGATCTATCCACGTTGCTCCTGGTGTCGGACACCATGCGCAACAAATCCACCAGATCGTCGGCAGTGGACGCCAGATCCTTGTATTCACGCACGTCGCTCGGCAGCGATTCGAGCGCAGCGGCCAGCCGCACGGACACATCCGAGGTCGGACAGGCCGACAGGATCGGGGTCACGTACGTGCGGATCGTGAAGAGCACGCAACCGGTGTCCGGGAATCGACGCATGGTCTCGCGCTCGACACGCAGGTAGTGCTGGTCGGGTGCCGGTGCGACCGGGCGAGGCGACGCCGTGCCGTCGACAGGCGTGTACCAGTCGGCGGTGTCGAGCACGCCCCATCCGAGACGCCAGAAGCTGCGCTCGGGCGTGAGGCGATCGAAGAAACCGTCGATCGGGGCCTCGAGTTGATCATTGAGGCGGTCGACCGGCGCGTGGACACCGGCCATCGAGAGACCGAGCTTCGAGCGCAGATCCCACCGGTTCGGGAAACACACCGAGCCACCGCCGAACACCAGCCGGCCCTCGCGCTCGACGAGGAGCACGAGGTCCTCGGGCACGAGCCGGGCTGCTGCATCGAGCGGGTGCAGGTCGGAGTCGAGGGCAGCATCGCCGTACCGCTCGGGCCAGCGCCTTCGGAGGTGGTCGACGAGCGTGTCGGCGACCTCGTGCGACTCCTCGGTCACTCGATCGTCGAGCACGGCGAACACCGTGTCCGGGCGCTCCTCCATCAGGCGGGACTTCGCCTCGATCGCTGCATCGGCGTCGGCGCCGAGTTCGACCCAGTCGTGCAGGTCGAGCGGTCGCACCCCGAGCCGCCACCGGAACGCATCCTGGCCGGCGGGCGCGGGTCCGTCCATGAACGGCAGGTAGGGGATCGGATCCACCGTGGTTCCCGCGATCGGTGCGCCGTCGATGGTCACATCCGAAACGGTACCCAACCCGCAGGAGGGTGGTGTGGTGGCCACGGCGGCGCGGCATGCTGGGCTACATGGCGACCGCTCGTATTCCACTGTCGATCCTCGATCTGGCGATCATCGGCAAGGGGCAGACGGCGGCCGATGCGTTCACCAACAGCGTCGCGCTCGCCCAGCGGGCCGAGGCTCGGGGCTACGAACGGGTCTGGTACGCCGAGCACCACAACATGGCGTCGATCGCGTCGTCGGCGACCAGTGTGCTGATCGCCCATGTCGCTGCGCACACCTCCACGATCCGCCTCGGTGCCGGCGGTGTCATGCTGCCGAACCACTCGCCGCTGACGATCGCCGAGCAATTCGGCACGCTCGCCACGCTCCACCCAGGACGCATCGACCTCGGGCTCGGGCGGGCACCGGGGAGCGACCAGAACACGATGCGTGCCATGCGCCGCGACGCGCATTCGTCCGACAGGTTCCCCGAGGACGTACTCGAACTCCAGGGGTACCTGAGGGGTGAGTCGCTGATCGCCGGGGTGGTCGCCGTCCCCGGTGCCGGCACGAACGTGCCGCTCTACATCCTCGGGTCGTCGCTGTTCGGAGCCCGACTCGCGGCGATGCTCGGGCTGCCGTATGCGTTCGCCTCCCACTTCGCCCCGACTGCCCTGCTCGATGCGATCGCCATCTACCGGCGCGAGTTCCGACCGTCGGAACAACTCGCCGAGCCGTACACGATCGCCGGCGTCAACGTCATCGCCGCCGACACCGACGACGAAGCCCAGCAACAGTGGGAGACCGTCCGCCGGTACCGCATCGCCCGGTTCGTCGCACCCGGCCGCGATCTCACCGACGACGAGGCCGACGCGATCCTCGCGTCACCGCAGGGCCGGCAGGTCATACAGATGATGCACTATTCGGCGGTCGGTGAGCCGAGTGAGGTGAAGTCATACCTCGACCATTTCGCCGAACTCGCAGGGGTCGACGAGTTGATCACCGCCCACTCGTCGCCGACGATCGAGCAGCGTCTGCATTCCGTCGACCTCCTCGCCGACGTGAACGATCCCGTTACCGTCTGACCGCTCCCGACCACCGTCGAGCAGTCAGCCATCGACCCCTGCGATCAGGGCGATGCGAGCGACCTCGCGGACGGTGTTCCAGTTGCGAGCCGTGCCGGTCCTGGCGTCGGCAAGACGATTCACGGCGACAGCCAGCAACGAGTGGCCCATGCCGTCGGGGAGGTGCAGGTAGATCTCCGAGCCGACGACCGCCAACGACTCCGGAGCGAACCCGGACGCGTCGAACGCCTGGATCGCGGCCGACGACGGCGCCGGCAGAAAGATCACGTGGACCTCGGTGCCCGGGTCGGGCGCATCAGGGAACGGGTTGGCGGCGATCACGTCAGCCCACTGCTGCGCGGATCGAACGATGATCGGTATCCGCAGGCCGGTCGCCTCACGGACCGCCACCGCCAGCACATCGCCCGCCACCTCGGGGTCGAGGTCGGTCGAGGCCACGAGATTGCCGCTCTGGATGTACGTCCGCACGTCGATGAACCCGACATCGGCGGCAACTT
Source organism: Ilumatobacteraceae bacterium (assembly GCA_963716235.1). Classification (GTDB taxonomy): domain Bacteria; phylum Actinomycetota; class Acidimicrobiia; order Acidimicrobiales; family Ilumatobacteraceae; genus Sva-07. The sequence continues at coordinate 109,109 of CAVQTE010000022.1, read as the reverse complement.
GGCGCAGCTGCGCCATCGGCAGCTTGTTGTGGCCGCCCACGTTGATGCCGCGCAGCAGGGCGATGACCGTGGTCGACGCGCTCGTCATCACACGAGTCTGGCCCAGCTCCGCGTCGGCCGGGGCACGGTCAGGATGCGACACTGAGACTGAGACACTGGGGCAGGGACACTGACCGAAGGGGAACGCCAGATGAGCGAGAGCAACACCGACGTCGACGTGGTGATCGTGGGGGCCGGGTTCGCCGGCATGTACCAGCTGTACCGGATCCGCGAGGCCGGCTTCAGCGCCGTCGTGCTCGAGACCGCCGACGACGTCGGCGGCACCTGGTACTGGAACCGCTACCCCGGCGCCCGCTGCGACATCCTCAGCGTCGACTACTCCTACAGCTGGGACCCCGAACTCCAGGAGGAATGGACCTGGTCGGAGCGCTACGCAGCCCAGCCCGAAATCCTCCGGTACGCCCAGTTCGTCGCCGACAAGCACGACCTGCGGAGCGACATCCGCTTCAACACCCGCGTCGAGTCGGCGAAGTGGAGCGAGGACGCCAAGCGCTGGACGATCCGGACCGACAACGGCCCCGACGTCACGGCCAAGTTCTACGTCATGGCCACGGGTTGTCTGTCCATGCCGAAGGTCCCCGACATCGAGGGCACGGACCGCTTCACCGGCGAGGTGTACTTCACCAGCACCTGGCCGCACGAAGGCGTCGACTTCACCGGCAAGCGGGTCGCCGTGATCGGTACCGGATCGTCGGCGGTCCAGTCGATCCCACTCATCGCCGAACAGGCCGAGCAACTCACGGTCTTCCAACGCACCCCCAACTTCTCGATCCCGGCCCGCAACGGTCCGATCTCCGACGAACGGCTCGCCGAGTACAGCAAGGATCCGGCCGCCTACCGCGAGGCGGCGCGGTGGTCGGCCGCCGGGGTGCCACGCCCGATTCCGCTCGAAGGCGCGCTGATGGTGTCCGACGAGGAACGCATCGCCCGCTACGAAGCCATGTGGGAGGCGAGCGAACTCCTCGGGATCACCGGCACCTTCAACGACACGCTCACCAACGCCGAGAGCAACGACACCCTGCGTGACTTCATCCACGGCAAGATCCGCTCGATCGTCAACGATCCGGAGGTCGCCGAAGCGCTGTGCCCCACCAACCACTACGTCGGCACCAAGCGCGCCTGTCTCGACACGAACTACTACGAGACCTACAACCTCCCCCACGTCCGCCTCGTCGACCTCCGAAAGCAGCCCATCACGACGATCACCGAGACGGGCATCGACACCGGAGGCGACAACGGCGGCGAGCGGTTCGAGTTCGACGCCATCGTGTTCGCAACCGGATTCGACGCCATGACCGGCGCCATCGTCGGCGTCGACATCACGGGACGAGACGGTTTGACCCTTCGCGACAAGTGGGACCACGGGCCCACGACGTACCTCGGCCTGATGACGAAAGGGTTCCCGAACCTGTTCATGATCACCGGACCCGGCAGCCCGTCCGTGCTGTCCAACATGATGGTGTCGATCGAGCAGCACGTCGACTGGATCACCGACGCTCTCGTTCATCTCAGAGACGACGGTTTCGACACGATCGAGCCGACCGAACTCGCCGAGACGAGATGGGTTCAGCACAGCAACGAATTCGCCGAGCTGACGCTGATGCCGACCGCCAACTCCTGGTACATGGGCGTCAACGTCCCAGGCAAACCGCAGGTGTTCCTGCCCTATCCCGGCGGGGTCGACAGGTACCGGGCGGCGTGTGACGAGGTCGTCGAGCGCGACTACCTGGGATTCGCGCTCGACGGACCGGGCGGAACCGTGGTCCACGACGGCATCATCCGCGAACTCAAACCGGACGTCGCCGTGTTGCTGGACATGATGGCCGAGCTGGGTCTGCCACCGATCGAGTCGATGTCCGTCGAGGATGCCCGGGCGTTCATGGAGGCATCGGGCGCGATGAGCCCACCCGGACCCGAGGTCGGCGAGGTCGTCGACGGCACGCTCCCGGGCGCCGACGGCAGCACACTGGAGTACCGGCTCTACCGGCCGGCATCGACCGGGCCGCACCCGATCGTCGCCTACTTCCACGGTGGCGGCTGGGTGCTCGGCAGCCACACCTCCGACGACGCACTCTGCCGCGATCTGTGCCTGCAGTCCGACGCCATCTTCGTGTCCGTCAACTACCGCCACGCTCCGGAACATCGCTTCCCGGCAGCTGCCGACGACGGCCTCGCCGCCGTGCAGTGGATCGCAGAGCACGCCGAGGAACTCGGTGGCGTACCCGGACAGCTCGCGGTCGCCGGGTGGAGTGCCGGCGCGAACGTCGCGACGGTCACCTGTCAGCAGGCGAAGCTCGCCGGCGGTCCGGCGATCGTCGGCCAAGTGCTCCTGAACCCGGCCACCGACGGCGCCATGGACACATCGTCGTACGCCGAGAACGCCGACGGGTACATCCTGACCCGGGGGCTGATGGAGTGGTTCTGGGACTTCTACTGCGACCCCGACGATCGGGCCGACCCGAAGGCGTCGCCGCTCCGAGCGGACGATCTCGCCGGCCTGCCACCAGCGATGGTCGTGACGTGCCAATTCGATCCACTCCGCGACGAGGGCAATGCGTACGCCGATGCGCTCACGGCCGCCGGAGTGCCGGTTCGGCATCTGCAGTGCGAAGGTCAGACCCATACCTCGCTCGGCATGGTCGGCGCGCTCGTCACCGGCGCCTACGCCCGAACCGAGATGGCCGACGCCCTGAGGCACTTCTTCGGCGCCAACGTTCCTGCTTGACGGCCCACGGGCGCTGTCACGTACACGATGTGTCCGACACATCGTGTACGTCGGGCGTCTCGGTGACAGCCCGTCGGTAGGGTCGACGGGATGGCCACGTTGTCGCGTCACCGGCCGCCACACGTGGCGCAAGGGACGTGGCGCAGCGGTGCCTTGCACGTGTGGGGTTGGAACGGTGTCGACACGGCACCGATGGCGTGGCTCTACGGCGGGTTCCGGATGCTCGGCGACGACGGACGCCGTACCGGGTGGCACGACACCCCGGTCTCCTACGGGGCGATCGGACGCATCAGCATCGCCCTCGACGGGCAGCCCGGTCTGCACGCATCATCGGTGCAGCTCGACGCGATGGGCACAGCCGTGTGGCTGTCCGACCTGCCGGACGCTCCCCACCTGTCGGACTCGCTGGCGTGGTTCGCCCGCGTCGCCGAACTCGCTCGGCGCACGGTGTCGGCAGGGCGAATCCTGCCCGCCGTCGTCGAAGAGGGGCCGTTCACCGTGGCGCGCTGGCGACCCGTCACAACGCCGGCGATCGACGGCATGCTCACCGCACTCGACGCATCGATGCCGCCGATCTGCACGGCCGGTTCGAGCGCCGACGCCACCAGTATCTACGCCCAGCTCGTCGACGGGATCGCCCGCACCTTCCTCCACCAATACGGCTGGAAGGCCGACCTCGGCCGTCAACGCACACCGTCGGTCCAGGTACTTCGAGCAACGTTCGGCGCCCTCGCCAAGCCGGACCACGTCGTGCGCGGCGGCACTGTCGAGTTCGATGCTGCACTGCGCCAGCTGCGTGACGAACTCGACCGGCACCGGCGGCGAGTCGGTGGCGAGCCGGTCGTGGTCCCTCGCCTGCGTCTCGTGATCTCCGATGATCCGCACGACCCGTGGATCGTGCGGCTCGAACTCGTCGACGACAGCGACGCGTCACGTTGGTGTTCGGCCAACGACGTATGGGAACGCAACGGCACTGCGCTCGAAGTCGCGAAGGGCGACCAGCACCTCGGCGTACTCACCGAGCTGATCGCCGCCACGGTCGAGCAGATCGCGCCGATCGTCCCGGGTCTCGCCGACCTCGCCATCCAGCACGAACCCACCCAGGTCGAACTCGACCTCGACGTCGCCGAGGATTTCCTCGACGTCGCCCCGGTCGAACTGCAACGCCTCGGGGTGGAACTCATCGGGCCCGAGCGGTTGATCCGCACGCGCGTCAACGTGGCGGGTGAGGCAACGCCCGCACCGTCGGACGACCGACGCAAGCAGTTCGGCAAGGAGGCCCTCGTCGAGTGGAAGCTGGTGATCGGCGACGAAGAGATCTCCGATGCCGAAATCGCCCGAGCGGAGCAGGCCGGCGCCACCCTGCTGCACACCGGCCACCGCTGGGTGCGCATCGATGCCGACGAGCTCCGCCGCAAACGCGCCAAGCTCACCGAACTCAAGGCCACCAAGCGCACGGTCACCCCCCTCGAGCTCCTGCGACTCGCGAACGACGCCGAACTCGGCGACGACGACACACCTGCCATCTCGATCCACGACGATCACAACGATCACCTGGCCGGCGGCAACTCCGACAGCTCCTCCCTCAGCTCGACGGCCGTCGACTCCGCCTGGATCCGCAACCTGCTCGCCGGGCTGCCCGACGAACGACTCGACGAGACCCACGAGTCACCGGAGTTCGTCGGCGAACTTCGCCACTATCAGCGGCGGGCACTGTCGTGGCTGCAGTTCCTCGCCAAGCTCGGCCTCGGGGGCTGCCTCGCCGACGACATGGGCCTCGGCAAGACCGCCACCACGCTCGCCCACCTGCTCGAACGGCCCGGGCCGCACCTCGTGGTGTGTCCCCTCAGCGTCGTACGCAACTGGAGCCAGGAGGCGGCACGATTCACCCCGAAACTCGATGTGAAGATCCACCACGGCGCCAATCGCGCGCAGGGGTTCGTCGACGACTCACTGTTCGACTCCGACCCCGAACGTCAGCTCGTCATCACCACCTACGGGCTGCTCCCGCGTGACCTCGAACACCTCGGCGCAGTCGACTGGTCGACCGTCGTGCTCGATGAAGCCCAAATGGTGAAGAACCCCAACACCAAGGCCGCCCGAGCAGTCCGCCAGCTCCGGGCCGGACAGAAGCTGGCGCTGACCGGAACACCGGTGGAGAACCGGCTCAGTGAGCTGTGGTCGATCCTCGACGCAGTCAACCCGGGCCTGCTCGGTGGCCTCCAGAAGTTCCGCGAGCAGTTCGGCACACCGATCGAGCGCCACGGCGACGAACTCGCTGCTGCTCGTCTGCGCCGCATCACCCAGCCGTTCATCCTGCGGCGCACCAAGGCCGACAAGCGCCTGCTGCCCGACCTGCCCGACAAGATCGAACAGATCGCCTACGCCAAGCTCACCAGAGAACAGGCGACGCTGTATCAACAGGTGGTCGACCAGTTGCTGGCCGACGCCGAACAGGCCAAGGGCATGCGTCGCCGCGGCCTCGTGCTCGCTGCGCTGATGCGGCTCAAGCAGATCTGCAACCACCCGGCCCATGCCCTCGGCGACGGCTCACGCCTCGCCGGCCGATCGGGCAAGCTCACCCGCTTCGACGAGCTCGTCACCGACCTCCTCGACTCGGGCGAGCGAGCCCTCGTGTTCACCCAGTTCCGCGAAATGGGCGAACTGTTGCGCACCCATGTCGGCGACCAGTTCCACTTCGACCCGCCGTTCCTGCACGGTGGTGTGTCTCGACTCGGACGAGACCGGATGGTCGACGCATTCCAGGACGGCACCGGCCCCGCGCTGTTGATCATCTCGTTGAAGGCCGGCGGCACGGGACTCAACCTCACGGCCGCCAGTCAGGTGATCCACTACGACCGCTGGTGGAATCCCGCGGTGGAAGACCAAGCCACCGACCGGGCGTGGCGAATCGGCCAGGAACGCACCGTGAACGTCCACAAACTCGTGTGCGAAGGCACCGTCGAGGAACGCATCGGCGTGGTCATCGACGACAAGCGCAAGCTCGCTGACGCAGTGGTCGGCACCGGCGAGGCCTGGCTCTCCGAGCTGTCGACCGACGAACTCCGCGACCTCGTCGTGCTGGAGATGGAACAGTGAGCCGGCCACGCAAGCCGTTCGGCGCCAACCATCCCGGGCGGCTCCCCGCCACGATGATGAAGGTGCTCGCCGCCGAGATGAGCGATCCGTCACGCCTTCGACGGGGCAAGCAGTACGCCAAGGACGGCTCGGTGCTCGACATCATCATCGAACCGGGTGTCGTCACCTGTGAGATCCAGGGCTCGCGCTCGACGCCCTACATCGCCGCCGTCGAGGTCAGCGCCGGCGACGGTATGCCGCTGCGGCGCGACATCCGAACCAACTGCACGTGCCCCGACGACGACAACTGGGATGGCTACGCCTGCAAGCACGTCGTTGCCGCGATGTTCACGCTCAGCGACGAGTTCCTCCTCGAACCCGAACTCCTCGACCTCTGGCGCAACCGCACCACGGACACGACCGACAGCCGGTCTTTCGGGGTCGGGTCCGGAAAGACCGGGGCGACGGAGACGGGGAGGCACCTGCGATTGGTCGGGTCTGGCCCAGTCGAGCCTCACAAGGTGGAACCTCGCCCGGTCGAGCGTCGAACCGACCCGCTCGAGGTGCTTCTCAGGGTGCCCTCGGGAACATCGCTTCCCGAGGTCGGTGACATCGAGCGGATCGAGCCGGTGATGCCGAAGTCACGAGCGCTCGCCACGGTGCTTCGCGATGCGCTGTCCAACCTCCGCATCGACTGGGACTGACGCCACGGCATGCCCCGGGCCGCGTCCGGGCCGCACGTACACTCGTCTTGATGTCGCTCCACGCTGCACAGGTCGCCGATGCGCTGCTGTCGAACGTCGACCGCGTCGTACGCGGCAAGCGCGACGAGATCCGCCTCGCGTTGTGCTGCCTGCTGACCGAAGGACATCTCCTGCTCGACGACGTCCCCGGCACCGGCAAGACCAGCCTGGCCAAGGCCATTGCCAACTCCATCTCGGGCACATGGAAGCGTGTGCAGTTCACACCCGACCTCCTCCCGACCGACATCACCGGCGTGATGGTCTTCGACCAGCGCACCAGCACGTTCACATTCCGCGAGGGGCCGGTGTTCACCAACGTGCTCATCGGCGACGAAATCAACCGGGGCAGCCCCAAGACCCAGTCCGCCCTGCTCGAAGTGATGGAAGAACGCCAGGTCACCGCCGACGGTGTGAGCCGACCCGTTGCTCGTCCGTTCTTCGTGATCGCAACTCAGAACCCCCGGGACTTCCAGGGGACGTTCCCGCTGCCCGACGTCCAACTCGATCGCTTCGCCATGCGGCTCACGCTGGGCTACGCCGACGCCGACACCGAGGTGTCGATTCTCGAGGAGTACCACCGTCACAGCTCGCAGGACGACCTTTCGCCGGTCACCGATCCCGAGGAGCTCGACCGGGCGATCAACGAAATCGACAGTGTCGAGGTCGTCCACTCGATCGCCGACTACATCGTGCAGATCGCCAACGCCACCCGAACCCACCCCGATCTGCGACTCGGCGTGTCGACGCGTGGGACGCTCACGATGCTGAGAGTGGCTCGAGCCTTCGCCGCCACCGACGAACGCGACTACGTCACACCCGACGACGTCAAGGCCGTTGCAGCTTCCGTGTTCGCCCACCGCATGGCGCTGACCGCCGAAGCCGAGCTCCGAGGTGTTCGCATCGAGAATGCACTGGCCGACATCATCGATGAGGTCCCGGTCCCCCGTTCCCGAGAGGGCTGACCGTGCTCACCCGCTCGGGCCTCGGTGCGGTCCTGGCCGCCGTGGTGCTCGGCGTCGCGGGCTGGTGGTGGAACTACGAGGAGATCGTCATCATCGCCTGTGGCATCGGCGCGCTGCTGATGATGGCGATCTGGGTCTCACAGCGGCCACTGCGCGCCACGGTCGTTCGGCGCCTGATCGCCGTTCGAGTCCCGCGTGGCGACCCGATCCTGCTGAGCTACCGGTTGCGAAACGCCACCCGGTTCCGTTCGGGTCGAGCCACGATCATCGACCGGTGCGCAGATGCCGAGGTCCGGGTGGCAGCGCCCGCAGTGCCCCCCAACGCCGAGCTCACCGTGCTCGGATCGATCCCCACCCGTCGACGTGGCATCTTCGACGTCGGACCCTTCGAGATCGAACGGATCGACCCCTTCTGGCTCACCATCGGCCGGCGCCGCGACACCGGAGTTGCGACGGTGATCGTTCACCCCAAGGTCTACGACCTCGTCGGTCCGCAGGGAGCGGTGCGCGTCGTCGAGAACGAATCGGTGCTCCGACGTTCCACAGCTGATCCGATGTCGGGCTTCGTGTCGTTGCGCGACTACGTGGCCGGCGACGACCCCCGCATGATCCATTGGCCCACGACGGCGCGCACCGGCACACTCATGGTGCGTGAGCACGTCGAGGTTCGCCGGCCAGAGTTCACCATCGTGCTCGACACCGCGGCGACAGCCGGTGAGCCCGACGATTTCGAGGAGGCCGTCGACGTTGTCGCAACCCTCGCGGTTCACGCCATCCGCACGGGCCTCGATGTCGTGGTGCGCACAACCGACCGCGACCACGCAGGTCGGCCGATTCCGCTGGTGAGCGACGCCCAAGTGCTCGACCTCCTCACACCCGTTCAACAGTCGGAACCCACGAGCCTGCTTCCTGTGAGCGCACTGTTCACTGGTGGGTTCGACCAGTCGTCGGTTGTGTTCGTGACGGGACCAGCCGGACCATCGAGTCGATTCATGACCTCGGAGCGGATGTCGGTGGTCAGAATCGGCGAGGGTGCGACCAGCGGCATCGGTGTGGTCCTCGCCGCCGCCGACGCCCGCGAGTTCGTCCGACGATGGAGGACATGGGGATGACCGAGCCGGCCGATGCTGTCGACGCGGCGATCGCCGCCCGGAGTCTCGTACGCCTGAGGATCGTGGTCCTCCTGGTCGGGTACGTGACCGTTGGCGCGGCGGCGAGCGGGATCTTCGATCAGTTCGAATGGGCGCTGCTCGTCGCGCCGGTCCTCCCGACGATCGCCGCGTTCACCCTCGTGGGGCGTCACGGAGCCGTCCGAGCGGTCGGAGCGGCCGCGGCGATCCTTGGCTCAGTTGTGATCGCTGTGATCGCCAACTCGGGCGGCACGAGTGAGGTGCTCGACGCGTTCACCTCCGGCGTCCAGGGGCTCTTGTCGACCGACTGGCCGAGTCCCGACCTCGCCGATCTGATCGGCACGGTCGTCGCCGTCATCGCAACGGCAACCGCGATCAGTGACGAGCTCGCCGCTCGTCGGCGCTTCCACCTCCTCCCGCTCCTCCCGTTGCTGTTGTCCTATCTCGGCGCGGTGGCGCTCAGCTCACCGCGTGGCATCACGTGGTCGTGGCTCATCCTGCTCGGCGCAGTGGCGACGTTGTTCGCCATGCTCCGCAATGACGGCACGCTGCACGAGCGCATGGTGCTCCTGCGTGGCGAACGCCGAATCGTGCCGCTGCTCCTGATCGGTGCTGCCGTGGTTGCCCTCATCACGATCCCTGTGTCGCTCACGGCCCGGGCCGACCCGCGACGCAACGACCCCGCCCAGCAGACGGCGCCATTTCTGGACCCCATCGAGGCGACGCTGGCCCTCAGGGCGCTCGATCCACCGATCGACCTCCATCGCGTCATACCCGCAGACGGCGTTGCCCTTCCGGTGCGGTGGCGAACAGCGGCGCTCTCGAACTACGACGGCCGACGGTGGTCACCGGCGCTCACCCTGCGCCCGATCGGGAACACACTCGGCCCCGTCACCGGGCCGGTCGTGAAGGCTGACGTCGAGTTCCTCGACGACAACCTCACACTTGTTCCGCTCCCCGGTGCCCCGGTTTCGGTCGACGCTGCCGTCGAGACCGACCCCGATCGAACCGTGGTGCGGCTCGCCGAGCCACCGGGCGACCAGGTCGCGATCGTGGCAAACCTCCCGCCGACGGCGAGCGACATCCTCGAGCAGGGCACGACCGCACGACTCGTCGACGAGTCGACTTCGAGTCTTGCCGACCTCGCCGCGGGCCTTGCCGGTGATGGCAACACGATCGATCAATTGACGCAACTCGAGACGACCATGCGCGAGGAGTTCGTGCTCGACAGCAATGTGCAGGGCGGCGGGCTCCAACAGGCGCTGATCGATCGGTTCCTCCGCGACACCCAACGCGGCACGAGAGAGCAGTTCGCCACGGCGTTCGTCCTGCTCGCCCGTTCCCTCGGGATCGAGGCGCGAGTCGCCACCGGTTTCGTCGCCGACATCGACTCGGATGGCAGCGACACGGCCGCAGCAGGAGAGGTACTCACGCTCACCTCGGCCGACGCCGAGGTGTGGCCCGAGGTCGAGCTCGCCGACGGCCAATGGCTGGCATTCGACCCGGTTCCGGCCGAGGAGTCGACGCTCGAGGCGCCGCCACCGCCCGAACCGCAGGTGCAGACCCCTGCCGCGCCTCAGCCACCGATTGCACCACCGCCCGAGCCCGACAACGAAACGCTGGCCCCCGACGAGGCCGACACCACCGAGTCGACCAGTGCGCTGTCGACAGCGATCACGTGGGTGATCCGCGGGACTGTCGGTATCGGTCTCCTCCTTCTCCCGTTCGCGGCCGCCGCAGCAGTCATCACGACGATCAAGTACCGGCGCCGCCACCGACGCCTCCACGCCACTGTGCCGTCGGAGCGGATCCGCGGTGCATGGGCGTCGGCCACCGACGCCCTGGTCGACGCCGGGCTCGACATCAGCCAGTCGGCAACCGACGGCGAGATCGTCGGCGCCGGCGAACCGCTGGTCGCGAACGCGCGTCGCAATCTCCACCGACTGGCAGCACTCTCGGGCGCCGCCACCTACGGTTCACCGCAACACCCCGACCTGCTGGCCGAGGATGCAACCAGGTGCCTCGGCGCCGTCGAGGAGTCGATGGCAGCCGAACGCACCCGGTGGCAACGGATCCGGTGGCGGCTCAGTCTGCGCTCCCTGCGCCCGACGACACGTTCGCCCGTCACCGTCTGACGCGCACGCCGACGCGGTCGAAACCCGGTCTCGACAGAACTCAGGGCGACGGAGTCGTCCGAGGTGTTTCGCGGGGCATCGCAACGACGGTCACCGTTGCGACAGACGAGAACGCTTCACCATCGGTGACCCGATAGGTCACGACGAACGTCCCTGCGACGTCGGCGCGAAGCGTGAGCGTCAAGCCGCTTGCGTCGAACACGACATTACTCGGGTCGGTGAGGTCGACGATCTCGAGCGGATCACCGTCGACGTCGACGACGTCGAGGTCGAGCAGACGCGACTCACGGACGGTCACTGCGATGTTCTGGTCGCGGGCGACCGGAGCCGTGTTCACGGGCGGACCGATGACAGTCACGGTGACCGGCGCCGACACACCACCGTCGCTGTCGCGCACGGAATAGGTGAACGTCGCGGTACCGCGCCCGTCCATCGAGTCGACCAGCACGGAACGTCCGAGCGGTTCGACCGTGACCGTTCCCGTTGCACCGTTGGTGAACACGATCTCCGAGGACGAGATGCTCTGGATGACCAGTGCATCACTCCCACCGGCAGAGTCGGCATCGGTGTCGTTGTCGACGATCCGGAACGAGGCCGGCCCACCGGTGCTCACGTCGACGGTGTCCTCGACGGCAACGGGCGGACGATTCTCCACGATCGACGTCACCTGCACCACCGTGGCGAGTCCACCCGGGTCCGTCACCGTGACGGTCCATCCATACGAGCCCGGCGTCACTCCCACGCTCGGGGTGATCACAACGCGATCCGGTTCGATCGCCACCCAATCGGGCGCGCCGGAACTCCCGGTGATCGTGAGGGCCTCGGAGTCGGTGGCGAGGTCGGTCACCGGAACGATCATCTGCTCGCCTCGGAAAGCGCTGAGGCTCAACGGACGCGCCACGGGATCCTGATTGACATCGATCGTCACGCGTCCGGTTGCTCGGAGCCGACAGCTGTTGACAACGGAATAGCTGATCGACACATTGCCGTTCTCGCCGGCTGGTGGCGAGTAGACACCGTTGGCATATCCGGCAGGCGCCTCGACGTCGACGATCGCCCCACCCGAACCGAATGCGGCGAGGTCGACGGCGATCGGCTGCTCGTATCCCGTGTTGAGGAAGCCGTCGTTGGCGACCGGTGTCGACTCCGAACACGGGCGCACCGTGATCCGCAACACCGCATTACCGGTGAGTTCGCCATCGCTGACCTGGTAGTTCACCACCGCTGTGCCCGCCGCGCCCGGTGTGGCGGTGAACGCGATCGATCGGTTCAGGGTGACCGACGCCGAACCCAACGACGGATCAGGGTCGTTGGTGATCGTGACGGCGAGCTGGTCGCCATCGGGATCGGTGTCGTTGGCCAGCACCGCCAAGGTGACGCTGCCGCCGTTGACGACGTCAGCAAAATCGTCACGCGCACCAGGCGGACGGTTGAGCGGTGGTTCCACCGTGAGCAGAATGTTCGCCGTTGCGGTGAGGCCGTCGCCGTCACGAATCGTGTAGGTCGCCACGATCTGGCCCACGAAGTCGGGGGCCGGAGACACCGTCACGATGGAGCCCGTGAGCGAGACCGTTGCGTCACCCGATTCCCGCGTCGCCGACACGACCGACAGCCCGCCCGCCGTCTCGTCGGGATCGCTGTCGTTTGCGAGCACGCTGAACTGCTGGGGGCTGCCAGGACCGAAGATCGACAGGGAGTCGGCCACCGCGATCGGTGGTCGGTTGACCCGTTCGGTGATGGTGATCTGAAGCCGTCCCAGTGAGACCGCGCCGTCGGCGTCGGCGACCTGGTAGTTGATGGTCGTGTTGCCGGTCTGGGTCCCGGCGACGAAGGTGATGGTGTTCCCGGTTCGGGTCGCCGTTCCCAGCGTCGGCGCGGTGGACGAGACAAGTTCCAGGTCGGCGTCACTGCCGTCAGGATCTCGGTCGTTCGCGACCACGTTGATCGAGGAGCTCGCGCCGACTTCGACCGTCATTCGGTCGTTGACGACTTCCGGCGGGAGGTTCGTGATCTGGGGTTCGCGAACCGAGATGATGATCGACGCCGAGGCCCGTAACCCACGTGCGTTCGTCACCTCGTAGGTACAGCGGAACGCCCCCGACTGACCGAGGGGCGGGTCGTAGCGCACCTGGCTGTCGGCGGTCACCGTCGCCTTCCCACCCGACGGACAGCCCGGCCGCCCGACGATCGTGGGTCGACCACCTGACGGGTCGCCGTCGTTGCGCAGGACATCGACGGTCACCGGCACGTCGACGAACGTAAAGGTGGAGTCGTCACGCGCGAAGGGTGGCTCGGCCAACGGCTCGGGCAGAACGGTGACCGTCACCTCACCGGCTACCTCGTGACCGTTGCCGTCGCTGACGGTGTAGGTGAACCGGGCGTTCGCTTGCCCGCCGTCGTCGGCCAGTGGCGATGGGGAGAACTGGATCTGGTCACGACTGAACACGACCGCCTGCCCACTGTTGTTCTCGGGCTGAGTGACCGACACGACGGTCAACGGGTCGCCGTCGGGGTCGACATCATTAGCCGTCACGTCGACGATCGCTGACTGCCCGATCACGACCTTGTCGGTGTCGGAGGTGACCACGGGAGGACGATTCGGTTCGACGTCGTCGATGATCTCGACGAGCACCGACCCCCTGACCACGTGGCCGTTCCCGTCGTCGACGTCGTACTCGAACGGTGCCAGCGGTGCCGCGCCAGCGCGGGCGACGACCGCGAGTTGCTCTCCCTCGACGGAGACCTCCAGCCCCGGCGGCAGCGGTTCCACCACGGTCAACACCATCGGATCGCCGTCCGGATCGGAATCGTTGACGAGGACCGGCAACGGTGTCTCCACGTTGCGGCGCAGCCGAACGGCATCGGGTCGCACGCTGGGCGCTCGGTTGGGGTCGCCGGCCCGGGCCACCTCGACACGCACCTCGACGTCGTTGCCGACGGCCTCGAGCGCATCAACCGGGCGGTACGTGAAGATCGCCGTTCCCTCGAAGCCTTCCGCTGGTGCGAATCGAAGGGCGGGAAGCCCCGAGGGCCCGACCGTTTCGGTGACCTCGCCGAGCGAAGCTGCACCGACACCAGCGGGAGGTGAGAAGCCGCCGAGTTGGATCGCGTCACGTTCGGGATCGACGTCGTTGAGCAACACATCGATGATCACCGCGGTCTCGGCGCCCGTCTCGACCTGGTCGCCCACACCCAGGGGTGGCTTGTTCGTCGAACCGGCAGCGAGCAACTCGATGACGACGGTTGCCGTTGCCGTGGTGCCGTTCCCGTCGACGATCGTGTAGCCGAACGTGTCGACGCCGACGTAGCCCGGCTCGGGGGTGTAGACGACCGTGGTCGCCGTGCCGATGTCAACCGAACCATGGCCCGGAACGCCGACACTCGACACTGCAATCGCTTCGCCGTCGGGGTCGTAGTCGTTGGCCGTCACCGGAACCGGAACCGACGCGCCGGAACGGGCCATCACGGGATCGTCGACCGCGATCGGAGGGTCATCGATCCCGTTGTCGTCGGGTTCGCGAACTTCCGGTTCGCTCGCTGCACTGTCGTCCACGCCTGCGGTCGCCGGGCCGGACCGAACATCATCCACGAGTTCGCCATCGTCGTCGAGGACCAGAATTCCTTGAGCGTTCTTGTCGATCGCCTGGATACCCCACGGGTTCACTCCCCAGACGAAGTCGCCTGCCACGTCGTCGACCCAGACGAGGTCGACCGTGGCCGTCACAGCCAGCGTGGCGTCGGACGACACGCCGGCAGGGAACTCGTCGAGGAGTTCCCCCTTGCGCCAGTCGATCCGCGTGATCGAACTGGGCCCGCGCTCGACGACTGCAGCCGCGTCGCCGGCTATGGCCAGGAGGTCGGAGCCGTCCATGTCGAGCCCATCGATGACGGACGTCTCATCGATGCCGTCACGTGCCACGCACCACAGATCGTCATTGGCGCCGACCCAACCACACTCGGCGGGTGGACCGGGAACCTGACTGATGATCTCGCTCGGGTCGACATCGGTCGGCAGTGACTGCCAGTCGCCATCGCCGAGGCGGGCCCGACGATTCTCGGCATCGACCACGAACGCCGCGTTGCCGACCAGCGACAGCGTGGCGCCGGGTACACCGAGGCGGGTGGTCTCGGTGGCCGACGACGTCGTGCGCAGCAGATCACCGTCGACCAACGACCAGATCGAGCCATCGGGCGCGATCTGCGTCGCGCTGCCGGCCTCGACCGGGAAGGCAATCGGCTCCCCATCGGCCGGAACCACGTTGCCCGCGTTCTCGGCGGGGTTCACGACCACGAGACCGGCCTGACCCATGCTCGACAGGGCGCGACCGGTACCCAGTGCCGTGAGACCGAACGGTGTACCGAGGCGCAAGTCGACCGAGTCGATCACCTGCGCCTCCGCCGTCACGTCGTTGAGCAGGTAGGCGCCGGGGCCCCCCTCAGCGACCGTGAGTTCGTCGCCCCGGACTCCGGTGTCGAGGCTTGCCAGCGCTCGGCCGCCATAGCCGTCGACCAGCACCACACGTCCCGTGGGCTGATGAACGAACCAAGCGGTCGCCCGTGCGGAGGCTGCATCGACCGCAGGCAGGCCGTCGGAGCGCACGACGACCATGAACGCAAACAGCGCAAACAACGTCGCTGCGGTGGCAGCAACGGCTTGGCGCCAGGTCACAGTCGACGACGTCACGGTTCCCTCAATGGTCGGGCGAGTGGCGGAAACTCACACGTTTGTATCGACATCCGTGACCCGGACTTGAATCATTGTCGAGATTTCGTCAAGACGGGCACGGCACGCACGGGGGTCGATCAGCTGCTGCCGTCTGAGCCGTAGTCTGCGCAGTGATGGACCTCGTGGTACGCACTCCTCACGGCGACGCCGACGTGACCATCGTCCGCCACGGACCGAGCTGCACCCTCGGGGATCTGATCGCCGCGGTCAGCGGACAGGCGGTTCCCAGAGTCGCTCGCGTCGACGACCGAACGATCGACTGCGCAACGCCGCTCGACGCGGCACACCTGCTGATCGGCTCGACCGTGACCACCGATCCGGCTGTACCGGTGTCGCGTCAGCCCGACGACGTGGAACTCGTCCAGATTGCCGGTCCAGGCGCAGGACGGTCACGCATGCTGTCGCTGGGGCGTTACCGAATCGGCCCGGGCCGTCGCCTGAGTGCCGACGAACTCAGCTTCGCCACCGTGGAGGAACGGGCATTCGAGATCACCGTCGCACCTGACGGCGTGGTGACGGTCGAGGCAGCGGGCGATCGACGACGCTCATCGATGCGCATCGCAGGTTCACCAGTGGGTTCGAATGTTGTCTGGGATGACGGTGTCCTCACCGTCGACGACCGGGCATTCGTCATCGATCGAGGGCCACCATCGGGCCCTCGACGTCTCCCGCCACCCGACCCCGACGGCACGATCCCGTTCAGCCGCCCGCCGCTGCGACCAGGTACGCCACCGAGACTGCCTGCGATCGATGCGGTGCGCGACGCAACGGAAGCTCGGCCCACGCTCTGGCAACGCCGTCCGGGCCGACCTGACGCATTCGTCATCCCGATCGGCATACGCGAAGACCCCGCCGGAGACCTCGAGGTCGTCGAGATCGACCTGTTCAGCGAGCAAGCAGTGGCGATCGCCGGCGGCGAGGCCGCACGTACCGCGCTGGCTCGCGCCGTGCTGGTCGAAGCAACCACTGCCCACAGCCCGGCCGACCTCGACGTGGTGATCGCCACTGCACCCGATCGGCTGGCCGAGTGGGACTGGGCGAAGTGGTTGCCCCACCTCCGCGTCGACGACGGCCCGATGGTGCTCGCGACTCGCGACGACATCTCTGCCTGGGCACACCCGTCGGCCGACCGGCGAACACTGTCAGCTCACCTCACGCTGCTCGTGATCGACGACCCGAACCTCTGGCGCCGACGCGAGTCGCCACTGCAATCGCTGTTGACGAGTCCCCCGGCGGGTCTGCGGGTGATCGCCCTCTGCGACGATGCGGGGCTCGCGCCGGCGTTGTCCACGACGCTGATCACGGAATCGCCCGACCGGCGTTGGCACCTCGTGTCGCTCACGCAAGATGTCGACACCGACGGGGTGGTCGGGGCGCTCGTGGAGCCGGGCGTGGCCGCCGAGGTCGCACGGGCACTGGCCCCTCTCGCCGACACGGAACTGCCTGCTGAGCCCGTGGTCGAGCCTGAACGAGCAACGCCGCGCCGTTCATTGCTGCACTGTCTGGGCGACCCGACGCCCGATGACCTCCGTCGACACTGGGCCGACCCCGACATCGATCTGACGGCGGTGCCATTCGGTGTCGACGACTCGGTCGGACTCGATCTGACATCCCACGACATCGTCATCGCAGCATCCGATGCGCAGGAGGCAGCCCGAGTGGCGGTCACGATTGCCGTCGCGGCCTGCACCCGGCTCGGTCCCTCCACGATGCTGCTCCTCGACCTCAGCGCGGCTGCTTCATCGACACTTGATGACTTCCCCCACACGGTCGGCGCGACTGTGACGGGCGCCGGGAACGAAATCGACCCCAGTCGATTGATCGCACGCCTCGGCCATCTGTTGGCCCTCGAGGACACGCCGCAGTTCGTCGTCGTGGTCATGAGCACCGCCACCGATCGGCCGCTGCGTGACGCACTGATCGCTGCCTCGCCCGACCTCCCCGGTCTCTGCCTGATCATCGCCGCCGCCGATGCCCTCGGCAACGCCGATCACATGATCGAGATCACGGTCGAGCGACGAGGTGACCGCCGACGCGCCGTCGTCGACACGCCGGGCGGCCCGGTCGCCGTGCACCTCGATGACGACCCGCCCGACGAAGCCGACCTGGTGCTCCGACCGCTCGTGCTGGGAAGGGCCCTGACACCGTTGGAGCACCGCATCGAGCAGCGATCGCAGTCGACCCCGTTGTCGTTCATGGCAGCGTGTCGCGATCTCGCCCAGCGTGCGCGCGAAGCAACCGACGAGGTCGAACATCCGTGGCTCATTCCTGCGTCATTGCCGTCGTCGATCGACACCGATGCGTTGTTCGCCGAGTGGCCCGGCGACGCTGTGCCCATTGGACTGATCGACGTTGCGATCACCGGACAGCAGCCGATCTGGTGGCAGCCCGACGACGGACTGCTCGTGGCGTTCGGTTCGCTGCGCTCCGGGGTGGACGATCTCCTCGCGACCGTGCTGGTCGGAATGATCGACCGCATCGCTCCCGCCGATGCTGAGCTCGTCGTGGTCGATCGCTCTCCAACCCGCAGGCAGGTGATCCGGACGATCGATCGGCGTCACCTCGTGGTGGCGCCGGATGAGTCCGACGACCTCGCGGCCCTGCTCGAGGTGTTGGAGAAGCCGGGAGGGCCCGACGGCCAACGGCTCATCGTCGTGATCGACGACCTCGGTCACCTACGTGCTCAGGCCGCGGTGAAGGGGGCGCTCGATCGGCTCGACCGGGGGCTCACTGCCGCACGGTCCGTCGTGGCGGTTGCCCGCACCGCCGACGATGCCGGGCCGCTCCTCACAGCACCCGGACGCCACCTGATCGGCTCCCTGGCCGACCCCGATGATCAGCGACGGCTCGGCGGGTCACCGGATGGCCCTCGGGGTCGCTGCCGCATGCTCGAGACCGGAGAGATCGTTCAACTCGCGGCGCTCGATCGCTCCCTCGCCTCAGCGATATCCGAACGGCTGACCGACCCGCGAGACGGTGCGCGGTGAACACGTTCGGTCGCGGCGACGGCGTCGGCATCGAGTTCACCCGTCAACTCGTTCGCGGCGTCCGCCTCGGCGCCGATCAGGAGGGTTGGCTGACCGCGGCGGCCGAGGTGGCGATCGGCGACAGCCGCGACGACCGGTCGGTGGTCGACGCGTTCGTTCGACTTCGAGCGGAGTTGGACGACCCGACCGACACCACGCGAATCGGCACCTTTCCGCCCGCCAGCACGTTGCGACGCATCGAAGTGACCGGGCGCACCGGTGCCGAACTCAACACGTTGCGGGCACAACTCCTGCGCGACGAGTCGGTGGCCTCGACGCTGCTCCTCGACCACGGTCCACGACGGTGGCTCCTCGCAGTCCGTTGGGACGAAGACGAGATCCGACGCATCGAGGCACTCGCCGAGCGGGCAGGCTTCCTCGATGTGACCGTCGAGCCGAGCCCGGTGGCACTCGCGCGAGTCGTCGACGAGCAGGTGACCAGGGCACGCCGCGACGCCGCGCTCGACGAGTCGTTCGAGTCGATGTGCACGTCGGGGCAACCGGTGGTCGCCGCTGCGGTCGAGTCGATCGGACGCATGGCGCCATCACTCGATCTCGCGACTGCGGAGTTCTCGACCGGCTGGTTCGAAGGCATCGCCGAGCCCGCACACCTCGTCGCAGAGCTGCGCAGGTTCGTCGACGAGTTGGGTGACGATCTCCCAGCAGGACATGAGGCCGGACACGAGGGCGACCATGATCGGCTGCTGATCGCCGGGGTCCCGTACCCACCGTTTCCGCCACACGACCCACGGTCGCCGCTGCGACAGTGCGTGGCGCTCGGTGCCGCAGTCGGTGCCGCCGGCCTCGCCGGGCGGCTGCGCCCGGTCGACATGCTGTCACCGACTGCGGCGACCATCGACCCGTTCGATCGACCGTGGGTGGTGGAGCGACTCTCGAGCCTGCCACCCAAGGAAGAACCGGCGACGATCGGTCCCGTCAAGCGCACGATCAGTCGGCTGTTCCCCCGCCGCAAGCGATCCGAATGAGACGCGGTGAGACGCAGTGAGACGCAGGGTCAGACCCGCACCTCAGGGCGGCGTCTCAGTCAGTCGTCGAAGACCGAGGGGCGTTGGCCGAAGACGGCGACCGCCTGACGCAGCGGCACCAGATCGCTCCCCGACCGTCGGCCCTCTGCCGCTTCGATCGCGTGCTTGGCGATGTCGCGGGCATGGTCGAGTTCGGCTCGCAGGCGGGCATTCTCGATCTCGAGGTGCATCACACGACGGATGCCTTCGAGGTTCATGCCCTCATTGGTCAATTCGGCAATTCGTCGGAGGATCGCGATGTCAGCGTCGCTGTAGCGCCGGTTCCCACCCTCGGTACGAGCCGGCGTGACGAGGCCGCGGCGCTCGTAGATGCGCAACGTCTGCGGATGCATCCCTGCCAGTTCCGCCGCGACGGAGATCACGTACACCGCCCGTGTGCGGGAGCGCTCGTTGACATCGGATGTGGTCATGGCAGTGAGTTCCTGGGATTCACCGTAGTCGCCGCCGCCAATTGCTCGATCGCCGCGCGTTGCTCGTCGGTGAGATCGGTCGGCACCTGGACGTTGACCGTCACGATCAGATCACCGGTGTGGTGTTTGGTTTCGATGCCCTTGCCCTTCACACGGTGACGACTCCCGGTCTGGGTTCCGGGCCGCAGACGAAGCGTGACGCTCGTTCCGTCGAGCGTCGGCACATCGATGTCGCCGCCGAGCGCGACTTCCGGGTACGTGACGGGCACCGTGACGGTGAGGTTGTCGCCGCTGCGACCGAACAGCGGGTGCGGCATCACCTTGAGTTCCACGAGGAGATCGCCGGCCGGGCCGCCGTTGCGGCCCGGGCCACCGCGACCCTTCAACCGGATCGTCTGGCCATCCTTGACCCCCGCTGGGATGCGGGTCTTGACCTCTCGCTGGCGCTTCTCGACTCCCGAGCCACGACACGTCGGACACGGATTCTCGATGCGCGCGCCCTGGCCGCCGCACACGCGACACGGCGTCGAGAACGAGAACATGCCCTGGTTGTCGTCGACCACGCCGCGACCACCACAGGCCGAGCACATGGACGGCGAGGTGCCGGGCTTGGCGCCCGACCCGTTGCACGTGGAGCACTGTGCGTCGGTCGTGAGAAACAGCGTCGTGGTGATGCCGTTGACCGAATCCTTGAAGTCGACCGTGAGCTGTGCGGTGATGTCGGCACCACGTCGTGGGCCGACGCCCGAGGAGGCGCCCCCTCGCCCGCGACCCTGGCCGCCACGCCCGAACATGTTTCCGAACAGGTCGCCGAGGCCGCCAGCGCCCATGTCGTCGACGTTGAACGTGAATCCACCGGCACCGGGCGCGCCGCGGCCCCCCATGCCGGCCATCGGCCCCATGGTGCGGACCTCGTCGTACTCCTTGCGTTTGGCATCGTCGCCGAGCACGTCGTACGCCGAAGCGACCTCTTTGAACTTCTCCTCGGCGACGGCGTCCCCGGGGTTCTTGTCGGGGTGCAGGTCGCGGGCGAGCTTGCGATAGGCCTTGGTGATCTCCTTGGCGGTCGCACTCTGCTCGACGCCCAGGGTCTTGTAGTAGTCCTTCTCGAACCATTCACGCTGTGCAGCCATCGGCGATCACCTCCTCCTCGACTCGCTCCGTCACGATTGGGGTCAGACCCCAATCGTGACGTTTCAGTCCTTGGTCCTGACCATCGCAGGACGCAGGACTTTGCCCTTCCACGTGTAGCCGCTGCGCAGCACGTCCGAGACCACCGGCTCGCCACCATCGCCGGGCTCATGGGCCACGGCCTCGGCAAATTCCGGATCGAACGGCTGACCCTCGAGATCAACGATTTCCAGCCCGTGCTTCTTGAGCTCGACCAGCATCTGATTGAGCAGCGGGCCGACCTCTTCGGGATGGCGGAGGAACGCCGCCTCGGCGGCATCGAGCACCGGGAGCAGCGCCTCGGCGAGGCGCCCCGATGCCCGATCGGCCTCGGCGAGCGATTGCGCGGCAGAACGCTTGCGATAGTTCTCGAAGTCGGCCTGCACCCGTTGGGCGATGCCCTTGTACTCCTCGCGTTCGGCGAGCAGCGCAGGCACATCGACATCGGAGTAATCGATCTCGCCGATGATCGCGTCGAAACCATCATCGGTCACATCGTCGGTCGCATCGTCGGTCACATCGTCGAACTCGGCGGGGCCATCGACGCCATCAGCCTTGTCAGGAGGGTCGACCATGTCGCCATCCATGACGGCCTCAGGCCTTCTCGGCGTCGTCGGCATCGTCGACGATCTCGGCGTCGACGATGTCGTCGTCGTTCACCGAGCCGGCGCCTGCGTCCTGCCCGGATGCCGAGGTGCCCTCGGCTCCCGAGTCACGGGCTGCGGCTTCGTACAGCTTCTGGCTGAACGCCTGGCTGGCCGACATCAGCGTGTCGGTGGCCGACTTGATGGCATCGGTGTCGTTGCCCTCCATGGCCTTCTTCAGGTCGGCCAACGGCTGCTCGACTGCCGCCTTCTCGTCGGCCGACACCTTGTCGCCCTGTTCGCGCAACACCTTCTCGGTCTGGTACACGATCGAGTCGGCGTTGTTGCGGACCTCGGCCTCGTCACGACGCTTGCGGTCGTCCTCGGCATGGGCCTCGGCGTCCTTGATCATCTGCTCGATGTCGTTCTTGTCGATCGTGGACTGGCCGGTGATCGTCATCGACTGTTCCTTGTTGGTCGCCCGATCCTTCGCCGACACGTGCACGATGCCGTTGGCGTCGATGTCGAAGGTCACCTCGATCTGCGGGATACCGCGAGGGGCCGGCGGCAGATCGACGAGCTGGAACTTGCCGAGCGTCTTGTTGTAGCTCGCCATCTCGCGTTCGCCCTGGATCACGTGGATCTCGACCGACGGCTGGCTGTCCTCCGCGGTGGTGAACACCTCGGTGCGCTTGGTGGGGATCGTGGTGTTGCGCTCGATGAGCTTGGTCATCACGCCACCCTTGGTCTCGATGCCGAGGCTCAGCGGGGTGACGTCGAGCAACAGCACGTCCTTGACGTCGCCGCGCAGCACACCCGCCTGGACGGCGGCGCCGATGGCGACCACCTCGTCGGGGTTGACGGTCTTGTTCGGCTCCTTGCCGGTCATCGACTGCACGAGGTCGGTCACGGCAGGCATGCGGGTGGAGCCACCCACGAGGATGACATGGTTGAGGTCACCCTTGCTGACGCCGGCATCCTTGAGCGCCTGCTCGAACGGGATACGGCAGCGCTCCATCAGGTCGGAGGTCATTTCCTGGAACTTCGACCGTGACAATGACTCGTCGAGGTGCAGCGGGCCCTCGGCGGTGGCGGTGATGAACGGCAGGTTGATCTGCGTCTGCTGCACCTGGCTGAGTTCGATCTTGGCCTTCTCGGCCGACTCCTGCAGCCGCTGGGCAGCCATGCGGTCGGCGCTCAAGTCGACGCCGTGCGCCGCCTTGAACTGCTGGACGAGCCAGTCGACGATGCGCTGATCCCAGTCGTCGCCACCGAGGTCGGTGTCGCCGTGCGTGGACTTGACCTCGAACACGCCGTCGCCGATCTCGAGCACCGACACGTCGAACGTGCCACCACCGAGGTCGAACACGAGGATCGTCTCGTCCTCGGAGCCCTTGTCGAGGCCGTACGCGAGTGCGGCCGACGTGGGCTCGTTGATGATGCGCAATACTTCGAGACCTGCAATGGTGCCGGCCTCCTTGGTGGCGGTGCGCTGAGCGTCGTCGAAGTACGCCGGCACGGTGATGACTGCCTGGTTGACGCTGTCGCCGAGGAAGGATTCGGCGTCACGCTTGAGCTTCATCAAGATGCGCGCCGAGATCTCCTGGGGCGTGTACTTCTTGCCGTCGATGTCTTCGGACTTCCAGTCCTCGCCCATGTGGCGCTTGATCGAGCGGAACGTGCGATCGGGGTTGGTGATCGCCTGACGCTTGGCGACCTCGCCGACGAGGACTTCACCCGACTTGGAGAAGGCCACCACCGATGGGGTCGTACGGGCACCCTCGGAGTTGGGGATGACGACGGGGTCGCCACCTTCGAGAACCGAGACCACCGAGTTGGTGGTTCCGAGGTCGATGCCGACTGCCTTGGCCATGGTGCTGCTCCTGTTGCGAACGTGGTGGGGGACGGGATCACCATACGGACTCTCCGCGCCTACCGCAACATCGGAGTGAGATTTCTTGAGTCTCCTCGACTCAACTTCGCGAGTCAGGTCGCCGGCAGGAACTCCGGCCCGAACGAGTGTGGGAGCAGTTCGGCCATCGTCATCGTGATCACACCGCCCGATGCAGCGACGGAGTGGACGAACACATCCGGCCCGGTGAACTCCCGCAGGCGCTGGCGGCACCCGCCGCACGGAGTGCCGGGCGTGTCGCCATCGGTCACCACGACGACCTCGACGATCGAATGCTCTCCCGCCACGACCATGGCTGCGATCGCGCCCGCCTCGGCGCACGAACCCAGCGGATAGGCCGCGTTCTCCACGTTGCACCCCACGATCACGGCTCCCGACCCGGTCCGGATCGCAGCCCCCACCCGGTAGTGCGAATACGGGCAGTAGGCCTCGAGATGCGCCCGTGTCGCCGCCGCCAACAACTCTGGATCAGGCACTGCCTCGCTCATCCCCCCATCATCGCTCGCTCCACCGCCACCACCACCGAAAAATGCCTGGATATGTGCACCAGGTGCACGAATCCCCGCACATTTCGGGCCGGTTCAGATGCCGAGGACGAGCGGGACGACGATCGGGGTGACGACCAACGTCACCACGGTGAGGGGCAGACCGACGAGCGTGAAGTCACGGAACTTGTAGCCGCCGAGGCCGTACACCATCAAGTTGGTCTGGTAACCGATCGGCGACAGGAACGAACACGACGCACCGATCAGCACCACGATGGCAAACGACCTCGGGTCGAGCCCGGCCTCGAGCGCCGTCGCGGTCGCAACCGGCAACATCAGCGCCGCCGCGGCGTTGTTCGACAGCAGTTCGGTCAGGATCATCGTCGCAACCAGCACCGCGACGATTCGACCGGTGTCGCCGAACGGATCGCCGAGATCGCCGAGCACGGTCGCCATCTGTGCAGCGAGCCCACTCACCGACACGGCCGTACCGAGGCTGATCGACATGGCGATGGTCAACACCACGTTGAGGTTCACGGAGCGCCGCGCCTCGTTGGCACTGATGACCCGGAACACGATCAGTGCCACGGCTGCAAGCAGTGACGCCTCCATGAGGTCGAGCAGGTTCGTGACCACCGCGGCGATCATGAGGACGATCGCCGCGATCACGAGACCGGCGTGCCGTCGACGCACCGGCGGCGGTGCATCGAGCGCAGCGATCACGCTGAAGTCGCTGCGACCGCGCCACTGGCGTTCGAATTCCGGGCTTGCGAGCACCAACAGCACGTCGCCCGGCCGGAGCACCACGGCGCCGAGCTTGCCGGGAAGTTCGTCATCGTGACGGCGGATCGCCAGCACGGCCGCGTCGTATCGAGCACGAAATCCCGTGTCGCGCAACGTACTGCCGGACAACTCCGAGCGCTCCGACACGACCGCCTCGAAGAGTCCCGCATCCGGCCGGTCGGCAGCGCCGCCGAGATGGACACGCTCGGCGCTGACGAGACCTTGGACCTCGAGGAGATCGACGACATCGACGACATCGCCGGCGAAATACAAGATGTCACCCGCACCGAGAACAGTGCCCGGTCGAACGGCCACCACGGTTCCGGCCCGCTCGACACCCGCAAGGAACACACCGTGAAGATGGCGCAGACCGGCTCCGTCGACGGTCTGGCCGACGAGTGGACCATCGGCCGCCACGACGAGTGCGATCGTGTACGGCTGCATGGCATCCGCCGCGACCACGCTGCCGGCGGTTCCGCGGTGACGCAGCAGGCGCGGTGCGGTGAGCACCAGCACGACGATGCCGACTGCGGCGACCGGGAGGCCGACACCGGTGATCTCGAACACGCCGAGCGGAGCGCCACCCTGCGCAACGAGCAGGTCCGACACCACGAGGTTGGTCGACGTGCCGATCACCGTGATCACACCACCGAACACGGCCGCGTGCGACAACGGCATGAGGTAGGGCGACGCCGACACACCGGCCCGGCGGCACCAGGTGACGACCCGGGGTGCCGCCAACGCGACCAGCGGCGTGTTCGGCAGCACCGCCGAGAACGCGCACGTCACCACGGACAGCCGGCCGAGCCGTCGT
This sequence comes from Ilumatobacteraceae bacterium, assembly GCA_963716235.1. GTDB lineage: Bacteria > Actinomycetota > Acidimicrobiia > Acidimicrobiales > Ilumatobacteraceae > Sva-07. The sequence goes on along the minus strand of CAVQTE010000022.1, from coordinate 83,320 downwards.
GCGCGAGCCCGGTCATCTTCAACGTGGTCGTCATCGCCGGCGCCCGGCCGACCGGCCAACACCCGATCGATCATGGGTGACAAGGCACCGGTCACGGTCGCTGCACCGGCGAGGACATACAACGCGGCGATCGTCACGGGTGCGCTCGATGCCAGACCCGACAACGCCTGCTCCTGATCCACCACTCCGGCGAGCAGCAACACACCGACTGCGGCGCCCATTGCTGCAGCGGCGGGGAGCCGGTCGAAGGCGAGAACACCGAACGTCACGACGAGCACTGCCAGCGTGATCCAGGCGTCGGTCGTCATCGCATCGGCTCGAGCGAGATCGCTGACCACCTCGGTGCCTGCTCGCTGATGTCGGACCGTCACGGTCACCTCGGCGCCGGGCGCGGCAGCGATCAACCAGCTGCACGTGGTTCGATCCGGGGTGCCGCCCGCACCGAGACGAACCGACGACGACCCGCTGAGCTGCCCCAGAGAACGCCGGGCCGACCCGTCGAGCACACGTACGTCCGGCCCCTCGAGGTCGGCCACGATCGGGCGAACGAGATCGTGGATCTCCGCGTGCGTGGTGACGGTGGTCGGCAGGAAGCCCGTGTTCGCGATGCCGACAGTCACCCGCCACGTCCCGTCACCGACCGGATCCGCAGCGACATGTCCGACGTGCAGGCAGGGGGCGGCAAGTGCCTGCGCGACAGCGAAGTCGGCGTGACGGTCGACTTCCTCGCACAGCATCGACAACGGCGGGTTGGTCCACGAGTGGAGGTGATTGAAGCCACCGAGCTCCACCAAACCCAGCTGCGGATGATCGAACGGGTACCAGTCGACGAAGCCACGGTCGCCCTCGTCATCTCGCTGGTCGAGCCACCGGGCGACGGCAAGGCGTTCGTCGTCGGTCGGGCCGGTGTACCAGAAGTGGGTCGACTGCTTGTGCCCCGTGGCCGCCAACACGATGTCCCAGAACTCGGTGGTCCAGCTGAAGACGCCGAGGTGTTCGTACGCCCAGTCGTCCGATGCGCCACTCATGGTTTCCGACGTGTCCCAGGTGAAATCCTCGTAGAGCGAATGCGACGGATAGCCGGTGAGTTCGGTACCGATCGCCGCCAGGTGTGTCCACATCCACACGTCGCGGGGCGGCAGCTTCGAATCAGGCATCGTGGATGACGGACGCAGGAGCACCCCGCCGCTGGTGTGGAACGCGTTGAAGCCGCAGATGTTGGGCCGCGCGACCATCGCTCGGACCAGGGCATCGATCTCGGGTTCCGACAGCGGATGGTCGCCCGCCCCGGGAATCTTGCTGCCCCACCCGGCCGGGAAGTTCCGATTGAGATCGAGACCCTCGGGAGCCCGCGGCGCCGGAATGGTGAAGCCGTCGAAGTCCTCCACCACCCCTTCATCGAGAACCCGATATCGCGCGGTGCCCTCGGCCACGCCGGCTGGGGGTACAGGGATGAGCACGCGGGCGTCGTCGGGGTGAGCGATCCAGGGTCCGTCCGGGTCGGGGAATCGCATCTGCAGGATCCGGCCGTCGCCGTCGACGTCCTCCTCGTGGAGGCCCGGCCAACGATGCGCGTCGGCGAATGGCCACGGACGGACACTCGAGCGACGGAATCGCGGACGGTCGGCGAGCACCCATTCGGCACCGTCGGGGTTGACCCGCGGCACGACGTAGAACGTGCGCGTGCGAAGCGCCCGGGTGATCGTGTCGTCACCTGAACGGAATCCGTCGACGAGACGTTGCAGGACGCGGCACGCGGCCACCGTTGCGGTGAGTTCGACGGCGTGGATGCTGGCGTCGATCCAGTGGGCCGGCTTCGTGTCGTGACCGCCGGTCGATGCATCGGTCACCGTCACGAGGAACAGGTCACGACCCTCGTACGAGCGGCCGTACGTCTCGATCGTGACGAGATCAGGGTTCGCCGCCGCCAACTGGTCGACCCACCCCACGAGTTCGTCGTAGCGGAGGTATCGGTCGAAGCCGTACTCGATCTGGTCGGTCACGTCGAGGAGACTATGCGTGTTCACACTCGGGGCAGTCGAACGTTCCAGCCGGGATCAGGACGGTGGATCAGCATTCATCGATCGTCCGCGAACCAGCCGTTGATGTCCGCAATCACATGCACCGGCGCCGACGCATCGAAACACACCCGACCACCCACACCCGGCGGAACCACCACCGCATTCGCCACCGCCCCACCCACACCGAAATTCACCGACGACACCCACGGCACCGCACCACCACAACCGAACACCGTCAAGAACCCCGGCTCCAACGCCCCCGTCACCGTCACATTCAACGACAACCCACCAACACCCGACGACGGCACACCACCAACACCCAACAACCCCACCGACAACGACGAACCCGGCACCACCCGACCAGCGCGCACCACATCAGACCCCAACCGCGTGTCGAACAACCGAGCCGCCGCCACACCGTTGAACCCCGCCCCCTCCGCGAACCAGCCGTTGATGTCCGCGATCACATGCACCGGCGCCGACGCATCGAAACACACCCGACCACCCACACCCGGCGGAACCACCACCGCATTCGCCACCGCCCCACCCACACCGAAATTCACCGACGACACCCACGGCACCGCACCACCACAACCGAACACCGTCAAGAACCCCGGCTCCAACGCCCCCGTCACCGTCACATTCAACGACAACCCACCAACACCCGACGACGGCACACCACCAACACCCAACAACCCCACCGACAACGACGAACCCGGCACCACCCGACCAGCGCGCACCACATCAGACCCCAACCGCGTGTCGAACAACCGAGCCGCCGCCACACCGTTGAACCCCGCCCCCTCCGCGAACCAGCCGTTGATGTCCGCGATCACATGCACCGGCGCCGACGCATCGAAACACACCCGACCACCCACACCCGGCGGAACCACCACCGCATTCGCCACCGCCCCACCCACACCGAAATTCACCGACGACACCCACGGCACCGCACCACCACAACCGAACACCGTCAAGAACCCCGCCTCCAACGCCCCCGTCACCGTCACATTCAACGACAACCCACCAACACCCGACGACGGCACACCACCAACACCCAACAACCCCACCGACAACGACGAACCCGGCACCACCCGACCCGAGAACACGTCGACCAACCCGCCGCCGGCACCGACCCGCGTGTCGAACAATCGAGCCGCCGCCACCGGATTGAAAGTCGGCCACCAGACGAACGGCGCCGAGACCGCTGGAGGGCCTACGCCCCTGCGGTTCTGCGCAACCACTCTCACCGTGTACCGCTGGCCCTTGTCGAGCCCGTCGATCACGCAGGTCAACGGTCCGGATGTCCACGCGCACGACCGCCCGCCCGGGCTGGCCGTGACGGTGTAGCCCGTAACCGACGCGCCACCGTTGGCCGGCGGCGCCCATGTCACTGTTGCCCGACCACTACGCGCGTCCACGTTCACAGAGCCGGGTGCTGCCGGCAGCGTCAGCAGGGCGTCGGCTGCACGAACCGCCGCTCCGGCATCGAGGAGCCCGGCGCCGCAGTGGTAAAGCTCCAGCGGATCACTCGAGCAGGTCAAGTCGGCCCCGCGTGGCGAGGGTGAGAAGGGGCGCGCTGTCTGCTTCAGGATCTGTTCGATCTGCGCGGGTGAGAGCCCGGGGTTGGCCGCGAGCATCAACGAGATCACACCCGAGACATGCGGAGCAGCCATGCTCGTGCCCTGCTTCGAGGAGTAGGTCCATCCCGCCGGGGACGGGTCGGCCGTCGTGGTGCCGGCGTTCGACAACGACACGATGCGTTCGGAGTCGGAGGTGAGCTTGAGTCCTCCCGGAGCGGCGATGTCGACGATCGACCCGAAGTTCGAGTAGTCGGCGCGATCGCCGAACCTGGTCGTGGCCGCGACAGCGATCACGTTGTTGCACGACGCGGGCGAGAACGGGATGGCGTCGAGGTCGGACGCTGAGTTGCCCGCAGCGGCCACCACGACCGTGCCGGCCCCGACCGCCGCGTCGATGGCCGACTGCTCGATCAACGAGCACATCCCGGCGCCGCCGAGGCTGAGGTTCACCACCTTCGCGGGCGTCGGGTTGAGTGGCACGCCGGGAACCGGCAGCCCAGCAGCCCAGCGGATCGCGTCGGCGACGTCCGAGGCCCATCCACCACACGTGCCGATCGCCCTGACCGGAAGCACTCTGGCCCGCTGATCGACGCCGGCAATGCCCAGACCATTGTTGCTCGTCGCACCGATCGTTCCCGCCACGTGGAGGCCGTGCCAGCTGCTCGGCGACACCGCCGCACGCATCTCCCGGATCGGTGTTGTCGCTGTCGCGACCGTCGCCGTCGTTGCTGACGTTGGGCGACGTGATGAGGTCGGCGCCTGAGGTCAACCGCGAGATGATGTCGGGGTGCGGCTGGATTCCCGTGTCGATCACGGCAACGACGCCAACGTTCGAGCCGGGAGTGACGGTCCACGCCGCCTCGACGTCGATCCCTTCCACAGGATCCGCCCCGTACACCGAGTTCAACGACCACTGCGATGTGTACAGCGCGTCATCAGGAGCGTCGCTGATCCACCGGCGCGAGTCCGGTTCGACGAATTCGATTCCGTCGAGCGACTCGATGGTGGTGATCACCTCGCCGAACGCAGCCTGCTCGACCGGTTGATCGAACTGCACGACGACGCCGTCGCTCAACTCCGAAACAACCGAGACCGACGTTCCGACTGCCAGTTCGACTTCGCCCACGGTTGCTTCGATACTGGATTCATCGTCGACGGCTATGACGAGCCGAGTATCCGCAGTGCCAGCATCAGTCCACCCTGCCCCGACGGGCGGTGCCGTGTGGAATGACAGACCGGACGCCGCCACCACGGAAATGAAGCCAACAGAAAGCGCAAGGGACTGTTTCGTGTACGCCAATCGTCGGCTCCCTTCGAAGTGCGAAGTGTTACATCGCCAGCCGACCTGAGTGAGACCCTACGTGGGCCGAGCCGACGTTCGACGTGGAGCGGGCCCGCCCCGCCCCACGTCGAACGTGTCATCGCCCGGTTGCGCTGGCCTTAGTCGGTCGGATCGTTCGGGTCATCCACCGATTGACTCGGCACTTCGGCGACCCCGGCCACCACCGGGTTACCACTGCCATCGAACGGAATGCACTGAGCGAACCCTCCGGTGTCTTCGACCGATACCGTGCCTGTCGACGCTTGGCCCCGGAGTTCAATCGTATGCGCTCCGGGTGCGATGACCGTCGAGGCAATCGCCGACAGACTGTCATTGACGTCGGCAGCGGCGTTCTCCTGGTCGGCGAAGCTGCCCCCCACATTGGCGCCATCCACCCTCCATTGGAGGAAGAAGACTGGGAAAACTCCACCCACCCCATTCTGATCCCAATTGCTGGTGCCACTCATCAGCAGTGTGCACGGTCTGTCGTTCGACAGACTCATCGAGCCGAGCGTCACTGTCGTGTTGGTGAAATCGTTACCGCCGGCGTTGAAAGCCGTAGCTCGGGTCGCAGCCAGCCCAGCGTTCACATAAGTGGTACTGGCCTTGGTGGCAACATCGGCGACGAGTTCCTGCAGGCCGGTGTTGGTCATGTAGCCAACCACGTCGATCAGGATGTCGGTCGTCGGGCCGGCCACACCGTATGCGTCATAAGTGATGTCGATCTTGCCGGCATTGTCACCCGTGGTCGGCAACGCCACCTGCACTGCGTTCGGCAGATTCTTCCCCGCGTCCACGTTCAACGACGAAGTCGCCGGAGCACCCGTCGCATCACCCGGACGGATCGAGATGAATCCCGCCGCCGACGGCCCAGCCGCCGTGACGTTGAGAAGCACACCGGTCGCACCCACCGGAACGACGGTCTTCGTCCCCGTGGTCGTCGCCACCGATCCGGTGACCCGCAACTTCTGCGACACCGGCGACACGAACGGACCGGCGAGCCCCACGTTCACCGGATCGCGTGTGTCCATGATGCGCTCCGGCGTCACCGTCACGATCGTCGACTCTGACGCGCCAGGTGCCGCCTGGGCGACGAGCATGCCGCCCGCTCCGAGACTCACGGCGATGGCAGCGCCGATGGCCGCCCATCTCGATCGCCACATGCTTGTCCGCGCCGGGTCGGCCGTTCGATTCCTGAGCGTGATCATGTCAGAGTCCCCTTGTTCTGGTGATACGTCGCTCGAATAGCGACCCTCTCAAGTGTGGACCCCACCGGTGAGACCGTCAAGCGATCGTCGCCTTGCGATCGCCGGCCAGGGTGCAGCCCGACTCGCCACCGCCGGCGTGACCGCGGCCCGACGCCGTCCGCTGCTCGTCCGCGCTCGCGAAAACGCCTAGTGTTCGACACATGGCGAGCAAGAAACTACATCTGGACACGCTGCGTTCGGTTGCCCTCTTCAACGGGTGCAGCACGAAGGAGCTCGAGAAGGTTGCCAAGGCGAGTGACGAGATCCGCATGACCGCGGGCACGCTCATCGTCGACCAGGGCCAAACGGGACGCGAAGCGTTCGTCGTGCTCGAAGGCGACGTCGACATCAAGCGGAACAATCGCAAGGTCGCAACACTCGGGCCCGGATCGGTCGTCGGCGAACTGTCGCTCCTCGACCACGGTCCACGCACGGCCACTGCCGTGTGCGCAACCGACTGCACACTGCTCGTGATCGATCAGCGCCGGTTCCTCGGCGTGCTCGATTCGGTTCCGGCGATCACCCACAAGTTGTTGGCCGCTCTGGCCGCACGCATCCGCGACCTCGATCGCCAGTACTTCGGCTGATCCGACGTCCTCGGACTCGAAATGACCGTGTGAAGGCCCAACGACTAGCGTTGTCGCCGACATGAGCACGACAGTCGAACACGACGAGACGACCGCCGACGGCGCACCGAAGGCACCCAAACGGGTCAAGCCGAATCAGCTCGCGCTGGTCCTCGGCATCGCCATGGGGATCTTCATCATGGTGTCGGGCGTCCTGCCGCAGATCACCGGGTGGGAGAACGACAACGCCATCCACCGCAAGGTGTTCGGGGGCATCCCCGGGCCGATGATCATCGCGTTCTACACGATCATCCCGGTGATGGTCATCTGGGGTGCGTTCATGTTCGCGAACCGGATGAAGAACTGGGAACGCGGTGCCCCGGCGCAACGCCACACGACCTCGAAGAACGCTGCGAAGCGGCTGAAGGACTTCCGTGCCGGCGCCTACATGCAGACGCTGTTGCGTGACAGCGGCGCCGGCCTGATGCACTCGATGATCTACTTCGGGTTCCTGGTGCTGCTCGGCGTCACCACGATCCTCGAGGTCGACCACCAGATGCCCGAGGCACTCAAGTTCCTCCACGGAACGACGTACCAGGCGTACAGCTTCGTCGGCGACGCTGCGGGGCTCGTGTTCCTCGGCGGCATCGTGTGGGCGATCGTTCGTCGATATGTGCAGCGGCCCTACCGCATCCGCATCAAGTCGAAGCCGGAACACGCGGCGATCCTCGCCACGTTCTTCGCCATCGGGGTGACGGGCTTCGGCGCCGAGATGTTCCGCATCGCCGAAGAGGGCACGCCGGGTTACGAGAAGTGGTCGTTCGTCGGATACCCACTCGCCACGCTCGTCGACGGATGGTCGGCGTCGTCACTCGAGACCTGGCATCAGTGGATGTGGATCTTCCACGTCGTCAGCTTCATCGTGTTCCTGGCGCTGCTGCCGATCACGATGCTGCGTCACATCTTCACCTCACCGCTCAACATGTACCTGTCCGACAAGGATCGGCCGAAGGGTGCAATGCGACCCATGCCGAACCTGGAGGAGACCGAGCTCGAGAGCTTCGGTGCGTCGTCGATCGAGGACTTCACCTGGAAGCAGCTGCTCGATCTCGATGCCTGCACGATGTGCGGCCGCTGTACGAGCGTGTGCCCGGCCCACGCCACGGGCAAGCCGCTCGACCCGCGTGAGATCGTGCTGAAGTCCGGTGAGGTCATGGCGGCGACCGGCACACCGGTCGTGAGCCCCCCGCTCGGCGTCGACAGTGAGATCAAGGTCACCGCCAACGCCCTGTTCGAGCGGATCACGCCGGAGGAGATCTGGGCGTGCACCACCTGCAAGGCGTGCGACGAGATCTGCCCGGTCAACATCGAGATCACCGACAAGATCTTCGACATGCGGCGCTACCTCTCGCTGATGGAATCGAACTTCCCCGCCGAACTCGGCAACGCCTACCGGGCGATGGAGAATCAGAGCAACCCGTGGGGGATGAACCAGGGCGAGCGCGGTGACTGGGCCGACGGTCTCGACGGTGTCACCATCGTCGATCCGGGCGAAGCGCTGCAGTCGGAGTACCTCTACTGGGTCGGTTGCGCCGGCTCGTTCGACGACAAGAACAAGAAGGTCACCCAGGCCATGGCCCAGCTGCTGCGTCGAGCCGGCATCGACGTGTCGATCCTCGGCCCGTCGGAGATGTGCACCGGCGACTCGGCCCGCCGGTCGGGCAACGAGTACCTGTTCCAGATGCTCGCCCAGCCCAACGTCGAGATGCTCAACGGCATGGGCGTGAAGAAGATCATCACCCAGTGCCCGCACTGCTTCAACACGCTGCTCAACGAGTACCCGCAGATCGGCGGCAACTACGAAGTGGTCCACCACACCCAGTTGCTCGAGCAGCTCATCGAGTCGGGTCAGCTCGACGTGAGCCAGGCGACGCTCGAAGAGCGCATCACCTATCACGACTCGTGCTACCTGGGTCGCCACAACGACGTGTACCTCGCTCCGCGCAAAGTGGTCGCCTCGATCAAGGGAATCGAAGTCGTCGAAATGCCGCGCAACGGCACGAAGGGCATGTGCTGCGGCGCCGGCGGCGCTCGCATGTGGATGGAGGAGAACACCGGCACCAAGGTCAACGACGAGCGGGCCGCCGAGGCCATCTCGACCGGTGCGAGCCGTGTCGCCACGGCGTGTCCGTTCTGCTACATCATGCTCGACGACGGCGTAAAGGGTGCCGGCGTCGAGGAGGACCAGGTCCGCGTGGCCGACGTGTCGATCCACCTGCTCGAAGCGATCGAGGCAGGCGAAGCCAAGATGCACCACCAGAATGCGCCGCTCGCGACCGACGGCGGCTCGGGCGGCCTGACACCGGTCGCCGGGGACTGAGACCATCGAGCCGGTGCGTCGTACAGTGGCAGCAGGAGGTCGTCATGGATGATGCAATCACCGGGCGGATCAACGATCTGGCCCACGAGGAACACGAGCTGCTGGCCAAGGAATCCGCTGGGACCGCCACGGAATTCGACCGTGCCCGGCTCACCGCCGTGAAGGAACAGCTCGACCAGAGTTGGGATCTGCTGCGCCAGCGACGAGCCCGACGCTCGGCGGGTCTCGATCCCGACGATGCAGTCCCGCGGCCGATCGACACGGTCGAGCACTACGACGACGTGCCGCCGGCCCGCCCGGGCTGAACCGACACATTCGCTCGACCGATTCACCGGCAAGACTGCGCCAGTGCCAGACACCGACTCAACGCTGCGGGTCCGCGCCCGCGAACTCGGCGTACAGACCAGCTATTACGACGTCCGCAACGAACTGCATCACGCCGACGATGTCGCGCTCGCCCGCATCGTGGAGGTGCTCGAGGCCGACCGCGTCGCCGCCGCGTCGGCCTCCCGATTCGCGGCGCCGCTGCACGACGATCCTGGCTCCCCGGTTGCCGTCGCCGGTCGGGTGACCGCGGCATCGATCACCGTCGAGGGCCGAGCAGTCGACGTCGTGGCCAGCCATGGCGACGACCACGACCTCCTCCAACTTCCGTCCGACCTGCCGGTGGGATGTCACCCGCTGAGTTTCGTCACCGAACGCGGAACCGGCGAGTGCGTCGTGGTCGTGGCCCCGGCGACCATGCCGCACAGCGCCGACTTCGAACGGACCGCCGGGCTCTTCGTGCCCGCCTACGCCCTCTGGGAGGCCGACCGGCCGCTCCCGTCGTTCAGGCACCTCCACGAACTGGCGCGCTCGTTGAAGTCGTCGGGCATCGACGTGCTCGCGACGCTTCCCCTCTACTCGACGTTCCTCGACGATCCGTTCGACCCGAGCCCGTATTCGCCGATCAGTCGGCTGCACTGGAACGAGGTCTACCTCGACGACGAAGGCCTCCCCGATGCGCCGGCACCCGTGCTCGAGGATCACGTCGATTGGCGCGCGCTCGGCGCTCGACGACGCGCCCAACTGCTGGAAGCCACGCGGCGATTGGACACCGAACAACGCGCCCGCTTGCGAGAGTTCGTCGAGGCGAATCCCGATGTGGGCGACTACGCCCGCTTCCTCGCCGGTCGCGAGGCGGGCGGCGACGAGCACGTCGAGGAGTCGCACGTCCTCGCGCAGTATCTCGCTGATCAGCAACTGCGCGCCATCGCCCACGACCCGGACGCCGCTGCACTGGCACTCGACCTTCCGATCGGATCGCACCCCCAGGGCTACGAGGTGTGGGCCGACGGATCGTTGTTCGCCGGAGCGATGAGCGTCGGTGCGCCTCCCGACATCTTCTTCGCCGACGGCCAGGACTGGGGATTCCCTCCACCGCTTCCGGCAGCGATGCATGCGAGCGGCCAACGCCTGTGGCGAGAACTCATCGCGCGAGTCGGACGCCATGCCGACATCCTGCGGATCGATCACGCAATGGCGGTCGAGCGTCTCTGGTGGGTTCCTGCCGGTCTGCCCGCGCACCAGGGCGCGTACGTGCACTACCAGCGCGAAGAGATCCTCGCCGTGATCGCGGCAAGTGCGTCGGCTGCGGGCGTCACCATCGTCGGCGAAGACCTCGGCACGGTGCCTCCCGAGGTCTCCGAAGCATTCGACCGGTGGGACATGCTGGGGATGTACGAGGAACAGTTCCATCTCGACGTCGACCCACTGCCCCATATCCCCGCTCGCGTCGTCGCCGGCATCCGGACCCATGACATGGCACCCCTCGCCGTGGCGGTCGACGAACTCGACACGGACGGCTACCGAGCACGCGTCGGCGCCGCCCACGGTGTCGAGGTCGACGACACCTGGCAGGACATTCTCGAACAGATGCTGATCCGCCTGTCGTACAGCGACGCCTACATGGTGATCGCCGACCTCGACGACCTCGTCGGAGAGACGCGACCCCACAACCTGCCAGGCCGCGTGGTGCCGGAGATCTGGCGTCGCCGCCTCGACGTGCCGACGTCGGAGCTGCTCGCCGACCCCGACGTTCGACGCCGGCTCGAACTCCTGTCGCGCAACCGCTGACCGGTCGACGGCCGGTACGTCGGCTGACCTCTTCTCGTGAACTCGTGCGCGAACTATTCCCGCACGGGTTCACGAGAACGAGGGGCTTCAGACGAGAGCAGCGACGGCGGAGCCCATGAGGTCGACGAAATTGTCGGCGTAGAACTTCCGGCGGATCTCCTCGGAGCGGTCGCCGAGGCTCGTCTCGAAGCGCTCGAACGGGCGACGGCCGCCCTCCACGTGCGGGTAGTCGGTGTTGAAGAGCAAGATGTCGGGCCCGATCTGGTCGGTCACCCAGCCGATGTCCTCGGTCGGGTACGGCGTCACCCGAACCTGCCGCTCGACGAACTCGCTGGGTCGCAGCGACAGCTTCTGCAGACGTTCCTCGTGGCGACCGAAGGCGTCGATGGCCGACTCCATCTGCTTCATCCAGCTCGGCAGCCAGCTGCATCCCTGCTCGATGACGCCGATGCGCAGATCGGGGAATCGATCGAGAACTCCATCGAAGATCAACGTGGCGAGTGTCTGCATCGGCGGGAACGGGATGGCCATGTAGTCGACGGAGCGGAAGTTCTCCTCACCACCGTGGAAGTCGGCAGGGATCGGCAGCCCGTTGTCGAAGTAGGCGCGGTCGATCAGGTCACCGGTGCCGCCGACGTGGAACACGACCGGGATGCCTGCCTCCTCGGCCTGACGCCAGACCGGGTCGAGGGCGATGTGCGACGGCGAATGGCCCATTGGACAGCCGGAGGCGACGAGCAGCGCCGCGGCGCCCATCCCGATCGCCTCGCCGGCCATGGCATCGGCCCGGTCGAAGTCGACGAGCGGCACGTAACACGTGGCCAGGAGGCGCGGATCGACCGAGCAGAACTCGACCATCCCGCGGTTGTGGGCGCGGGCGGTGCCGTACGCGAGATCGAGGTCGGGCTGGTGCTCCCACTGGTACAGGCGGCTGTTGTGGAACGTGTTGAACAGCAGCTGGCTCTGCACGCCGATGAAGTCGAGGACGCGGGGGCGATCCTCGGCGAGGAATGATCCGGTCGCCGCGAAGTTCTTGCGGTTCATCACGTCGACGTCCTCGTTCGCGAGGAACTCCTCGGTCCGGTGCCGTTCGGCGAGACGGGCGAACACGGCATCGATGCGGTCCTGGTCGCCGACCGAACTCGCGTAGTGGTCGCCGTCGCCGGTCTGGACCAGTTCATTGGCGTAACCGGGGCGCTCGATCCGGTCGCGGATGCCGGGATCGGCATGGTCACGCAGCCAGTTCGGCGGCTCCATGATGTGGGCGTCGGCGTCGTGTACGACCCGGTCAGCGATGTAGGCCATGGAACATTCTGTTCGATCCGGGCCGCGACGTTCGTATCGTTGACCAATTCCCCTGCCAGGAGCACGCAATGAACGACGACCACGACGACCCCACCACCACCGATGTAACAGATGGTGTCAGACACCAATCGTTACACGAGACCGATGTTGACACGACCGAATCGAACGACAACGGCTTTGCGTCACTCGGGTTGTGCGACGAACTCTTGTCGGCGCTCGACGAACTCGGTTACGAAGAGCCCACACCGATCCAGCGCGAGACGATCCCCTTGCTCCTCACCGGGCGCGACCTGCTCGGACAAGCGGCGACGGGCACGGGCAAGACAGCGGCCTTCGCCCTTCCGGCGTTGCAGCTCATCGATGCGAAGCGGCGCGAGCCGCAGGTGCTCGTGCTGGTGCCCACTCGCGAGCTCGCCGTCCAGGTGAGCGAGGCGATGTTCAAGTACGGGCGCGAGCTCGGTGTGAAGGTCGTGCCGGTGTTCGGTGGCCAGCCGATCCAGCGTCAGCTGCAGGCACTCGACCGAGGCGTCCACGTGGTGGTCGCCACGCCGGGACGTGCGCTCGACCACATCGGACGTGGATCACTCGCACTCGATTCGATCCGCACCGTCATCCTCGACGAGGCCGACGAGATGCTCGACATGGGCTTCACCGACGACATCGAATCGATCCTCGAGAGCACGCCCGGTGACCGCCAGACCGTGTTGTTCTCGGCAACCATGCCATCGCGTATCACGTCGATCGCGAAGCGATACCAGACCGATCCGGCCCGCATCACGATCGGTCGCGCCGACGCCGAGCCCGGGTCGAAGGCACTCGTTCGCCAAACGGTGTACGTCGTGCAGCGGGCCCACAAGCCGTCAGCGCTCGGGCGCATTCTCGACATCGAGGCGCCGAAGTCGGCGCTGGTGTTCTGCCGGACCCGTACCGAAGTCGACCAGCTGACCGAGACCATGAATGGTCGCGGGTACCGCGCCGAAGCACTCCACGGCGGCATGGACCAGGCGCAGCGCGATCGAGTCATGGCCCGGCTGCGCGACGGCACCGCCGAACTGCTCGTGGCGACCGACGTCGCGGCCCGCGGGCTCGACATCGACACGCTCACCCACGTCGTCAACTACGACGTGCCGTCGGCCGCCGAGAGCTACGTGCACCGCATCGGGCGCGTCGGGCGTGCGGGTCGCGAGGGCGTCGCCATCACGCTGGCCGAGCCACGTGAGCGTCGTGGGCTGGAGAACATCGAGCGGCTGACGAAGCAGAAGTTCGAGATCGCCACCGTCCCCACGGTGTCGGACCTTCGCATCCGCCAGATCGAAATGACCGTCGTGGCCGTCCGCGAGGCACTTGCTGCTGTCGACCTGGAGGACTTCAACGTCGTGCTCAACGCGTTGGCCGGCGAGGACAGCGAGCGCAACATCGCACTCGCGGCGATCAAGCTCGTGCACGAGTCACGCGGCTCGACGATCGACGAACTCGAGATCCCCGACGCGTCCGACCGCCTGCGTGGGGGCAAAGGCGACGCCAAGAAGTTCGACAAGAACAAGCAGCGCAACACCGGCGAGCGTGACCGCGCGAAGGGGAAGCATTCCGGCGCCGGTTCGGGATTCGTCCACGTCAGCCTCGGACGCAAGGCCGGCATCCGCCCGGGCGACCTCGTCGGCGCGATCGCCAACGAGACCGGCCTCGTGGGTCGCGACATCGGTCCGATCCGGATCTCCGACGCCTATTCGGTCGTCGGCGTGCCCGAAGCATCCGTGGAACACGTCATCGAGAAGATGTCCAGCACCACGCTCCGAGGCAAGCGCGCCCGGGTCCGCCGCTACACCGACTGACCCGATTCGCCGACATTCGCAAACACCACGTCGAGGGTGGAAGAGTCAGCGGTGGAAGTTCTCGAAGTAGCGGCTGGGAGTGGGGCCTCGTTGGCCCTGGTACTTCGATCCGCCGGCACCGCTGCCATAGGGATGGTCGGCGGGTGTGGTCATCTGCATGAAGCTGACCTGGCCGATCTTCATGCCCGGGTAGAGCGTGATCGGCAGGCTCGCGACGTTGGCGAGTTCGAGCGTGATGTGGCCGTCGAAGCCGGCATCGATGAATCCCGCCGTCGAGTGGATCATCAGACCGAGACGACCGAGCGATGACTTGCCCTCCACTCGGCCGACGAGATCATCGGGCACGCCGATGCGTTCGAACGTCGAGCCGAGGACGAACTCGCCGGGGTGGAGCATGAACGGCTCCTCGGAGCCCTCGGGGATCTCGATGAGTTCGGTGAGGTCGACCATGTCGAGCTTCACATCGATCACGCCTCGCGTGTGGTTGCGAAAGACCCGGAACAGGTTGGAGATGCGCACATCGATCGACGACGGTTGGATCAGCGATTCATCGAGCGGGTCGATGACGATCCGACCGGCGGCGAGCTGTTCACGAAGGGTGCGGTCGGACAGGATCACAATCGGCCACGTTAGTGATCGGTGCCATCTGCAGCCCCACGGCTACGTTGCGGGCATGTACCGTCCAGCCGCGTTCGACGTCGCTGACCGAGACGAGTTGTTCGATCTGATCGAGCGCGCCGCATTCGGCCACCTCGTCACGGTGGGTCCGAGCGGATTCGATGCAACGGGATTGCCGTTCGTGGTCGATCGAGATGGTGGGTCGGCCGGCCGACTCCGGGGTCACGTCGCCCGCGCGAATACGCAGTGGCGTTCCATCGACGACGTCGCTGCTCTGGTGCTGTTCCCGATCACCGATGGCTACGTGAGCCCGTCGTCGTATCCGTCGAAAGCCGAGCACGGCAAGGTCGTGCCCACCTGGAACTACGAAGTCGTCCACATACACGGAGCGGTGCAGATCCACGACGACCCCGAGTGGGTCCGCACGGTCGTCACCGATCTCACCGATCGACATGAGGCCGCCCGATCGACCGAGTCCCCATGGGCGGTCACCGACGCTCCCGTCGACTTCATCGACAGACAACTGCGGGCCATCGTCGGCATCGAGGTGCAGATCGAGTCGATCGAGGGCAAACGCAAGCTCAGCCAGAATCGATCCGTGGCAGACCGGTTGGGCGCGGCGGCGGCACTGGCATCCTCGCCGCGCCGAGGCGATCAGGCAGTGGCCGAGGCGATGGGTCGACTGCCCCACGCGCCGAGTTGACGACACGAATTGCCGACGCCCCGTACGAACCGGTGCCCCGACCTGTAGACACGGGGGACAAGTTCGGCACGACTCGAAGGGACCGCTTTCATGGCAACAACATTGATGGTGTGGATCGATCAGGATCTGTGTACGGGTGACGGCATCTGCTCGGAGATCTGTCCCGACGTGTTCGTCTCCCGTGACGACGGCCTCTGGGTGGTCAAGGAAGAGGCCTCGCACTTCGGTGCAACGATCATCTTCGACGGCGCCGAAGGCGCCGGGCACGGCCCGGACAACGGGCGTGGCGTCGCCCAGATCCCCGATTCGCTCATCGACCTCGCCGTCGACGCCGCCGAGGAGTGCCCGGGCGAGTGCATCATGATCGAGCCGTACGATCAAGCCGCCATCACCGCTCGCGGGGTCTGACGCTTCACGACCTCGGGCCCGCTCCCGCTAACCTGGGAGCTTCTTGCGGATGTAGTTCAATGGTAGAACATCAGCTTCCCAAGCTGAATACGCGGGTTCGATTCCCGTCATCCGCTCCAAGGAACACCTCCTCAGCGGGCGGCTGGTCAACCATGAGCCTGCGTCTACTGCCGCTGGCGGAGATACGTGAGCACGGTGACTACTCGACGATTCAGGTCGTGATCCTCCGCCAGGTCGAGCCGATCCATGACATTGCGGACGTGCACCTCGACGGTGCGCTCCGACAGGAACAACCGTTTGGCGATGCCGGCATTGCTGAGGCCTTCGGCGAGCAGGGCCACGACTTCGCGCTCGCGCTTCGACAGCCCACGCGCGGCGAGCGAGTCCTGCTTCGGCCGGAGCAGTTCCGCCACGATCGCCGGGTCGATCACGCATTCTCCGGCGACCACACGACGTAACGCGTCCATGATCGCGGCCGGATCCATGACGCGATCCTTCAGGAGATATCCCACGTGGCCTACCCCGTTGGCAATCAGCGGCTCGACGTACTCGGCCTCGATGTACTGCGACAGGATCAGCACCGCGATCTCCGGATACAGCGATCGGATCTCGTCGGCAGCCCGCAGACCCTCGTCCGTGTGCGACGGCGGTAGCCGTATGTCGAGTACGACCACGTCCGGACGCTCGTGCGCGACGAGCCGGCGCACGCCGTCGTAATCCGTCGCCTCGCCCACGACCTGCCCACCGGCACTCGTGATGATCTTGACGAGACCCTCCCGAGTCAGCAGTTGATCCTCGGCGACTACGACACGCACGGGATCACCGCCTCGATGCTCGAACCCAGTCGGATCCGACCGCCCAACGCGGCGATGAGATCCGGCAGCACACCGTCGGCACCTGTGACCGCACCGTCGGCACGCACGGTCAGCTGTCCGTCCTGCTCGGTCGCGCGCAGCGACGTGGCACCGCGGGCCAGGGCCTCGGCGATCACCGCATATGCGGCCCGCTCGACGTCAGCAGGCAGACGCCCCGGCGGGAGACCGTCGATGTCCACTGGTGCCCCGTGCCTGCGTACCAACGCGTCGACCGCCGCGCTCAGCCCGCGAGTCGCCAGCAATGGCGGCGACACCCCCGTGGAGATGGCTCGCACACCCTCGACACATTCGTGCACCAACGCGAGTGCGTCCTCGAGCGATGTCCGATCCGGGCTGTCCTCGGGCAACGAGGCGATCGCCAACCGGATGTCGAGGCCCAGGGCGAGGAGTTGCTGCTGGACGCCGTCGTGGAGATCGCGCTCGAGCCTGGAGCGCTGGTCGAGTCCGACTCGCACGATGCTGGTGCGAGCACCCGTGAGTTCGTGAACCCGTGCCGCGAGCTGTGCGGTCGATCGCTCGTTCTGGAGGATCAGTCCCGCAACCGGGTCGAGCGCCTGATCCAGATCCGGCAACGCCGTCCGGGCATCGTGATGGGCCCGCGCCAGCAACTCGCCACCGATGAACAGATCGGTCGTCGTCTGCCCCGGTCGCGGGTCGACTGCTTCGCCGCCCACGTCGACGAAGTCGAGGCCGTCCGTTGTTGGAAAGGCGACCATCAACCCGGGGTCACGCATCGTGCTGCGGAGCACCCCAGTGAGCCCGTGTTCGTGTTCATGGAGGGCCACCAAATGACGCAGTGCCCGACGCCGCCTCCAGGTGACCCAACATTGGCCCGACCACCAGGCGGTGACATACATGCAGCACAGGATCAGCGCCGTCTGCCCTCGGGGGTCGGCGGCGAAGAGCACCACGCAGATTCCGACCCCGATGATCGCCCGCCGCCCCCGGAGCAGTTCCCACCCGATCGCCGCCAGCACCACAGCGATACCAGCGTTGAACGCCCGCTCGGCCAGGTCGGGACTGGCCCACACGTTCACTCCGGCGTGATCGCAGCCCTCACACGACGGGTCGAGGAACGGATCGTAGAACAGCATCCGGATCGGCCCGGCGACGACTCCACCCACGATGACCGCGGCGATCGCCCAGTGTCGACGCATGAGCGATGCGCCGGCCAGTACGAGGACCATCGGCGCTGCCGCAGCGGCGAGGGCAGTCGCCGAGCCGTCACCTCCTGAGGCGACGATCAACAACGGTGCGCACAGCGCCAACGAGATCGCCCTTGCCGGGGGCGCCGTCGGGCTGAGCCAGATGGAGCCGCCGGCCACAGCGAGCACGGCCATCGCGACGGCCGCGACAGCCAGACCTGGGTTGGTCCGCTGCAGCACGGCGGGCAGGAACGCCGCGACGATCGCGGCGGTTCCTGCCCGAGCGATGACGACCGAACGTGTCATCCGATCCTGGTCATCCCCTGCGCAAACATCGCTTGGTCGAGAACCACGTCGTAGTCCCTTTCCTTCTCCCAGTCGAACGTGGCGACATCACCGTCAAGTTGGAAGGTTCCGATTACTTGGCCCCAGCAGGCGTCGTTCCCCTCTGCGGCGAAATCGAGACTCACCCTCTCGCCGTCGAACGCGAAGTCCCAGATGCAGTCTGGGCCGGTGGGCTGATCGACTTGCGCGATGTGATCGATGATCGTGATGGTCCACACACCGGCGTTGATTCCTGCCTCCTGTGGCGAGACACCGGCTTCGAGCATGTCGTTCTTGTCGGCAACCAGGCGCCACACCCCGTCGAGCACGTCCTGCGGGCCGGTTCGTGTGACCTCGTACTCGCTGGCGCCGGCGGTCGATGTGTCGGCGATGACGTTTCCGTCGGCGTCGAGCGCACCGCACGTGGCGCCTGATGGTGCAGTGGTGTTGTCGCCGAGCGCTGAGACGCGTTCGGCGAGATCGGCAGCACCTGGCGCGGCCATCGCCTCGTCGATCACGGGCTGCCACGCAGCGCGGAACGCCGCCAGTTGCTCATCGCTGGCCACCACACTGGCAGCATCGGGTGAACCGCACCACCGCTCGAGCCCCTGCGCTTCGGTGTCCCGTGCTGCGAGAGCGTCCCTGCCGGCGGCGATCGCTGACGCGCGCAGCGCCTCCTGTTGAGCCTCCGTCAGGCCGTCCCATGTGTCGGAACGCACCACGACAACGTCGAACTTCTCGTACAACGTCACGTTCGAGGTCAGCACCGCGGGCTTGTCGACAGCAAGCAGCTGCTGGACCGACGTTTCGATCCCACGCAGCTCACCGGATCGAACTTTGTCGGTGCGTTCCTGGTCGCGGCTGTGGTCGGTGGTTGCCCCGAGGGCGCCGAAGATCGCGTCGACGCCGGTGCCGTACCTCGTGTTGAACACGGAACCGGCGTAATCGTCCGGACCGTGCAGCGCGGTGTTGTAGCCGAAGGGATGGCGTAGCCCGCCCGGGACCAGCGCGATCCCGGTGAGTCCGATGTCGTCGAGGCCGGCCATGAGGTCGTCGGCAACCGGATCGGCTGCGATCGCCGCTGCCTGGGCGTCGTTGGTGACCAGCAACGGTGTCTGCAACACAGCGAGCGAGTCGGCCCCGGCCATCGCCAGGCGGTCGGCGCGTACGACGCTGAGGTCGAATGTGCCGGCCTGGAGCGCCTCGATGATGTCACCTTCGTAGTCGTCGCTGTACGCCGCTCCCTTCGGTTCGGTGACCTGCACCGGCTCGTTGCTGGTGAGCTCGACGAGTTGGGCGAGAACGTCTCCGCCGGTGCCGCCCGCTCCGCCGGTCGTCTCCGAGGTGAGCGTCACGGGGTCGACCGCTTGGCCGGCCCGCGTGGGCGGTGAGCTGCACGCGACGAGGGTGAGCGCTGCGGCAGTGACGAGCGTGATCGGGACGGTGGAAATGAGTCGTGTAGTCATGCACCCACCGTGCCGAACTCGATCGGCGTGCGAATCGGGGCTGACGCGGTACCGGCTACGTGGAAGCACGCGATTTCCTCACGAGCTGGGACGAGGAGGCGAAGCGTGGTGCCATCCTTCGTGGATTCGACGGTCAGGCTGCCACTGACGGCTCCGGCTCGCTCACGCAGGCCGGACAGCCCCGACCCGGGTGCGTCGGCCCCACCGGGACCGTCGTCGCTCACGGTCAGCACGTATCCCGCCGGGCCGGTCTCCAGTCGCACCACGATCGCCGAACCCGGCGCGTGCTTGGCTGCATTTGCGAGGCCCTCGGCGCAGGTGAACCAGACGACCTCCCGCTCGGTCGGTCCGAGGCCGGTCTCGAGGTCGACCTGCGGGTCGATCACCAAGGTGGCGTGTGACCGGTCGGTGAGTTTCGCGATCGCCTCGACCAGCCCGCCGTCCGCCTCCACCGGGTGCAGGCCGCGAACGACGTCGGTGAGCACGCGTTCGGCGTCGGCGACTCGTGCTGAAAGGCTCCGCCCGCTCGCGGTCTGTGTGAGCAGCGTGCCCGCTCGTGCCAACGCAGCCAGCGGCCCGGATTCGAGCAGCACGATCAGCCGGGCATGTTCGCCTTCGGCAGCGGTCTGGAGCCGTTCGCGTGACCGGTCGATCTCGGTGGCGCGGCGACGGAGTCCTTCTCGCAGCGTTGCTGTGTCGGAGGCGGTCTCGAGGATGCGACGAACGGTGACGGCCGACTCGGGGTCGAGGTCGAGGTCGACGGCGGGCGACAGCCAGGCGATCGTCGTGCCAGTCGCGGACTGGACTGGGCCGCCGGGGGAGCGGGGCGTCTGTGTGCGTCCCGATGGATCGAGCCACGTACCGGCCGGGCTGGGGAAGGCGATGGTCAGCGGACCGCAGCCGAGTGCAGCACTGAGTGACTCGGCGAGTGCGGATGGCTCGCCGAGTTCGATTCCGTCAGTGGTCGACAGGGCACGCTCGCGCCGAGCCACCAACGTGATGGCAGCCGTTGCGCCGATCAAGACGATGTCGTGCAGATTGGCGACGAACTGCGGCGATGCCGCGTTGGCAGAGGCAGCCACCGCACCCACCGCGATCAGCCCACCGCCGAATCCGATCCTGACACGATCCGAGCCGGAGTTGGTCGAGCCGGTGCCGGGGACGGTGCTCGCGAGCGTGAGCAGACCGATGACCAAGATCGAGAACCGGTACCAACCCGCTCCGGCGACGATCGCGGTTGCCGACACCAACGCCACGAGGATCATTCGATATCCGGTGGGCCATCGGCGGGGACCGACAATCGCCGCGATCGCAATGAGTGCCGTGGGCACCAACGCGAGCCGAGCCAACACCTGCTCGCCGAGCGTGCCGGCGAACGGTGCCAGGCCGACGCCGATCCACGTCAGTCCGGCGAGTCCGAACAGCGCGGCAGTTGTTGGCGTGCGCCGCGCGAGGAGCAACGAAGCGATCAAGAGTGTCCAGCCCACGGTCAACTCGAGGATCGAGGGGACGAGCGCTCCCCGTGACACAGGGACCCAGACCGATGCGATGCCGGCACCGACTGCCAGCACTGCCCACAGTGCGGTCAGTCGAGCAGAGCGTCGATCGCCGCGCACGTCAGGTCTCGCTTGGGAAGAAAGCCCCGCACGGGGGCCGAGAGCACCATCGGATCGGCGCCGGCGTCGGTGTCGCTCGAGATCAGGATCATCGCCGGCGGGCACGATGTGCGAGCCAGTTCCCGGGCCACATCGAGCCCGGAGATCCCCGGCAGGTGGATGTCGAGGAGCAGCAATTCGGGCCGAAGTGTGCGGCACATCGCCAGCGCATCCTCGCCGGTTGCTGCCACTCCGACGATGTCGAAACCCTCGTGGGTCAGCAGCGCCTGCGCCGACGCCGCGAATGCGGGGTGATCGTCAACGAGAAGAACCCGACGGACCGACACGTGGTCACAATATGTTCTTCCGAGGGTGGCCTGATGCGGGCTACCACGTAATTCGCCTGCGAACCGGTCGGCCACCCGGTGTCGGTCCGCCGACGGGTCGGTTCGGCGACTAGCTTTGCTCTGGCGGCCGCTCATCGGTGGTCAGGAATGGGGGATGCAGATGGCCTACGGGGGCGAACACGTCGAGATGCCACCGGTCGAGAACTGGTTGACCGACTGGGACTGGCTCGACGACCAGTGGGGTCCGAACGCGATCGACATCTGGAACTCGGTGCGCGAGCAGTGCCCGGTCGCCACGACCGAGCGGTACGGCCGTGCGTTCATGCCGGTCACGATGGAGGCCGTTGCTGCGGTCGCCAACGACACCGAACACTTCTCGTCGATCTGGGTCAACGTGGGTCGGACGGATGCGCCACGCTCCCCGGCGCCGCCGATCACATCCGACCCACCCGAACACCACGGGCACCGCCGTCTCCTGCTGCCCGCGTTCAGCCCGAAGAAGGTCGCACCGCTCGAAGCCGAGTTACGCACGTTCTGCCGCAAGCTGATCGCCGACCTCGACGGTGCGAGCACAGCCGACGCCGCCGAGCAGTACTCGCAACACATCCCGGTCCATGGCATCTGCATCCTCACGGGCCTGCCCGAGGAAGACGCCGACATGTTCCGCGACTGGATCTACCGCAACTTCCAGCTGGCGCCACGCGACAACGCAGTGCGCATCGCCGTCGCCACGGAGATGGGCGAGTACATCGACGTGCTGTTGCGCGACCGGCTCGAGAACCCGAAAGACGACATGCTCACGCTGGTCGCCAACGCCGAGATCGACGGCGAGCCGGTCGACTGGAACCTCAAGCTCGGCTACATCCGGCTCCTCATCGTTGCCGGCATCGACACCACCTGGAGTGCGATCGGTTCGGGCCTGTGGCATTTCGCCCAGCACAACGACGAGGTCCAACGTCTCGTCGCCGTCGACAACGACGACCTGCTGTGGAACACCGCCAACGAGGAGGTGCTGCGCTACTACGCGCCGGTCACCATGGCCCGCAAGGTCATCGGCGAGACCGAGATCGGCGGCTGCCCGGTACACCCCGGCGACCAGATGCTCGTCACGTTCCCGGCCGCCAACCACGACCCGGCGGCCTTCGAGAACCCCGACGTGTTCGACATCGATCGCCTGAACAACCGCCACGTCGCGTTCGGCCTCGGCATCCACCGCTGCGTCGGCTCCAACCTCGCCCGGCTCGAGATGGTGGTGGCCCTGCAGGAGTGGCTGCGGGCGTTCCCGAACTACACACTCGACACCTCCGATCGAAACCACCTGGGCCAACGGCCAGGTGCGGGGCCCCCGCAACCTCCCGGTCCTCCTCAACCGCTGACTGTCACCCACGGTGTCTGACACCACGCGTGACAGTCAGCGGAGCATGGGGCGGGTGATCCGGGGGATGGCGATGACCACGACACCGGCGCTGACCACCGCCGCCGCCGAGTACCACCACGCCGAACTCCAGAACAGCTCCAACTCGAAGAAGTCCCGCAGGAACGGCACCGCGAAGACGACCGCATAGCTGAGCCCCATGAGCGCAACGAGGCCCGCCTTCCAAGGGCGAAGTGGCCGGCTCGTCACCGCCAGCACCACCAGGCCGAGAGCCAGCAGTGTCACCGTGACGAGCGTTCGTGCCTGGTCCAACGGCAGCTCGGTGATCTCGAGTGACGCCTCGTAGGCAGCCAGCGTGGCCGACCCGATGGCGATCCCGGCCGGAACCGTGAACCACAGCACCCGACGCAGGAAGCCCGGGCGGATCAGATCGACCTCCGGTGCGAGCGCCAGGAAGAACCCGGGAACACCGATGCTGAACGTACCGATCAGCGTCAACTGTCGCGGGATGAACGGAAACGGGCTGTCGAGGATTCCGACGACGAACGTCAGCAACACCGCGTACGAGGTCTTGGTGACGAACAGCTTCGACACCCGCTCGACGTTGTTGATCACCTTGCGGCCCTCGTTGACCACGGCGGGCAGGCTGGAGAAGGCGTTGTCGGTGAGGACGAGATCGGCAACTGCCTTGGTGGCCTCGCTGCCCGACCCCATCGAGATGCCGAGATCGGCATCCTTCAGCGCGAGGACGTCGTTGACACCGTCACCGGTCATGGCGACGACGTGACCGCGTGACTGCAGGGCGTTGACCATGGCCTGCTTCTGCTGCGGGGCCACGCGTCCGAACACCGTCGACTGCTCGAGCGCCTCGGCGAGATCGCCGATGGCCTCGGGCAGGTCGCGGGCGTCGATCGGTTCCCCGACCACCGCCAGCCCTGCCCGTCGGGCGATCGACGCAACCGTGTCCGGGTTGTCGCCGGAGATGACCTTGAGCGTCACCTGCTGTTCGGCGAAGTAGGCCAGGATCTCCGGAGCGTCCGGGCGGATCTCGTCTTCGAGTTCGACGATCGCCAGGGTCGCGGCATCCGCGGGAAGGCCGCCATCGACGGGGCCGGCCGGCGATGCCACGACGGCCAACAATCGTTGGCCCTCGCATGCTGAGCGTCTCGACCAGCGCTCGCAACGGATCATCGGCACGCAGCAGGAAGTCGGGGGCGCCGAGGTAGAACCAGCCACGACCGGCGAACGAGGCGCCCGACCACTTCCGCTCGCTGTCGAACGGCTCGACGTGGTCGACCTCCCAGACTGGTTTCGGTACCGACTTCGGCAGCGATCGCCGCCATGGTCGCATTGGGCACCGTGTCGACCGCCGCCAACGCTCGCAACGCCTCGGTCACCTCCGCCTCGGACCGGGCGGGCGCCGGATGCAGCGCGGCGAACCCGATGTTGCCGGTCGTGATCGTCCCGGTCTTGTCGAGACACAGCACGTCGACCCGCGCCAGCACCTCGACCGTCGAGAGCTGCTTGGCGAGCGCATTGCGGCGGGCCAGCGCGATCACGCCGGCCATGAACGCCAGGCTGGTCAACAGCACCAGCCCGTCGGGCACCATCGCCACCGAGGCTGCAACGGTGCCGAGGAGCGCGTCCTGCCAGTCGTCCTCGCTCGCGAGAAGGTTCAGGAACAAGAAGATCGTCGCGACCGGGATCACCCAGGTGAGCCAACGCAGGATCCGGTCGACGCCGGCCCGCAGCTGCGACTGCGCCGGCTCGAAGTGCTTGGCCTCGGTGGCGAGGCGGCTGGCGTAGCTGTCGGCACCGATCGCCGTGGCGGTGAAGAGGCCGTTGCCTGCGACGACGAAACTCCCCGATCGCACCTCGTCCCCGACCGCTTTCTCGACGGGAAGCGACTCGCCGGTCAGCATCGACTCGTCGAGGCGAAGCCCGGTCGACTCCAACACGAGCCCGTCGACGGCCACCTGGCCGCCGAGACGCAGCTCCACGAAGTCGTCGATGACGATCTCCTCCGTCGCGATGTCCACCGATCGCCCAGAGCGCACGACGTTTGCCCTGGGCTCGGTGATGACCTCCAGACGATGCAGCTCACGGCGCGATCGCACCTCCTGTACCACCCCGATCACCGAGTTCGCGATGACGACACCGACGAACAGCCCGTCTTTCGGGTTTCCCGAGATCACCACGAGGACGAACAGCGTGAAGATGATCGCGTTGACGATCGTGAACGTGTTGGCCACCACGATCTGACCGAACGAACGACCAGGTGGCGCGGGCACGATGTTCACCTGGCCGGCGGCGACGCGTGACTCGACCTCGGCCTCGGTGAGACCCGCGAACGGAGCGACGGGCGATGTGTGCATCTGGCGCCGCAGAGTATCGGGCGCGACCTGGTTCACTGGGGAGATGTCACCCGGGCCCGGCAACGACGCATTGATCGCCTACGTGCGCGACTCCGTCATCGGTCGCGACGACGTGATCGACGGCCCGTACGGGCCTCGACCGATCATCTACGCCGACTACACCGCATCGGGTCGATCACTCACGTTCATCGAGGACTACATCCGCGCCGTCGTCCTCCCGCTGTACGCCAACACGCACACCGAGTCGTCGGGCACCGGTCTGCAGACGACCCGCATGCGCGAAGAGGCACGCGGCATCATCGCCCGTTGCGTCGGCGCCAACCACGACGAGCACGCCGTCGTCTTCTGCGGGAGTGGCGCCACGCACGCCATCGCCAAACTCGTCGGCGTCATGGGATTGAAGATTCCCTCAGCGCTCGATGACCGATACGGGTTCGGTGCGTCCATCCGAACCGAGGATCGCCCGGTGGTGTTCATCGGACCGTACGAGCACCATTCCAACGAGCTGCCGTGGCGCGAGTCCATCGCCGATCTGGTGATCATCGACGAGGACGCCGACGGACACGTCAGCCTCGAGCATCTCGAGCACGAGCTGATCCGTCATGCCGACCGTTCGACCCTGATCGGCTCGTTCTCCGCCGCGTCGAACGTGACCGGCATCATCACCGACACCGTCGCTGTGTCGACACTGCTGCACGAACACGGTGCGCTGTCGCTGTGGGACTACGCCGCGGCGGCACCGTACGTACCGATCGAGATGGGATCGAGCGCCGACGGCAATCTGGCCTACAAGGACGCCATCTTCATCTCCCCGCACAAGCTGATCGGCGGTCCGGGAACACCCGGTGTACTCGTGGCACGACGCGAGCTGTTCACCAACAGGGTCCCCGACGTGCCCGGCGGTGGCACCGTGCGGTACGTGAGCACCGCCGAGCACGACTATCTCCCCGAGATCGAGCATCGCGAGGAGGCCGGAACGCCGGCGATCGTCGAATCGATCCGAGCCGGGCTCGTCTTCCAGCTCAAGGACGCCGTCGGTCCGGCCGTGATCGAAGCCCGCGAGTCCGACTTCGTTCGACGTGCGATCACGTCGTGGTCGAAGAACGCGAACATCAACGTGTTGGGCAGCCACGAGGCCGATCGCCTGTCGATCGTGTCGTTCGTGATCCGCTACGACGACAAGTTTCTCCACCACAACTTCGTCGTCGCCCTGCTCAACGACGTGTTCGGCATCCAATCGCGTGGTGGCTGTTCGTGCGCCGGCCCGTACGGCCACCGCCTGCTCGGCATCGACCTCGACCGTTCCCACGAGTTCCAGCGCGAAATCAACCGCGGCTGCGAAGGCATCAAGCCAGGTTGGGTGCGCGTCAACTTCAACTACTTCATCGACGATGCAACGTTCGACTACATCGTCGACGCCGTGCACCTGATCGCCTCGCACGGGGTGTCGCTGCTCAGCGCCTACGACTTCGAACCCGACACCGGCCTGTGGCACCACCGCCTCGTCACCAGCGGGCCCTCGATGAGCCTGGACGAGATCTCCTACGACTCGGGCGAGATGAGCTTCGTGAACCGCCGCCACAGCGAGGCGATCGACCTCGCCCGCCATCTGGCCGCTGCCCACGAGCTCTTCCATTCGGCGAGCGCCGAGGCGGCCTCCACGTGCTCGCACCCGGAGACGAACGACGACTTCGAACACCTGCGTTGGTTCCCGTACCCGGACGAGGTCGGATCACCTGCCGACTGACGGTCGTCACCTGACTGTCATACAACCGTCATATTCCGCTACGATCTGCCCCCATGTCCACGGCGAGGCGCGATCCCCGATCGATCTCTCGTGGACTCGCCGCGCTCGTCGCCATCGTGCTGGTGTCACTGATCGGCCCCATCGTCGTCTCCGGCGGGGCCGCCGCGCAGGACCCTGCGGCCGTGAGAGCAGCCAACGAGATCCAGGCTGCCCGCGATCGCGCCAACGCGGCCGCTCAGGCCATGTTCGACGCCGAATCGAAGCTCGACACGCTCGACCTCGAGATGGTCGAGGCCGAGAAGCAGCTCGCCGCCGTCGAAGCACAGGCGGCATCGATGCGATCGAGTCTGCAGGCCGACGCCCAGCGCAGCTTCGCCAACTCGGGCAGTTCGATCCCCCTCCTGGTCGACCTCGACCAGGCCAACGCCGGCATCACCGCCGACCGACAGGCATCCGTCGCACGCGGCGCAGCCTCCGTCGAACTCGACGACTTCGACACTGCGATGAAGCAGGTCAACGAACAGCGCGCCGACCTCGAACGCCAGAAGGAAGCGACGGTGCGTGCCCGCGAACAGTTCGAGAGTCTGAAGACGAACGCCGAGGCCGAAGTCGTCAAGCTCGCCGAGATCGAGAAGCAGCGCCTCAACGACGTGGCCGTGCAACGCGAACTCGAACGCCAGCGCAAGATCCGAGCCGACCAGGAGGCTGCTGCCGCCGCAGATCAGCGGCAAGCCAGGCAGCTCTGCGGTCGAGCGCGGCACAGGTCACCTCCTCGAACTCGTCCAGTTCGTCCGGCAGTGCCGATGTTGCACCGGCCGCGGCACCGCAGGGTGCAGCTGCCGCACCCGCACCGGCACCCGAGAGCCCTCCTCCGTCGAACGCCGGCGGCGGCATGGTCTGTCCGGTCGCCGGGCCACGGGCGTTCGGTGACACCTGGGGAGCAGCCCGTTCGGGCGGTCGCAGCCACGAGGGTGTCGACATGATGTCACCCGCCGGCACACCGCTCGTGGCGGTCGAATCCGGTTCGGTCCAGTTCAAGACGACCAGTCTCGGCGGCAACTCCGTGTGGCTCAACGGCGCCAGCGGAACCCGCTACTTCTACGCCCACCTCAGTGCGTGGGAGGGGTCATCTCGCGGCGTCTCGCAGGGCGAAGTGATCGGCTACGTCGGCGCCACCGGCAACACCACCGCCAACCACCTCCATTTCGAGGTGCACCCCGGCGGCGGCCGGGCCGTCAACCCCTACCCCTACGTCCGCGCCGTCTGCTGACCCCGTCTGTTCGATCGAGCGGTGGATCAGGTGGACATGAATCGGCTGGTGTAGGTCGCGATGTTGCCGATGTAGTTGGCCCGTTCGTAGGCGGCAGGATCGGCCACGGCATGGCTCGCCACCGCACCGCGCATCTGGCTCACCGAGTCGTAGTCGTGCTCGACCATCCACTCGCGCAGCTGTGCCTCCATCGTGGCGAAGTGCGCAGCACCGTCGTGGAGGATCGCCGACGTCGACATCGCCACGTCGGCGCCGGCGAGGATCAACTTCGCCGCATCGAATCCCGAGTGGACGCCGGTGGATCCGGCGATCGACATCGAGAGGTGCTCGCGCAGGATGCCGATCCACCGCAGCGGCAACCGCAACTCCTCCGGCGTGCTGAGTGCGATCCGGGGCATCACGTCGAGTGTCTCGAGATCGAGGTCGGGCGAGTAGAAGCGGTTGAACATCACCACGCCCGAGGCACCGGCACGCTGGATGGCGACGACGAAGGCCGAGAGCGACGAGTAGTACGGCGAGATCTTCACCGCAACCGGGATGTCGACCTCTTCGGCGACCAGGGCCACGAGTTCGAGGTGTTCCGCTTCGAGCGCGGAACCATCGACCGAGGGGTCGGCGGCCACGGTGTAGAGGTTGAGCTCGACCGCGTCGGCGCCGGCACCCTCGAGGAGTCGGGCGTACTTCACCCAGCCGCCGATATTGGTGCCGTTGAGGCTGGCGATCACCGGAACGTCGACGCGCTGCTTGGCCCCCTCGATCAACTCGAGATATGAGTCGACGCCCGAGTTGTAATCGTCGAGCTCGGGGAAGAACGACGTCGCCTCGTTGAAGCTCTCGTGGTGCACCGTGAAGAGCCGATCGATCTCGGCGGTCTCGTGCTCGATCTGTTCCTCGAACAGCGACGGCAACACGACCGCCGCCGCCCCCGCTTGCTCCAATTGCACGAGCCGGTCGAGGTCGCCGGTGAACGGTCCCGCTGACGCGACGAGCGGCGACCGCAGCGACAGACCGAGGTAGGTGGTGTGCAGATCAGGCATCGTCGTCCTCCAGGTCGCTCGCGTCGATCTCGATCACGATCTCGGATTGCTCGTGCACTTTGCGTTCCACGCCGGCGAGTTGCTCGTAGTAGTGCCACCGCTCGTCGATGTCACGTTGCGCGAGCCCGAGCAACATCGCAGAGCGATCGGGATCCGATCGGGCGAGCATCGAGAAGCGGGCCTCCTTCAGTGCGAACTCCTTGAGTGGGATGCTGGGTGCGGCCGAATCGAGTTGGAACGGATGCTCGTGTTCCTCGACGGTCGGACGGTAGCGGTACAGCGGCCAGTAGCCCGACTTCACCGCGTCCTTCTGATGCGACATCGAGGTCTCCATGTCGATCCCGTGGGCGATGCACGTCGAGTACGCGATGATCAGCGACGGGCCGTCCCAGGCGTCGGCCTCGGCAAGTGCTTTCACGGTCTGGATGTCGCTGCCACCGATGGCGATCTGCGCGACGTAGACGTTGCCGTAGCGGCGGGCGATCGCCCCGAGATCCTTCTTGCCGGTCGACTTGCCGGCCATCGCGAACTTGGCGACGGCGCCGAGCGGAGTGGCCTTGGAGGCCTGGCCACCGGTGTTGGAGTACACCTCGGTATCGAGCACCAGCAGGTTCACGTTGCGACCGCTGCTGAGCACGTGGTCGACGCCCCCGAAGCCGATGTCGTACGCCCAACCATCACCGCCGACGATCCACGTGCTCGTCCGCACGAGTTCATCGGCGATCGACTGGAGGTGCCGGGCTGCGTCGGCGACGACAGCGTCGGGGCTCGCGACGAGATCGACGAGACGTTCGCGCAAGATCGCCACCCGCGCCCGCTGTTCGACCACACCTGACTCGGTTGGCGCTGAGTCGGCCAGCAACGCCTCCGCCAGTTCACGACCGACGACATCGGCCAGACTCTCGAGGAGGCGACGTGCCTCTCGCTGATGGTGCTCGATGCCGAGGCGCATGCCGTAGCCGAACTCGGCGTTGTCCTCGAACAAGCGAGTTCGACCACGCCGGACCCAACCCGTTGGCGTCCTTCGCCCACGGCGTGGTCGGCAGGTTGCCGCCGTAGATCGAGGAGCAGCCGGTGGCGTTGGCAACGACGAGTCGATCGCCGAACAGTTGGGTGAGCAGCTTCAGGTACGGCGTCTCGCCGCAGCCCGAACAGGCGCCGGAGAACTCGAACAGCGGCGCCAGCAGCTGCGAGTTCTTCACCGAGTCGTGGGTGATGGCAGCGCGGTCGAGTTCGGGGATCGCCGTGAAGAAGTCCCACCGCTCACGCTCGACGTCGCGATGCTCGTCGGCGGGCGCCATGTTGATGGCCTTGCGCTTGACCTGGGTCTTGTCCTTGGCCGGGCAGACCTCGACGCAGATGCCGCAGCCCGTGCAATCGTCGGGTGCGACCTGGATGGTGAGGAGGTGGCCGTCGAGTTCGCGGGATCGGAACTTCTTCGACAGGAAGCCATCTGGCGCGCCGTCGAGCGCCGACGGCACGAACGCCTTCATCCGGATCGTGGCATGCGGGCACACGACGGCGCACTTACCGCAGTCGATGCAGAGATCGGGTTCCCACACGGGGATCTGGAGGGCCAGCTTGCGCTTCTCGAAACGGGTCGTGCCGGTCGGGTACGTGCCGTCGATCGGCATCGCCGACACCGGCAACAGGTCGCCCTGTCCGGCGATCATCGTCATGGTCACCTTCTCGATGAAGGTCCGCTCGTCGAAGTCGCCGACCGCCACGAGCACATCGAGCGTCTCTTCGACCGATGCCTCGGCGACCGCCGATGGAACGACCACCTCGGTCAACTCGGCGAGGGCGAGGTCGACGGCGGCCTCGTTGCGTTCGACGATGAGGCTGACCGCGCCGGCCGTAGGCAGCACTGATCGACTCCTTGATCGCTCCGATCGCCCGGTCGACGTCCATCACGTCGGTCAGCGCGAAGAAGCACGGCTGCATGATCGTGTTGATGCGGCCCGGCATCTTCAGCTCGCGGGCGATCCGGGTGGCGTCGATCGTGAACACCCGCAGGTCCTGCTCCACGATGCGCCGTTGGATCGACCGAGGGAGGTGGTCCCACAATTCGTCGGCCGCGTACGGGGCGTTGAGCAGGAACGTTCCACCGCGGCGGATGTCGGCCAGCACGTCGAAGCGGTCGAGGAGACCGAACTGGTGGCAGGCGACGAGGTCGGCCTCCTGCACGAGGTACGTCGAGCGGATCGGCTCGGGGCCGAAGCGAAGGTGCGACACCGTCATCGAGCCGGACTTCTTCGAGTCGTAGACGAAGTAGCCCTGTGCGTAGAGGTCGGGTTCGTGGCCGATGATCTTCACCGACGCCTTGTTCGCACCCACCGTGCCGTCACTGCCGAGTGCGTAGAACACCGCCGACCGACCAGCACGGTCGACCTGGAACGAGTCGTCGACGTCGAGGCTCAGCCCGGTCACGTCGTCGACGATGCCGACCGTGAAGCGCCGCTTGGGGTCAGGTCGGCCCGCCTCGTCGAAGACCGCCTTGGCCATCGCCGGTGTGAACTCCTTGGAGCCGAGGCCGTAGCGACCACCGATGATTCGCACCTTCGGGCGATCGGATTCGGCGAGCGTGGTGACGACGTCCTGGAACAGCGGCTCACCGACCGCGCCCGGCTCCTTCGTGCGATCGAGCACGGCGATCGAGCTGACCGTGGTGGGCAGTGCCGCCAGCAGCGCCTCGGTCGGGAACGGACGGAACAGGCGGATCGTGACGAGCCCGACCTTCTCGCCGGTCGGCAACCAGTTTCGCGACCGTCTCGCCGACGGCGCCGGAGCCCGAACCCATCATCACGATGACACGCTCGGCATCCGGCGCCCCTTCGTAGTCGACGAGCCCGTAGCGGCGACCGGTCAGCTCGGCGAGTTCGGCGAACACCTCCTCGACGGCGGACGGGACGGCGTCGTAGTACGTGTTCGACGCCTCGCGGGCCTGGAAGAACACGTCGGGGTTCTGGGCCGTCCCGCGCATGACCGGTGCCGTGGGGCGAAGGCGTCGCATCTTGTGAGCGGCGATGTCGTCGTCACGCACGAGCGAGCGTCAAGTCGTCGTCGGCCAGCAGATCGATCCGATTGATCTCGTGCGACGTGCGGAACCCGTCGAAGAAGTGCAGGAAGGGCACCCGGGTGCGCAGCGTCGCCGCATGCGACACCGCAGCGAAGTCGTGGGCCTCTTGCACCGAACTCGCGCACAGCATGGCGAAGCCGGTCGTGCGCGCCGCCATCACATCGCTGTGATCACCGAAGATCGACAGAGCGTGCGTGGCAATTGCCCGTGCGGCGACGTGGATCACCGCAGGCGTCAACTCGCCGGCGATCTTGAACATGTTGGGCAGCATCAGCAGCAGCCCCTGCGAGGCCGTGAACGTGGTGCCGAGGGCGCCGGTCTGCAGCGCACCGTGCAACGTGCCGGCTGCCCCGGCCTCCGACTGCAGTTCGACGACCTCGGGAACCGCACCCCACAGGTTGGTGACCCCGGACGCAGACCACGCATCGGCGAGCTCCCCCATCGCCGAGGCCGGCGTGATCGGATAGATCGCCACCACCTCCGACAGCGCGTAGGCCACCTTGGCCGCCGCCTCGTTCCCATCGATGCAGGCAGTCGTCTGGCTCATGGGCTCCATCCTGCCGCACCGCAAGCACCACGACGACCGCCCAAAGTCCCCAATCCCCACTCCACCCCCGCCCCCCACCCCGAAATGTGCGCCGAAACGTGCACCCAGCGCACACGCTGGCGCATTTTTCGGGGTGGGGAGGCGAGAGGTGTGAGGTGTGGGGCTTTGGGCCCTACGGACACCCGCTGGGGTATCGCCACACTGGAGAGGTGATGTTTGCCCTCGACGCTCTCCCCCTCGCCCGCTGGCAATTCGGGATCACGACCATCTACCACTTCTTCATGGTGCCGCTGAGCATCGGATTGTCGATGTTCGTCGCCTGGTTCCACACCCGCTGGTATCGCCACGGCCGCGAATCCGACCTGCGACTCACCAAGTTCTTCGGCAAGCTGTTCCTGATCAACTTCGCAATGGGCGTCGTCACCGGCATCGTGCAGGAGTTCCAGTTCGGGATGAACTGGAGCCAGTACTCACGCTTCGTCGGCGACGTCTTCGGCGCTCCGCTCGCGATGGAGGGTCTGGTGGCGTTCTTCCTGGAGTCGACCTTCCTCGGTCTGTGGATCTTCGGCTGGGGTCGTCTCAACCCGAAGATCCATCTCGCCACGATCTGGGCTGCGGCGATCGGTACATGGCTGTCGGCGTACTTCATCGTCGCGGCGAACTCCTGGATGCAGCACCCCGTCGGCGTGATCTTCAACCCCGAGCGCGGACGCGCCGAACTGGTCGACATCTGGGCGGTGCTCACCAACAGCACGACCCTGGCTGCCTATCCCCACGTGATCAGCGGCTCCGTGCTCACCGCGGCGGTCTTCGTCGCCGGCATCTCCGCCTGGTGGCTGATGCGCCGCAGGCCGGTCGAGGTCGACCGCGAGGGCTTCACTCGCGCGCTCAGGACCGGGCTGTGGGTGACGATCGCTGCCGGGTTCGCGCTCACGCTGTCGGGTCACTTCCAGACACGTCTCATGTTCGAACAGCAGCCGATGAAGATGGCGGCCGCCGAGGCGCTCTGCGAAACCGAGTCGGGCGCCGGACTGTCCGTCTTCGCGATCGGTGACGTGAGCGCCGAGTGTGACGTGCGCTCGCTCGTGATCCCCAACCTGCTCTCGTTCCTCGCCACCGACGACTGGAACGCCGAGATACCCGGAGTGATCGACACCCAGGCCGCCTATCGAGGAGCAGTTCGGGCCCGGCGACTACCGACCCAACCTCATCGTCACCTACTGGAGCTTCCGGGCGATGATCGGTCTCGGCATGGTGAGCGTCGTCGTGGCCGCCGGAGCACTGGTGTGGCTGCGATGGAAGAAGGTCCTGCCCGAGAGCAAGTGGGGTGGCCGCATGGCCATCGCCCTCATCGCCACACCGTTCCTCGCCAACACCGCCGGATGGGTCTTCACCGAGCTCGGGCGCCAACCGTGGGTCGTCGCGCCCAACCCGACCGGCATCCCCGAGGTGCGGCTCCTCACCGAGGACGGCGTGTCGACATCGGTCGGCGGCGCCTCCGTCCTGCTCACGATGGTGACCTTCACGCTCGTGTACGGGGCGCTCGGCATCGTCGAGCTCATCCTGCTCAAGCGTTACGTCGAGGCCGGCCCCGACGCAGCGATCACGGGCATTCTCGGTGGCAGCGACGAACCCGACGACGACACGACCCGCGGACCCGACGACCGTCCGACGACTCCGACGACGAACCGACCACATCCGACGACGACGCCGACCGGCTCGTCTTCGCCTACTGAACGAGGGCGTCATGGCACTCACCGACTTCTGGTTCATCACCATCGCCGTTCTGTGGATCGGCTACTTCTTCCTCGAGGGCTTCGACTTCGGCGTCGGCATGCTCCTGCACCCGATCGGACGCACCGACGCGGACCGCCGAGTGATGATCAACACGATCGGGCCGGTCTGGGACGGCAACGAGGTCTGGCTGCTCGTTGCGGGAGGCGCCACGTTCGCCGCATTCCCCAACTGGTACGCCACGTTGTTCTCCGGCTTCTACCTCGCCCTGTTCCTCATCCTGATGGCGCTGATCTTCCGAGGCGTGGCGTTCGAGTACCGCGGCAAGGTCGACAACGTCCGCTGGCGTCGACGCTGGGACCTCGCGATCGCCGTCGGATCCTGGATCCCGGCGGTGCTGTGGGGTGTCGCGTTCGCGAACATCGTGCAGGGCGTCCCGATCAACGCCCAACAGGACTTCACCGGCAACGTTGTTCACGCTCCTCAATCCGTTCGGCTTGCTCGGCGGCATCACCACGGCGTCGCTGTTCATCCTGCACGGTGCGAACTTCCTCAGCCTGAAGACTGTCGGTGACGTCCGAGCACGCGCACACCGCGCGGCCCAGATCGCCGGGCCGGTCGCGATCGTCGCCGGCGCAACGTTCCTCATCTGGAACCAGCTCGAACGCGGAGAGGGCTGGACCTGGATCGTCGTGCTCGGTGCCGCGGTCGCACTGGTGGTCGGCGTGTTCGCCGAGCGGCGCAACAGCGAAGGCATCGCCTTCAGCGCCACCGGCCTGGCGATCGCGTTCGCCGTGATCGCGTTGTTCGGCTCGCTGTACCCGGACGTGATGCCGTCGAGCACGGACCCCGCCTTCAGCCTCACCGTGGAGAACGCGTCATCGACCGACTACACCTTGAAGGTGATGACCATCGTCGCCCTGGTGATGACGCCGATCGTGCTGTTGTACCAAGGATGGACGTACTGGGTGTTCCGCAAGCGGATCGGTACCCAGCACCTCCCGGTCGTCCACCGGTCGTGAGCGATGTCGGCCGGCGCGGGCCGGTCGACATCCGTCTGGTCCGGCTCGATCCCGGGACTGCGACGACACCTGATCATCGTCGGTGCCATCGCAGTGGTGACCGCGATGGCCGTGGTCGTGCAGGCCGAACTGCTCGCGAACGGGCTGGCCGACCTCGTGCAGGACGGCGACGTGTCGGGCGGGCTCGCCCGGATGCTGATCCTGCGCTCGCGGGCCGTCGCAGCGGTTCGTGCCGCGGGTGCCGGCGCGAGCGAATGGTCGGCGGCGCGAACGATGCGAGCGATGCGCCACGACGTGCGCTCCGCCGTCCTCGACCACGCACGAGCCGACGGCGACCGCACGCACCGGCGGACTGCGCGAGCCGCGAGGCCATGATCGCCACGACCGGCGTCGACGAACTCGAGCCGTACGTCCGACAGTTCCTCCCGGCACTCATGTTGGCCGTCACGGTGCCATTGGCCGCCGGTGCACGGATCCTGTTCGCCGACCCGCCGTCGGCGCTGCTGATCGCGGTCACGGTTCCATTGATCCCGATCTTCATGGTGCTGATCGGCCGGATGACCGAGCGCCGCACGCAACGCCAGTGGGCCGTGCTGCAACGCCTCGGTGGGCACTTCCTCGACGTCGTCGAGGGGCTCCCGACGCTGCGCCTGTTCGGGCGGGCCGAGGCGCAACGCGACTCGGTCCACGACGTGTCCGAGCAGTACCGGGCGACCACGATGGGCGGCACTGCGCGTCGCCTTCCTCTCGGCGTTCGCCCTCGAACTCATCGCGACACTGTCGGTGGCACTGATCGCCGTCGAGATCGGCCTCCGGCTGGCATCAGGCGGCCTCGCCCTCGTCACCGCGCTCGTGGTCCTGCTGCTCACGCCGGAGTGCTATCTGCCGCTGCGTCGAGTCGGTGCCGGCTTCCATGCCGCCCAGTCGGGTCTCGATGCGAGCGACGATCTCCACGATCTGCTCGAACGACCGGTGATGCCGCTCGGCCACCTCGATGCGCCGACATCCGGTCCGATGCTGCTGCGCGGGGTGGATCTCGTCCGCCGGGATCGGACCGTGCTGGCCGACATCGACCTGGATGTGACGCCAGGATCGATCGTCGCGGTGTACGGGCCGACCGGGATCGGCAAGTCGACGCTCATCGACGCCTGCCGCGGGCGACTCCTGCACCGACGAGGCGCCATCACGGTCGGCGGAATCGATCTACGCGACCTCGATCCTGAATCGTGGGCCGACCAGTTGGCTGTCGTCGGGCAGCGCCTGACCGCCCTCGGAACCTCCGTCGCCGACGACGTACGCGGGTCGACGGAGGCCTCCGATGATCTCGTCGCCACGGCACTCGACGACGTCGACCTCACCGGGCTCGGATCGCGCCGAACCGACGAACTCTCGGGTGGCCAATTGCGACGTGTGCAGGTGGCCGCGGCGCTCGTGGCCGTCCGAGCCGGTCGCGCTCGCTTCGTCCTCGCGGACGAGCCGACCGCTCACCTCGATGCCGACAACGCACAACGTGTGTGGCATGCGATCGGCCGGTTGGCACGACGTCAACGGTGCGGCCGTGCTGGTGGCGACCCACGACGCTCGGTGCCGAGCGGTCGCGGATCACGTCATCGAACTCGGTGGTGCGATCGAGCCACCAGCGCAGCCACCAGCCCGGCCCGATCCGACTGTGCACGCTGCGTACACGCTGAGCGCCCCGGCCTCGCGCGCCGAACCCGACCGCACCGACAGCGACACCGAGTGCGCCGAGTCCCACCCGCAAGGAACTCCGCACCGCCACGCGGCGGGTGATGCAGATGGCGCGGCCGGCCCGTCGTCGCTTCGTGGGTGCCACGCTGCTCGGCGCGCTCGCCGAGGTGTGCACGCTCGGGCTGGCCGCCGTTGCGGCCTGGCTGATCGTGAAGGCCAGCGAGCAACCGGATCTGGCCGAGCTGTCGCTCGCGATCCTCGCTGTTCGAACGTTCGGCATCGGCAAGGGCGTGTTCCGTTACGGAGAACGACTGGCAACGCACGACGCCGGGCTGCGTTCACTCAGCGAGATCCGCGCCGCCGTCGTCGACCGGCTCGCCGACATCGCGCCCGCGGGCATTCCCGGCTGGGAACGCGGCGACGTACTCCAGCGGGTGGTGAACGATGTCGACCGGCTCCTCGATCTGTTCGTCCGGGTGCTCGGGCCGGTGCTCGCCGTCGCGGCCACCGCGGCCGCGGCTGCGCTCATCACGATCGTGCTCGACCCCGCCGCCGGGCTCGTGCTGCTCGTGGCTCTCGTGATCGTCGGTGTGGCGCTGCCCGCTGTCACTGTTGCCCGCGAGTCGTCGATCGGCCCGCTGATGGCCGAGCGGCGCGCCCGACTCGCCGGCAGGGCGCTGTCGTACACCGAGTCGCTCGACGCGCTCATCGCCCATCGCATCGAGCGAGCGGCTCGACGCAGCATCGAGTCCGCCGGGGACGAACTCGATGTGCTGTCGACCCGGCGGACTCGGCTGCGTTCCGGTACTGCTGCAGTCGTTGCGGCAGCCCCCCTCGTCACGACGATCGCGACGCTGGCCGTGATCGGCCCGTCGGCGACGTCGATTGCCGGACCTGTCCTCGGCGTGCTGGTGCTCTGGCCGTTGGCCATCGTGGAACTCGTGGGCTCCGTGAACGAGGCCGCCGCAACCGTTCCGAGTGTGGCGGGGTCGGCTCACCGCGTGGTGTCGGTGCTCGACACGCCCGATCCGCTACCGGAGCCGACCGATCCCCACGCCGTGAGCGTCGTCCCCGACATCGCGCTCGATCGTCTCACGGCTCGATGGCCGACGAGTCCGAACGACGCACTCGGTCCTGTCTCGGTCGAGCTCCCGTACGGTTCCCACACCACGGTCACCGGCCCGAGTGGCAGTGGCAAGTCGACGCTCGCTGCTGCGCTGGTCGGGTTCCTGCCACCACATGCCGGCCAGCTATCGACTCGACGGCAACGACATCGGCGCCATCGGTGGAGCCATCGCCGCGAGCGGGTGACCTGGGTGCAGCAGCTGCCGTGGCTGGCCGACACGACCGTGCGAGAGAACCTCCGGATCGCCGATCCCGAGGCCGACGACGATGCGCTGGTCGCAGCCCTCGACGCCGTACGTCTGGACACCTGGCTCGGGCTCCTCCCTCAGCATCTCGACACCCGAATCGGACGCGGGGGCTCAGCGATGAGTGGCGGCGAGGTACAACGCCTCGCGCTCGCTCGGGTGTTGCTTGCCGATCATCGGGTCATCGTGCTCGACGAGCCGACCGCCAATCTCGACGCGGTCACCGCCAACCTCGTACTGAACACTGTCCTCGACCAGCTCGCGGATCGCACCACGCTGGTGCTCGGGCACGAGATCGTCACTCAGGCGACGGGATAGCTGGCGAGGAGCGAGCCGGCGACGAGCAGCGTGATGCCGGCGGCGCTCAGCAGCATCAGCCGCGCGAACCGGGTCTTGAACGATGCCGTGATTCCGGCGAAGAACAGTGCCGTGGCGAAGAACAGGGTCAGGCGGATGTAGTCGTCGGCGTTGTCGCCGGCCACCTCGCCACGTACGGACGCTGCGAGCGCCTTGGCGTCGGCGGCCTCGGAGGCCGCGAACAGCTCATCGAGGTAGTCCTGATTCTCCAGGAGGTTCGTCGGGAGTTGGCCGGCGTCGAGCTGCTGTTTCCACTGATCGATGATCGGGCGGAACCCGGGTCGCACGATGGTTTCGCGGAGGAACGTCTGCAATTCGACGTTGTCGGCAGCGATCGACTGGGCGTACTGGCTCACCGCCGACGCGTCGTAGGCGACGATCTGCGTCGCCAGCGCATACTCGCGGGAGGCGTCGATACGGAAGGTGGCCGACGCCCGCGCCTCGTCGGTCTCGGCCCCGTTCCACTGCGACACCTGGTACGCCGACCATGCCGACCCGACGCTGGCGACAGCGAGGAGAACCACCGTCACGACCTCGAGGAGGCGATGCTGCCTCCCCTTCGACCGGCGTCCGTCCGGCGCGTCACCGGACCACGGAGACGTGCTCACGCCCACTCGTCCGTCGACGTTGCTTCCTCGGTGAGGCTCTGCTCGTCACTGCGCGTGAGCTGCACCTCCAGCCCGGTCGCAGCCGAGGCGAGTGGTGCCGACAGCGCCGACGGGATCGCCTGGTCGCCGTCCCAGCGCGCCAGGATGTCCCGCCACGACTCGAGCTGGCGGTAGCGCAACAGCACGTCGCTATCGATGCTCGCTGCCAGTTCTCCCATGGCGGTGTCGTTCTCGAGCCGGGCCTGGCGGACCTTGACCATCGCCTGCTCGCGCTCGAGTTCCGCGTCGGCGCGCAACGTGGACTGGATGATCTCTCCGGTCTCACCGAGGTCGATCTCGCGAAGGCTGAACATCGTCAGGCTGGAACCCGATGCCGCCGAGCGCCTCGCCGAGCGCCTGCTCCATGCGCTTTCCAAGTGCCGTGAACCGATCACCGAACGCGTCGTCGATCGACACGTTCGCGCCGCCTCGGCGATCAAGACTCCGCCGTCGTGTCGCGCAGCGCCGACCAGATGCCTTCGGGACCGAACTGGTCGTGGACAGACTGGAGCCGGGCTGGGGTCGAGCTGGCAGCGCACGGTGTAACTCAATGTGGCGAACGCCTTGTCGCCGAGGTGGAGCCGGAGCGGCACATCGGTCTTGTCGACCCGCTCGTCGCCCGATGCCGGACCTCCCGCAATGAGCGCCAGCTCCCGTGACGGGTACACCTGGACCATCGCCTTGCGCCACGGCTGCATGAAGTGCCGACCAGGACCAAGCGCCCGGCTCGGTGGACGCACCCCGCTTCAAGCAGCAGGGCCAGCGTGCCGGGCTCGACACGGATCGACGTTTCGAGCAGCACCACCAGACGACGAAGACCACGACTCCAACGACGACGAGCAACGCAATCCATCCAGCGGGACCCATCAGGAACACCTCAGCTCAACGGTCATACAGAGGCAGAGAGTAGTCGTCGAGTTCAGTCGTGGAGCATTTCGAGGAGCTCACCGACGGTGTGTTCGCCTTCGAGCGGATGGCGCAACCGGAGGCGGTCGTTGATCTCGTAATGGTTGCGGCGGCCGACCTTCTGACGCCGCAGGTAGCCACCACGCTCGAGATCATCGAGGATTCGCTGCACGGCACCCGGGGTGATCCCGACGACGTAGCTGAGGTCACGCTGGCGGAGATCAGGATCGCGACTGAGGGCCACCATCACGTGCGCGTGGTTCGTCAGGAACGTCCACGACGGCAGGTCGGGTTTCGGTTCGATCAGCGTCACCCATTGATCATACGTATTGCAAGACACCTGTTGCCCGGGTCCATCAGCGGAGCACGGTATTCTGTTGATCTACCCTTCATTTACCTTTTGAAAAGTGTGTTTTATACTGATGCACCATGCCCACCGCCACCGACGAGCCACCGCGACACGTCCACGACCGGAAGGCAAACACGCCGTCACGACAGCCGCGCGCTGCTCACAGCCCACGATGAGCGGGTCCTCGCCAAGGCGATCGAAGCCGGCCGTGATGCGGCGCAACGCCTGGCCGACGGCAGCGCCGACGCCGGCGACGAACAGTTGATCGTCGACGGCGAGAACGCCCGCCACCACTTCATCGAAGCCAATGTCCGCCTGGTGCAGAGCATCGCCAACAAGTTCAATGTGCCGATGCACCTCGACCGCGAAGACCTCGTCCAAGACGGCATGATCGGCCTCGACAAGGCCGTCGACAAGTTCGACTGGCGCCGTGGCTTCAAGTTCTCCACCTACGCAACCTGGTGGATTCGCCAGTCGATCCAACGGGGCCTCGAAGCGTCGGCAACCACGATCAGGATCCCCGGCCACCGCAGCCGCGAGCTGCGCATCGCCGCTGCCGCAACCACCAGTCGTCTCACCGGCGAACTGGCCATGATCGACATGCTCAGCCAACTCGACTCGATGGACCGTCCCCTCGGCGATGGCACCGACACCCTCGGCTCAATGGTGCGGAGCAATGACGAAGGCCCGGACGAGACAGCCGAACGTAACGTCCGGAGTGAACAGATCGACGCACTGCTCGACCACCTCGACCCGACGAGCCGGTATGCCGTCGCCGCCCGGTTCGGCCTGCGCGGCCACGAGGCAGTCACGTTCGCCGTCATCGCCAATGAACTCGGCGTGACACCACAGGCCGTTCGTCGGCGGGTGGAGCGGGCCATCGAGAAGCTCCGTACCCACGCAGAACTGATCGCCGCCTGACCGTCATCCG
This sequence comes from Ilumatobacteraceae bacterium, assembly GCA_963716235.1. Taxonomy (GTDB): domain Bacteria; phylum Actinomycetota; class Acidimicrobiia; order Acidimicrobiales; family Ilumatobacteraceae; genus Sva-07. Next base: position 41,034 of record CAVQTE010000022.1, on the reverse strand, counting down.
TCCCCGCTGATCAGCCTCGTTGCACCTCGTTGCGTAACGGTTCGCCGCGAACGAACCGGCCGAGGTTGTCGAGGAAGATCTCGACGACCCGTTGCGTCGAACCATCGCTCGCCCCTGAGCTGTGGGGCGAGATGATCACGTTGGGCAGATCCCACAGCGGGTCTTCAGCGGGGAGGGGCTCGGTTGCGAACACGTCGAGACCCGCTCCACCGAGGCGCCCCGACTTCAGGGCGTCCGTCAAGGCGGCCTGATCGACGAGTTCGCCCCGCCCGACGTTGACGAACATCGCGTGCGTCGCCATCGCCGCGATCACGTCGGCCGACACGATGCCGCGGGTCGTCTCGGTGAGCGGGAGCGCGACCACGACGGCATCGGCGTCGCTCACCACAGCGGTCAACTCGGCGAGTGTTCGGACCGGGTATGGCTCGTCGCCGTGGGCCGCGCGACGAACGATCACGGGATCCATCCGGAATGTTTCGGCGAGGCGCACGACCTCCTGGCCGATCGGGCCGTAGCCGACGACCACGAGTCGCTGTCCGTCGAGCTCACGAAATGGGGCCGGGCTCCACTCGTGGGCTGCCTGCGCCCGCATCCAGTGGGGCAACCCCCGGCTCAGCGCCAGCAGATACAGCATCACCGTGCCCGCGATCGGTGCAGCACTCGCTCCCGACGAGGTGGTCACCCGAGCCCCTCGGTCCATGAACATCGCGAAGATCGGGCTGTCGACGCCGGCCGACATCGAGTGCAGCCATTGCAGGTTGGTTGCCTCGAGGGCAACCTTCATGAACGGTGCTGCGCGTTCCGGCCACGCATCGTCGGAGAAGAACGCAATGGTGATGCGCTCGATGTCGGCGGCCGGGACCTCCTCGCCGCGCCGAAGCGCAACGATCTCGAGATCGGGCGCTATGGCCGCGAGGCGGTCGGTATTGGCGTCGAGGAACGTGTCGGTGCAGAAGAGAGCCACGGCACGCAGTCTCTCAGTCGGCGACGACGCCGATCGGGCTCAGGCGGTGAGTTCGGCGACGAACTCGGCGAACACGTCGGCGTACCGCATGGCATCGGCTTCGCTGTGCATCACCGAGATCAGCCACTGCTCATCGAGGCCCGGCGGCAACAGGATGCCGCGATTGATGCCGTGCATCCACTGGGCGAACGCGAGGTCGAAGTCGGTGGCCTTGTAGTCGCGATAGTTCGTCACCGGTTCGATCGACCACGTGATGCAGCCCTTGGCACCGAACTCGACGGTGTGGGCCGGCAAGCCGGCATCGTCGATGATCGGCTGGCAGGCGAGTACGAGCCGATGGTTGAGGGCGACCGCGGCCTCGATGGCCTCGGCAGTGCACGCTTCGGTGAGCGTCGCCTTCGCCGCAGCCATCACCAGCGGATTGCCGTTGTACGTGCCGAGATGGAGTACCTCGCCCGTGGTGATCAGGCCCATGTACTCGGCCTTGCCACCGAACGCGCCGACCGGGAACCCACCGCCGATCGACTTGGCCAGCGTGACGAGGTCGGGCATGACACCGAGCTTCCCGGTGGCGCCACCCCACCCGGCCGTGAGACCCGTCTTGACTTCGTCGAAGATCAACAGCGTGCCGTACTTCGTGCAGATCTCACGGACCGCTTCAAGGTAGCCAGGCAAGGGCAGACAGATCCCGATGTTCTCCATGACCGGCTCGACGATGAAGCAGGCGACCTCGCGGCTCGCAAGGGCCCGCTCGAGTGCTGGAGCGTCGTTGTAGGGGATGACGATGACGTCGTCGATCGTGCCCTGCGTGATACCGGCCGACTGGGGGATCGACCATGGAGCGTCGGCAGGGCCGGCGTCGGCGATGGCCGGCTTGTTGGAGATCATCACCTCGTCGTGGTGGCCGTGGTAGCCGCCTTCGACCTTGACGAGCTTCTCGCGCTTGGTGACGCCGCGGGCGAGACGGATCGCGTCCATGGTGGCTTCGGTGCCCGAGTTCGTGGGGCGCCACATCGGGAAGCCGTAACGCTCAGCGAGCAGTTCGGCGACTTCGGCGTCGAGTTCGCACGGCGTGACGTACAACGTGCCGTGGTCGAGCTGCGCCTCGACGGCCTTGCGAACCGCTGGGTGCATGTGCCCGGCGAACAGTGCGCCGAAACCCATGTCGTAGTCGACGTAGGTATTGCCGTCGACGTCGACCATGTGCGATCCCGAGGCGTGCTTCACCACGATCGGGTGCGGGTCGTACGCCTGGAAGCTCGACGGCACCCCGGCGGGAAGGACCTTGCGAGCGCGCTCGGTGGCGGCTTGCGATCCCTTGGTTCGTTCTTTGTAGATCGCCAGCTCGCGCTCGGTGATCGCTTTCGCCCTGGAGACGAGCTCTGACGTTGTTGTCGAGTCGGTCACGGACATGAGTTATCGCTCCTGAGAGATGTGGCCGCCGGAATGACGACCAATCCCGAGCGTACGCCGTTCCCGTCGAGGCGGGATCTTCGGCCCGACGCGGCTTCGTCCGCCGGACGGCGGCGCGGCCACAATGGACACGCTCGCCCCGTCGTCAGGAGACCAGATGAAAACCGCCGCCACCGAGATGCTCGGTATCGAATTCCCGATCTTCGCATTCAGCCACTGCCGTGACGTCGTTGCCGCTGTCTCGAAAGCCGGCGGGCTCGGCGTGCTCGGTGCGGTCGCCCACTCGCCCGAGCAACTCGAGATCGACCTGGCGTGGATCGAAGCCGAGATCGGCGACCGGCCCTACGGCGTCGACCTGATCGTGCCAGCGAAGTATGCCGGCGACGAAGACGGCGGCTACACCCTCGACGACATCCGAGCGCTGATCCCCGACACGCATCGAGCATTCGTCGACGACATCCTGCGCCGCTACGACGTGCCCGAGTTCCCGCCCGACGAGAGCGGGTCGACGGGCCGTTCAACAGCTGGTCACGGCGGGATCGCACCGTTCAGCGCCGCCGCCGCCGGACCGCAGTTGGAGATCTCGTTGGCCCACAAGACCGCGTTCGTCGCCAATGCGCTCGGCCCGCCACCGCAGTTCCTCATCGACCGGGTCAAGGAGGAGGGCCGCTTGATCGGTGCGCTCGCCGGGCGGCCACAACACGCCGAACGGCATCAAGCGGCCGGCGTCGATCTGATCATTGCCCAGGGCTCAGAGGCCGGTGGCCACACCGGCGAGATCGGCTCGATGGTGCTGATCCCCGAGATCGTCGATGCGGTCGACATCCCGGTGCTCGGCGCCGGAGGTATCGGGCGGGGTCGTCAAATGGCTGCCGCCATGGCACTCGGCGCGCAGGGGGTGTGGTGCGGCTCGGTGTGGTTGACGACCGATGAGGCCGAGACGCATCCCGTCGTCAAGCAGAAGTTCCTCGCCGCCACATCGGCCGACACGATCCGCTCACGATCGCTCACCGGCAAGCACGCCCGAATGCTGAAGTCGGCGTGGACCGAGGAGTGGGATCGTCAGGACACGCCCGACCCGCTCGGCATGCCGCTGCAGCCGATCCTCACCAACGAGGCCCAGGCGCGCATCAACCGGGCGGCGTACACGCACGGATCCGGCGCCGAGAAGCTCGCCAACTACTTCGTCGGCCAGATCGTTGGCTCCATGAACCAACCCAAGTCGGCCGGCCAGGTGGTGATCGAGATGGTCGAGGAGTTCATCGACGCCGTCGAATCCCTCGCCGGCCAACTCGAATACTGACGCCACGTCCGCTCGACCGGCGCGAGCAGAGCCCGTAGAGACGAACAAAGCGGGCGCACGGGTGACACGTGGGCCACATGCCACTGGCTGTCACCCGTCGTGCGTCTCTGCTCCGTCTGTCTGAACATGCCTGCACTCGACGACCTGTCGGTGATCGAACCCGGGACCCGGCTCGTCGGCGGACACGCGCCGGCTTGGTGGATCGTGCTCGTGGCCCCAGTTGCCGGCGCGACGCTCGGCGTCGTGGCTCGTTGCTGGATGCGCTCATCAGCGACGATCCAGAATTCTCCTGGGGCGGCACGATCTTCATCGTCCTCACGTTCACCGTCGCTGGTGCCGGGCACGGGGCGGCGCGGGCAGCACGACGGGCACGTGTTCGGCGACGGTGGAGCACAGCCGCGCGGGTGCTGGCCGCGGTGCTGACGTTGCCGATCTTCACCGGCGCCGGCGCAATATGTTGCCCACGGTCTTCGGGGCGTCGGTGGCGAGCGCTCGCACCGACTGGCCGAGAGCCGTCCGCGTCGTGTTCGCAGTGCTCGCGATTCCCGTTCCGATCATCTCGGCGCCGACCTCGTGGGCAATGGCCTCACCGTAGGAGTGCTCTTCGGGGTGTGCTGATGGTCGCCACCTACGCCGTGATCGTCCGGAGCCTGAACGCCGTCGTCGCGCCGATCGACGACGGCTGGCGGATGCGCCGCCCCGTGAAGATCCTCGCCCTCGTTGCGACAGCGCTGCTGGTGTTGTTCGCCACCGGCACGTCGGTCGGGCTCGGCTGACCACGATGTCACAGCACAACGAGCAACCGGCAATTGGCAATCAGCAGAGACACACATGAAGATCACCAGAATCCTCACCGCAGCGTTGGCGTCACCGCGGCGGGAGTCGCCGCGAGTGATGGTGTGAAGATGACCCGCCTTCCGAGTCCACTTCGCCGGAGGCAGCTCAGGCTGCTGCGTGGACTCATGCGGACACCCGAGTCGGTGCTCGACGAGATCGCGACGACGGTGGGTCCGGTGCCCGGCTCGGTGGCGGCCCCCTCCGTTTCGTGGTGCTCGCCGACCCGGCAACCGTGCGGGAACTGCTCCTGCAACCGGCCGACCGGTTCCGGTGGGGATCATCCGCTCAGCCCCTTCCCCTTCGCGATCGGTGAGACGACCATGCTGGCGTCCTCCGGCGACGACCACCGCAGGCGACGTGGCGCGGTCCAGGAGGCGTTCAGCCGCCGCCGGCTCGATCGTTGGATACCGATGATCATTGAGCAGACAGATGTGGCGATCGACCAGCTGCTGGCGGTCGGGGCTGCAGAACGGCCGGTCGACGTGGCGCCCTGGGCGAAGCGACTCGTGATCGAGACCGTGGTTCACGCGCTCTTCGGTGATCGGCTCATCGGCCGTACGGACGACATCGAGCAGCGCTTCCAGCGCATCCAGGATCATCTCGGGGGCCCGCTGTGGGGACCGGCACCGCATCCGTTCCCGTTCGGCTTCCGCGCAGCTGTCGGGCGCGACCGTGACGCCCTCGACGAGATGATCGACGGGGAGATCGCAGCCATCCGGCGATCGACTGACCACGACCCGTTCGACATCCTCGCCGCATTGGTCGACCAGGCGGAGCTCACCGATGCCGAGATCCGCGATCAGGTCAAGACGCTCATCGGGGCGGGCTACGACACGACGTCATCCTCCTTGCCTGGCTGGCGTGGGAGGCCACGACGTGCACGGGACTGTGGAGCCGGCTGCGGATCGAGGCGTCCCAGGTCTTCGGCCGCAGCGGCAACGTTAAGTACGCGTCGTTCGAACTCGCGGGGCGGACGGTGCACGAGACCCTCCGTCTCCATCCCGGGTCGGGAATCTCGCCACGGGTCACCGCAGCGAAGATGAACGTGGGCGGCTTCGGCCTCCCGCGCAACACCATCGTCGCATGGTCGCCGTACCTGACCGGCCGCGACCCTGCGACGTTCGCCGAAGCCGCACGCTCGATCCCGACCGCTGGCTGGACGTCGACGCAAGGGCGCGCTGCTGCCGAGATGGCCTGGATGCCGTTCGGTCGCGGCCCCCGTTCGTGCATCGGTTTCACCCTCGCGCAGATGCAACTGACGCTCGTGCTCGCCCGCCTGGCGCAACGGGTCGACCTCACACCGACGACTGCAACCATCCCACCCGCAGAGGGATTGGTCGTGAGTCGTCCGCGGCGGCGCACCCATGGTTGTCACCGCTGCGCAGTGACTCCTGCACGCAGCTCCCGTCGGCTCACTCCCGACCGAGTCCGCATCACACGCCAGGACAACCGCTTCCCCCCCCCCCCCGTCCCGTCGATGTCCCAAATAGACGTCCGTCCTCGCAACTGTGTGACACCCCTTCCCTATGGTCGAGGTCATGGAGACGGGGGCTGTGATCGAGCGGGTGCGGCACATCGGTGTGGTCCGTGATGATGTCGACGCGTCGGCCGATGTGATCGAGTCGGGACTGGTGTCGTTGCGGGAGTTGACGGCGTGGGCCGATGCGCAACACGCCGTGCTGGCGGGTCGTTTGGCGCAGCTTGACAGTTTCGCCGAGTCGCGTCCGCGGCTGCGGCGAAGAGTTCGCTGGGTGCGGCCGCGAAGACCACGGCACGAGCCCGCACCTTGGATGCCACACCCGAACTGGCGCGGCGACTCGACGATGGGCTGATCACAGCGGGTCACGTCGACGCGGTGACTCGGGCTTCGAGTCAGCTCGACGAGTCGCGACGCGCCGAACTGTTCCGACGTGTCGATCGACTCGACGCCGTGGCCGCCGCGGCAACCGTGGACCAGTTCGCGAAGCGGGTGGCGTTGGAAGTGAGGCGGCTGCAGGTCGACGATGGCATGGATCGTCTCGCTCGGCAGCGGCGTGATTGTCGGTTGTCGACGTGGGTCGATGCGGAGGGGATGTGGAATCTGCGGGGCCGGTTCGATCCGGTCACCGGGGTTCGGCTCGACGCGAAGCTCCGTACCACGGTGGAGGCATTGTTCGCGCAGGCGGTCCCGGCGGAGTGTCCTGCCGATCCGATCGAGAAACAGAGGTTCCTCGCCGCCCATGCATTGGCGGCGTTGATCGACGCGACGGCGGGGGTGGCGCGGTCGGCTCGCTCGGAGTTCGTGGTCGTGATCGACGCCGATGCCACCGACCAGCGCGGCCCGGTCGCCGAGTGGCCGATCCCGGTGGAGATCCCCGCCCGGGTCCTCGCCGATCTCGCCGGTGACGGCGATGTGCATGCGGTGGTGGTTCGTAACGGTGTCGTGCTCCACGCGCCGGGCGAGTTGAACCTCGGTCGTACGACCCGCCTCGCCAACCGGGCGCAACGGCGGGCGCTACGCGGTCTGTACCGGGTATGTGCGATCCCCGGCTGCAGCGTCGGCTACGACCACTGCAAACTGCATCACGTCATCTGGTGGCGTCACGGCGGCCACACCGACCTGTCGAATCTCGTCCCCGTCTGCAGCGTCCACCACGGCAAGATCCACCACGACGGCTGGATCATCGAGCTCGGCGCTCACCGTGAAGTCACCCTCCGGCTCCCCGACGGCACCATCCGCACCACCGGACCACCCACCATCCGGGCCGCCTGATGGCGGACGAGCAGCACGAGCCCTCCCCAGGGCCGGCCCCGCGCCAGGGTCAGCTCGCCGTCGAGCAAGTCGTCGAGTAAGTCGTCGTCGGGCGCCTGACCGTGCCAGGGTGGCGCAGGACCGCGAACTGGGGGAGGACACATGATCATCGACGCGATGGCTGCAGGACTGGATGACTCGAGACTGGGGCGCATCGACGAGCACATGGTGAGCCGCTACATCGAACCGGGCAAGATCGCGGGCGCCGAGGTGGCCATCGTGCGCGACGGCGTGCTCGGCTACCGGCGGAGCTGGGTGTTCGCGACCGCGAACTCGCGGTGCCTGTCGGTGACGACACCATCTGGCGGCTGTACTCCATGACCAAGCCCGTCACCGGCGTCGCGATGATGACCCTCTACGAGCGGGGCCACTTCCAACTCGACGATCCCGTCGAACGGTGGATCCCCGAGTGGAAGAACATGACCGTGCGCGAACCGGACCCGAACGGCGGGATGCACATCGTGCCGGCACATCGACCGCCGACGGTCCGCGACATCCTCACGCACACGTCCGGTATCGGGTACGGGTACGAGAACGGCGACCTACTGCTGGGCGAGCGCAGCTGGCTGGCCGACCACGATCTGGCCACGATGGCGTCCGCCATGGGCGCGTGGCCGCTTCGCTTCCAGCCGGGCACGCACTGGCTCTACTCGCACGGCATGGACGTCGCCGCCCGGCTGGTGGAGATCATGTCCGGCCAGCGCTTCGACGAGTACCTGCGCACCAGCATCTTCGATCCGCTCGGGATGGTCGACACCGGCTTCTTCGTGCCCGAGGCGAAGGTCGACCGGTTCGCCGCGTGCTACGGCCGCAACGCCCGCAAGGAACTGGTCCTCGTCGACGCCCCGGCGACCAGTACGTACCTCCGACCACCGCGGCTGCTGAACGGCGGCGGCGGTCTCGTCGGATCGACTGCTGACTACGTGCGCTTCTGCACGATGCTGGCCAATGGCGGCGAACTCGACGGCGAACGCGTGCTGTCGCGCAAGACACTCGAGCTGATGACGTGCAACCACCTGGCGGGCGACGCGGAGATGACCGACCTCGCCCTGCCCATGGGCTACGGCGAGGTCGGGTTCGCCGGCAACGGCTTCGGCCTCACCGTGGCTGTGTCGAGAGGCCCCGGGGCGTCGGGCGTCGTCGGCTCGCCGGGCGAGTTCATGTGGGGCGGCGCTGCGTCGACCGCCTTCTGGGTCGATCCGGTGGAGCGGCTCGCCGTGGTGTTCATGACGCAGCTACTGCCGTCGGGCACGTTCAACTTCCGCGGCCAGCTGAAGACCCTCGTGTACGGCGCCCTGATCTGACTGTCGCGAGATCACTCGTGCCGGGCGACGATGTCGTCAACGGTCGTAGCCCGGCGCCGGTTCGCTCAGCTTGAACCCCACGCCTTGGTCGTCCTCGCAGATCGCCTCGCGACCGGAGTCCCACGAGTTGACTTCGACGACGGTGCCGCCGGCGATGCGGACCCGCTCGACGGCGTCATCGAAGTCGCGGACCGTGAACCACATCTCGATCTGTCCTGGCGAGGTGTCGCCGAACTGATTCGCGGTCGGGCGAAGGCCGATCGGCATCTCGGTGTTGGTGACATGACGCCCCCCGTTGTGGGGGTCGGCGAACTCCCAACCGAGCACAGCTCCGTAGAAGGCTGCACCGCGTTCGACGTCGGCCGTCGTGATGGTCATGTAGTACGGCTCGGACGGTGACCGTCGATCCGCAATCTGTTCGGGGGTGTACGTCGGCGTGCCCACATTCCAGCGATGCCCGAACGGGTCGACGATCCACGCGCTGCGCGAACCGTGCGCCTCCTCGATGCCACGCTGCACCACCGCGCCGCCTCCGACAGCGCGCGTGACGAAGTCGTCCACTGCAGCGACCTGGACCACGATGCTCACCGAAGTCGCGCGAGCCGTCACCATCCGGCGCGACCACGCCGAGCTGCGGCGCATCGTCGCTCAGGTAGAACGCTGCGCCCGACACGTCGACCTCGGCGTGACCGACCCGACCCTCCCACGGAATGACGTTGGTGACCGTGGCGCCGAAATACTCTCGATACCAGTCGAGGGCAGCGGCCGCATCCTGGACGCAGATGTACGGGGTGATGACCTGAGACATGATGGGATCCCTCTCTCGTCGCTGGGTGCGATTGTCGCGCCGTTGGCGAGGCGTTCGCCACCGATCAGTACGTCGTTCGTCACCCGGAACTCGCACCTCTCAACACGTTTGCGGCGCGATCTCGTTGGGACGCCCCAACAGAACTGCAACGCAAACCGTGGTGGGGACGGGGTCGGGCGGGATGGCACGAGGGGCTCGACCGTGCTTTTCCTCCGAAGTTCCGGCAGCGTGGAGGCATGAATTCCGAACGAGTCGACATCGCCGTGATCGGCGCCGGGCCGGCCGGTGCCGCGACCGCGATTCAGGCCGCTCGCTCGGGCGCCAGGGTCGTCGTGTTCGAGAAAGGCGCGCATGGCCGCGACAAGGTCTGCGGCGACGGACTCACCCCCCGTGCCGTCGGCGCACTGAACGAACTGAAGATCCCACTCGACGACGCCCACCACATCCGGGGCCTGCGGATGATCGCCGGCAAACAAGTGCGCGAGCTCGACTGGCCCACCACGGATCGCTTCCCCAACCATGGCGCCGTCTGGCCCCGCCGCCGCCTCGACGCCGCGCTGATGGACGCCGCCAGTCAGGCCGGCGCGGACCTCGTCTACGAGACCGAGGCCACACCGATCATCGACAACGGCCGAGTCACCGGAGTCGTCGCGGGCGGCCGCACCGTCGAGGCCGACCTCACCGTCGTCGCAGCCGGCGCTCAGGGCGCCATTGCACGAATGCTCGGCGCCGAGCGAGTGCCCGACGAGCCGTTCGGATTGGCGATCCGCACCTACGCAGCGACACCTCGCCACACCGATGCCCACCTCGAAGCGTGCCTGTCGCTGAAGGACGAGAACGGCACGGCGATCCCGGGCTACGGCTGGATGTTCCCCGCCGGCGACGGCACCGTCAACATCGGTGTCGGCGCGCTGTCGACGATGAAGGGCTTCAAGAAACTCAACCTGAACACGCTGCTCGAGTCGTACCGCCATCTCGTCCAGCACGACTGGGATCTCGGCCCCAATCTCGAACGCCCGCGGGCGTGGCGTCTGCCGATGTCGACACAGCGCCGCCACGGACCGGGATGGGTCGCGATCGGTGACGCTGCTGGGCTGGTCAATCCGATGAACGGCGAGGGCATCGACTACGGGCTCGAGTCCGGCATGCTCGCGGCCGATCTCTTCCTCGCTGATCCGGCAACCGCACCGGCGCGCTACGACGAACTCGTCGGCGAGCGGTTCGACGGGTTCCTGCGCACGGGCCGCCGGTTCTCGTTCCTCATCGGTCACCCCTGGATCCTCAAGCCGGGGCTCCGGCTCTCGGTGAGCACCGACGCCATCGCCAACATCACGCTCGCCGTGATGGGCAACCTCGTCGACAACTCGACCCCCGGGGCCGCCGGGCGGGTGATGACGTTCGCCGACAAGGCGCTCGGTCTCGTCGACCCCATCCTGCGCAAGACCCGTGCCGCCGCCGTCGGAACGTCACGTTTGACCCCCGTGACGACGTTCAGCGACCGAGGGCTTCGAGGACCGGTTCGAACTCGTCGAGTTCACGCACGACGAAGTAGCTGATGCCCCATCGTTCGTCACAGGTCAGCATGTGCTCGACGATCTCGTCGACCGTGCCGACGAGCAGGTACGGAGTGACCCGGGCATCGTCCATCGTGAGACCGTCGACGCGTTCGCAGATCTCTGCGAGTGCGGCATCACGGTCATCGGTGATCTCGACCACCTGCACGAGAGCGTTGAACTCCAGCTCCTCGAACCGCTCGCCGGCTCCGGCACGCACGTGCACCAGTTGGTCGTCGAGGTGCGCTGCGCTCCAATCCACCGTGTGCGCGTGACCGTCGGCAAGCGTGCGACCGAGTCCCTGCAGCCCGATGATGTCGGCGTGGCCGCCGGCGTGGCGCAGCAGCGCTTCGCCGTTCCCGCCGACCAGGATGGGCAGCCGTTCCTGCACCGCCGACGGGGTGCGGGCGTGTTCGATCCGATAGTGCTCGCCGTCGTGATCGACTGTCTCTCCGTCGAGCAGCGCACGAATGATCTCGACGCTCTCCGCAAGCCGCTGCTTGCGCACGGCCGCGGCCGATCGCTCGATCCCGGTCGCGGAGTACTCCTGGGGTGTGTGACCGGCACCGAGACCGAGTTCGAAACGACCAGCCGACAGCTCGTCGATCGTGGCGACGTCCCAGGCCAACTGCACCGGGTTGCGCATGTCGTTGTTGAGCACCAGGGTTCCCAGCCGGATCGTGGTCGTCGCGCCCGCGATGGCGGCGAGCGTGGGCAGCGGGGACAGGCCCGACCCGACATGGTCCGCCGTCAACACGATGTCGAAGCCGAACTCCTCGGCCCGACGAGCAGCGTCGACACGTGACCCCTCGACTCGTCCGGAGAGTTGGTGGCCGAGACGGAGCGGCCGCTTCACGATGCCTCGGAATCGTCCACGGTCAGTCGATGTCCTGGTTCGACAGGCGCCACGCCGCAATCGCCAGCGCTGCGACGGCCACGACGAGCGGGACGACGACCCCCATCGCGAGTGAGAAGTCCGCGAGGTCGAGGTCGGCGCCGGTGCGATCGACCACGATCGATCGCGTGTACTTGCGCAAGGCGACCCGGGCGACGCCGGGTCCGGCCTGCGCGATGAACCCCTCCCAGATCAAGATGTAGGCCAGACCCCACACGATGAACCGTTTGAGCCACACACCGAACAGCGTGAACACGCTCACGTAGGCGATCAGGCCGACCACGGTCGCCAGCAACGATCCGGCGACGATCCCGTTGCCGGCCCCGGTGAGCACCGCCGCCAGCACGATCGAGATCAACGTGATGGGTGCGGCGATGGTGGCTGCCGCGCAGGCAGCACCGACGACGATCGGCCAGCGATCCATCGGCCGTAACCACAGGTACACGAGGGTCTTGTCCTCGCGGAGTTCGCCGAGAGCAGCGCCGCCGAAGACGAGGGCGACGATCGGCAACACCAGGGCGAAGCCGACGCTCGCCACGAGGTTCACCGCATCGTCCAGCGAGGGGTCCGACCTCCCCAGCGCCCACGCCGACAGTGGTGCGATCAGCGCCAGGATGCTCAGCCCGATGATCCGGCCCCGACTCGTCAACTGGCGCAGCACGACGCGGTACGACAACCCGATCGCCGTTGCGGTGCCGACGTGTCGGGTGGATTGACGCGAGGCCACGCGGTCGAGGTCCGTCACCGCCCCTCCACCAGGTAGCGGAACACTGATTCGAGATCGTCATCCAGCGGGCTGACCTCCGTCAGACGCACCCCGAGCTCGACGCTCAGTCCCGCGAGTTGGCGCCCCAGCGAGTCGACGTCGAGCGTGTCGGCCATCACCGTTCGGTCGTCGATCGACACCCCGCTCACGAGGCCCCGCTCGATGAGCGCGGTGGCCAACCGGCGGGGATCTGTGGCGGCGATACGGATGCGGTGGGCGCGATCGTCCATGAGTTCGCGGAGATCCCGATAGTCACCGGTCGCGATGAGACGACCCTGGGCGATCACGAGCACCCGCGAACCGAGCTTTGCCACTTCGTCGAGGACGTGGCTCGACACCAACACGCAGCGGCCATCGTCGCCGAGGGCGTGGAACAGCGAGATCATGTGGCGGCGTTGCACCGGATCGAGACCGGTGAGCGGTTCGTCGAGGATCAGTACTTCGGGATCGTTGACGAGCGCGGCAGCCACTTTGACCCGCTGTCGCATGCCTTTCGAGAACTGGCCGACCGGCTTGGTGCCGACGTCGTCGAGTTCGACCTTGGCGAGCGCCTCGGCGGCGGCGTGCGCCGGGTCGCTCACGCCGTGGGTACGCGCGGCGTACTCCAGGAACGACGAGGCACTGAGATGGTCGAACAGGGCGTCCTGCTGTGGTACGAGTGACACCCGACCGCGCACGTTGCGATCGCGACGCGGATCGCAGCCGAGCACGTCGACCGATCCCCGTGAGGGTGGAGTGAGTCCGCACAGCATGCGGAACAGCGTCGACTTCCCTGCTCCGTTCGGGCCGAGCAGCGCGGTGACCCCGGCGTCGATCGCGAAGCTCACATCGCTCACCGCCACGACCGATCCGAAGAACTTGGACACCTGGTTCACCGCGATCATGCCCGTGACCTGCTGTTGACCCGCCACGACTGCCGCCGTCGCCGGGGTCGGGGCCGGCAGCCCCGGGGTGGGGGAGGCAACTCACTCATCGGGCGATCACCAGCTTGGAGTAGCGCCACCACACGATGGCCACGCCACCGAGTGTCCACACGATGTTGCTGAGCACCACGCTCCAGGTCGACAGTTCCGGGAAGTTGCCGGGCTGGTCGTAGATCCGGAAGACCAGCTCGAACGGCATGCTCGAGATGTCGATCAGACGCCACGACGGTGACAGATCGGCGCCCTCGATGAGCGCGGTGGCGAGGATCGGCGACGCCAACACCAGCAGCACGATGCCGATCGCAGCGAATGCCCGTCGGTCCGTCAGGCTCGACGCCGCCATCGACACCGCCGCCAACGCGGCCGAGATGGCAGCGCCCGACAGCACGACGCGCCCCAGGGTGAACAGCCAGTCATCGGGTCCCGAGGGCCCGACGCCTTCGACGGTGTAGCCGATCAGCAGCAGCAGCGGCGGGCCGACCGTCACGAGGCTGAGCGTCGCGACGACGGCCACCGCCTTCGCGGCAAGGTAGGTGCGCCGATCGAGAGGAGTCGACAGGTACATCGCGAGCATGCCGTTGCGCCGATCCGACACGAGCACCTCGGGTGCCACGAGCGCTGCGAAGAGCACGATCGCGAGGATGATGAATCCGTAGTAGCCGGGGTAGTCGGCAACCTCCTCGGGGTCGAGGATGTCACCCGGGATCAGGATGGCGATTCCGACGAACACGATCGCGGGCAGGTAGGCGATGACCACGGCGATGACCGGGAAGATCTTCGTCCGCGCCGGCCGACCGAGGCCGAGCGTGGCTCGAATGCTCTCCCAACCGACGCTCCGGATCGCGCCGGGTACGCCGGACCGGCGGCCCTCGTAGCGCTGGAAGCCCCGCTCGACGATCTGGGCATCGCCACGACCGCTCACGCCGACGCTCCGGGCTCTGCCGTGGAGAAGATGTCGTCGAGGCTCCGACGGTGCTGGCCGAGCCTGCGGATCCGGGCCCCGGAGCGGGCGACCGACCGTGCAGCGAGATCGAAGAGGTCGTCATCGGACAGACCGACCACCGACAGCGTCGCACCGGAGCGTCGAACGCCCGCACCCGCCGCTGTGAGCAGCGCAGCCACGTCGTCGATCGACGTGGGTCGATCGACGAGCTCGACCAGTTCCAGCTCGATGCCACCGGAGGCGCCGGCCAGTTCCGCCATCGAGCCCTGCGCGACGAGGCGACCTTCGGCCAGCGCGACGACGTGGTCACAGACCCGCTCGACTTCCTCGAGCACGTGCGATGACAGCATCACGTCGATCCCGAAGTCACGGTTGACCTGCACGATGATGTTCAGCATCTCGTCGCGCTGCACCGGATCGAGGCCATCGGTCGGTTCGTCGAGCACGATCAGGCTCGGGTCGGCGGCGATCGCCTGCGCGAGCTTCACACGCTGGCGCTGGCCCGTCGACATCGTGCCGAGGGCGCGGAATCGCTCCTCGCCGAGCCCCACGAGATAGAGCGAGTCGCTCGCACGGCTGCGGGCTTCGTCGCGCGGCAACCCCTTCACCTCGGCGAGATGGCGCACGAAGTCGTAGGCGCGCAGGTCGTCGGGAAAGACGTTGCGTTCGGGCCCGTATCCGATCATCGCCCGGAGTTCCGGACCTCTGGAATCCGGATCGAGACCCAGTACGGAGATGCTCCCGGCGGTGGGCTTCAACAGGCCGAGCACGAGCGAGATGAGCGTGGTCTTGCCCGCCCCGTTCGCTCCGACGAGCCCCGTCACGCCATTCGGGATCGTGACGTCGAGCTGATCCAGCGCCCGTGTCGACGGGAACTGCATCACGAGCCCCCGTGTCTCGATGATGGCGCTCACGCCGCCGAGTCTTGCATCCGAGAGCCGTCACACGGTGCCGGTGCGGATGTGACGGCGACTAGCGTTCGAGAATGAGCATCGTCCATCTGCCTTCAGCGGCCTCGCCCGACGAGATCCACGCAGTTCTCGACCGTGACGCCGCGCTCATCATCGACGACCTCGCCGACGTCGAACTCATCGATCGTGTCACGAGCGAGATGGCGCCATTCATCGAGGCGACGCCTGCGGGCAGCGATGACTTCTCGGGTCGCAACACCCGACGCACCGGAGCGCTCATCGCACGCTCGCCATCCAGTCACGAGCTCGTCCAGCACCCGCTGATCCTCGACGTGACCGCACGATTGCTGCACCGCGCCCAGAGCTACCAACTGCACCTCACCCAGGTGATCTCGATCGGGCCCGACTCGCCCGGGCAGTCGATCCACCGTGACCAGTGGGCGTTCGACTTCTTCGAGTTCCCGAGCGACTACGACGTGCAGTGCAACACCATCTGGGCACTCACCGACTTCACCGAGGCCAACGGCGCGACCCGGCTGATGCCCGCAAGCCAACATCTGCCCGACAGCTTCGAACACACCGTCGACGAGACCGTCCCTGCCGAGATGACCAAGGGATCGTGTCTGCTCTACACCGGCAAGGTGTACCACGGCGGCGGCGCCAACGTCTCGGACACGACACGCGTGGGTCTCAACATCACCTACAACGTGGGTTGGCTGCGCCAGGAGGAGAACCAGTACCTGTCGGTACCCCACGACGTGGCAGCGACGCTGTCCGACGAGTTGCTCCGACTGATGGGGTACCGCACCGGTGCCTACGCCCTCGGCTACATCGACGACGTCCGCGACCCGATCGAAGCGCTCCGCGGGTCGAGCGGCTCGATGTCCTTCGGGACGATCAACCCGCCCGTCGCGATTGGCGCGATTGGGGTCTGACCCCGATCGCGACGGTCAGGCGTCGATGAGTTCCTTTTCCCGCTGCTCTTCGTCATGAGCGAGCGAGATGGCCGAGGCGTGGGTGCCGCCCTCGACATTGAGCGTCGGCAGGATACGATCCAACCACTTCGGCAGCCACCAGTTGCGGGCGCCGAGCAGTTCCATCGTCGCCGGCACGAGCAGCATGCGCACGAGCGTCGCGTCGAGGAACACTGCCGATGACAGACCGAGGCCGAACATCTTGATGATCCGGTTGTCCTCGAGCACGAAGCTGCCGAACACCACGATCATGATCGCCGCAGCGGCGGTGATCACGCGCGCCGTGGCGGCGAGACCATCGGACACGGAGTTGACCGGGTCACCGGTGCGGTCGTACTCCTCCTTCACCGCGAGAGCAGGAAGACCTCGTAGTCCATCGACAGGCCGAACACGATGGCGAACATCATCATCGGCAGGAACGGTTCGATCGGTCCTCCCGCGGTGTTGAACAGCGATGCACCCCATCCCCACTGGAACACCATCACCACGATGCCGTAGGCGGCGCCGATCGACAGCATGTTCATGATCACGGCCTTGAGTGGAACGAGCAGTGAACGGAACACCATCATCAGCAGCAGGAACGACAACGACAGCACGGCGATGAAGAAGATCGGGAGCCGCTGGGCGAGATAGCTGCTGAAGTCGATGTTGGCCGCGACCGCGCCCGACACGTTCACGACGACTTCGGTTCCGTCGGTGACGGACGGGACCACGTCCGAGCGCAACGACTCGACCAGCGCGTCGGTCGCCGCGTCCTGCGGGCCTGTCGTGGGTGTCACCCTGATGATGGCGGCGGAGGCCGAGGCGGGATCGCCGAAGGTGTCCGGAATCGGACCGAGCACGTCGGCAACCCCTTCGGTCCGGTCGAGCGTCTCGGCGAGCGCGACCATGACCTGTAGATCCTGCGGCTGCGCCAGCTCGGCGGTGAGGATGAGCGGACCGTTGGCCCCGGGCCCGAACGCGGCGCTGGTGAGCTCGTACGCCTGGCGGGTGGTGCTGTTCTCGGCGAAGTTGCTCTCGTCGCTGAATCCGAGGCGTAGCCCGAGTACCGGGATCGACAGCAGGAGCAGGAAGATCGTGGTGACGATCGCGATCGACCACGGCCGATGCTGGACGAATCGGCTCCACCGATACGCGAGCGTCTGGCGGAGGGGCTTCTCCTTGCGAGGCGGCAGTTCCTTGCGCAACGGTGCGAACACGAACGAGGCGATCAGGATGATCACGGCGATCGGCGCACCCACGAGGAGTGGCTGGATTCCGAGGCCGACACCCAGCAGTGCGATGGCGACGAACCCAGCGGCGAGGATGCCGCGCCAGCGGGTCACTTCGATCTTGTGCTGGGCGAACCCGAGGAACGCCGGCAGCAGCGTGACCGACGCGATCATGGTGATCAGCACCGTGACGGCGGCGCCGGTCGCCAGGCCGTTGATGAACGCCAGGCCCATGATGAACATGCCGAGCAGTGAGATGACCACGGTGAACCCGGCGAACACGACGGCGCGTCCGGCGGTGTCGAGGGCGGTCACCGTCGCCTCTTCGGGTGTCTGGCCGGTCTTGAGGCCTTCGCGGTAACGGGTGACGATGAACAGTGCGTAGTCGATGCCGACGCCGAGGCCGATCATCGCACCGAGCGTCACGGCGAAGTCGGGCACCGACATGACGTTCGACAGCAGTGTGATGATGCCGGCGCCGATCCCGACGCCGAACAGCGCGACCCCGATCGGGAGGCCCATGGCGAGCACCGAACCGAACGCCAGGATCAGCACGACGATGGCGAACGCGATGCCGATGAGTTCGGACTCGGGTGGCTCGAACTCGCCGAGCGCCTGACCGCCGACCTCGATCTGGAGTCCGTCGACGTTGGTCGGCAGCATGTCGCCGATCTCGACGCCGATCTCCCCGGTCTGGGTCTCCGACAGATTCTGGTCGAGGTCGACCTGGGCGTATGCGACGAGTCCGGCGAGTTCGCCTTCGGTCGCGACCTGTCCGCGCAACTGTCCTTCGGGTGAGTACGGACTGGTGACCGTGACGCCCTCGATCTGGGCGACCTCGTCGAACAGCTCGGTCATCGCCGCTTGCACTTCGGGGTCGTCGATGCCCTGATCGGCGCGGAACACGATCGTGCCCGAGCGGCCGCTCCGCGCCCGCCGAAGTACTCGTCGAGCGTGTCGAAGCCGCTCTTGGACTCCGAGTCCGGGATCGAGAACGAGCTGTCGCTCGATGCACCGATCGACCCGACGAGCGCGAAGACCACGACCAAGACCGTGATCCATGCGCCGAGCACGTACCGGCGACGGCGGAAGCTGAACCGTCCGAGTCGCGCCCACATGGACGGGCGCGGGGTGGACTCGGGTGATTCGGAGGGAGCGTCCGGGGGGGACATCGAGATCGTTGACATTGTTGGACATTCTGTCCAGTAGAATGGGCAATCGCAAGCAAACTGTCGGTGACGTGTCACACGACACACCGATCCTGCTGGTGCACCCATGCCGATGCCCTCCGCCACGACCGACCCCCGACGTCACGACGACCCTCGCGTCGAGCGCACGCGCGCGGCCGTCATCGAAGCGGCGAGTGAGCTGCTCATGGCCGACGGGCCCGGCGCCATCACCCACGCGAACGTCGCAGTCGCCGCCAACGTCAGCCGCACGACGGTCTACAACCACTGGCCGACCCCCGAGGATCTGCTGCGGGCAACGATCGACTCGATCGGCAAGGTCACTCCGGATGTCGATGACCTCACCGGCTCGTTGCGCAACGACCTCGCCATGCTGTGCGCCCAACTCGTGACCGACCTGACGGACGAGCAACGAGCACCGATGATCGCCAACATGATGGAGCGAGCGCTTCACGACCCGACAGTGGCCTCGGTCCGCAACGAGTTCCTCGCCACCTTCCGCGTCGTGTTCGCAGCGTCATCGACAACGCTGTCGCCGCAGGTGAACTCCGCCGCTGACATCGACGTCGAGCAGAGCCTCGCCGCCATCTTGGGAAGCTTCCTCTTCGTCCGGTTCATGTCGGACGTGACGTTCGACGACTCGTGGGCCGATGCACTGCTCGACGACTTCGTCCGGGTCAACGCCCCCCGCTGACCGATCTCAGTCAGCCGATCCACCGGTTTGCGTTGCAGTTCCGACGGGACGGTCCAACAGAACCGTCACGCAAACGATGAGGGCCGCCGGTCAGCGGCGCCGGACGATGACGCTGCCGACGGAGTAGCCGGCGCCGAACGAGCAGATCACGCCGAGATCGCCGGACGCGAGGTCGTCGCGATGCAGATGGAAGGCGATCACCGAACCGGCCGAGCTCGTGTTGGCGTACTCGTCGAGGATCACCGGCGCCTCGTCGTCGGTCGGCAGACGACCGAGCACGCCCTTGGCGATGAGTTGGTTCATCTTGAGGTTCGCCTGGTGCAGCCAGAAGCGCCGAACATCCGCGGCGTCGAGACCGAGCACGTCGAGATGGGTCGTGATGTGCGCAGCAACCATCGGACAAACCTCGCGGAACACCATCTGACCGTTCTGGCGGAACACGAGCTCGTGGGCGTCGCGTTCGACCACCTCGGAGGAATTGAGAAAACCGAAGTCGTTGCGGATGTTGTTGGAGAACTTGGTGGCCAGCTTCGTGCCGAGCACCTCCCATTGAGCGGGCGCCACTGCATCGTCGGTTCGTTCCAACACGAGCGCCGTGCAGGCGTCACCGAAGATGAAGTGGAAGTCGCGCAACTCGAAGTTGTTGTGGCCCGAAGTGATCTCCGGATTGACCACGACCACGCAGTTCGCGCTCGGCGTTGCGGAGCGCGTCGACTGCGGCCTGGATCGAGAACGTCGCCGAGGAGCACGCGACGTTCATGTCGTAGCCCCACCCGGCAGCGCCGAGCGCGTCCTGGATCTCGATGGCGACGGCGGGATAGGCGCGCTGCAGATTGGAGCAGCCGACGATCACCGCGTCGACGTCGGTGGGCTCACGACCGGCCTGCGCCAACGCCTCGAGAATCGCCGGCATCGACATCTCGGCCTGAAGGCCCAGTTCGTCCTCCGACCGGGTCTCGAGCCGCGGCCGCATCCGGGCCGGGTCGAGCACCCCCGACTTCTCCATCACATACCGCGACCTGATCCCCGAGGCCTTGAGGATGAACTCCTCGTCGGGCAGCGGTCGCTCTGCGAGCTCGCCGGCGGCGATCTCCTCGGCGTGCTCGGCGTTCCACTTCAATGCCGACTCGGTGAGCGACGCGGCCAGCTCGGCGTTGCTGATCGACTCCGGCGGCGTGAAGAGCCCGGTTCCGGTGATCGAGACGGCGGGCAGTTCGACGAGCGACATGGCGCCGACGCTAACGAACTCAGCCGACCCAGTTCCGTACGAGCGAACGGAGCGCATCGATGCCGTCACCCTTCGACGCGCTCACCCACACCACATCACCCTGATCGAGCTGGCAGCCCGCGGCCAGTTCCTTCTTGCGCGTCGCCCGCTTCGACGACTTCACCTTGTCGAACTTCGTGGCAACGACGGTGTGGGCAACGCCGTTGTAGCGGAGCCAGTCGAGCATCTGAACGTCGAGCGTGGTCGGGCCGATCGCGCCGTCGACGAGCACGAACACCATGGCCAGGTTGCTCCGTTCGAGCAGGTACCCCTCGATCATCTCGGGCCAGTCACGCTTGACGCTCTTGGCCGCCTTTGCGAATCCGTAGCCCGGCAGATCGACCATCGTGCCCCGCTCCGGCCGAGCGCTCTCCACCTCGAACAGGTTGATGAGTTGGGTACGACCGGGCGTGTTCGACACCCGTGCGAGCTGCTTGCGGTTGGCCAGTGCGTTGACGAGCGACGACTTGCCGACGTTCGAGCGCCCCACGAACGCCACCTCGATCGGCGACGCGGGGAGCTGGTCGGCGCGGCTCGCCGACTGCAGGAATGTCAGGCGCAGCGGCGAACTCATGGCTCCAATCTTCCAGATCCGTGCCCCCGACGAGGCTTCTGGCACCCCCGTCGACAAGTGCCACATCGACCCTTCCGCCGCGGACCGGATCCGATCTAGGTTCTGCAGCATGACGAACAAACGCACGATCAGCGTCTCACGGGGTCTCCTCGTCCTCGTTGCCGCCGCGCAACGGTGTTGACCGCCTGCGGTGACTCTGCCGAGACGGGCGTCGAGAAGCTGATCGAAGAGCAGAGTGGCGGCGACGTCGACATCAACACCGACGACGGCGGCATCGCGATCCAGACCGAGGACGGCTCGATGACCGTCGACGAGGACGGCAACTTCGTCGTCACCGACGAGAACGGCGAGACCATCACGGGCAACGCCGACTCCGGTGACGGCTCGATGACCGTCGAGGGCGAGGACGGCAGTTTCAGCGGCGGTGCGACGACAGAGCTTCCCGACGAATGGCCGAGCGACGTTCCTGCCCCGGATGGCTTGACGATCGCCTCGGCGTTCGTGGTCTCGGACACGGGTTCTGATGCAATCTCCGTCAGCGGGACCGTCGACGGCGAGGACTTCCTCGACGACTACGGGTCACAGCTCGAGGACGCCGGATTCGAGTCGACCTCGGAGTTCAAGGCAGAGGGAACCGCGAACCGCGTGTACTCCAGCGACACTTGGACGGTCGGAATCAGTTACGTCGAGGACGAGTCCGGCAATCAGGTCACGATCTCGGTGTACGCCGCCGACTGATCAGGAACTGACGAGCGACGCAGCCGCCCAGATCGCAGCGACGAGGCCGATCGCGGCGAACACGACACTGCGCATCACCGGTGCCCGTTCGAGATTCGTGTCGTCGAGTTGCCTGGTCGGCGGCTTGACGATCGCCAGCAGGTTGCCGACGAACAGCGCGCCGCCGAAGGCCAACGTCAACCAGGCGAGGAGGTCTTCTCCGAGGAACATCCCCACAGGATGCCGCGGGCCGCGAGGAGCTTCGTCACCATATGATCCACCGGTGGCACCAGGCGGCTTGATCGAGGCGATCAACCATCCGGCCCGACTGGTCGTCGCGGCATTCCTCGGCCTGATCGGCATCGGCACGATCCTGCTGGCACTGCCGATCGCTGCCGACGGTCCCGGCACGGTCGGGTTCGACAACGCGCTGTTCATGGCGACCTCGGCGGCAACCGTGACCGGTCTGGCCAGCCTCGACGTCGGCGACTTCTCGCTCTTCGGTGAAACCGTGATCATGCTGCTCATGCAGATCGGCGGGTTCGGGATCATGACGATCGGATCGGTGCTCGTGATCGTCGTGTGGAACCGGGTCGGGCTCCGTCAGCGGATGCTGGCCCAGGCCGAGATCGGTGCGGTCGATCTCGGCGACCTGAAGCAACTCCTCGTCGCGATCGCGAAGATCACGCTGATCGTCGAAGGGGTCGTCGCGTTCATCCTGTTCCTACGGTTCTGGCAGGGCGGCTACGAGGACGGTCCACTGAGTTCGGCCTACTCGGCGGTGTTCCACTCGATCGCGGCGTTCAACAACTCGGGCCTGTCGCTGTACTCCGACGGTCTCACCCAGTTCGTCGGCGATCCGGTCGTCGTGTTCAGCATCTCCGCCGGCTTCATCATCGGCGGCCTCGGGTTTCCGATCATCGTCGAACTGCGCCGTCGCCGGCAGCTCCGGCGGGCCGCCGGGGCGGGCCGCCGACCACCGTGGTCACTGCATGCCCGGATCACGCTGCTCACGACGGCCGCTCTGATCGTGATCGGCGTGGTCTGTGTCACCGTCTTCGAATGGGCGAATCCGGCAACGCTCGGACCACTCGACACGTTCGACAAGTTGTTGGCCGGTTGGTTCCAGGGAGTGACCCCGCGCACCGCGGGGTTCAACACCGTCGACATCGGCGGCATGCACGAGTCGACGTTGGTGGTGACGACCATCTTGATGTTCATCGGCGCCGGGCCGGCATCCACGTCCGGTGGCATCAAGGTCACGACCTTCGCGGTACTCGCCTTCGCGTTGTGGTCCGAGGTTCGCGGCAACCCCGACGTCAATGCGTTCAGGCGACGGATCCCTCCGAGTGTGGTTCGTCAGGGTCTGACGGTGGCGCTGTTGTCGATCGGTCTCGTCATCGTCGCCGCGTTGGCGATCATGGGAGTGGACGACCTCACCTTCACACCGGCGTTGTTCGAGGTGACGTCGGCGTTCGGCACCGTCGGGTTGTCCACCGGCATCACGCCATCGCTCAGCCAGGCCGCCCAGTTCGTGGTGATTCTCGTGATGTTCACCGGCCGCGTCGGACCGGTCACCTTCGTCACCGCACTTGCGTTGCGCGAGCACTCGCGCGCCTACCGTTATCCCGAGGAGCAACCGATCATTGGCTGACAAGATTCTTCACACGATGCTGGGCGGCCTTCGTCCCCAGGTCGAACACCGCGGCGAGATCGTCGTCATCGGGCTCGGACGATTCGGATCCGCGCTCGCTTCGACGTTGGTCGAGATGGGCCACGAGGTACTCGGACTCGACAGCGACGAGCAGCGCGTCCAGCAGCATGCGGGTGTGCTCACCCATGTGGCCCAGGCCGACACCACCAACGAGCGCACCCTTCGCCAACTCGGTGTTGCCGACGCCGTCACGGCTGTCGTCGCCATCGGCGCCGATGTCGAGTCGAGTGTGCTCACCACGGGCGCACTCGTCGACCTCGGGGTGCCGAACATCTGGGCCAAGGCGCTGACCGACTCCCACGGCCGCATCCTGCAGCGAGTCGGGGCGCACCACGTCGTGTTCCCGGAAGCGGAGATGGGCAGTCGGGTCGCCCGTCTCGTCACCGGCGCGTTCATCGAATACCTGGCGCTCGACGACGATTTCGTACTCATCGAGATGGTGGTTCCGAAGCGGCTCGCCGGCAAGCGTCTGGGAGAGACAGACCTGCGTTCGACCTACAAGGTCACCGTCGTCTGCATCAAGCCGGAGGGCCAGACCTTCACGTACGCCGAGAGTGCAACGCTGTTGGGAGAACGCGACCTCGTGGTCGTTGCCGGTCACCGCGGCGACATCGAACAGTTCGCTCGCCTGGAAACCTGACTCTGGATCGACCCGCGCGAGGCGCGCCCGCTACAACGTCGGGATGACCACGACGTCGTTCGATCCCGATGCACTACGCGAGAAGTACCGTGCGGAACGCGACAAGCGTGTCCGCGCCGACGGCAACGAGCAGTACGTCGAGATCACCGGCGAGTACGAGCGCTACCTCCACGATCCCTACGTGGAACCGATCGAGCGCGGACCGCTGCACGACGACGTCGAGGTACTGATCATCGGCGGCGGGTTCGGTGGCCTGCTCGCTGGCGCCCGCCTCCGTGAAGGCGGCATCGACGACATCCGGATGGTCGAGAAGGGTGGTGACTTCGGTGGCACCTGGTACTGGAACCGGTACCCGGGGGCGGCGTGCGACGTCGAGTCCTACGTGTACCTCCCGCTGCTCGAGGAGATCGGCTACATCCCGAAGGAGAAGTACTCACAGGCCGCCGAGATCCTCGCCCACAGCCAGGCCATCGGCCGCCACTTCGATCTGTATCGCAACGCCTGCTTCCAGACCGAGGTGACCGAGATGCGCTGGGACGATGCCACCGGCCGCTGGATCGTGACGACGAACCGCGGCGATGCGATGCACGCTCGGTACATCGTGATGGCGAGCGGTCCGCTGCATCGCCCGAAGCTGCCCGGCATCGAAGGGATCGAGTCGTTCGAGGGCCACAGCTTCCACACGAGTCGGTGGGACTACGACTACACGGGCGGCGACTCGAACGGCGGTCTCGTCGGCCTGGCCGACAAGCGTGTCGGCATCATCGGCACCGGTGCCACCGCGGTGCAGTGCGTCCCCCACCTCGGAGCATCGGCGCAGGAGTTGTTCGTCTTCCAGCGCACGCCGTCGTCGATCGACGTCCGCGACAACCGGCCGACCGACCCCGAGTGGGCCGCCGGTCTGGAGCCGGGCTGGCAGGAACGGCGGATGGAGAACTTCAACAACCTCGTCTCAGGGATCCCCGAGTCGGAGGATCTCGTCGACGACGGATGGACCGACATCATCGGCAATCTGCTCATCCGGGTGCAACGCGGAGAGGGTGACCTCACACCAGAGGGCCTCATGGCGACCATGGAGCTGGCCGACTTCGAGAAGATGGAGCAGATCCGCGCCCGAGTGGAAACAATCGTCAACGATCCGACCACTGCCGAAGCCCTCAAGCCGTACTACCGCCAGTTCTGCAAGCGGCCGTGTTTCCACGACGAGTACCTCGACACGTTCAACCGACCGAACGTGCACCTCATCGACACCGAGGGTCGCGGCGTCAAGCGGATCACACCGACGGGCATCGTCGTCGACCAGCGCGACGCCGACGGCAACCTGGTCGAGCAGGAGTTCGAGATCGACTGTCTGATCTATGCCACCGGTTTCGAGGTCGGCACCGACTACACCCGGCGAGCTGGATACGAGCTCTACGGCCGTCACGGGCTGACGCTCACCGAGAAGTGGCACGACGGCGCGTCGACCCTCCACGGGATGCACAGCCGGGACTTCCCGAACTGCTTCATCTTCAGCCTCACCCAGTCGGGCTTCACGGTGAACTTCCCACACATGCTCAACGAGCAGAGCAAGCACCTCGCGTACATCCTCGCCGAAGCGCAGGCACGGGGCGTGACCGTCATCGAAGCGGAGGCCGACGCCGAGGCCGCATGGGTCGAGACCATCGTGAACCTGTCGCAGATGAACCAGCAGTTCCTCGAGTCGTGCACGCCGGGGTACTACAACAACGAGGGTCAACCCGCGCAGAGCAGTGTGAAGAACGGCAGCTACGGCGCCGGCTCGGTCGCCTTCATCAAGGTGCTCGAACAGTGGCGCGCCGACGGCGCCATGGCGGGCCTCGAACTCACCTGACCATCCCCGGCTCAGCGTGATGCGTCCGGGTCGGTTTGACGGGTCGGCGAGCGCGACACTTGCCCATGGCACAGTACGACCTGATCATCCGGGGCGGGTCCGTCATCGACGGCACCGGCGTCGATGCCCGGACCGCAGACATCGCCGTGCGCGACGGCGTCATCGTCGAGGTCGGCTCGGTGGACGCCGGCGCCGCTCGCGAGATCGATGCCGACGGCGCACTCGTGATCCCGGGCATCGTCGACATCCATTCGCACTACGACGGACAGGCCACGTGGGACACCCGGTTGCAGCCGTCGTCATGGCACGGCGTGACCACTGTCGTCACCGGGAACTGTGGCGTCGGGTTCGCTCCCGTCCACGACACCGACCACGACAAGCTCATCGAGTTGATGGAGGGAGTCGAGGACATCCCGGGCGCAGCGCTCCACGAGGGACTCCGCTGGAACTGGAACTCGTTCAGGGAATTCCTCGACGCGGTCGAGTCACTCCCCCACGACATCGACGTCGCCATGCAGGTTCCGCACGGCGCGGTACGGCTGAACGTGATGGGTGAGCGAGGCGCCAACCACGAAGATGCCACGCCCGAGGACATCGCCGCGATGGCCGAGTTGGCCCGCGAGGGCATCGAAGCCGGGGCCCTCGGGTTCAGCACGAGCCGGACCCGCAACCACAAGACGTCGACCGGCGCGTACACCCCCACACTGACCGCCGCCCCCGACGAACTGATCGGCATCGCCCAGGGTGTCGGCGCGACGGGAACCGGCGTGCTCCAGGTGGTGTCCGACTTCCTCGACCCCGACGCCGAGTTCGACACGTTGCGACGAATGGTGGAGATGTCGGGTCGACCGATGTCGATCTCGATCGCGCGCAATCCGATGGTGCCCGACGCATTCCGCGGGCTGCTCGACCGGATCACGCAGGCCAACGCCGACGGCCTGACGATGACCGGCCAGGTCGCACCACGTGCCGTCGGACTCATCCTCGGGTTGGAGTGCACACTCAACCCGTTCGTCACCAACCCCGTGTACCGCGAGATCGTCGACCGACCGCTCGACGAGCGGGTCGCCGCGCTGCGCGACCCGGCCTTTCGCGAACGACTGCTCGCCGCGGCCACTGAGCGGTCACGCGACAAACTCGGTGGGAACCTGATCGGTCGTTTCGACCTGTTGTTCGAGATGCAGGACGAGCCCGACTACGAACCGAGGCTCGACACCTCGATCGAGGCAGTCGCCGCCCGCTCGGGACGCAGCTCCGAGGAGGTGGCGCTCGACGCGATGCTCGCCGACGACGGCCACGGCCTCATCTACCTGCCGTTCCTCAACTACGTCGACGGCAACCTCGACGGCTGTCACGAGATGCTCGTGCATCCGCACACGGTTCCGGGCCTCGGCGACGGCGGCGCCCACGTCGGCACGATCTGCGACGGCAGTTTCCCCACCACCCTGCTGGCGTACTGGGGGCGCGACCGCGACCACGACCGCATCCCGCTCCCCTTTCTCGTGCAGCGGCACTGTCGCGACACCGCACGCACCGTCGGGCTCCTCGACCGCGGTGTCATCGCTCCCGGTTACCGAGGCGACCTCAACGTCGTCGACTTCGAGCAGCTACGCCTCCACAAGCCGACCATCGTCCACGACCTGCCCGCCAACGGTCGCCGGCTGCTGCAGCGAGCCGACGGGTGGCGCCACACGATCGTCGCCGGTCGGGAGACCTACCACGACGGCGTCGCCACCGATGCCCTTCCCGGTCGACTCATCCGTGGCGCCCAACCCGCACCGACCGGAGCGTGACCGTGAGCACCATCGAATCCAGTCCCCTCCCGACAGCCGACGACATGATCGAGTTGGAGACCCACGCCAACTGGCGCGCCGACGACATCGGTGACGTGGAGGAGTGGACACTTCGGCTGACCGATGCCCACCACGCGGAACTCGACGCGGCACTCGCCCACGCCCGTTCGGTGACCGACGAACTCCTCGACATCACCGCGAAGGACTTTCCACTCCCGACACTGTCACCACTGCTCGCCGAGCTCGCCGAGGAACTGGTCGACGGACGCGGCTTCGCCCGCATCGCGGCGCTCGACGTCGACCGGCTCGGCGCCGATGGCGCGTCGTGGATGTACTGGGGTATCGGCATGCACCTCGGCGAGCCATGGCCCCAGAACGCCAGGGGCCATCTTCTCGGCGACGTGAAGGACCAGGGCAAGTCGCCCGACGACCCGACCGCTCGCGGCTACGAGCTCGGGGGTCACCCGCTCGGTTTCCACAGCGATGGTTCCGACCTCGTCGGGCTGTTGTGCCTCGACTCGGGTGTCAGCGGCGGCGAAAGCCTGGTCGCCAACGCACTCGGTGCACACAACGCGTTGGTCCGTACCCGGCCGGATCTGGCAGCGGTGCTCTACGATCCACTCCCCTACGACTTCCGTGGCGAGCAGCGCGACGGTGCCCGTCCCTTCTACGAGGTGCCGGTGTTCACCCGGCACACCGGGCCGACGGTCGACCGGCTGTTCGTCAGGTACATCCGACCGTACATCGACGCGTCGCAGCGCCACGCCGAGGCGCCACGCCTGACGCCGATCCAGGTCGAGGCGATGGACGCGTACGACATCTTGGTCAACGACCGTGACAACCGTGTCGAGATGACCCTCCGACCGGGCGAGATGCAGTTCGTCAACAACTACCACGTCCTGCACGCCCGCCGCGCCTACGTCGACGATGCAGCTGCGGGCCGGGTGCGCTGGTTGAAACGGCTCTGGCTCGCCACCGACGTGCTCGGCCCCGATGACCGTCCCGAGCGATTCCAACGCGTCGGTGCGATGGGCCACTGGGGCGAGCGCCGCACGAAGGCGTAGAGGTGGCCGACGGCTACTCGTGACCCTCTGGCGCGCCCGTTGCGTCCGACACCTCGGCGCCGAGGACGACGACGGCGGACGGCCCCGGGTCGGTTGCGCCCACCAGGGTCACGGTCTCGTCGCCGCTGTCGTCGGGCGCGACGCCGGCACCACTCGTGAGCGAGCGCATGAGCGTGGCTGCCAGGCCGTCGAGCGATCCGCCCCCACCGGTGACGAGCACCTCGGGAACCACGGTGACGTGGCCGTCGGCCACCGCGTTGGCCACGGCCACCAAGGCTGTCGCAGGCGCACCCAGTGCTTCGGTCTGCGCCTCGAACCCGACGGCCCGAGCGAGTCCGAGCGCCTCCGTGGCCTTCGCTTCCGCGAGCCCGATCGCCTGGGTGCGCGCGGCCTCTGCCTCACCGGTGAGCCGCACATACGCTGCCTCGCCCCGCGCCTCGGCCTCACGCCCCTGTGCCTCGTTGGTCTTGATCTGCACGCCGACCTGCGCGCTGGCGAGCTGCGACTGCATGTTCGCGGTGCCCTTTGCCTTCTCCATCTCGATGCGCGCCGTCTCCGCTCGCTGCTGCTCGTCGAAGGTGGCCTTCTCCTGGTTGGCGATCTCGCGCTCGGTGAGCACGCGCACGAGTTCGGCGGGGAACACGACGTCTTGGATGTAGACACCCTTCGTCTCCACCTGGTACTGGCCGAGGTAACCGGTGATCGCGTCGAATGCTGCGCTCTGCACGGCCTGGCGCGTCTCGATGAATCGAACTGCCTCGAGCGCCTGCAGTGTGTTGCGGAAGTGGTTGCCGACCGCGCTCTGCAGCACCTCGCTCACGAGGTTGCGCATCGTGCCCACCATCGAGATCACCTTGGGTGCGCGCGTGTCGGGGACGTGGATCTGGACCTGCAGGTCGATCTGGAAGACGAAGCCTTCGCGGCTCTTGGCCACGATCGACGACAGGTGTGCGTCCAGGTCGTGGGCCTCGGAGGTCGCCTCGGCCCAGTTGAGGGTCAGGATGAAGGTGGGAACGATCTCGGCGGCATACACACGTGGGTTGATGGCGTACTTGCCTGTGCGGAGTGGTTCGGTCCAGATGCCGCGGTGCCCGGGGCGCACGATCGAGCCGAACTTGAACTCTGCGCCCGACGTGTCGGCGGTGGGGAGGCCGACGAAGCCCTTGATCACGGCGACCTCACCCTGGTTCACCACGAGCATGGGCACGAGGTCGACGCGCACGAGGAACGGGTTCAACAGGTAGGCGCCGTAGAGCAGCGGGTCGTGCTGCAGTCCGATCTTGCCGCCGGCGTCCAGGAAGGCCTGGAAGTCCTGGTAGTTGTTGTGCAGGGTGTTCTTGCTCCCGAGCAGGAGGTCGATGAGTTCGGCATCGGTGGTGCTGGTGCTCCCGCCCGCGTTCGACTCCTCGATCGCGGCCACGTCGGCGAAGCCACCGAGCCGGCTGGCGATGTCGCCCGACGGGAGTGGTTCGCCCTCGAGTGCGGTGACGACGCCGACCAGGTCGAGGGCCGAGTCGGGCGCTATCACCATCACGCGCAGCTGTTCGGATGACAGCCCGAACGACGCAGGGGTGAGCTTTCCGCCCCGGGCCTGGTCGGCGAGGTCCGGTGACACCGGTAAGCCGTACACCGTCTGGGGCGTGAGGACGAGAAACGCGACCGGGTGGATGGGGACGAGCGTGCCCGGGGGCAGCACCGGACGCTGCACGCCTTTCTGGCCGCCGTGCTGCACAAAGGTCGCGATGTCGGAGAAGTTCCTGAGTTCCGGCTTGTACACCGCGCTCTTCGCACCGATCGGGAGGGGATCGCCGACTTGAGCGATCACCACCCCGATCTCGCCGGCCGGGACCTGGACCCACGGGAACTTCTTCACGTAGAACATCGGCCAGAGCTTGAAACGCAGGCCCGGCATCAGCAGCGTGGCCTGATAACCGGCCTCACCGCGGAATGCGATCGGGTTGTCCTCGTCGAGCTTTCGGAACGCGAAGCGCTTCGCGACGAGCCCGACCTCGGCGGCGCCGATGGCGT
Organism: Ilumatobacteraceae bacterium; assembly: GCA_963716235.1. Lineage (GTDB taxonomy): Bacteria > Actinomycetota > Acidimicrobiia > Acidimicrobiales > Ilumatobacteraceae > Sva-07. The sequence goes on along the minus strand of CAVQTE010000022.1, from coordinate 9,908 downwards.
GAAACGACTTCCACACCACCATCAGCAGCAACGCGATCGCCACGATGATGACGATGATCTCGACAGTCATGGGCTTCTGCCTTCCTTGGGTGGAGCGAGTCCTTGGTGGAGCGAATCAAGCTCCTTCTAGAGCTCTTCGAGAATCTGCTTGCGCTTCAGGTCGTACTCGGCGTCGTTGACGAGGCCCTGCGCGCGGAGGTCGTCGAGTGCCTTCAGTCGTTCCTGAGCGGACGGCCCGGCAGCGGGCGGCGGTGGGACCTGCTGCTGCATGGCTTTGGCCAGTGACGCTGCGTTGCGATCGGAGTCGGCCTGTTCGTCGGCCTCGACCTGCTGGAAGATGAGTGTGCGGACCTTCTCGGGATCTGGAATGTTCTCGAACACCGAATCGCCGGTCTCACCAGCGGACTCGATCGTTACGACGCCATTGTTGAGAGCGCGAGCGATGAACGACTGTGTGAAGTTGACGTTGTTGACCCGATTCAACGGGATCGACACGCCGCGTCGCTGGATGATGCCGCTCTGGTACGCCACCCGCTGATCGGTGATCGCGAACCGGGTCGTCTTCCAGCCGATGAACGCATAGATCGTGGCCAGGATGATCACCACGAACACGATCCCGGCGACGAACTTGATCGTGTCGTTGATGACGCCATCGCCGAGGACGACCATCAACAAGAGGAGGCCGAGCAGACCGAACGATGCAGCGACCTCCTTCCAGAAGTACCACCAGTGCGGGTTCGAGTAGAGGATCATCTTCTCGCCGGGCATGAGGTCAATGGTCTTGTTCGAAGGCATCAACCAAAGCGTAGTACCAGTGCCGCAGTCAGCTGATGAGGCGGGTGATCGCGGTGGCTGCCGACGCGAGCAGGATCACGACGACGAACGGCGCCCGTCGCCACAGCGCGAGGCCGGCGACGACCAGGCCGACGAGCCGGGCGTCGATGACGATCGCCTGGCCGTCACCGACCGTCGACACGAGGGCCAGCGCCGCGAGCAACGCTGCGGGCAGCAGTTCCACGACCCGCTGCGCCCGAACCGGAAGAGTCCGGTCACCGAGCACGAGCGGCCCTGCCGACTTCAACATGAAGGTGCCGATCGTCATGATCACCAGCACGGCCGTCGCGGCGTTCATTGCTGCTCGTCCACGCTGGGATCAGGCGACGGCCACACGAACGCCACGGCGACCCCGAACATCGACGCCAGGATCGGAACACCCGGCGGCGCGAGGGGGATGAGCACGAGCGCGATCAGCGACCCGGCGATGGCGGTGTGCCGCTGCGGCGCAGACGACAGACGAGGCCACAACAGGGCAAGAAATGCCGCCGGGCCGGCAGCATCGAGACCGAGGTCGGTGATCAGGTCGCCCGCGTCCGAGAACACGACGAAGCCGACGATCGTCGTGAGGTTCCAGACGACGAACACGCCGATGCCCGCAATCAGGTAGCCGGAGCGGCGCCAGCGCAACTCGTCCTGTGCGGCCCCGACTGCCGTCGACTCGTCGATCATCAGCTGCGACATGGCGGCGCGTTTCCACCACGGACCGAACAGTGCCGGCGCCATGATCAGGCCGAATGCGAGCGATCGCACGTTGAGCAGCAGTCCCGAAATCGCTGCCGACGCGATCGAACCGCCATCGCCCAGGATCTCGACGGCTGCGAACTGCGAACTGCCACCGAACACCAACGACGAGAACCCGACCGCCTGCCAGAGATCGAGGCCGGCAGTCGCCGCTGCTGCACCGAACACGATCCCGAACGGTGCGACCGCGGCGACGATCGAGGCGGCCTGCCGACGGATGGCACGCCGTCGGGCTGCATCATCGGCCACGTCCGCCAGGCTCACCGCAGGAGTCTGCCCGCGACCGCCGCACGATCGCGCCGATAGTTTCCGGGGCATGCCCCAGCCGGACGGACGTCGATGACCAACGAGGCCCGCTCGATTCGCCGACCCGCTGCGTCGTTCAAGGTCCGGCGGCGCTCGTTGTCACCGAAGCGACAGGCAGAGTTCGACGCCTGGATCGAGACATGGGGGTTGTCGATCGAGGGTCCGCTCCTGGATTGGTCGGACGTGTTCGGACGCGTCGGCGATGTCGTACTCGATGTGGGATTCGGCCACGGCGAGTCGACCATTGCACTGGCCGCCGTCGAGCCCGACGTCGACGTGATCGGCGTCGAGGTACACACGCCCGGGGTGGTCACGGTGCTCGACGCCATCGAACATCGGGGTCTGCACCAGATCCGAGTCGTCCACGGCGACGTGCTGCCGTTTCTCGACCGAGTGCCGGCGGAGTCGCTCGCCGGCATCCGCGTCTACTTCCCCGACCCATGGACGAAGCGTCGAAACCACCACCGTCGACTCATTCGCCCGGACGTGCTCGGCGCCCTGGTCGACCGTCTGCGCGCAGGTGGCTTCTTGCACCTCGCGACCGACATCGTCGACTACGCCGAGTCGATGCAGTCGGTCTGTGACGCAGAACCTCGCCTGACCGGCGGTGTCATCGAGCGGCCCGACTGGCGCCCGTTGACCCGTTTCGAACAGCGCGGCCTCGACGCCGGTCGCCAACCCACCGATCTCCGCTACACCCGCTCCTGATCCGCGAGGGTCAGCCCGATGTCGGACGAAGCTCGTCGAACGTGTCGATCCTGCGCAACGAAGGGAAGACGACCGCGAAGGTGGCGGCGACTCCAACGGTGATCAGCCCTCCGCCGGCGATCGCCCATGGCACCCCGAACATCCGAGCCGCGACGCCGCTCTCGAACGCTCCGAGTTCGTTCGAGGCGCCGATGAACACGCCCTCGACGGCACTCACACGGCCGAGTTGATCGTCGGGTGTGACGAGCGGAACGATCGACCCCCGGATGAACATCGACACCATGTCGGCGGCCGAGATCACGATCAATGCGACGAACGCAACCGCGTAGTTCGTCGTCAACCCGAACACCATCGTGCCCAGCCCGAAGATCGCCACCACCATCAACAGCGTCGGGCCGACCCGTCGCGTGACCGGGCGCACGGCGAGCCACAGTGCCATCACCGCTGCGCCGATTCCGGGTGCCGCGCGCAGCCACCCGTACGCGATGTCGCCCACGCCGAGCTGCTCACTCGCGACGGCCGGGATGAGAGCGATCGCTCCGCCGAACAGGACGGCGAACAGATCGAGTGAGATCGTGCCGAGGACGACGGGCGTGTGACGGACGAACCGCAGACCCTCCAGCGCTGTGTGGAGCGTTGGCCGGTCGGTGATCCGGTCCGGTTCGCGGGCATAGACGATCATCAGGATCGGGATGATGGCGGCGAACTCGAGCGCACCTGCGAGCGCGTAGGCCTGGGCAGGGCCGACCGAGTAGAGGAAGCCACCGATCACCGGGCCGACGATCGCCGACGCCGTGAACGTGGCCGTCCAGAGCGCGACCACCTGCGGGAACAGCTCTGGTGGAGCCAGCAGCGGAGCGATCGAACGGCGTGACGGAGCCAGCATCGCGTCCGCGGCGCCGAACACGAACGCGATCGCGAACAACGGCCAGATCGAGCCCGATTCGCTCAGGCTGTAGATCACGAAGCCGACGGCACACAGTGTCCGAGCGAAAAGGAACACTGCTGTGACGCGGCGACGGTCGAATCGGTCGGCGACCCAGCCACTGACCAGTACGAGCATCACGGCAGGGATGAACTGAGCAAGGCCGATGAGCCCGATGGCGAGCGTGTCACCGGTGATGTCGAACGCCTGCTTGAAGAGCACGGTGACGAGGATGTTCAGCCCGATTGCGGCCAACGCTGTCGACAGCAGGTACCGCCGCACGGCCGGGTACCGGAGCACATCACGGGCGGTGGACACCACGGCACGCTAATGGGAGGCGCCCAGCTGGAGTGAAAGGCCGGGTCCAACCCGAAAATGCGGGGATATGTGCGCTGGGTGCACATATCCCCGCACATTTCGGATGATTTCATTGCGGGCGCAATGTTTGTCTGGCGACCCTAGACTCGTGGCATGGCTGGCGCACTTCTGCAGACGTTCCCGCTCGGTACACAATGGCCGACAATCGATCCGTTCCTGTTCTGCGCGCATCATCGCGACGACTACCCCGAAGGCACCGACGGGCTCGGTCCGGACACAACGCTCGTCGGGCGCGACATCGGGATGGACTTCGCCGGGGTGGACGGGTGGAACATGTACCACGGCTCGACCGTGCCCGGATTCCCACAGCACCCGCATCGAGGCTTCGAGACCGTCACCTATGTCCGCACCGGTTTCTGCGACCACAGCGACTCGCTCGGCGCGACGGCACGTTTCGGGCGCGGCGACACGCAGTGGATGACCGCCGGCAAGGGCATCGTCCACTGCGAGATGTTCCCGCTCCTCGACCCCGACGGCCCGAACCCGCTGGAGCTGTTCCAGATCTGGCTCAATCTGCCCGCCGCCGACAAGATGGTCGAGCCGTACTTCACCATGCTCTGGAGCCACGAGACGCCGACCTTGATCGCCGAGCCGTCGGATGACGGAGCGATCGTCGACGTCACCGTGATCGCCGGGTCGCTGGCGAACGCCACCGCACCCGCTCCTCCGCCGAACTCGTGGGCGTCCAAGGCCGAGGCCGACGTAGCGATCTGGCACCTGCGCTTCGATGCCGGTTCACGTTGGACCATGCCGCCGACCGCACACGCCGACACTCACCGCCTGCTCTATGCGTTCTCCGGCTCGTGGCTCACAATCGACGGTCAGCGTCTGGACGCCGGCAACGGTGCGGTCATCGATTCGTCGCGTCCGCTGGAGTTGATCGCCGGTGACGAGGGCGTCGAGTGCATCGTGCTGCAGGGCCGTCCGATCGGCGAGCCGGTGGCGCAGTACGGACCGTTCGTGATGAACACACAGGCCGAGATCCAGCAGGCATTCGACGACTACCGCCGCACGCAGTTCGGTGGCTGGCCGTGGAGCAGCGACGACCCGAACCATGGCCGGACGCCGCGCCGTTTCGCTCGTCACGCCGACGGCCGGATCGAAGCCTTCGACGTCGAACCCGTCCCCGTCGACTGATTGTCATCTCCGACCGGAACCCCGCCCACCACCCCCGCCGTTTGCGCTACACAACCATCGGGACGGGCCAACCAAACCGTCACACAAACGGGACTGGGGGGAGCACCTGGTCAACGCACGACGGCCGACCGGAGCTCGAGCGCTCGTGCCACCGCCGCCGTCGCGACATCGGAGGTCACCGTGAGGTGGCCCATCTTGCGACCCGGCCGTGCCTGGCTCTTGCCGTAGAGATGCAACTTGGCGTGCGGATCGTCGAACACGATCGTCCAGTCGGGCTCGCCGCCCTCCCACAGATCACCGAGCAGGTTGACCATCGCGACCGACCGAGCCGTCATCGCCGTACTCCCGAGGCCGAGGCCACACACCGCCCTGACCTGTTGCTCGAACTGGCTGGTGACGCACGCGTCGAGCGTCCAGTGGCCGCTGTTGTGAGGCCGAGGCGCGAGTTCGTTGACGAGCAACTCACCGTCGACCACGAACAGTTCGACCGCGAGGACTCCGACATAGTCGAGCGAATCGGCGATCGCCATGGCCAACCCCACCGCACGGTCGGCGACCTTGCGCGGCACCACCGCCGGCACGACAGTCAGATCGAGGACACCGTCGACGTGGAAATTCTCGGCAACCGGCCACGCCTCGACACGTCCGTCGACAGTACGCGCCACGATCACGCTCAACTCGGTCTGCAGGTCGAGACGCCGTTCGACCACGCACGGCACTCCGCCGAGTTCCGCCCACGCCGCCAGCGTCTGCGCGACACCGTCGACCGATCGTTGCCCCTTGCCGTCATAGCCGAGACGGGCCGTCTTGACGACGGCACCACCATCGACGAGTGATGGCTCGATCGGCGGTTGGTCGACGTCGGCCAGCACCGTGTACGCCCCGACCGGAAAGCCGTTGTCGATGAGGAACGCCTTCTCGGCGATCCGGTCCTGCGCAATGCCCACCGAAGCCGGCGACGGTGCGACGATGACCAGCGTGGCCAGTTCGTCGAGCGCCGCTGCAGGAGGGTTCTCGAACTCGGTCGTCACGACGTCACAGTCGAACGCCAATCGTCGCAGCGAGGCCGGATCGTCGTAGGCGGCAACCAGGTGCTCATGAGCCATCGCACCCGCGGGAGCGGACGGATCAGGATCGAGCACGATGGTGCGATAGCCCATCGTCGCGGCCGCCATCACGGTGTAGCGCCCCAGCTGACCTCCACCAAGAACCCCGAGCGTCGCCGGGGCCTGCACCGGGTGGCGTCTCATCGAGAACCGTCACCCACCGGTCTGGCCCTCGGGGGGAAGCACCGACGACCTGGCCTGGTCACGGCGCGATGTTCGATACGCCTCGAGTGCACGACGGAGTTGTGGATCGGTGTCAGCGAGCAACGCCACGGCGAACAGCGCCGCGTTCGTCGCTCCGGCCTCGCCGATCGCGAACGTTGCCACCGGCACACCGGCGGGCATCTGCACGATCGAGTAGAGCGAGTCCTGGCCCGACAGATGCCGAGATGGCACGGGAACGCCGAGCACCGGCACCGTCGTCTTCGCCGCCAACATGCCAGGCAGATGCGCTGCCCCACCGGCGCCGGCGATGATCACGCGGATCCCACGCCGCGTGCTTCGTCGGCGTAGGTGAACATCTCGTCGGGCATCCGATGGGCGCTGACCACTCGGGCCTCATGGGCGACACCGAACAACGAGAGCACCTCGACGGCCTTCGACATCGTCGGCCAGTCACTCGACGACCCCATCACCACACCGACGACTGCATCGCTCACCTTGGCAGCGTAGGCCGCGGCTGCACCCGACGATCCTCCTCGCGTCACAAGCGTGACCGATCGGTCAGAAGACCACCTCTGCCTCGAGGCGCCCGTCCTCGCCGACGATGACGACCATGCGCGACATGCACGGCATGCAGTAGACCTTGTCGCCCGGCCGGAGTTCTCTCGTGGCGCGGATCACCACCTTGCAGACCGGACAGATCACCTCGTTCGGCGCCAGCGTGTCGAGCGGGCCCTGCCAGTACCGGTAGAACTTGCGCCACTTCTTGGGGACCTCCTTGAACCCCATCTCCTCCAACTCGAAGCGCTTCCGTGTGGGGTCGGCGCCGATGCCGGGAGCGGACACATCGATGTCGGTCATCAGGTCAGGCCCAGTCGTTCGACCGCCTCGAGATACTCGCCGGCCAGCTGCTGGTGACCCTCGGTCGGTGCGCCGATGTCGGCGAGTGCGGCTTCGAAGACGCCCAGCACCATCGCATCGAGACGGGTGCGGATCTCGCGGAGGCGTCTGCGTCCCGACGGATCGACGGCGAGGCTGCGGCCGAGGTCGTTCTCACCGAACCCAGCGTGGCGTCGCTCGTCGGAAATCACCCCTGCCAGCACGTCCTTGGTCACCGCGTCGGCGTTGGCAGCATGCAGGCGGAAGACGGTGTATTCCATCGTTTCCAGAATCACGTTCTGGGCGAACATCGCCGCCTGCCAGTCGCCCTGGTCGACCAACTCCAGCAGGGCGCCCTTGAACTCGACGAGCGCCGGCTGTGCCCGACGTTCGATCTCCCGCTCCGGATCGGCAACGCCGAGTTCACGCAGCCGGTGCAGGAACACCTCGAGATGGCGTGCCTCATCGACCACTTGCGTGGCCATGAAGATCTTCGAGTTGCGATCCGGAGCCAACTGCACCAGGCCCGCCGCACCTTCGAGCGCTGCGGTCTCGCCCACGCAGTAGTTGCACAGCGAGGTGATGAGCCGCTCACGACGGGCGTCATCGAGCACCTCCTCGACGGTGGTCTCGAGCCGCCCGTACGGTCGATCTGTCAGATAGCCCTCGATCGAGTCGAACCAGAACTGGAACGAGTGGACCTCGTCGAGGAAGTCCTGCTCGGCCAGCGCATGCGGATCGAAGTCGTCGGTGTCGACCGCGGTCATGCCGGGACGGTGGGAGTCTGGTACTCGAGACCGACCCGAGCGAGACGAGTCTTGAATTCGCCGATGACGGTGTTGGCGAGCACCGCCTCCATCTCCTCCGGCGTCGCGGTAGCCAGGTTGGTGCCGTGGAAGTCGGCGGTCGCCGCCGCAGTAGCCGGTGCGGGCGCCGGCTTGCGATCGGCGTTGCTGAACGAGTCACTGAAGGTGGCGAGCATGTAGTACGCCATCTCCTGCTGCATCCGTTCGATCTCCGGCTTCTTCTCCGGGTATTGGACGATGAGTGAACCGATGCGGTTCTCGCCGAAGCCGACATGGCGGCGCTCGTCGGCGATCGTCCCCTTCAGGGTCTGGGAGAACTTGGGGTTGAACTCGCGGTTGCCGGCCTCGAGCAGTTCGAACACGGTGAACGCCATGCCTTCGAGCACGATGTTCTGGCCGACCACGCCGGCGACGAAGTCACCCGCATCCACCTTCTCGAGCAGCACCTCGGCGAACTTCACGAGGTTCGGGTTGACGTAGCGGCTGATCGTCGACTCGAGGTCGTCCTGCTTCACGCCGAGGTCGAACAGGCGCTGGGTGAAGATCTCGACGTGGCGCGCCTCGTCCAGCGTCTGTGTCGCCAGGAATCGCTTGCTCGGGTAATCCGGCGCCGCGTTGACGAGACCCGAAGAGGCAGCCAACGCGCAACGCTCGCCGACGACCAGGGCCACCGTGGTGCGGATCGCCGCCTCGCGCTCGTCGTCATCCGCCAGCAGCATCTCAGGTTCGTGAGCGTCCGCCTCGTGGCCGTAGACGGTGTCTTCGAGGTAGCCCTGCGGACACATCTCCAGCCACCGTTGGATCGAGTACTGCGCGAGGAATTCAGCCATGTCGGGACCAAGCTTTCTGTATTGGAACAATGTTCCAGGATTGGAACGTTGTTCCAATATCTGCCTCGGCGTTCACGCCCGGCAGGGTCTTTGGTCCCAACGCGACGTTGATGCGGCCCAGCCCGGCTTCAGCCGAGCACGTCGGCCAGCGCGTTCACTGCCCGATCGACATCAGCACGCGATGTGTAGTGCACGAACGAGAGCCGGACGACCCCTCGGTCAGGGTCGATACCCAACCCGTCGAGTACCCGAGCCGCGTAGTAGTGACCTGAACTCGTCTGGACCCCCCGCTCGACGAGTTCGTGAGCCACGACCTGCGGATCCTCGGCGAGCGGGCTGAACGCAACCGTAGGACACCGGTGTCCGACGGTCGCATCGAGCGTCGCAGGACCGATCAAGCGAACATCATCGCGATCAGCGAGCGCGTCGAGCAACATCGGTGTCAGCGAGTCCTCGTGCTCACGCCAGAGCGCAGAGACCACCGCCGTCGCTGTGCGGAGACCGTCGGTGTCGGCGCCGCCGTGGTGACGGTGCAGCGCCTCGACGTAGTCGAGCACCGCAGCGGCCGACGCCACCTGGGCGTGGTCGGGACCAGCCGGGTTGAGGCGTTTGTCGGCGACGTTGTCGTTGAAGAAGTGGCTCTGGTTCGGCAACTCGGCCATCAGCCCGGCGCGTACCACCATCAGACCCTGATGGACCGAGTACGTCTTGTACAGGCTGAAGAGGTAGACATCGGCCCCGATCGCGGCCACGTCGGGAATGCCGTGCGGGGCAAAGGAGACGCCATCGACGATGACGCGTGCACCGACCGCGTGGGCCAGCGTGGTGATGCGGGTGACGTCGTTCTCCTTGCCGACGATGTTGGAGGCATGCGGTACCGTCACCAGCCCGGTCCGCTCACTCAACAACAACTCGAACACCTCGATGTCGAGCATCCCGGTGACCGGATCGGTCCGCCACTCCTTGATGTTGCAGCCGACACGCTCGGCGGCCCGACGAACGGCGCCGGTGTTGGCTTCATGGTCCTGGTTGGTGACGATCACCTCGTTACCCGGCTCCAACACATCCGCAAAGGCGTGGGCCAGTACATAGG
>CAVQTE010000021.1:0-33941 GCA_963716235.1 Ilumatobacteraceae bacterium | reverse complement strand
GGTTTCGGCTGAGCTGGCTGAGTGCGACGATCGGCACCTCCAGCTCGCGTGCGAGCACCTTCAGGTTTCGGCTGATCTCGCTGACTTCGAGCTGGCGGTTCTCCGAGCGCCCACTGCCGCTCATCAGCTGCAGGTAGTCGATCATGATCAGCGCGAGGCCGCCATGCTGGGCCTTGATGCGCCGTGCCTTGGCACGGATCTCCATCACCGTGACCTGCGGGTTGTCGTCGAGGAACAACGGCACTTCCAACCGTCCGACCGCGAGACCGATCTTCGACCAGTCGCTCTCGCTGAGCTTGCCGGTGCGCAGCTTCGTCGAGTCGACCTTCGCCTCGCTCGCGAGGATGCGCTGCGTCAGTTCCGAGTGTCCCATCTCGAGCGAGAACACGAGCACCGGCTTGGCCGAATGCTTCGCAATGTGGGTCGCCATGCCCAACCCGAAGCGAGGTCTTTCCCATCGCCGGGCGCGCACCGACGATGTTGAGGGTGCTCGGCTGGAGGCCGGACAGGAGTTCGTCGAGATCGTCGTAGCCGGTTGCCGCGCCGGTGATGGTGTCGCCGCGCTCGTAGTTCTCCTCGAGTTGATCCATCGTCTCGTTGAGGAGTTCCTGGATCTGGCGGGTCGAATCGACCACACGATCCTCGGCCACTTCGAACATCTTCGACTCGGCGAGGTCGACGGCCTTGGTGACGTCGTCGGGCTCACTGAAGGCGAGGTCGGTGATCTCGCCGGCCGTTTGGATCAGGCGGCGCAGCAGCGCCGTGTCCATCACGATGCGGGCATAGTGTTCGGCACCGGACACCGAAGGTGTGGCGTTCTGCAGGTCGTTCAGCCGCTCGATGCCACCGATCTCGTCGAGCAGACCGTGACGGCGCAGTTCGTCGGCGACCGTGACCACGTCGACGGGGCCCGACGACGAATACAGCGACCGGACCGTGTCGAAGATCTGCTGGTGCGCAGGGCTGTAGAAGTCACGCACGTTGAGCCCGGCCTCGCCCGACGACGCCGATGGCGTCACGCGACAACAGCAGTGCGCCGAGCACCGACTCCTCGGCCTGCAGGTTGTGGGGAGGAACCCGTCCGCCACGGCTTGTGGCACTGCCACTGCGCTCAGTGCGGTTGGTTCCGAGTTCTCGATCGATCGACATGGGGATGCCACTCTCTCAGGGGTTTCCTGTGCGATGGAAGGGGAACAACCCTGGGTCTTGCCTGTTGAATGCCTGTGGACAACCGTCGAATCCTGTGGACCGGCAGGCTGTGTACAACCTGTGGGCAAGCGCGTTCGAACCAATGGTCCTCACTCCACGCATTTCGACGTCGAACCTGGCACGTGCCAGGCGTCGCGACGTCGGTCAGCCGGCCGCGACGACGTCGATGGTGATCGGGAACGACACGTCGTTGTGCAGCGACGCCGTCACCGTGTGCTGACCGACGGTCTTGATCACGTCGACCTCGATCTGACGACGATCGAGTTCGATGTCGGTCTGCTCGTGGACGGCGGCAACCACGTCAGCCGACGTGATCGAACCGAAGAGCTTGCCTTCAGGGCCGGCCTTGGCCGACACCGTGATCACCTTGGGCACGAGCGTGCTGGCAATGGTGGTCGCAGCTTCACGGGCGCTGGAGTCGCGCTGATCGCGAGCCTGGCGCATCTGGCCGGCCTGCTCGACTGCACCGTCGGAGGCCACGATCGCGTGGCCCTTCGGAAACAGGAAGTTGCGCGCATGGCCGTCGGCCACCTCGACGATGTCGCCACGCTTGCCGAGGCCATCGAGATCGGAACGAAGAATGACCTTCATGCTCAGGCCTCCTCGGTCTCGGCAGCGGCGTCGATCGAGATGTCGAGATCGTCGATCAACTCGTCGTCGACGATGGTGTCGTTGGCGGTGTCGTTGACACTGTCGCTCAAGCTCGTCTCGCGATCGCGGCCACCGTCGCGACCACCTTCGCGGCCACCGTCACGACCTCGGCCACCGGTGCGGGTCGAAGCGACACGCTTGGCGTACGGGAGCAACGCCATTTCACGGGCGACCTTCACGGCGTTGGCGATCTCACGCTGCTGCTGCAGTGTGTTGCCGGCAACACGCCGGTTCTTGATCTTGGCGCGGTCGCTCATGAAGCGGCTCAGGAGATCGACGTCCTTGTAGTCGATGAACTCGACCTTGTCGATGACCAGGACGCTGGTCTTCTTCTTGAACTTTCGGGGGTTGAGGTCACGGGCGCTGCGCGCCTTGTTCTTCTTGCTTGCCATGGTGATTCCTTACGAGTGGTGATTCAGATCAATGGGGGTCAGAACGGCTCTTCGTCGCCGTACACGGGATCGGGTGCTCGGCCGCCGCCGCCACCGCCACCGCCACCGGTGCGGGCTGCGGCATCGTCGCGGCTGATGCGCTCGATCTGCACCTGCGCCCAGCGCAGGCTCGGGCCGAGTTCGTCGGCGATCACTTCGGTGACGTTGCGCTTCTCGCCCTCTTTGGTCTCGTACGAGCGCTGCTCGAGTCGACCGGTGACGATGACGCGGTTGCCCTTGTTGATGCTGGCCGCTGCGTTCTCGCCGAGGTCGCCCCAGGCGACGATGTTGAAGAACGACACCTGTTCCTGCCACTCGCCATTGACCTGGTAGCGACGGTTGACGGCCAGCCCGAAGCTGGCGACGCCGCGGCCACCGGTGGTGTAGCGGAGTTCAGGATCCTTGGTGACGTTGCCGACCAGGGTGACGCTGTTTTCCGATGCCATGTGATTCCCCTTCGTGTGGCTGCTGCCGCTCAGGCGGCAACGACTGCCATGCCGCGGCGTTCGGCTTCGGCCTCGGGCAGTCGGATGAGCTTGTGACGGACGACGTCGTCCGCGAGACGGAGCGTGCGCTCGAGTTCGTCGAGCGAGCCGGCGGGTGCCACCAGCTCGGCGACCATGTAGTAGCCGGACGGCTTCTTGTTGATCGGGTAGGCGAACTGTCGCTTTCCCCACCAATCGATCTTGCCGTGGAGCTCGCCACCGACGGCGACAACGCCGTCGGTCACCGTCTTCATCCAGGCCTGGGCCTTGGGGTCATCGACGTCGCCGTCGATGATGATCATCAATTCGTATGCACGCTTCATGCGTGTTTCCTCCCTTCGGATCCCCCACGACTGCCTGATGACAGCGCCGTGGCGGGAGCCCCGGAATGGGGCAGGGCCAATATGGACGTGCCAACCCTATCGGGGCCGATGACGGTCGCGTGACGGTGTCTCATGGCGATCATCATGGCGAGGGGGTGTCACGGGGTTGGCACGAAGGGTCGGATCGCTCACGGGTTGGCGGCGAGCGGACAACCGTCGGCCTCGGTGCCGTCGATGAGCTCGAGCTGTGACCCGGCGCCGACACCGAGATCGGCGAGTCCACCCTCGAACACCTCGAGTGCGAGGTCGTACTCGGCGCCCGGCGAGTACAGCGGGCATTCGCCGGCAGGCGTGTCGAGGCACGGCGCCATGTCGGCCGAACCGACGTGCGTGCCGTCGGGGGCGAACCAGGCAATCGACAGCGGAGTCGGCGTCTGGAACATGTAGAAGGATCCGTCGATCGGCTCCTCGAACCGGAACACCATCCCGACGGCATCGCCGAGGTCGGTCACACCCATGAGGCCGCGCGCCCGTTCCTCCGGACGTGTCGGCCAGCCACACGCAGACCTCGCAGACCTCGCCGTCGGCCTCGGTGATCTGCGCCATCATCGTCGAGAACCCCTCGGGCTGCTGACCGGGCGGAACACCCTCCACGTCGCCCCCTCCCTCGGACGTGACCGTCGTGACCGTCGTGACCGTTGTAGCCGTCGTGGCCGATGTGACCGTCGAGTCCTCGACCGTGGTGGCGTCGTCGGAACAACCGCCGCCGAGCAGAAGATCGCACCGATCGCACCGACGACGACCGATCGCGGGAACGGCTGTCGAACGAAGGGACCCACGTGATCTACGGCCGACCGCCGACAGGAATGATCCGCAGCAGATGGTTCCAGCGGCACTCGACGCACGCCTCGACGACATAGGCGCTGAGTTCGTCGCGGCGGTCGTTGAGTTGGCGCATCTCCTTGGCAGTCGACACGCAACGTCCCTGGGCCGACAGGCGGGGACCGAACACGTAGGTGACGAGCTTGAGGTCGGCTTCCTCACAGATCGGACAACGCATCGTGGTCTGCGTGCCCACGTTGCGGGCGGCGCGGATCAGTTCCGGATGCGCATCGCACACCTGGTCCAACGGAACCCGCCCCTTCTTCACCTGGGCGATGAGCATGCGGCGCGCCAACCGATGGTCGATCAGACCACGCGAACCATCGGACCCGCGGAGTGCACCGACGGTGAACGCCATGGCCCCGGACACTACCCGCTCGACATCGCCATGCATGGCGTGATCCCCGTCATCGTCGGCCACGTCGGGCACACTGGTTGCGTGGTCGCCAACATCAACTTCGGACCCGGTGCGCCAGACGACGACGAGTTGCGTCTCTGCGGCGATGTCAGCGACGGACGCCGCGCCGTCGAGCTCGGCATCTCACCCTGGTACAACTCGATCGGGTTCGCCCGGGCAGGTGCGAAGGCGATCGCCGTCGACACCGACGCCGCACGGATCGCCGAGACTCGCAAGCGGCGCAGCGGCAGCCGAGGTCCCGGTCCAGTGCCTCGAGACCGACCTCGCCGACCTCGGCGACATCGCATCCACCTCCTGCGAGGTCGTCCTCGCTGCGCACACGATCGGTGATGTCGACGACCTCGGCCGCCTGTTGCGCCAGGTCCACCGCATCCTCAAGCCGAGCATGCCGTTCGTGCTCTCGATGCCGCACCCGTTCGCCAGCGTCGACGCGGGCCATCCCTACGGCGCCGACGAACGGACGATCGGGTCGTGGTTCACCGCGCTCAACCGCTCGAACTTCCGTGTCGATCACGTCATCGAGCTCGGTGCGTCGGCGACGCAGCCATCGCCGACCACACTCGTGCTGCGAGCCCGCAAGGAAGGCTCCTGACTGATCCAGTCACACCTGGTGTCCGACACCATGTGTGACGGGATCAGGCGTCGGCACGTTCGGCGGCGGTGATGCCGGCCGGCCGGGGGCGACCGAACAGGTAGCCCTGGCCCTTGTCGCAGCCGAGTTCGCGTAGCCGACTGAGCTGCAACGGAGTCTCGACACCTTCGGCGACCACGCTCAACCCGAGCGAGTGTCCGAGACGGACGACGGCTTCGACGATCGAGGTGTCGTCGGCCTCCAGACCGAGCCCGGTCACGAACGACCGGTCGACCTTGATGGCCTCGACCGGGAACCGCTTGAGATAGGTGAGCGACGAGTACCCGGTGCCGAAGTCGTCGACCGAGAGGTGCAGCCCGAGCCCGCGGAGATCGCGCAGCGCGTTGCCGGCCGCATTGGTGTCGGCCATCAGGGCCGTCTCGGTGATCTCCAACCACAGCGAATCGGCGTCGATCCCGGTCTCGCCGAGTGCGTCGTGCACCAGATCGAGGAAGCTGCCGTCGACCAACTGTTGTGTCGCGACGTTGACGGACAAGGAGCAGTCGGCGAACCGCAGGCCGACGGCTCGCCAGTGGGCGAGTTGCGCCAACGAGTCACGCAGGATTCGAGCGCCGAGGTCGACCATCAACCCGGCCTCTTCCGCCATCGGGAGGAACTGACCCGGCACGAGCAGACCGCGGTCGGGATGCAACCACCGCGCCAACACCTCGAAACCGACGACCTGGCCACCGTCGAGGTCGACGATCGGCTGGAAGTACGGCACGACCTCGCCCCGCTCGAGCCCGCGTCGGAGTTCGCTCGACGTCTGCAGCGCAGCAATCGACGCACGCCGCGTCTCCTCCGTGAACGCCTCGACTCGGTCGCGACCGCCGGCCTTGGCCCGGTACATCGCGGCGTCGGCATCACGCAGCAGGTCATCGGCGGTGAGCCCGAGCGTGCTGTTCACGACGAAGCCGATGCTGGCCGTCGTCACCAGCTCGTGGCCGTCGACCACCACCGGCCGCTGCACCTCGCGGCGCAATCTCTCGGCGACCTTGGCGGGATCGACGCCACCGTCGACGAACACGACGAACTCGTCGCCACCGAAGCGAGCGAGACGATCCGTGTCGCGCATCACATGACGCAACCGGCGAGCCACCTCGCGTAACAGTTCGTCGCCGACAGCATGGCCGAGACTGTCGTTGACGACCTTGAAGTTGTCGAGGTCGATGAAGAGCACCGACACCTGGCCCGGCATCGCTCCGGCGAGCAGCTCGTCGAGCCGCTCCACGAGCGCCGCTCGGTTCGGGAGTTCGGTCAGGTCGTCGTGCGTCGCTGCATGCGTGAGTCGCTCGGCCGCCATGTCGTTGGTCGGTGACGTCTTCGATGTGGGTGATCGCGAGCGCAACGCCTTCGTCCTCGGTGACCGACACACGCGTGCGGGCCCACACGAACTCGCCGTCGCTGCGCAGATACCGCTGCTCCATGGAGATACGTGTCGGCGATGCCGAGTTCCAGTCGGGCACGCAGCGTGCGCCGCAGCGCGGAGATCGTCGGGATGGGTGATCTCGCGGATCCCCATCCCGATCAGCGAATCGAGCGGTCGGTCGAGCATGTCGGCCAGCGACTGGTTGGCGTCGACGATCCTGCTGTCGTCGAGCCGGACGAGTGCCATGCCGGTCGGCGCCGAATGGAACGCCTGTTGGAAACGCCGGCGCGCCTGTTCCAAGGCGACGGTGCTGCGCGCCCGATCGGTGACGTCGCGCAACAACACCACGAGCCCGCCGGCCTCGCGACCATCGTCGACCGACGGGCGGTGCAGCGACGCCTCGACGAGGTGCGCCTCGCCGTACGCGTCGACGAGTTCGAACAGCACGTGATTGCCGATCGGGCCGGTCACGTCGAGCGGCTCGGGCATCGGGTCGTCGAAGTGCCATCGCTCGGTGACGACGTCACGGTCGGAATCGCCGATCATCTCGAGGAACGTCCGACCGACCAACTCGTCGACCGTCCGACCGGTGAGCAGCGCGGCGCGGCGGTTGGCCGACTCGATGACGCCGCGCTCGTCGAGCCCCATGACCGCATCGGGAAGATCGTCGAGCAGTCGGCGGATCTCGCCCTGCGTGCGCTCCAGTTCGTCGATCGTGCGACGGAACCGGCGCCCGATCCGACGCGACTCGACTGCCGTGGCCGTGACCGCGATGATGGCGAGCAGGCCGATTCCCGCGACTGCTGCGATGGTGCCCGGGCGCGGATCGGCTCCGTCCCTCAGATCCAGGACCACCAGCACCACCAGGGTCACCGACACCGCAACGATCGGGACGATCAACCACCATCCTCGAAACGTCCCGTCAGCCTTCGACTCCACCACCCAACGGTACGACGATGGGCCCAGGTCAGCTGGGGATGCTGCGCGCCGCCCACCACTCGTCGAGGCGCGTCCGGATCGCCTCGTCGCCGAGCAGGCCCTCGTCGAGACGGACCTCCATCAAGAAGCGCATCGCCTCGCCCACCTCGCGACCCGGCGCGAGACCCAGCTGTTCCATCACCGCCGTGCCGTCGAGTTCGGGGCGCAGGGCAGCGAGTTCCTCGGCGGCCTCCAGTTCGTCGATGCGCTCCTCGAGTTCGTCCATCCGCTTCGACAGACGCGCCGCCTTCTTCTCGTTGCGGGTCGTGCAGTCGCAACGCGTGAGCACGTTGAGTTCGCGCAACAGCGGCCCGGCGTCGCGCACGTAACGCCGCACCGCCGAATCGGTCCAACCCATCGCATAGGTGTGGAATCGCAGGTGGAGGGCAACGAGTTCGGTCACCGCGGCGACGTCGTCGTTGGAGTAGCGCAGTGCGTTCATCCGTTTGCGGGTCATCCGGGCGCCGACCGCATCGTGATGATGGAACGTCGTGCCCTTGCCCTCCAGGTAGCCGCGTGTGCGCGGCTTGCCGACGTCGTGGAACAACGCCGCGAGCCGCGTGCGACGGAAGTCGAACGTCGGCTCGTCACCGGCGACGATCCCCGGATGCTCGTGCGGCGGACGCACGTTCTCGACCACGGCGATCGAGTGCGACAGCACGTCCTTGTGGCGGTGGATCGGGTCGTGTTCGAGTCGCATGGCCGGCAACTCGGGCAGGAACTGATCGGCGAGCCCCGTGTCGACGAGGAACCACAGTCCGCCGGCCGGGTGGTCGACCGTCATCAGCTTGTCGAGTTCGTCACGGATTCGTTCGGCCGACACGATCTCGAGGCGCGGCGCCATGTCGCGAACCGCCTGCACGAGGTCGTCGGTCGGCTCGAGCTGGTAACCGGCGATGAACCGTGCCGCTCGCAGCATGCGCAGCGGGTCGTCGCTGAAGCTCACGTCCGGGCCGAGCGGCGTCCGCAGTGTTCGCGTCCCGAGATCGGCGACACCTCCGAACGGATCGATCAACGCCGGGAGATCACCGTCGGCGGTCAACTCCAACGCCATTGCATTGATCGGTGAAGTCACGCCGGGACAGATCGGCCTCGATGTCGTCCGCGAACACCACGTGAGGCTTGCGGGAGTCGTCGGTGTAGGCCTCGGCTCGAAACGTGGTGATCTCGTAGATCCGCTCCCGACCGGTCGCAGGGTCGATGCGCTGAGCGCCGATGGTGCCGAACTTCTCCCCTTGGTTCCAGATCGCGTCGGCCCACCCCTCGAGGCACCGCTTGATCTCCGGCGGCCGGGCATCGGTGGTGAGATCCAGATCGAAATCGGCTCGATCGGCGGCCACGAACAGATCCCGCACGGTCCCACCGACGAGGTAGAGGCGGTGACCGGCGGCCAGGAACCTCTCCGCGAGAGGTTCCAACTCGCGCAACACCGGCGTCAATCGTTCGGGGACCACATCGTCAGGCTACGACGGGCGCGGTCGCGTCCGGCGCCGTGCGGTCGCCGCCATTCACTCGTGCGAGTACCTTCAGTGCCGTGAACACGACGGCGGCCGAACATCCCGTCCGAGCTCGTCTCGGTCGATGGCCCGACGAAGCCGACGTCGCGCATCTCGTTCTGCTCGATCATCACATGGTTCCCGACCGGGACCACGTCGACTCGTGGGTCGCCGACGCACGGGCGCAGGGCGCCACCACGCTGCGCACCGGTGCCCTGTTCCCGCCCTCCGCCCCGGCGTTCCTCGCGGCCGGCTTCGAGGTCATCGACACGCTCAGCCTCCTCGAACTCGACCATCTGCCGTCGTGGCGGCGCCGGCGCCGACGCCGACCATGTCGGCCAACCGGCCGCTCGGCTTCGTCGACTTCGGCCGTCGCAACTCGACGACGCGGCGATCGTCGACCGACACGCCTTCCCGGCGCCGTGGGCGAACAACGCTGCCGCGCTGCACGACATCGTCACCGCCACACCGCGATACCGCGCCCGGTGCGTCCGCCACGACGGGCAGATGGTGGCGTTCTCGATCAGCGGCCGAGCATCGACATGGGGGTATCTACAGCGCCTCGCGGTCGACCCCTCCGCTCGACGGCGTGGGCTGGCCCGCCTCCTCGTCGCCGACGCACTCGACTGGATGCGACGGCGCAACGTCGAGCGGGTCCTCGTCAACACCGCCACCGACAACGTCGCCGCGCTCACCCTCTACCGATCACTCGGTTTCATCGAACGACCGGAACGCCTGACGATCCTCGAACGATCGCTGCGATGAGTTCGATCTCCGCATCGTCACGTCGTGGGTTCGCAACGGTGGTCGTCGCGCTCGCCGTGCTGATGCTCGCCGGCAACGTCGACGCCTCGACCGGACGAACGGCCCAGGTGACGCCGACGACTCCACGCCTCGAACTCGTCGGCCAGAGCTTCGCGTTCGAGCCCGATGGAGTGATCCAGCTGCGGTACCGCCTCGTCGGTATCGAGGGCGATGCGCTCGAACTCGCGCCGCGGCCCGCAGTCGACGACGTGGTCGAGGCACCGGTCGACACCAGCATCGGCACCAGCCCTCCGACGGTACCCGACGCCCCCGAGCCGCTTGCGCTCACGATCGAAGTGGCGAACTATCCGCCCCTCACGAACAGCAACGACGTCGACGAGCTCGTCGGCAGCAACGTCGACCCCGACGCGTTCGGGGTCGCCATCGACGGCGTCGCCATCACCGACCTCCGCGAGCGCGCGACGGTCACCGACGACGGAACCGTCGAGTTCACACTCGAGATCCAGACCGACGTCGTCGACAGCGTCGAACAGCGGCTCAAGTTCGACCGTCCAGGCCTGTATCCGCTGCGCGTGCAGCTCCTGACCGGGGATCCGCGTGACGACAACATCATCGCCACCGCCGGCACCATCCTGCAGCGACTTGCGGGACCCACCGAGACAGAGGCGCCACCCATCGATCTGTCCGTCGTCGCAGTGACCCCGTCACCGTCACCACGAGCGACCTCGGCCCAGCGGGTGGCCGCCCGGACAGCCCTCGACCAGGCCGTCGACCTCGCGGCGACGCTCGACGCACCGGTCACCCTCGAGGTTCCGCCGACGCTCGTCGCAGAGGTGGCGGCGACACCAACCGGGGGCCGAACTCCTCGCCGGCGCGCTCGACGGTGACGAACTCGTTGCCCTTCCGGTCGTACCCCTCGACGTCTCGTCGGCCGTCGCAGCCGGACGCGCCGAGACCTACACCCGATTGGTCAACGCGGGTGAGGAACTCCTGACGGCGGCCGTTCCCACCGCGGCAGCCGTGCGCAGCGTGTGGATGACGACCGACGCGCTGAGTGCCGGAGGTGCCCAGCAGTTGCGGGATCTCGGCGTCCGCTTCGTGGTGATGCCGGCCGAGTTGTACCGCAGCACGGTGAGTACACAACTTCCCGACACCGATCTCTTCGTCGACGCCGAACTCCCCGACGGTGGAACCCTGCCACTCCTGATCGTCGATGCCCGCTCGTCCCAGCTGACTCCAGCTGCTGCTGATGAGATCCTGGCCACCTCGACGGCGACCGAATGGTCGGTCCGGACCGCAGCGAGCATCCTCATCGACCGCGACGAGGCCGACACGGAACGCATCGGCCCTCCCGCCCAACGCAGCCTGATCCTCACGACGCCCGATCTCGCCACACCCGACGCGCGTCTCCTGGCCGGACTCGAGGACCTCGTCGCGACCACGCCGTCGTTGCATTTCGCCGCTGCGTCCTCGCTCATCGGGGTGACCGACACACAACTCGTGGGCGGCGCGCCGGGAACGGTCGAACTCCCCGACGTCGCTGGTCCGTCACTCACCGAACGCGTGGCGTTGATCGACGCGACCACGAATCGAATGATGGGCGTCGCATCGATGCTGCCGCCGGACGACCCTCGGCCGACCGAGTGGGCCAACGAACTCGACGGTCTGATCTCGACGGCCTACAGCGACGCCGACGTCGAGGCGGCCACGACGGCACTCGTCGATCAGGCCGACGCCCTGGAGAACGCCGTCGAACTGCCCGACCCGTTCACGTTCACCCTGACCGGCCGCAACGGCACGATCGAGATCCAGTTGGGCAACACCAGCAACGAGCCGTTGAACGTGACGATGCGCCTCGAGTCGTCGAAGGTCGAGTTCCCCGACGGCGACCAGCAGGTGACCCTGCGCCCCAACGACGAGACCACCATCGTCGTTCCCGTCGAAGCCCGCTCGAACGGCACGTCGCCGATCACCCTCACGGTCACCACACCGGCAGGCGACACGATCGACGAGCCGGTCACGCTGACCTCCCGGGTCACGGGCTTCACCGGGCTCGGCCAGCTGCTGACCGGGGGGTTCATCCTCGTGCTGCTCACCTGGTGGTTCTCGCACTGGCGTTCCAAGCGACGAGCAGCCGTGATCGACGACGACGGACGCGACCGCCATCCAACGGCGCGCCCAGTAGAGTCTGACGCCCCATGAGCCCCCAGACACTCCAGCGATGTCGTCATCGTCACCGACAGCTCGTGTGACCTCCCCGCATCGATCGCCGACGACCTCGGCATCGTCATCGTGCCATTGACGATCCGTTTCGGTGACGAGGAGTTCGTCGACCGCGAGGAACTCTCCACCGCCGAGTTCTGGTCACGATGTGTCAACTCTCCGACACTGCCCGAAACCGCTGCACCAGCTCCCGGCCTCTACGAACGGGTCTACCGTGCCGCTGCCGCCAACGGTGCGCGCGGCGTGCTCGTCGTGTCGTTGTCGTCGGCCCTGTCGGCCACGATGCAGTCGGCACAGCTTGCCGCTCGGACGATTGCCGCCGACGAATCGATCGACCTCGACGTGCGGGTCGTCGACAGCCGGACGATCACGATGGGCCTCGGCACCATCGCGATCGCCTGCGCACGCGCCGCCGACGACGGCGCCAGCATCGACGCGATCGAGCGTCTCGCCCACGACCTGGTCGAGCGCACACGCGTCTTCGGAGCCCTCGACACACTCGACAACCTCAAGAAGGGTGGCCGCATCGGCAACGCCAAGGCGATGCTGGCAACTGCGCTGTCGATCAAGCCGATCATCGAGGTCACGGGCGGAGTCGTCGAACAGGGCGGCAAGCAACGGACCCGATCCAAGGCGTTGTCGTTTCTCGTCGACAAGGTACAGAGCTACGAGGGCAGCATCGAGAACCTCGCCGTGATGCACGCTGACTGCAGTGATGTCGACCTGTTCGTCGAGCTGCTCGCCGAGCACTATCCCGGCGAGATCGTCGTCGGTGAGATCGGCCCCGTCATCGGTACCCACGGTGGCCGCGGAACGATCGGTGTCGCGTTCCAGGTCACCCCGCCGGCCTGAGGACTCGGCCCGACGCGTCGGATTGACCCCACCGCCGCCACCGCCACCGCTAGCGTTCGCTCCCAGTCATGTCCGCTGCGGCTCCGCCACCCACCTCGACGGTCATCGCGCACCGCTACGAACTCCAACGCATGCTCGCCCAGGGCGGCATGGCCGAAGTGTGGCTTGCGGTCGACCTCACGCTCGACCGCAAGGTCGCCGTGAAATGGCTGAAGCCCTCGTTGGCCACCGACCCCGTGGTGGCCGAACGATTCCGCCGTGAAGCCATCGCGGCGGCAAGCCTCAACCATCCCAACATCGTCGCGGTGCACGACGTGTTCGAGCAGGACGGCCGCCAGGCGGTCGTGATGCAACTGGTGGAGGGCAAGAGCCTGCGTCAGGTCCTCGACACCCAGAAGCGGCTGAGTCCGGAACTCACCTGTCACATCGGCACCTGTGTGGCCGCGGCGCTCGATCACGCCCACGCTGCGGGGTTCGTGCACCGCGACGTCAAGCCCGGCAACATCATGATGACCTCCGACGGGCGGGTGCTCCTGACCGACTTCGGCATCGCCAAGGGTCTGCAGTCAGCCGAAGCCGACCTGACCAGCGACAACATCATGATGGGCACTGCCAAGTACCTGTCGCCCGAGCAGGTGCGCGGCAAGAAGCTCGACGGCCGTGCCGACCTCTACTCGCTCGGACTCGTGCTGTACGAGTGCCTGGCCGGCCGGGTGCCGTTCCTCGGTGAGACCGACGCCGACACGGCGCTCGCTCGACTGCAGCGCGACCCCACCGACCTGACGCGTCTGCGGGCCACGCTGCCCACCAAGCTCGTGATCGTCATCCACCAGTTGCTCGCCCGCAACCCGGCACAACGCCCGGCCTCGGGGGCCGAACTGGTCAGCACGCTGCGCGACGCCGCCAAGGAGGGGCCGCCTGCAATCGATCCGACCCCCTACGAGCGATCGCCCGTGGCGCCTTTCGGCGGGCGCCGTCTGCGTCGCGCTCCGTCCGACGCCGCGGGGCGGGCATCCGATCGTGCCCGAGCAACCAGTACTCCCCCGACCGGCGCGCCCGCCGTCGGCGCGATCCCCGGCGAGGTCGGCCACACCACCCCCGATGGTCACCGCGACCGCATTCTCCGCCCTCGGCGCCCATGACGAACTCACCCCTCCGGCCGGTTCCGACCTTCGGGGCAAACCGGCGCGTGGACTCACCCAGGAATGGAAGCCGGCCTTCACCGTGGTCGCGATCCTGCTCGTCGCCGCCATCGGTGTCGGCGCGCTGCTGTGGGTCAACCTGGAGTTCGGTGGCGGTGAATCGGTCGCCTCGACGCCCGTGGTCCCCGGGGGCAGCGTCGCCGCACCGGCCGGCAGTACCCCGCCCGTGGTGGTCGGCACCGCCATCGCGACCATCACTGCCTACGACCCCGACGGTGATGGCAGCGAGAACGACAGTGACGCCGTGTTCGCCACTGCAGATGGCGACCCGGCAACGTCGTGGGGAACCGTGTGCTACTCCTCGAAATACCTCGGCGGCAAAGGGGGTGTGGGGCTGGTGGTCACCTTCGACGGTCCCCTGCAGAAGGCGCTCCGGGTCGATCTCCAGACAGCGCCCTATCAGGTGACGTTCTTCGCGTCGGACGCCGAGACCATCCCGGCGAGCATCGGCGACTGGGGGCCCGAACTCGGTGCCACTCAGTTCGCCGACGAGACGGGCACGGTCACCTCACCCGTGCCGCCCGCCCCGTCACGCCACATGTTCATCATGCTCACGGAACTCGGCCGTGATGCCACCTGCACCGACGCCAACCCCTATCGCGGACGCCTCGGTGAGATCGCCATCGTGAACTGAGCGGTTCGTTACGCTCCGAGCATCTCCACACATCTCGACGACAGTGCACTGGTGGCCGCCGCACAGGGCGGTGACCGAAACGCGCTCGACCAACTGCTCCGCCAGCACTACGACCGGATCCACGCTGTCTGCCGTCGCATCGCCGGGAGCAGCCGGGACGCCGACGATGCCTGCCAAGAGGCACTCATCAAGATCGTCCGCAACCTTCCACGCTTCGACGGCCGATCGTCGTTCGGTACCTGGGCGTATCGCATCGCCACCAATGCCTCGCTCGACGAACTCCGAAAACGCGACAGGCGACCGACACTCGACGACGATCGTGACGGTGCAATCGAACGCGCCGACGACCGGGCCACCCACGACGTCGACAGCGTGGGCGATCGCCTGATCCTCGACCAGGCCCTCGCTGAACTTCCCGACGACCTCCGTACCGCAGTCGTGCTCCGCGACGTCGCGAACCTCGACTATTCCGAGATCGCCGAGGTGCTCGACATTCCGGTGGGAACCGTGAAGTCACGTATCTCGCGGGGCCGCGCCGGCCTCGCCGAACGACTCCGTCTCGACCTCGGTCTGCCGATTTCACCGGAGCCCGGGAACCAACCGCCCTCCGACGAACGTCCAACAGAGCGCACATGAACGACGACCTGACTCTCGCTTGCGAGCGCCTACCTCGATGGTGACGTGACCGTCGAGGAGCGCGCCCGTGTCGAGGCCGACCCGGCGCTGCTCGTCGAAGTCGACCGGCTGCGTTACGTCCGGGTACTGCTCGCGACACCGAGCCGTCGTCGATCTCGGTGCGCGAATCGCTGCTGGCGAACGCGCTCGATGCATGGGACCGAGTGCCCGCAGCGCCCATCCCACTCGCCGAACGCCGACGAACGAACACCAACCGCCGGCTCCTGGGTGCCGCGGCGGCCCTGGTGCTCGTGCTCGCCGGTGGCGTGGTGCTGCAGACGTTCACGTCCGGCACCGACGACGACTCGGCGTCGCAAACAGCCAGCGACGTGACCGACCCACCCGAGGTCGCCGCAGCGCTCGCCGAATCGACCGACGACGCCGGAGCCGCGATCGCCGCCGACGAGGTGGCGCCGTCGGCACCGGTCCCCGCCGTCACGGTCACCGACGGTGCCGAACTCGACACCGGCATCAACGATGCCGCGCCACCGACCGAGACCGAACTCGAGCAACTCGACACGCCCGAGGAACTCGGGATCTTCGCCTCCGACGCCGTGGGTGCGCCCCAGGACCCCGAGGTGCCGGCCGCAACCAGCGCAACGATGACGACCGACTCACCGATGCGCAGGCGACGATTCTCGCCGCGCAGTGGCCGCTGTGCCTCGGTGCCGACTATGTCGTCGGCCCGGCGCGTTACGGATCCACCGACGTGGTCGTCGGCGTCGACGAGAGCCTCGAACTGGCCATTGCGTACGAAGCGGCGAACTGCCGCGAAGTCGCCCGTGCGCGCCTTCCGTGAGCGGCGGCTAACCTCGCCTGCATGCCCGCAAATCCGCTCACCGATCCGAACTGGGCCACCGACACCACCGACATCGTCGTCAGCTTCATCGACAAGGTGCGGTCGAAGACGACGCAGAACCTGGTCTATGCGGCCCGCGGGGTGGTCTTCGGACTGATCGCCCTGATCGTCGGAGCATTCGCTCTCACCATTGCGCTCGTGATGTCGATGCGCGGATCTGCAGTCGCTGCTCGAACTTGCCACCACATGGGAACGGGCCGTCTATCTGAGCTACTTCATCGTTGGCGGTGTCCTCTCGATCGCCGGCGTCTGGCTGTTCAAGAAGCGCAACACCGTCGCGAGTTGAGCGCTCGAGGCGGCCCGGCCGTTCACCGCGTGCATCCCCCCACTCCCCCAACGCACTCAAGGAGTCCCCATGGCCGACGTCCGTGACGTCATCATCATCGGATCGGGCCCTGCCGGCCTGACCGCAGCGATCTACACCGCCCGAGCCAACCTGTCGCCCCTGCTCATCGAGGGTGAACCGTCGAGTACCAGCGATCAACCCGGTGGCCAGCTCATGCTGACCACCGAGGTCGAGAACTTCCCGGGCTTCCCCGACGGCATCATGGGCCCCGACCTGATGGCCAACATGCGCGCGCAGGCCACGAGATTCGGTACCGAGATCATCACCGAGAAGGTGACGAAGGTCGACTTCTCCCAGCGACCCTTCCGGATCTGGATCCGCGACGACGAGTACTCGGCGAACGCCGTCATCGTCAGCACGGGCGCCCAGTCGCTGATGCTCGGTCTCGAAGCCGAACAGCGACTCATCGGCCATGGCCTGTCGACGTGCGCCACCTGTGACGGCTTCTTCTTCCGAGGTCACGAGATTGCGGTCGTCGGCGGCGGCGATTCGGCCATCGAGGAGGCGACGTTCCTCACGAAGTTCGCCGACAAGGTCACCATCATCCACCGTCGCGACGAGTTGCGTGCCTCGAAGATCATGCAGGATCGCGCGATCGCCAACCCGAAGATCGAGTTCCTGTGGAACTCCCGGGTCACCGAGATCTTCGGTGAGACGAGCGTGAGCGGTGTGGAGATCACGAACACCGTCGACGGTTCGGTCTCGACGTTGCCCGTGACCGGGTTGTTCGTGGCAATCGGACACCGTCCGAACACCGACCTGTTCATCGATCAGCTCGACTTGGACCCGGCAACGGGCTACCTGGTGACCAAGCCCGATTCGTCGTACACCGATGTCGACGGTGTGTTCGCATGCGGCGACGTGCAAGACGACGTGTACCGCCAGGCGATCACGGCGGCCGGATCGGGATGCATGGCGGCCATCGATGCCGAGCGCTGGCTCGAGGCCAACGTCCACCACTGAGCGGAGGCATTCCCCGCGGCGCCGCAGGTCGGGAATGTTCTGCGTCACCAACCGGTTGGCACCGAGTGCATCTAGTCTTGCCACCAGGCATCGCTGCGAAAGGACCCCCATGGCCAACGGCATCGTGAATCTGTCGTCCAATACCTTCGATGAGACCATCATCGGCTCCGACAAGCCTGTCATCGTCGACTTCTGGGCCGAATGGTGTGGGCCGTGCAAGCAGATCGCCCCGATTCTCGAGGAGATCGCCGGCGAGAGGTCTGAGCAACTCACCGTTGCCAAACTCAATGTCGATGACAACCCCGACCTCGCCATGCGGTACAACGTGATGAGCATTCCGACGCTGCTCGTGTTCTCTGGTGGTGAGGTGGCCAAGCGCCTCGTCGGCGCCAAGAGCAAGGGCGCACTGCTCCAGGAGCTCGACGAATTCCTCACGACCTCACCCTGAAGAACCTGCTCCCGCTGACCGAGGGTCAGCGAGGAGAAGCAGTTCGCGACCTCCAACGTCGCCTTGGCGCCGCCGGGTTCCCGTCCACCGGTGACGTATCCGGCGTGTTCGGCGTGTCGACTCGCGAAGCCACCTCGACATTCCAGCGCCAACGTGGCCTGCACGTCAGCGGAACGTGCGACGAACCGACCTGGCTCACCCTGGTCGAGGCCGGGTTCACGCTCGGTGACCGCCTGCTCCTGCTCGGGGCCCCGCAACAGCGCGGTGACGACGTCGCGGCGCTCCAGACCGCTCTGAATCACCTCGGGTTCGACTGTGGACGCCCCGATGGCATCATGGGGCCCGCCACGGTGCGGGCGCTCGAGGATTTCCAACGAAATTCCGGTCTCGTGGTCGACGGCGTGTGCGGCGTCCACACCGTGCGCATGCTCGAACTGGTGAGCCGCCAGAGTGGCACCGGGCCCGGGGTTGCGGTCGTGCGTGAGAACGAATCGATGATTGCGCACGCATCGTTGGGTACCCTGCGCATCGTCGTGGGTCAGTTCGGGGGGCTCAGCTCGATCAGCCGATCACTGGCTCGTGCCCTTCGTGACGCCGGCGCCACGGTCATCTCGACCGACGAGTACGAGGCGGGTGCCCACGCAGCGGCGGCGAATCGGTTCGGCGCCAATCTGTACATCGGATTCGAGGCGAGATCGGACGAACGATCGGTCATCTCCTACTTTGGCGTACCTACGTTCGAGTCCGTCGGAGGTCGCACGTTGGCCTCACAGACCGCAGAACGTCTGCAGCACGTCCTCAACGTTGCACCGGAGTTGCGCGGCATGCGCTTGGCGGTCCTGCGTGAAACTCGGATGCCCGCCGTGCTGTGTTCGCTCGGGCCGGTCCGCGAGGTCGTCGATGCCACCGACGCCATCGCCAGTGCGCTCGTGGCGGCCATTGTCGCCTGGGCCTCGTCGCCCATGACCGACCGCCGTCCCGAGTCGCCCGACCGCCCCCTGACTCCAGTTCCATCGCCCCGGCGACGACCCTGACTTCGGCGTCACTGGCGGTCACCTCATGCACAGCCTCTCGAGTTTATCCACAATGTTGCGCACAGCTTGTGAGTTTGTCTCGACCACACGTTGAGCAGATCACCACCGACAGTGGGTGAACACACGGTGAACGGAGGATGGCCGTGACGCTTCGCGTTCACATCGTTTCGCCGACGCACTCTCACGCGCGACCTGAGGATGATCATGCTCAGGTCGTCATCGAGATCGGCTCAGCCGACGATGACGCGGTAGATCCGCTCGAGGTCCTCCAGGTCGGCGAATTCGATGCTCACACGACCTTTCTTGGCCGACATCTGCACACTCACGCGCGTCTCGAGATGCTCCGCCAACAGGCCCTCGAGTTCCAACAGACCGGGCGGGCGCAGCTTGGTCGCCGGCGTCAGCCCAGCACCGTCGATCGAGGTGCTCGTTCGATCGGGTGCTGTGGGAACCTCCGGCTCACCATCGCGCCGGACGGCGTCTTCGACCATTCGGACCGACCAACCGCCCGCGACCGCCTCACGAGCGAGTGACTCCTGGCGAGACTCGGTCGGGCGTTCCCAGGAGTGCGCGCGCGTGTCCGGCCGACAACTGCCCGTCGGCGAGCAGACGCTGCACGGCGGGTGGGAGTCCCAGGAGCCGCAGACTGTTGGTGATCGCCGAGCGACTCTTGCCCACCCGAGACGACACCTGGTCGTGCGTGAGGCCGAAGTCGTCGATCAGCTGCTGATATGCAGCCGATTCCTCGAGGGCGGTGAGGTCCTGTCGATGCAGGTTCTCGACCAATGCCTGCTCGACCGAACTCACATCGTCGGTCACACGAATCACCGCGGGGATGGTGGTCAGCCCCGCTCGTTGCGCAGCTCGCCACCGACGCTCTCCGGCAATCAGCTCATACGTGTTCTCGTCGAGTGGCCGGATGAGGATCGGCTGCAGCACGCCCATCTCGGCAATCGACGCGGTCAACTCACTCAGGCTCTCCTCGTCGAAGAGCACGCGTGGCTGATGTGGGTTCGGGGTGATTGCCGAGATGGCAATGTCCGCCAAGACCGCTGCCGATGCAGCGACGTCACCGTCAGGTCGCTCAGCCGTCGGGATGATCGAACTCAATCCCTTGCCGAGACCACTAGATCGTGCCATCGTGCACCTCCCGTGCAGCATCTCGGTACGCAATCGCACCCCGAGAGGTGGGGTCGAACGTGGTGATCGGTTGACCGAACGACGGGGCTTCGGACAACCGGACCGATCGAGGAATCACCGACTTGAGCACCTTGTCGCCGAAGTGCTCGCGTACCTCGCTCACGACTTGGCCGGACAACTTGGTCCGGGCGTCGTACATCACGCACAGGATCGTACTGAGATCCAACGTCGGGTTGAGGTTGCGCTTGACCAAGTCGACATTGCGAAGCAACTGACCGAGACCCTCGAGTGCGTAGTACTCGCACTGGATCGGGACCATCACCTCGCTGGCGGCAGCGAGGCCGTTCACGGTGAGCAGCCCCAGCGACGGGGGGCAGTCGATCAACACATAGTCGTAGTCGTCGAGCACCGCGTCGATCGCCCGTTTGAGACGTTGCTCACGACTGAATGCCGGGACGAGCTCAATCTCGGCGCCCGCCAGGTCGAGGGATGCGGGAGCAACGAACAGGTTGCGCACGTCGGTCGGCTCGACGACGTTCTCGAGTGGTTCCTCGTGCATCAACACGTGGTACATGGAGAGCTCGAGACCACGGTTCTCGATACCGAGTCCCGTCGAGGCGTTGCCCTGCGGGTCGAGATCGATGATCAACGTGCGTAACCCCATGTCGGCGAGGGCCGCACCGAGATTCACGGTCGTCGTCGTCTTGCCGACACCGCCCTTCTGGTTGGCCAGCGCGATGATCCGGGGCAGCGGGTGTCGATCGCGAACGGTCAACGATGGTTCGCGATTGCCCGGGTCAGTGGGCTGGTCCGGG
Source organism: Ilumatobacteraceae bacterium (assembly GCA_963716235.1). Taxonomy (GTDB): domain Bacteria; phylum Actinomycetota; class Acidimicrobiia; order Acidimicrobiales; family Ilumatobacteraceae; genus Sva-07. Next base: position 13,112 of record CAVQTE010000021.1, on the reverse strand, counting down.
GAAACGGACGCCGGGGCGTCATGATCCGACACGAATATACTCCAGTGGAACGTGCCGCAGGATGTGGGCTCCAGCGACGGGACGTCCACACTCTGCCGTACTGAACGACGCGACACAAGCATCACGCGGATGTTTCACGTGAAACAACCGCCTGGACGTTTGATGTGATCCGCTCGAATGTTCCACGTGAAACATCCCGCGGACACGCCGAGGTGGGGGAGTCGGGGCCGGCTCGCCGGCTCATTCAGCCGAGTGATCGGCGAGATCGGCCTCGCCCAGGCGGACGAAGACCGCGACGCGGCCGACCGAACCGCTGACACGTTCGACCCCGCACGCGCATCAGCACATCGCCGTCCCAGCGATCGCCGGCCGGGGGTTCGCTGATCACGACACGACCACCGATACGAACGAGACGAGCGGCCACGGCCAGCGTCTCGGCGGGGGGGCCGAAACCACGGGCCACCGCGGCATCGAACAAGGGGTCGGGGTGGAAAGCTGCAACATCGGTGGCCATGACCGAGACGCGCTCGGTCCAGCCCAGTCGACGAACGCTGCGTTCGAGGAAGTCCGTACGCTTCGTTCGTCGATCGAGCAGCGTGACGTGAAGGTCCGGACGGTCGTGTCGCGATCACGAGACCCGGCACACCTCCGCCGGATCCGAGATCGATCACACGTGCATTGCTCGAGAGTCCATTCAGTGCGTCGACGAATGCTCGGGCGTGCTCGATCACCTCGGTGATGGGACGTGCGCCGAGGAACCCGAGGTGTTGGGCTTCGGTCAGGGCGTCGACGAGTCCGTCAGCCACCGAACATCACCATCGGACCGGTCAGCACTCAGGCCGGGTCGACGATGATGCGGCGATCTGGGTCTTCGCCCACGGACCGAGTGGTGACACCCTCGATCTCGTTGAGAACATCGTGCACGACCTTGCGATCGGCCGATGTCATCGGCTCCAACGAACGAGCGGTCCCTGAGGAGACCACCTGCTCGGCCACATCGCGAGCGAACGAACCCAATGCTGCTTCACGGCGTTCGCGGTACCCGGCGACATCGACACGCAAGCGGGTCTCGTGGTCACCGAGACGACGCTGCGCAGCGACTCGAGCGAGATCCTGCACGGCGTTGAGTGTCCTTCCACCCGGGCCGACGAGCAAGCCGAGTTCGCTTCCGGTCACCGTCACCTCGAGTTCAATTCCGTCGACCTTCACCGCAACGGTGGCGTCGGCGCCGAACGCGGTGGTCAGACCCTCCATGAACGCAACGGCGGCCGTCCCCACTTCTTCGGGGGTCACCGTGGACTCGGGTCGCTCGTCATTGGTCCGCTCGTCACTGGTCATCGTGGGCTCCTCGTTGCGCTTGCTGGTGGTTGTACGCCGACGCGCACGTTGCGACGTCGAGTTGTCGGCTGACGACGTCGTGGTGGCGGTGGTCGTGGCGGCATCGTCCGGCGTGGCCTCGTTGTCGTTGTTCGTCGACGCTTTCGTCGATACTGGGGTCGACGACTCGGTCACCGATGAGGCTGCTGCGCCATCAGAGCGGCCCCGACGTCGGCGCTCCTGCTTCGGACGTACCTGGGCAGGGCGTACTCGTGCCCGCAGACGTGCCTCCCCGCGAACCCGACCGAACAGCCCGGGACGGGGCTCCTCGATCACATCGAATTCGGCTTCGTCGGCAGCGACGCCGAGTTGATCGAGGGCCGCCTCGCGGGCCGCATCGATGGTCTTCGCGGTGGTTTCTACCCACTCCATGGATCATTCACTTTCTGGTACGGGGCAACAGCGTCGACGACAGCGCTGCCGGGGGCATCAGTTCGATTTCTTGGTGGGCTTGGGGCGTGACGACTTGGCGGCCTTGGCGGCCTTGGTCCGTTCGGCCTCGGCTTGCTGGCGCGACGGTGTCGGACGGCCCTTCGCATTGGCTGACGGGGTGGGACGGTTCTTGGGCGGCGTGACGCGCTTGCTGGTCACGTCCTTGCTCGCTGCCGGCGTGATGTCCTTCTTCGAGGTGTCCTTCTTCGAGGTCGACGACGACTTCGACGACGATCCTGTGCCGAGGTCTCGCTTGGCCTGTGAGAACATGCCGCCCGTCTCACCGTTCTTCTTGGCCTCCTCGCGAGCCGCCTCCCCGGCTCGTTGAGCCTGACGTCCGAGTGACTCGTCGTGACCGTAGAACGCGCGGGTGATGTAGGCCTGCTGGGCGATGCGCAGCAGCGTCTGGAAGATGTAGTAGACGACCAGGGCGGCCAGGAAGAAGATCTGGAAGACGGCAAAGAAGACGGGCAGGTACTGCATCAGCTTCTGCTGACCCGCCGACATGGTGGGGCTGATCGATGCACGGGCAGCGACCATGCGCTGCTGGACGAAGTACAACGCACCGAGCAGCACGACGAGGAGCACGTACGGCAATGCCGCCACGAACCCGTTGGTGATCTCGATGGCAGCCGACTTCGACAGGTCGAGACCCAACGACATCATCTCGTGCTTGCCGTACAGCGACTTGTACAACGGCGAGTCGAGCGACAGGTACCGGGGGAGGAACCCGGGGTCGACCACCTCGTCGGGACGCTCGAATGCGCCCCAGACTGCATCTGAAATCGGTCGAGCCGAGCCGCGAGGTGCATACGTCAAACCGCGAAGGACCCGGAACATGATGATGAAGACCGGCATCTGCGCCACCAGTGGCAAACACGAGGCCATGGGATTGACCTTGTGCTCCTGGTAGAGCTTCATCATCTCTTCGTTGAGCTTCGTGCGATCGTTGCGATACTCGTTCTGCAACTTGCGCATCTCGGGCGCGAACCGCTGCATTTCGAGCATTCCCTTGGTGCTCTTGAGTGTCAGTGGCGTCGTGATCGCCATCACGACCACCGCGATGAGCGCGATGGCCACGATGTAACTGCTGGTCAGGCCATAGAACCACGACAACAGCGCGGCGGGGATTTCGAACATCGCTCAGTGGTCCTCTTGGGCATGGGGCATCGGATGGGCACAGTGTGTGGCGGCACTCTTCGTGCCGACACCGCGGGAACCGGCCTCGGGAACCGGGTCGAAGCCCGATGGACCCAGCGGTCGACAGCGCACGAGGCGACGGAGGGTCAACCAAGATCCCCGGACCGTGCCGTGCACCTCGTACGCCTCATGGGCGTAGACGGAACAGGTGGGGTAGAAACGACACGGAGACGGGCGTCCGGCAAATGCACGCTGGTATCCCTCGATCAACGACAGTGCACGACGCTGCATCCACGTCATGTCGGTGGGGCCGTTCGGTCTGCAGCTTTGCGCATCAAGTCCCTCAGGCAACGCTCGAGGTCTGCGAACGTACGTTCGTTTGCGCGAGCACTGGCGCCGATCAACAGGAGCCCCGGGGGCACCTCGCAGTCGCGAAGCACTGCTCGAAGACGTCGGCGCAGCAGATTGCGTTGGACGGCTGACCCGGTGGCGCGACCGATGGCGAAGGCCACCTGCGGTGGAACCACCTCGGAATCGGGAACGAACGAGCACCAGAGCGGATCGATCCGCACACGGACGCCGTCTCGCCGGAGGCGGATGAATGCGTCGCGTTCGCGGATCCGGTCGATCAAGCCGACAGACGGGCTCGGCCCTTGGCGCGACGGGACTTCAGCACGGCGCGGCCGGCGCGAGTGCTCATGCGCGCACGGAAACCGTGTTTGCGGGCTCGGCGGCGGTTGTTGGGCTGATAGGTACGCTTCACGGCGATCTCCGGACACTTCTCGATGCAGCAATCACGAACCGTACAGGGAACCACGCGGTCCACCTGCACAGACTGACCTGCCAAGGCTACGGCCATCCGTGCACTTGCGCCAACCACCGGTGGCAAACCACACGGTTGTAAGTTGTCCACAAGGCAGGTCGAACCGCGTCTTCCCAGCGTAGTGGCCATGAATCGGCCCGATTTGTTGTCGACTCCCCCAGGTTTTCCTGCGCCGGACAACGTGGTAGCTTCATCCGCCCGCCCACTGTCCGGTACCTGTCCACATCGTGTGGACAACCGTGTGGACTGTCGGCGGTGCAGATCGGGAGATGGCCAGGTGAGCGAGAGCACAGACGTGTGGACCCAGGTGACGCTGTCGTTGCGCTCACAACTCGCCGAGTCCGTCTGGTTCTCGACCTTCCAAGACATTTCACCGTTGGAATCGGATTCCGACACGTTGCGACTGCTCGCACCGAGTGCATATGTCCGTGACCGGATCCTCACGCGATACCTCCCTTTGGTCACTGCCGCGCTCGAGGATGCCAATGAAGGGCACCGCCATGTGGAAATCGACGTCGAGACCGGCGAAGCAGTCGTCGAGGTCGAAACGATCTCGCTCGACGACAGGACTTCGGACACCGACACCACGGCACGGGCCCACGAACGCTCGGCACAGCAGTCGCTCCTGCTCGACGAAGCCGGATTGAACCCCCGCTACACGTTCGAGACGTTCGTGAAGGGCGCATCCAACCAGTTCGCCCTCGCGGCCGCCCTGCGCGTCGCCGAAACCCCGGGACGCAGCTACAACCCACTGTTCATCTACGGATCGGCGGGCCTCGGCAAGACACATCTCCTCCATGCCATCGGTCACTACGTCCACTCGAACTACCAGCATCACGAAGTGAGGTACGTCTCGACCGAGACGTTCATGAACGAATACGTCGATGCGATCCGCCAGAACACCACCAACTCGCTGCGCCGCCGATATCGCGACATCGATGTGCTGCTGATCGACGACATCCAGTTCATCGCCGGAAAGGAAGGGCTCCAAGAGGAGTTCTTCCACACGTTCAACTCACTCCATGGCGCCAACAAGCAGGTCGTGATCTCGTCCGATCGCATGCCCGATGCCATTCCGACGCTCGAGGAACGTCTCCGTGGACGTTTCAAGTGGGGTCTGATCACCGACATCCAGCCGCCCGATCTCGAAACCCGCCTCGCCATCTTGCGTAACAAGTCCGAACGTGACCGGGTGATGGTCCCCGACGAGACACTCGAGTTCATCGCCACCAACATCGCCACCAACATCCGCGAACTCGAAGGTGCACTGATCCGGGTCACGGCCTACGCCAGTTTGAATCAGGTGCCCATCACGACCGACCTGGCCCAGACACAGCTCGCCGATCTGCTCAACGACAGCAAACCCAAGGCCCGCACCGACGAAGAGTTGCTGGCCGACATTGCGGTCATCCTGAAGTTCCCTGTCGAAGACCTCAAGGGCCGCAGCCGCCAACGGCCACTCGTCACCGCGCGACAGATCGCCATGTACGTGTTCCGTGAGCTGACCGATCTGAGCTATCCCGCCATTGCTCGCCTGTTCGGCGGACGCGACCACACCACCGTGATCCACGCCAACGAGAAGATCCAGCGCCTGATGAGCGAGCGCAAACAGATCTACGACCAGGTCACCGACCTGCTGCAGCAGCTCAAGGCATGACCACACATGACCACACATGACCATGGCATGACCGCGCGAACAACGTTGGGGACGCGGATGGGACAACACCCCGACCGCCGGTGGACATCGCGACGTTGTCCACCGGACTACAACGTCGTCATTCCCGTCATGGGGATCACGGCCCCATCCCGTGTGGATGCCCGCAACGGTCCTACGCTGCAACGACGCGTGCTTGTCCCCAATCCACAGCACCTACTACTGACATTGAACATTGAGACATCCATGCATGAGGAGAAGTGCCCACTGTGAAGTTTCGTTGCGAACGTGATGTTCTCGCCGACGCCGTCGGTTCTGCCGGACGTGCGGCCACGAACCGCACCGGCACGTTGCCGGTGCTCGCCGGAGTCCGCATGGAGGTCGAGGGTGACCGCCTCACGGTCACCGGCACCGACCTCGAACTGACCATTCGCCTGACTGTCGATGTGGGCGGTGAACGTGACGGCGCCGCAGTCGTACCCGCTCGACTCGTCGGCGACATCGTAAAGGCACTGCCTGCCGGCGCCGTGTCGGTCGAGCTTCACGACGACGAGATGTCGATCAGTGCCGGCCGATCGCACTTCTCGGTTCGTCCGCTGTCGCTCGACGACTATCCCGCACAGAGCGAACCGGCCGCCGACGCAGTCACGTTGCCGGCGGCCATGGTGGCCGAAGCCCTGCGCCAAGTGGTCCGCGCCGCCTCGACCGACGACGCACGTGCGGTGCTCACGGGTGTGCTCCTCGCCTCTGAAGACGATGGGCTGCGCATGGTCGCCACCGATTCGTATCGCCTCGCGGTTCGCGACCTGCCAGGGACCACCGTGCTGAGTGCCGGCAAGAACGTGCTGATCCCGGGCCGAGCGCTCAACGAGTTGCAGCGAGTGATGGGCGACGTGGAAGAGCTCAGTGTGCGACTCGGCGAACGTGAGGCGACATTCGAAGCAGGCGGCACCCGACTCAGCACGCGCCTCATCGAGGGCGAGTTCCCGAACTATCGCAACCTGTTGCCGTCGAGTTATCCGAACCTGTTGACGGTCGGCAAGGCCGCCATGCTCGAAGCGATCCGCCGTGTGAAGATTCTCGCCCAGGACTCCACGCCGGTCCGTCTCACCCTGGGTGGTGACACGGTGCAGCTCACCGCGATCACCCAGGACGTCGGCAACGCGGCCGAGGAGATCGATGCCAGCTACGACGGCACCGAGATGACTGTGGCATTCAACCCCGACTATCTCGCCGCCGGCATCGACGCGATCGACAGCGATGACGTGACACTGGCAACGATGGATCCGATGAAGCCCGCCGTTCTACGCGGTGTCGGTCGTGACGATTACCTGTACCTCCTGATGCCCGTTCGCGTGCCGTAATGCGGTGATCATCGAGCATCTGGAGTTGGTCGACTTCCGGAACTACGTCACGGGGTCGTTCGAGCTGCACTCCGGCACGACGGTGGTCATCGGCGACAACGGTCAGGGCAAGACCAACCTTGCCGAGGCACTGGCGTTTCTCGCCACGCTGACGAGCTTCCGGTCGGCGCCCACTGACGCGTTGATCCGCGCCGGTGCCGACACCGCGATCATTCGCGCGACGATTCGCCAAGACGACGGGCGTGAGACACTCATCGAGGTCGAGCTGGCTGCCGTCGGTCGCAATCGCGTCCAGGTGAATCGACAGAAGCTTGCCCGGGTGCGCGATCTCCTCGGTGCTGTTCGTGTCACGGTGTTCTCGCCCGACGACCTGATCCTCGTGAAGGGAAGCCCCGGTGACCGACGTCGGTTCATGGACGACACGCTGGTTGCGCTGGCCACGAAGTACGACACCGTACGCCTCGAGATCGACCGAATCGTGCGTCAACGCAACACGCTGCTCAAACAAGCAGCTGGTCGTCTCACCGCCGAGATCGAGGTGACGCTCGATGTCTGGGACGCGAAGTTCGCCGAGGTCGCCGATCAGTTCGGCTACGCGCGCGCCACGCTGGTCGCGCGGCTCACCCCGATGGTGCAGGAGGCCTATGAGCAGCTTGCCGGGACACCGACACCACTCGATCTGCACTACGAGCCCGAGTGGCGCTCCGGAGGTCTCGGCGCGGCGCTGATGATGGCCAGACCGCTCGATGTCCGTCGGGGCGTGAGCACCGTCGGACCGCATCGCGACGAGCTGCAGATGACCATCAACGGATTACCGAGTCGGACCCACGCATCACAGGGTGAGCAGCGCACCTTGGCCCTGGCCCTGCGTCTCGCTGGGCATCGTCTGGTTGCCGAGCGAACCGGCGAGGCGCCGGTGCTGGTACTCGACGACGTGCTGTCCGAACTCGACGATCATCGTGCCACGGCGCTGCTCGGTCATCTCCCCGCCGGACAGGTGGTGATCACGACCGCGAGCGAACTGCCACCGGCCGCACGCGCCGACCACGTGCTCCGCGTGATTGCCGGGCACGTCACCCAGGATTGACCGGGTACGTTGGCAGGCATGGCCGAGCCTGTCCCGATTGCACGGTCGCTCGACTCGATCATGAAATCGCTACGTGGGACCGATCGCATCCAGATCGGGGGCGTCTTCGGACGCTGGGACGACGCCGTCGGGCCGACCGTGGCAGCACACGTCCGACCAGTGCGCCTCGACGACGGCGTGCTCGTGGTGGAGGCCGACGAACCAGCCTGGGCAACGCAGGTGAAGTTTCTGAGTGGCACGATCACGGCGCGGCTCGCCGAAGTCGCCGGTGTCCGGATCGAACGGGTCGAGGTGCGCGTCGGACGACCCTCGCGGCCATCCTCCGGACCCTCATCGGACGCCACGGGTTCCCCGACTCCGTGACACCCCGCTGGTAGGCTGAGAAACACTCGCGATGCAGCGTGGGCGCCGGTTCGACAGGTACGTCGAGGGTCGGCCGACCTCGCTGTTCGCCCCACCAACGTGCCCCTTTCGGGGCATTCCGCCAGACAGCCAGAAGTATCGAGGTACGAGTGTCCAACGACACCGAATCACCAGCGACCGACGTTCCCGACACCAATGGGGCATCGCCGCCCAAGAAGAAGTCGTCCACCAACTCCGCCACCACCACGGCGACGTACGACGCCAAGGCAATTCAGGTGCTCGAGGGCCTCGACCCGGTGCGCAAGCGACCGGGTATGTACATCGGTTCCACCGGCCTGCAGGGGCTCCACCATCTGATCTGGGAGGTCGTCGACAACTCCGTCGACGAGGCGATGGCCGGCCATTGCACGCGCATCGGGGTCACACTGCTCGCCGACGGCGGCTGCCGGGTCGACGACAACGGTCGCGGCATCCCGATCGACCCGTTCACCTCGGGTGAGCACAAGGGCAAGAGCGCGGCCGAAGTCGTGCTGACCGTGCTCCATGCCGGCGGCAAGTTCGGTGGCGAGGGCTACAAGGTGTCCGGCGGCCTTCACGGCGTCGGGGTGTCCGTCGTGAACGCGTTGTCCGAGCGTCTCGTCATCGAGGTCGACCGTGACGGCAAGCACTACCGCCAGGAGTACGCAAAGGGCGGCAAGCCTCAGGGCAAGATGGCCGTCGTCGGAGACACACCCAAGCGGGGTCGCGTCACGGGGACCACGATCACCTTCTGGCCCGATCCCACCGTCTTCGCCGCCGAAGGTGTCGAGTTCGTGGCGCGCACCGTGCTCGAGCGACTGCAGACCATGGCGTTTCTCAACCGGGGTCTCGAGATCGTCTTCGAAGACCAGCGTGAGAGCCGCGAGCAGACCGTCTCGTATCAGTACAAGGGTGGCATCCTCGACTTCGTCAAGCACCTCAACGCCACCAAGGAGCCACTGTTCTCCAAGGTGTGCCAGTTCGAAGACGAAGACACCGAAGACGGGCAGATGCTCGACATCGCGATGCAGTGGAACACCGGCTACTACGAGGGCATCCACGGCTATGCCAACGGCATCTCCACGACGGAGGGAGGGATGCACGTCGAGGGCTTCAAGACGGCGCTCACCTCGGTGCTCAACAAGTACGCCCGCGCCAAGAACCTTCTCAAGGAGAAGGACCAGAACCTCACCGGCGAAGACATCCGCGAGGGCATCACCGCCATCGTGTCGGTGAAGCTGCGTGAGCCGCAGTTCGAGGGTCAGACCAAGGCGAAGCTGGGCAACGTGCCGATGCGTTCGTTCGTGCAGAAGGCAACGTACGAACGTCTCGGGGAGTGGCTCGAGGAGAACCCGACCGAGGCGAACAAGGTCGTCAAGAAGGGCCTCGCCGCTGCGCAGGCTCGCGTCGCTGCGAAGAACGCCCGCAACGCGATCCGACGCAAGACGGCCCTGTCCGGCGCCGGAATGCCCGACAAGCTGAAGGACTGTTCGTCGAAGAACGCCGACGAGTCCGAACTGTTCATCGTCGAGGGTGACTCCGCCGGCGGTACGGCCGTCGATGCCCGCGATCCTCGCACGCAGGCGATCCTGCCGATCCGCGGCAAGATCCTCAACGTCGAGCGGGCCCGGGTCGACAAGATGCTCAAGAACAACGAGATCCAGGCGCTCATCACCGCGATCGGTGCCGGCGTCGGCGACGAGTACGACGTCACCAAGTGCCGTTACCACAAGGTGATCTGCCTGGCCGACGCCGACGTCGACGGCAGCCACATCCGCACGCTGCTGCTCACGTTCTTCTTCCGTCAGATGCGCGAGATGGTCGAGGCCGGTTACTGCTACATCGCTCAGCCCCCGCTGTACTCCACCGAGGTGGGCAAGGAGAAGATCTACCTGAAGGACGACGTCGCCAAGGCGGCGTTCCTCGCGGACCGGCCGAACCACAAGAAGGGGTTCAATCGCTTGAAGGGCCTCGGCGAGATGGACTGGGAGGAGTTGCGCACCACCACGATGCTCGACGGCACCAGAACACTGCTCCAGGTCACCGTCGAAGAAGCGGCGCTCGCGGACGAGATCACCTCGGTCCTGATGGGTGACGACGTGCCGGCACGGCGCGAATTCATCACCACGAACGCCCGCGACGTCCGCAATCTCGACTTCTGATCCGACCGCGACGACCTGCCTGAAACGAATCACCACACATGACTGACACGAACGACACCCCTCCGATCGACCCCATCCAGCCCATCTCGTTGCACGACGAGATGGAGAGCTCGTTCCTCGAGTACGCGATGTCGGTCATCATGTCGCGCGCGCTCCCGGACGTGCGCGACGGCCTCAAGCCGGTGCACCGCCGAATCATCTGGGACATGGAGGACCAGGGTTTCCGCCCCGATCGTGCCCACGTCAAGTGTGCCCGTGTCACCGGCGACACCATGGCGCGCTTTCACCCTCACGGCGACAGCGCCATCTACGACGCATTGGTCCGCATGGCCCAGCCGTTCTCGCTGCGCCACCCGCTCATCGACTTTCACGGCAACTACGGCAGTCCCGACTTCGGCCCGGCTGCCGCTCGCTACACCGAGTGCCGGTTGAACCCGCTGGCGATGCAGTTGCTCGCCGACATCGACGAAGACACCGTCGACATGATTCCGAACTACGACGGCATGTTCGAACAGCCCGTCGTGCTGCCGTCGCGGTTCCCGAACCTGCTCGTGAACGGCAGCCAGGGCATCGCCGTCGGCATGGCCACCAACATCCCGCCGCACAACCTCGGCGAGGTGATCGACGCCGTCGTTCACCTGCTCGACAACCCTGACGCCACCCCCGACGACCTGATGGAGTTCGTGAAGGGCCCGGACTTCCCGACCGGTGCCAGCATCCTCGGCAAGGCCGGCATCATCGACGCGTACCGAACCGGGCGTGGTTCGGTGAAGATGCGCGCCACGGTCGAGATCGAAGAGTCGAAGACCGGTCGTATGGAGATCGTCGTCAGCGAGTTGCCGTATCAGACGAGCTGTTCGGCGATCGCGTCGCGGATCCAGGATCTCGTCGACGGTGGCGACCTCGACGGCATCGCAGATGTGAACGATGCGTCGTCGGGTGGAAAGACCAACCTGATCATCACGCTCAAGCGTGACGCGAATGCCAACGTCGTGAAGAACAACCTGTTCAAGCTCACCCAGCTGCAGTCGACGTTCTCGATCAACATGGTCGCCCTCGTCGACGGTGTTCCGCGTCAGATCAACCTGCGCGACGCCCTCGTCGCCTACGTCAAGCATCGAGCGCGACGTCATCACCCGCCGTTCGCAGTTCCGTCTCGACAAGGCCAAGCGTCGCGAGCACATCCTCGAGGGCCGCATCAAGGCCCTCGACGTCATCGACGCGATCATTGCGCTCATCCGCGCCAGTGACGATGTCGCAGCCGCCCGCGACGGCTTGATGGCGGCGCCGTACGAGTTCAGCGAGATCCAGGCCAACGACATCCTCGACATGCAGTTGCGCCAGCTCACCCGGCTGTCACGGCTCGACTTGCAGACCGAACTCGACGAGACCCGCGCCAAGATCGTCGATCTCCAGGAGATCCTCGACAGTCCCGAGCGGCTCAGCACCGTGATCCGTGACGAGATCACCGCCATCAAGGATGAATTCGCGACGCCTCGCGTGTGCGAGTTGACCTACGACGACGGCGAGATGTCGATCGAGGACCTGGTCGACGACAAGGAACTCGTCATCGTGATGACACAGGCCCAGTACGTGAAGGCCGTGTCGGCCGACTCGTTCAAGACCCAGGGCCGTGGTGGCCGTGGCGTGTCGGGCGGGAAGATGAAGCTCGACGACATCGTGCGTCACGTCATCTTCACCACCGCGCATGCGCATCTGTTGTTCTTCTCCAACCGGGGCAAGGTCTATCGCCTCCGGGCGCTCGAGATCCCCGAACGTGAGCGCACCGCGAAGGGCATGCCGATCGTCAACCTCCTGCCGCTGCAGGCCGACGAGCAGATCCAGGCGATCATCGACACGCGTGACTTCGCCGGGGAGCGGTTCTTGTTCTTCACCACCAAGAACGGCACGGTCAAGAAGACCGCGTTCGACGCCTACGACAAGAGTCGCCGCGATGGCCTGATCGCCATCAACCTGCGCGACGACGACGAACTGGTCCGCGTGATCGAGACGAGTGGCAGCGACGACATCTTCATGGTGAGCCGCAACGGCATGACGATCCGCTTCGACGAGAACGACGTCAGGGCCATGGGTCGCACCGCCGGCGGTGTCAGGGGCATGAAACTCAAGAACGCCGACGATCGTGTCGTGTCGGTCGACGTCGCTCGCGACGACACCGCCATCTTGATGATGACCGAGGCCGGCTACGGCAAGCGGACACAGCTCGACAAGTTCAACCGTCAGGGCCGTGGCGGACAGGGTGTTCGCGGCATCAAACTCACCGGCAAGAAGGGTGCCGTCGTGGCAGCGTTCATGGTTGGACTCGACGACGAGATCGTGGCGGTGTCGAACAACGGCGTCACCATTCGCATGGAAGTGCGGGGCATCTCCTCGCAGGGTCGTGACGCCACAGGTGTCAAGGTGATGAACATCGACGACGGCGACGCCGTCAGTTCCGTGGCTCCGATCCTCGCTGCCGACGACGCCTGAGTCGGTTCCTCCTCGCGCACATCGCCACCTCGCGATCGTCTCGATCGCCAAACCGAGCATCGGTGAGAGGAGCGCGCCATGACGCGTGCGGTTGGCGATCGTGGTCAGGCGGCAGTTCTGCTGGTCATCGCGGCGAGCGTGATCTTTCTGGTGACCACGACGGCGCTGGTCGTTCTCGGCGGGCGCGTCGTCGAGCGCACCC
>CAVQTE010000020.1:0-601989 GCA_963716235.1 Ilumatobacteraceae bacterium | reverse complement strand
GAGAACGCCATGACGAGATGCTATTGCGGCGACCGGTACCTGACCCGCGGTCTGGACCGAGCCCCGAACGAAGCGGGTACTCTTCGCCAATGGCCCTGGGGGATGAGAAGTACCTGTTGTTGACCACGTTCAAGCGTGACGGGACGCCGGTGGCGACGCCGGTCTGGGCGGCGCCGCTGGATTCGGGTGAGATCGGGTTCTGGACCAGTTCCGGCACCGGGCAAGGCGAAGCGGTATCACACACACGGCCCGCGTCACGGTCCAGCCCTGCGAACGCGGTGGGAAGTCGAAGCCCGGCTCGGTAGCCGGTCGAGGCCACCGGCCCGGCTCCGTGGAAGGTGACGACATGGCCGAGATCCAACGCAAGATCAAGGACAAGTACGGCGTCATGACTACGGTGAGCAAGGTGCTCGGCGCGCTCGGAGGGTTCGTCAAGCGCAACCGTGTCCCCTACGGCGATCGAGGCGGCGACCATCGCCACGGCGGAGTAGGCGATGGCCCGCGTGATCCAGATCACGGTCGACTCCGCCGGGCCTCGGGCACTGGCGCAGTTCTGGTGTCCAGGTCCTCGGCTACGTCGAACAGCCGCCCCCGCCGGGGTTCGACACCGGAGGTACGTGCGCTTATCCGCCTTCGGGATCGACCAGTCCGATCCCGATCGTGCGTTCGCGATCGTCGATCCCGGACGGCGTCGGCCCGCGGGTGTTCTTCCTCAAGGTGCCCGAGGGGAAGACCGCCAAGAACCGGATGCACCTCGACGTCCATGTCGAGCCGAGCGAACTCCACGCCCGCGCTCGCTGAACTCGTCGAGCTCCGGCGCCACCTACGTTGCCGAGTTCGAAGAACCCGGAGGTCACTGGATCACGATGCTCGACCCCGAGGGCAACGAGTTCTGCCTCCAATGACTCCACGAAGTGATGGCGGCTCGGAGGGTCGAACCGTCGGTCACGACAGGCCGAGGTGATGGCCGAGCCAATCGTGGTAGTGCTGGACACGGGCTTCGTCGTCGCACAAGCGGGCGGTGCTGAACCCGCACGTGACCGCACGCCTCCCGGCCTGCACGTCGCGAATGAGGTGGATGTCCTGATCGATCGTGATCGTCATCGTCTTACGGCCGGCGATGATGTCGTCCGGGGTAAACTCGTCGTGCTCGGGCCGCTCGGCGGGGAGCGCTATCGTCGTCCGGGTGTGGTGTGAAGACGACGCCCGCACGCTCGGCGACCTTCGGATCGGGTTGGCGGTGAAAGCTGAACTTGTCCCAGTCCGCACTGGTTCGGGTCCGTCGGATGTGGTCGCGCTGCGGATGATCAGCGAGTCGGTCCGGTTGCAGTGTGATCATCGTGTTGGGGAACAGGTTGTACTGCTCGACGTCGGTGAGTCGTTCGTCGGTCATCGCGGTGTAGTCGTAGCCGAGTCGCGGTCCCTCCTGTCGGCGCAGCCGCTGCACGTCGGCGTGGATGTCCAGGATGTGGCCGGTGTAGGCGGCCGGATCGGCTCCATAGCGTTCGAGCGCCATCCTCTGGTACACGGTCGGTTCGTCGGGGATGTCGAGCTTGGTGTTGACCACGTGCCCGTCGATCACCACACCGGTGTGGCCCTGGTCGAAGAGGTGGATCTCGGCGGTCGGGCAGTCGAAGAGCTTCGCGTGCGCGCGGGTGGATGTGTTCGACGTGGTACAGCTCGCCGAAGTTGTCGAACACGGCTTTCCAGTTGGCGTCCAGGTGGACGGTCTGGTCGCCGATCAGCGCCATGCCTGCGAGGTCGAACGGGGCGATGATGTCGACGAGCGGGCCGAGGAACTCCAACAGTGAGGGCGCGTGCGGGGTCCATGCAGACGAACACCATGTCGCTGAACGCTTCGACGCGTGCAATTCGGCTGGAGCGAGCGTGCCGCACAGTCGACCGGTGGCGTGAACCGACTCGGCGTCGTCGGGGACGACCGTCAGGGTGCCGGCGTGGTCGTACGTCCAGCCGTGGTAGGGACAGACGAAATCGTGCACCCACCCGCGCTCGTTGACCATGATCCGCGCCGCCGGTGGTGTTGGCAGACGTTGTAGAACGCCGCGAGATCACCCTCGTCGGTTCGCGGAGACGAGCAACGACTCGTCACCCATGTTCAGCACGAGGTACTCGCCCGGCTCGGCGAGATCGTGTTCGAGGCCGGCGAACAACCACATCTTCGGCCAGCTCGCGTCGCTTAGATCGAGCCATTGGCCGAGACCGAGCGCTTCGCGGTGATCGGCTGTGGCCCACCGGGCGCCGACCCGTGGATCACCGTCGGCCGGGCCGCCACCACTGAAATCTTCAGGTCCGTCATGTCCTGGAACGGTACCGATCCCGGCGGAGTGCCCGCCGACTTGCATCGGTGGCCGGTCGAGAGGACCCGGAATCTCGGCGTCCGCGACGGTGCCTGCCGACTATACGGTGGCGCTGACGTTCCAGCTGTCAGCTGATCGGAGGAAATCGGTGCCCGACTTCGAGTTCCAAACCGCTCACCGCCGATCACCGGTGCGCGAGCGGAAGCGTTCGTGGCGCGGATCCCGCAGGGTGACCGGGCGTTCATCGACCGGTCCCTTGCTCAGCCAGGTGTCGGTCGCCGGCTGGACGCAACGCACCGGCGCTCGTCGGACCGGCGCCTTCATCGGTGACGACATGGTGGCGATCATGACCGTCAACCCGCAGCAGGGATGGATGAAGGAGGTGGGGGAGCTCCGCCTCGTCGTGCACCCCGAGGCGTGCGTGGCAAGGGCCTCGCGACGGCGTCGCGCACCGTGCCGTCGTCGTGGCGACCGAGATGGAACTCCGCAAGCTGTACGTCGAGGTGCTCGAGAGCCAGCGCCGGGTGATCGACATGTTCATCGCGCTGGATTCGACAGGAGGCCGTCCTCCGCGACCACGTCGTCGACGGTGAAGGCCGACCGGGCAGCCTCTGCATCCTCAGCCGGTTCCTCGAGACGTGACCGAACGACCTCACCCACAGCGACCGGAGACATCGTGAAAGCCGCCGTACTCAACTCGATCCCGGGCCGCTCGACATCGAGGACGTCGAGATCGGCGAACCCGGCCCGCCGAGGTGCTCGTGCGCACTGCGGCGGCCGGGGTCTGCCACAGCGACCTGCACTTCATGGAGGGCAAGTACCCGTTCCCGTGCCTGGCGGTCCTCGGGCACGAGTCGGCGCGGAATCGTCGAAGCGGTCGGCTCTATGGTGCACTACGTGCAGCCGGGCGACCACGTCATCACCTGCCTGTCGGCGTTCTGCGGGCACTGCTCGCAGTGCACCGACGGCCATCTCACTCTCTGCGAGAACAAGCGGACCGAGCTCGTCCGCTAGCCGGGCCAGCCGCCGCGCACTGAGCCGCAGCGGGTGAGACGGTGAACCAGTTCATGCACCTGTCGTCGTTCGCCGAGAAGATGCTGATCCACGAACAGGCGCTCGTGAAGATCGAACACCGAGATGCCGCTCGACAAGGCGGCGCTCATCGGATGTGCCGTCACGACCGGTTTCGGCGCGGTGTTCGCACTGCCGCGGGTCGCGCCCGGCGAGCCCGTCGCGGTGATCGGCTGCGGTGGCATCGGCCTGTCGGCGATCCAGGGGGCGCGGATCGCCGGCGCCAACGAGATCATCGCGGTCGACATGTCGGAGTCGAAGCTCGAACTCGCCCAGCAGCTCGGCGCGACCCACGCTCATCGACGCGTCGAAGGACGACGCCGTCGCGGCGGTCAAGCCTCGCTGACTGGTGGCGGCGTGCACCACTCGTTCGAAGCGGTAGGGCATGAAGCTGACCGCCGAGCAGGCGTACCAGATGCTGCGCAGCGGTGGTCAGGCGACGGTGATCGGGATGATTCCGGTCGGCACGATGGTCGAGATCCACGGCCCCGAACTCCTCATGGAGAAGAAGCTGACCGGCTCGAACATGGGGTCGAACCAGTTCCGCACCGACATGCCCCGCTTCTCGACATGTACCTCGACGGCAGGCTGCACCCTCGACGAGATGGTCTCCAAGACCATCGGGCTGGAAGCAGATCAACGAGGGCTTCGAGGACATGAAGGCGGGCAACGTCGCACGGAGCGTCGTCATTTTCCGGGCCAGGGCCGCTACGCCACCTTGTCGAACTCGGCGAGCTGGTCGCCGCCCGGTTCGACGACGTCGCCCGTCTTGAGGATCTTCACGAGGGCGATGATGCCGAGGATGACGGTGACGTACAGCACTGGGGCGCCCGCGGCGGCGGGCTTGTCCTCGAGGTTCAGTCCCGGAGTGGTCCTGGATGAACACCGAGAAGTCCCAGATGGCGTGCAACCCCATCGTGACGATCAGGGTGCCGGTGAGGCGGCGGGTGACGTAGTACATCAGCCCGACGGCGAAGGCGAACACCACCTGCTGCAGGGTGCTGCCCACACTTTTCCGGAGAAACCGTGCTGGGCACGTGGAGTAGGCCGAAGATGACCCCCGAGAAGACCCACACCCACTTCTCGTGCATCGATCCGCGACCGCCGACGATCGCGAGACCGCGGGTCAGGAGTTCCTCCGAGAAGCCGACGAGGAGACAGCCCATCGCCAGCCACAGGGCGTAACTCGCCGACGCCGTCGATCTCACCCCACTTCGTGGTCGCCAGGTTGCCGACGGCGCCCAGGAGGAGCAGCACGGGGATGATCCACATCCACCGGCTCCCCACCCGTCGGGGCTCGTGGATGGCGGGCTTCCACCAGCCGAGCACCGTGGTCACGATGACCAGGTACACCGCGCCCAGGGCAACCGTGAGCACGATGCCCTCCGCGGACGTTCTCGACGGTGTCGCCGACCTCGTCGTACTCCATGCCGACCGCAGCCCACACGCATGAAGACGATGATCATGTAGCCGAGGATTCCCACGATGGACGAGAGGGCAGAAGGTTTCACACGCACGGTCGGGCCTCGCAGCTGGGGGGTCGAAATGTCAGGAGCAATCTCAGACGCCACCGATCGGTTCGTCGATGCGATCGGTGCGAAGACGTCGTGCGTTCAGCTGAGTCCGCACGATGCCGTGAAGCGTCTCGTGGAGTAAGGCGTACTAGCAGGGTGCTGAAATTCGGCTGAGGGTGCTCGCGTTCGTCGGCTGGATCGAAAAGAATGGGTGCATGCGTGGGGCACCTGATCCGCAGTTGGCGATGTTGACGACCCTGTCGACGGAGGACCTCATCCCGCAGGATCATCCGATCCGCAGGATCCGTGCCGTGGTCGATGTGGTCCTGGGCGAGCTCGACGAGGTGTTCGACCGGATGTACTCGCGGGCGGCCGAGCCGAGCGTCCCGCCCGAGACGCTGTTGAAAGCGACGTGCTGATGGCGATGTACTCGATCCGTTCCGAGCGGGCGTTCTGCGAACGGCTGAACTACGACCTGTTGTTCAAGTGGTTCTTGGATATGCGGATCGATCAGCCAGCCTTCGACGCGACGACGTTCTCCAAGAACCGCAAACGGCTCCTGGATCACGAGGTCGCCGACGAGTTCTTCGCCGCGGTCGTGCGCCAGCGAAGCTGCGCCGCTACGTGTCGTCGGATCACTTCTCCGTCGACGGCACGTTGTTGGAGGCGTGGGCGTCGCACAAGAGCTTCAAACCCAAAGACGGCCCGCCGTCGGAGCCGCCGGCCGGACGCAACGTCGAAGTCGACTGGCATGGCGAGAAACGGTCGAACGACACCCACGTGTCGACGACGATCCGGAAGCCCGGCTGTATCGCAAGTCGTTGCAACCCGCCGCGAAGCTGTGCTATTCGGGGCATCTGTTGATGGAGAACCGCAACGCGTTGATCGTCGATGCCGAGTTGACCACCGCGGACGGTTACGCCGAACGGGCGACCGCGTCGAGATGCTCGCCCGGCTCCCCGCCACGACCCGGCGGCGCACCGTCGCTGGGGACAAGGCCTACGACACGAGAGAGTTCATCGCCGAGGCCCGCGAACTCGGGTTCACCCCGCACGTCGCACAGAACACCACGGTCGACGACGATCCGCGATCGATGGTCGAACGACCCGCCATCCCGGCCATGTGGTGAGCATGCGGATCCGAAAACGGATCGAGGAACCCTTCGGCTGGATCAAGACCATCGGCGGAGGACGCAAGCTCCGCTACATCGGCCGACAACGCAACCGGGCCTGGTTCAAGATCACCACCGCCGTCTACAACCTGATCAGAATCACCGCCCTCGACGCCGCGTCGGCCTGACCAGCCGCCCTTGCACCCCCGAGCGGGTCCGGACAGATCGAAGACAACAAGACCCGCCGATGGCGGGGCAACGGCTGGCGACCCCGCACCCTCAGACCCCGATTTTCATCACCCTGCTAACCGAGTATCTTTGCGCTCATCGCAGCATCGGGTACTGTTGTGCCGGCAGGAAGCCGATCGCAGTCAGCGTTGATCATCGAAGGGGACCATCACCATGTCAGCAAACCCGACGGACCACGTGCGGCGACCGGGCGGCGTGACGCTGCTGGTCGTCCTCGGCCTCATTCAAGGCATCGCCTCGATCGTGGGCGGCATCTTCCTCGTCGTCGACAAGGACAATGCAGAACTACTCGACAAGTCGGCGATGTCGGAGAACCAACTGTTCGGCAGCGGAATCGGCTTGATCGTCGGCGGCACGATCATGGTGCTGCTGTCCTTGGCGCTGCGCAACGGCAGCAATTTCGTCCGATGGTTGTTCGGCATCTTCGTGATGTTCAACGTCGCCTACGGCATCTGGGGCATCTTCGTGTTGCACGGCGAGCAGCAGATGTCGGCTGCGTTCAGTGCGGTGTTCGGTCTGATCGTGCTGTGGATCCTGTTCGGTAACGAGCGCACCGACTCCTTCTTCGAGCACGGCTGACCGCTCGCGACGATGCAGAGCGTTCAACGGAGAGCGGCTGCGTGCCGAGAACCGCCGCGCACTACCGTTCCGGACCGTATGACGGCCAACGACATCGACCCCGACGACCTCACCATCTCGGAGATGGAACGTCATCCGCCGGCGATCGATCCGCCGAAGGGCAAGGCGTACGAGCGTGAGCTGACTCGACTGCAGATCGAGATGCTGAAGATGCAGCTGTGGGCGAAGGAGACGAACGCCCGCGTCCTGATGATCTTCGAGGGTCGCGACGCCGCCGGCAAGGGCGGAGCGATCCGTCGGTTCACCGAGCACACCAATCCTCGCGGCGCCCGCGTGGTGGCACTCCCGAAACCGACCGAGGCCGAGCTCACCCAGTGGTACTTCCAGCGGTACGTGACGCACCTTCCGTCGGGGGGCGAGATCGTGTTCTTCGACCGGTCGTGGTACAACCGTGCCGGCGTCGAAGCCGTGATGGGGTATGCGACGAAGGATCAGCGCGAGCTGTTCTACGCGCAGCTCCCGGCGTTCGAGCAGCACCTGGTCGACTCGGGGATCCACCTGTTCAAGCTGTGGTTCACCGTGTCCAAGCAGGAGCAGAAGCGACGGTTCGACGGCCGTCGCGGCGATCCACTCAAGCAGTGGAAGCTGAGCCCGAACGACGAACTGGCGGTCAAGAAGTTCGCGCAGTACGGCGCCGCCCGTGACGAGATGCTCCGGCGGACCGACACCGCGCACGCGCCGTGGACCGTGATCAACTCGAACGTGAAGAAGTGGGCGCGGCTGGAGTCGATGCGTCACGTGCTGCACGAGTTGCCGTACAGCCACAAGGACCACGAGGTCGTCCATGCCCCCGAGCCGCTCGTCGTGCGGCCGGCCTCGTCGCTGGGGCTCCGTCGTCCTGGGTGATCGACTACTGCGGCGCGTGCGCGAGACTCGAGCATCTCGACCAACCCGTCCGCGTGTTCGAAGAGGACGTCCGCGAATCGTTCGCACGCGTCCCGGCCGCGATGGTGTGAGCTGGATCACCACTGCTCGCCGGTCGCCGGGAATTGCCCCGTGACGACGCTCCACGAGACCTGCCGCGTCGAGCTGGTCGACCAGGTACGTGGTCCCACCGCTGGTCAGCCCCAGCACGTCGGAGAGCTGTCCGGGGCGAGCGTCACCCCAGTCGGCCAGTGTGGCAAGGGCAAGGCGCTGCGCGTGTCTCGGAAACGCCGATCTCGGCGTCGATGCGTTGGCTCAGCTGCGCCGCCGAACGGCGCCTCCGAGCGCTGCCAGTGATGTGGCCGATGAGGTCGCCTGCCGGCTGGAGCGAGCCGAGCGAGTGAAGAAGGTCCAGCATCTCCTTGACCAGAGGGTTCGGGGAGGAGAAGTAGGCGTGCAGCGCATCGTCCATCGTGCGGACTCGACGTCGTCCCAGGGCCGTGAGCGTGCTGACAGCCGTACGGTGATCCGTGGGACCTGGACGAGTTGTCACGAGCCCAGCCTCGTGGAGCGCGGTCGAGCAGCTGGGCGATGCCCGAGCGGCTCAACCCGGTGAGTTCGATGAGTGTCTCGCGATCGACTCGGGCCCGCAAAGAAGAGCTGGGTGAGCACGCGGAGTTCGTTGTTGCCGGAGGTCCCGACCCGGCCAACCTGTTCGATGACGCCCGGTCAGTTCCATCGAATACCGCATCGCAAGCACGAGCAGGCTCGTCTCCGGACCTCCTGCGCTCCCAGCACCAGGGCGTTGCGTCAGGATCCATCGGAGGGCAGTTTAGGGCGCCACTCTCAGCCCGCTGCTGAGCCGCGTGATGCAACCCAGGGGAATGGCGCCCTGCTCGGTCAAGAATGCGTCGATTGCCTCGTCGGGGTACAGCTCGTTGAGGATGCGAGTAGTAGTGGCCGCCGGCGGAGGCGGCAGCTGAGCGTTCGTAACGGGACTCCGCCGATACGCGGATCGGTGGTACAGCTCGTTGAGGATGGAGAAGAAGTAGAGCGACACGGGCGCAGCATTGCCGCGATCACCACTGAACACCGGTGTCGGGGTTGTGGAGTTCGATGGCCTGCCAGCCGATCGCCTCGCCGTCGTGGCCGTACCAGCCGTCGCCGAGCTGGTAGATGCCGAGCCGTACAGGATCGGTGCGCCCGGCTCGATCTCCGAGGTGGTCTCCAGGCGGGCAGCTCTGCAGATCCTCGTTGAGCAGCGAGTTGCCGCTCATCGAGCTGCCCACGTGCCGAGGTCGGCAAGGGTGGACGTGAAACCGCCGCCACCGGCGCCGGACGACACGCTCCAGTCCGTCGGGTCGGTCGACTCGTCGACGCCGGTCGCGCCGTCGTCGGTCAGCTCCGTGACGCACTGGCTGTTGATGTGGCCGGCTGCGGACGGGTCCGGCATCGACGGATCCTCGAGTGGGTACGACGTGGCCGTCAAGCCGAGCGGTTGGGAGAGGCGAGTCTCGAGAATGTCGCCGAGCGGGGCACCGTCGATCTTCTCGGCGATCATCTGCAGGATGATGAAGTTCGTCGTGGAGTACCGCACGGTGCCCTCCGGGAGCAGACCCGGGTCCAGGCCACCGGCGACCAGTTCCTCGGGCTCCCAGACCTTCGTGGGGTCGGCGACGACCTCTGCCAGGATGCCACCGGGGACGTTCAAGTAGTCCTCGATCCGGCTCGTCATGTTCAGCAGCGACTCGACCGTGACATCCGCGATCTCGGGTGGTCGGCAGCGAGGTCGGGGAGCAGTTCGACCGACGGTGTCGTCGAGAGCGACGGAGCCTTCCTCGATCATCTGCATGATGATCGCCCCGGTGTAATGTCTTCGTGATGCTGCCGATGCGGAAGTGGTCCTCGATCGTGGCCGGCTGCCCGTCGGCCGCGTCACCCTGCGCGGTGAGGTAGGCGCCCTTGGCCGGGTCCCACACTCCGACCCACAGTCCAGGTGGCTCGAGTTCGGGAGCGATGGCGTTGATCCGCGCCATGCCCTTGGTGATGGCAGCATCCACGTTCGCCTGGTCATCGGCACTCATCTCCGCCATGTCGCCGACCGCGACGACCGCGGTGGACCCCTCACCGTCGGTGGACACCGCACCATCGGTGGTCGCGACCTCGGCCGAGTCCGCCGGAGCGGAGCCGGTGTCGTCGTCGGACGAACATGCGGTCACACCGACGAGCGTGGCTGCCACGACTCCGGCGAGCGAGGAGGCGCTTGACGCGCGTGGCGGTGGCAGGATTGCGGTGCATCAGAGGGTCTCCTGGCGAAGTTGTGGTGGTGCCGGTTCAGCCGGCGATCTCGGCGGCGACGACGGCGGTCTCGTGGTCGTCGTCCTCGTCGAGGGTCAGCGCGTTGAGCATGTCGTTCATGTGGTGGAACAGGATCCGCTTGCCCTCGACCTTGTACTCGTGGCCGGTGGACTCATCGGTGATGACCGCGGTGCGCACCGTCGCCTTCTGCTTCAGTTCCACGGTCAGATTCGCCGCGGTCGAGGGTGTCGATCAGCAGGAGGTGCTTGGCGAGGATGATGCCCTTCGCGTTGTTCGAGGTCATGAGGTAGAGCTTCGTCGGGGACGCGGCCAGGATGATCACGGGCGGAAGCTCACCCGACGACGCGATGTACTGTCCGGCGATCGCGCCGCCCGCCGCGCCGAGGCCGGCAGCGTCGACCGAGCTCCCCAGCGCGCTGCCGGCGGCGGCACCGGCGGCGACCTTCCAGGTCATTCCCTTCGGCTGGAAGTCACCGGCAACGGTGATGGCGCTGTCCCCCGTCGCCTCGCGGGCCAGATCGATCAGTTTCTGCTTCAGGTCCATCTCGGTCTCCTTGGGGTCAGCGCATCGCCTCGTGCCGATGTGACGACCGCCAAAGATACACCGGTCGGTGTTCGCCTGGCTACGTCGAGCCGTCACGAATCACGCCGGCGACAACTCGCAGTGCGAGCACGGCGGCGGCCGTCAGACCGACGTAGCCGAGCAACTCGTTGACGAGGAGATCGTTGCGCACCACCGGCCCGGTGTCCGCGGCGATCAACACGACCGATCCGATCCCGGCGGCCGACGCGATGACGGCGAGCACCACACGGTCCACCAACCGTGTCAGCACCCGCTGGTCCCGAGGGTTGGCGAACACCGACAGCTGTGCCGACAATCGACCCGACACGGCCTGCCCGATCAGCTCGTCGACCTGCTCGGGGAGCCGACGAAGCCGGGGGAGCTGCAGCATGGCCTCCTCCTGGACGATGTCGCGGAGGTCGCGGACCGACGGCCGGCCGAGCCCGCGCTGCTCGGCGTGGTGGCGGCCGGCGTCGACGAGCGAGAAGCCCGGTCGGATCGAGGTGAGCGTCCCCTCCAGGGTCACGAGGGTGCGGCTCAGGGTTCCGAACCAGCGCGGCAGACGGATCCCGTGCCGCCCGACGAGGGTGGCCAGGTCCTGGAAGGCCGAGCTGCCGATCCCGGCGCCGGCGCGCATGTGCCGGGCGAGCAGCATCTCGATGTCGGCGTCGAGGACGCGGATGTCCACGTCGCGATCGATGATCACGATCTGGCTCAACGCCTGACGGAGCTGCGACGCGGAGCCGGCGGATGCCGCGGCCATCATCTCCATGACCGCGCTGCGGTGTCCCGGCGCCAGCCGCCCGACCGATCCCAGGTCGATCAGCACGATCCCTCCGTTGGGTTCGACGAGGATGTTGCCCGGGTGCGGATCGGCGTGGTACACGCCGACGTCGAAGATCTGGTGCATGAACGACTCGGCGAGGCGATCGGTCAGTTCGTCGAGATCGAACGCACCGAGACGCGTCGACCTGGCCGATGTTCGGCGCCTGCACGAACTCCTCGACGAGGATCCGTTCGCCGGACAGCTCCCCGTACACCGTCGGAAGTCGGAGACCGGCGGTGTGCTCCACGGCCATCGCGAGTTCCTTGGCGTTGTCGCGTTCGATGGTGAAGTCGAGTTCCTCGCGCACGCCGTCGAGGAAGTCGCCGGCGAGATCGACAGGGTGCATCGTGACCCCGAGCGGCGTGCGCCGTTCGATGAGCCGCGCGAGCTGCATCACGGCTTGGCTGTCGCGGGTCATCACCTCGTCGAGATTCGGTCGCTGGACCTTCACGACGACCTCGTCGCCGGTGGTGGAGCCGTGCCCGGTACACCTGGGCGATCGAGGCGCTCGCCAAGGGCTCCCAGTCGAACGTCTCGAAGACCTCCTCGGGACGTTGCCCGAGTTCGGTGGTGATGTGCGGACGCATCGCCGACTCCGGCTGCGGTTCCGCGGCGCTGCGCAGCTTGCTCAGTTCCTCGCACCACGCAGGTGGCAGTACGTCGGGGCGCGTCGAGGCGACCTGGCCGAGCTTGACGAAGATCCCACCGGCCTCCTCGAGCGTGCGGCGAACCCCGACCGGGAGCTCGGGACGAGATGCGGCCCGAGCCGACACCCCGTTGCGCCGGGCGATGGCGATCACCTCCCGGTAGCGACGCAGTGGGTCGACCTTGCTGCGGACGCCGGCCACGGGATTCGTGATGATGACCAACCCGGCCGCTTCACCGGTGGCGAGCGAGCCGATCGGTGCGACGAGATCGATGAGGATCGCCACGCTCATCGTGAACAGCGTGCCGAGCACGACGGCGATCGCTGCCATCGCGAACGTGGACCCCTCCCAGTCGGTGACGAGTCCCGGCGACGACGACTCGCGGCCGTCCAGCCGATGATCCCCGAGACGAGCAGCGCGACCCATCCTCGCCGAGCGCCGAGCAGTCGCCCGGCAACGAACATGACGAGCAGACCGACGAGCGTGCCGAGGATCAGCCAGGCGAGGAGGACGAGCATGATCCCCAGCATGGCCCAGCCGCGCGTCGCCGAGTGAGGATGTCCGGCGGGGTCGGCTCGTGTTCGTGCCTCCCGCTCGGCACCGTGCGTGGAAAATCAGTCGTCGTCGACCGTGGACGATCCGACTTCGTCCCATGTGGCCTTGGCGCCGCTGTGCCCGATGCGGGCGATCTGCAACGTCCCGAGCGACACCAGCACGACGGCGACGACACCGACGCCGATACGGAGGTAGACGACCTTGCGGTCCGATCCCGGGATGTCCGTCCGGACCGTCGGCAGCGCGGCTCGACCTGGCGATCGTCGCCTCTCGTACATGCCGAAGCCGGTCACGGCCAGCGCGCCGACGAGCACGGCTGCTGCGGCCGCCAGACCGGAGTCGCCGAGCTTGGCGTGTTCTTCGACCTGCTCGGTTTCCCTGACCTGCTCCTCGAGGTACTCGCCGCTCTCCATCGCCAGGTAGGCGAAGAGGGTCCCGACGGCGGCGATCACCACCACCGCGACCCCAGACGCGCCCGCGCGGCGGGCCAGAACGCGATGAGCACCACGCCGATCGCTGCGAGTGGGACGAGGACCACCGCCGCATGCACCAGGAGTGGGTGGGCGGGGAGACCGAACAGTTCATCCATGTCGACGACCGTAGCCCTCCCGGCTTCGGTCCGAAGTGCCCATCACGTCGCC
The DNA here is from genome assembly GCA_963716235.1 of Ilumatobacteraceae bacterium. GTDB lineage: Bacteria > Actinomycetota > Acidimicrobiia > Acidimicrobiales > Ilumatobacteraceae > Sva-07. Next base: position 588,673 of record CAVQTE010000020.1, on the reverse strand, counting down.
TGGATGGCGTCGAGGACTTCCATGCGCGTCGACCGTTGAGCCGGGATCAGCGCAGCGAGGAACCCGAGACCGATCCCGAGCACCAGGACGAGCGCGAGCAGGCCGACCGGCGGGCTGAATCCCACCCCGGCATCCGACGAGCTGTTGATGGCCCGCACGAGTGCCCAGGCGGTGAACCCGCCGACGAGCATGCCGGCGATGGTGCCGAGCGCCGAGATGATCACCGATTCGATCCGCACCATGCGCCGGACCCGCCGGTCGAGCATGCCGACCACCCGCAGCAGCCCGAGTTCACGGCGTCGTTCGAGGATCGACAGCGACATGGTGTTGATGATGCCGATCAGCGCGACGATGACGCTCATCAGGAGCAGCCCGTTGACGGCGTTGATCAGGAAGTCGAAGATCGAGCCGATCTGCTGGCCGATCGCGCTGCCCGCCGTGATCGACACGTCAGGTCGAAGCGACAGCACCTCGTTGATCTGATCCTCGACGTCGGACTGGGCGCCGGAAGCGACATCGACGAACGCCGAGGCCGGTTCGGTTGCCCCGATGAACGAGTCGAATGTCTCGGCGGCCACGAAGTTGCCGGTGAATGCCACGTCGATCGACGCGTCGACGATGCCGACGACCTCGAGGTCGACCGTGTCGCCGGCGCTGTTCGTGAGTGTCACGGTCGAACCGAGCGTTGGCCCGTCGGCGGTTGATCCGCCGATCGCCGCGCCGTCGACTGATGACGATGCCGCCGGGACCGAGATCGTCGAACGAACCTTCGGAGATCTTGACTCCCGCCGATTCCGAGAGCGCGGCGAAGTCCGCCGTCGAGATGGCCGACGGCTCGCCGTCCAAGGCCACCGGCGCCCGTCGGAACGGGGTCACCTGTTCCACGCCGTCGATCGCCACGAGCTGTGCGACCAGCGCGTCGTCGATCGACCCGCCCGTGCTGTCGAGGAAGTAGTCGGCGCCGCTGAGCTTGTCGATCTCCTCGACTGCGAAGTCCTTGACGCTGGTACCCGCGACGGTCACCAACGTGACGAGGAACACGCCGATGAGCAGCGCGTTCGCCGTGGTTGCGGTGCGCTGGGGATTCCGGGCCGTGTTGTCGGCCGCGAGCCGGCCCTCGAGTCCGAACAGCTTGGCAATCGGTCGGAACAGCTTTGCCGCGACGATGGCCAGCAGTGGCCCGGCCACGATCACTCCGATGAACAACGCGAACGCGCCGAAGCCCAGGCCGGCACCGCTCCCACCGAGCAGGCCCAGGACGCCGAGCCCCATGAGGACGAGCGAGGTGATGATGCGTCCACGTGACACCGTGGAGCTCTCGACCGCGGCGTCGCGGAGGGCTTCGATCGGTTCGGTCTTGGCGGCACGGCGGGCTGGGATCATCACCGAGAAGAACGTGATGAGCGTGCCGACGACGATGCCCTGCACGACCACGTTCGGGCTCACCTTGATGCCGCTGCCCGGCAGGCTGACCCCGAGCGCGGCGACCACGGTCACGAGCAGGTACGCGAGCAGGAACCCCGCAACCACACCCATCAACGACCCGAGCAGCCCGATGACGAGGCCTTCGACGCGCAGCGAGCGTTTGATCTGCTTCGGCGTTGCCCCGATTGCCGCGAGGACGGCCAACTCCCGGAGGCGCTGCTTCACGATGACGCTGAACGTGTTGTAGATGACGAACGCGCCGACGAAGAGCGCCAGCGTGGCGAACGCCTGCAAGCCGATCTTGAGGAACTTGCCGAAGGCGCTCGCCTCGGCCCGCTTGTCCTGGAGGAACTCGTCGCCGGTCTGCACCTTGAACCCCTCCGGCACGAGTGGCTCGACCGCTGCGACGAGGCTCGGCTCGTCGACGTTGCCACGGATGTACAGATCGACGAACTCGGCCTTGCCGGCGTTCAACCAGTCGAACGCTGTCGCCTCGGGGACCGAGACGGTGCCGTTCTGGTCGATCGCGTCGGTGCTCCCGAAGCTCGTGATACCGACGATCGTCGCGTCGAACTGACCGGCGGCGGTGAGGACGACCACTTGGTCGCCGACGGCGAGTCCCTCGTCCTCGGCGAGCCCCTGGTCGACGGCGATCTCCCCGGCTGCCGTGGGAGCGGCGCCTTCCTCGACGTCGACCGGGTTCAGTTCGTCGTCGGCGATCCACAACCGTCCGGTCGCGCCGTCGGCGAACGGCGTGCCGTCCGCACCGAGGAATGCGATGGGAGCGCTCAGATCGCCGGCGACGGCGTCGACCTCGGGCAGCGCCGCGATCTGCTGGGCGGTCTCGTTGCTGATGCGCAGTTGATCGGCGAACTCCGACCCGGCGCCGTCGTCGTCGGCGACGATCGCCGCGTCGACGCCTGCGAACTGGCGGTTCACGTCACCTTCGAGCGCGTCGATCACACGATCGGACATGAACCCGGCCGAGGTGAAGAACGCGACCCCGGTGATGATGGCGATCAGGGTCGCGATGTAGCGGCCGCTGTTGTAGCGCACACCGCGCAGGGCGATCTTGATCACCGGATCAGCCCTCGAACTGCTTCATGCGGTCGAGGACACGATCGGTCGTCGGCGACTGCATCTCGTCGATGATCTGACCGTCGGCGAGGAACAGCACGCTGTTGGCGTACGACGCCGCGTGGGGGTCGTGGGTGACCATCACGATGGTCTGGCCGGACTGGTCGACGGCGTTGCGCATGAACGCGAGGATCTCCATGCCCGTCCGCGAGTCGAGCGCGCCCGTGGGTTCGTCGGCGAACACGATGTCCGGCTTGGGCACCAGGGCCCGGGCCACGGCGACGCGCTGCTGCTGGCCACCCGACAGCTGGCTCGGCAGGTTGTCGAGCCGGTTGGCGAGGCCCACGGTCTGCACGATCGTGTCGAACCACGCCTTGTCCTCCTTCTCGCCCGCCAAGGTGAGCGGCAGGAGGATGTTCTCCTTCGACGACAACGTCGGGATCAGGTTGTACTGCTGGAAGATGAATCCGAGGCGGTCCCGGCGGAGCAGGGTGAGGTCGGTCTTGTTGAGCTTCGACAACTCGGTGTCTCCGACGAACACCGAACCCGACGTGAGCCGATCGAGGCCCGCGACACACTGCATGAGCGTGCTCTTGCCGGACCCCGACGGACCCATGATGGCAGTGAACTGGTGGGCCGGGAAGTCGACGGTCACGCCGGCGAGGGCGTGGACGGCGGTGTCACCCGAATCCGTACGTCTTGACGGCGTCGACCGCTCGTGCGGCGGGAACGAGCTGGGCGGTGCTCGCGGTGGGAGGACTCAGATCGGTCATCGGGTGTCCATTCGTCGATCAGGCGTGGCGTGCAGGGCGGAAGTATCTCAGGGAGCGAGCAGAGTAGCGCAAGCGTAGCGAGATGCTGCGCCGAGAGCTTCGACCGATCGCGTCACCCTGCCGCGACGAGCGCAACCACGGCGACGACCCACAGGGTGATGTTCGTGATGTCCATGATCGGGTCGAGCCGCGCCAGCTTGCGGCCCGTGTCGCCGAGCCGCGCCAGGGCGAGCTGGCGGACGTGATGGGTCCACCGCAGTGCCCGGTAGCCCGCGGGCGAGGTTGAGACGATCCAGCACGCGCCCGATGCCACTTCCGACGTTCGTTCTCGGCGACAACCCGACCTCGTAGGCGCTGGCGAGCGGCAGGGCCAGGAGCAAGGCGACGAAGCCCGAGACGACCCGCAGCATCAGGCCGATCACGATCGGGGCGAGTGGCGACGACAGCTCGGATCCGAGTTCGGCGCCCGATTTCCAGTTGACGTCCAGGTTCGTCTGCGTGACCGTGCCGGCGATGATTCCGAGGGCCACCAATCCGTAGACCGACTTGCGGAGATACCAGACGATCAACAGGTTGCGGGCGTCGGCTGTACCCGGCTGCAGCGCGAGCTCGGGTCGAATCCGCGGTGGCTCGGTCGCCGACGATTCACCAGTCACGAGACCGTGCGTCGGTCTGCCACCAGACCGGCGAGCCAGAGCCCGGCGAGGCCCGTCAGTACTCCGAAGCTCCATCCTCCGACGACGTCGGCGGCGAGGTGGACGCCGTGCACGATCCGCCCGATCCCGACCAGCACGGCGACCACCGCTGCCACGGGTCGCCATCGGCGGGGGAGCGCGACCATTGCCATGATCGCCGCGGATGCCGCCACGGCACTGTGACCGGAGATGTACCCGAGACCGGTGCCGTCCCCTTCACGCACCACGATGTCGGGCATGTAGGTCAGCGGTCGACCTCGCTCGACGACCTTCTTGACCCCCTTGGCTGCGAACCAGGTCGCGATGCCAACCACGACGACCGCGGCGCTGAGCACCAGGTCCCTGCGGAACACGGCGATCAGTACGGCCACGATGATCGGCCCGGCGAAGGTGCCCATCTGCATGACCGGGTACAACGCCGACGCGACCCAGCCCGGCGCGTCGTTGATCAGGTCCGTGAGATCGATCTCCGAACTCGGCAGCGGCCGCTGCACGGCGATGGCGTAGGACGACACCAGCCCGACCGCAGCGATCCCCGCGATGACGAGCGGGCGCCGGAACTCGGCCAGGTAGCGCCCGGTCACGCAGCGCTACTCGGTCGGCGGGCTTCGAACCTCGACCGCACGAACCCGGTTGCCCCGACGACGGCGACACCGACGGCGACACCGATCGCTCCGCCGCCGACCACATCGAGCGGGTTGTGGGCTCCGAGGTACACGCGGGCGATGGCGTTGAGCGTCGCCACGACGAAGGGCACCCAGCGCCAGCGTCCGGGCAGTGCCACGAAGAGCACCGTCGCCACGCTCCACGCGATCACCGCATGGCCCGAGACGAACGAGAGGCCGAACAACGGCACGTCGCGGAAGTTCCCGCACGCTTCGTCGAATGCGTCCGGGTACCCGCAGATCGTCGTGCCCGGTCGCTCGCGCTCGACGAGCTGTTTCACCACGGCCTTCTCGACGAACAGCTTCAGCGGGACGAGCGACGATGAGCGCTCCGGCGAGCCACCACTTGCGGAACAGCGCCGCGACGACCGCCACGATGAACGGAACGAGCAGGAGCCCGGCCAACTGGAACACCCACATCGGACCCTCCAACCAGTCGGGGAGGTCGTTGACCGCGTGGAAGATCGATTGCTCCCACCCGGGAACCTCACCCCCGGCCGCAATCATGCCGCACGACGATCGCCAACACAGACAGCCGACCACGAACACGATGACCAACGGTCGGCCGCTCCGGGCCCCGTCGGTCGGGTAGGTCTCGACTGATCTCACGGTAGGAGCAAGATACTCAGTGGCATTGCAGAAGGGGTGTACCTTCACGCCGATGAACTCGCCTGCGAGCACCGTCACGACCCATGTCCCCGGGCGATGACGTCACGGGAAGCGGGGCGAGCGAGCAGTCGACGCGGGCCTACACCCGCTCACCCGAGGACGTGTTGCGCCTCGTGGTGTTCGCAGCGTTTGCCCTGCTGCTGATGGCGCTCACGACGTGGGCCGAGGAGTCGATTTTCGGCGTCGAGAAGGATCTGCTCGAGCTCTTCGAGTTCCTGAGCGACAGCGTGCTCAGGGTGATCCACGGCACCGCCGAGATCGTTGCCCTGCTCATCTCACTCGGCGTGTATGCGGTCGCGCTGTCGACGAAGCGCTACCGACTCGTCGGCTATGTCGCCCTCGCCTCGATCGCCACCTGGGCGGCGATGTCGGGGATCGATGCGCTCATCGACCGTGACGCCCCGACCGTCGTCAACCAGCTGCTCGCAGGTACCAAGCTCGGTGATGCCACGCTGAACGGCGTCGTGCAGTTGTCCCAGCTGTCGGCCATGTTCATCGTCGTTCGACCATTCGTCGGACGGCAGTGGCGCCGGACCGGCATCGTGACGATCACGCTGCTGCTGATCGTCGAACTCCTCGTCGCCACGGAGCTCCCGGTCGACCTGTTCGTCGCGCTCCCGGTCGGGGCGATGATCGGAACTGCGGTGCTCCTCGTGTTCGGTCGCCCGGATCGGCACCCGACGCTCGGCGCGATCGCGGCCAGCCTGGACGACGCCGGTCTCGCGGTCACGGAAGTGCATGCGGCCAAGGTCGATGCTCGCGGTTCGACACCCTATTTCGCGACGCTCACCGACGGCACGGGTCTGTTCGTCAAGGTGCTCGGCGGGCAGGAGCGTGCTGCGGACCTGCTGTTTCGCGTCTACCGGTTCTTCCGGCTGAAGAACGTCGGCGACAATCGGCCGTTCTCCTCGCTGCGGCGCACGGTGGAGCACGAGGCGTTCATCGCGCTCATGGCGCGCGACATCGGCATTCGGACGCCCCGCCTGCGCGGGGTCGTCGACGTCGGCGAGGACTCGATGCTGCTCGCCTACGAGATGATCGACGGCTCGTCGATCGACGGCGTCGAGCCCGAGGTGTTCACCGACGAGCTGATGCGCGAAGTGTGGAATCAGGTGGGGATCCTGCGCGCTCACCGGATCGCCCACCGAGACCTCCGGCGAGCCAACGTCTTCGTCCAGGACGACGGCGTGCCGTGGATCATCGACTTCGGCTTCTCCGAACTCGCCGTGAGTGACGAGATCCTCGACGCCGATGTCGCCCAGATGATCGCGTCGTTCGCCGTCGTCGTCGGCGCCGAGCGAGCGGTGCGGGCGGCGGTCGATGCCATCGGTCCGGGGCCGAGTCGGCGAGGCGGGCGGCGTTGCGCGCGTCTGCGAGCTCACCCACGCCTGCAGTTCTTCTCTTTTTCTTTCTTCTTTTTCCTCTCTTTTCTCTCTCCCACGTCCTGGCGGCGTTGAGCGGCGCCACCCCAGACGGCGCTCAAGGAACACAAGGGCCTGCTCGAGGACGTCCTTTTTTTTTTTTTTTTTTTTTTTTTTTTTTTTTTTTTTTTTTTTTTTTTTTTTTTTTTTTTTTTTTTTTTTTTTTTTTTTTTTCTTTTTTTTTTTTTTTTTTTTCTCTTTCTTTTCTTTTTTTTTTTTTTGTATCGTCAAGCCCAGGTCATCGAGCAGTGCAACGTCGAGAACGTCGAGTTCACCCAGCTCCAGCGGGTCAGCAAGAAGACGATCTTCACCGCCGTGATGATCGTCCTCGTCACGTACTTCCTGCTCCCGCAGTTCGCCGACCTGCCCGGCATCGTGGAACAGGTCCAGGATGCCGACTGGGCCTGGACCCCGCTGATCATCCTCGGCTCGGCGATGACCTACGTCGCTGCCTCGATCAGCCTGGCCGGTGCGATCCCGCAGGACCTGCCGACCGGCCCGTTGTTCGTGTCGACGGTGGGGTCGTCGTTCGCCAGCAAGCTCGCTCCGGCCGGCGTCGGCGGCATGGCGATGAACATCCGGTTCCTGCAGAAGCAGGGCGTCGACGAGCCGGTCGCGGTCTCGGGCGTCGGGCTCAACACGATCGCTGGATTCGTCGGGCACATGACCCTGATCGGGATCTTCATCATCTGGGCGGGAAGCGATGCGTTCGGGTCGTTCCGGTTGCCCGATCCGAAGTGGTTCATCATCGCATTGGTGGTCGCGGCGGTGGTCCTGATCCTCGCGATGGCGATCCCCGCCAGCCGCCACATCTTCATGAACCGCCTCCGACCGATCATCATGAAGGCGTTCGGCGGCGTTCGTGAGGTCCTGCGGCGACCGAGCAAGGTCGTCATGTTGGTCGGCGGCTCCGCCCTCGTGACGTTCGCCTATCTCACCACGCTGTACTTCAGTACGCAGGCGTTCGGTGGCGGGCTGCCGTTCGCAACCGTTGGCGCGGTCTTCCTCGTGGGCTCGGCCGTTGCCTCCGCAGCACCGACGCCGGGTGGTCTCGGAGCCGTCGAGGCAGCACTGATCGCCGGTCTCGTGTCGGCCGGCATGGACAACACGATTGCCGTGCCGGCGGTGTTCATGTACCGGCTGTTCACGTTCTGGGTGCCGATCCTGCCCGGCTGGATCAGCTTCGAGTGGCTGAAACGCAACGAGTACATCTGACCGGACGAGGCCGATGTGAGTGTGATGTGAAAGGTTGTGCGTCATGACTCCTCGGCGTCCGCCTGTCATCGCCGCGTTCGACGCGCCGATCCCGTCGCCGGCAGGAGCGTCGGCTCGTCGGCAAGCAGCATGCGAGAGACCGTGCCGAGGTCGAGTCACGCCGTCGTGGGACCCGCCGGCGGACCGTCGCGATCCGATCGAGGTACTGGTCGAGTCGAACCGCGGTCGGATGGAGGACCTCATCCCGCTGCGCTACGCGCGGATGAGCGTGTCACCGTTCACGTTCCTGCGCGGCGCCGCCCAGGTCATGGCGTACGACCTGGCATCGGGTCCCTCGACCGATCTCGAGGTGCGGCTGTGCGGCGACGCGCACCTCTCGAACTTCGGGGCGTTCGCCAGCCCCGAGCGTCGCCTGATGTTCGACCTCAACGACTTCGACGAGGCGTCGCCGGGCCCGTTCGAATGGGACGTGAAACGACTCGCCGCGAGCATCGACGTCGCCGGCCGCGACAACGGTTTCGAGCCGAGCGACACGCGTCGGGCGGTGCTCGACGCCGTGACCGCCTACCGCGACTGGATGCAGCGGTACGCCGGCATGACGCACCTCGAGGTCTGGTACGCCCGGATCGAGATGCGGGACCTGCTCGACACGATGCAGGCCTTCCGACGCAAGGACGAGGTGCGAATCCTCGAGAAGGCGCAGAGCAAGGACCACGTGAAGGCCTTGAACAAGCTGACGACCATCGTCGACGGCCGCCGGCAGATCCTCGACGACCCACCGATCGTGATGCGCATGCGTCTCGGATCCGCACGACCAGCCGGATCGGGTCATCCGACTCGTGGCCGACTACCGCGCCTCGCTGACGGCGGACCGGCAAGAACTCCTCGATCGCTACCGGTTCGTCGACTTCGCCCGCAAGGTGGTGGGCGTCGGCAGTGTCGGCACCCGCTGTTGGATCGCGCTGTTCCAGGGCCCGAACGGGGGCCCGCTGTTCCTGCAGGTGAAAGAAGCGCGGCAGTCGGTGATCAGCATCGCTCGTGGAACGAAGCCGGCGAAGCATTTCGGACAACGAGTCGTCGAAGGCCAACGCATGTTGCAGGCGACCAGTGACGTCCTGTTGGGGTGGGGGACCGACAAGGTCGACGGTGCGCACTACTACGTCCGCCAACTGTGGGATGCCAAGTGGTCCGCCGACGTGTCGACCATGGGGCCGCCCGCGTTCGCTCAGTACGCAGGTCATTGCGGCTGGGCGCTCGCCCGCGCCCACGCCCGCACCGGTGACTCGGTGGCCATCAGTGGCTACATCGGCAACTCCGACCGCTTCGCCGAGGCGATCGCCGACTGGGCCGCGGCGTACGCCGATCAGACCGAACGCGACCATGCCGCCCTGCTCGCCGCCATCGACAGCGGCGTCGCTGCCCACGGTGGGACCGAGCTGACGCCGTGGACTTCTTCCGACTGAGCACCGCAGCGCTCGCGGTGCTGCTCATCGCCGTGCTCGCGGGAAGCGTTGCCGTCGGCGTCCTCGCCGGACGGGCGATGCGCGACCGGCCCGGTACCCGCCACGAGACGGCCGGTGTCGTCCAAGGGGCGCTGCTCGGACTCGTCGGTCTGCTCCTCGCGTTCGGGCTGTCGATGGCGGTCGGCAGGTACGAATCGCGGCGTGCGCTCGTCGTGCAGGAGGCCAACGACATCGGCACCACCTACCTCCGCGCGCAACTGCTGTCCGAACCTGAGCGCAGTGGCTCGATGGAGCTACTGAAGGAGTACACGGACGCTGCCATCGAAGTTGCCGACGCCGTACCCGACACCGGACAATACCGAGCAGCGGTCGCGAAGCTCGAGCGACTACAGGGTGAGTTGTGGACGCTTGCCACCGATGCCGTGAGCGCCGACCCGGTCGGGACCGGTCCCCGGCTCTACACCGAGACGTTGAACGACACGTTCGATACGCACACGTCGAGAGTCGCGTCGCTCGGCAACCGCGTCCCGACGCCGGTGATGATGTTGCTCGTGCTCGGCAGTGCGGTTGCCGTGGGCGTCCTGGCGTTCTATCTCACGCTGCTGGGCAAGGGCCTCGCGACGTCGTTGATCACGGCTGCTGTTGTGCTGATCATCCTGTTCGTGTCGTTCGATCTCGATCGCCCCCGCCGCGGGTTCATCGAGGTCCCTGACGCACCCCTCGTACAGCTGCGCGACTCGTTCGACCAGCCGTAGCGTAGAACCTCTCGGAGATCGCGTTCGCCGTCTTGCCGAGGATCTCGAGCAGCCACTCCGTTCGCCGTAACGTCGGGCCTCACACGAGGTACCCAATCGATCCGAAGGAGAAGGTCGTGAGTGATACAAATGCAAGCGCAGAAGCTGGTTGGAACAGGTACTACGTGAAGAGTTCAGGTCTCCTGGAGCGGGACTTGTCGGTCTATCGAGATGAATCTCTCGAGGACCGGATGTTCTCGATCGTCGGGGACAAGAAGGGCGCCGAGATCTCGGACGCCGGTGAAAACGTGGTGATGACGGTCGTTGTCACGAAGGGATTCCTGACGAAGGTCGAGTACACGAATGCCGACGGCACGTCGGCCGGACACCTCAAGACCAATTCGGTGTTCAGCAAGAAGGCGATGGAATTCACTCGCAGCGGTGGAGCCGAGTGGACGGTTGTCAAGACCGGTCGCCTGAAACAGTTCTACTCGGTACTCGAGAACGATGTGCCCATCGCAAAGATGGATCTGCAGACACTGGCATTGAAGCGCACGTATCCACTCGACATCGCCGAGAGCGTGGATCTCCCACTGGCGATGGGCCTCGTGTGGGCGATCAACTTCGCGCACCTTCGACGGGTCTCGGGTGCCGGCGCGGCGGCGGGCTAGCAGGGTGATGGCCGTCGGGAACGAGCGGTAGCGATTTCTCGGACCACAGTCCTCCGTCTGTCATTCCGAACCGTTTATGGTGAGCGCGATGACGCTTGACGACGAGCCCGCGAGGAGCGACCATGCAGGAGCCGCCACGTGCGGGAACCGCCGTTCAACCGCCGACGGACCGGGTGCCGGCCGATCAGCGGGTGTTCGGCATCGACAAGCGGACGATCTGGCCGGGCGTGGTCCTGTTGATCGTGTGGGCGCTGTGGACGCAGGCGATGCCGTGGATCAACGACCAGATCAACCTCGACAACCCGATCGTCGCCGGCGATGTCATCAACCTCGGCAACGGCGAGGTCACGTTCGTTCCCGCCGTCGGGTGGGATCTCCTCAGCGGGACGCTGCTGAAGGAGGGCGAGGAAGGCGCCACTGCCATCCCGTCGAGTGCAGTCCTCTTGTCGGAGACCGTGTCCTACAGCGCCAAGTCCGGGAACTGGGACGGAACGGCAGAGGAGCTGCTCGACCAGATGATCGACGTCAACGAGAGCCTGGACGAGCTCGGCATCAAGGACGAGCAGGAACGGATCTCGATCACCAACGCCGACGGCGTGCCCGGGGAACTCGCGTACCTGGTCGGGGTGGATCAGGCGGCATTGATCACCACGTTCGTGTTCGAACCAGAGGGTGGCGGCACCAAGATCGGCGTCGAGATCGAAGTACGGGGCGAGCCCGACAGTCTCAAGGAACTGGCCGAAGAGTACGCCCCGATGATCGAAACCACGACGTATCGGCCTGCCGGCCAGGAGGCGAACTCATGACCGACACCGCATCACGTACCGTCGACGACTCGGTCGTCGCTGCCCGTCGAGCCGTGATCGACGAGAGCGGGTGGGGTGCACCGTTCCGGTTCATCCAGGTCCACAACTTCACCTTCTGGGTGGTGGCGCTGCTGTTCGTGTCCGGGGTGTCGCTGACCTACCAGACCTTCAGCCCGAACGCCCAGGCCTACACCCAGTCGTTCGCCCAGGGGACCGTCTGGTTCGGAGTCTTCACGATTCTGTTCCTCTGGCTCTTCTCGCGCCTCGACCGCTACTCGTCGATTCCGGCCAAGGCGAAGGTTGTCGCGTTCCTGTTCAGCGGTCTGGTGTCCACGTTCGGCATGGCGGCGATCAACAACGATGCGTTCCGGTCGATCCTGGCCAAGACGGTCAGCCTCGAGTTCATGCAGGTCTGGAGCGCCGGGGCGACGGCACCGTGGTCGGAGGAGATCGCCAAGATGCTCCCGGTCGTGGTGCTGATCGGCCTCGCCCCGCGGGTGATGCGTTGCGCCTTCGACGGGCTGATCATCGGCGCGATCGCAGGGCTGGGGTTCCAGACCTTCGAGAACGTGTCCTACGTCTACGGCTCCGCTGCCGCCAACTTCGGTCAGGCCCAGTACGGCAACCAGACGCTCTTCGTCCGCACGGTGATGTCGACCGGCCACTGGACGTGGTCGGCATTGTGCGGTGCCGGGCTGATCTACCTCATCGGCCGGCCGGCCGAAGCGCCGCGCCGGGTCTTCGGCATCGCGTTGATCCTCTGGGCGATGTTCCTGCACTGGCTCTGGGACTCGATCGGCGGGATCAGCGGAGGCGCCACCTGGGGGATCGGGATCTACCTCCCGCTCACTCTCGTCTGCCTGGGGAGCTTCATCTGGATCTACCGCAAGACGGTGGTCAAGGAGCGCACCTGGGCTCGGGCGCTGCTCGCCGCAGAGGTCGACCGTGGCGTCATCACGGCCGGCGAACTCGACGCTGCGGTCGGTTCCCGCAAGGAGCGCAAGCACTTCGTCAAGTCGCAGCCGAACCATCGCAGCACCAAGCACGTGCTCGAAGCGACCACCGACCTCGCCGACGAGATCGCGGTCGCCTACGCGAACGACACGCCCGAGGTCGAACACGCTCGGGCGGAGATCGCCCGCCTGCGCGGCTGACCGGCCGGCGCACAAGGTCAGGTCGCTGCCAGACGATCGGCGAGCGTCAGCATCTGACGGCCGACGGGCTGGAGATCGATCCTCGTGGCCATGAGCCCCGTCGACACTCGCTCGACGACGCCCCACTCGAAGATCGCCGTGGCGTCGAGACCGCATCGATCGGCCATCCACCGTGCGGTCGCCTCCGGATCGGAGGCGAGTGCTTCGTCGGGGTCCTCGCGCAGGATCACTCCGAGGTCGTACTCGGGTTCGGCGAGCAGACCGTCGGGGTCGACCAGCTTGAAGCCGTCGCCGGCCTGCAGCGCATTCCACTGCTGCACGTCACCGTGCACGAGCACCGCTCGTTCGTCGTCGTGGGCGTCGAGCCGGCGCTGCGCGCACGCGAGGGCGTGCTCGATGGTGCGCTCGGAGCACGGTCCGTCGAGTTCGGTCCACGTCTGCTCGATGTAGTTCTTCAGCCAGGCGGCCTTCTGGGCGCCGGTCGGCAGGCCACTGTCGCTCGCCGGTCGCCAGATGGTCGACGCCGCATCGCACAGGATCGGCAGACGCTGCTCGTACGGCAGGCCGAGACGGAAGAGGGACGGTCCGAGCCGCTCCATCAGCAGCGCACCTCGACCAGGATCGTGACGGTAGAGCAACGGGCAGCCGATACCGGCCGCGATCCGCAGCACGGTCGCCTCGTGGTCGGCGACGCCGGCGGCCGCGGGGGACCAGGACCTTCAGGATCGCCGGGGTCCCGTCGGCCATGCGTGCCTCGGTCACGAGCGCCTCGGTGCCCTCGTCGAACTGTGCTCCGATCTCGATTTCCCAGTCACGGGCGAGTGATGCCACGAGGTCGGGCAGCTCATCGATCCAGCGTTCCTCCCCGGCCGCCCGTGCCCGGTTCCGAACCACCTCCGGAAGCTCGATCATGCCGGGGTGACGTTACGCATGGTGTCAGACACCACGAGTAACACGTCAGACGTTGGAGGTGCGGCCGGCCCAGTAGGGCTGGCGGAGTTCACGTTTCAGGATCTTGCCGGACCCGGTCTTGGGGAGCTCGTCGAGCCACGAGATCGAGCGCGGGATCTTGTAGCTCGCGAGGTGCTCGCGGGCGAACTCCTTGACGCCATTCTCGTCGAGGTCCGAGCCCTCCCGCTTCACGACGACGGCGTGCACGAGTTCGCCCCAGTCGTCGCTCGGGATCCCGAACACCGCGGCCTCGTAGATGTCCGGGTGGGCCTCCAAAGCAGCCTCGATCTCGGCGGGGTAGATGTTCATCCCGCCGGAGATGATCATGTCCTTCTTGCGGTCACAGATGTAGATGAATCCCTCGTCGTCGCGGTAGGCGATGTCGCCGACGGTCTGGAAACCGTCACGATGGTCTTCTTCGAACTTGTCGTGCTGCTTGTAGTAGTCGGCGAACACCGCTGCGGACCGCACGTACACCTCGCCGGTCGCATCCGGTCCGGTCCCCTCGACGATGTTCCCGAGTTCGTCGTACAGCCGGATCTCGACCATCGGCGCCTCCTTGCCGCACGAACCGGGCTTGCGCAGCTGATCCTCGGGCCGCAGCACCGTGTTCACGCCGAGTTCTGTCGAGCCGTAGATCTCGAACAGCGACTCGGCCGGGAAGTCGGCGAGGTACTGCTGCTTGAGCGCAAAGCTCCAGGGGGCCGCGTTGGCGATCATGACCCGCATCGACGACCGGTCGTACTGCGCCCGCACGTCCGCGGGCAGGTTGCAGATCATCCGGATCGGCGTCGGCGCCGAGAAGGTCGACGTCGCCCGGTACGTCTCGAGTAGGCGCAGCCAGTCCTGCGGGTCGAACTTGCGCTGCAGCACCACCGTGTGGCCCATCGCGATCGCGCTCGACATGAACCCACCGGGACCCGAGTGGTACAGCGGACCGGTTGTCAGGTAGATGTCGTCAGGGCGGTACCCGATGTGGGCGAGGAGTGCCGCCCCCTGCCGCGGATCGGCGGGGTTGCGACGGAACGCCCCCTTCGGCTTGCCGGTCGTGCCCGACGTGTAGATCATCGTCGCGCCGCCCTCGTCGATCTCCGGGCGTTCCCATACGTCGGTCGACGCGGAGGCGACGAGCGGATCGATCGCCAGCATGCCGTCGGGCGCCTCGCCGTCGAACACCACGACATTGGTCACCTTCGGGATCTCTCCGCGGATCCGTTCGAACGTCGATGCGTACTCGGCGTCGACGTACACCGTCGTGGCGTCACAGTGGTCGACCACGTACGCCGCTTCCTCGTCGGAGAGCCGGTAGTTGAGCGGCACTGCGGTCGCGCCGATCTTGCGTGCGGCATTCATCATCTCGACGATGCCCGTCGAGTTCTGACCGCACCACACGATCTTGTCGCCCGGTCGCACGCCGAGGTCGACGAGCGCCCACACCAGCTGGTTGGCCCGCGCCTCCAACTCGGCGTAGGTCAACGTGCGGACATCACCACCCGTGCGGTCGTCGATGACGGCGGTCTTGTCCGGCTGAGTCGCGGCGTACGCGGTGAGCAGATCCCCCATGGGCGTATTCGTAGCACCCGCTCGCCGGACCGATCGATGCCGGGCGTCGGGCTCGTTACTCGGGCTTGAGTGCCGTGACCTCGATCTCGATCCGCATGCGGGGGTCCGACAGCCCGACGACCATCATCGTCGCCGCCGGAAGCGCCTCGGCGAAGTACTCGCACAGGGCCGGCCAACACGCCTCGAAGTCGGCGGCATCGGGCAGGAGATATCTCACCCGCACGACGTCGGCAGAGCACGAGCCGGCTCTCGTCAGCGCCTCGTCGATGTTGCGCAGCGTCTGTTCCACCTGGGCGACCACGTCGTCGGCGATGGTCATCGTCGAGTAGTCGAAGCCGGTTGTTCCGGCGACGAACACGAAGCGACCGTCGACGATCGCTCGCGAGTAGCCGATCTGGCGCTCGAACTCGCTGCCCTGGGAGATGCGCTGGCGGTCGGGATTCATCCGAGCAGGATCCCACATCGATCGTTCAGCGGGTCGGCCACGTTTCGACGGTCTCGTAGACCGATCCGCTGTCGGCGAGTGTGCTGGCGACCAGCGCGATCTCGCCGACCTCGAACGACGCGTCGAACAGCCGACCCACACTCCGGTCCGGTCGAGCCCGCTTCCCGAGTCGGGCGAGTGTCAGATGTCCGAGGAATCGTCGACGCTCGTTCGCCGTTCCGACGCCTCGTACCGCCTGCTCGACGACCTCCGCGAGATCGTCCACGCCGGAGACCGGGAGCATGATCGACCGCTCGGCGCGCAGATCGAATGCCGGCCCGAGCACCGCCGTGGACCTCGGCAGGAACACGTCGTCGAGACGCTCGACGACCTCGTCGATGTCGGCGTCACCGAGGTACCGCAAGGTGATGTGCAGATTCTCCAGCCTGACCCATTTCACACCCGGATCCTTCGGCCGCTCGATGTCCGCCAGCCGTTCCAGCAGTTCCTCTGGTGGCCAGATGGCAACGAACAACCGGGTCACGATCGCAGTCTGGCGCGTCTCGTCACCAGGAGGCTCCACCGGCCCGGGCGATCGCGGCCGCACGCGATGAGCGAAGGGACCGAGGGGTGGTCCGCTCGCTCATCGATGGGGGTTGCGCCGACTGGTCAGGCGGAGACGAGGGAGGCGTCGCGCTTCTCGGCGAAGCGGCGCGCAACCTTCTCGCTCGTGGCGAGGCGCTTCATCAGCTTCTCCTGCGCGATCGCGCCCTCACCAGAGAGTCCGCCGACGTTCGCCGCGTCCCACTGGCGGACGACCACCGGCACGAGGATCTGCTCGTGGTGGACCTGGAGGTCGTAGATGCCGGCCTTCGCGATCAACGCGGCATGGCGGTCGAAGTCGGGGATCCCGGTACCGGGCATCGCGAAGTTGCGGACCTGCTTCTCCATGGCGATCATCATCGTGTTCGGATCAGTCTCGATCGCCGCCGCGGCGAGGTCGCGATAGAAGAGTTGGTGCAAGTTCTCGTCGCTGCCGACGCGCTTCATCACTTCGTACCCGGCGGGATCGCCGAGCAGCGCACCGGTGTTGCGGTGCGAGATACGGGTCGCGAGTTCCTGGAGGGCGAGGTAGATGAAGCCCTCGTGCAGCGGCGGATCCGGAGTCTGCCCGCCCGACACCTGTGCCATCCGTGACCGCTCGAGTTCGATCGGATCGATGGCCCGGGTGGTCATCAGGTAGCCGTAGATGGCCATCGAGTGGCGGCCCTCCTCGGCCGTCCAGCGCCGCGCCCAGGTGCCCCAGGCGCCGTCCTTGCCGAACATCCGCTCGACGGAGCGGAAGTAGTACGGCAGGTTGTCCTCCGTCAGCAGATTGACGAGCAGGGCGCTGCGCACCTCGACACTGATCTCGTGTCCGTCGAGGTCGGCATCGGCGGGTGTCCATTCGTGGCCCTTGACGTGGTCGCGGCCACGGCTGTAGGGAACGAGCTCGTGGGGGAACCACTCCTTGGAGGTTGCGAGGTGCCGTTCGAGCAGGTCCTCGACGACCGGAGTGAGTTCGTGCAGGAGCTCGGTCTCGTTCACAGGCGGGAGCCTACCGACCAGTAGGTAGAGAATCCAGTCGGACGGCCGGTTCGCTCAGATCCCGCTCTCGACGACGCCGTAGCCCGCATCGCGGGCCGACGCGAGGAGGCGTTGGGCGTGGTCGGCGCCGCGTACCTCGAACGTCGCGTGGATGCCAGTTTCGCGAACGTGCAGGTCGAGGCCCTCGCGAATGTGTTCGACCTCGATCAGATCGGCGCCCCCGTCGGCAAACACCGACAGCAGCGTCGCGAGTCCGCCGGGCCGGTCGTCGATGCGAGCCACGACCGACAGTCGCCGGCCCGCCAGGTTCTCGTGCCGGCGGATCAGGCTCGGCACCACGCCGAGGTCGACGTTGCCGCCCGAGATCACGACGCAGGTCGTGCCGATCTCGTCGGGAGTCACCACCCCCGACAGCAGCGCCGCCACGCCCACTGCGCCGGCCCCCTCCGCGTACAGCTTCGCCCGGTCCATCAACAGCACCATCGCGTCGGCGATCGAGTCCTCGTCGACGGTCACGACTTCGTCGACCCACTGTCGTACCAGTGGCCCGGTGACGAGGCCGGGGTACTTGACGGCGATGCCGTCGGCGAGCGTCAGGACCGGGCCCTCGGCAACCGAACCTCCGGCGTAGGGAGCACACACCGCGGCCTGCACGCCGATCACCCGAACATCCGGTCGCGCCGACTTCACGGCGATCGCCACGCCGCTGATGAGGCCGCCTCCACCCAGCGGCACGATCACCGTGGCGATGTCGTCGATGTCGTCGAGCAGTTCGAGGCCGAGCGTCCCTTGGCCGGCCACGACAGCGGGGTCGTCGAACGGCGAGCAGAACGCCATCTCGGTGTTCGCCGCATGTTCCTCGGCGGCCGCGACGGCCGCTCTCAGGTCGGCGCCGGTCTCGGTCACCACGGCACCGTGGCGACGCGACGCTTCGATCTTGGTGATCGGGGCGCCGACCGGTACGAAGATCCGGCACGGCACGCCGAAGTGTTGCGCGGCGAATGCCAACGCCTGAGCGTGGTTGCCCGCGCTTCCTGTCGTGACACCACGACGGGCGTCGGCACCGAGTGTCGCCAACTTGTTCATCGCACCGCGGATCTTGAACGATCCCGTCCGCTGCAGATTCTCGGCCTTGATCACGACCGTGCCGCCGATGTCCTCGGACAGCGTCGGCGATGTGATCACCGGGGTGTGCTTGGCCACCGATGCAACCACCGTGCGGGCCGCCTCGATCTCGCCGGGTTCGACGCTCACCGCCGCACCGTACCGCGCCGTCTCAGGTGGCGTCGTCCGGGAGCGGATGCTCGGGCAGCTTGCGGACCCGGGCGCGGCGCCGCCGACGCGCGGGGATCATCTCGCGCATCGACTCGAGGTTCCCGAAACACAGCAACCGGTCGTTGGCCTCCAACAGCCGTGACTCGCGCGGGTTCGGGATGACCTCGGTGTCGCGATGCAACGTCAGCACGGTGATGTCACGATCGCGCAGCCCGGCATCGCCGATCGTCTTGCCGACGAAGTCGCCGTCGTCGCGAACGAGCAGCTCGGCCACGCCGTACCCGGTGCTGACCGTCAACCGTTGGCGCACGTCGAGTTCGGGGAAGGCCACCTGGTTGGCCACGTAGTCGATGATTGCGCCGGCCACGTCGAGACCTGTCGCTCGCTCGATGCCTTCGAGACCCGGCGACGAGTTGACCTCCATCACCAGTGGCCCGTCGTTGCCCTCCAGCATGTCGACGCCGGCAACTCGCAGCCCCATGATCTGTGCCGCGCGCACCGCGGTTCGCTCGTAGGCAGCATCGAGTGAGACGCCCTCGACAGTGCCGCCGCGATGCACGTTGGAACGGAACTCGTCGCCCTGCGCCGTACGCCGCATCGACGCCACGACCCGATCGCCGACCACGAGTGCGCGAATGTCGCGTCCCTTGCTTTCGGCGATGAACTCCTGGATCAACACGTTCTGGTTGGTGTTGTGGAGCGTCTCGATGATGGCCTCGGCGACCTTGCGATCGGGCGCGAGGATCACGCCGATCCCCTGAGTGCCCTCCAGTAACTTGATGACGACTGGTGCGCCCCCGACGCGGTCGATCGCGGGCAACACGTCCTGGCGGTTGCGCACGAACGCCGTCTTCGGCATCCCGATGTCGTGGCGCGACAGGATCTGGATCGCACGGAGTTTGTCGCGGGAGTTCGTGATGCCGTTGGCGGTGATCGGCGTGTACACGTCCATCTGTTCGAACTGGCGAACCACCGCCGAACCGAAGTAGGTGATCGACGCCCCGACTCGGGGCACGATGGCGTCGTAGTCGGACAGTTGCTTGCCGCGGAACTGCAGGTCGGGTTCCGAACTCGACAGGTCGATGGCGAAGCGCAGCGTGTTGAGCACCTTGCAGTCGTGCCCACGATCGATGGCCGCGAGTTTGAGGCGCTGGGTGCTGTAGGCGCGGGGCGCGCGACAGGAGGGCGAGCTTCACGGGTAGTCCTGACTGGGGGGTTGTGTGGAGATGTATCGGCCGAGCGTGGGCAGGACGTCGGGGGCGACATCGGCGAGGTGGACGAGGGCGTCGCCCTGATTGACGAGGGGTTGTTGCACGCGGCCGATGACGATCCCGACGCGCGTGGCGGTGACCCGGCTGAGTCGCTTGCCGACCGAGTCGTGGATCAGGCCGAGGAGTTGACCACGTTGAACCACTTCGCCGAGCTCGACGTCGAGCAGTGCGATCCCGCTTCGACGCGCGCGGATCCACGAACTGTGTCGGCTCTCGACGGGGACCGGTCGCGGGTCGGCGGAGTCGGCGTCGATCATGTCGAGTTCGGTCAGGACCCGACGGATCCCGACGACGCCGGTCGAGAGCGATTCATCGTCGAAACGCAGCGCCTCGCCGCCCTCGTACAGCAGCACGGTTGCGCCCCGATCGGTCGCCGCGCCGCGCAGGGATCCGTCGCGTGTCTTGGAGTGCAGCATGAGTGGCGCTCCGAACGCCTCGGCGAGCTTGCGGGTCTCCGGGTCGTCGAGATCGGCACGTATGTGCGGCAGGTTGGTGCGGTGGTCGGAGCCGGTGTGGAGATCGATGCCGACGTCGCACCGCCTGACGATCTCCGACATGAACAGATCGGCGATCCGTGCGGCGAGTGAACCCGTCGGCGAGCCGGGGAACGACCGGTTGAGATCACGCCGGTCGGGCAGGTAGCGGTCGCCGTTGAGGAATCCGTGCACGTTGACGATCGGCACCGTGATGACCGTGCCGGCCATCTTGCGGGCGTCGAGGCTGCGAGTGACCCTTCGGATGATCTCGACGCCGTTGATCTCGTCGCCGTGTACGGCGGCGCTGAGCCACACCACCCGGCCGTCGTTGTGGCCGTGGAACACCTGCAGGGGCAGCGAGATCCGGGTGCCGGTGACGAGGCGGGCGATCGGGAGTTCGCCGGTGGCCGAGCGCCCGGGCGCGACGTCGAGCTCGCCGATGCGGAATGCGGCGCGGCGCGGCCGGCTCATGGTCGGCTCCGGTTCTTCATCCGGACATCCTTGGGTGGGCGCCCGCCGAGGTACGACACGCCCGGATCGACCAGGAATCGATTCCGGATCGCCTCTCGGCCGACCAGCATGCGAAAGCCCATCTCGTCGCGGAGCGTCAGCGTGATCTCGGCGTCGACGGCGTGCCCGCCGATCACGAGCGTGGTCCTCACGACAGGTCGGTGGTCGACGACACCCGACGAGCTCTTGACGTCACGGGTCGACACGACGGCTGCCTCGGCGACGATGGCGTCGGCGGTCGAGCGTTGCCACGGGTGGATTTCGAAACGCACCCATGGCGTGGCGCCCTGTTGGAACCATTCGAGATCGAAGGCGTGCAGTGACGACGTACGTGCGCCGGTGTCGACCTTGGCCTTGAGGTGCGGCACCTCCCACTCGGCCAGCGTCACCCACTCGCGCCACCCGAGCACGGGGCGATCCGGACGCCGGGGTGACATCGAGCGCACGGTACACCCTCGTTCGGCGACTCGTCCGACCTGACACATCCGGTCGTGTCGATGACGTGAGAGATGTCACGTCGTGGATCCGTGAACCGCCGTGCATTCCCGGGCCACTCCTGGCATCATGGTTCCGTAACGCAAATGTAACAATTCGGCCGCGCCGATGAAGGAAGTCCCCACCCATGTTGTCCTGGTTCGCTTCTGCCTCCGAAGCCATGCTCCTGCTCCCGATCGCGATCGTCGCGTCGTGGATTGCTCGCACGCTCGTGCGGACGCTGACGCGCCGCGCGGTGCGGCGTGCACAGCGATCCGAGGGGTCGTGGAGGGTGCGGCTCGATCGCCTGGGCGACGACGGCCAGGCCGATGCCCGCAAGCGTCAGCGCGCCGACTCGATCGCCAAGATGATCGGGCGTTTCATGACCGTGCTGATCTTCACGTTCGCGACGTTCGCCGCGCTCGAGTTGATGGGCGTCAGCCTGGCGTTTGCCATCTCCAGCGCCGGCTTCATCGGTCTGGCGCTGGCACTCAGCGGCCAGGACCTGGTGAAGGACTTCCTCGGCGGAACCCGTGCACTGCTGGAAGATCGCTACGCGGTCGGCGACGACGTGATCCTGCGTGTCGGGGGAGCCGAGGTGCGCGGCATCGTCGACCTGATCGGGAGCGCGTCGGTGCGACTCCGCACGCCCGAGGGCGCCACCTGGCACGCCGGGCACCACGCCGTCGAATCGGTCACCAACCTGTCGCAGCTGCCGGCGGTGAGTGACATCGAGGTCTCGCTCGTGAAGTGGGCAGCGGCCGACGAGGCCGAGGCGGTCGAGCGGCTCGCGGACGCCTCGAATGATGTCGGTCTGACCGGCGTGGTGTTCCTGCGCGACATCGAGACCCACGAACCCGAGACTGCCGCTGACTCCGACGGCGATGCCGATGCCGGCACCGTCACCGTGCGCGTGAAGACCAACCGACCGCTCAGTTCGACCGAGACCGAGATCGTCCGAGCCAGGCTCCTCGACGTCTGATCCTCGGGCCAACGGGCACCCCGTGATGTGAACGCCGGTGTGAACTCCCAGTTTGTGTGAGCGATCATTACCTGTCCGGACGTTGTCGCTCACACAAACGACGGGTCCCCGATTTGTGTGAGCAACTATCGCTGACTTCGACGTTGTCGCTCACACAAACGAGCGGCTCACGCACATGACGAAGTCAGCGCAGACCGAACTCGGTGGTGATCACGCGACCGTCGCGGTCGGCGGCGCTCGGTGCGAGATCGGCGACCACGAACGAACGCTGCAACCAGCGGTCGGTGCCGTCGAAGCGGGCAGTGAACGGCGAGCGACCGTGCACGGCGACGTTGTTGTCGACGACCAGCAGGTCGCCGGGTTCGAGGACCACCGAGGTCTCGACGTCGGTGATCGCAGCACGAACGGCGATCAGCACGTCGTCGGCGATCGTGTCGGTACCCACCGTCAGGTCGGCGTCGAACACGAACGTCGGCTCGTTGCGCGTCCCGGTCACGAGCGGTCGTGCCGGGCCGAGTTCGTTGGGTCGTCCTGCGAGAAAGCTGGCGTCGACGGCGGTCCGGAACTTCGGCTGGAACATCACGTCGACCACGTCGTCGGGCAGGCGATCCATGATGTCGTGTACTGACGCGAGCGTGGTGTGAGCCGACGGGTCGCCGCGCAGACACAGCAGGAGGAGGTACCTCGGACGGTGCGGGTGGAAGGCCGTCTCGGTGTGGAACATGAGGCTCGAACGTGACGACGTCGACATCTGGCTGTCGGCCGCGCTCGGCGTGGGCACGATGTTCTGCACGATGCGACCGCCGTGCTCGGGGACGTAGCCGACGGGCTGGCCGAGGCGGCGTGCGACGGTGAGCAGCGTGAGTTCGGTCGAGAGGTCTTTGGCGACCGGGGCCTCTGGAGTCGGCGGTGTGGGTGGAAGGTCGCCGATGGGAGCGTTGCGAATGAGCAGCGCACCGGATCGGGACGGTGTCACGGTGAATCGCAGCAGCGCGTCGTCGACCGCGATCGGCAGGTGTCGGCCTGCCAACGCTGCAGCGTGGACGAGTTCTTCGCTGAGTTCGTCGACGGGCGCCAGGGAGAGGGCCCAGTCCGAGGCGTCGACGACCGGGAGTGCGACGAGGGTGTCGGTGGCATGGGTCATGGTGGGCACCTCCTGGTGTACGACGGCCGTTATGAACGGTGTGAAACGATTATTTCAACATATCACACGATTGGAACAACGTCGATCAGTTCCCTTCGCCGCGAGTACCGTGCGTGCACATGGATCTCGAGCGGCGACTGGGCGAGCGGGCCGATTCTCTGACGCCGTCCGAACGGCGCATCGGTGAGACCATCCTCGCGAACCCCCAACTCGTCGCCTTCGGCACCGTTGCCGACGTGGCCGAAGCGGCGCGTGTCGGCACCGCGACCGTCGTGCGCTTCGCCGTGAAGCTCGGCTTCGACGGCTATTCCCAGCTCCAGTCGTCGGTCCAGGGCGAGGTGAGCGGCCAGCTCCGCCCCGCCGTGGAACGGATCCGCGATCAGCGCGTGGGCGACGACACCCTCGCTGCTCGACATGCCGAGGTCGAGGCGGCCAACGTTCGCTCGACGCTCGACTCGATCCGTGCAGGCGACGGTAGGTCGGTGGTCACACGCCTTGCCGACGACAACACTCCGGTGCTCGTCCTCTCCGGCGTTGCCTCCCGGGGTGTGGCATTGCAGTTCGTCGGCGATCTCGAACAGCTGCGTCCCGCCGTCCAGTTGCTCGACGGCAATCGGATCGACATCGTGAGGACGCTGGCGCTGACCGGTCGCGGCGCAACGCTCGTGGTGCTCGACCTTCGTCGCTACGAGCGGTGGCTCATCGATGCACTGTCGTTGGCGCGCGAGAGGGGAGCGTGGACCGTTGCGCTCACCGACAATGTGCTGTCGCCCCTCGCGTCGGCGGCGGAGCATGCGTTCGTCGTCTCGGCCGCGTCGACCGGACCCTTCGACAGCCATGTCGGCACGCTGGCGCTCTTGAACCTCTTCGTCGTCGAGGTGGCAGCGGCGAGGCGTGAACACGCCGCAGAACGACTCGAAGCAATCGAGCAGGCGTGGGGCGACGCAGATGCCCTCACCGACGACGGCAAGTAGCGTCGCGCCGATGAACGAACTCAGCGTTGCCGCGCTCCAGATGGCGATGACCGACGACATCGCCGTCAACATCGCGACGGCTGAGCGGCTCGTGCGGGAGGCCGCTGCACAAGGGGCCAGGATCATCCTGATCCCCGAACTCTTCGAAGGGCCGTACTTCTGCAAGGACCAACTGCCGGAGCACCTCGACCGGGCGGTCGCGCTCGATGGGCATCCGACGATCGAGCACTTCGCCGCGGTTGCCGCCGAACTCGGTGTCGTCCTCCCGTTGAGCATCTACGAACGCGCCGGACAGGCGCTGTTCAACACGGTGGTGATCGTCGACGCCGACGCAACGGTGCTCGGCCACTACCGCAAGAGTCACATCCCCGACGGCCCCGGCTACACCGAGAAGTACTACTTCTCACCGGGCGACACGGGCTTCCGGGTCTGGAACACCCAGCACGGCACGATCGGTGTGGGCATCTGCTGGGATCAGTGGTTCCCCGAGTCGGCGCGGGCGATGGCACTGCTCGGCGCCGAGGTGCTCCTCTATCCGACGGCGATCGGCAGCGAGCCACCCGACCCGAGCTGGGACTCGAGTGGCCACTGGCAGCGGGTGATGCAGGGTCACGCCGGCGCGAACCTGATGCCGATCGTCGCCGCCAATCGCGTCGGCCGCGAGGTCGGCGCATCATGCGAGATCACGTTCTACGGGTCGTCGTTCATCGCCGACAACACGGGCGCGAAGGTTGCCGAAGCGGGCCGCGACTCCGAGGCCGTGCTCGTGGCATCGTTCGACCGTGAACAGCTCCGCACGCAACGAGCCGCATGGGGTCTGTTCCGTGATCGTCGCCCCGAGTTGTACGGCCCGATCGTGACGCTCGACGGGCGGACGGGCATCGGGTCGGCAGGTCGCCTGTGACCCGACTCCCGGCCGAGTGGGAACCGCACGCCGGCACCGCGATGTGCTGGCCGGCGCGCGAGGACATGTGGGGCGACCTGTTCGCCGACGCCGAAGCAGCTCACGCCGAGGTGGCGAACGCGATCGCCCGATTCGAGCCCGTCACGATGTTGGCGCCACCCCGCGCCGTCGAGCGGGCTGCCGCCCGGTGCGGGCCGGGTGTCGAGGTGGTCGAGCTCGCGATCGACGATTCGTGGTTCCGCGACTCGGGTCCGATCTACGTGGTCGACGATGCCGGCTCGATGGTGGCGACCGACTGGCGGTTCAACGCGTGGGGCGACAAGTTCCTGCCGTACGACGACGATGCGGCGGCAGCTGCCCGATTCGCCGAACGGGCCGGCGACCCCGTCCGATCGATCGACATGGTGTTCGAGGGTGGTTCGATCACCGGCGACGGCGACGGCACACTCGTCACCACCACCCAGTGCCTCATGCACCCGAACCGCAACCCGACGATGACGCAGGTGGAGATCGAAGCGACCCTGCGAGCGGAACTCGGTGCGCAACGGATCATCTGGTTGCCGCACGGTCTCGCGCTCGACGACGACACCGACGGCCACGTCGACAACATCGCCGCGTTCGCGGCGCCCGGTCGGCTGGTGTTGCAGGGGTGCGACGATCCCGACGAGGCCGACTGGTTGCGACTCGATGTCGATCGTCGTGTGGCGCACGGTGCACTCGATGCCCGCGGTCGGGCACTCGATGTCGTCACCGTGCCGGTCCTCCCGTTCGCCGAGATCGATCGCGGCGAGGGGCCGGAGCGTGTGGTGGTGCCGTACCTCAACTACTACCTCGGTAACGGCTTCGTGCTCGTGCCGACCTGCGGGCACGCCGCCGATGACGACATGGTCGCCCTCATCGCCGAGCAGTACCCGGGCCGCGAGGCGCTCGCCCTCGACGTCGGCGCCACCCTCGCCGCCGGCGGCGGCGGCATCCACTGCATCACCCAGCAACTCCCCGCCTGACCGAACCAGAAAATCGCCGAGATGTCGTCGCGTGCACAATCTGGCGCACATTTCAGGTTCGGAGCGTCGGCGGTCCGAAATGCGCGGGAATCGTGCACTAGTGCAATTTCGGCGCATTTTCGGGGAGGGGTTTGGGGACGGGGTGTGGGAGGATGAGTTGATCGAGTCGGCGCGGGTGGATCAGTGGTTGTGGTCGGTGCGGATGACCAAGACGCGCGGCGATGCTGCGGCGGCGTGCCGGGGTGGGCACGTGAAGGTGAACGGCAAGGCGGCCAAGCCGGCCACACCCGTGAAGGTCGGCGACCGGGTCGAGGCCTACCTGCACGACCGCGAGCGAGTGCTGGAGGTGAGCACCCTCATCGTCAAGCGTGTCGGCGCGACTGTCGCTGTCGACTGCTTCGTCGACCACAGTCCGCCTCCGCCGGAGCGCGAGGAACTCGGCCCGAACTTCGAACGTGATCGCGGTGCGGGCCGTCCGACGAAGCGTGATCGGCGGCAGCTCGACCGGCTCCGCGGACGCGGCTGAGCGTCGCTAGCGTTCGGCGCGCTTGTCCGTGACCGATCCCCTGCCCGCCGCCGTACACGCCCACGAGCACCCGACCGTCCGCGGGGGCTTCGCCCTGTGGACGCTGTTCGTGGGGTTCGCGATGTTGATGATCGGCAACGGGCTGAACCTCGCCGTGCTCGGTGTGCGCATGGTCGACGAGGGATTCGGTGTGCGTACGAGCGGATGGGTGATGGCGTGCTACTTCGCCGGGTTCCTGCTCGGACCGGTGATGGTGGTCAGGTGGCTGTCCGGCGTCGGCCACATCCGGGTGTTCGCCAGCCTGGCGTCGATCGCGTCATGTGTCGTGCTGTTGCAGTTCGTGTGGATCTCGCCGCCCAGTTGGGCGCTGATGAGGCTGGTCTTCGGGTTCTGCATGGCCGGGCTGTACGTGATCGTCGAGTCGTGGCTCAACGATGCGTCGACGCCGCGCAACCGTGGTCGCACGCTCGCCGTGTACATGATCGTGTCGATGGGCGGGCTCGGGCTGGGCCAGCTCCTGATCGCCACCGGCGATCCGAGTGGCGACGGACTGTTCATCGTCGCATCGATCCTCGTGTCGATGTCGTTCGTGCCCATCGCACTGGCCGCCACGACCGACGCGCCGCCCGTGCGTGTCTCGCCACGCGTGCGCCTGCGCGAACTGGCACACATCGCTCCGACCGGTCTGGTCGGGATGGTGTTCACCGGCGCATCACACGGGATCCTGTTCGGCTTGAGCGCGGTGTACGCCACCCGCGCCGGATTCAGTCCCGGCGAGACGGCCCTGTTCCTGGCGCTCCCGTCGATCGGTGCACTGGTGTTCCAGTGGCCGGTCGGTTGGACATCCGATCGGCTGCCACGGCGTGGCGTGATCTTCGTGGTCGCCGTCTGCGCTGCGGCAATGAGCGCGGCGCTCGGCGTCACTCCCGAAGGCAACCTCGTGGTGTTGCCGATGATGTTCGTACTCGGCGGGCTGACCTTTCCGCTCTACTCGTTGCTGCTGTCGCACACGCTCGACCGGTCGGCGCCCGGCTCGGCAATGGGCGCCAGCGGGGCGTCACTGCGCATCAATGGTGTCGGCGCAGTGCTCGGGCCGATCATCGCCGGCTCGATCATGGCCGCGCTCGGCGAGTCGTCGTTCTTCTGGTGTCTGGTGGCCACCCACGGCATGATCGCGTTGTACGTCGCCTACCGGCTCGTCGCCGAGGATGCGCTGCCGGTGAGCCGGCAGGGCCCGTTCGTCCCGGTACCCGCCCGGGCCACCGACTTCGCGATTCGTCTCACCTCGCGCCCACTTCGCGTCTCTCGCGCTCGCCTCCGCCGCAAATGAGACGCGGGGTCAGACCCCGCGTCTCATTCGATCGTGATCCGCGCCACCGCCTCGGTGGCGCTCCAGCTCACGTGGGTCTCGTTTCCAACGGGCGTGCGCTTGTGGGCGACATCGTCGGGTGGGACGTCGAAGCTGATCTCGACTGGGCCGAGCGTCACGCGGTCCACGCTCACCAGTGCCTCTGATCCGGCGACGATCCGCAGGCCGACCCGGCCCTCACGTCCGGCCGCCCGGAGTTCGAAGGAGAGGTCGTCCATCTGGTGGACATCGATCCACGCGGTCTCGTCGGGCACCATGATGCCGATCGATGACGTCCGGCCGTCGTCGTCGAAGTGCGCGGTGAACGGCACGTACTGGTCGAGCGAGGCCTCGTGGCGTCGTCCGTACTCCCACCCCACGGCGAGGTCAGCCCGGAGACGACTCTCCGCGCAGGCGTCACCGAATCGTTGAACGTGCTGTCGTGGTGCCTGCACCGCCCGCAGGGTGAGGTGGTCGACGATGCCGGGCCGGAGTCGCAGCATCACCGGCAGGAAGTACAGGTCGTGCACGTGCACCGTGTCCTGGTCGAGCGTCGTCGGCAGGATCGACGAGGACGGCTCCCCGACGATGTGGAGCCAGATCCCAGCGAGCGATACGTAGCGCTGCAGGTCGAGCCCATACGCCCGGATGTACGGCCCGCACATGGCGCCCAGCCGGCGGTGGTAGAGCTCGGAGATCCGAGCGCCGAGGTGTGCGAGCAACACTGCTCCCGATCGTGCGTAGGCGTCGTTGGGCGGATGCGTAACCCACAGCGCCAACGCGAACAGGTCGATGCCGTCGTACGTCGGCGAGTTGTACTCGTCGATGTCACCGAATCGCTCGAAGCGTTCCATGATCCGATGCGCTCGTTGCTCGCCGGACGCGATCAATTCGGCGTCGCCCGTTCCCTGCCCGACGTGACCGAGAAGCCATGCGTGCATCAGGTTGGGGTTCGTGTACCACGCAGCGATCCGCGTGTCGGGCTCGCCGCGCACGCAACGCAAGAGAGCGTCGTCGATGCCGCTGCGAACGTCGTCGGGCAGCGCTTCTGCGTGGTGAATCACGGTGAGCGCGAGAATGCACCCGAGGAATTGGCGCCAGTTGGGGTCGTAGTGGACCCACTCGACCGCATCGGTTCCCGGCGGATCGTTTTGCTCGGCCGTCACGGGGAACGTGCCGCTCCACGGCCAGTCGGAGGCTGGGTACTGCAGCGCAAGCACGTTGCGGATCGCTGTGACGGCGCGATCCGTGATGCCGTTCTCCAGATCGAGGAATGCGCCCAGCGCAGTTTCGCGAACCGAGTGCAGATTCAGCGACGAGATGTCGACACCCGGCACGACTCCGCGAGCCAACCGGTCCATCCTCCGCTCGGCATCCCAGAGCTCCTCGTGGATCGCACGCAACGCACCGATCGGCGACACGTCCGGATTCAGCTGAGGCCGACGATGTTGCCGTCGGCGTCGATGTCGATTCGCTGCAGTGCCGGCGATGCGCCGAGGCCGGGCATCGTGCTCATGGCGCCGCAGATCGGATACACGAAGCCGGCACCCACGGATGCACGCACCTCGCGCACCGGCAGGGTCCATCCCGTCGGCGCGCCGTGCAGCGTCGGGTCCGAAGAGATCGACAGGTGCGTCTTCGCGATGCACACGGGCAGGTTCCCGAAGCCGTTGCGTTCGAAGTTGTCGATCTGGCGGGCCGCCGCCGGCGCGTAGTCGACACCATCGGCTCCGTACACCTTCGTGGCCACGATGTGGATCTTGTCTCGCAGCGACATCTCGTCGGGGTACAGCAGGCGGAACTCGCTCGGTTCCTCGGCCGCCTCCGCGACGACACGAGCGAGGTCCTTCGCTCCGGCGCCGCCGTCGACGAAGTGGGTCGACACCGCTGAGCGCGCATCGAATTCGGCGGCGATCTCTTCGATCGCGCGGATGTCGGCGGGATGGTCACCGGGGAACACGTTGATCGCCACCACCGGCGTGCAGCCGTGGATGCGCATGTTCTCCAGCTGCTTGCGCAGGTTCGCGCCCCCCTCGTGCACCTCGTCGGGGTTCTCCTGCAACAACGCATCGGGCAACGGACGCCCGGCAACGATCGTGTGCTTGCCGCTGTGCGCTTTCAGCCCACGAACGGTCGCCACGAGCACGGCCGCGTCGGGAGCAAGCCCCGACACGCGGCACTTGATGTTGAAGAACCGTTCGGCGCCCATGTCGGCACCGAAGCCCGCCTCGGTGACCAGGTAGTCGCCCATGTGGATGCCGATGAGGTCGGCGACGATCGACGAGTTGCCCGTGGCGATGTTGCCGAACGGGCCGGCGTGCACGAGCACCGGTGTGTTCTCGAGGGTCTGCATCAGGTTCGGCTTGATGGCCTCGCGCAGGATCACCGCCATCGCTCCGGCGACCTCGATGTCGTCAGCAGTCACGGGATCGCCGGCTTTGGTGTAGCCGACCACGATGCATCCGAGACGCCGGCGGAGATCCTGCAGGTCGGTGCACAACGCGAGCGTCGCCATGACCTCGGATGCGGCGGTGATGTCGAAGCCGGTCTCGCGGGGAATCCCGTCGAGTCGCGATCCGAGTCCCGTCACGATGTTGCGCAGCGACCGGTCGTTGATGTCGATCGATCGACGCCAGGTGATCTGGTGTGGATCGAGCCCACTCGTGTTGCCGTGGAACACGTGGGCGTCGACCGCGGCGGCGCACATGTTGGTGGCCGCGGTGACGGCGTGGACGTCGCCGGTGAGGTGCAGGTTGAGCAGCTCCATCGGCACCACCTGGCTGTAACCGCCCCCGGCAGCTCCACCCTTGATCCCGAACGTCGGTCCCATCGACGGTTGACGGATCGCGAGCGTGGCGTTGCGACCGATGTGGTTGAAGCCCTGGCTCAACCCGACGGCGACGGTGGTCTTTCCTTCGCCGAGCGGCGTCGGGGTGATCGCGGACACCACGACGTACTTTGCCGCGTGGGCGGTCGGCCATCAATTCCACGGCGCGCAAGTCGATCTTCGCCGCACCGGTGCCGTACGGCTCGAGGCAGTCGAGGGGGATCCCGGCGCCGGCAGCGATATCGGTCAAGGGTCGAAGCGTCGCCTGTCGAGCGATGTCGAGATCGGATGGAAACGTCCCAGCACCCATGAGCCGCAACTTTCGCACATCATCACGTCCATCACCCTCCTGACGCCTCGATGCACCAAGATGGAGACGATGCCCACCGGAGGCGCCAGCGAGGGGAGCGGGACGTTCGTCGAAGAACGCGTACCACTGCACCGCCGTGTGCGGCAGGTGATGATCGGTCGTGGAGCGTTGGTGCCGTTGGCGACGGCGCAGGCGCTGGCAGCAGCCGGTGATGCCTTCGTCTCGGTCAGCCTCGCCGGGTCGTTGTTCTTCAACGTCAGCCCCAACGCGTCGCGCGAGCAGGTGCTGCTGTACCTGCTCATCACGATGGCCCCGCTCGCTGTGCTGTCGCCCCTGGTGGGTCCCGCCATCGATCGATTCCGCCGGTCGCAGCGATACGTCGCTTCATCGTTCTTCGTCGCCCGCGGTGTGTTCTGCCTACTGCTGGCCGTCACGTTGCTGCAGGTCGCGTTCTATCCGATCGTGCTGTGCCTGCTGATCGCCAGCAAGGCGTCCGGCATCGTCAAGCAGACGCTGGTCCAGACTCTTGTCGACGACCCCGAGGAAC
Source organism: Ilumatobacteraceae bacterium (assembly GCA_963716235.1). Taxonomy (GTDB): domain Bacteria; phylum Actinomycetota; class Acidimicrobiia; order Acidimicrobiales; family Ilumatobacteraceae; genus Sva-07. Next base: position 556,808 of record CAVQTE010000020.1, on the reverse strand, counting down.
TCGTCGCGACGAACGCCCGTCTGGCGCGCCTCTCGAGTATCACGGCGGCGCTCGGGGTACTTGCGGCGACTGCGCTCTTCGCGTGGGCCGGTCCGGAATGGTCGCTTCGTGGCGCCGCGGTGCTGTTCGCGCTCGCCGGAGGCGCCGTGCTGTGGGCCCGCCCTCGTTCGACGGCGGCGATCACGCCTGATGACGTCGAGTACGCCGAGACCCATCTTCCGACGGTTGTCGTGTCGGCCGTCGGCATGCTCGCCATCCGCGCCGCCGTCGGGTTCTTCATCTTCACCCTCGCGTTCACACTGCGGCGCTCGAGCGAGCCCGCCTACATCTACGGCCTCGCCGCCGCGTGCTACGGCATCGGCGCCTTCCTGGGCCACACCGCCACCACCGTCCTGCGGCGCTGGTTCCGTGAGGAGCAGTTGATCGGTCTGGCGATCGCGCTGCCTGCTGTCTTCACGGCGGTGGGCATCCTCGGCGCATCGGTGCCGCTCCTGCTGGTCATCTCCGCTCTCGTCGGACTCTCCACGACGCTCGGCCGCAATTCGTTCGACGGGCTCCTGCAGCGCCGGGCCCCCGAGGCGCTCCTGGGTCGTGCCGGGGCTCGTTACGAGACCTGGTTCCAGCTCGCCTGGGTGTTCGGCGGGGTCCTCGCGACACCCATTGCATTCCCGGTCGAGGTGAGCATGACGGTCCTCACCGCCATCTACGTCCCCGCGCTCTTCATCTTCGTTCGAGGGGTGCGAGAAGCCCACCGATTCGAAGGGCCACCCGAGGATCACCTCGGCGGAGCGCACGTCCGCCTCGCGATGGCCCACCAGGCGTTGGAGGCGGGTTCGTTGCGGGTTGCGATCGTCGACGCGTCCGCAGCCGTCGACCTCGCTCAGAGCGTCGTCGGCTCCGGCATCGGACCGGAGCAGCGGTGCGAACTCGACAATCTCCGCCGCCGCGCCATCGACGTCGACCACGTCGTCAGCGAACGCGATGTCGTGCAGGCGCTGAGTCTGGCCGACGGCATGATCAGGGCTCTGTCACCGACGTGACCGTGGCGACGCCGATGCCCCTCGACTCCGTTGCGGCCTCGTCGGCGGTGATCTGCAGCGTGAACGGTGACGAACTCTCGACACTGAGATAGCGCAGGAGTTCGACGTCGATGACGGGGGCGGGATCGGGCAGTGCGCCCACCAGGAGCATGACGCCGTCGGCCATGACCGGTTCGTCGTCGAGTCCATCGTCGAACGCCTCGGCCGATTCGTCGGCGAAACGCACGTCGGCGATGTCGACGGTTGCCGCTGCGACGTCGGCCTGGACACCGACGTCGATCGTCTCGCCGTCTGCGGCGACGACATAGATCACCGGGAGTCGTTCCTCACCATTGTCGTCGATGACCGGCTCTTGTTCGCCGGCCTGCCACTCGACGATGGCGGTGTACGCCGCAGCGGGCTCGACGTCGCCGCTGGTGGACGGTTCGTCGTCGCTGCATGCCGTGGCAGCGATGCCCATCGCCGTGAGACCGACGAGCGCCGACGCCACGCGCAGTCGCGTGCCACATCCACGGATGGCGCGATTCCCTCCCACGGCGCAACGTTAGGCGACCTGGCCGCCGGCGGCACGCGGGTTCGATCAGACGAGGCGACGTGCGGCCTCGACGGCGACGGCGACCGTGGTCGCCTCGATGCGCTTGGCGGTCTCCTCGTCGGGCATCTCCTGCTGGGTCCGATTGACCAGCACGCCCGCCACGCACCCGGCGCGCAGCCCTGACGACGCGCACATCGTGAACAGCGCTGCCGACTCCATCTCGTAGTTGAGGACTCCCATCGACTGCCACTCCTCCAGGCTGCCCTGGAACCGTCGAGTGACCCGGCCCGAGTAGGTGTCGTAGCGTTCCTGGCCCGGATAGAAGGTGTCCGATGATGCCGTGATGCCGATGTGCGGTTCGATGCCGAGCGAGGTCGCGGCCTCGACGAGTGCGGTGGTGCAGGCGAAGTCGGCTACGGCGGGGAACTCCATCGGCGCGAAATGCAGGCTCGTTCCGTCGAGGCGAACGGCGCCGGTGGTGACGATCACGTCGCCGGGTTGCTGGTGCGGCTGGATTCCTCCGGTCGTGCCGACACGCAGGAAGGTGCGGACCCCGAGTTGCGCGAGCTCCTCGACGGCGATCGCCGTCGACGGCCCGCCGATGCCCGAGGAACACACGACCACCGGAGTGTTGCCGAGCCAGCCGAGCCACGACGTGAATTCGCGGTTCGCTGCGAGGAACTCGTGTCGGTCCATCGTGGCGGCGATGCGCTCGACCCGGCCCGGGTCGCCCGGTACCAGCGCCAGTGTGGCTCCCTGCAACATGTCTGCCGTCAACCCGAGATGGAACACCGCTGCCATGCCCTGCACGGTACCCCACCCCCGAAAAATGCGCTGCTGTGTGCGCTGCGTGCACATATCAGCGCAAGTTTCGGATAGGGAGACATGCACATGTCCTTATGTACTTCCTATACTCCGGGGATGCTGATGGAGCCGGCGCTCGATGCGCTGCGGGCGATTGCCGAGGAGACCCGGCTGCGGATCCTCGCCGTGCTGCGTCACGGCGAACTCACCGTCACCGATCTCACCGAGATCCTCGGGCAGTCACAGCCCCGCGTGTCGCGCCACCTGCGACTCCTCGTCGACGCCGGCCTCGTCACCAAACATCGCGAGGGCACGTGGGCGTTCTTCCGGATCGTCGACACCGGCGGACACTTCGCGCTCCTCACCTCTGCGCTCGCCACCGTCGATTCGACCGACCCCGTGATCGCCAACGATCTCGAACGGCTCGACATCGTGCGCAGCCGCAGAGCCGACGCGGCCAGCGAGTACTTCGAACGGATCGCTCCGATCTGGGACGAGGAACGATCACTGCACGCCGCCGCGGCCACCGTCGAGGGAGTGATTCTCGACGTGATCGGCGACCGCCCGCTCGGTCGCGTGCTCGACGTCGGCACCGGTACGGGCCGGATGCTGCAACTCCTCGCCGACCGTGCCGACCGTGCCGTCGGTCTCGATGCCAGCCACTCGATGCTGTCGGTTGCACGCGCCAACCTCGAACGCCTCGGCGTGCAGGGGTGGGAACTCCGCCAGGGCGACGTGCACAGCCCGCCGTTGGAGCGCGCGTCGTTCGATCTCGTGGTGATCCACCAGGTGCTCCACTACCTCGACGACCCCGCCCGGGCACTCGCCGAGGCGGGCCGTCTCGTTGCGCCGAGCGGACGTCTGCTCGTCGTCGATTTCGCCCCACACCGCCACGACTTCCTCCGGGCTGCCGCCCACCGGCGCCTCGGTTTCACCCACGATCAACTCCGCGACTGGTTCGACCAGGTCGGGTTCGACTGCCCGACCATCGTCGACGTCGATCCTCCCGCCGGCGACGACGGACTCACCGTCACCGTCTGGCTCGCACGCAACCGTCGCACCATCAAGAAAATCGCATGACGAAGGAAGTCACCTGACATGAGCGCCAGCACGCACCCGTTCCACGACCACCCGATCGCCCTCATCGCCCGCGAGCGCATCGTCGTGCTCGACGGTGCGATGGGCACCGAGATCCAGACGCTCGGTTTGTCCGACGAGGCGTTCCGCGGTGAGCTCTTCTGCGACCACGGTTGCGATCTCGCCGGCAACAACGAACTCCTGACACTCACCCAGCCTGATGCGATGCGTGACATCCACCTGCGCTACCTCCTCGCCGGCGCGGACATCGTCGAGACCAACACGTTCTCGGCCAACCGCGTGTCACAGGGCGACTACGGCACCGTCGACCAGGTCGTCGAACTCAACGAGGTCGCTGCACGGCTCGCCCGCGAGGCCGCCGACGAAGCGCAGGGCATCGACGGTCGTCGTCGCTTCGTCGCCGGCGCGGTCGGGCCCACCAACATGACGCTCTCGCTGTCACCCAAGGTCGAAGACCCCGGCTACCGAGCCATCACGTTCACCGGCCTCGCCGACGCGTATCAGGAGCAGATCGAGGCGCTCCTGCGCGGCGGCGTCGACGCCATCCTGATCGAGACGATCTTCGACACGCTCAACGCCAAGGCCGCCATCGTGGCGAGTCGCCGGGCGATGGCCGCCCAGGGCACCCAGCTGCCGCTGATGATCTCGGGAACGATCACCGACCGGTCCGGCCGCACACTGTCGGGCCAGACGCCCGCGGCGTTCTGGCAGTCGATCCGGCATGCTCAGCCCCTGACCGTGGGCCTCAACTGTGCGCTCGGCGCCGAGGAGATGCGTCCGCACCTCCAAGAGTTGTCAACGGTGGCCGACACGCTGATCTGCGCCTATCCGAACGCCGGGCTCCCCAATGAACTCGGTGGCTACAACGAGACCCCGGCAGAAACCGCAGCGTTCGTCGGCGAGTTCGCCGAAGCCGGCCTCCTCAACGTGGTCGGCGGCTGCTGTGGCACCACCCCGGCGCACATCGAAGCCATGGCCGTTGCCGTGGACGGCAAAGCGCCTCGCGTCGTGCCGACGCGCACGCCGCGTCTCGAACTCTCGGGGCTCGAACCATTTGCTCTCACCGACGACATCCCGTTCGTCAACGTCGGCGAACGCACCAACATCACCGGCTCGGCCAAGTTCCGTCGGCTGATCAAGGACAACGAGTACGGCGAAGCGCTCGTGGTCGCGCTCCAGCAGGTCGAGAGCGGCGCCCAGATCATCGACGTCAACATGGACGACGGCCTGATCGACGGCGTCGAGGCGATGACCACGTTCCTCAACCTGATCGCGTCCGAGCCCGACATCGCGCGCGTGCCGATCATGATCGACTCGTCGAAGTTCGAGGTGATCGAGGCCGGGCTGCAGTGCGTGCAGGGCAAGCCGATCGTCAACTCGATCTCGATGAAGGAGGGTGAAGAGGCGTTCCTCGCCCAGGCGCGCACCTGCCTCGACTACGGCGCCGCCGTGATCGTGATGGCCTTCGACGAAGTCGGGCAAGCCGACACGGTCGAGCGCAAGGTGTCGATCGCCCGCCGGGCATACCACCTGCTGGTCGACGAGGTCGGGTTCCCGCCCGACGACATCATCATCGACCCCAACATCTTCGCCATCGCCACCGGCATCGACGAGCACAACCGCTACGGCCTCGACTTCCTCGAAGCCACCAAGCTGATCACCGACGAGCTGCCGTACGTCAACATCTCCGGTGGCGTGTCCAACCTGTCGTTCTCGTTCCGCGGCAACGAACCGGTCCGTGAAGCAATGCACTCGGTGTTCCTGCTGCGCGCCGTCGAAGCCGGCATGCGCCTGGGAATCGTCAACGCCGGCCAGCTCGCCGTCTACGACCAGATCGACCCTGAACTGCGCGAGCTCTGCGAGGACGTCGTGCTCGCTCGTCGTGACGACGCAACCGAGCGGCTCCTCGACGCTGCTTCACGCTTCGCCGGCACCGGAGAGCAGGCCGCTGATCCAGCGGCACAGGAGTGGCGTTCGTGGGACGTCGCCCGCCGCATCGACCATGCGCTGGTCAACGGCATCACCGTGTTCATCGAGGCCGACGTGGAAGAGGCCCGCGCTGGATCGAGCCGTGCCGTCGACGTGATCGAGGGTCCGCTGATGAGCGGGATGAACACCGTCGGCGACCTGTTCGGCGCCGGCAAGATGTTCCTCCCGCAGGTCGTGAAGTCGGCCCGCGTGATGAAGCAGGCGGTTGCCTACCTCACACCGTTCATCGAGGCCGAGGGTGAAGACGGTGCCGCCTCGAAGGCCGGCACGGTGCTGCTCGCCACGGTGAAGGGCGACGTGCACGACATCGGCAAGAACATCGTCGGCGTGGTGCTCGGCTGCTCCAACTACGAGGTGATCGACCTGGGCGTGATGGTGCCCGCCCAGACGATTCTCGAGACGGCCCGCGAGCGCAACGTCGACATCATCGGCTTGTCCGGCCTCATCACCCCATCGCTCGACGAAATGGTGCGCGTCGCCGCCGAGATGGAGCGCACCGGTTTCACGGTGCCGCTGCTCATCGGTGGCGCCACCACCAGCCGACTGCACACGAGCCTGCGGATCGATCCCGCCTACCACGGCCCGGTCGTCCACGTCGGCGACGCCAGCCGCGCGTCGGGTGTGATCTCCAGCCTGCTCTCGAGTACCCAGCGCGAGGGCTTCCTCGACACGCTGCGAGCCGACTACGAACGGGTTGTCGAATCGCATGCCCGTGCAACGGTGGAACGTGATCGTGTGTCGATCGACGTGGCGCGCGCCAACCGCCTCGACGCCACCTTCGACGACACGACCATCACCGAGCCGACCTTCGTCGGCACCCGGGTGTTCGACGACTACGACGTGGCCGAACTCGTGCCCTACATCGACTGGACGCCGTTCTTTCGCACCTGGGGTATTCGCAGCAAGTTCCCCGAAGTGCTCACCGACCCCGAGTTCGCCGACGCGGCTCGCCCGCTCTACGACGATGCCTTGGCGATGCTCGACAAGATCGTCGCCGACCACTGGTTCCGTCCGAAAGCCGTCGTCGGCTTCTGGCCCGCCCACGCCGACGGCGACGACATCGTGGTGTACACCGACGAGACTCGCACCGCCGAGCGCGCCCGCCTCTACGGCATCCGTCAGCAGGCCACGAAGACGGACGGCCGCGCCAACCTCAGCCTGTCCGACTACGTCGCCCCGGTCGAGTCCCAGGTCGACGACTGGATCGGCGGCTTCGTCGTCACGGCCGGGCCGGAGGAGATCGAGATCGCCGAGCGCTTCGAAGCCGACAACGACGACTACTCCTCGATCCTGCTCAAGGCGCTGGCCGACCGATTGGCCGAGGCGTTCGCCGAGCGCATGCACGAGCGCGTGCGTACCGAGCTGTGGGGCTACGCGCCGGACGAGTCGTTCACGCCGGAGGAACTGATCCACGAGTCGTTCCAGGGCATCCGGCCCGCACCGGGTTACCCGAGCCAGCCCGACCACACCGAGAAGGGCACGTTGTTCGACCTCCTCGATGCCACGGCGTCCATCGGCGTCGAGCTCACCGAGTCGTTCGCCATGTGGCCCGGCTCATCGGTGTCGGGCCTCTACTTCGCCCATCCCGAGTCGAAGTACTTCGGCGTCGGCAAGATCAAGCGCGATCAGCTCGCCTCCTACGCCGAACGCAAGGGCTGGACGATCGAGGAGGCCGAAACCCACCTCGCGCCGATCCTCGACGGGGCCTGAGTCCCAGCCCCGCAGGCTGCGAGATCCTTGGTGCGCGGACTCCGCCGATCTAGGGTCTCGCGCGGGGAAATCCATCGGACGCATCGAAGAAGGGACGAATTCATGAACGACAACATCCGAATCCCGATCGCCGAGGCGTTCGGTACGGCCGTCCTGGTCATCGGAGGTCCGGGCACGGCGATCTTCGCCACCGGTGCCTTCAACGAGGGCTTGAACGTCGGTGCGCTGGGCGTGTCACTCGCGTTCGGGTTCAGTTTGCTGTGCATGGCGTACCTGATCGGCCGCATCTCCGGATGCCACGTCAATCCGGCCGTCACGATCGGCATGGTGATCGCGAAGAAGCTCGAGCCCGCCAAGTCGGTGCCCTACTTCGTGGCGCAGTTCATCGGCGGCATCATCGGCGCGGGCATCCTGGCGCTCATCCTGAGTGGAACCGAGGGCTACCTGTCGGCCGCTCAGGATGCCGGTTTCGCTTCGAACGGTTACGGCACGCACTCGCCGGGCGGATTCGACCTGCTGTCGGTTGCGATCATCGAAATCGTCGTCACGGCGATCTTCGTGCTGATCGTGCTCGGGACCACCAGCATCAAGGGTGTGCCGACGGGCTTCGGACCGATCGCCGCAGGACTCGGCCTGGCGCTGGTCCACTTGATCTCGATCCCGGTGTCGAACACCTCCGTCAACCCGGCGCGTTCCCTGGCGACCGCAGTGTTCCAAGGCGATTGGGCCCTCGGTCAGGTCTGGGCGTTCATCGTCTTCCCGGCCATCGGCGCCGTCGTGGCGGGCGGCTTGTGGATGGTGCTCGGTGAGCCCGACGACGTGCCGGGCGAGGCGCTCTGATCATTCGTTGAAGCAACGTCGGGTCCGGGACCACATTTGGGTGGGATTTCCCGGCCCCTGATAACTTCTCGGTCCGATGTCGGTGTTCCTCCGCGATTACTTGACCGTCGTCTGGTTCGGCATTGCCGCGCTGGCGATCGGTGGCCTGCTGCTCGGGCTCGCGGCGCTCGTGCGCCCGTCCAAGCCCAACTACGACAAGGGCGTTGCCTACGAGTCGGGTGTCGACCCCGTGGGCATCGGCTGGTCGCAGAGCCAGATCCGGTACTACGTCTTCGCTCTGTTGTTCGTGATCTTCGACGTGGAGGCCGTGTTCCTGTTCCCGTGGGCTGCCAACGTCGAGCGGTACGGCACCTTCGGTCTGGTCGTCATGCTCGTCTTCATCGTGCTGTTGCTCGACGGCCTGGTGTACGCCTGGAAGCGAGGACTGCTCCGATGGGTCTAGTCGAGAAGGGCCGCATGCCGGCCTCGCTCACGAAGCTGTTCAACTTGAGCCGCTCGTATTCACTGTGGGTGTACCAGTGGGGTCTTGCCTGCTGTGCCATCGAGATGGGTGCGGCCTTCGGTTCCCCCCGCTACGACGTGATGCGCCTCGGCGTCATCCCACTGCCCGCCAGCCCGCGCCAGGCCGACTTCGTGTGCATCTCTGGCACCGTCACCGACAAGATGGCACCTGCGATTCGTCGCCTCTGGGAGCAGATGCCCGAGCCGAAGTACGCCATCTCGATGGGATCGTGCGCGAACTGTGGTGGCCCGTACTGGGACAGCTACTCGGTCACCAAGGGCGTCGACCAGATCATCCCGATCGACGTGTACATCCCCGGTTGCCCGCCCCGGCCCGAGGCGCTGCTCGAAGGCGTCGTGCTGCTCCAGCAGCGGATCAAGAACGAAGACATGGCCGCCAAGTGGCGCGGCGACGACGGGTTCACGTCGTTGCAGAGCACCCGTGAGCGCGAGCGGGTCGCCAAGGCTGCCCCTGCTGCCACGGAGACCGTCGAGGCCGAACCCGAGCGCGAACCGATCGTCGTGGGTGGTGGACCCATTGAGTGACGGTGGCACGACCGAGACGCAGGAAACACAGGCACTCCCGGGGGACGGGCTCCGCGAAGGCATCATCGACGACCTGCGCCGCCGGATCGGCGACGCCATCGTCGACACGCACATCTCGCCGAACGACGACCTGTGGATTCGGGTGCGCACCGACGCGTGGCGTGCGACCGCCGAGGCCTTGAAGGCTGCGGGGTTCACGTGGTTCTCGTTCCTCTCGGGGCTCGACTGGTTGCCGTCGCCGTACGGCAAGGGTGAAGACGACCCCACCGCCGAGCCCGTCGAGCCCGACACCGAGATCCGTCAGGGCGTCACCGGCGGTGACACCCGATTCCAGGTGTTCGCCCGCCTCGTCGACCTCGACCGCCACGTCGGCGTCACGATCAAGACCGACGTTGCCGAGGACCACCTCGCCGTCGACTCCTGGAGCACCATCTTCGCCGGCGCCAACTGGCACGAGCGTGAATGTCACGAGATGTTCGGGATCGGCTTCAACGGTCATCCCGACCTGCGCAACATGTACCTGCCCACCGACTTCGAGGGCTACCCACTCCGCAAGGACTTCCCGCTCCTCGCCCGCATGATCAAGCCGTGGCCCGGCATCGTCGACGTCGAACCGATGCCCCTCCAGGACGACGACGAAGCGGACGACGAGCCCGCCGGAGACGCGTCATGACGGTGCTGACCGACCGCCAGCAGTTGAGCTACATCGCCGGCCAGGCCGCCGACGCTCGCCTCAACGTCGAACTCGAAACCGAGGGGATGACCCTCAACATCGGCCCGCAGCACCCGGCCACCCACGGCACCCTGCGCATCATCTGCCGCCTCGACGGCGAGCAGGTCGTCTGGGCCGAGCCGTCGGCGGGCTACATGCACCGCGGCTACGAGAAGCTCACCGAGGTCCGCACGTTCCCGCAGGTCACCACGCTCGTCAACCGCATCGATTGGCTCGGCAGCTTCGCCAACGAGGTGCCGTTCATCCTCGCCGCCGAGAAGCTGATGCAGATCGAGGCGCCGCCACGAGCGCAGGTCATCCGCACGATCCTGTTCGAGCTGTCGCGCATCGCCAACGTGTCGTTGTTCCTCGGCGACCTCGGCGTGCAGATGGGCGCCATCACCCCGGTGTTCCTCGCGTTTCGTGACCGCGAGTACGTTCTCAACCTGATCGAGAGCGCCACCGGCGGGCGCTTCCACCCGAACTTCGACCGCATCGGCGGCCTCAAGGACGACCTGCCGGCCGGCTGGATCGACGAGACCCGTCAGGTCATGGTCAAGCTGCGCGAGTTCTGCGACATCATCGAAGACCTCCTGTTCGGCAACGAGATCTTCCAGAGTCGCATGCGTGGTATCGGGATCATCCCCGCCGACGTCGCCAAGGACTACGGCCTGTCGGGCGCCAACCTGCGCGCCAGCGGTGTCGACTACGACCTGCGCCGCGACCAGCAGCTCCCCATGGCGTGGGACAAGGCCGACTGGAAGGTCTGGACCCATCCCGATGGCGACAGCTTCGCTCGCTGCTGGGTACGCCTCCAGGAGACCCGCGAGTCGTGCAAGATCGTCGAGCAGTTGCTCGATCAGATCCCGGCCGGCCCGATCATGACCAAGGTGCCGCGCATCATCAAGGTGCCCGAGGGGGAAGCTTGGGTGGAGACCGAGAACCCGCTCGGCGTGATGGGCTACTACGTCGTCTCCAAGGGCGATCTCGGGCCCTTCCGCGTCAAGATCCGCTCGGCGAGCTTCAACAACATCTCGATCGTGCCGTGGGCGCTCAAGGGCGTGTACGTGCCCGACATCATCACGATCCTCGCCAGCCTCTATTTCATCCTGGGTGACATCGACAGATGATCCAGTTCGCCGTCGAGATCCCTTACTGGGGCCAGTCGCTGCTGCGCGTGATCGGCGGCCTCGTCGCGGTCCTGCTGCCGGCCGGAACCATCGTCTATCTGTTCCTGTTCAAGATGATGTCGTTCATGCAGAGCCGTCTCGGCCCCATGGAAGCGGGCCCGTACGGGTCTCTGCAGCTCGTTGCAGAGGTCGGCAAGTGGATGCAGAAGGAGGATCTCGCGCCCGAGGCCGCCGACCATCGCATCTTCAAGATGGCCCCGCTCATCGTGCTGCTGTCGACGTTCCTGCTCGTCGTCATCGTGCCGTTCGGGCCCGACGCCTACTTCACCAACTTCTCCGTCGGGATCTTCCTCGGCCTCGCCGTGGCCTCGGTGAGCGTGCTCGGCATCCTCATCGCCGGCTGGGCGAGCGCCAACAAGTACTCCCTCCTCGGTGGTCTTCGTGCCGCCGGTCAGCTCATCGCCTACGAGTTGCCGATGGTGCTCGCCGTGCTCGGCGTGGTCATCCAGGCCGGCTCGATGAACATGCAGGAGATCACGGTCGCCCAGAACACCGGGAGCTGGTTCGGCATCGGTTGGTTCGGCAGCCCGTTCATCGTCACCCAGTTCGTCGGGTTCCTGATCTTCATGATCGCCGTGCAGGCCGAACTCACGCAGGCTCCGTTCGACATGCCGATCGCCGAATCCGAACTCGTGTCGGGCTACATGACCGAGTACTCGGGCTTCCGCTTCCTCATCTTCTTCATCGCCGAGTTCGCAACCGCCGGTGTGTTCGCATTCATCGCGTCGGTGCTCTTCCTCGGCGGCTGGGGCATCCCGTTCGACTGGTTCGGTTGGGACAACATCGATCAGGTTCCCGACTGGATGAATCTCGCCGGTCCGCTGATCATGTTCACCAAGATGTTGGTCCTGACCTTCATCATCATGTGGGTCCGGTTCAGCTTCCCCCGTTTCCGTGAGGATCAACTGCAGACCTTCGCCTGGAAGGTGCTCATCCCGCTCGCCCTGGTGAACACGGCCGTGACTGCGATTCTGAAGGTGGCGTTCTGATGCCCGACAAGCCCAAGCTCCCCGGCCTGTTCAAGGGTCTCGGCATCACGTTCGGGATCCTCAAGGACACCGTCGTCGACGGTGCGAACACCGTGCAGTACCCGCACGAGAAGGAAGCGCCGCCGATTCGCGCTCGCGGCGTCATTGCCCTCCACGAGGACAACTGCACCGCGTGCATGCTCTGCGCCCGTTCATGCCCCGACTGGTGCATCTACATCGAGGGACACAAGCAGCTCGCACCGCCGCGTCGTGCCGGTGGCAAGCCGCGTCAGGTCAACCACCTCGACCGGTTCGACATCGACTACGCCCTGTGCATGTACTGCGGCATCTGTGTCGAGGTGTGCCCGTTCGACGCCCTGTTCTGGAGCCCGGAGTACGAGTACTCCGAGCCGAAGATCGCCGACCTGCTCCACGACAAGGAGAAGCTCGGCGAGTGGATGGAGACCGTGCCCGAGGCGCCGGCGCTCGAAGCGGGAGCCCAGAAGAAATGAGTGGGAAGTGAACGCACTCATCCTCGCCACTGACAACGTGAGCGTCGCCCAGAACGTGGCGTTCGGCATCATCGCCGCGGTGATGATCTTCGCCGCCCTGAGCGTCGTGACGACGAAGAACGTCGTGCATGCTGCGCTGTGGCTGGTCGTCGTGCTCGCGGGTGTCGCCGCGCAGTACATCCTCGCCGCCGCCGAGTTCGTCGCCGTGTCGCAGGTGCTCGTGTACATCGGCGCCGTGATGGTGCTGTTCCTGTTCGGCATCATGCTCACGCGCGCTCAGATCGGCAAGGAAGCCGGCCTCAACAACCCGGGGTGGGCACTCGGCATCCCGATCGCGCTGGGGCTGTTCGGACTGCTCGCCTGGGTGATTCGTCGATGCGTTCGGCGACGACGTACTGCCCGACCGTGGCCCCACACCGACCGCGCTCTTGAGCGACCAGTTCCTGTCGATCTACCTGCTTCCGTTCCTCGCGATCTCCTTCGTCCTGCTGGCGGCTGCCATCGGGGCCATCGTCCTGGCCAGGAAGGACTGACCGCGATGTTGGCTGTCAACTTCCTGCTGCTCGGCGCGGCCCTGTTCTGCATCGGCGTCTACGGCGTCATTGCGCGTCGCAACGCCGTCATGGTGCTGATGTCGATCGAGCTGATCCTCAATGCCGTCAGCTTGAACTTCGTCGCCTTCGCGCTCATGTCGGGAGCTGTCGACGGTCAGGTGTTCGCCCTCTACGTGATCGCAATCGCGGCAGCCGAAGTCGGCGTCGGGTTGGCGATGGTGCTCATGATCTACCGCAACCGCAAGTCGATTGCCCTCGACGAACTCTCGGAAATGAAGGGCTGAGATGCTTGCATCGGAAGCGATCGAACTCAGTTCCGGATGGTTCCTCGAGAACGCCTGGCTGATCGCTCTCATCCCCGTCGTCGCGTTCGCCATCATCATCGCGGTCGGCAAGCACCTTCCCATGAAGGGGTCCGAGGTCGGGTTGCTGTCGATGTTCGCGTCGTTGGTGCTCGCCACCGGCGCAGCCATCCAGTGGGTGCAGCGCACCAACTCCGCGTCGGGCGGCGAGGAAGCTCTCGGACTGCTGCAGGCGTTCGGACGCTCGATGCCCCGTGCCACCGAGGGCGAGGCCGAACCGTTCATCGAGCCCGTGGTGCACACGTGGGTGTGGTGGTCGAACGGACCACTGGAGTTCGGTATCGGGTCGAGCGCGAGCGGCCTGTCGGTCCTCCTGCTCTGGCTGGTTGCCTTCATCTCGCTGCTCGTGCAGGTGTTCAGCCTCGACTACGTCCGCGGTGACCGTCGCTACACCCACTTCTTCGCGGCCATCACGTTGTTCTCCGGCGGGATGCTCATCATGCTGATGGCGCCCAACATGGTTCAGCTGATCCTCGGCTGGGAGATCATGGGCCTGACGTCGTTCATGCTCATCGGCCACTGGTGGGAGGAAGAGGCCAACAGCCGAGCCGCGCTCAAGGCCTTCTTCACCGTGCGCGTCGGCGACGTCGGCCTGCTCGTCGGTACAGCGATCATCTTCTTCGGCGCCAACGCGTGGGCAGTCGACAACCTCGACAGCAACGGTTTCGACATCGCCGCAATCCAGGCGTGGGCACTGTCGGGCGAAGCCGGCAGCCAGTTCCTCCTGCCCGGTGCGATCGCGCTCTTCATCGCATGCATCGGCAAGTCGGGCCAGTTCCCGCTGCACACCTGGCTTCCCGACGCCATGGCCGGGCCCACCCCCGTGTCGTCGCTGTTGCACAGTTCGACCATGGTCGTGGCCGGCGTGTTCCTCGTGGCCCAGCTGTACCCGGTGTTCTGGCAGGCCTTCGACATCGGTCAGGGTTCGCTGACGTTCATCGCGATCATCGGGGCCATCACGATCGTGATCGCCGCGCTCCTGGCGTTCGTGCAGGACGACATCAAGAAGGTGCTCGCGTACTCCACCGTGTCGCAGCTCGGGTACATGATGCTCGGCCTCGGTACCGGCGCCTGGCTGCCGGCCGTGTTCCACATCTTCACCCACGCCTTCTTCAAGTGTTGTCTCTTCCTCTGCGCCGGCTCGGTCAGCCATTCGGGCTCTCACCACTCCTTCGACATGAAGAAGGACATGGGCGGCCTGCGCAAGAAGATGCCGATCACGTTCACGGCATGGATCGTGTCGACGCTGGCCCTCACCGGCATCTTCCCGTTCGCCGGGTTCTGGTCGAAGGACGAGATCATCGACAACGTCGGCAACAACGGCTACACGGTGCTGATGTGGGTCGCGCTCGGCGGTGCCGTGCTCACGGCGATGTACATGACCAGGGCCACCTATCTCGTGTTCTTCGGCGAGCCCCGCGGCGCTGCCGCCGGCGAACACCACGGCGACGACGAGCACGCCGAAGAGCACGAGATGGAGCACATCTCTGTTGGAGCGCCGGAGCCCCGTTCGCTCGGCGCGGCAGCGAACGCGCACGGCGACGACCATCACGGCGACCCTCATGCCGACGATCACCATGCGTCCGACGGCCCGCACGAGTCGGGGCCGCTCCTGCTCATCCCGATCGTGATCCTCGCGTTCCTCGCCGTGATCGCCGGTCTGATCAACCCGACGCCCTTGGCCTCGCGTGTCGGTGAAGGCGTCGAGGTGCTCAAGAAGTACGTCGAGCCGCGCTCCACCCCCGTGCCGTTCGACGACGTCATCGCGACCGGCCCCGGCGAGTCGATCACGATCGTCGACGGTCGCCCCGCCGCCGCGCCGAGCGCCGAGGGCGAAGGTGAAGGTGAGGAGGGAGCGAAGAAGTCTGGTTGCGGCTTCGACGCCCCGGAGTCGGGCACCGCGTGCTTCTTCCCCTCGGTCACCCATGCCGAGCCCACGTTCGCCAAGATCCTGCTCTCGCTCGGGGTCGTCGCAGCCGGCTATGCCGTCGCCATTGCCTTCAACGTGGCGTTCTACGGACGTAAGAACAAGCACCTCGTGGGTCTCACCGAGCGCTCGAAGATCATGCGCGGTGGCTTCCTGTTCCTGAAGAACAAGTACTACCTCGACGCCCTCTATGAGAACGTCATCGTCCGTGCTGTTGCCCATCCGATCGCCAAGGGGACCGACTGGTTCAACCAGCGCGTCATCGACGCCGCCGTGAACGACGTCGGCATCGGCGCCCGTCGGGCAGGTGTCTGGGTCTACGACAACATCGACCAGAAGCTCGTCGACGGAGCTGTCGATGGCGCCGGCTGGATCGCCGAGGAGACCGGTCACGGCCTCCAACCAACCCAATCAGGCAAGGTCAGTCAGTACGGCGCGCTGCTCTTCGGCGCCGCCGCCGTCGGTGCCATCGTCCTCGTCCTCGTCAACGTGAGCTGAAAGCAACTCAACCATGGAACCACTCACTGATCAGAACTGGCTGCTGAGCGTCGGCACCTTCCTGCCGCTCGTCGGCGTGCTCGTGATGATGTTCATCCCGCGCACCGAGGAGGCCACGCACAAGCTCATCGGGATCGTCACCGCCGGCGCCACCCTTGCTGTCGGTGTCGTCACGCTCGTCGCGTTCGACTACAGCGAAGCCGGCCGGTTGCAGTTCTTCGTGAACGCCGAGTGGATCCCGGTGATCGACTCCAACTACGCCGTCGGCATCGACGGCATCAGCCTGCCGCTCTACATCCTGTCGATGGCGGTCACGTTCCTCGTGATGATCTACTCCTGGGACAACATGCCCGACGCGGGCAACCCGAAGGCGTTCTTCATCCTGATGTTGATCCTGCAGGTCGGCATGGCGGGCACGTTCATGGCGCAGGACCTGATCCTGTTCTTCGTCTTCTTCGAACTCGTGCTGCTGCCGATGTTCTTCATGATCGGCGTGTGGGGCGGCGAGCAACGCAAGTACGCCTCACTCAAGTTCTTCCTCTACACGATGTTCGGGTCGGCGTTCATGCTCGTCGCGTTCGTCGTGCTGTACTTCCAGACCGGTGCCGAGAGCTTCGGCTTCCAGCACCTCGTCGAGGCGGGGGCCGGCATCGATCGCGACGTCCAGATCTGGATCTTCGCCGGCATGTTCCTCGGCTTCGCGGTCAAGGTCCCGATGTTCCCCTTCCACACGTGGCTGCCCGACGCCCACACGCAAGCCCCGACGCAGGGTTCGGTCATCCTGGCGGCCATCCTGCTGAAGCTCGGCACGTACGGTTTCGTGCGCATCGCCATCCCGATGCTGCCCGAGGGCGCGGTCGAGTGGGCGCCGGTGATCGGCATCCTCGCCGTGATCGGCATCATCTACGGCGCGCTCGGATGCCTGGCACAGACCGACATGAAGCGATTGATCGCGTTCTCGTCGGTGGCCCACATGGGCTTCGTGATGCTCGGCATCTCGACGCTCACCGAGTTCGGCATCAACGCTGCGATGTTCGGCATGGTGGCCCATGGCCTCATCACCGGCATGCTCTTCTTCGTCGCCGGCTCGGTGAAGCATCGCTACCACACGCTCGAGATCAAGCGGCTCTCGGGCCTGCTCATCCAGGCGCCACGGCTCGGTTGGATCATGGGCTTCGCTGCCATGGCCTCGCTCGGTCTGCCGGGTCTGGCTGGGTTCTGGGGCGAGTTCCCGGCGATCCTGTCGGCGTACAACCCGAACTTCGGGCTCAGCACGGCGTTGTTCCGCACGCTGATGGTCATCGCCGCCATCGGCACCGTTCTGGCTGCCGGGTATCTGCTCTGGCTGTACCAGCGCACGGCGTTCGGTGAGCCGAGCGAGGAGTTCAGCTCGCACGGCGGTACGCGCGGTACGCATGGCGGTGTCGCCCACTCGCTGAGCTCGGCTGCCAACGACGACGAGCATGCCCACGACGAGATCTTCGACGTGACGCCGATCGAATGGATCGCCTGGACGCCGTTCCTGATCGGCATCGTCGTGCTCGGCGTGTACCCGCAGCTGCTGTTCAAGGTGCTCAACCCGGCTGTCACCGAACTCGTCGCGCGCCTCGGAGAGACGCTGGGCTGATGCTCGCCTCGCTCCTTGCCCAAGCCGGCGACTGGACGTCGCCGTCGATCGACTGGGCTGCGCTCGCGCCCGAGATCGTGTTGGCGATCGGCGTCAACATCATCCTGCTGCTCGATCTGCAGCTCGCCGAAACGAAGAAGTGGGCGATCGCCACGATCACCGGCTTCGTGCTGCTGGGCGGCTTCGTTGCGGTGGTGGTGCTCGCCGTCACCGGCGACGGCGTGCGATCGCTGTTCGACGGGCGCTACGTGGTCGACGACTACGCGTTGATCCTCAAGGCGCTGTTCCTGCTCGCGGCCTACATCGTGGTGCTGCTGAGCCAGACCGAACTCGAAGAGGGCGGCTACTACCAGGGCGAGTTCTACGTGTTGCTGCTCTGCAGCGTGCTCGGCATGGTGATGATGGCCTCAGCCCGCGATCTCGTGAGCATCTTCGTCGCTCTCGAGCTGCTGTCGATCCCCGCCTACATGCTGGCCGCCTGGAACAAACGCAACCGCAAGTCGAACGAAGCGGGCGTCAAGTACTACCTGCTCGGCGTGTTCGCCTCGGCGGTGCTGCTCTACGGCATGAGCCTGCTGTTCGGTGCCACCGGCTCGACCAAGCTCACCGACATCGGCGCCGCACTGCTCGACGGCGACCTGATCGGCCTCGACGTCGTCGCCGTGGTGTTCGTCGTGTGTGGCTTCGCCTTCAAGATCTCCGCCGTGCCGTTCCACCAGTGGGCGCCCGACACCTATGAGGGCGCGCCGACGCCGGTCACCGCGTTCTTCTCCGTGGCGACCAAGGCAGCCGGTTTCGTCGCGTTGATGTCGGTGGTGTTCATCGCCTTCCCCGGCGCCGATGGCGTGTACCAGCCGCTCATCTGGGTGATGGCGGTGCTGACGATGACGTTCGGCAACGTGCTCGCATTGCGCCAGACCAACATCGTGCGCATGTTGGCCTACTCATCGGTCAGCCAGGGTGGCTTCATCCTGATGCCGCTGGCGTTCGCCGGAGAACCGGGAGTCGGAGCCGCAGCGTTGAACGCCGTCGTGGTCTACCTCGTTGCCTACGCCTTCATGAACCTCGGCGCATTCGCTGTCGTCATCGCCGTGACCCGCAGGACCCGCAGCGGCGAGATCTCGTCGTTCGGCGGGCTGTTCTCGTATGCGCCCGGCCTGGCCGTGGCGATGACCATCTTCTTCGCCTCGCTCGCCGGCATCCCGCCGCTCGCCGGCTGGTTCGCCAAGTTCAACTCGTTCAAGGCCGTGCTCGACGCCGGCACCACATCGGCCTACGTGATGGCTGCGATCGCCGCTGTCAACACGGTGATCGCCGCTGCGTACTACATGCGGGTGCTGCGCGTCGTCTGGATGGACGAGGTGCCCGACGGTGACACCAGCCCGGTCAAGCCGCCCGCACCGGTCGTCGCAGCTCTGGCGATCACGGTCATCGGCACCATCGTGCTCGGCGTGCTGCCCAACCTCATCGCCCGAGTCGGCGCCCTCGACGCCCTCACCGGCGCCTTCACCGGCTGAGGCGGGCCAGATGCGGCGATCGCTGCGTCACCCGAACTCCTCGCTGCCGCGGAGGCAGCGTCGTCGTCGGCTTCCTTGCGCTCCCCACATCTGATCCCGCCTCGGGGAACACTGATGACTGAAGAGATTCGCGACGAGATTGCTCGGTTCGGGGCGATTCCGTTCGAACGGTTCATGGAGTTGGCGCTCTACGGGGTCGAGGGGTTCTACACGAAACCTGATGGGGGCTCGGCGGGCCGGCGGGGCGACTTCATCACCTCACCGGAGATCGGGCCGCTGTTCGGCGCCGTCATGGCGCGCTACCTCGATGCCGAATGGGATCGCATCGGGCGGCCCGACCCGTTCACCGTGGTCGACGTCGGCGCCGGACCGGGCACGCTGGCCCGCTCCGTGCTCGCTGCCGGCCCGACGTTGCTCGGACGCGCTGCGGTACGTCGCCGTCGAGATCTCCGCGGCGCAGCGTGGCCGCCACCCCGAGCACGTCGTGTCGACCGTCGACCTGCCGAACGAGCCGTTCGACGGTGTCGTCATCGCCAACGAACTGCTCGACAATCTGCCGTTCCGGCTCGCCGTGTTCGACCACGGCTGGCGCGAGGCCTTCGTCGAGGTCGGTACCGATGGTCGGTTCGTGGAACGCCTGTCGGCACCATTCGATCCCGTGCCCGTCTGCCTGCCCGCTTCCGGCGCGTTCGGCGCACGTGCTCCCCTCATCGACCGGGCCGCTGCGTTCGTCGACGAAGCCCGCGGCCTCGTACGTGCTGGATCCGTGCTGGCGATCGATTACGGCACGCCGCTCACGGCCATGCTCGCCGGGCGCCCATGGCGCGACTGGCTCCGTACCTATCGTGGCAACGAACGGGGCGACCACTATCTCGTCGGGCCCGGGACGCAGGACATCACGATCGACGTGCCGTTCGACCAGCTCCCCGAACCCGACGCCGTACGCGCGCAAGCGCAGTTCCTCCAGCGCTGGGGCATCGACGACCTCGTGGACGAGGGCAGGCGCGTCTGGACCGAGCAGGCGGCTCGCCCCGGCCTCGAGGCGATGAAGATGCGCAGCAGGATCAGCGAAGCCGAGGCGTTGCTCGACCCTGCCGGCCTGGGCAGTTTCCTCGTCGCCGAATGGCGTGTCGCTCCACGGGAGTGACCCGCCAGGTCATCTCCACCGTCTCACCTCAGGTTCGAGCGAGTTGTCGCTGTCGTGGGTTGCCGCCGCCTCGTGGGTTGGCGGTCGATGGTGGTGCCGGTCCAGTGGACGGTGCCGTCGGGTCGGGTCCAGGTGGCAATCCGGTCGGAGGTCATGGTCAGCGTCCAGCCGCCTTCGTGGATGAGGTGATGGTGCCGATCACAGACCGGCAGCAGATTGTCGATGTCGGTCGGTCCGTGATGCTTGCCCCACCAGCGAATGTGGTGGATGTCGCAGGCGGAGAACGCCACGGTGCAGTCGGGATGGGCGCAGGTGCGGTGCATCGCCCGAAGGGCCCGGCGCTGCGCCCGGTTGGCGGTGCGTTGGGAGCGGCCGACGTCGAGGGCCTCACCCTTGCCGTCGAGGACGATCGGCAGGATGTCAGCGTCACAGCACAAGCGGCGAACCGTCTCCACCGGCAGTGCGACACCGTCCTCGGTCTCGCAGATGCTGTGGTCGTGCCAGCCCGACACCATGGTGTCGTGGTCGACGAGCACGCTGATCTCCGTCACCCGCTCGGCACCGGGCCCGCCCGAGGTCGCAGCGATCACGGCGTCGACTTGCAGCTCGGACCACGGGGTGCGGGCGTTGCCGTCGACCTGACGCAGCCGGCGGATCTGGGCATCGATGGCGCTGTGCAGGGTGGCGTCACGGACCGGGTCGAGTTCCAGGTGGGTGTGATGCATCCCGGTGGTCTTGTCGATCCACCGCTTCACGCAGGATCTTGCCCGCTGCGCTTCCAACTCATCGACGTCGCTACCCGGTCGGGCGGCCACGAGATGACGGGACAGGTCCCGGCACTGCCGCTCGAAGGAGTCGACGCTCGAGTTGGCGGCGGTCTCCAGCAGAAGGTCCTCGTGGGAGAAGAACTCGTCGCGCAGCTCCTCATCCAATCGGCGGGTCGCGTTGGCGAGCGCATCGAGATGACCGGCCGAGACAGCACCATTCGCCAGAGCGTCTTCGAAGTCGTGCATGGCTCCGCACACCCGATCACGTTCGGTCACGGCGGCAGCGTCCTTGCCGGATCGTCGCCCGGCGGTGCCGAGCAACGACTCCGGTGGCGGTGCCGTCCCCGCAGCAGCCAACTCACGGCTTCGGCGAGCGCAACGCACCTCGAACGCATCCAACCAACCTCGTACTGCGCTGGATGCAGCGACCATTGCCGTCAACTCACCCCCGTCGAGGAAGCCAGGATCAGTGACGAGTAACGCCTCGACGGCGGCTCGCAACCGGTCAGTGTCCATCATGTTCAAACCTCCACATCACTGTCGGACAAGGAGGAGGAGTCGGTCCGCACATCATGCGCATGGGGGTGTCACACAGTTCCCGGAGACCAGCTGGTCCTGGATGTGACGTTCGGCACATCGTCGCGTTCGCTGGGTGCGCCGCGGTGAGAGCTCAGTCGGTGGCGTTGCGGGCGCGGGCGGCGGGGGAGACGAAGCGGGCCCAGACGTACCAGCCGATGGCCACGAGGATCACGAGGATCACGGCGTACTGGGCCCACTTGAGGACGGGCTCGACCTCGTCCCACTGCGAACGCAGCCCGTACCCGGCACCGATCAGTGCGCTGTTCCAGACCAACGAACCGAGCGTCGTGTACAACACGAACCGCCCGAGCGGCATCCGCCGAAAGCCGGCCGGGATCGAGATCAGCGAACGCACGAGCGGGATGCACCGACAGATCAGCACGGCGCTGTTGCTGTGGCGGTCGAACCACGCCTCGCTCTTGGTGACGTCGGCGGATGTCAGACGGAACCACTTGCCGTACCTGATGAGGAAATGATCGAGACGGTCGGGCCCGATCCACGCTGCGAAGCCGTACAACACGAGTGCACCGACCAGTGAACCGATCGTGGCGGCGATGATCATCCCGATCAGCGTGGCGCCACCGTCACTGGCGACGAAGCCGGCGAACGGCAGCACGATCTCCGACGGAATGGGCGGAAAGAGGTTCTCGAGTGCGACCAGGAACGCCACCCCGAGGTACCCGAGCCGATCGATGACATCGGTGACCCAGTCCGCGAGGTTCGAAAACACTGCGAGAGCCTATCGGCGGCCATTCCAGCGTTCGTCGGCAGCTCACCCCGAGATGGAACCCGCACGGTGATCTACCATCGCCACATGGCTGAACAGGGGACCGGCGACCACCACGACACGATCGACGCACTGAGCGCCGAGAACCGCAAGTTCCCGCCGTCGGAGGCGTTCAAGGCGAAGTCGCTCGTGACCGGGACGTTCCTCTACGACCAGGCCGCCGAGGACGACGAGGCCTTCTGGGCACGTCAGGCATCCAGCCTCGTCGACTGGGCGAAGCCGTGGGACACGGTGCTCGAGTGGGATCTCCCCGATGCCAGATGGTTCGTCGGCGGCCAGCTCAACGTCGCGTACAACTGCCTCGACCGTCACGTGCTCGGCGGCAAGGGCGACAAGGTCGCCATCCACTGGGAAGGCGAACCCGGCGACACGCGGACCATCACGTACCAGCAGTTGCTCGACGAGGTCAGCCAGTTCGCCAACGTCCTCAAGGGTCTCGGTGTGCAGCGCGGCGACCGCGTGAACATCTACCTCCCGATGGTGCCGGAGGCCGTGGTGGCGATGCTCGGCTGTGCCCGTATCGGTGCCGCCCACAGCGTCGTCTTCGGTGGCTTCTCCTCCCAGTCGCTCTCGGATCGCATCAACGACGCCGAGGCCAAGGTCCTCGTCACCGCGGACGGTGGCTACCGGCGCGGCACCGTGTTCCCGCTCAAGCCGGCCGCCGACGAGGCCTGCGCCGACGCCCCCACGATCGAGCACGTCGTGGTCGTCAAGCGCGGCGGCAACGACGTCGACATGGTCGACGGGCGTGACCACTGGTACCACGAACTCATGCAGGACGCATCGACCGACTGCCCCGCCGAGCCGATGGATTCCGAGCAGCTCCTCTTCCTGCTCTACACATCGGGCACCACCGGCAAGCCGAAGGGCATCATGCACACGACCGGCGGCTACCTGACACAGGTCACCTACACCCACAAGTACGTCTTCGACCTGCACGCCGACACCGACGTGTTCTGGTGCACCGCCGACGTCGGCTGGATCACCGGGCACAGCTACATCGTTTACGGCCCGCTCTCCAACGGCGCCACCCAGGTGATGTACGAGGGCGTCCCGAACCATCCGGGCAACGACCGTTTCTGGGAGATCATCGAGAAGTACGGCGTCACGATCTTCTACACCGCGCCGACCGCCATCCGCACGTTCATGAAGTGGGGTGCCACCGAACCGGCCAAGCACGACCTCTCGTCGCTGCGTGTCCTCGGCACGGTCGGTGAGCCGATCAACCCCGAGGCGTGGATGTGGTATCACGAGCACATCGGCGGCCAACGCTGCCCGATCGTCGACACCTGGTGGCAGACCGAAACCGGTGGCATCATGATCAGCCCGCTGCCGGGAGCGACCACCACCAAGCCCGGCTCGGCGACGTTCCCGCTGCCGGGTGTGTCGGCCGAGCTGATCGACGACGAAGGTCACCGCGTCGACGTCGGCGGCGGCTACCTCACGCTGACGAGGCCGTGGCCCGGGATGCTTCGAGGCATCTGGGGTGACCCCGATCGCTTCCGCGAGACCTACTGGTCGCGGTTCGAGGGCCGGTATTTCGCGGGCGACGGTGCCAAGCTCGACGACGAGGGCTACCTGTGGTTGCTCGGACGCGTCGACGATGTGATGAACGTGTCGGGTCATCGCATCTCCACCACCGAGGTCGAATCGGCGCTCGTGTCGCATCCGGCGGTGGCCGAAGCGGCGGTGGTCGGGGCTGCTGATGCCACCACCGGCCAGGCGATCATCGCCTACGTGATCCTGCGTGGAGGCGAGGACGTCGATGCCGAGGTGCTGCGCGCACACGTTGCCGACGAGATCGGGGCGATCGCCAAGCCGAAGCAGATCTACATCACGCCTGATCTGCCCAAGACCCGCTCGGGCAAGATCATGCGCCGACTGCTTCGCGATGTCGCCGAGGGTCGCAACATCGGTGACACCACGACGCTCGCTGACGCGTCGATCGTCGACGAATTGCAGGCACGCGCGGCCACGGCAGCCGACGACTGACCGGTCCGGGGTCGCACATTGTCAAGATCTGTGGCCGAACGACTCAACGAAAGCTCAAGCGATCGCGCGAACGTGCCGATAGGCACACCATGGTTCCGCCTGATGGAGTGCGCAGCAAACGACTTCCCACGATGTCCTGGGAGTCGGTCGTCGACGACGGCGCGACGTCGGTCGACACGGATCCACCGCTCGTCGATGTGCAGCGAGACGCAATCGCTCCGCTCGTGTCAGGGGCGGCGATCACGCCGCTGACCCAGCCGGCTCCGATTTCGTTCTCGACAACGTTCGCGCCCTCGGCCGATCCGTTGCCGATGCAGTCCGAGCCGGCGATCGAGCCCATTTCGTTTGCGCCCCTCACCCTCGACCCGGCGCCGGCGACCCCGGCCACCGAACCACCGGTCGTGCGGTTTGCGCCCATGAGTCCGATCGTCGCGGCGATCACCGATCCTGCGCCGTCACCTGTCGCGGATCCGGTGCCACCACCAGTCGCCGATCCAGCGCCGCCGGCGGTCACCGATCCAGCGCCCGACTCCTGTGGTCATGGCCGTTGCATCTGCTCCCGATGTCGCAGACGCACCCGTCGCACCCGGCGACCGACATCCCGGCGACCGACATCCCATCGACCGAGTTGCCCCAGATCGTCGAGGCAACTCCGGTCCCCGACGGAAGCGCCCTCGACGGGCTCGGCGGCTCCGAGCCGCAGATCAGCCACGGACCTCGGCTCCCCTTCGGCCAACAGCCCGCCCGCCCGCCCGCAGCCGCAGCTGCCTACGAGATCCCTGTCGAGTATGCGCCGGTCGCGCCGGCCCATCGCGGACGGCAGTCGTCCAGCCGTGGACTCAAGTTGTTGCTGACGCTGGCGATTCTGGGCGGCCTCACCGCCGCCGGAGTCGTGTTCGGCCGGCCATATCTCTTCCCGGATGGCTGGGACGAAGCGACTCAACCGTACGCCGAGGCCGTCGAGACGGCTCGCGGCGTCGAGTACATCGAGCCCATTGCCGTCATCGCCGAGCCGACCGTCGACTACACGACGCGACTGGGTGGCGAGCTGGTCGGGGACTGGTCTGCCGACGAACCCGTGCTGCGCGCGCTCGGACTGCTGAACGGGCCGACCACCGAGGAGAGCGTCACTGAACTGCTCGCTGATTGGCAGGATGCGGTGTACTCCACCGTTGACGGCCAGGTCTACACCGACACCGGTGTCACCGGCGCGCAGCTCGACGCCGAGATCACCGAGGAGATGACTGCGGCGTCGCTCGATCAGGAGTTCCGGCTGGTCGGCCGAACAGGCGAGTCGTACGCTGGACGATCAGGCCCTGACGCTCGCCGAGGTGCAGCGACAGTCATCCGCCGTGCTCGCGAAGACACCGTTCGCCGCCACCCTCGAGCCCCTGTCGCCAGGCGTGTTGGCATTCGTGCCGCCGATCGTCGGATACGGCGCGCTGGCCCC
Organism: Ilumatobacteraceae bacterium; assembly: GCA_963716235.1. GTDB lineage: Bacteria > Actinomycetota > Acidimicrobiia > Acidimicrobiales > Ilumatobacteraceae > Sva-07. Next base: position 531,156 of record CAVQTE010000020.1, on the reverse strand, counting down.
GGCGACGTTCGCCGAGTTCCAGAACCCGGCCACTGGCGCCGAGAATCCGCTCGCGCAGATCGGCACGGCCGGACCCGGCCCGCTCGTCTCCGAGGTGCCCGTCGCCGCAGCCGGCGCCGACGTTGATCGGCACCGACACGCTGGTCGGGTCACCTCGATCGCTCGACCGGTCGTTCTGGTTCCTGGTGTTCGCCGGGTTCCTCGACTCGCGCACCGCCTATCAGGCGAGCGAGTCGGTCGTCGAGAACTCCCTGACGACCGCCGATCGGGCAGGAACGCAGTGCGTGTACGCAACGTTCTCGGGTGGTGACGTCTTCCAGACCGCCACCTTGCGTTCAGCGCTCGAGGCCTGGTTGGCCGCAGCACCGATCGAGTTCGCGTCCAGCTTCTCGGTGCTCGCCGATGGCACGTTGCAGTTGGTCAGCTGTGACCCCGGAGTCGGATTCGAGAACCCGAACCGACTCGGTGTGGCCCGTGAACTCGTGGGGTGGCGTACGGCGGAACTGGCGACACTCGAGGCAGTTCGAACGGCCAATGGCACCGAGGCAGATGCCGCCGCCGCGTGGGCCGCGGTCGAAGCCTCCAACGTCGGTGTCGATCTCGGCGCACTGCCTGGCGACACGTCGCCCGCAGAGTCTGCTGCCGCAGCGCGAGCCGCTGTTGCTGCGGTGCTCACGCCCGCGGGCTGATCAGTCGCGGAAGTTCTGGAACTGCAGCGGGATCCCGAGATCCTCGGCCTTGAGTGTCGCAATGACGGCCTGGAGGTCGTCGCGCTTCTTTGCCGTCACCCGGATCGACTCGCCCTGGGTCTGGCTCGACACGCCCTTCGGGCCCTTCTCCTTGATGAGCTTGTTGACCTCTTTGGCCTTGTCGGAGGAGATCCCGACCTTGATCGTGACGACCTGGCGGACGGTGTTCTGTGTGGCGTCCTGCACGTCGCCGTAGTCGACGCCCTTCAGTGAGACGCTCCGCTTGACGAGCTTCTCCTCGAGCACGGTGCGCAATGCGTCGAGACGGTCACGACTCACGGTGTGCAGCGTGATGACCATGTCGTTCTGCTCGATCGTGGAGTTGGTGTTCTTGAAGTCGAATCGGTTGGCGATCTCTCGCTGGGCCTGATCAACGGCGTTGCGAACCTCCTGGGCGTCGACTTCGGACACGACATCGAACGTTGGCATGCGCTCCAGGGTAGCGACCGTGCCCGATCAGGCGTGGCGCCGGCCGCGTCGACCGGTACGCTCAGGCCGCCCTGTTCATCGCTCGTTCGGGGTACGCACACACAAGTCATGGGTCGGTGCCCGAGCGGCCAAAGGGAGCAGACTGTAAATCTGCCGGCACTGCCTTCGAAGGTTCGAATCCTTCCCGGCCCACCACACGACCGCTCGCATGGCGTATCTCGTCGCGTCCTGGTTCAATGTCGACCGTGAGTTCACCCAGCGGCGCCGACCGAGGGTCGGGTCTGGTGTATCTCCCGGCGCTCGACGGCCTCCGTGCGGTAGCCGTGGGCGCAGTCTTCCTCTTTCACTCCGGCGTCGTGTCGGGCGGGTTCATCGGCGTCGACGTGTTCTTCGTGATCTCAGGGTTCCTGATCACCGGCCTCGCGGTCGCCGAGGTCGAACGAACCGACCGGCTGTCGATCGGAGGGTTCTGGGCACGGCGCGCGCGCCGTCTGCTTCCCGCGTTGCTCGTGGTCGTCGCGGCGGTGCTCGTCCTTTCGATCGCGGAGGGCGGCGCCGCGCTGCGACGTGTCGGGCGTGACGTGGCCTCGACGATCCTGTATGTGGCGAACTGGGCGCAGATCGGTGAGGGCCGTGACTACTTCGCCACCTACGAGGCGCCACCGCTGCTCGAGCATGCGTGGTCGTTGGCGGTCGAGGAACAGTTCTACATCGTGTGGCCGATCGTGATCGCGGGTCTGGCGTGGGCGTGCCGTGGCCGCGAGGTCCGGTTCCGTACGATCGTTGCGAGCGTCGGCGTGGCGGTTGCGATCGCGTCGTTGCTCACTGCGCTCATCCTTCGCAGCGACGATGGCGTCTCGCTCGGTCGCATGTACTACGGCACCGACACCCGGGCGGTCGGCCTCGCCATCGGGGCGGTCGCAGGCGCGCTGATCCATCACGACCATCTGATGTCGCTGCAACGCCGCAGCCTCGCCCGTGAGGTGGCGGGCATCCTTGCTGCGATCGCACTGATCGTGATCGCCGTGACGATCGATGGCAGCGAACGGTGGCTCTACGGGCCGGGGTTCCTGCTCATCGCAGTGCTGTCTCTCGTCGTCATGTACGCAGTGATGGGTGCGGGGCCGCTGGGCTCCTGGCTGTCGCTACGGGCACTGGTGGTGGTCGGCACGATGTCGTACGGCATCTACCTCTGGCACTGGCCGGTCATCGTGATGCTGGACAGTGATCGGACCGGTCTGAGCGGTCCGGCACTCGGGGTGCTCTGGGTGGTCGCCACGGCGGTGTTGGCGACTGCGTCGTGGTTCGTCGTCGAGCGTCGCGCTCCGATCCCGACGAGGAAGCGACCTCAACGTGCGCTGGCCTACACGACCGTCGCACTCGTCCTCGCTGTCGGCGCAGTCGTGCTGTCCAATCGGGCAACGGAGACGGTCCGGGCCGTCGCGTACACGGTGCCGGCACCGTTGACGCTCCCGTCGGCATCTCCCGTTGCGCCTACCGGGACATCGTCACCGCCCGACGACGGGACCACGGCGACCTCGGCGGCACCGTCAGCGGGCATGAGTCCGACGCCGGTTCGTCCGCTCCCCGATGGTCGTGCGCTGCGCCTGCTGATCGTCGGCGATTCCGTTGCCGAATCCCTGAGGGGCGACGACGACACCGAGCGGTACGAATTCGACGCGTTCGGCGAGGTCGAGGTGATGAACGTCGGGGGGATTGCCTGCTCGGTCATCCACGAAGGAGTGTGGTGGCTCAGCGACGGCACCAATCTCGTCGACAATCCTGGCTGCGACGGGCCGGATCGCTACGACCAGGTGATCGCCGACTTCGAGCCGGATGTGGTGTTGACGCTGTTCGCCTGGCCGGGTGTGGGCGCTGGACAGCAGCTCGACGACGGATCCGTCGTGCAGCCCTGCGAGCCGGGGTTCGACGAGCGATGGTTGCGCGACTATCGAGCCATGGTCGAACGCATCGAGCAGCACACTGTCGCAGTGGTTTCGACCGTGGCGCCGCCGACGCTGCCGAAGGCGGAGCAGGGTCCGGGCACCGCGTGCCTGAACGCGCTCGTCGACCAGATCGACGCACCGCGGTTCGACTATCAGGAGTGGCTCTGCCCCGGCTACGACTGTGGCTCGTCGACGTTGCGCACCGACGGTGTCCACTTTCGCAACACGGGCCAGTTGCAGCGCGACGTGATGGAAGCAATCGTCCCGCAGGTGGTCACCGCGGCCGGGTACTGATCGTGTGAATGGTGCGGCTCGTCAGAGCAGCATCTGCATGATGGCGACGTCGAGCCAACGGTTGAACTTGCGGCCGACCTCACGCTCGATGCCGACCAGCTCGAATCCGCACGCTTCGTGGAGTGCTCGCGAGGCCACTCCGCTCGCTTCGATCCGGGCGATGATCGAATGGAAGCCCGAGTCGCGGGCGATGTCGATCACATGGTCCATGAGGGTCCGTCCGATGCCCAACCGGGGGTGCCGGCGCGACACGTAGACCGAGTCCTCCACGGTGGTGCGGTAGGCGGCCCGTTCCTTGTACGGCGAGAGCGACGCGAAGCCGACCACCTCGTCGTCGAGGACGGCCACGACGGTGGAGAAGGCACCGGAACGCTGCGCCAGCCATCGACGCTGCTCATCGAGTGTTCGGGCAACGAGATCGAACGTGCTGACCTGGCTCTCGACCTCGGCGTTGTAGATCGCCATGACGGCGGGGGCGTCGTCGAGCGTGGCGAGGCGCACCGTGATCGGGCCGCGAGCACCTGTCGAGGTGGTGGAAGGCGTGGTCGACACGACGACGCAGAGTACTGCCGCACGGGTGAATCTCCGCGGTGGTTGTCCTCGCTCGGCCGGTACACTCCTCCGCTTGGTCGCGGCGGTGCCGCGCCCCGAAGGGTGCCCCGGGTACCGCTACAAACGGTGCGTTGCACCTGTCAGAACGCCCTCTTAGCTCAGTCGGTAGAGCACAGCCATGGTAAGGCTGGTGTCGTGGGTTCGATTCCCACAGAGGGCTCGACCAAGTGGTCGGGCAACCGTCCGGTCGCGAGCAAAACCCTGGCGGCGTAGCTCAGTTGGTCAGAGCATCCGGCTCATAATCGGAAGGTCATCGGTTCAAGTCCGATCGCCGCTACTACATATCCAGTCAGATCCCCGATCCGTTCGGAATCACCTCAGGAGTCAGAGGAAAGTAATGAGCAAGCAGAAGTTTGAGCGTAATAAGCCGCATGTGAATATTGGCACGATGGGTCATATTGATCATGGTAAGACGACGTTGACGGCGGCTATTTCGCGGACGTTGGCGGATCGTGGGTTGGCTGAGTTTGCGGCGTTTGACACGATTGACAAGGCGCCGGAGGAGAAGGCGCGTGGTATTACGATTTCGATTGCTCATATTGAGTATGAGACTGAGAATCGGCATTATGCGCATGTGGACATGCCGGGTCATGCTGATTACATCAAGAACATGATTACGGGTGCGGCGCAGGTTGATGGCGCGATTTTGGTGGTTGCGGCGACGGATGGTCCGATGCCGCAGACGCGTGAGCATGTGTTGTTGGCTCGTCAGGTTGGTGTGCCGTCGATCATTGTTGCGTTGAACAAGGCGGACATGGTTGATGATGAGGAGTTGATGGAGTTGGTGGAGCTCGAGGTTCGTGAGTTGCTGAATGAGTATGAGTTCCCGGGTGATGATGTTCCGGTTGTGCAGGTCATCGGCGTTGAAGGCGTTGGAGGGTGATCCTGTGTGGCAGGAGAAGATCATGGAGTTGATGGCTGCGGCTGATTCGTTCATTCCGTTGCCGGTGCGTGAGTTGGACAAGCCGTTCTTGATGCCGATCGAGGATGTGTTCACGATCACGGGTCGTGGCACGGTGGTGACGGGCAAGGTCGAGCAGGGCATTGTTCATACGGGTGATGAGATCGAGATTGTTGGTTTGCGGGCGACGCAGAAGACGACGTGTACGGGTGTTGAGATGTTCCGTAAGTTGTTGGATGAGGGTCAGGCGGGTGACAACATCGGTGCGCTTCTTCGTGGGACGGCGAAGGAGGATGTGGAGCGGGGTCAGGTGCTCTGTAAGCCGGGTTCGATTACGCCGCACACGAATTTCGAGGGTCAGGTGTATGTGTTGAACAAGGATGAGGGTGGGCGTCATAAGCCGTTCTTCAACAATTATCGTCCGCAGTTCTTTTTCCGTACGACTGATGTGACGGGGACGATTGAGTTGCCGGCGGGTACGGAGATGGTGATGCCTGGTGACAATGTGGAGATCACGGTGGAGTTGGGTAAGCCGATCGCGATGGATGAGGGTTTGCGTTTCGCTATTCGTGAGGGTGGTCGCACGGTGGGTGCCGGCCGCGTCACCAAGATCCTGAAGTGACCCTGAATTCTTTCGAAGTCTGAACAGAGAAGAGAACCGACATGGCCAAGAGTGACAAGCGGGTCAAAGTGACCCTCGAGTGCACCGAGTGCAAGCGGCGCAACTACATCACGATGAAATCCAAGGTGAACGATCGTGAGCGCCTCGAGATGAAGAAGTACTGCGCCAACGAGCGTCAGCACACCCTCCACAAGGAGACCCGCTGACCACGAGGCGATGAACGGGCAGCGAGTGCGGTCGAAATCGGCCGCAGTCAGCCTTCGTGGATGCGCTGGTACCCTCGACAGGTACTCGGCGTGTCCCGCCCCGAGGGCAGTAGCTCAGCTGGTAGAGCATCGGTCTCCAAAACCGACGGTCGGGGGTTCGAGTCCCTCCTGCCCTGCCCACCACCGAACGAGAAATCATGTCACTGGACGATCTGAACCGCGAGCAGAAGCGACAGCTTCGCAAGATGGGTGCCCTCGACGAGCAGGGCAAGCCGACGCGCGCCCAGCCGACTGCGAAGAAGAAGAACGAGCGGGTCGGCATCCGTCAATACCTGCGAGAAGTCCGCGACGAGATGCGCAAGGTGGCCTGGCCGGATCGGCCGGAGGTCAAGCGCTACTCGATCATCGTGATCATCACCGTCGTGGTGTACACGGCGTTGGTCGGCGGACTCGACTACGTCTTCTCCGAATTCTCCCAGTGGTACTACTCCTCCTGACATGACCGACGACACCGAGACGACGAGCGATGACATGACCGACAACGACGAGACCACGAACCCGCTCGACCTGCTCCCCGTCGGCGACACCGACGTGTTCGCAGAGACGGCCGAGAACGACGACGACACCGACCACGGCACCGACGTTGCCGAAGAAGTCGAAGCCATGCACATCGAGACGAGCGCCGACGACGCTGCCTCCGACGATGAGTCGCCCACCGCCGCCGAGGACTCGGACACCGCCGCCGAGGGAAGCGCCAGCGACGAGGCGGGCGAGGCGCCAGGAGGAAGCGAAGCGGACGACGAACCCGAGAGCATCACGGACGATCCCACGATGCGCCCCGGTCAGTGGTACGTGGTGCACACCCAGTCGGGCTACGAGAAGAAGGTCACGGCCAACCTCGAGGCCCGAATCCAGTCGATGAACATGGAGGACAAGATCTACGAGATCGTCATCCCCATGGAAGAGGTCGACGAGTTCAAGAACGGCAAGAAGCAGACCGTGCAACGCAAGGTCTTCCCGGGCTACCTGCTCGTTCGCTGCATCATGGACGACGAGTCCTGGTACTGCGTGCGCAACACCCCCGGCATCACGGGCTTCGTCGGCCAGAGCCGTCACGGCCAGAAGCCGACCCCGCTGTCGCGCCGTGAGGTCAAGACATTCCTGACGCCGAAGACCGAAGGCGTCGACGCGGCGCCTCGTCGCACGGCGAAGCTCGACTACGAAGAAGGCGAGAGCGTCCGCGTGAAGGAAGGCCCGTTCGCCGACTTCACCGGCCAGATCGCCGAGATCAATGCAGACCACATGAAGCTGAAGGTCCTCGTCAACATCTTCGGTCGCGAGACCTTGGTGGAGATGGATTTCAGCCAGGTCGCCAAACTCTGATTCGCCACTGGCGACGGACAACAACAAAGGAACATCACCATGGCGAAAAAGAAGATCCTCACGGTCGTCAAGATCCAGATCGAAGCCGGCAAGGCCAGCCCCGCACCGCCCGTCGGTACGGCCCTCGGACCGCACGGCATCGCGATCATGGACTTCGTGAAGGCGTACAACGCCCGGACCGAAGCGCAGGCCGGCACGGTCATCCCGACCGAGATCACCATCTACGAAGATCGCACATTCGACTTCGTGCTCAAGACACCGCCCACCGCGGTGCTCGTGCGTGAGAAGGCCGGCCTCGCGAAGGCGGCGAACAACCCGGGCTCGGAGGTCGCTGGTTCGATCACCGAGGCGCAGCTCGAGGAGATCGCCACCATCAAGCTGCCCGACCTCAACGCGTACGACATGGAAGCTGCCAAACAGCAGGTCCGTGGCACCGCCCGCTCCATGGGCATTGAGGTCGTCTGAGCGAAGTCAGACAACCTGCGGCGCCGTCGGCGCCGCACTCGACGGCGGAGCCGTCGAGGCAATGCTTTTCCGGCGCCTGTGGCGCCGGGGTGGCTGCTTCGCAGGCCACGGGTGATCAATCGAACACCGTCATTCTGAACACACAACACAGTCTCGACCGGGAGTACCTCGACCGGCGGGCTTTCCACTGAGGGAGACAGACAATGTCAGGCAAGAAGTACGCAAACGCGCTCAAGCAGTTCGATCGGGACCAGTTCTACGGCCCGGTCGAAGCGGTCGGGCTCGTCAAGACGATGGCGTCGGCGAAGTTCGACGAAGGCGTCGACATCTCGATCCGCCTCGGGGTCGACCCCCGCAAGGCCGACCAGATGGTCCGCGGGACCGTCGCACTGCCCGCGGGTACCGGCAAGGACATCCGCGTCGCCGTGTTCGCCACCGGTGAAGCGGCCGACGAGGCCCGCGCTGCCGGCGCCGACATCGTCGGTGCCGACGACCTCGCCACCGAGGTCGAGGGTGGCAAGATGGATTTCGACCTCGTGATCGCCACTCCCGAGATGATGCCGGTCGTCGGCCGCCTCGGTCGAGTGCTCGGCCCGCGTGGGCTGATGCCCAACCCGAAGACCGGCACGGTCACGCCCGATGTGGGCAAGGCTGTCGAGGACTTCAAGGGCGGAAAGGTCGAATACCGGACCGACCGCTATGGCAACGTGCATGTGCCGCTCGGCAAGGCCAGCTTCGAGCTCTCGGCGTTGGAACAGAACTTCCGTGCCGTGATCGAGGAGATCCAGCGTGCGAAGCCGGCCTCGGCCAAGGGCAAGTACCTCAAGAAGATCACCGTGTCGTCCACGATGGGCCCCGGCGTTCACGTCGACACCGGGCGCCTCAAGCCCGAAACCTGATCCGCAGCGCTAGTCTTGCCGCGGTCACATATTGAACGGTCGCTCGCCTGAGACCGTTGGTCCCCAACCGGGGGTAATGGGTCCGCCCGCCAACCGAGGTGCATATCGCCGAAGAACCACGTACGCCCGACTCGTTCGGTGTGCGTGCGCTCCTCGTCGGTGTTCGCATCTGATGCGAGCACCACGAGTTGCAGCGAAAGGAGGTATGCACACATGACAACGACGACCACACCACGACCCGACAAGGTCGCGATCGTCGAGGAGATCACCGCCAAGCTCAACGAGAGCGTGGCGGTGTTCGTGTCCGAGTACCGCGGGATGAAGGTCGGCCAGATGGCCAACCTTCGCGCCCCGCTTCGGGCTGCCGGAGCCGAGCACAAGGTGTACAAGAACACCCTGGCACGTCTGGCCGCCACGGACGCGGGCTACGAGAGCCTCAACGAGTATCTGCTCGGCCCGACCGCCCTCACGTTCGTCACCGGTGATTCGGTGGCGGCCGCCAAGGCGCTGCTCGATCAGTCCAGGGCGAATCCACTGCTCGTCATCAAGGGCGGAGTCCTCGGCGACGCGCCGATGACCGCCGATGATGTCAAGGCACTGGCGAGTCTGCCGTCGCGCGAAGTACTGCTGGCCCAATTGGCCGGCGCGTTCCAGGCGCCCCTGGTCAAGACCGCTGGTCTGCTCCAGGCGCTCCCGCGCAACTTCGCGTACGGACTGTCCGCACTCATCGATCAGAAGGCAGCCGCCGAGGCCGCCTGATCACGAACAACCATCAACATCTGAAACAAGGAGAACGCCGACATGGCAACCAAGGAAGAAGTACTCGACGCGATCAGCAACATGACCGTCATCGAGCTCAAGGAACTGCTCGACGCATTCGAAGAGAAGTTCGAAGTGACTGCCGCCGCCCCGGTGGCTGTTGCTGCAGCAGCTCCCGCCGGCGGTGGCGGCGAAGCCGCTGCTGAAGAAGAGAAGGACGAGTTCGATGTCGTCCTCGAGAGCGCCGGTGCGCAGAAGATCCAGGTCGTGAAGGTCGTCAAGGACCTCCTCGGCGTGGGCCTGAAGGACGCCAAGGACCTCGTCGACGCGGCCCCGAAGGCGCTCATGGAGAAGGCCAGCAAGGCCGACGCCGATGCCGCCAAGGCCAAGCTCGAAGAAGTCGGCGCGACCGTCAAGCTCGCCTGATCGCTTGCTGCGTTCCCGGCGAGCGGGTCCTGTCACCGGCACACTCCCGAAGCTGCGGCCTCCGGCCGGTCTTCGGAAGTGCCCCGGCGCCACCCGCCCACCTACGCAACCGAAATGACGAACTCGCCCCTCGCTGGGTGAGCCGATGAAGAACCCCGGGGGCATTCCCCCGGGGTTCTTCAATATGCCCCCTCCCCCCAAGTGCTGAGTTGCACTCGCGACTGGTGCCGCCGAACAGCGAACGGGTGGCGCCGGGGCACTTCCGGGACCGGCCGAAGGCCGCACGCCCGGGAGGGTGCCGGTGACAGGACCCGTGAGCGGTACGTAGGACCTTCGTCACGAGAAGATGTCAGTTCCGCGGCAATGCTTGACTTTCGCGACCGACTTCTTTACGTTGTCCCGCAATTCAGCGGTTACCCCGTCCCTGCTCGGCGATTTCCATGCCGAAGCCGGTTGACGTTGTGCGTCCCCTCTGGATAGCATCGAACGTTGCCGTGCGTTTGTTGTCCCCTTACCGTCCCTTCGGTTCGGTCATGCGCGCCCGGTATCACGTCGCAGCATTCTGTGACGTCCATCCTCGATTCCCTGGAGAGTGATCCGTGGCGACTCGTCCCGTGTCCCGTGAACGCTATTCGTTCGGCAACCTCAAGGAGCCGCTCGAACTCCCTGACCTGATCGCGATCCAGCGAGAGAGTTTCGAATGGTTCCTCAACGAGGGCTTGGCGAACACCTTCCGTGACATCAGCCCGATCAAGGACTTCTCCGAGTCGCTTCAGCTCGAGCTGGAGTTCGACCCGTTCGACGAAGACCTGCGCCCGCCGCCGAAGTTCACGGTGGAGGAGTGCAAGGAGAAGGACATGACCTACAGCGCGCCCGTGTTCGTGCGCGCCCGGTTCATGAACCGCAACACCGGTGAGATCAAGGAACAGACCGTCTTCATGGGCGACTTCCCGATCATGACCGAGAAGGGCACGTTCATCGTCAACGGCACCGAGCGCGTCGTCGTGTCGCAGCTCGTGCGCAGCCCCGGCGTCATCTTCGAGCCCGGTGAGCGCTTCCGCCTCCGCAACCTGACCAAGCACCAGCTCGTCAAGGGCACGATCCACCCGTACCGCGGTGAGTGGATGGAGTTCGACGTCGAGCACAAGCCGGGCAAGGACGTCACTGCGGGTACCCGCGTGGCCCGCAAGCGTCGCCTCGGCATCTTCACGATGCTGCGGGCGCTCGGCTACGACGAGGAGAACGCCCCCGGCTTCCTCGATCGCTTCGTCAACCACTTCGACTTCCTCGAGGGCCAGTGGGACAAGGAGCGCGACATCGCGCCGACCCAGGACGAGGCACTCGTCGAGATCTACAAGCGGGCCCGTCCGGGCGAGCCGCCCACGGTCGAGTCGGCCAAGGCCTACTTCCGCAACGCGTTCTTCGAGAGCCGTCGCTACGACCTCAGCCGCGTCGGTCGCTACAAGCTCAACCGCAAGCTCGGCAACGAAGTCGCTCAGCTCGGCGCCCTGTTCGGCCTCGAGGGCGCCGTCAACTCCGAGGGCGAGCCGTTGCTCGACTACCCCGACGAGAACCAGAACGTGCTCAGCCGCTGCGAAGTGCTCGCGTCGATCACCTACATGCTGCATCTCGTCAAGCAGGAGCCCGGCTACCGCCTCGACGACCAGGACCACTTCGCCAACCGTCGCATCCGGTCGGTCGGCGAGCTGATCCAGAACCAGGTTCGCATCGGCCTGTCCCGTATGGAGCGTGTCGTGCGTGAGCGCATGACCACCCAGGACGTCGAGGCGATCACGCCGCAGACGCTCATCAACATCCGCCCGGTCGTCGCGGCGATCAAGGAGTTCTTCGGAACCTCCCAGCTGTCGCAGTTCATGGACCAGGTGAACCCGCTGTCGGGCCTCACCCACCGTCGCCGTCTGTCGGCGCTCGGACCGGGTGGCCTGTCACGCGAGCGTGCCGGCTTCGAGGTGCGCGACGTGCACTTCAGCCACTACGGCCGCATGTGCCCGATCGAAACCCCGGAAGGCCCGAACATCGGCCTGATCGGTGGGCTGTCGACCTACGCCCGCGTCAACGAGTTCGGCTTCATCGAGAGCCCGTACCGCGAGGTCAAGAACGGCAAGGTCACCGGCAAGATCGTCTACATGGCCGCCGACGAGGAAGAGAACTACGTCGTCGCCCAGGCCAACACGCCCCTGAACGACGACGGCAGCATCCGCGACCAACGCACGCTCGTGCGTCGCTCGCCGCAAGCTGCCAGCCTCGAGGATCTGCGCAAGATGCTCGAAGCGGAGAGCTTCTTCGGTGCCACCACCGACATCGGCTACGTGCCGCCGGAGGAAGTCGACTTCATCGACGTGTCGCCGAAGCAGATCGTGTCGGTTGCCACCGCCCTGATCCCGTTCCTCGAGCACGACGACGCCAACCGCGCCCTGATGGGTGCCAACATGCAGCGCCAGGCCGTTCCGCTGGTACGCGCCGAGGCTCCGTACATCGGCACCGGCATCGAGAACCGTGCCGCCCGTGACGCCGCCGACCTGATCCAGGCGATCGACGACGGCGAGGTCATCGAGGTCACCGGCGACCTGATCGCCGTGCAGTACAAGACGGAAGGCAAGAAGGTCTACCGCCTCGCCAAGTTCCGTCGGTCGAACCAGGACACCTGCATCAACCAGCGGCCCCGCGTGGTCGAGGGCGACAAGGTGTCCAAGGGCACGATCCTGGCCGACGGTCCCTCGACCGATCATGGCGAACTCGCGCTCGGCAAGAACCTGCTCGTGGCGTTCATGCCGTGGGAGGGCTACAACTTCGAGGACGCGATCATCCTCTCCGAGCGCTTGGTGAAGGACGACGTCCTGACGTCGATCCACATCAAGGAACACGAGGTCGATGCCCGTGACACCAAGCTCGGCCCGGAAGAGATCTCCCGTGACATTCCGAACCTGAGCGACGACATCCTCGCCGACCTCGACGATCGCGGCATCATCCGCGTGGGCGCCGAAGTCGGCCCCGGCGACGTCCTCGTCGGCAAGGTCACGCCCAAGGGTGAGACCGAACTGACCCCTGAGGAGCGCCTCCTGCGCGCGATCTTCGGCGAGAAGGCCCGTGAGGTCCGCGACACCAGCTTGAAGGTGCCGCACGGCGAAGTCGGCAAGGTCATCGACGTCAAGGTGTTCAACCGTGACGACGGCGACGAACTGCCGCCCGGTGTCAACCAGCTCGTGCGGGTGTACGTCGCCCAGAAGCGCAAGATCTCGGTGGGCGACAAGCTCGCCGGTCGCCACGGCAACAAGGGCGTCATCTCGCGCATCCTGCCGATCGAGGACATGCCTTACACGGCCGATGGTCAGCCCGTCGACATCATCCTCAACCCGCTCGGCGTGCCGAGCCGGATGAACGTGGGCCAGGTGCTCGAAGCCCATCTCGGCTACTGCGCCCGCTGGGGGTGGACGAACCCCGACGGCACCAAGGTCGGCGACGAGCCGATCCGTGGCACCGAGACCAAGACGCGACCGAACACCAAGCCCTCCACGTTCGTGGCGACGCCGGTGTTCGACGGCGCGAAGTGGGACGAGAAGGAGAAGTCGGGCGATCATCCGACCATCCAGGAGATCCTCGAGGGCCTCAATCCCGAGTCGGCCAACGGCGATCGCCTGGTCGGCACGAACGGCAAGCTCGACCTCTACAACGGTCGCACCGGCGAGATGTACGACAACCAGATCACCTGCGGCTACATGTACATCTTGAAGTTGGCCCACCTGGTCGACGACAAGATCCACGCTCGCTCCACCGGCCCGTACTCGATGATCACCCAGCAGCCGCTCGGTGGTAAGGCCCAGTTCGGTGGCCAGCGATTCGGCGAGATGGAAGTGTGGGCTCTCGAGGCCTACGGCGCGGCGTACTGCTTGCAGGAGCTGCTCACCATCAAGTCCGACGACGTGCTCGGCCGTGTTCGTGTGTACGAAGCGATCGTGAAGGGCGACAACATCCCCGAACCGGGCGTGCCCGAGAGCTTCAAGGTGCTGATGAAGGAGATGCAGGCACTCTGCATCAACGTCGAAGTGCTCACCGAGGACGGCCACGAGATCGAGATGCGTGACCTCGACGACGAGGTCTACCGCGCCGCCGAGGAACTCGGCATCGACATCTCCCGGCCGGAGCGCGGCACCGACGAAGACGACGCCCGTCGCGAACGCGAAAAGCGCGAGCGCGCCTACTTATTAGTGGAGAGGGACTGGTCTCCGCTCCGCTTTGACCGCTCCCTCCCTGCAGCTCGTCGCTGGCGCTTCCCTCGCCGCACCGAGCACGACTGACATCACAACGCACGACCCGAACAACGAGGAACCACATGCTCGACGTCAACATGTTCGACCAACTGAAGATCCGTCTGGCCACGGCGGATCAGATCCGCACCTGGTCGCACGGTGAGGTGAAGAAGCCCGAAACGATCAACTACCGCACGCTGCGCCCCGAGAAGGACGGCCTGTTCTGCGAGAAGATCTTCGGGCCGACCCGTGACTGGGAGTGCTACTGCGGCAAGTACAAGCGCGTCCGGTTCAAGGGCATCATCTGCGAGCGCTGTGGCGTCGAAGTCACCCGCTCGAAGGTCCGTCGCGACCGCATGGGCCACATCGAACTCGCCGCTCCGGCCGTGCACATCTGGTACCTGCGCGGTACCCGGTCGTGGCTCGCGTACCTCCTCGCCGGCATCGAGCCGAAGGAAGAGCTCAAGGCCAAGATGCTCGAGAAGGTCATCTACTTCGCCGCCCACCTCGTGAGCTGGGTCGACGAAGAGGGCCGTCACGAGAACCTGGGCAACCTGGAAGCCGAGTACCTCGAAGAGCGTGACGCGATCATGAAGGAGATGGAACTCGCCATCGATCGTCGCTTCAAGGAGCTCGAGGAGACCGCAGCGGAGGCCGAGAAGGAAGACGCCAAGGCCGCCGACCTGAAGAAGATCCAGAAGGAAGCCGACAAGGAAGTCGAAGGCATCCGCGAGCGTTACGAGATCGAACTCGACCTCATCGCGCGCACCTGGGACGAGTTCCGAACGCTCCATGCCCGCAAGATCATCGAGGACGAGATGTTGTGGCGCGAGATGCGCGACAAGTACGGCGAGTACTTCGAAGGTGGCACCGGCGCCGAGGCGATCAAGTCGCTCATCGACCGCATCGACTTCGACGAAGAGGAGATCAAGCTTCGAAACGCGATCGATCCGCAAGAGGGCCAGAAGCCGCTCAGCGCCCAGCGCAAGCAGAAGGCCATCAAGCGCCTCAAGATCGTCGCGTCGTTCAACCGTCGTGACGAGCACGGCCGTCGTACCAACGACCCGAAGGCCATGATCCTCGACGTCGTCCCGGTGATCCCACCGGAGCTGCGTCCGATGGTCCAGCTCGACGGTGGCCGCTTCGCCACGTCCGACCTCAACGACCTCTACCGCCGCGTGATCAACCGCAACAACCGACTCGAGCGTCTGCTCAACCTCGGTGCGCCGGAGATCATCATCAACAACGAAAAGCGCATGCTGCAGGAGGCCGTCGACGCACTGTTCGACAACGGTCGCCGTGGCCGGCCGGTGACCGGGCCGGGCAACCGTCCCCTCAAGTCGCTGTCCGACATGCTCAAGGGCAAGCAGGGCCGCTTCCGCCAGAACCTGCTCGGCAAGCGAGTCGACTACTCCGGCCGTTCGGTCATCGTGGCCGGCCCGACGCTTCGTCTGCACCAGTGCGGTCTGCCGAAGTTGATGGCACTCGAGCTGTTCAAGCCGTTCGTCATGAAGCGTCTCGTCGACCTCGAGCTGGCGCAGAACATCAAGACGGCCAAGCGCATGGTCGAGCGTCGCCGCCCGCAGGTGTGGGACGTCCTCGAAGACGTCATCAAGGAGCACCCGGTGCTCCTCAACCGTGCCCCGACCCTGCACCGCCTGGGCATCCAGGCCTTCGAGCCGGTGCTCGTCGAGGGCAAGGCACTGCAGATCCATCCGCTCGTCTGCACGGCGTTCAACGCCGACTTCGACGGTGACCAGATGGCCATCCACGTGCCGCTGTCCGCTGAGGCGCAAGCCGAGGCACGCGTGCTCATGCTCAGCGCCAACAACATCTTGTCGCCGGCGTCGGGTCGCCCGATCGTGACGCCGTCGCAGGACCTCATCATCGGTGGCTACTACCTCACCGAGCAGGTGCCCGGCGTCGCCGGCGAAGGCCGCGTGTTCCGCCACCTGTGGGAGGCGTTGCGTGCGTACGACGAAGGCACGCTCGCGCTGCACGCCAAGATCACGATGTGTCCTCCCGGCAAGGAGCGCTTCGACACGACTGTCGGTCGGGTGTTGTTCGAAGAGGCGCTGCCCGCCGACTACCCCGACCAGTTCGGCCACTTCAACGAGACCGTCAAGAAGAAGGAGATGGGGGTCATCGTCGAACGCCTCTCCGACAACTACGACAAGTCGGTTGTCGCCGATGCGCTCGACAAGCTGAAGAACCTCTGTTACCGGTTCGCCACCCAGTCGGGCCTCACCGTGTCGATCGACGACGTCCGTACCCCGTCGGCCAAGCGCGCCCTGCTCGACGACTACGAGGAGCAGGCCGACAAGGTCGAGAAGCAGTTCCGACGCGGCATCATCACCGACGGCGAGCGTCGCCAGCAGGAAGTGCGCATCTGGACCGATGCCACCGCCGAGGTGCAGGCTGCCATGGTCGCCGAGTTCGAACAACAGCGCTTCAATCCGATCCAGATGATGGTCGACTCGGGTGCCCGAGGAAACATGACGCAGATGCGTCAGATCGGCGCCATGCGCGGGCTGGTGGCCAACCCACGCGGTGACATGATTCCTCGTCCCATCAAGTCGAACTTCCGCGAGGGTCTGGAGACCCTGGAGTACTTCATCGCCACGCCGGGCGCCCGCAAGGGCCTCGTCGACACGGCGCTGCGTACCGCTGACTCGGGATACCTCACTCGTCGTCTCGTCGACGTCGCCCAGGAACTGATCGTGCGCGAACCGGACTGCGGTTCGACACTCGGCGTGTGGATCGAGAACGTCTCGCCCGACACGGCGAATCGTCGTTCGTACATCGAGACGAAGCTGTACGGCCGCGCGCTGCTGCAGGACACGGAGTTGTCGACCCCGATGTTGAAGGATGGCGAGGAGATCTCCCTGCTGCCGCGCAACACCATCGTCGGCGACGAGGAGATGGAGGCGCTGCGCGACGATCCGAAGATCGAGCGGCTCCGTGTTCGTTCCGTGTTGACCTGTGACGCCGAACTCGGCGTGTGCGCAATGTGCTACGGGCGTTCGCTTGCCACGGGCAAGATGATCGAACTCGGTGAGGCAGTCGGCGTCATCGCAGCCCAGTCGATCGGTGAACCCGGTACGCAGCTGACGATGCGCACCTTCCACACCGGCGGTGTGGCCGGCAAGGACATTGCCGGTGGTCTGCCACGCGTCGTCGAGTTGTTCGAGGCTCGTACCCCGAAGGGCTCGGCTCGTCTCGCGAAGGCGACCGGCGTACTGCGTCTGCGCGAGGACGAGGGCAAGGGCATCCCGGTCGTGGTGGTCGACGATGCCGGCGAGGAGCACGAAGTGGTGCTGCCGCTCGGTGCACGTCCGATCGTCGAAGACGGCCAGGACGTCAAGGCCGGCGATCCGCTCACCGATGGTCCCTTCGATCCGAAGGAGATCATGGAGATCAAGGGCATCCGTGAAACGCAGCTCTACCTCGTGGAGGAAGTGCAGCGGGTGTACCGCGATCAGGGCGTGTCGATCCACGACAAGCACATCGAGCTGATCGTGCGTCAGATGACGCGGCGTGTCGGCGTGCAGGAGCCGGGCGGTACGTCGTTCCTGCCGGGTGAGCGTGTCGACTCGAAGCGCTTCCGCGACACGAACCGTCGCATGGTCGAAGAGGGCGAACGCCCCGCCGAAGGTCGCCCGGAACTGATGGGCATCACCAAGGCATCGTTGGCCACCGAGTCGTGGCTGTCGGCTGCGTCGTTCCAGGAGACCACCCGGGTGCTCACCGAGGCCGCCATCGACGGCCGCGGTGACAGCCTCATCGGCCTCAAGGAGAACATCATCATCGGCAAGCTCATCCCGGCTGGTACGGGCATGATGAAGTACCGCGAGTTCGGCATCGAAGCGCCGGACTACGAGCCGATGTCGTTCTACTCGAGCGATGGCGAAGAAGAGGATCCCGCAGCGTTCCTCGCCGGACTCAGCGGCACCTACGACGCCGAAGCCGCCACCGCCGAACCCATCGGCTGACCCAACAGCAATCCCCGTTCCAGGAAACCGGGATTGCCGGGGTCTGCCCGGGCGTGTCGGGTCAGATGAGCAGCTGGACGATGATCAGCTTGAGGATCATCGCCAAGGGGAACACGAGGGCGTAGCCGGTGTCGACGCGCTCGTCGCCATCGGCGCGTTCGGAGGCGAATGCCAGCACGGCGGGCTGGGTCTGGACACCGGCGACCATTCCGGCGCCGTCGATCGGGCCGCGACGCAGGATTCGCAGCATGAGGGTCACGAGCCCGGCCGTCGCCGCCGTCACGATCACGCCGGCAACGGCGAGTCGCAGCCCGACGCCGGTGCCGGCTGCCTCCGCGAACGTGCCACCGGAGCGGATGCCGACCCCGCCGAGGAACAGCAGTACGCCGAGTTGACGGATGGTGAGGTTCGCCGCGTATGGAATCTGCCAGGTGAACGGACCCGTCCGTCCGAGGGTGCCCAAGACGAGTGCAACGATCAGCGGACCGCCGCCGACGCCCAGTTCGACCTGACCACCACCTGGGATCGGGATCGCGACCTGAGCGAGGAGCAGACCGATCGCCAGTCCCGTCGCAAAGCCGAGCGGGTCGACTTCGCTGAGTCCCCGGTCGGAATCCCCGAGCGCGCCGGCCACGTCGGCCATCTTGTCGGTCGGACCGACGACCCGGACGCGGTCACCGAGTCGCAACACGAAGTCCCGATCGACGACGAAATCGGCGTCGCCACGACGAACACGGGTCGCCATCGCTCCGAAGCGGCCCTCGAGGTCGACGTCGCGCAGGCGGGCTCCGGCGAGCGTTCGTTTGGACACCGAGATCCGCCGGAAGTCGAGCTTCTTGCGGTCGAGCGCAAGATGTCGCTCGCTGCGGTAGCCCGCCCAGTCGACGAACCGGTCGACCACATCAGGCGTACCGATGACGGTGCAGAGGTCACCGGGCTCCAGCGTGACGTCGTTCGTGGCGAGGTTCACTTCACCGTCGTGTTCGACGCGCGAGAACGTCAACCGTTCGCCCTCCCACGATCGCAACGCGGCGAGGTTCGGCAGATCGGGGCGTGTGACGATCACCGTCACGCTGGTCGCGTTCCGTTGAGCCGGAGTGGTCGATGGCACCAATGGCAGGTCGTGCCCCGGGTGCCGGGCACGGCGCAACGACCACCCGGCGGCGACGATCATCGCCACCACGCCGAGGGGATACACGAGCGAGTAGCCGACGACCGGGTCGGTGACCTCGTTCGCCGCGATCTGTGGCGCGAGCTGCTCGAGCGCGGCTGACAGTGCCGGGGTGTTCGTCTGCGACCCGGCGAAGAGCCCCGCCCGAGCGCCTGGATCGAAGTCGAACAGCTCGCTGACCCCGGCGACGGTCAGCCCGACTGCGCCGAGCAACAGCGCAACTGCGACGCTGACCCGCAGGCCGTCCTGGCGCAACCCGCCGAAGAACGCCGGTCCGGAGGCCAATCCGATCGTGTAGATGAACAGCGCGAGCCCGAAGAGCGGGATGATCGCCGGGAGCTCGGCCAGATCCGGGTCGATCGCGGACACGCCGAGCCCGGCGAACAGCGCCGCTGCCGGGCCCAGGCTGACTCCGCCGACGCGCACGCGGCCGAGCGCTGCACCGAGCGCCACCACGATGAACAGCACCAGGAGCGGATCAGAGGTGAGCACTCCCATACCCTGCGGTTCTAGCACCCGGCGGGCGGTTGCGCGATCGAGTGGGTGCCCATAGCCTTGCAGGGTCCTCTCATCGGGTCCGTTCGAGCAACGGTTCCGGTGTATGGCGGGCGGGTCGCAACCCGTGATTCGTCCAACCCACCACATTTCGCAGGCTCCAGTCCGCGAAACGACCTGAACGAACGAGGTTCAATCAGTGCCAACCATCCAGCAGCTCGTCCGTCAAGGTCGGAGCTCGAAAGTCACCAAGAGCAAGACGCCGGCGCTCAAGGGTTCGCCCCAGCGCCGCGGCGTGTGCACTCGTGTGTACACCACCACCCCGAAGAAGCCGAACTCGGCGCTTCGCAAGGTCGCTCGTGTCCGTCTCAACTCCGGTATCGAGGTCACCGCCTACATCCCGGGTGAGGGCCACAATCTCCAGGAGCACTCGATCGTGCTCGTGCGTGGAGGCCGCGTTCGTGACCTTCCCGGTGTCCGGTACAAGATCATCCGCGGAGCGCTCGACGCCGTCGGCGTGAAGAACCGCAAGCAGTCCCGTAGCCGTTATGGCGCCAAGAAGGAGAAGTGACCCGAGATGCCACGTAAAGGTCCTGCTCCCCGCCGCGAACTCGTCGCGGATCCCATCCACAAGTCGCAGCTCGTCACGCAGATCACCAACAAGGTGATGTTGCACGGCAAGCGCACCGTTGCCGAGAAGATCGTCTATGACGCGATGGAGATCATCCAGTCGCGCCTCGAAGGCGACGACATGGCGATCGACACGGTCAAGCGAGCCATCGAGAACGTCAAGCCGCCGCTCGAAGTCCGCAGCCGCCGGGTCGGCGGTGCCACCTATCAGGTGCCCGTCGAGGTTCGTCCTCGTCGTGCGACCACGCTGGCGATCCGCTGGACGGTCGACTACGCCCGCGCCCGTCGTGAGAAGACGATGGCCGAGTGCCTTGCCAACGAACTCATGGATGCGGCCAATGGATTGGGCGCCGCGATGAAGAAGCGCGACGACATCCAGAAGATGGCCGACTCGAACAAGGCGTTCGCCCACTATCGCTGGTGAACATCTGCCGGCTGCGCCGGTGACTCGAACAACGTGTACGGAACCCGGGGCCTCGGCTCCGGGTTCCGTCGTTGTGGCTCCGGTTCTCGCCGCTTCACGAATGCACTAACGTGGCCTTGAGGGGGAGGACGCCCGACCAGCGACCGGTGCGGTCGCACGATCGAGAGGGGAACTCGATGCACGTCCAGAACATCCTGAAGGTCAAAGGAACCGCCGTCGCCACGATCGGCCCGGACGATTCGCTCGCCGACGCGACGGCCGCGCTACGTGATCACGGCGTCGGAGCCCTCGTTGTGAGCCGAGACGGGCGCACCATCGACGGCATCGTGTCCGAACGCGATGTCGTGCGCGCACTGGCTGCCCACGGCGGCTCGACGCTCGGGCGCAACGTGGCCTCGGCGATGTCGACGACCGTCACGACGTGCCATGGCCACGACACGGTCGATCACATGATGGGCATGATGACCGAACGTCGGATCCGGCACCTGCCGGTGGTCGACGACGACGGAAAGTTCGCCGGGATCATCTCGATCGGCGACGTCGTCAAGGCCCGGCTGGGTCAGCTCGAGATCGAGAACGGCCAACTGCACGACTACATCCAGGCCCGCTGAGCGCTCGCCGCACTCGACCGTACGCAGTCGGTCGATGCAGGGGTCACACGCAGTGGGGGCTGCGATTCCGCCGATACACTCGAACTCCGTGCCTGCGCCTGTGTGCGCAGTACGGCAACCCCCCAGTCGCCCCTTGACACGGAAGTGAAGTAGCAGATGGCCAAGCGAGAGTTCCCCCTGGAGCGCACCCGGAACATCGGGATCATGGCGCACATCGATGCGGGCAAGACCACCACCACCGAGCGCATCCTCTACTACACCGGCAAGAGCTACAAGATCGGTGAAGTCCACGACGGCGCCGCGACCATGGACCACATGGCGCAGGAGCAAGAGCGCGGCATCACCATCACTTCCGCTGCCACCACCTGTGTGTGGGACAACCACCGCATCAACATCATCGACACGCCGGGCCACGTCGACTTCACCATCGAAGTCGAGCGTTCGCTGCGAGTGCTCGACGGCGCCGTCACCGTGTTCGACTCGGTCGCCGGCGTGGAGCCACAGACCGAAACCGTGTGGCGCCAGGCCAACACCTACAAGGTGCCGCGCATGTGCTTCGTCAACAAGATGGACCGCATCGGAGCCGACTTCTACCGCACCGTCGACATGGTCCGCGACCGCCTGCAGGCCGTGCCGCTCGTCATCCAGTTGCCCGTCGGCGCCGGTGGCCCCGAGGCCGTCAAGCCGTTTGCCGGCCTCATCGACATCGTGAAGATGAAGGCGCTCATCTGGAACGACGAGGAACTCGGCGCCACCTGGGACGAAATCGACATCCCCGCCGACATGGTCGATCAGGCCAACGAGTACCGCGAAGCCATGATGGAGACCATCGCCACGCAGGACGAGGCGTTGATGGATGCCTACCTCGGTGGCGAGGAGATCTCCGAGGCCGACATCAAGAAGGCGATCCGCAAGGGCACCCTGGCATTCGACTTCGTGCCGATCCTGTGTGGCTCGGCCTTCAAGAACAAGGGCGTCCAGCCCATGCTCGACGCCGTCGTCGACTTCCTGCCGTCTCCGCTCGACATCCCGCCGGCACAGGGCCTGTCGGTGAACGGTGAGGACGTTCTCTACCGCGGTCCGGAAGACAAGGAGTTCGCTGCACTGGCGTTCAAGATCGTCGCCGACCCGTTCGGCAAGCTGACCTATTTCCGGGTGTACTCGGGCGAGATCGGCAAGGGCGAAGAGGTCTACAACTCCGTCAAGGAAGACCGCGAGCGTCTCGGCCGCATCCTGCTGATGCACGCCAACCAGCGTGAGGATCTCGACGTGGCCATGGCCGGTGACATCGTCGCCGGGCTGGGCTTCAAGAACGTCACCACCGGCGACACCCTGTGTGACCGCGACCACCCGATCGTGCTCGAACGGATGGAGTTCCCCGAGCCGGTCATCCACGTCGCCATCGAGCCCAAGACGAAGTCCGACCAGGAGAAGCTCGGCAAGGCGCTCAAGTCGCTGTCCGACGAAGACCCCACGTTCCGCATCCGCTCCGACGAGGAGACCGGCCAGACGGTGATCTCGGGCATGGGCGAGCTGCACCTCGAGGTGCTGGTCGACCGCATGCAGCGTGAGTTCGGCGTCGAAGCCACTGTCGGCAAGCCGCAGGTGGCCTACCGCGAGACGATCACCAAGGAAGTCACCAACGTCGAGTACCGCCACATCAAGCAGTCGGGTGGCTCCGGCCAGTTCGCCGTGGTGAAGATCAACATGCTGCCCAACCCGGGCGGCGGCTACGAGTTCGAGGACAAGATCTCGGGCGGCAAGATCCCGCGCGAGTACATCAACCCGACCAACCAGGGTCTGCAGAGCTCGCTCGACAACGGCGTGCTCGCGGGTTACCCGACCGTCGACGTCAAGGTGCAACTGGTCGACGGCCAGTACCACGACGTCGACTCCTCGGAGATGGCCTTCAAGATTGCCGGTCAGATGGCATTCCGCAAGGCCGCCGAAATGGCCCGCCCTGTCCTCATGGAACCGATCATGGCGGTCGAGGTCGTGACCCCCGAGGACTACATGGGCGACGTCATGGGCGACCTGTCGAGCCGCCGCGGCCGCATCGGCAGCATGGAGGCCCGCGGCAACACCCAGGTCGTCAACGCCACGGTGCCGCTGTCGGAGATGTTCGGCTACAGTACTGACCTCCGTTCGCGCACCCAGGGGCGCGCCACCTACACGATGCAGTTCTCCGAGTACCAGCAGGTGCCCGAGGCCATCGCCCAGGAAATCGTGAAGCGAGTTCGTGGCGAATGATCGCCGCTGACGTCACGTCACGAGCAATGCAGATCAAGTTCCTTGACAACCCACCTCTAACAACAAGAAACGACATTGGAGTCGCAGCGATGAGCAAGCAGAAGTTTGAGCGTAATAAGCCGCATGTGAATATTGGCACGATGGGTCATATTGATCATGGTAAGACGACGTTGACGGCGGCTATTTCGCAGACGTTGGCGGATCGTGGGTTGGCTGAGTTTGCGGCGTTTGACACGATTGACAAGGCGCCGGAGGAGAAGGCGCGTGGTATTACGATTTCGATTGCTCATATTGAGTATGAGACTGAGAATCGGCATTATGCGCATGTGGACATGCCGGGTCATGCTGATTACATCAAGAACATGATTACGGGTGCGGCGCAGGTTGATGGCGCGATTTTGGTGGTTGCGGCGACGGATGGTCCGATGCCGCAGACGCGTGAGCATGTGTTGTTGGCTCGTCAGGTTGGGGTGCCGTCGATCATTGTTGCGTTGAACAAGGCGGACATGGTTGATGATGAGGAGTTGATGGAGTTCGTGGAGCTCGAGGTTCGTGAGCTGCTGAATGAGTATGAGTTCCCGGGTGATGATGTTCCGGTTGTGCAGGTGTCAGCGCGTTGAAGGCGTTGGAGGGTGATCCTGTGTGGCAGGAGAAGATCATGGAGTTGATGGCTGCGGCTGATTCGTTCATTCCGTTGCCGGTGCGTGAGTTGGACAAGCCGTTCTTGATGCCGATCGAGGATGTGTTCACGATCACGGGTCGTGGCACGGTGGTGACGGGCAAGGTCGAGCAGGGCATTGTTCATACGGGTGATGAGATCGAGATTGTTGGTTTGCGGGCGACGCAGAAGACGACGTGTACGGGTGTTGAGATGTTCCGTAAGTTGTTCGATGAGGGTCAGGCGGGTGACAACATCGGTGCGCTTCTTCGTGGGACGGCGAAGGAGGATGTGGAGCGGGGTCAGGTGTTCTGTAAGCCGGGTTCGATTACGCCGCACACGAATTTCGAGGGTCAGGTGTATGTGTTGAACAAGGATGAGGGTGGGCGTCATAAGCCGTTCTTCAACAATTATCGTCCGCAGTTCTTTTTCCGTACGACTGATGTGACGGGGACGATTGAGTTGCCGGCGGGTACGGAGATGGTGATGCCTGGTGACAATGTGGAGATCACGGTGGAGTTGGGTAAGCCGATCGCGATGGATGAGGGTTTGCGTTTCGCTATTCGTGAGGGTGGTCGCACGGTGGGTGCCGGCCGCGTCACCAAGATCCTGAAGTGACCCGGACCAGCTGAGACAGAAGAGACACTGACATGGCACAGAGCATCAGAATCCGCCTGAAGGCGTTCGACCACGAGATCATCGACCAGTCGACGAAGAAGATCGTCGAGACGGTCACTCGTACCGACGCCACCGTCCGCGGGCCCATCCCGCTGCCCACCGACAAGCACCGCTACACGGTCATCCGTGGCCCGCACGTCGACAAGGACAGCCGGGAGCACTTCGAGATGCGGGTGCACAAGCGCCTCATCGACATCGTGAACCCGAACGGCAAGACCATCGACAGCCTGCAGCGCATCGAGCTGCCCGCCGGCGTCGACATCGAGATCAAGATCCAGAACGCCTGAACGAGACGCCGCCCTGAGGTGGGGGTCAGACCCCGCGTCTCAACTGGTTGTGAAGAAGTTGAGAACTGCGACCCCGACGGGGGTCGCAGTTCGCGTTCGGGGATAGACAGAGAGCCATGACTTCGCTGCCACCGCCGGCACCAGGTGTGAACGCGGTGCCGCCTGCGCCTTCACCCCGCCATGCGAAGCGGCGAGGAGCGATGCTCGTTGCCATCGTGGCAGCGGTTGCATGGGTTGCCGGACTCACGGGGGCGCTCGTGGGCAGCCAGGTGTCCGATTGGATCGACGAGCCCCCCAGGAGCGCGAGCGACGAGCCGATCAACGTGTCGGACCCGAGCGAACCATCCGCAGCTCGTCTCGACGTCGGCAAGGTCATCGACCACATCGCGCCGTCGGTCGTCACCATCAACGCCGATGTCGGCGGAGGCCAGTCCGTCGGCACGGGCGTGATCATTTCCTCCGACGGTGAAATCCTGACCAACGCCCATGTGGTGAACGGTGCCACCGAGATCCGTGTCCGCCTCGCCGGCGAGACCGAGCCACGGGAAGCGCGCCTGCTCGCGGCTGATGCCGGCAACGATCTCGCGTTGCTGCGGATGAGTGGCGACGATTTCGATGCAGCCGTGTTCGGCGACCCCGCCAGTGTCCGTCTCGGCGATGAGGTCGTGGCGATCGGTTTCGCCCTCGGCCTCGACGGTGACCCGTCGGTCACTCTCGGCATCGTCTCGGCGCTCGATCGCACCATCGGCACCGACGGCGCGTTCCTCGACGGCTTGATCCAGACCGACGCCGCGATCTCGTCGGGGAACTCGGGCGGCCCGCTGGTCAACGCCCTCGGGGAAGTCGTCGGCATCAACACTGCGGTGGCGCGCGACACCACGACGTCGGCGGCGACGAACGTCGGTTTCGCCATCAGCGTGGGTGAGGCGCTCCCGGTGATCGAGGCGCTTCGGGCGCAGGCCGGCGGGGAGGCTCGATCGGAGGGCTACCTCGGGGTCGAACTCGAGGATCGACGCGACGGTGGGCAGGGTGCGGTCATCGCCAGCGTGCAGCCGGGAACGCCGGCCGCCGATGCCGGTGTCGAAGCCGGCGACCTCGTCGTGGCTGCCGATGGCGCCGCGATCGATGGAACGACCGGGCTGATCGCGGCGATCCGCGATCTCCAGCCGGGCGACTCCTCGACCATCACCGTGGTCCGCGACGGCGAGCGGATCGATCTCACCGTGACGGTCACCGACCGCCCGGAGGACTGACCGCACGGTCCGCGTCCAGCGGGCCCCTCACCCAGCGTGTGGCGAGCGTCGCCGAGTGGATCGAATGGAGGTTCCCCTGAATGTCGGCCATGGACGAGGACTTCTGGGATGAGCGGTACCGTTCGGCGGACCAGGTGTGGAGTGGTCGGCCGAACGCGACCCTCGTGTCGGAGGCGGCCGGGCTGGCGCCTGGGCGAGCACTCGACATCGGTGCGGGCGAGGGAGCGGATGCGATCTGGCTGGCCGAGCACGGCTGGGACGTCGTGGCGGTCGACATCTCGTCGGTGGCACTGGAGCGCGGTCGCCGCCAGGCGGAGGCGGTCCGCGTCGCCGACCGCATCACGTGGGTGCACACCGATGTGCTGGCAGACGACCTCCCGGCGGGTCCGTTCGATCTCGTCACATCGCACTACACGCACCTCGCCTCGCCGGAGCGCACCGCTCTGTTCTCGCGCTGTTTCGACGCGGTCGCTCCCGGCGGGACCGTGCTGATCGTGGCCCATCATCCGTCCGACCTCGACACGCCGGTGCGACGGCCGCCCCGCCCGGAGCTCTTCTACACCGCCGAGGAGATCGCCGCTCAGGTCGGTCGAGGACTTCACCGTGGTCGTGTGCGATGCCCGCCCCCGAGTCGTCGACCACCACGGCGAGCCGATCGAGATCCACGACACCGTGTTCGTCGCGCAGCGCGTCACTCGCGCCGACTGACGGCGAGGCGAACGCCGAGGGCGGCGATCGCCAGGCCGCCGGCGCCGCCCAGACGTTCGAGCCGTCGAGGCGAGCGGGCGAACCAGCCCCGGGCGGTCCCTGCGGCGATGCCCCATACGCTGTCCGATGCGAGGGCAACGGCGACGAAGATGAGGCCGAGCACCGCCATCTGGAGCGCCGCAGGAGCGCCGTCGGCGCGTACGTACTGGGGGAGCACCGCGGCGAAGAAGACGATGGTCTTGGGGTTGGCCACCCCGACGACGAATCCGTCGAGCAGGATCGACCGGTGCGGTTGGAGTTCGGTGGCGTCGTCGACCTGCGCGAGTTCGCGCCGCCGACGGAAGGTCTGGATGCCGAGCCACACGAGGTACAGCGCCCCGACGAACTTCACGGTGTTGTACGCGACGATCGACCGTTCGAGGAGAGCGCCGAGGCCGAATGCCACGAGCACGACCTGCGCGTAGAACCCCGCGGCGTTGCCGACGACCGTGAGCAACGCGGCGCGCCGCCCGTAGGAGAGCGCCCGGCTGATCACGAACATCACGCTCGGTCCCGGGATGATGATGATGGCGAAGGCCAGCACGGCGAAGGCGACGAGCGAGTTCGGCGGTGGCACCGGCGAAGCATGTCGCCTCGGACCGTGCGGTGTCCAGCCGATTCGGCGATGGAGGACTGTCCTGACGGCGCGAAGCTCCAACCTCCGTTCCTGATGCACGATGTGTGCGGAGTAGCCCGACTTTCCGATGGCCGTCGATCGGTTACCGTGCGTCCTGTGGCGACCGTTCGTCAACCCACCAGCGAGCATCGGCGTTCGATCGAGGACAGCCTCCGCTGGCGTGACTTCGAACATCGCGTGGACGACATCTTCATCAGCACCCCGCCGAAGAGTGGTACCACGTGGATGCAGGGCATCGTGTCGTCACTGATGTGGCCGGCGGGCGACGCGCCCGATGATCGCAATGGGCGCAGTCCGTGGATCGATGCCCGGTTCACGCCGATCGAGGACCTCCTCGCCCATCTCGATGGTCAACGACATCGCCGATTCATCAAGACCCATTCGCCCGCCGACTGCGTGCCGATCTTCGAGGAGTGCAAGTACATCACGGTCTACCGCGACGGCCGTGACGCTCTCATGTCGTGGGCGAACCACCGCGGCGCGATGCGACCGGAGGTCATCGAATTCCTGAACGCGAGCGGGGCCGAGGAGGGCCTGCCCCCACTGCCACCGTGGGACGGCGACATGGACGACCTCCTCGACCAGTGGTCGAACGACTGCTCGCCGATCACCCATCTGGCGTCGTGGTGGCCGCTGCGCCACGAGGGTTTCGCCTACTTCGTCCACTACAACGACCTGAAGGCCGACCTCCAGGGTGAGATGAGACAGCTCGCCGCATTTCTCGATGTCGACGTTCCCGAGGACTTGTGGCCCGCGACGGTCGCGCGATGCGGACTCTCCGAGATGCGTGAGGAAGCTCGCAGTGGCGGACGAATCGACATGGTGTTCGAGAACGGCGCGGACTCGTTCTTCCACAAGGGAACGAACGGGCGGTGGCGCGACGTGCTGACACAGGAACAACTCGACCGCTACGACGCCATGGTCGCCGGCGGACTCCCGCCCGATGCTGCGCAGTGGCTCGAATCCGGCTCTCTGGCCACCGGCACGAGGCCCCACGAGTTCCAGTAGGCGTGCCGGGACTCTCGCCGTCGGCGCGGTGCTCAGGCCGGCGGACCGTCGAACACGACTTCGACCATCGGTGACGTCGCGACCAGCGCGTCGAGTGGCTGTTGGCTCCGGTACCACGCTGCGTTCAGGTGTTCGAGCACTGCACGGCGGGTCGCCGGATCGTTGACCGGTGTCGCTCGCGCGGCGAGGTCGACGTGAGCGTGGCGCTTGAGGTGGACGACAAGGCTCGGATCCGCCGACAGGTTGGCCATCCAGTCGCGCCGGCCGGGTGTCCCCGTGATGAAGAAGCGGCCGTCGACATCGACGATCCAGATCTCGATCCGGCGCGGCATCCCGGTCTGTCGTCCGGTGGTCGTGATGTCCACGGTCGGATCGTCGGCGAGTTCGACGCGCACGAGATCCACGGTGCGCTAGTTCCCCACGGTCGGTCGGCCCGGCGCGAGCACGTCGGCTCGGCCGTAGTGACCGACGACGTCGAAGTAGCGCTTGGCATGCAGCGCCTCGCGAAGATCGCAGTGTGCGATGACGATTCCTTCCGTGTCGTAGAGCGGGCCGGCGATCACCTCGCCGCCGGGCGACACGACGCATGCGCCACCGCGGCCGAAGACGTCGACGCCGTCGGGCAGCGCCACCGGGAAGTCATCCGGGAACGCGCTCGCCGGAATGAACTGGGGCACGCTCACCACGAACGCCCCTGCCTCGATGGCGATGTGTCGCATCGACGCAATCCAGCCGTCGCTGTCGTCCGCGGTCGGCGCCAGCCAGATCTGCGGGCCGCCCTCGTAGACGCGCCACCGCGCGAGTGGCATTCGGTTCTCCCAACAGATGAGGCCGCCAACCCGCGCGCTTCCGGGAAGCTCGACGACTCCGAGATCGTCGCCGGCGCCCACCCCGTGGAACACGCGCTCGTGCATCGTGGGCATCAGCTTGCGATGCCGGAGTAGCACCCCGTCGCCGCCGATGACGAGCAGCGTGTTGTACAGCGTGCCCGGCCGGTCGTCCTCGCGCTCGTTGATGCCGATGGCGAGATGGACGCCGCGCTCCGCGCACGCCGCGGTCAGTCGATCGACCAGTGGGCCGCGGACGTCGATGCTCGATGCCCACATCCGCTCCCACAGTTCATCACACCCCCGGGTCCACGTCGCAGCCTGCGCCGCCCACGCACCGCTCGGGTACACCGACACGAAACACTCCGGGAAGACCACCAGGGTCGCACCGCCGTCGGCCGCCTCGCCGAGGAGGTCGATGGCCTTGTCGACCGTCGCATCGGCATCGAGGATCACCGGCGTCGCTTGGACGGCCGCAACGCAGACCGTCTCGAATCCAGTCATCTTCCGATGGTAGCCATCCGATGGAACCCTGGCGGGCGGTGCCGGTCGGCTCAGGCGGTTGCGCCGCCGTCGACGACGAGGACGTGGCCGGTGACGAACTCGGCAAGGCTCGAGCAGAGGAAGAGCGCGGCGCGGGCGATGTGGTCGGGTCGGCCGCCGATGCGAAGTGGGTTGGCGGCGATGGCCTTGTCGATGTCGAGGCCGCCGGCCCTGAGTGGCGCCATCTGCTCCTGGACGCCTGGTGTGTCGATGATGCCGGGTGCGATCGCGTTGACACGGATGCCGTGTGGTCCGAGCTCGTTGGCGAAGGCGCGGGTCATGCCCACGATGGCGGCCTTCGACACGGCGTACGCGCTGATGTTGGCGCCTCCTCGGATCGCGGCGATCGAGGCGAGGTTGACGATGCTGCCGCCGCGGGTCATGTGGCGGGCGGCATCGCGGGCTGCGGAGTACTGGGCTCGGACGTTGATGTCGAGCATGCGTTGAACGAAGGCATCGGTCACGTCGTCGATGGGGCCGGTCGTGGGAAAGATTCCGGCGTTGTTCACGAGGATGTCCAGGGCGCCGTCGCCGGCTGCGAGGGCGACAGCGTCGGCGAGCTGGGTCGGCGTCGGTGATGTCGCAACGGACATAGCTCGCCGAGAGGCCGCGCGCGATCAGCCCGTCAGCGGTGGCGCGACCGGTCGGGTCGTCGAGGTCGGCGATGGTCACGTGGGCGCCGGCGGCGGCGAGCCGTGCGGCGATGGCTGCGCCGATTCCCTTCGCTGCTCCGGTGACGAGCGCACGGCGCCCGGTGAGGTCGATGAGCTCGTCGTTCGTGCAGTCATCCGTCATGGTTTGCGATATTAATGAACGCTCACTAATATATTCAAGGTGGACGTCTTCGAGGCGATGGGAACATGCCGGGCGATGCGGATGCTGAAGCCGGATCCGGTGCCGCCGGAACTGATCGACCGGGTGCTGTGGGCTGCGACGCGTGCGCCGAGCCCGGGCAACAGCCAGGGCTGGGACTTCATCGTGGTCGACGATGCCGAGCCGAAGACCCGGATCGCCGACGCGATCCGGGCCGCCATGGCCGAGCGTGTCGCGTCGATGCCTCGTCCTGACCGAACGACACGCCTCATGTTGGATGGCACGGCCGCGCTGATCGACACACTCGACCGAGCGCCGGTGATCGTGTTCGTCGCCGGACCGGTCATCTACCCGCCCGCAGCGCCACACGAGCGGTTCACGTGGTCGGCGCTGTATCCGGCGGCGCAGAACATCGTGCTCGCGGCGCGGGCGCTGGAGTTGGGCAGTGTGTTCACGACGCTGCACCTGACGGCTGAGCCGACCGTGCGCGACGTGCTGGCGATCCCGGAGTCGATCCGCATCGCTGCCATGATCCCGATCGGTTGGCCGGTCGGACGGTTCGGGCCGGTGAATCGCCGGCCGGTCGAGGACTTCGTTCATCGAAACGGATGGGAGGGCGACAAGCGTGGCGTCGGTGGCTGAGCGCCGTGTCGGTCGTCCGCCGAAGGTCGACGACGACGGCGTCGCAACACGGGACCGCCTGCTCCGTGCTGCAGTGGCGTCGTGCGTCGAGTTCGGCTTCGACGGAGCGACCGTGGTCGACATCGCCGCCCGCGCCGACGTGTCGGCCCCGGCGATCTACAACCACTTCGGCGGCAAGGTGGAGTTGCTCGTGGCGGCTGCCCGGTGGGAGCTCGCACGACTTGCACCTCGAAACGCGTCGGTCGTCGACGGCGGCGCCGGATGTGGTGCGGGCGTTCCTGTCTCCGGAGTTTCTCTCCACGCGCCGCCTCCTGGCCGAGATCCACGTTGCCGCCGCCAGGTATCCCGAGGTCGCTGCGCTGCTCGCCGAGTGGCATGCCGAACAGGCGATCATGTGGGTCTCGGCGTCCGGAATGGACGACGACGCAGTGGTGAAGACGTTCTTCGCCCTGCTCCTGGGTCTCTGCCACATCGAGTCGCTCTCCGCGCTGCCGGCTTCCCCGTCGTCACTGGAGCGATGCGCCGTGACGCTCGCCGCTGTTCTCTATCCGTGAGGAGCAATAAATCATGACCGGCGATCCGCATGCCGTCGCGTTCAACCTGTTGTCCGAGGAGTTCCAACTCGATCCGGCGGCCACGTTCGCCGCGCTGCGCGAGCAGTGCCCGGTACACCACACCACCGTGCCCGCCGAGCACTACACGCTGGCACGTGGAGCTGACGTGTTCGCAGCGCTGCGCGACGACGACACGTGGTCGTCGAAGTACGGCCCCGGTCTGGCGTTCGGCGAGATCGGCGCAGGGGTCCTCGTGTCGAGCGATCCGCCGCGTCACACCGCAGAGCGACTCGCGATCTCGCGCGCGTTCAAGCCGTCGGTGCTGGAGGCCATGGGACCCGACATCCGCGCGCTGGTGAACGAGCTGATGGACGAGGTCGTCGACGAGGGCCGGGGTGACCTCGTCCGGGACCTGGCGATGCCACTCCCTCTGGTCGTGATGTGCTGGATGCTCGGAATGCCCCAAGAGGACATCGCGATGTTCCGGTCCTGGGTGTTGCCGATGGCGGAAGCGGTCGCGCTCGAAGGCGGACGTGCCGCCAACGACGAGGTCGTGAACGTGTACCGGCAGTACTACGGCTACTTCGGACCCCACATCCAGCGTCGTGCCAACGCTCTCGACGCCGGCGAGGCGGTGCCGGCAGACCTGCTGACGCGATTGCTCACCGTCGAGCGCGATGGCGAGAAATTGACCCAACAGCAAGTCATCGGCTTCTGCCAGTTCCTGCTCGTCGCCGGTTCAGCGACGACCACGCTGCTCATCGGCAACGTCGTCAATCGGCTCATGCGGCACCCAGACCAGATGGCCCTGGTCCAGAGCCGACCGAACGCTGATCCCCAACGCGATCGAGGAGAGCCTGCGAATCGACGCGCCCGTGCACGGCCTGTTCCGCACGAACAACTGCCCGGTCACGCTCCACGGCGTCGAGATCCCCGTGGACTCCAAGGTGTACATGCTGTTCGGCTCCGCCAACCTCGACCCGGCGTCGTGGGACGATCCCGACCGCTTCGACGTCACGCGTGACCTCACCGACCTCCGCAAGCGCCATGGCGCGTTCGGCGCAGGAATCCACTACTGCCTGGGCGCGCCGTTGTCGCGACTCGAAGGAGCCGTCGCGTTGGAGGCGGTGCTCGACCGTCTGCCGCGCATCCGCCCGGACGGCGACCCCGTCCGCGTGAAGGCCAGCGTGCTCCACGGGTTCGAGTCGCTTCCCGTGCGCTGGGACTGAGCACACCATGACCTACGACAACCTCTTCCAGCCGCTGCAGATCGGTTCGTGCACCGTGCCCAACCGCATCGCGCGCACCGCACACTCCACCGGTACCACCGGTGAGGACCTGATCGCGTATCACGAGGAGCGCGCCCGAGGTGGTGTCGGCCTCACCGTCATCGAGATCGCGGGCGTGCAGCCGAGCTCGGCCACCGCCATCGCGGTGTTCGCCGACGCTGTCCTCCCGTTCTACGAGGAGCTGACGCGCCGGATGCACGTGCACGGCACGAAAGTCTTCCAACAGCTGTGGCACGGTGGCGCCGCCTACGCCCGCGCCGGCCAACCGGTGTCGGCCTCGGCCGTGCCGGCGCCGTCGGTGAACATGGTGCCGCGGCCGATGACCCAAGCGATGATCGACGAGACCGTCGCTGCGTTCGCGGAGGCGGCAGTGCGTTGTCGTGACGGTGGGCTGGACGGCGTCGAGCTGCACGGCGCCCACGGGTACCTCATCGGCCAGTTCCTCTCGCCCGCGACCAATCTGCGCGACGACCGTTACGGAGGCACGCTGGAGAACCGCACACGATTCCTGGTCGAGATCCTCGAAGCGATCCGCAACGAGGTCGGCGCGGGGTTCCCGGTGGGCGTACGGCTGTCGGGCACCGACTTCATCGAAGGCGGCATCGATCAGGCCGAAGCGGCCGCGATCGCCCGGCACATCGAGCCCCTCGTGGACTTCCTCGACATCTCGATGGGTTCCTACTGGCGCTTCCACAAGTTCCTCTCCACGCTCGACGATCCGCTCGGCTACGAGATCGAGAGCAGCGAACAGGTCACCCGAGCCGTCAACGTGCCCACCATCGTGACCGGGCGGATCATGACCCTCGACCACGCCGACCACCTCGTCGGAACCGGCGTGGCCGACATGGTGTCGCTCGTGCGGGCGATGGTCGCCGACCCCTACCTCGTTGCCAAGGCTCGAGATGGACGCGAACACGAGATCCGACCGTGCATCGGCACGAGCATGGGATGTGTCGCACAACTGATGACCACCGGCCGTCTGCAGTGCGTCGTCAACGTCGCAGCGGGCAAGGAGCGATCCGTCGAGTTCGAGACTCCTGCCCCCGCCCCGGTGAAGAAGAAGGTGCTCGTCATCGGAGGTGGACCCGCAGGGCTGGAGGCAGCCCGCACGGCAGCGCTACGCGGCCACGAGGTGCACCTGTACGAAATGAAGAACCACCTCGGAGGACAGGTCCGAATCGCAGCTTCCGCGCCACACCGTGCCGACCTGGAAGCGATCACCCGGTTCCTCGCCGACGAGATCACCCGACTCGGCGTACACGTCCACCTGCGCACACCGGTCGACCCCGATCTCGTGATCGAGCAGGAACCCGACGACGTCATCGTCGCAACCGGATCGACCCCGCGCCGTGGCGGCTTCCAACTGTCGAGCCCGTCCACGCCGGTACCCGGTGGCGATCTTCCTCACGTGTACACGGTCTGGGACGTGCTCGGCTTCGGCGGGCGCGCCACCCTCGGTCGCAACGCGGTCGTCTACGACGACACTGCCACCTTCGAAGCGATCGCCGCGGCCGACGCGCTCGTGGCTGCCGGCGCCGACGTGACCATCGTCAGCCGCCTCGAACAGCTCGGCGCCAACATCCCCTATCCGCCTGCGACCGTCGAAGCCAGCCGGGAGCGGCTCTACGGCGCCGGAGTGCAGTTCGTGCCATCGATGGCACTCCGCCGCGTGACTCCGACCGAGGTGGAGCTCCGCGGGATCGGCAACGACCTCGCTCGTACACTCGCTGCCGACACCGTGGTGATCGCCACGTACCACGAACCCGATGCCGAACTCGCCGACCACCTTCGCGCGGCCGGCCTGTCCGTGCATCTCGCCGGCAACGTCAACGGCACGGACAGCATCCAGGCCGCCATCCACGGCGCCGCAACCATCGCCAGGCGCATCTGACACGACCCTGACGCCACCCCGACACCACCCCGACACCATCCGCTGATCACACTCGCTCGCGAAACCGGAACGGCGGGTTGGAAGGCCGCAGCTGCGCCCATAGCATTGCATGGCCGTGATCGGGAGGCATTCCGATCATCACTCCATTCAGCAACTGATGTCTGTGTAGGCCACCCGCAACGCTCGGGACCGGAACCGCCCAGCAACTACATGATCTCGTGCTCCGCACGCTCGACTGCCATGAACCGTGGTAGCCGCAGCGGCGGAGCATTTGCGTGGATAGCCGTTCCTCACCAGATGAGCGGCTCGATCAACTCAAAGGGAAAACGCCGCCATGGCACAACAATCGATCGTCGGCGAAAAGGTCGGCATGACACAGACGTGGGTGGACGACAAGGTCGTTCCGGTCACCGTCCTGCGCGTCGAACCGATGCGCATCGTCCAGATCAAGACCAACGAACGCGACGGCTACACCGCGCTGCAGGTGACCTACGGGCACCGCAAGGCGAACAAGCTCACCAAGCCGGCGCTCGGCCACTTCGAGAAGGCCGGCGTCGAGCCGGGCAAGCGCCTCGTGGAACTCCGCCTCGACTCCGTCGATGGCTTCGAGGTCGGCCAGGAGCTGACCGTCGAACAGATCCCCGCCGGCACGATGGTCGACGTCACCGGCACCAGTCGGGGCAAGGGCTTCGCCGGTGTCATGAAGCGTCACAACTTCAAGGGCCAGCCGGCTTCGCACGGTAACAACAAGAGCCACCGCAAGCCTGGCGCCATCGGCTCGTGTGCCTTCCCGGCACGCGTGTTCAAGGGCCAGCGCATGGCGGGCCACATGGGCCACGAGCAGGTCACCACGCAGAACCTCGTGGTCGTCGAGTCCGATGCCGAGCGCAATCTGCTGCTGATCCGGGGTTCGGTCCCCGGCCCCGCCGGTGGCGTCGTCCTCGTGCGTAACGCCGTGAAGTTCGCAGGAAAGGCAGGCTGACCATGGCCGATCTCACCCTCAAGACCGCAGCCGGCAAGGACAGCGGAACGATCGAGCTCGACGACGAGGTCTTCGGCGTCCAGCCGAACGTGCCGGTCATGCACCAGGTCGTCACCGCACAGCTCGCCGCCCGCCGCTCCGGCACGCAGAGCACCAAGACCCGCGCCGACGTGCGCGGTGGTGGTCGCAAGCCCTACGCCCAGAAGGGCACCGGCAACGCCCGCCAGGGCTCGATCCGGGCACCTCACTTCTCCGGCGGCGGCGTGGCCCTCGGCCCGAAGCCCCGCAAGTACGACCAGAAGACCCCCAAGAAGATGGTGAAGTTGGCACTGCGCTCGGCGCTGTCCGACCGGGCCGCTGAGGGCAAGGTCGTCGTCGTCGACAACTGGGGCTTCGAAGCCCCCAAGACCAAAGACGCCAAGGCTGCGCTCGACGCGCTCGGAATCACCGGCACCGCGCTGGTGGTCGTCGGTCGTGACGATGCTGCCGCAGCGCTGAGCTTCCGCAACCTGCCCAAGGTGCAGATCATCGGCCCGGGCGAACTCAACGCTTACGACGTGCTCTGCAACGAGTGGATCGTGTTCACCAAGGAAGTCCTGCCCGCCGGCACGCCGACCTCCGCCCCTGCATCGGCCGTCGAGGCCGAAGCAACTGAGAAAGCAGACGCCTGATGAAGGATCCCCGCGACATCATCATTGCTCCGGTCGTTTCGGAGAAGAGCTACGCCCTCATCGAGACCGGCGTCTACACCTTCAAGGTGAGCACCAAGGCCTCCAAGCCCGAGATCCGCGACGCTGTCGAGGCGATCTGGGGCGTCGAGGTGCTCAAGGTCAACACCTTGAACCGCCCCGGCAAGCGCAAGCGCACCCGTGGCACCAACCGCATCGGTACCCGGCCCGACACGAAGCGGGCCATCGTCACCCTGGCAGCGGGCGAAATCCCGCTGTTCGAGAACTGAGCGCATCATGGCCATTCGTTCCCGCAAGCCCACCAGCCCCGGCCGTCGCTTCCAGACGAGCTCCGACTTCAGCGAGATCACCAAGACCACGCCGGAGAAGTCGCTCCTCGTCAAGAAGTCGAAGACCGGTGGCCGCAACAGCTACGGCCGCAAGACGTCACGTCACCGTGGCGGCGGCCACAAGCAGCAGTACCGCATCATCGACTTCAAGCGGGTCAAGGACGGCGTGACCGCCAAGGTCGCCGCCATCGAATACGATCCCAACCGCACGTGCCGCATCGCGCTGCTCCACTACAACGACGGCGTGAAGGCCTACATCCTCGCCCCGCGTGGACTCAACGTCGGCGACACCGTCGAGAGCGGCCACGGCGCCGACATCAAGCCGGGCAACGCTTTGCCGTTGCGCTACATCCCGGTCGGAACCACCGTGCACAACGTCGAGCTGCGCCCCGGCCAGGGCGGCAAGATCGGTCGTTCGGCCGGCATCGCCGTCCAGCTCGTCGCCAAGGAAGGCGATTACGCCACGCTGCGCATGCCGTCCACCGAAATGCGCCGGGTGATGATCGACTGCCGTGCAACCGTCGGCGAGGTCGGCAACAGCCAGCACGAACTCGTGAAGATCGGCAAGGCCGGCCGCAACCGCTGGAAGGGCAAGAAGCCCCAGACCCGCGGTGTCGCCATGAACCCGGTCGACCATCCACTCGGTGGCGGCGAAGGCCGAACCTCCGGTGGTCGTCCCGCCGTGTCGCCGTGGGGCAAGCCCGAGGGCCGCACCCGCGACAAGAAGAAGGCGAGCCAGAAGTTGATCATCCGTCGCCGCCGTACGAGCAAGGGTCGCCGCTGACGCGGCAAGGAAGGTAACTCCGCATGTCTCGCAGTCTCAAGAAGGGCCCGTTCGTCGACGATCATCTTCTCAAGAAGATCGACGCTCAGAACGCCGCCGGGGAACGCAAGGTCGTCAAGACCTGGTCGCGTCGCTCCACCATCATCCCCGACATGGTCGGCCACACGATCGCCGTCCATGACGGCCGCAAGCACGTCCCGGTCTATGTGACCGAGTCGATGGTCGGCCACAAGCTCGGTGAGTTCAGCCCCACCCGCACGTTCAAGTTCCACGCGGGCATGGAGCGCAACTCGAAGGGTCGCCGCTGATGACCGGACCGAAGCTCAACGAGAAGTCGTTCGTCGCCGGCGAACGTTCCGGCACGAAGGCGACCGCCAAGTACGTGCGGGCGTCGGCCTCCAAGGCCCGCGTCGTGCTCGACCTGATCCGCGGCCTCGATGTGCGCAGCGCCGACGAGGTGCTGCAGTTCACCGATCGCCACATCGCCCGTGACATCCGCAAGGTGCTCGCCAGCGCCGTTGCCAACGCCGTCAACAACGACGACCAGGACGCCGACGAGCTCTACGTCGTCGCCTGCTTCGCCGACGAGGGCCCGACGCTCAAGCGGTTCCGTCCCCGGGCCCGCGGCCGTGCGACCCGGATCAACAAGCGCAGCTGTCACATCACGGTCATCGTCGCTCGCATGAGCGACGACCGCATCGCCATCATTCAGGCCCGCCAGGAGCGTGCCGGTGGCAGCGTCGGCCGTGGCCGCCCGCAGTCGAGCGCCGCCAGCCGCCGTGCCCGCGTCGAGCGCAGCCGCAAGCAGGCCACCGAAACGACTGAAGCGAACCGACGAAGTCGTCGACGCCGAGATCGTCGACGAGGAAACGACTGACGTCTCCGAGTCGGAGGTCGTCGAGTCAGCAGAGGCTCTGGAAGCCGAAGCGACCGAAGGCGATGCGACGACTGAGGCCGATGCGACGCAAGAGTCAACCGAAACCGACGAAGCCGAAGTCGCTGACGCGGCCGCCGACGTTGACGCACCCGCCGAGGGAAGCGCCAGCGACGAGGCGGAAGCGTCGCGAGGAGAAAGCGAAGCGGACGACGAGGGAGCCACCAAGTAATGGGTCAGAAGATCAATCCGTACGGCTTCCGTCTGGGCGTCACCACCGACTGGAAGTCGCGTTGGTTCTCCGAGCGGGACTACAAGCAGTACCTCACCGAGGACTGGACGATCCGCCGCGAGATCATGACTCGTCTCGAGTCCGCGGCCATCAGCCGCATCGAGGTCGAGCGCACCCGTGACAAGCTCCGCGTCGACGTGCACACCGCTCGTCCCGGCATCGTCATCGGTCGTCGTGGTGCCCAGGCCGACGAACTCCGCCAGCTCATCACCAAGATCACCGGCAACGCGAAGGTCCAGCTCAACATCGTCGAGATCAAGAACCCGGAACTCGACGCAGCCCTGATCGCTCAGGGGGTTGCCGACCAGCTCGTCAACCGCATCGCCTTCCGTCGGGCCATGAAGCGGGCCGTGCAGAACGCACAGCGCGCCGGCGCCCTCGGGATCAAGGTGCAGTGCTCGGGTCGCCTCGGCGGCGCCGAGATGAGCCGCACCGAGTGGTATCGCGAAGGTCGGGTACCGCTGCACACGTTGCGCGCCGACATCGACTACGGCATGCGTGAGGCCAAGACGACCAGCGGTCGTGTCGGCGTCAAGGTGTGGATCTACAAGGGCGACATCCTGCCGTACAAGAAGCTCAACGACGACAAGATCGCCCGCGAGGCCGCCATGGCCGTCGGCGAGACGTCCGGAGCACCGCGCAAGGTCGTGTCGTCGGGCGGACCCCGCGACGCCATGCTTGCTCCCGAGACCCAGCCGCTCGTCCGTGAGGCCGATCCGGAACTCGAGAAACTGCTCGACGAAGAAGAGGCAATCGCCAAGCGCACCGCGCAGGGCGAGGGCCACGACACGCCGCACTTCCGCGGCGAGGACTGAAAGGGGACCGAACCATGCTGATGCCTCGCAAGGTCGCCCATCGCAAGCACCATCGCGGCCGCACCAAGGGCCTGACGAAGGGCGGCTCCGGCCTGAACTTCGGTGAATACGGGATCCAGGCGCTCGAGCCGGGCTGGCTCACCGCCCGCCAGATCGAAGCTGCCCGTATCGCCATGACCCGCTCGATCAAGCGCGGCGGCAAGGTGTGGATCAACGTGTTCCCGGACAAGCCGGTCACGAAGAAGCCCGCCGAGACCCGCATGGGCTCCGGCAAGGGCAACCCGGAATTCTGGGTCGCTGTCGTCAAGCCCGGACGCACGCTCTTCGAGCTGTCGTACCCGAACGAAGACCTCGCCAAGGAAGCCCTCAACAAGGCGATCCAGAAGCTTCCCATCAAGGCCCGCATCATCACTCGCGAGGAGGAGATCTGACATGGCCAAGAAGAACGACCTCGTCGAACTCAGCCTCGGCGAACTGATCGACGAACTCAGGGCCACCAAGCAGGAGGCGCTCAACCTGCGTTTCCGCAACGCGACCGGCCAGCTCGAGAACACCGCCGAAATCGGCAAGGTGCGCAAGCAGGTCGCTCGTATCAACACCCTCATCCGTCAGCGTGAGATCGCTGCGGCCGAGGCCGGACAGTGACGGTGACTGACATGCCTGACTCAACACCAACGACAACCGAGACCCCCGAGCACGCGCCGCCAGGAAGGTCCGCGAGGGAACGGTCGTGTCGAACGCGATGGACAAGACGGTCGTCGTGGCCGTCGTCGATCGTGTGCGCCACGCCAAGTACAACAAGTTCATCGTGCGCACCAAGAAGCTCTACGTCCACGACGAGACCAACGACGCCAACGTCGGTGACAAGGTCCGCGTGATGGAGACCCGTCCGCTCAGCAAGAACAAGCGCTGGCGGATCACCGACATCCTCGAGAGGGCCAAATGATCCAGCAGGAGTCCCGCCTTCGCGTCGCCGACAACTCGGGCGCCAAAGAAGTGCTGTGCATCAAAGTCCTCGGCGGTACCCGTCGCCGCTACGCCTCGATCGGCGACATCTTCGTCGCCACGGTCAAGGACGCGATTCCGGGTGCGGCCGTCAAGAAGGGCGAAGTCGTGAAGTGCGTCGTCGTTCGCGTGAAGAAGGAGAAGCGCCGTCCCGACGGCAGCTACATCCGCTTCGACGAGAACGCTGCCGTGCTCATCAAGGACGACCTCACGCCCCGCGGCACCCGCATCTTCGGCCCGGTCGGGCGCGAACTGCGCGACCGCAAGTTCATGCGAATCGTGTCGCTGGCACCGGAGGTGTTGTGAGATGAAGCTCAAGAAGGGTGACACCGTCGAGGTGATCACCGGCAAAGACAAGGGCAAGCAGGGCGAGATCGCCTTCGTCTTCCCGAAGACCAACAAGATCATCGTGAACGGCGTCAACGTGGCGTCGAAGCATCAGAAGGCCCAGCGCGCCAACGACGCGGGCGGCATCATCGAAAAGGACATGCCGCTCGACGCCAGCAACGTGATGTTGGTGCACAAGGGCAAGAAGGTTCGCGTTGGCTATCAGACCAAGGACGACGGCACCAAGGTGCGCATCGCCCGCCCGAGCGGAG
Organism: Ilumatobacteraceae bacterium; assembly: GCA_963716235.1. GTDB lineage: Bacteria > Actinomycetota > Acidimicrobiia > Acidimicrobiales > Ilumatobacteraceae > Sva-07. The sequence goes on along the minus strand of CAVQTE010000020.1, from coordinate 489,428 downwards.
AGGTCATCGGATGAGCACCGCAACAGCGACTGACATCCCGCGCTTGAAGGCGCGCTACAACGACGAGATCAAGGCCAAGCTGCAGGAGGATCTGGGCATCCAGAACGTCATGCAGGTGCCGAACCTCGAAAAGATCGTGATCAACATGGGCGTCGGCCGCGCTGCCGGCCAGCCGTCGCTCATCGAAGGCTGCGTCGCCGACCTCACCATGATCTCGGGCCAGAAACCCGTCGTCACCAAGGCCCGCACCTCGATCGCCAACTTCAAGCTCCGTGAGGGCCAGGCCATCGGCGTGAAGGTCACCCTGCGCGGTGACCGCATGTGGGAGTTCCTCGACCGCCTGATCTCGGTTGCCATCCCTCGCATCCGCGACTTCCGCGGTCTGCCGGCGAACTCGTGGGACGGCCACGGCAACTACACGTTCGGGCTCAACGAGCAGACGATGTTCGCCGAGATCGACCCGGACAAGGCCGACCAACCCCGTGGTATGGACGTCACGATCGTGACGACCGCGCACGACAACGACACCGGCAAGGCCCTCCTCGAGGCGTACGGCTTCCCCTTCAAGAAGGGCGCCGACGCCGACAACGAGCCTCGCAAGAAGAAGAACCGTGGCCCTCGCTACGGCGGCAAGAAGTGAACTGAGGCGACGACATGGCAAAGAAAGCACTGATCAACAAGGCCAACGCGAAGCCGAAGTTCAAGGTTCGCGGCTACACACGCTGCCGCCGCTGCGGCCGCGCCCGTTCGGTCTACCGCAAGTTCGGCCTCTGCCGCTTGTGCCTGCGAGAGCTCGCACACGCCGGCGAGATCCCCGGTCTGACGAAGTCGAGCTGGTGAGGAGACAACCATCATGATGACCGATCCCATCGCCGACATGCTCACGCGTGTTCGTAACGCGAACACCGCCAAGCACGACGAGGTGCGCATGCCCTCGTCCAAGCAGAAGGTCGCGCTCGCCGAGGTCCTCCGCAAGGAGGGCTACATCGAGAGCTTCGAGACCGCGCCGTCACCCAGGGGTGTCGGTGAGGTGCTCACGATCCAGATGAAGTACTCGCCCGATCGTGATCGCACGATCATGGGCCTGCGTCGCATCTCGACGCCGGGTCTGCGCGTGTATCGCAACGCCGGCACCGTCCCCCGAGTTCTCGGCGGCCTCGGTGTGGCCGTCCTGTCCACCTCCCACGGCCTCATGACCGACCGCGAGGCGCGCAAGCGCAACGTCGGCGGCGAGGTCATGTGTTACGTCTGGTGACCCGGACCGGATCGAAGGAGAAGTAGGAACGACATGTCCCGCATCGGTAAGGCACCCATCGCAGTGCCAGCAGGCGTCGACGTCAAGCTCGACGGCCGCAACATCTCGGTGAAGGGGCCCAAGGGCACGCTCGAGCGTGAGATCCCCGGCACCATCACCATCAGCCAGGACGGCGACACACTCCTGTGTGAGCGCCCGAACGACGAGAACAAGACCAAGGCGATGCACGGGCTCACCCGCAGCCTCGTCAACAACATGGTCATCGGCGTCACCGACGGGTTCACCAAGAACCTCGAGATCGTCGGCGTCGGCTACCGCGCCGAGGCCCAGGGGCCGAGCCTGCTGCGTCTGAACCTCGGGTTCAGCCACTCGGTCGACGTCAAGGCTCCCGAAGGCATCACGTTCGAGGTTCCCGTCCAGACACAGGTCATCGTGTCGGGTATCGACAAAGAAGTGGTCGGCCAGGTGGCCGCCAACATCCGCAGTATCCGCAAGCCCGAGCCGTACAAGGGCAAGGGTGTCCGCTACGCGGGCGAGCGAGTGCTGCGCAAGGCCGGCAAGGCCGGAAAGAAGTAACGGAGCGTCATGACCAAGATCGCCGAAGCCCGTCGCAGTGGCCGAATCCGCCGCCACCGTCGTGTCCGCAAGAAGATCCACGGCACCGCAGCGCGTCCGCGCATGGCGGTGTTCCGTTCGAACAAGCACCTGTCCGTACAGGTGATCGACGACGATGCCGGCACCACGCTCGCAGCGGCATCGACGAACGAAGCCGGCCTGCGTTCAGCGGGCTCCGGCTCCAGCGTCGAGGCAGCTGCCCGGGTGGGACAACTCATCGCCGAGCGCGCCAAGGCTGCAGGTGTCGACAAGGTCGTGTTCGACCGTGGTGGCTTCGCTTACCACGGCCGAATTGCCGCCGTCGCATCCGCCGCACGTGAAGCAGGACTGGAGTTCTGATGTCGTTCCCCATGAACAATGACAACCGTGGCGGTGGCCGTGATGGTCGTGGCGGTGGCCGTGATGGTCGTGACAGTCGCGATGGCGACGACAGCGGTCTGCGCGAGTCGCGAGTGATCACGATCAACCGTGTGGCCAAAGTGGTCAAGGGCGGTCGCCGGTTCTCCTTCACCGCCCTCGTGGTGATCGGCGACGGCAATGGTCGCGTCGGACTCGGCTACGGCAAGGCCAAGGAAGTCCCGCTCGCCATCCAGAAGGGCACCGAGGAAGCCAAGCGCAACCTCTTCGAGGTCCCCATGGCCGGCAGCACGATCATCCACCCCGTCCTCGGAACCACCGGTGGCGGCAAGGTCATGATGAAGCCTGCCGCACCAGGTACCGGCGTGATCGCCGGCGGCGCTGCCCGTGTCATTCTCGAAGAGGCCGGCGTGCACGACGTGCTCTGCAAGTCGCTCGGTTCGGCCAACCACATCAACGTCGCTCGCGCCACCGTCGCCGGGCTCAAGTCGCTCCAGCGTCCCGACCAGATCGCGGCCCGCCGCGGTCTGCCGGCCGAGGAGTTCGTACCCAAGGGCCTCCTCAACGCCTACAACGAGCGTCAGAAGACCCATTCGGGTGCTGGCGCCGCCACTGCCGGGAGCGCAGAATGAGCGAAGCCACCATCACCGTCACGCAGGTCAAGTCGTCGATCGGCACCAAGCCCAAGCACCGCGGCACGCTGCGGGCGCTCGGTCTCGGCAAGATCGGCTCCTCGAACACGCTGCCTGACCGGCCGGAGATCCGCGGCATGATCGCCCGGGTTCCGCACCTCATCGACGTGGCCGATTCGGCCGCGCAGAAAGAGAGCTGACCATGCAGGTCCATGATCTCGCGCCGTCGCCAGGCGCCACGAAGAACGCCAAGCGGGTGGGTCGCGGTACGGGCGGCAAGGGCGGAAAGACCGCCGGCCGCGGCGGCAAGGGCCAGCGCGCCCGCAACACCGTTGCGCGCGGCTTCGAAGGCGGCCAGACACCGCTCAAGCAGCGCGTCCCGAAACTGAAGGGGTTCAACAACCCGTTCCGTGTCGAGTACCAGGCGGTCAACCTGCATACTCTCGGCGACCTCGTCGAGAAGACCGGCGACTCCACGGTCGATCCCGAGGTGCTCGTCGCCAACGGTGTCGTCCGCAAGAAGTCGTTCGTCAAGGTGCTCGCCCGCGGTGAGATCTCGACCAAGGTCGACCTGCACGTCCATGCGATCTCCTCGGCAGCTGAAGCAGCGGTGAAGGCCGCAGGCGGTACGGTCACCCTGATCGAACTTCCCTTCCGTGAAGAAGGAAAGGCCGGACGACCGGCGGTCAAGGGCAACCAGTTCGCCAACCGCTGATCCGATCAGCTCCCAACCGCAGCACGACGTGAAGAAGGACCTCCCCGCGTGATCTCGAGCCTGTTGAACATCTTCAAGGTCCATGACCTCAGGAACAAGATCCTGTTCGTCATCGCGATGGTCGTGGTCTATCGGTTCGGTGTCGCCATTCGTGTCCCCGGTGTCGACCCCATCGCCATCGAGCAGCTGCGTGAATCGGCCGGCCAGCAGGGAGCTCTCGGGTTCTTGAACCTGTTCTCCGGTGGTGCGTTCGAGAGCTTCTCGATCTTCGCGCTCGGCATCATGCCGTACATCACGGCGAGCATCATCATGCAGGTGCTCGGCGTCGTGATCCCGAAGCTGGAGGAACTCCAGAACGAGGGTGCTGTCGGCCAACGCAAGATCACCCAGTACACCCGTTATCTCACGATCGGTCTCGCCACGTTGCAGGCCACGGGCCTGGTGTTCATCTTCGGCACCGGTCGTGGGACGGCGTTCTTCTCGGCTGCGAGCGCCGCACCGACGGTGCCGTTGCTTCCCGACGGGGTCTGGCCTCGTGGTTACCTGATCATTCCCACTCTCGTCGCCGGCACCGCAGTGTTGATGTGGATGGCCGAGATGATCTCGCAGCGCGGAATCGGCAACGGCATGTCGATGATCATCTTCGCCTCGGTCGTGTCATCGCTCCCCGGCGGCTTCTACAGCATCCTCCAGCTCAACGGCACGTTCTGGTTCGTCGCGATGGTGCTGCTGACGTTGTTCATCATCGTGGCCGTCGTGTACGTCGAACTCGGGCAACGAAGAATCCCGGTGCAGTTCGCCAAACGTGTGGTCGGTCGCCGGATGATGGGTGGCCAGAACACGTACATCCCGTTGAAGGTCAACCAGTCCGGCGTGATCCCGATCATCTTCGCCAGCTCGATCCTGCTGTTGCCGGTGATCATGACCCAGTTCCTCGGCTCGGGCGAAGGGTGGCGCGGTGACATCGCCAGCTTCGTCGACAAGTACATCGTGAACCCGCAGAACTTCGTGTACATCACGATCTTCGCCACGCTGATCATCGCGTTCGCCTACTTCTACAACTCGATTGCATTCGATCCGATCCGCCAGGCCGACCAGCTTCGCCGCCAGGGTGGCTTCATCCCCGGCGTTCGCCCCGGCCCGCAGACCGAGCGATACCTTGCGAAGGCCGTCAACCGCATCACGCTTCCCGGCGCCGTGTTCATCGCCATCATCGCGATCCTGCCGTACATCCTGCTCATCATCGCCGGAGTCAGCACGTTCGCCTTTGCCGGTACCGCTGTGCTCATCTCGGTGGGTGTCGCACTCGAGTTGATGCGCCAGATCGACAGCCAGCTCACGTTGCGCAACTACGAGGGATTCCTCAAGTAGGTCGGTCGTGATCCCCGGCGCCCGCCTCATCATCCTCGGGCGACAGGGTGCCGGCAAGGGCACGCAGTGCGTGCGATTGTCACGGCACTTCGTCGTTCCGCACATCTCCACCGGTGACATGCTGCGCGCCGCGACCCGTGAGCGCACCGAACTCGGCCTGATGGCCAAGCAGGTCATGGACGCCGGTGGCCTCGTGGGCGACGACGTCATGATCGGCCTCGTCGACCATCGGCTGTCGGCGGCCGACGCCTCGACCCGCGGTTACATTCTCGACGGCTTCCCCCGCACGATCGAACAGGCCGATGCTCTCGATGCCATCGCCGGAGAGCGACCGATCGACGTCGTGCTCGACCTCAACGTGCCGCGCGAGATCGTGCTCGACCGGATTTCGGCGCGCCGGGTGTGTCGCGACTGTGGCACGAACTACACGGCGAGCGGTAACGATCCCGACCCGTGGATCTGCGACGTGTGTGGTGGTGACGTGAAGCAACGCGCCGATGACACGCCCGAGTCGGTCAATCGTCGACTCGACCTGTACGAGGAGCAGACCTTCCCGTTGATCAAGCACTACGGCGACCAGAACCGTCTCGTGGTGGTCAACGGCATCGGCCATCCCGACGACGTGTTCGTCCGCCTGGTCAAGGCCGTCGAAGCCAACCGCAACTGACCCCCTTCTCGGCGTTCACGTGAACTCGTGCATGTCGCGTCGTTGATCACGAGAACGGTCCGCTGGGAGAGGCGCGGCCGCCGAGGGCGATACTGGCGTGATGGTCGATGTGGCACCCGGGGGGACTCGTCGGCGTGGACGACCGCCCGCCACCGACTCGGCCGATACGAGGCAGGCGATCCTCGACAATGCTCGCCGATTGTTCGCCGAGCGGGGCTTCGGTGCCGTCACCAACAAAGACGTCGCAGTGGCGTCCGGCATCACTACGGGGGCCCTCTATCACTACGTCGATTCCAAGCTCGATCTCTACCTCGCGGTGCATCGTGACATGCAAGGTCGGGTGTACGGACGGTTCGTCGAGGCGGTCGAAGCCTCGGCGACCTTCCTGGGTCAACTCGACGGTGTATTGGAGGCAGCGCACGAGTTGAACGTCGAGGATCCGACGTTGGCGTTGTTCGTCGGGACGGTCCGGACCGACATGCGCCGCTTTCCCGAGGTTGCCGAGCGACTGGAACACAGCGTCACCGCCCGCGACGAGTTCTTCGTCTCGATGGTCGACGCCGGGGTGGCCTCGGGCGAGATCCGACCTGGCGACCGCGACCTTGCCGTCGAGTTCGTTCGCATCCTCCTGATCGGTCTCACCGAGAGCGGCTCGGAATCGCCCGAGCGTCACCGGCTGGCGATCGACTCGATACGCGCGCTGCTGCGCGGAGAGCTGATCGTCGAGGTGTCAGAACCAGCCCGCGAGCATCGCGATGCCGAACCCGGCGAAGAGCACGGCTGACGCCACGTCGACGGCGCGCGGCGAGATCCGGTGACCGATCGAACGACCCGCGACGGCGCCCACCATGCCGCTCGACGCGGCGCCGAGTGTCGCCCCTATCCAGACGCCGACGGGCGCCGCCTGTGAGGCGAGGGTGGCCGTGGTGATCTGGGTCTTGTCGCCCATCTCGGCGATGGCGATCGCCAGTGCGATCGCCCCCACGACCTTCGGCCCCGTCGCTCCGCCGAGCGCGTCGACAGCGGTGACGTCAGCATCGTCGGTGTCGTCGTCGCGCCGGAGCGCGAGGATCGCGAAGCCGATGAACACGAGTCCGCTGACGATCTGAATCGGACGTTCCGGGAGGGCCGCGCCGAGGAGGCCGCCGACGATCACCGCCAGAAGATTGGCGATTGCGTAGCCGAGTGTGAGGCCGACTGCGACGAGCCGAAGTGAATGTTGGGCCCCGAAGCCGAGCGCCAACAGTTGTGTCTTGTCACCGAGTTCGGCGACGAAGACGACTCCGAACGACGTGATGATCGCCGCGATGATGTCGACCACGGAACGCGGATCAGCTACGGCCGCGTTGGAGACGCCCGGGGCGGGCCCCCGTCAGTTCGCCTTCCTCCGCGATGACCTGTCCGCGCTTCACGGTGGCGACGTAGCCATCGGCGATCTGCATCAGGCGGGTACCACCGGCAGGGAGGTCGGCAACGAGATGCGGCGGGTGCAGGGTGAGGCGCTCGAGGTCGATCACGTTCAGGTCGGCGAGGTGGCCGGGAGCGATGACTCCTCGATCGGTCCAGCCGACATGGCGGGCCGTGCGCTGCGTCTGCTGGTGCACGACCTGTTCGAGCGCCAGCAGGTCGCCACGACTGCGGTCACGCGTCCAGTGGGTGATCGCCGTGGTCGGGAACGTGCCGTCGCAGATCGAGTTGCAGTGCGCTCCGGCGTCGGACAACCCGAACATCGCGTTCGGTGACGTGAGCATCTCGCGTACGTCGTCGAGGCTCCCGTGGGCGTAGTTCATCAGCGGGATGTAGAGCAGGCGGCTGCCGTCGTCGTCGAGCAGGAGGTCGTAGAGCAGCTCGTCGGGCCGGACACCTGCTGCCGCGGCGCGGCCGGCGATGCTGTCGGCGGGTGTCGGTTCGTAGTCGGGTGGGTCGGCGAGCGGGTACATGCGGTCGTAACCCGAATGCAGGATCCCGACGAAACCGGTAGGAGTCGAGGCGGCGTGCTCATCGAGGAGGACGCGACGCATCTCCGGGTCACGAAGGCGGGCGAGCCGCTCGTCGGGGGTGAGTGTGTGGAGTTGCCGGTACGACGGGCAGAACATGAACGGGTTGGCTGTTGCCTGCAACCCGATGAGCACACCGATCGGCCGAACCGCCACCTGGGCCTTGACGTCGGCACCAGCCGCGTTCCAGCGATCGATCGCCGCCAGCAACTCACGGAACCGGTCGGGCGCATCGTCGTTCTGTTGCACGGTGAAGCTCAGCGGACGGCCGACCTCGGCGGCGATGCGCCCGAGGAGCTCGATCTCGTTGGCGACGAGTTCGTCGTCGGTCGACTGATACGCGTCGGAGATCAACTGGATGACCCCGGCGTCGGCGCGGCGGAGTGCAGCTGCAATCCCGAGCACCTCGTCGGTCCCGGCGCGCAGCGTGCCGATCTGCTGGCCGCGCGAGGTCCGGTGCACGTAGGTGCGCGACGTGGTGAACCCGAGCGCACCGGCGCGGATCGCCTCCTCGCACAGCTTCGACATCGCGGCGATCTCATCGGGCGACGCCACCGCCTCGACGTCGGCGCCGCGATCGCCCATCACGTAGGTCCGCAGCGCAGCGTGGGGGATCTGGGTTCCCACATCGATGCTCCAACTCAACGTATCGAGCAGGTCGAGGTACTCGGGGAACGTCTCCCAGCCCCACGTCATCCCTTCGGTCAGGGCGGTACCGGGAATGTCCTCGACCCCCTCGAGGAGTTCGATCAGGAACTGGTGACGATCAGGGGCGACGGGAGCGAATCCGACACCGCAGTTGCCGACGAGGATCGACGTGACTCCGTTGACCGAGGAGGGTGCGAGCTCGGGGTCCCACGTGATCTGGCCGTCGTAGTGGGTGTGGATGTCGACCCACCCCGGGGTCACGATCAGCCCGGTGGCGTCGATCTCTCGACGGCCCGGCCCGATCGGGTCGCCGTCGGGGCCGGACACCGCGACGATGTGTTCACCGTCGATCGCCACATCGGCGCGGAATCGGTCGGCACCGGTTCCGTCGACCACCACGCCACCTCGAATCACCAGATCGTGCATCGTCGAACCGTACCAAGTGCTCGACCAGCGTCCTGTTCTGTGCGGAATGTGTCGCAGCATCTGAGACCTGTTCCGCAGAGAATCGGGTGGAAGGGGCGTGAGCGGTGGGCAACGCGGGCGACATAGCACACGGTTGCAGAAATCAGGCGGACCACCCATTGGTTCTCCGAAAAGGCGCCGCTAGCATGACACGCCGGTCTGTTCGCAGACTGCGATGTCCGTATCGGCGCCTGCGCCGGAACGGACGTCGGAGAGCATTGTTGTCATCTCGGTGCCGTCAGCTGTGTGCTGTCGTGCCCGAGTCCGGTTCCAGAACGAGTCCCGAGAACGAGTAAGGAGAAGCCCCTGCCAAAGCCAAAGGAAGACGCGATCGTGCTGGAAGGCAAGATCCTCGAATCTCTTCCGAATGCCATGTTCAAGGTCGCGCTCGACAACGGCCATGAAGTCTTGGCGCACATCTCCGGCAAGATGCGGATGCACTACATCCGCATCCTTCCCGGCGACAAGGTGCAGGTGGAACTCACCCCCTACGACCTCACCCGAGGTCGCATCACGTACAGGTACAAATAAGGCACGAGTAGAGAGCAACCATGAAAGTACGACCCAGCGTCAAGCCGATGTGCGACAACTGCAAGGTGATTCGTCGCCATCGCCGCATCATGGTCATCTGCACCAACCCTCGCCACAAGCAGCGTCAGGGCTGACAGGAGCATCAACATGGCACGTATCGCCGGCGTCGACATTCCCCGCGAAAAGCGGTTGGAGATCTCGCTCACCTACATCTTCGGAATCGGTCTTCCCACGTCGCAGAAGATCTGCGCCGAACTGGAGCTCGACCCCGACACCAAGGTTTCCAATCTGACCGAGGACGAGGTCAACCGGATCCGTTCCTACATCGATCAGAACCTCAAGATCGAAGGCGACCTGCGCCGTGACGTGCAGGGCGACATCAAGCGCAAGATCGAGATCGGCTGCCTCCAGGGCGTCCGTCACCGCAAGGGCCTGCCAGTTCGCGGCCAGCGCACCCACACCAACGCTCGCACCCGCAAGGGTCCGAAGCGCACGGTGGCCAACAAGAAGAAGGCAGTGAGGAAGTAATGGCCAAGCCAACTGCGAGCCGTCGTCCGCGCAAGCGCGACCGCAAGAACGTGAGCACGGGCATCGTGCACATCAAGAGCTCGTTCAACAACACGATCGTCTCGATCACCGACACCGAGGGCAACGTCATCTCGTGGGCCTCGTCCGGAGCCGTCGGCTTCAAGGGCAGCCGCAAGAGCACGCCGTATGCCGCTCAGCAGGCCGCCGAGAAAGCCGGCAAGGCTGCCATCGAGCACGGCATGCGCCGCGCCGAAGTTCAGGTCAAGGGCCCGGGCTCGGGCCGCGACACCGCCGTCCGCTCGATCCAGCAGACGGGCATCGAGGTCACCTCGATCAAAGACGTCACACCGGTTCCCCACAACGGGTGCCGCCAGCCGAAGCGTCGGCGCGGTTAAGGAGAAGACTGACCATGGCTCGTTACACCGGACCCAAGGTGCGCATCTCGCGCCGCCTGTCGGTCAACATCTTCGAAAACGAAAAGGGTCGCCAGGCGCTCGAGCGTCGCCCCTTCCCGCCCGGCCAGCACGGCCGCACCCGTCGCCGCAACGCCGGCAGCGAGTACCTCGCCCAGATGCAGGAGAAGCAGAAGGCGAAGTACATCTACGGTGTGCTCGAAAAGCAGTTCCACAAGACCTACGTCGAGGCCATCCGTCTGCAAGGTCCGACCGGTGAGATCCTGCTGCGTCTGCTCGAACAGCGCCTCGACAACGTCGTCTATCGTGCCGGTTGGGCCTCCAGCCGTCCGCAGGCCCGTCAGTTCGTGAACCACGGCCTGATCCAGGTCGACGGCAAGCGCGTCGACATCGCCAGCTTCCGCTGCAAGAAGGGCCAGGTCATCTCGCTGTCGCCGAAGGCACAGAAGATGATCGTGATCCAGCACAACATCGACACGCTCGACCGCTCGCTCGTCGGGTGGCTCGAGGCGAGCGACGGCGGCAAGGCCGTCACGGTTCGCAGCCTGCCCGAGCGTGAGCACATCGACGTGCCCGTTCGTGAGTCGCTCATCGTCGAGCTCTACTCCAAGTAATCCGTTACTCGTTTCCTTCGCATTCTCGTTACGAATCCCTGTCGTTGAAAGGTCCTGGCACCAATGCTCGTCATGCAGCGCCCCACCATCGAAGCTCTCGGTGAGGAGTCCGACAATCGCCAGCGTTTCGCCGTCGGTCCGCTCGAACCCGGTTTCGGTCACACGCTCGGCAACTCCCTGCGTCGCACCCTGCTCTCGTCGATTCCCGGTGCAGCGATCACCACGGCGCGGTTCGACGACTCGCTCCATGAGTTCGACACCATCGTGGGTGTCGCCGAGGATCTCACCGACATCATCTTGAACCTCAAGGACATCGTCGTCACATCGGTCTCCGACGAGCCTGTCACGATGCGCCTCGACGCTCGTGGCGCCGGAGCAGTGACTGCGGGCGACATCGAGTGCCCGGCCGACGTGGAGGTTCTCAACAAGGACCTGCACATCGCCACGCTCAACTCGAAGGGCCGTCTCGCCATCGACCTCACCGTCGAGCAGGGACGCGGCTACCTGTCGAGCAACCGCGAGGACGACAACCGGATCATCGGCGTCATTCCGATCGATGCGATCTTCAGCCCGATCCGCCGAGTGTCGTTCCAGGTCGAGCCGACCCGTGTCGAGCAGTCCACGAACTACGACCGGCTCGTGATCGAGATCGAGACCGACGGTTCGATCACCGCGTCCGATGCGCTTGCTTCGGCTGGCGCCACACTGCGCTCGCTCGTCGATCTCGTTGCCACGATGGCCGATGAGCCCCGCGGCCTCGAACTCGGTGAGCTCATCGACGCCACGGTCAGCTCGCCCGACCTCGACCTCCCGATCGAAGACCTCGACCTGTCGGAGCGTCCCAACAACTGCCTCAAGCGGGCGCAGGTCAACACGGTTGGCGAGCTGCTGACCAAGACCGAAGACGACCTGTTGAACATCACCAACTTCGGCCAGAAGAGCCTCGACGAAGTGAAGGCCAAGCTCGACGAGCGCGGCTTGACGCTGCGCGGCTGATCGAACGCACGAACACGAAAGACGGACTGACCAATGCCTACGCCACGCCGCTCACGCCGCTTCGGAAGCTCTGCTTCCCACCAGCGCCTCATGATGGCCAACCTTGCCGCGTCGTTGTTCGCTGCTGAGGCGATCACCACGTCGGAAGCCAAGGCCAAGCACCTGCGCCCCATCGCGGAGAAGCTCATCACCAAGGCCAAGAAGGCTCAGGAAGAGGGCCCGATGCAGGTCCACCGGATCCGTCAGATCCAGTCGTTCCTCGGCGACAAGGAAATGACCTACAAGCTGGTCCACGACGTCGCCCCCCGCTACGCGGAGCGCAATGGCGGCTACACCCGGATCCTCAAGATGGGTCCCCGCGCCGGCGACAACGCCCAGATGGCGCGCATCGAACTCGTCTGAGCCAACACTCGGGGTGGCCGATACGCGCAACGTCCGGTTGACCCTCGCGTACGACGGCACCGACTTCCACGGCTTCGCCGAGAGCGATGGCGTACCCACGGTGCTGGGCGAGCTCCGCCGTGCGGTCGAGACCATCGTGCGCGGGCCCGTCGACCTCGTCGGCGCGGGTCGAACCGATGCCGGCGTCCACGCGTGGGGGCAGGTGGTGTCGGGGATGATCCCGGTGGACACCGATCTGCGTCGCCTGACGCGCAGTGTCAACGCGATGTGCGCGCCCGCCCTGTCGATCCGGGGCGCCGAGTGGGTCGAACCGGAGTTCTCCGCCCGATTCTCGGCGACCGCGCGCACCTATCGGTATGCGGTCTGGAACGACCCATCACCACATCCATTGCTCGCACGTTCGTCGTGGCACATCCCGCAACCACTCGACCTCGATGCCATGAACACCGCAGCTCGAGGTCTCCTCGGTGAGCACGACTTCTCATCGTTCTGTCGGCGACCGAAGCCGGCCGAGGGCATGACCGAACCCAGGCTCGTGCGCCGGTTGCAGGTTGCCAGATGGGATCGGGCGCAGGAGGCGACCTGGGGTCCCGGACTTCTGCAGTTCGAGATCACCGCCACGTCGTTCTGCCACCAGATGGTGCGCAGCATCGTCGGCACGCTCGTCGACGTCGGTCGTGGACGGCGTGCCGTCGACTCGATCCCGGCAACGCTGGCGGCGCTCGACCGCAATGCCGCCGGGCCCGTTGCACCCCCGACCGGGCTCGTGTTGTTCTCGGTCGACTACAGCGGCGAGCGCTGGGATTCCTGATCGGCTCGCTCGGACGGCGCGGACCCGATCATCGTCACGATCTCCGTGCTTGAAACAGCAGCGGAGAACAACCAGCCCTGGAAGGACCGACAGCCGAGTTCGGCGAGCCGGTCGCGCTGATACGGCTGTTCGACGCCCTCGGCGACACAGGTCAGCTTGAGGCTGTCGCTGAGGCCGAGGATGGCGGTCGTGAGGTTGGTCGCTGCGGGATCGACGTCGATACCTGCAACGAAGCGACGATCGATCTTCACCCCGTCGATCGGGAGTTCGAGGAGGTGGGCGAGGCTCGAGTAGCCCGTGCCGAAGTCATCGATCGACACATGGATGCCGGCGAAACGGAGCTTCTGCATGTTGGCGAGCGATGCTGCGCCGGGCGACAGCAGATCGGTCTCGGTGATCTCGATCACCAGCTGCGTCGCGGCGGCGCCGCGGCGATGGCACCGGTCGAGGAACGAGGCGCCGAAGGCAGGTCGGGCGATCACCTTCGGGTCGATGTTGACGTGCACCTCGATGTCGCTGCGGCCGAGACCCGCCAGCGTGACGGCGAACTCCAGGGCATGATCCAGGACACAGTCGTCGACCGCTTCGGCGAGGCCCGCCAACTGGGCGAGTGGCAGGATCTCGCCGGCGCCGAGGACTCCGCGAAGCGGATGAACCCACCGTACGAGCGCCTCGACGGCGGTGATCTCGCCGTCGCTCGTACAGATGGGTTGGTAGAACGGTTGGATCTCGCCCGCGTTCAGGGCGTGGCGCAGGTGATCGACCTGGCGCCGACGCTGGTTGATCGCATCGACCGAGATGCCACCCGCCTCCGGGTCGGCGAATCGCTTGGCCGACATGAGGTCGTTGCTGGCGGTGACCAGCAACGCATCGAGGACCTGGGGCTTGGGTTCGTAGGCGATCGCCGTGCGGATCTCGAAGTTCACCTCCTGGCCGTCGATGACGACCGAACGAGCCATGTCGCGTCGCACCCGATCTCGGAGCATTTCGACCGTGGCGGCGCTCGGGCCTCGTACGGCGAGCACGAACTCGTCACCGCCGAACCGGGCCGTGATGAGATCCGGCCACCGGATCTTGTCGATCCGGTCGGCGACCGCCGACAGGACCGAGTCACCGACCGGCTCGCCATAGAGTTCGTTGACGGACCGGAAGTGGACGATGTCGACGATGAGGATGCCGAGACCCCCACCGGACTTCATCATCGCCGTTGCCGCCCGCATGAAGCCGTCACGATTGAGCAATCCGGTGCGCCCGTCGTGCAGCGCGAGGAACTCGGCGTGTTCGCGTGCGTCAGCGAGAGCAGTCGCGATCTGCGCGCTGATCACGTAGCTGCTGACGACCGGATCGTCGAGCAGGTTGGTGACCGTGAACTCGCACACGAGCGACTCGGTGTCGGCCTTGAGGACTCGGGCATCGAGCGTGACCGATTCCTGGGGACCGAGCGATTGCACGGCACCGAGCACCTGGTCGCGGTCGTCCGGATGGAGGAAGTCGAGGATCGATCCGCCACGCACGAGCTCGGGATCGTGACCGAGGATTCTGGTGACGGCACCATTGACGGTGCGCACGAGACCCAGCGAGTCGACCAGCACGACCATGCCGTGCATGTTGGCCATCACCGCGCGAAGCACTTCGGTGTCGCCCTGGTCGAACTCGAGACGGTGACGCTCGGTGATGTCGCGGGCAACGATGACGATCAGCCCGGCGTACGGGTCGTCGGCGTCGTCGGCGCGAAACGTGCCGCGGAGCTCGAGGTAGCGCCACGTTCCATGACCGGTGCGCAGACGCAGGGCGATGAGGTCACCGACGGACTTGGTGACAACCGTGTGCAATGCCGCAACAGCCAGATTCAGGTCGTCGGGATGCACCAACTCCAAGACCGAGCTGCCGAGCAGTTCGACCGCATCCCATCCGAGCACCTCGGCGGCCGTGTCGTTGGCATAGTGCAGCACGCCGTCGACATCGACGACCACCACGGGGTCTGCGAGTCCGTCGACCGAGGGCGCGGACGTGCCGACATGAGGCAGGTCACCGCGATTCGAGTCGGCGGAACTCATGTCGGTCCATCGGTCAGTTCCGTCTGGCACTTGAGTGATTCCTCGCTGCTGCGGGTGTTCGTCGTTCTGACCTCTGCGGCGTCACGCTGCCAGTTGACGATAGCCGTGGAGACACGGGGAATATCGGGTTGCCGGGTTGCGTTTCTTCGCCCGTGCAACGTCTTCGCGTCGTCATCGTGTCGACACCGGTCGGTCCACTGGGTTCCGGGGTCGGTGGCGGTGTCGAGCTGACACTTCACAGCCTCGTCTACGGGCTGAGTGGTCTCGGTCACTCGGTGGAGGTCGTCGCGCCGGCCGGTTCGCTGCATGTCGGGGCCAGGGTCCATCAGATCGAGGGAGTACTCCAGGCCAGCAGTCAACTGGCCGAGCGAACCGCGCCGGTGGAAGTGCCGACCGGTTCGGTGCTGACGGCGATGTGGGATCGAGTCGCCGATCTGCAGGACGACATCGACGTCGTCGTCAATCTGGGATACGACTGGCTTCCGTTGTACCTCACCTCGTTCCTTGCTGTCCCCGTGGTGCACTTCATCTCGATGGGATCGCTCAATGACGCGATGGACGCTGCGATCCACGACCTCGCCCGCCGCTCTCCCGGTCGCCTCGGGGCTCACTCCCGTGCGCAGGCCGACACGTTCGACCGCGTGATCGATGGAGCGATCGAGACGGTGCCGTTCCGAATCCTCGGCAGCGGAGTGATCACCGATCGGTACGACGTGTGCCTGACGCCGGACGCCGATCCGGCATTCCTCGGTGCGGTGGGCCGGATCTCGCCCGAGAAGGGGTTGGAGGATGTCGCCGAGCTGTCCGCGCGCAGCCGATGGCCCATCAAGGTCTGGGGCATCATGCAAGATCCTGGCTACTGGCAGCAGGTCTGCGACGAGCACCCCGACGCTCGCCTCGAGTATTGCGGATTCCTGGCGACGGATGACCTTCAGGCGGCGATCGGTCGATGCGCTGCGTTGGTGATGACACCCAAGTGGGTCGAGGCGTTCGGCAACGTCGCCATCGAAGCCATGGCCACGGGCGTCCCGGTGATCACCTACGACCGGGGCGGACCCGCCGAGATCGTCATCGACGGCGAGACCGGGTTCGTCGTGCCGGTCGACGATGTCGCTGCACTCGTGGCAGCAGTCGAGCGGATCGAGACCATCGATCGGATCAATTGCCGCCGACGCGTCGAGGAGCAGTTCTCCACCGATGCGTTCGTGCAACGGGTCGACGAGTGGCTCCACGAGGTGGTTGCCGCTGCAGCACGCGTCCCCGCTCATCGACACTGATCGGTGCGGCGTTGCGCAGCGGGTTGGATGCCGGGGCGCCGGACCGTATCATTTCACGGTTCCCTGTCGAGTGACCCTCGACAGATCCGACCGACCGAAGATGAGCGCCCGGTTCATCCACAGACTGACCAGAGATTGCGGCATGCCTACGTACACCCCCAAAGCCAGTGAGATCCAGCGTGAATGGCACGTTGTCGACGCCGATGGGCTCGTACTCGGCCGACTCTGTACCGAGGTCGCTCGAGTGCTGCGCGGCAAGCACAAGCCGACCTTCGCCCCGCACATCGACACCGGTGACCATGTGATCATCGTCAATGCCGACAAGATCGTGATGACGGCCGGCAAGGCCGAGCGCACCATGGTGTACCGCCACAGCGGCTACCCCGGCGGCATCAAGTCGGAGTCCTACGCCCACCTGCACGCCCGCAAGCCCGAAGAGGCACTGCGCAAGTCGATTCGAGGCATGCTGCCCAAGGGCCCGCTCGGCCGTCAGCAGATCCTCAAGTTGCAGGTCTATGCCGGCCCGACCCATCCCCACGCCGCCCAGACACCCAAGGCGCTGGAGATTCCCGGCGCCAAGGCCCGCTGAACGTCCCCTACGCAGAATCGCTGAGAGAAGACACCGACATCATGGGAACCGTACCGCTCACCCAGACCACCGGCCGCCGCAAGGAAGCCGTCGCCCGCGCTCAGGTTCGTCCTGGCACCGGCCAGTTCCTGATCAACGGCAAGACGCTCGAGGCGTACTTCCCGACGGCTGTCTCGCAGATGGTCGTCGCCGAGGCCCTCACGCTGACCGAGACGAACGAGAACTACGACGTGACGGCATCGATCCACGGTGGTGGTGTCAGCGGTCAGGCCGGCGCACTCCGCCTGGCGATTGCCCGCTCGCTCGTCGAGATCGATCCCGAGAGCCGTGGCGCCCTCAAGAAGGCCGGCCTGCTCACGCGTGACTCGCGTAAGAAGGAGAGCAAGAAGTACGGCCTCAAGAAGGCCCGCAAGGCGCCGCAGTTCACCAAGCGCTGATCGCGCTGGTCGCATGCCGCCCCGAGAGATCTGCGGCAGATGAAGTTCGGTACCGATGGCGTCCGTGGCGTCGCGGGGACCGAACTCACCACTGAATTCGCGTTCCGCCTCGCACGGGCCTCGGCTCGTGTCCTGACGTCGTCGAACGACGCTCGCCGGGTCGTCGATCGGTGGCGACACGCGGGAGTCGACCGAACTGCTGGCTCGTGCACTCGCTCGACGGATTCCGTGCCGAAGGCGTCGACGTGGTGTCGCTCGGCGTCGCTCCCACCCCGATGGTCGCCTTCGAGGCGCAACGTCTCGGTGCGCTCGGCGCGGTCGTGTCGGCCTCCCACAACCCGTATCACGACAACGGGATCAAGTTGTTCGCGCTCGGCGGGCTCAAGCTCACCGACGACGTCGAGCAGCGCATCGAGGCCGAACTCGAATCCGATCCCTGCCGGCGCAGACCTCGGGGCTGCAGCTCCGATGCCGCGATGAGGGCGACCACGGGCCGTACGTCGACCATGTACTGCGCTATCTCGAGGGCCGCCGGCTGGACGGGCTGCGCGTCGTCCTCGACGCGGCGAACGGTGCTGCATCAGTGGTGGGGCCCGAAGTGCTGCGCGCCGCTGGCGCGGACGTGATCGTGATCGCGGATTCACCGGATGGACGCAACATCAACGATGGATGTGGAGCGACCGTCCCCTCGTACGTGGCAGCGGCGGTGTTGGAGCACGGCGCCGACATCGGCGTTGCGCTCGACGGTGACGCAGACCGCCTGATCGCTGTCGATCACACCGGGTCGGTCGTCGACGGCGATCACATCATCGCCGTCGTCGCTGTGGATCTGCTCGCCAAGGGCGAGCTTCGCGACGACACCGTCGTCGTGACGGTGATGACCAATCTCGGTTTCCGCCTGGCGATGCGCGACGCCGGGATCAACGTGGTCGAGACCGGTGTCGGCGACCGCTACGTCCTCGAGGCTCTGGCTGCGGGTGGCTATTCGCTCGGTGGTGAGCAGTCGGGGCACGTCATCTTCGCCGACCATGCCACGACGGGCGACGGTGTGCTGACCGCGCTTGCGCTGCTCGATGCCGTGAAGCGTTCGGGTCGACCGCTCGCCGAGTTGTCGGCCGCTGCGATGACGCCGCTGCCGCAGGTGCTCGTGAACGTCGTCGTCGCGCGCCGGGTGCCCGACGTTGCCGAATTGCTCGCCGACGACATCGAGCGGGTCGAGCAGTCGCTTGCCGGCGCAGGCCGAGTGCTCGTCCGCGCCAGCGGTACCGAACCGCTCGTCCGCGTCATGGTCGAGGCACGGACACACGACGCCGCATTGGCGGCTGCCGACGATCTCGCGGCAGTCGCGCATCGGCTTTTCGGTTGACCGGTTGCTGCCCGAACGGCTCGGTAGCCTGCAAAGCCATGTGTGGCATCATCGGGATCGTCAGCCGTCCACCGACGAGGCCAACGCCGGCGGCGGCTGACCTGATCGCCGGGCTCGATGCAGCGCTCGCCGCCGTCCCAGTTGCGGTCGACGTGACCGAGGCCGTCGTTCGGTCGATGACGCTCTGCGGGGGCTGCCGGGTGTGCTCGCGCTCGTCGGTCGGATCGATGTCGTGGCGGCGATCGAATTGAGGCTCGACCAGCTCGATGTGTTCTGCGCATCGGTCGAAACCGAACTCGACACCAAGACCGCCGGGCTGAGTGCCGAGTTGCTGGAAACGGCCAACGCCGAGTTGATCGACCTCAAAGACGTGCTCTGGGCACTCCGTCACGACAGGTTGCGTTCGATCGCGGCGGTCGAGTCGCTCGCCGGGCGAGACGCGTTGCCGGCCGAGCTGGCCGGCTACCTCGCGGTGCAGCAGGCTCTGGGCGGTATCGACCGCCTCGAGGTTCGCGGACGTGACTCGGCGGGCCTCCATGTGTTCGTGTGGGGCCACGACATCGAATCCGCGGCACGGCGCACGTTGCTCGACGAGCGCGGCACCGACCCGCTGTTCCAGTCGGGAGCCGTCGTCGAGGCCAACGGCTGCCTGTCGTTCGTGTACAAGGCGGCCGCGGAGATCGGTGAGCTCGGCGACAACACCGCAGCACTTCGTGCGGCACTGTCGGCCGATCGTCTCCTGCGCCGGGCGTTGCAGTCACCCGAGGCGCGCGTCGCGATTCTCGGCCACACGCGCTGGGCGAGTGTCGGCATCATCAGCGAGCCGAACACTCATCCCTTGAATTCCTACGAGCTCGAGCAGTCCGCCGGAGTCGAGCCGCCGTACGTCGTGGCCGCCTTGAATGGCGACGTCGACAACCACGCCGACCTCCGGGTGACGCACGGGTTGCGGATCGCCTCGACGATCACCACTGATGCGAAGGTCATTCCCACTTTGGTTGCGCGTCGCGCCGCGACCACGCCGTTCGCCGAGGCGTTTCGGCGCACCGTGTCGGAGTTCGAGGGGTCGGTCGCGATCGGCGTCGCCAGCGCCGAGGAACCGTCGAAGCTCTTCCTCGCACTGCGCGGGAGCGGCCAAGGGCTGTACATCGGGCTCGCCGACGACTGCTACATCGTGGCGAGTGAGCCGTATGGCGTGGTCGAGGAGACGTCGCAGTACGTCCGTCTCGACGGCGAACACGGTGGCGAGATCGTCGCCCTCGACGGCGATCAGGCCGGCGACCTGGCCGGCATCGTGCGACTGGCGTACGACGGGGCCGAACATCCTGTCACCGATGCCGACGTCGTGACCGCGGAAGTCACGACGCGCGACATCAATCGTGGTGACGCTCCACACTTCCTGCTCAAGGAGATCACCGAGGCTCCGCTGAGCTTCGCCAAGACCCTGCGCGGCAAGATCATCGAGCGAGACGGCCGGCTCAGCGCCGACGTCGGCGAACGCGCCCTCCCGCGCGATGTCGTCGAGCGCTTGGCTGCCGGAACGATCACCCGGGTGCGCGTGATCGGTCAGGGGACCGCTGCCGTCGCCGGCCAGAGCACCGCTGCGATCCTCGACGAACTCACCGACGCCAAGCTCGACGTCGATGCCATCACGGCCACCGAATTGTCGGGCTTCGGGATGCGTCTCGACATGTCCGACACACTGGCGATCGCTGTCAGCCAGTCCGGCACGACGACCGACACGAACCGTACGGTCGACCTGCTGCGGGCCCGAGGCGCCGCGGTGATCGGCATCGTGAACAGGCGGGGAAGCGACCTCACCGACAAGTCCGACGGCGTGCTCTACACCTCCGATGGTCGCGACGTGGAAATGAGTGTTGCCTCGACGAAGGCGTTCTATGCGCAGGTGGCCGCGGGGGCGCTGCTGTCGTGTGCCATCGCCGAAGCCGCCGGGATGGGCGACGCCGGCCGCCGTCACGAGCTGCTCACGTCGTTGCGGGAGATGCCGGATGCCATGCGCGTGGTGCTGTCGCGCCGCGACGTGGTCGCCGACGCGGCGCGTCTCGCACCGTCGAAGCGGTACTGGGCCGTCGTCGGCAACGGACCGAACAAGGTTGCCGCCGAGGAGGTCAGGATCAAGCTCAGCGAGTTGTGTTACAAGTCGATGGCCTGCGATTCCACCGAGGACAAGAAGCACATCGATCTGTCGTCGGAACCACTGATTCTCGTGTGTGCCGCCGGCCTCGTCGGCTCGACGGCCGACGACGTCGCCAAGGAGGTGGCGATCTTCACGGCGCACAAGGCCACCCCGATCGTCGTCGCCAGCGACGGTGAGACGCGCTATCACGCTGCGGCGACCATCGAAGTCCCCGTTGTCGATCCTGCGCTCGGTTTCGTCCTGTCGGCCATGGCGGGGCACCTGTTCGGGTACGAGGCGGCACTGGCGATCGACGCATCTGCACGGCCGCTACGCGAGGCGCGCGAGTCGATCGAACGGCTCGTTGCAGCGCATCTGTCGGGTGATCAAGTGGTGGCACGACTCCGCACCGAACTGCGTTCGCCGGCCGATCGTTTCGACGACGGCCTCCGCTCGGGCATCTACGACGGTCAGCTCGAAGCATCGACTGCCACACGGCTCCATGGATTGATGCGCGACGTTCTGTCCGACCGGCCCATCGAGCAGTATCAGCATGCATCAGGCAAGGTCGGGACTCCGGCAGCACTGATCGACGATCTGGTCATTGCCCTGACCCGGGCAATCGACGAACTCACCAGACCGATCGACACCATCAAGCACCAGGCCAAGACGGTGACCGTGGGCATCTCGCGCAGCGACGAGGGGGTCATCGATCGGGCCCTCGTCCAAGCCGTCCTCGCGGCTGGTGCCGGGCGCGACGTGCTCAGCTACCGCACTCTCAAAGTGCTCGCCGACCTGGATCCAGCGGTGTCGGCGGTCGTCGGCTTCACGCGGTACCGGATCGATGGCGAGACGATCTCGATCATCGATCGCGGTGGCATCTCGCGCGATCTCCCCAGCCGGGTGGAGCGCAACTCGGAGCTTCGTGGCACCAAGCATCGTGTTGCATCGGAGCACGAGGTGCTGCTCGGGGTCGGGCGGAGCGATGGCCGCACCGTGGTGTTCGTTCCCGAGGTCAAGAGCGGCGAGACCACCGGGATCACGCTGCTGCATCTTGCCTTTCACGACCACCTCCCGGCCGACGTGATGCGCG
The DNA here is from genome assembly GCA_963716235.1 of Ilumatobacteraceae bacterium. GTDB lineage: Bacteria > Actinomycetota > Acidimicrobiia > Acidimicrobiales > Ilumatobacteraceae > Sva-07. Next base: position 467,455 of record CAVQTE010000020.1, on the reverse strand, counting down.
GGGTGATGCAGGGTTACGACCGCCGCTACGACCGACTCGTCGACTGGGTCACCGAGACCGAGGGCAGTTTCGACGAGTCGTTGCTCGGCGAGTTGTCGGTCGCCGAGTTGCTCATCGGACCGATCTCCGACACCGCCGACCACTGGCGTCGATGACTCCGTTCATGGGTCGGCGATGATCGGCATCGGTATCGACCTGGTCGACATCGACCGGTTCCGTCGATCCCTCGAACGGACACCGACGATGCGGACGCGATTGTTCACCGAGGTCGAACTCGCCTACGTCGCGCCGCAGGCCGACCCCATTCCCTCGCTCGCGGCTCGGTTTGCTGCTCGCGAAGCGGTGATGAAGGCGCTTGGTGTCGGCCTCGGCGCGTTCGGATTCCACGACGTGTGGGTCGAACGGTCTCCATCCGGACAGCCATGGCTCGCATTTGCCGGGCGGGCCGCCGAACTCTCGGCCGAGGCGGGTGTCGTTACCTGGTACCTGTCGCTCACCCATACCGACGTGACGGCCGCCGCGTACGTGATCGCCGACTAGGAGAATCCGCTCCGGCGCTGCCAACATGCCCGCCATGATCGAAGAGTTCCAAGAGGCGTGGGAAGAACTGACGGCACCGGGAGCGCAGTTCGCGACGACGACGATCGACGTGCGCGGCGTTCCGATCAAGGTGTTCGAATCGGCGCTGCCGAGCATGCGCACCGTGTGGGAACTCGCTCGGGGGTACGCCGATCGTGACTACATCGTGTACGAAGACGAGCGTTACACCTATGCCGAGGCCGATGCGGTCATCCGCGCGCTGGCGGCGCGGCTCGTCGACGAGTACGGCGTGCAACCCGGCGACCGGGTGGCCATCGCCATGCGCAACTATCCCGAATGGGTGCTCGGTTACTGGGCGATCGTGTCGATCGGTGCGGCCTGCGTGGGCATGAATGCCTGGTGGACCTCCGAGGAGATGGCGTACGGTCTCTCCGACTCGCGACCGAAGGTGCTCATCGCCGACGGCGAGCGCGTCGCGCGCGTGCTTCCCGTCCTCGATGCATTGCGCGCCGAGGCACCGCTGCACCTGATGACGGTGCGCTTCGATGGTGAACTCCCCGCCGACGCCGACCGCTGGGAGGATGTCGTCGACCCCGCGAACGCTCCGGCCGAATTGCCGGCGGTCGACATCGATCCCGACGACGATGCCTGCATCTTCTACACCTCCGGCACCACGGGGTTCCCCAAAGGCGCACAGCTCACCCACCGCGGGTCGGTGCACAACCTGTTGAATCTCGCGTTCATGGCCGCGGTCGCGGGTCTTGCCGCTGCAAAGTCCGGCGCTGTGCCGACGCCGGCAGTGGGCACCGACGGTCAGCCGAAGCAGAACGTCTTCATGGCGCCGACGCCACTCTTTCACGTGACGGCCAACAACTGTCTGCTGCACCCGGCCACCATCTCGGGTTCGCGCATCGTGTTCACCTACAAGTGGGATGCGGGTCGGGCCCTCGAACTGATCGAGCGTGAGGGTGTCACGAACTTCTCCGGCGTGCCGACGATGAGTCGCGAGCTGCTCATGCACCCCGACTGGGATCGTCGCGACACCTCGACCCTGGCCGGAATGGGCGGCGGCGGAGCCCCCCTGCAGCCGGACCTGGTCGACAAGATCGACAAGTCGCTGGCGGGCGGTGCGCCGAGCACCGGCTACGGCCTCACCGAGACGCACGGCATCGTCACCGCCAACTCCGGCAGCCTCTACGTCGCGAAACCGTCGTCGTGCGGACGCGTCGTGCCGACACTGGAAGCGAAGCTCGTCGACGAGTTCGACAACGAGGTGGCGCCGGGTACGACGGGCGAGTTGTGCGTCCGCGGCGCGATCGTCATCAAGGGATACCTGAACCGGCCCGAGGCGACGGCCGACGCGATCCGCGACGGCTGGTTCCACACTGGCGACGTTGCCTTCATCGACGAGGACGGCTTCGTGTTCATCGTTGATCGCATCAAGGACATGGTGTTGCGTGGCGGCGAGAACGTGTACTGCTCCGAGGTCGAAGCGGCGATCTACGAACTCGACGGTGTTGCCGAAGTCGCGGTGTTCGGCGTGCCGGACGACCGGCTCGGCGAGATCGTCGGTGCGGCGATCGTGCTCACCCCGGGAGCGACGATGACCGAGGACACGCTGCGCGAGGTGTTGGCCGAGCGTCTGGCGAAGTTCAAGATCCCCGAGCGGGTCTGGTTCCTGAACGAGTCCCTGCCACGCAACGCCAATGGCAAGTTCGTCAAGCGCGACCTCAAGGAGTCACTGCTCGGCTCCTGAGGGCAGGGGTCAATCGTTACGATCAACTCGGTGATCCCGATCGTCACACCGCAGCAGATGGGCGCGATCGATGCCGCGGCGCCCGAACCCGTCGAGGAATTGATCGATCGCGCCGGCCGAGCGACGGCGCGTGAGGCGCTGGCGATGCTCGGCGGCGCCTACGGACGCACGGTCAACATCATCGCGGGGGCTGGAAACAATGGTGCCGACGGGCGAACAGCAGGCGACTACCTGGCACGCCGTGGCGTCAAGGTCCGCGTCGTCGACGCCCTGACGTGCCCACCGATGCTCGCGCCGTGCGACCTCGTGATCGACGCCGCCTTCGGCACCGGGTTTCGTGGCGAGTGGATCGCGCCCGCAATCGCCGGCATCGGCGGTGGACGGCCCATGGTGTTGGCCGTCGACATCCCGAGCGGGGTGAATGCACTGACCGGGGGGTCGGGCGAGGGTGTGCTGGCGGCCGATCGCACCGTCACGTTCCAGGCACTCAAACCGGGGCTCGTCTTCGGTCCCGGTCGTCGCCTGGCCGGCGACGTCGTCGTGGTCGACATCGGGCTCGACGTGACGAGCGCCGACCAGTTCCTCGTGGAGGCCACCGATGTCGCCGACTGGTGGCCCCGTCGGGCGACCGATGCCCACAAGTGGAAGGGCGCTGTGCGCATCGTGGCAGGGAGCGTCGGCATGCTCGGCGCCGGCCAACTGTGCGCGGCGGCGGCTGCGCGCTCGGGTGCCGGTCTGGTGGCGCTGTCGAGTCCTGGTGTGGATCCGCACGCTCGGAGCGAGATCATCCAGCGACCCATTCCGATCGCCGGATTCGCCGTCGACGTGCTCGACGACCTGAATCGCTTCGGATCCCTGGTCGTGGGCCCTGGACTGGGCCGCGAGGAAGCGACCGTGGCCGGGGTCCGGCACTTGATCACCGACGCCATGGTTCCGGTCGTGATCGACGGTGACGGCATCTTCGCTGCTGCTTGGAGTGCCGATGGAGCCGCGCCACTGTTGCAGTCGCGAGGGCTGGCGACCGTCGTCACCCCGCACGACGGCGAGTACGCCCTGCTACGAGGTGCCCCACCCGGAGCGGACCGGGTCGCGGCTGCGCGCGAACTGGCCGACCACATCCACTGCACGGTGCTCCTCAAGGGCCCGACGACGGTGGTCGCCGGGCCGGACGGCCCGACCTTCGTCATCGATCACGGCGACGAACGGCTGGCGACCGCCGGCTCGGGAGACGTGCTCGCCGGGATGATCGGTGCGTTGCTGGCTGCCGGCGTTCGCCCCGAGCCCGCTGCCGCTGCGGCGGCCTGGCTCCATTCCGAGGCCGCTGCGCTCGGGCCTGAGCGGGGCCTGCTCGCCGGCGACATCGTCGATCTGATTCCGACGGCACTCACGTCGTGGTGATGCCGCCGCAACGCTGGGCGTGGGTCGACGTCGACCTCGACGCGATCCGCCACAACGTCGCGCTGCTGCGGGCAACCGTCGCCCCGAGCGATGTGTGGGTGGTCGTCAAGGCGAACGGGTACGGCCACGGCGCGATCGAGGTGGCTCGGGCAGCGCTCGACGCAGGGGCCCGCGGGCTCTGCGTCGCTCTCGTTCACGAAGGCGTCGAGCTGCGCCGTGACGGCATCGACGCGCCGATCCTCGTGCTCAGCGAGCAACCGCCCGAGGCGGCGAGCGCCATCGTGGCCAACGACCTGACGCCGACCGTGTACACCGACGACTTCATCGATGCGCTCGCCGCCGCCGTGCTCGCCGCCGGTGGCTCGGACCGAACGGTTCACCTCAAGGTCGACACCGGGATGCAGCGCGTCGGTGCGCGACCTGAGGCGGTCACGGCACTCGTCCAGCGCATCGTTGAACGGTCGCCGATGCTCCGACTCGGCGGCGTGTTCACCCACCTCGCAGTGGCCGACGAACCGGGTGACGAGTTCACAGCGCTCCAACTCGGTCGATTCGACCAGGTGCTGTCGACCCTCGGTCTGACCGGAGATGTCGCAGTTCACGCAGCGAATTCAGCGGGAGCATTGGCTCACTCGGCGGCACGTCGTTCGTTCGTTCGTGCGGGCATCGCGGTGTACGGGATCTCGCCGGGTCACGGTGTCGACGATCTGTGTCACGACCTGCGACCGGCGCTCTCGCTGCGGGCCCGAGTGTCGTTCGTCAAAACCGTTCGTGCTGGTTCGCGGATCTCCTACGGACTCCGGCACACGTTCGACCGCGACACGACGGTGGCGACCGTGCCGATCGGGTACGCCGACGGTGTGCCCCGGCGATTGTCGTCGACGGGAGGCGACGTACTCATCGCCGGTCGCCGCCGCCCGATCGTCGGAGTGGTGACGATGGACCAACTGATGGTCGACTGCGGACCGGGCGCCGGTGTCGACGGCGACCCGGTCGCTGTCGGTGACGAGGTGGTGCTCATCGGTGGACAGGACGGCCCCGAGGGCTCCCAGCGGATTCGCGCCGAGGACTGGGCCGACCGGCTCGGAACCATCGGCTACGAAATCGTCTGTGGAATCGGCGCTCGCGTGCCGCGACGCGCGGGCCCTAGCATCAGCCCGAATGGTTGAGCGCTGAGATGTTGGAGCTGAGAGTGCACTCGTTGGTCGAGACCCATGCGGTCGCGACTGCATTGGCCATGGCCTCGCGCGGAGGCGATCTGATCGTGCTGTCCGGGGAGATGGGCGCGGGCAAGACCGCGTTCGCCCAGGGTTTCGGCTCGGCACTCGGCGTCACCGAACCGATCACGTCGCCGACGTTCACGCTCGTGCACAGCTACGACCTGCCGGGTGGCATCCATGGTGCCAAGGTGCTCCATCACGCCGATCTGTACCGCCTCGAGCGGACGACCGAGGTGGCCGATCTGGCGCTCGAGGAGCTGGCCGACGACCATGGCATCGTCCTGGTCGAGTGGGGTGACGTCGTCGAGACCCTCTTCGGTGATCACCTCGACGTCCACCTCGAGGTCGAACTCGACGACGAGGGCGGCTCCGACGACGACCCGACGGTTCGCCTCATCGAGATCTCGGCCGTGGGACCGTCGTGGGCGGCTCGGTGGAGCCGGTTGGTCGAAGCGTGCGAGGCGTTCTCGTGCTGATCCTCGGTATCGAGACGGCGACCGAACGCGTGAGCGTGGCCGTTGGCGGTCACGAGGGGGTCATCGGACTGTTCGAGGTCACCAAGGGGCGCCGTCACGTGGAGACGCTGGTGCCTGCCATCGAGTTCATGTTGAAGCAGGCGGGCATCGACCTCGACGAGGTCAGCGTGGTTGCCGTCGATGTCGGGCCCGGGCTGTTCACCGGCATGCGCGTGGGGCTCGCCGGCGCCAAGGCCATCGCCCAAGCGCTGCGGATTCCGATGATCGGGATCTCGTCGCTCGATCTCCTCGCGTTCCCCAACCGCCACACCGATCGCGTCGTGGTGCCGGTGATCGACGCGCGCAAGGGCGAGGTGTTCTACGCGATGTACCGGCAGGTGCCCGGCGGTGTGCAGCAGGTGGCCGAGCCCACGGTCGGACCGGTCGACGATCTCGTCGCGGACCTGCTCGCTCGGAGCCAGGACGTGCTCTGTGTCGGCGACGGAGCACTCCGTTACCGCGAGGAGATCCTCGACGGATACCGCTGCGAGATCGGCGGCGATGCACATCCTTCGGCGGCCCCGCTCGTGCAACTTGCCCATGCACGGGCACTCCGCGAGGACTGGGTCAATCCCTGGGAGATCGAGCCGGTCTACCTGCGCGCGCCCGACGCTCAGATCAACTGGTCCACTCGGGCGGGACGATGAGCGTCATCGAACGACTCCTTCGGCGCGATGGTGAAGGCGCTGCGACGACGATCGGTGATCTCACGATCGAGCCGATGCGCCGACGCGATCTGCGTGGCGGTGTGATGGCCATCGAATCGGTCAGCTACCCGCGGCCATGGTCGCAGAGCGTGTTCGAGAGCGAGATTGCTCAGGTGCGCTCGGGAACGCGGCGTTATCTGGTGGCTCGGCGATCGTCGACGGGTTCCGGGCGACGTGCGCCCGTGGTCGGCTACGGCGGTTTGTGGTTCGCGGCTGACGAAGGCCACGTCACCAATGTTGCGGTGGCGCCCGATGAGCAACGCCGGGGAGTCGCTACTGCACTCCTGCTCGGATTGGCCGACGAGGCGATCCGACAGGGCTGCATCGCCTGGACGCTCGAGGTGCGCGTGTCGAGCACCGGTGCGCAGGAGTTGTACCGACGGTTCGGTTTCGCGCCGGCCGGCGTGCGCACCCGCTACTACGAGAACACCGAGGACGCGATCGTCATGTGGTGCAACGACATTCAGGGCGCGGACTACGCACGACTCCTCGACTCGATCCGTGAGCAGGTGACCACGTGAGCCTCGAGACGCCGATCGTCGACGAGTCGACGCTGGTCCTCGGCATCGAGACGAGCTGTGACGAGACGGCCGCGGCGCTCGTGCTCGGCGGCTACGACGTGGTGTCGAACGTGGTGTCGACGCAGGTCGATCTGCACAGCGACTTCGGTGGCGTGGTTCCTGAGATCGCCTCGAGAGCTCACCTCGACGTCCTCAATCCGGTGATCGCGCGAACCATCGTCGAGGCAGGGATCGACGACGAACGCATCGATGCGGTGGCATGCACGATCGGGCCGGGTCTGATCGGCGCGTTGCTCGTCGGCGTGTCGGCCGCCAAGGCACTGGCGATGGCGTGGGACGTGCCCTTCGTCGGCGTCAACCACATGGAGGCGCATCTGTACGCAGCGTCACTGGAAGACCCCACCTTGGAGTTTCCGCTGTTGGTGCTGCTCGTGTCGGGCGGTCACACGATGCTCATCGACATGCAGGGTCACGGCCGGTATCGGCTCGTGGGTCAGACGATCGACGACGCGGCCGGCGAGGCGTTCGACAAGGTGGCGCGGTTCCTCGACCTCGGATATCCGGGCGGCCCGGCGATCGACGTGGCGGCGCTCGACGGCGATCCCGAAGCGATCCGGTTCCCGCGGGCGATGATGGACGACGGTTACGACTTCTCGTTCAGTGGGTTGAAGACCTCGGTCATGAACTACGTGCGCAAACATCCCGACGTGTCGTCGCAGGACGTTGCAGCGTCGTTCCAGGCGGCCGTGGTCGACGTGCTCGTGACCAAGGCGCGTCGAGCCGCCGCTGAGGTCGGGGCGACCGGCATCGTGCTCGGCGGGGGGGTGGCGGCCAACTCACTGTTGCGCGAGCAGGTCCTCGATGCCTGCGAGCGAGACGGCATCCAGGGTTTCCTGCCGAGCCGATCGATGTGCACGGACAATGCGGCGATGATCGCCGCGGCGGGATGGCACCGCTTGCGCTCGGACGGTCCCACGCCCCTCGACGTCGGCGCCACGCCGAACCTCCGCCTGTCCTTCATCGACTGACCCTGCAACAGGGGCACGACCCCTCTTGCACGACCCTTGTGGCAATCGTGGCGGATACCGTGTTCGGGTCATGTCGTTCTCGATCGGCCCCTACGAGCTCTCGGCTCCCGTGGTGCTCGCCCCGATGGCGGGTGTCACGAACGCGCCGTTTCGCACGATGTGTCGACGATTCGCTCCAGGGCTCGTCTACGTCAACGAGATGGTGATGGCGACCCCGGTGGTCCAAGCGAACGCCAAGACCGATCGCATGATCAGCTTCGCTCCCGACGAGCGTCCGCGCAGCCTGCAGCTCTACGGCAGCGATCCGGAGATCATGGGTCGTGCGGTCGCCAAGCTCTGTGATGCTGGTCGTGTCGATCACATCGACATCAACTTCGGATGTCCCGCCGCGAAGGTGACGCGTCGCGGCGGGGGAGCGGCCGTGCCGGCTCGGCCCGAGCTGTTGCGGGCGATCCTGCGTTCCGCCGTGTCCAATGCGTCGCCCTACGGCGTGCCCGTGACGGCGAAGTTCCGCATGGGCCTGTTCGACGACTGGCTCACCCACATCCGCACCGGTGAAGTGTGCGCCGACGAGGGTGTGGCGTCGATCGCTCTCCATGCTCGCACGGTCCAGCAGCATTACTCCGGCGAGGCGCGATGGGATGCGATCGGTGAACTCAAGCAGGCAATCGGATCGATTCCGGTACTGGGCAACGGCGACATCTGGGAGGCATCCGACGCGGTGCGGATGATGGCCGAGACCGGGTGCGATGGCGTGGTCATCGGTCGAGGCTGTCTGGGTCGTCCGTGGTTGTTCGGTGACCTGGTCGAGGCGTTGGCCGGTCGTCCGGTTCCGCCGAGTCGTCTGCTCGGCGAGGTGTGCGCCGTGATGGTCGAGCACGCCCGGCTGCTCGTGGCGCATCTCGGTGAGAACTACGCGATGCGTGACTTCCGCAAGCACACCGGCTGGTACATGAGTGGCTATCCCGTCGGCCCGGAGGTGCGGCGGCGGTTCTCGATGGTGAAGACCCTGATGGAGCTCGAGGACATCGTCGCCGACCTCGATCCGAGTGCGCAGATCGTCGAGGGCGGCGAACGCATAAAGCGCGGGCACACGAACGGTCCGATCAAGGTGAGCCTGCCCGATGGATGGCTCGACGGCCATCGCCGCGAGGAGTTGCTGCACGACGTCTCGGTGCCCGACGACGACCAGGTCATGGCACTGTCGGGCGGCTGATGATCGAGTTGCCGGACGGTGCGCGGCTGGTGCTGGCCTCGGCGTCGCCCCGCCGATCCGAGCTGCTGCGCTCGGTCGGGCTGGAGTTCGATGTGATTCCCGCCGACATCGACGAGTCGGTGCTTCCCAGCGAGATGCCCGCCCGGTACGTGGCGCGGTTGTCCGCCGAGAAGGCTGCGGCGGTGGCACGACGGGTCGGATCCGACGCGATCGTCGTCGCCGCTGACACGACCATCGACGTCGATGGGCTCATCCTGGAGAAGCCGGTCGACGCCGGTGATGCCCGCCGCATGCTCGGACTGATCTCCGGCCGAACCCACCTCGTCCACACCGCGGTCACCGTCCTGCCTGGCTCGACGGTGGTCGTCGCGACGGCGGTTGAGTTCGTGGAGCTCACCCCCGAGACGGTGGATTGGTACGTCGCGACCGGGGAACCCTTCGGGAAGGCCGGCAGCTATGCGATCCAAGGGGCGGGTGGAGCGCTCGTGCGGCGCATCGACGGCAGCGTCACCAACGTGATCGGGCTTCCCCTCGCCGAGACATTGGCGCTGATCAGTGAGGCAACACCCCGAAATGTGCGGGGAAATGTGCACTGAGCGGCGATCTCCCCGCAATTTTCGGGGTGGTTGGGGCGGTGTGGGGTTAGCACTCTCGGGCCGCGGTTGCCAACGGTGGCGCGCCGCGCCTAACATTGGCACTCGCCGGGTGTGAGTGCTAACCCGCTTCCGGCTGTCAGAACCCATCGGGACTCGAACCCGCGTGAGCAAGCCAATGGAGGCTTACACCATGAACCTGAAGCCGCTGGATGACCGCATCGTGGTCCGGCCGAACGAGGCCGAGACGCAGACCGCATCAGGCCTCGTCATCCCCGACACCGCCAAGGAGAAGCCGCAGCAGGGCGAAGTGCTCGCTGTCGGCCCGGGAAAGCGCTCCGAAACCACGGGCGACCTGATCCCCGTCGACATCAAGGTCGGCGACACGGTCCTGTACTCGAAGTACGGCGGCACGGAAGTCGCCGCGAACGGCGAAGACCTGCTCGTGCTCAACAGCCGTGACGTGCTCGCCATCGTCGAGAGCTGAATCGTCGCACCCGCGACATCAGATCTGAACCAACCATTCGAAAGCCGGAGAGGAACCCCCAATGGCAAAAGTACTGAAGTTCGACGACGAGGCGCGCCGCGCCCTCGAAGCCGGAGTCAACAAGCTCGCTGACGCTGTCCGCGTGACGATCGGCCCCAAGGGTCGAAACGTCGTGCTCGACAAGAAGTTCGGCGCTCCCACGATCACCAACGACGGCGTGTCCATCGCCAAGGAGATCGAGCTCGAGGACCCGTTCGAGAACATGGGCGCGCAACTCGTCAAGGAAGTCGCCACCAAGACCGACGACATCGCCGGCGACGGCACCACCACCGCCACCGTGCTCGCACAGGCCATGGTCCACGTCGGTATGAAGAACGTCGCTGCCGGCGCCAACCCGATGGCCGTCAAGAAGGGCATCGAGAAGGCCGTCGCCGCGGCGGTCGAGTCGATCGCGAAGCAGGCGAAGGAAGTCGACGACAAGTCCGACATCGCCAGCGTTGCCACCATCTCGGCGGCCGATTCATCGATCGGCGAGGTCATTGCCGAGGCCATCGACAAGGTCGGCAAGGACGGCGTGGTCACGGTCGAGGAGTCGAACACGTTCGGCACCGAACTCGACTTCACCGAAGGCATGCAGTTCGACAAGGGCTACCTGTCGCCGTACTTCGTGACCGACGCCGAGCGCCAGGAAGTCGTCCTTGAAGACGCCTACATCCTGCTGAACAGCGCCAAGATCTCGACGGTCCAGGCCATGCTGCCGACCCTCGAGGCCGTCATGCAGACCGGCAAGCCGCTCGTGATCATCGCCGAGGACATCGAGGGTGAAGCCCTCGCCACCCTCGTGGTGAACAAGATCCGTGGCACGTTCAACGCCGCCGCCGTCAAGGCGCCCGGCTTCGGCGACCGCCGCAAGGCGATGCTGCAGGACATGGCCGTCCTCACGGGTGGCCAGGTCATCAGCGAAGAGGTCGGTCTCAAGCTGGAGAACGTCACGCTCGACCTGCTCGGTACCGCCAAGCGCGTCGTGATCACCAAGGACAACACGACCATCGTCGACGGTGGCGGGTCCGAGGACGACATCGCCGGCCGCATCAACCAGATCAAGGCCGAGATCGAGAACACCGACTCCGACTGGGATCGTGAGAAGCTCCAGGAGCGGCTCGCGAAGCTGGCCGGCGGTGTGGCGTTGATCAAGGTCGGCGCCGCCACCGAGGTGGAGCTCAAGGAGAAGAAGCACCGCATCGAAGATGCCGTGTCCTCCGTGCGTGCAGCCATCGAGGAAGGCGTGGTCGCCGGTGGCGGCACCGCCCTCATCCGTGCGCGGCCCGCCGTGCAGGCCGTCGTCGACTCGCTGGAAGGCGACGAGAAGACCGGCGCCAAGACGGTGTGGGAAGCGCTCACTGCGCCGGCCCGGAACATCGCCAACAACGCCGGCCTCGAAGGTTCCGTCGTCGTTCGCGAGATCGAGGCTGCGGAAGGCCCGATGGGCATGAACGCCGCGACCGGCGAGATGATGGACCTCATCGCTGCGGGCATCATCGACCCGGCCAAGGTGACCCGTGCGGGTCTCCAGAACGCCGCGTCGATCGCCGCGATGGTGCTCACCACCGAGTGCCTGGTCGCCGACGAGCCCGAAGACGAGCCCGCCATGGGTGGCGGCGGTGGTATGGGTGGAATGGGAGGCATGATGTGAGCAGGCCATAGGCCTGCGGAACATCACTCAGCACCACCCGAATTTGATCGAGGCCCCGGAGGAGACTCCGGGGCCTCGTCGCGTCCCGGTACTCTGCACCCCGATGGTGAAGATCGAGCGAGAGCGCCGGCCCTTCTGGATCCACCAGATGATCGAGTACGTCATCGGCATCGCGCTCATCAGCTCCTCGGTCCAGTTGCCCGATCCGACGATGCCGGCGCTGCTCGGACTGCTGGTCGTCCTCAACGCAGCCGTCGCCAAGGGGTCAGCGGGTGCGTTCCGACTCGTGGGTCGGCGGCTGCATCGAACGCTCGACCTCGTCGTGATCGCGATCCTGGCCTTCTTCGCGTTCCAGCCGTGGTGGTCGGTCGACACCACGAGTCGGATGCTGATCGGATCGATCGCGTTCATCCTGTGCTTCGTGTGGTTCTACACCGACTTCGCCGAGCAGCGCAGCCGATCCGAGCGCAAGGCGCAGCGAACGGCAGCGAAGGCCGCTCGTGGGCCCACCGACAGCACCGAGATCGGTCGCCGGGCCGGGCGGCTCGTCGGTGGCACGGTCAATTCCGCCAAGCGTTGGAAGGACGGCCTCAGCGAGACTGCCGTGGCCGAGACGCCACCGCCCGCCCAACCCGCCCATTGGGATCCACCGACTCCTCCGCAGTAGCCGCCCGTAGGATTGCGCCATGACGTTCGAGCCGCCCGCACCGGATCTCGCGAAGATCATCGCCGCACTCGACGAGTGGGAGAAGGGCGACGAATCACCCGGCCGGGCGCTGGCCAACATGAAGACGGCCGGGTTGGCCCGGGTGCTCGCTCAGCTCGCCGCCGAGGGATGGACTCCAGCCGAGTGACCCCGCGTCGGCGCGGCGGGGATCAATGGATTCCGCGGCCCGACGTCTGGACCGAGGACCACGAGGCGCCGTGGCCGTCGGGGGCAGCATGGTCGGTCGACGACCTGGTCGGCCCGGTGCCCGAGCACTCCGCGCCGCTCCTCCCGTCGTTCCCCGATGCGCGGGTGTCCGCCGTGCTCATCGTGCTCGTCGAGGGCGATGATGGCGCCGAGGTGCTCCTCACCCGCCGGTCGATGGAGATGCGCAACCACCGAGGTGAGATCAGCTTTCCGGGTGGACGGCTCGATGCCGGAGAGTCTCCGATCGACGCAGCACTGCGTGAGGCCCATGAGGAGGTCGGCCTCGATCCGTCCGCACCGGCGGTCGTCGGCGAGCTGGGCCATCTCAACACGATCGTCAGTCGGAGCTACATCGTCCCGATCGTCTCGGTTGTCGACCGGCGACCTGAGCTGCGACCGCAGACCGGTGAGGTCGACCGCGTGTTCTGGACACCCGTCAGCGAACTCACCCGACCCGGTACCTACCGGCTGGAACGTTGGGGCAGCGCGCCGCTGGACCGCCCGCTGCACTTCTTCGAACTCGACGACGAGACCGTCTGGGGTGCAACCGCCCACATGCTCGTCGACCTGCTCACGTACTCCAGCCGCCGCTGAAGCTGAAGAACTGGCCGGTCTGGAACCGGCTGGTGCCGTCGAGCAGCACCGTCGTGAACGCCGCCAGCTCATCCATCGTGCCGAGCTTGCGCATCGGCACCTGTGCCTCGATCGCGGCACGACGTTCGGGGTCCGAGTCGGCCCGTGATGCCTTGAGAAAGCCGGGGAAGTCCATGTAGTTCGTGCCAACCGCGTTCACCTGGATCCCGGCTCGGGCGTACTCCAAACCGACCGCGCGGACCAGGCCATTGGCGCCGGCGCGGGTGCCACCGTAGATCGACGTGATCGGATCGGGGCGGGCCCCGGTCGCCGACGTGAACACGACGACTTGGCCGCTCTGCGCTTCGACCATCGGCGGGAGCACGGCTTGCAGGCCGTGGAACACCATGTCGAGGTTCATGCGCTTGACTCGCTCCCACTGGTCGACGGTCATGTCGAGGAACTTGCCGACGATGATCTGGCCGGTGACGAGACATGCCGAGTCGAGTCGTGCGAACCGGTCGAGCGCCTGCGCCACGAGCGACGTGTTGCCCTCGGCCGTGGTCAGGTCGACGTCGGTGACGGTCAGCACTGACGCGCCGAGCGATTCGAGCTCGGGGACCTGTTCGGCGAACGGCACCTCGACGCCGACCATCGAGTCGTCGCCGTCGGCGCCCTGCAGCACGATGTCGAACCCTCGGCCCGCCAACGACCGGGCGAGCGCCGGCCCGACGTATCCGCTGGCCATGGTGATCAGTGCGACAGGACGCGAGTCGGTCATGCCGATCATCCTGCCACTGAATGAGACGCCGGGTCAGACCCCGCGTTTCATTCAGGCGAGGGTGGTGAGGAGGCTCCAGGCCGCGTCGACGTGGTGGCGCTCGGTGGCGCGGGCGCCGATCGAGACTCGCAGCACCGAACGTCCGTCGAGCACCGTGCGTGTGAACAGCGCGTCGCCGGACGCGTTGGCCGCCTCGATCAGCTGGTTGGTCGCCTTGTCGGAAGCGTCGCGGTCATCTGCATGGATCGCGATGCACAAGAGGTTCAACGGGTGTGGAGCGACGATGTCGAACCGGGCATCGTCGGCGACGCTCGCCGCGAGTTCCTGCGTGAGCAGCACGTGGCGCCTGATCATCGACTGGAACGAACCGACACCCTCACAGCGGATCGCAAACCACAGTTTGAGCGCCCGGAAACGGCGACCGAGGGGAATCTGCCAGTCGCGGTAGTCGATCACGGCACCCGCCTCCGCCGCCTGCGAACGCAAGTACTCCGGCAGGATGCTCAGCGCACCGAGCAGCGCTGCACGGTCAGCGGTCCAGAACAGATTGCAGTCGAAGTTGACCCCCATCCACTTGTGGGGATTCGTGCAGTACGAGTCGGCGTATTCCGTGCCCACGTTGACCCAGCGATACTCCGGCGCGAGTGCGGCGATGCCCGACATTGCCGCGTCGACGTGGAGCCAGATGCCCTCGCGCTCACAGATCGGACCGAGGGCAGCCGTCGGATCGAACGCCATCGACGACGTGGTGCCATGGGCCGAACACACGAAGAATGGAATCAGCCCGGCGGCGCGATCCACTGAGATCATCTCGTCGAGGGCATCGGCACGCATCGCATACGACTCGTCGTGCGGCACGACTCGGATGCGATCGGTGCCGACGCCGGCGATCCGCAGGCCCTTCTCGATGCTCGAGTGAGCCTGCGAGGTGGTGTACGCAACGAGCCTGGTCGTGTTGCCGTCGGCGTTGACGGCGCCGGCGGTTGCACGCCAGCGAGCCGACAGGATGGCGACCAGCGTGGCCTCGCTTGCAGTTCCCTGGATCACCCCACCGCCGTTGTCGCTACGCGAATCGAACCGCTCGGGCAGGTCGAGCAGTTCGCGCATCCAGTCGAGCATCAGCGTCTCGACTTCGGTACACGCCGGCGAGGTCACCCAGCTCATTCCCTGGACACCGAGCCCGGCCGACAGGAGCTCACCGAGGATCGACGGG
Source organism: Ilumatobacteraceae bacterium (assembly GCA_963716235.1). Classification (GTDB taxonomy): domain Bacteria; phylum Actinomycetota; class Acidimicrobiia; order Acidimicrobiales; family Ilumatobacteraceae; genus Sva-07. Next base: position 452,301 of record CAVQTE010000020.1, on the reverse strand, counting down.
TACGACGTGTTCGACGGAAAGTAGGCGAAGAACCCTGGGTGTTGCCACTGGGTGAGGCCGGGCACGATGATCCGCTCGACATCAGCCATCACTGCGTCGAACGACTCGGGTTCGGTCGGCGGATGTTCGGGGAGCTGCGAACGCACGTCACCGGGTTCGACCATGGCTGCCACCGGTCGCTGCTCGACATCGTCGACGTAGTCGGCGATCCAATCGATCAGGGCGTGGCCGTGGGTTCTGAACTCGTCGGGGGTCACGGCGCAGAGGCTATGTCGTCGGCGTCATCGCGCCGATTCCGTGCCACACCCCACGCGACGCGACCGAAGATGATCAGCAGCCCGCCGATCATGGCGATGGCGACGAGGTTCTGATGCCATCCACCGCGCTCGCTGCTCCCGCAGCCGGGTCGCTGCAGTGTGCCGACGCATGCGGTGAGGTCGGCGTCGTCGGGGAGGAACGGATTCGCCGTGTCGACGGGGACGTCGGTCGAGACCGGCACCGTCTGGTTGCTGCTTGCAGCGACTGGCGCGATGTGCGAGTCGAATGCCAACGCGCCCACGACGATGGCCACCACGAACAGGATGCGGACCACCAGCGACGCTGATCTACGATTCACGTTCTTGAGTCAACCTCCCCATCACGACCGCCCCACCGTGCTCGTCGTCGACTTCGGCGCCCAGTACGCCCAGCTGATCGCCCGACGGGTCCGCGAGCTGAAGGTCTACTCCGAGATCGTCCCGCATCGCATCACCGCCGAGGAGGTCGCCGCTCGTCGCCCTGCGGCGATCGTGCTGTCGGGTGGACCCAAGAGTGTGCACGTCGACGGCGCGCCATCGCTCGATCCGGCCATCTACGAACTCGGCGTGCCGATCCTCGGAATCTGCTACGGCGCCCAGCTCATCGGTCAACAGCTGGGTGGCGTGGTCGGCCGTGGCATGCAGGGAGAGTACGGCCGTGCCCGCATGACCCGAACCGGCCCGTCCCTGCTGCTGCCCGACGATGCGCCCGAAGTTCACGACGTGTGGATGAGCCACTTCGACGGCGTCACCGACGCTCCCGACGGCTTCATCGTGACGGCCAGCACGCCGGGTGCGCCCGTCGCTGTGCTGGAGAACGACGAACGACGGATCTATGGCGTGCAATTCCACCCCGAGGTCGTGCACTCGCCGTACGGGATGGCCGTGCTGGCGCGATTCCTGCACGAGCGCGCCGGGATCGGCGCCGACTGGGAGATGTCGTCCGTCATCGACGAACAGGTCGAACTGATCCGCGAGCAGGTCGGTTCCGACCGGGTGATCTGTGGCCTGTCGGGCGGGGTCGACTCCTCGGTGGCAGCGGCGCTCGTGCACAAGGCGATCGGCCATCAGCTCACCTGTATCTATGTCGACACCGGCCTGATGCGCAAGGGCGAGAGCGATCAGGTGGTCGAGACCTTCCGGCGCAATCTCGGCATCGAGCTGATCCACGTCGACGCCGGCGAACGGTTCTTCGCCGCGCTCGCCGGCGTCACCGAGCCCGAGGCGAAGCGCAAGGCGATCGGCGAGCAGTTCATTCGTGTCTTCGAGGAGAACACGGGCGGGCTCACCGATGCCCGGTTTCTCGTTCAGGGCACGCTGTATCCGGACCTCATCGAGAGTGGTGGGACCGACGGCACCGCATCGGTGATCAAGAGCCATCACAACGTCGGCGGGCTGCCTGACGACATGACGCTGGAGCTGATCGAACCGCTCCGCGAACTGTTCAAGGACGAGGTGCGCAAGCTCGGAATCGAACTCGGTCTGCCCGACGAGATGGTGTGGCGCCAGCCGTTCCCCGGCCCGGGCCTCGGGGTGCGCATCATCGGCGAGGTGACGCCCGAACGCGTGGCGCTGTTACAGGAAGCCGACGCCATCGTCCGCGAAGAGCTTCGTCTCGCCGGGCTCGAACGCGAGATCTGGCAGTCGTTCGCGGTGCTCGCCGACATCCGCTCGGTGGGCGTGATGGGCGACGAACGCACCTACGGCCATCCGATCATCATCAGGGCCGTGACCAGTGACGATGCGATGACCGCTGACTGGGCCCGCATCCCGTACGACGTGCTGGAGGCCATGTCGCAGCGGATCATCAACGAGGTGCCCGGCATCAACCGGGTGGCCTACGACATCACCTCCAAGCCGCCCGGCACCATCGAATGGGAGTGACCTGAAACGCTGGGGTCAGACCCCAGCGTTTCAGGTGTGACGAGGGTCGCAGAGTTTTCGTCAGGCTTTCGCAACACATTCGTCATATTCGCTAGGCTGTCGACTCGTAGCTATGAGGCAACTTCTCCGTGCCATCCCGATCGCCATTGCCGTGGCGTTCCTCGTTCCCGCCATGACTCCGGCGGTCGCCCAGGCGCAATCGGTCGACCAACAGAAGCAGAAGGTCGAAGACATCGTCGACGAGCTGGAGCGCCTCGAAGAGCGCGCACTCCTTCTCGGCGAGGAGTACAACGACGCGATCGACACCAAGAGCCAGCTCGACGTGGAGATTGCCGATGCCGAGACGCGAATCGCCGAGCAGGAAGCGGAGCTGGCACTGCTTCGCGCCAACCTCAGCGAGATGGCTCTGCGCTCGTTCGTGGGCGGTGGCGCTGCGCCACTCGGCCCGCTCTTCGAGGACGCCGCCAATCTGAATGATGCCCTCCAGCGCGAGGAACTCGCCAAGGTCGCACTCAGTGCCGGAGACGTGACGACCGACGAACTCGACGCGCTGGTCGCCGACATCAACGATGAACGCAAGGCGCTCGACAACAAGCGCCAGCAGGCGGAACAGCTCGCGGACTCGCTCGTCGAGGCCAAGGCGCAGACCGAGAAGCTCACCGCCGAGTACACCAACGCTCGCGCTGATGCCGAGGCAACGCTCGGCCAACTCGTCGCAGAGGAAGAGGCGCGCCGAGCACAGGAGTCCGCCCGGCGGGTCCAGGAGCAGGCGAGTTCGAACCAGGCAGCCTCGAACTCGGGCGGAGGCAACTCCAGCGGGGGTGGCTCGACATCGACCTCGGGCGAAACGTCGACCTCCGGCGGAGGTTCGTCGGGATCCGGCGGAGGCTTCACGGCACCGTCGGTGTCGTCTCGCTCGGGCCTTGCGGTGCAGGCCGCGCTGGCGCAGCAGGGCACCCCCTACCGGTTCGCCACGTCATCTCCGGGCGTCGGGTTCGACTGCTCGGGTCTCACCGCGTACGCGTGGGGCCAGGCTGGAGTCGGGTTGCCGCACCAGTCGCAGTCCCAGTTCGCGTCGACACCACACGTGCCGATCGATCAGGCGCAGCCTGGCGACCTGTTGTTCTTCTACAGCCCGATCAGCCACGTCAGCATCTACCTCGGCAATGGCATGCAGGTCCACGCCCCGAACACCGGCACGACGGTGTCGGTCGCTGCGGTGAACTGGGGCAAGGTCGTCGGCGTCGGTCGACCCGGCTGATCGACGTACACGATGTGTCAGACACATCGTGTACGTGGCGGCGGTGCGACTACGGTCGGCGACCGTGCAGGAACCGATTCACGGAATCGATCGCGATCGCGTCACCGAGTGGCTCGTCGACAACATCGTTGGGGCGCAAGCCCCATTCGAGTTCACCCCGATTGCCGGCGGTCGTTCGAACCTGACGTTCACGGTCACGGATGCGAACGGCACGAAGTACGTGTTGCGTCGCCCGCCGACCGGCGCCGTCCTCGCAACGGCGCACGACATGGCACGCGAGCACAAGATCATCTCGGCTGTCGGGAAGACCGCTGTTCCTGTGCCGCCAGCACTCGGCCTGTGCACCGATGATGCAGTGAACGGCGCGCCGTTCTACGTGATGGGCTTCGTCGACGGGGTGGTGCTCGACAGCGCCGACAAGGGCGCCTCGATGACACCGGATCTTCGTCGGAGCGCCGGGCTGCACCTCATCGACGTACTTGCCGATCTCCACGCGGTCGATGTCGATGCCGTCGGTCTGGGTGACCTCGCCAAGCGTGAGGGGTACGTCGAGCGTCAGGTGAAGCGCTGGAGCGCCCAGTGGCAGAACTCGAAGACCCGCGATCTGCCCGCGGTCGACGAGGTCGCCAAACGTCTCGCCGAGCGGATGCCGGTCCAACAGGGGGTCTCGATCGCGCACGGCGATTATCGTTTCGGCAACGTGCTCACCGACACCTCGCAGGGCCGAATCGCAGCGGTCCTCGACTGGGAGCTGTGCACGTTGGGTGATCCATTGGCCGACGTCGGCTATGTCGGTGTCTATTGGGCCGATCCGGGCACCCAGCAGACCCGTCCCAACGATCCGACGGGGATCGAGGGGTTCCCGACCTACGCCGAACTGCTCGAGCGCTACGCCACGAAGACCGGTCGTGATCTGTCGGAGATCGACTACTACATCGCCTTCGGGTCGTGGCGCCTCGCCGTGATCTCCGAGGGGGTGTATGCCCGCTACCTCCACGGCGCCATGGGCGATCAGGGAATCAGCGACGACCAACTGAACGCTTTCAAGATGGGCACCGAGATCCTCGCCGAGTCGGCGCTCGAAGCGATGAAGCGACTGTGAACCACGACGACAGGACCCGACGATGAGCACCAAGCCCGAGTACACCGCAGTCCTCGATGGGTGGCAGCCCGGCGAATTCACCGCCGCCGGCATGACCTTCCCGACGTATCGACGCGGTACGGGACCCGGCATCGTCGTGATCCATGAGGTCCCCAACATCACGCCGCTCGTCACCCAGTTCGCCAACGAGGTCGTGGATCGGGGATTCACGGTGGTGATGCCCTCGCTGTTCGGCACGCCGGGCAAGCCGCCCTCGAATGCCATGGCGCTGGCTGCGATCGCCAAGCTGTGCGTGGCCAAGGAGTTCACGACGCTGGCGCTGAACCAGACGTCGCCGGTCATCGCCTGGCTCCGAGCGTTGGCGCGCAACCTGCACCAGGATGTCGGTGGCGAAGGTGTGGGTGCTGTCGGCATGTGCTTCGCCGGCGGGTTCGCGCTGGGGATGATGGTCGACGACATCATGCTGGCACCCGTGCTCTCACAGCCCTCGATGCCCTTTCCGTTCGGGTCGGCTCGCGCCGCCGACCTCAATCTCTCTCCCGATGATGCCGCGGCGGTCGCCGGCCGTGCCGCACAGGGCTGTCAGGTCCTCGGGCTCCGCTACGCCGACGACTTCTCGGTCGGCGACCGGTTCTCGACCTTGCGTGACCTTCTGGGCGATGCGTTCATCGCGGTGGAGCTGCCGAGCGGTTCGAAGCGTGACCACTCGGTGCTCACCGAACAGCGAGACGATGCGAGCGTCGACCGCGTCCTCGACTTCTTCGCCGAGAAACTCCTCACCTGACGCTCCCACGGCATTCTCGTGAACTCGTACGCGAACAGTTCGCGCACGAGTTCACGAGAAGGGCGGTCAGGTGGTGACAGCGGATTCGGCGTGCTCCGTGGCGCGGCGGTAGTCGGCCTTGCCGTTGGGTGCGCGGGGCACATGGTCGACGAAGACGACCGACTTCGGCGCCTTGTAGCCGGCGAGATCGTGCTTGACCGAAGCGATGATGCCGGCTTCGTCGCAGGTGGCGTCCTCGTCGAGTGAGACGACCGCCGTCACTGCTTGACCGAACTTCTCGTTCTCCAATCCGACCACCAAGCAGTCGCGAACACCGGGCACCCGCTTGACGGCCTCCTCGACCTCCTCGGGGAAGACCTTCTCGCCGCCGGTGTTGATCACCTGGCTGCCCCGCCCCAGGAGGATGAGCGAACCATCCGCTGCGACTTTCGCGAAGTCGCCCGGGAACGAGTATCGGATGCCGTCGATGACCCGGAAGGTTCGCGCCGACTTCGCCTCGTCCTTGTAGTAGCCGATCGGCACGTTGCCACCGGCTGCGACCATGCCGACCACATCCGACCCGGGCTCGACCTCGCGGTCGTCGTCGGTGAAGACCTTGGTCTCGGGGGTCTTGGTGAACTTGGCAGTCTCGGTCGGCACGCCCTTCATCGTGATCTGGGTGCCCATCGACCCTTCCGATGAACCGATCGCATCGACGAGGACCGCCTGTTCGATGCGGTCGAGCAGCTGTTGCTTCACTTCGGACGTCCACATCACCCCTGACGAGATGAACATGGCGATCGACGAGGTGTCGTACCGGCCGTCGCCGGGCTTGCCCTCGTCGAGTGCGCGGATGATCGGCTTGGCGAAGCTGTCGCCGACGATCGTGATCGACGTCGCCCGGTGCCGCTCGACGGTGGACAACAGTTCGTGGGCGTCCAGGCTCCTGCTCTCGAGGGTGACGACGTGGCCACCCGCCAAGTGCGGAATGAACCAGCCGAGCCAGCAGCCGGTGCCGTGCATCAGCGGCGCCGACGGGATCGACGTGAGGGTCGGGCCGTTGGCCGAAGCCCCCTTGATCATCCCGGCGACCTCGGCAGCATCCGACGGTGCGGCGAGCCCCAACATGGGCAGGCCCAGCGTGACGAACCCACGGGTGAGGCCCCCCATGTCGTACATCACGCCCTTGGGCATCCCGGTGGTGCCGCCGGTGTACAGCATGTAGAGGTCGTCCTCGGACCGTTCGAGGCGCGCCATCGGCGCTGTTGCCGCGATCGTCTCGTCGTAGGCGACTGCGTTGGGGACCTGGCCCGCTCCGCCGTCGTCGACCTCGATCAGCAGCTTCAGCTTCGGCAGGCGGTCGGCTACCCGTGCCACCCGGTCACCGAGTGACGAGTGGAAGATGATCGCTTCGGAGTCGGAGTTGTCGAGCAGGTACCAGAGTTCGTCGTCGAGGTATCGGTAGTTGACGTTGATGGGCACACCGCGCATCTTGAACACGCCGTACTGCGACTCCATGTACTCGTTGCAGTTGTACATGAAGAGAGCGACCTTCGAATCCGGACCGAGCCCCGCGGCATCCAGCGCTCCGGCCACTCGGGCCGCCCGATCGTCGTAGTCGGACCACGATCGGGTGACGTCGCCGTGCGTCACCGCCGGGAGCTCGGGGATCGCGTCGGCGATCGATTCCCAGACGGTCGCGAAATGCATCTCCATGCCGTCACAGTAGCGATGCCGGTGTGTCGATGGTCACGCGGACCAGCGGTGTCGGCAGATCAGCGTGGTCCGCCGTCGACGTCGATCACCGCGCCCGTCGTGTACGACGACGCATCGCTGGCGAGGTACAGCGCGGTGCCGACGATCTCGTGGGGTTCGCCTCCGCGCCCGAGCGCGAATCCGGCCTTCGCCGAGTTCGTGAACGCATCGAGGTCCCACGCCGTGGAGATGTCGGTGAGGAACGGCCCGGGTGCGATGCAGTTGACGCGCACCTTCGGGCCGAGCGTCCGGGCGAGGCCGTAGGTGAGATTGTTGATCCCGGCTTTGGCGGCGCCGTAGACGAGTTCGTTCGGGCTGGGCCGGTGCGAGGCGATCGACGACACGAAGATGATCGAGCCACCATCGCTGCCCCCGTGGTCGGGGCCGGCCATTCGGGTTCCGATCAGCGCCGACAGTCGGAACGGACCTTTCAGGTTGACGTCCATCACCTTGTCGTAGAGCATCTCGCTGATCGCATCGACGCTCGGGTACAGCGGCGACATGCCGGCGTTGTTGACGAGGATGTCACAGCGACCGAACTCGGCGTACACCGTCTCGTGGAGCCGGTCGCTGTCGGCCCATTCGCCGGCGTGGTACGCCACCGCGAGCGCGCGTCGGCCGAGCGCTTCGACCTCGGCGGCGACTGCCTCGCACGCGTCCAACTTGCGGCTGGCGATCACGATGTCCGCGCCGTGATCGGCAAACGCCAACGCCATTTCCCGGCCGAGTCCACGTGAGCCGCCCGTGACCACGGCAACCCGACCCGAGAGATCGAACAGATCCATTGCGCGAGTGTGCCAGAGCCGACCTACGTTCCCGTTTACGTGGCAGTTCCGACGGTGCGGGCCAACCGAATCCTCCCGCAAACGAGATTGCGGGCCCGGGGGAGGATGCAGGGAGGGATGTTACGGGGCGGTCGATCGTTTGGCGTCGAGCGTGTCGAGGATGAGGCGGAGGCCGAACTCGAATTCGTCGCTGTAGCTGTAGCCGGGCCGGAGGACGAACTCGGACGCCAGTTCGGCGAAGTGGGGATACGTCTCCGCCATGTCCGGCGGCATGATCGAGTCGACGAGCTCGCCGAGGTCGTCGCCGTCGTTGAACGGCAGGCCGACCTCCTGCAGCACGAAGCCGTAGATGTAGCTGTCGATCAGGGAGAACGCATGTGCCGTCATCTCGATCGAGAATCCCGCGCGGCGGCAGGCTCCGATCACCGCGTCGTGGTGGCGCATCGTCGCCGGCCCGGGCGACGTCCGGGACTCCATGAGACCGATCGCCCACCGGTGGCGGAGCAGCGCGGCGCGAACCGATCGTGACCGCACTGTCATGGCACCGGTCCAGCCGGCTGCCTCGTCGGGCAGGTCGATCTCGGAGAACACCAGGTCGACCATCCCGTCCAAGATGTCGCTCTTGTTCGCAACGTGGTGGTAGAGCGACATCGCCTCGACCCCCAACGCCTGGGCGAGTTTGCGCATGGTCACTGCGTCGATGCCCTCGTTGTCGGCCAGCTCGACGGCAGCGTGCAGGGCGCGTTCGCGACTGAGCGGCGTTCGCTTTCGTGTGGGTCCTGGCTCCGGGAGTGGCGTTGATCGGTCGGATGATGTCGGCATGTTCGGTTGACAACCGTACAACGTATGTCTAATCTTTCTAGATATCTTACGTCGTAAGGTGCGCCTCAGCGACGGCACTTCGCCCACCCAGGAGCAAATGAGATGACAACCAACGCGACGACCAAGATGACCGCGATCGTCCAGGACCGATACGGGACCGCCGACCAGCTGCGGCTGGGCGAACGCCCGGTTCCGACCATCGCCGCCGACGAGGTGCTCATCGAGGTTCGCGCCGCCGGGCTCGACCGAGGGACGCAGCACCTGATGGCAGGTGAGCCCTACGCCATGCGCCTCGCATACGGGCTGCGCGGACCGAAGAATCCGGTCCCCGGGCTGGACCTCGCGGGCCGTGTGGTTGCCGCCGGGGCCGAGGTCACCCGATTCAGCGTCGGCGACGACGTGTTCGGCATCGGCAAGGGATCGTTCGCCCAGTTCGCTGCAGCGAAGGAGAGCAAGCTGGCACGAATGCCGACGAACCTGCGCTTCGACCAGGCAGCAGCCATTGCGGTGTCCGGCCTGACCGCGCTCCAGGCGGTCTGCGACGTCGGCCGCGTCGAAGCCGGTCAACGGGTGCTGATCATCGGCGCCTCGGGCGGCGTCGGCACGTTTGCCGTCCAGGTCGCCAAGGCCATGGGTGCCACCGTCACCGGTGTCTGCAGTTCGGCGAAGGTCGATCTCGTCCGCTCGCTCGGTGCTGACCACGTCATCGACTACCAGCACGACGACGTCACCGCCGGGGACACGCGCTTCGACCTGATCATCGACATGGTCAGCAGCTCGTCGCTCTCGCAGCTGCGCTCCGTGCTGACCGACCATGGCACGCTCGTGGTGGGCGGGGACGCGGACATGGGCAAGTGGCTGGGAATGGGTCGCCAGCTGCGGGCGGTGACGTTGTCACCCTTCGTCGGCCAGCGTCTCGCGATGTTGATCTCGAAGGAGCACTTCTCGGGGCTGGAGCGGCTACGGGAACTCATCGAGCGTGGCGACGTGACGCCAGTGGTTGAGCGAACCTTCGCGCTCACCGAAGTGCCCGCTGCGATGCGCGAGCTCGAGGCGGGTCGTGTCCGCGGGAAGCTGGTCGTCATCCCTCCGACGACCCAGTCGACGCAGATGGCGTGACCAGGTCGATCCGTCGATCGCTACAACGCCAACGCTGCTCGACGGCCCTCGAGCACAGCTTCGAGAATCGTCCGGGGAGCGACTGCGTCACCGATCTGCACCGCTGCGTCGATCGGGTCCGTGGGCACCCGGAATCCACAGTCGACGACAGCGGTGCACGGGATCGTGCGCCGCCGGCCGGTGTAACGATCCTCCACCTCGACCTCCAACGCGCCGGTTCCGATCGCCCGAACGCTGCGCAACAAGGTGCGCCGCTCGATCGTGACCCCCTGCTGGGCGAGGCGGGTGTTTGCGGGTGCAAGGTCACCGGTTCGGGCGAGTTCGTTGCCGGCGATGTTGTCCTGCGTGATGAGCACGGCGCGGGGGCCGAGCTCCTCGGCGAGTGACACGGCGCTCGGTCCGCCGATCGGGTCGAACAACACGATCATGCCCTCGACGGGAAGCGTGGCGGTGCCCCGGCGGAGGTCAGCGACGTCGATCACGCCGGCGCCGTCGTCCACCTCGTACGGGTGCGGACCGGGAACCGAACCGGTGGCCTGGATGACAACGGTGCGACCATCGGTTTCCCACGAGTCGGTCCCCGTCGCGATGTCCGTTCCCAGATGGGTGTGCTCGCGTTGCCACCAGTCGACCAGCGCGCCGTTCGGCCCTGCGATGCGGGCCATCCCGCCGACGCAATCGTCACGCTCGACGATCCTGACCCGGTGCCCCCGGACCGCAGCAACGCGTGCCGCCTCGAGTCCGGCGGGGCCGGCGCCGACCACCACCACATCGCGTGGGTGCGCAGCGGGCACGTACCAGTCGGGGTCCTCGGTCTCGCGACCACTGGTCGGCTCGCCGATGCACGTGACGATCGGGTTGCGGGCGTCGCGCACCTGACAGGTCTGGTTGCAGCGAGTGCACGGCCGGATGCGGTCGGCCTCACCGTTGACGAGCTTGGCGACGAGATCGGGGTCGGCGATCTGTGCGCGGGTCATCTCCACCGCATCGCACAGGGCGGGGTCGTCGTAGCCGCCGAGCGTCCACTCGGCCTGACCGACCTCGACGATCGAGCCCTGCAGGATGACCGGCACCTGTGGCGCCGTCTCCTGCACCGCAGTGCGAACCGAGCGGCAGAGCTCGATGTTGAAGCCCGTCGGCTCGTGGAAGTCCGGTCGGGTCTTCTCCACCGTGTAGATCGACCCGCGGGTCACCACGAGGTAGTCGAGCCCCTCGCCGACGAGCGTCGCGGCGATGCCGGGCGCCATCTCAGGGGTGATCCCCGCCCATGGTGCGAGCTCGTCGCACGAGAGTCTCAGCCCGACGATGCGCTCACCGGCCGCGGATCGGACTGCAGCGATCGCCTGACGGGCGAACAGCAACCGATCCTGCCCCCAGGCGTCGCCACGCTGATTCGTGAGACCCGAGAGGAACTGGCGGACCAGGCTGTGCTGGCCCGCATTGATCTCCACACCGTCGACATCGGCGTCGACAGCGATCCGGGTCGCACGGGAGAACCCGTCGATGACGGCCGCGATGTCATCGGCCTCCATCCACTTGGGAACCTCTCGACTGTTGACCTCGGGCACACGCGACGGTGCCCACAGCGGCGCCTGGCTGTATGCGGACGAACCCTGGCCGCCGGCGTGGTCGAGCGACGCAATCACGAGCGAGCCGTGCGGTCGACACGCGGCCACGATGTCGGCCCATCCCTGGCCGCATCGTTCGGCGAGAGGCGTTCGCTCGTACGGCCAGTCCGACGCGTGGACCGAAGCACCCTCCGCCACGATCGTTCCGCAGCCGCCGCGCGCCCGTCGCTCGTAATAGGCCACCTGGCGGGCGGGGATCGAGCGGTCGTCGGCGCCGAGATTGGTGACGTGCGGGCCGAACATGACGCGGTTCGGTGCGGTTCTCGACGCGAAGGTGACGGGCGACAGCAGCTGCATCAGGGAGTCAATTCTGGCTGAGGGAGTGCTCTTCCCGTCGAATCATCCGCCTGATGTTGCTCGTGTGCTTCAACAGGATCAGTGCGCAGACGCCGCCCACAGCGATGAGCTCCCACCGTGGTTGATCCATGATGATGATCCCGATCGGCACGAAGGCCACCGCGATCACGGAACCGAGCGCCGCCTTTCCCGTCACCTTGGTCACGATCCACCAGATGCCCACCGCGAGCGGCGCGAGAATCGGCTGGACCACGAGCAGGGCGCCGGATCCGGTGGCGACGCCTTTGCCGCCCTTGAAGTGACGGAACACAGGGAACATGTGGCCGATGACGGCAGCGGCGGCACACCAGTAGGCCGCCGGGCGGCCGTCGAGCGCCAGACCGAGACCGGCGGCGAGTGCCCCTTTGCCCGCATCGAGCAGGTAGACCCACATCCCCTTGCGCCATCCGAGTGCGCGCGTGACGTTCGATGCGCCCGGGTTCCCCGAGCCGAAGGTGGAGATGTCGACCCCGTTCGCACGGGCAATGAGGATCGCGCTCGGGAACGTGCCGATGACATAGGCGACCAGCACGAGTACGAACACGAACGACGATCCTTGCAGCTTCGGTATGAAAACAGAGGCCAAGTGCTCGAGGCGATCCGATCTCGATGACGATGTCGTTTGCGTGAGCGCAAACGCCGAGCCTCGCGATCCTCGCTCACGCAAGAGCTGGGGACCGATTTGCGTGAGCAGAAACCCCGGCGTTCGCGATGTCCGCTCACGCAGAGTGCGAGCGGCTCGCCGGCCGGGAGGTGGTCAGCGGCGGCCGATGGTGACCGGGACACGTTCGGGCGTCGCGACCCTGACCGGCTTGGAGTGATCCATCATCGGGCGTGGTCGTTCGTCTGACGCCGCGAGCATCGCGGCCTCGCCATGGCCGCCGACGCACTCGGGGTCCGGGCCGTCGAGGGGGATGCCGACGAAGAACTTCGCCGCCATACATCCACCCTGGCATGCGTCGTAGCTGCCGCAGGAGGTGCACGCACCGGCTGACTGCGGCTCGCGGAGTTCGGCGAACAGTTCGCTGTGCTTCCACACCTGGGCGAAGCCGCCGGCATCGCGGACCGACCCCGCCTTGAACTCGTCGTGGATGACGAACGGGCAGGCGTAGACGTCACCGATCGGGTCGATCAGGCACACCACTCGACCGGCGCCGCACATGTTCAATCCTGGCAGCGGCCCCGTTCCGGATTCCTCGCCGAGGGCGTTGAGATGGAAGAACGAGTCGCCGGTGAGCACGTTGTCGCCATGGGCGAGTAGCCACTCGTAGATCTGGCGCTGTTGGGCCTGCGTGGGGTGCAGGTCGTGCCACGAGTCGGCGCCCCGGCCCGACGGGCGGAGCCGGGTGATACGCAGTTGCGCGCCGAAGGAGTCGGCCAACGCCTTGAACTCGTCGAGCTGATCGACGTTGTGACGGGTGACGACCACCGAGATCTTGAACTCGCCGAAGCCGGCGTCGCGCAGGTGGTTCATCGCCCGGATCGCGGTGTCGTACGAACCCTCGCCGCGGACTGCGTCGTTGGTGACTGCGTCAGTGCCGTCGAGGCTGATCTGGATGTCGAGGTAGTCCATCGATGCGAGGCGGCGGGCCCTGTCGGCGTCGATGAACGCACCGTTGGTGGAGAACTTCACGCCGATGCCCCGGTCGATCGAGTACTCGAGCAGCTCGAAGAAGTCGCGGCGGATCATCGGCTCGCCGCCACCGATGTTGATGTAGAAGACCTGCAGGTCGTGCAGTTCGTCGAGCACGGCCTTGGCCTCGTCGGTGGTCAGCTCGCGAGGGTCGCGGCGTCCGGACGACGAGAGACAGTGGACACACTCGAGGTTGCAGGCGTAGGTGAGTTCCCACGTGAGACAGATGGGGGCGTCGAGGCCGCCCTTGAGTTGTTCAACCAGTTGCGACGGGTTGGCGCTCATGGAGCATCTCCGATCGGGTGAGGGCGGTCAGGGCCGATTCGAACGACGGCCACCGGGTTTCCTCGATCTCGCAGGCGCGCAGCGTGTCCGCCAGCGTGTCGTGATCGCCGAGCGCCTGAACGACCAGGACCATGTCGGGGTGCTTGAGGAAGATCAGCTTGCGGTTGCCATAGTGGTACGCGAGCGCGCCGAACGGTTCGGGCCGCAGCGCCACCTGCGGGTCGAGTTCGAGGCGACGATCGAGCATCGTCACGGCGTCAGTAGACGCCGCACATCCCGTCGATCGAGATCTCTTCGACGAGCAGTTCGTCGACGAGGTCCGTTTCGACGACGTCCGTCTCGGTCTCGGTGCCAACGGCGGTTTCTTCCATGCGACGACACTACCCAAGCCGTGCCCTGGCGACCATGGCGAGGCCGGAAGCCGGTGGTCGACGTACACGATGTGTTTGACACATCGTGAACGTCAGCGGGGGGAGGTCGCACCCTGGCGGGCAGGTGATTCGTGGAGGAACTCGAAGGCCGCGACGGCGCCGACGACGATGACCGCGGGAGAGTGGACGTCGGCATCGGCCAACTCACCGAGCGTCCAGCGACCGACGACCTGGGCGTCGGTGGTGGCCGACTCGATGGCGGCAACCGGCGTCGTCGCGGCGAGGCCGCCGGCGAGCAGATCGGCGGCGATCTGCGCTCGCTGCGACACGCCCATGAGCACGACGATCGTGCCGCCGACGGCGGCGAGCGATCGCCAGTCGACGTCGGGTTCACCATCGCGGCGGTGACCGGTGACGACCGTGAATGCTGCAGAAACGCCGCGGTGGGTGACGGGTATCCCGGCCGCGGCCGGTGCCGCAACCGACGACGTAAGGCCGGGAACCACCTCGAACGGCACGCCGGCTTCGGCAAGCGCGGCCGCCTCTTCGCCGCCGCGACCGAACACGAACGGGTCGCCGCCCTTCAGCCGAACGACCCGCTTTCCCTGGCGCCCGAGTTCGACGAGCAGTGCCGAGATCATCTCCTGGGGCGTCGGCCTCCCGGGGCGCTTGCCGACGTCGATGCGTTCGGCCGAGTCGGCAATCAGCGCCAGGACGCCGTCGCCCACGAGTGCGTCGTGCACGACGACCTCAGCCTCCGCAATGAGTCGTGCCGCCTTGACCGTCAGCAGGTCGGGATCCCCCGGTCCGGCGCCGACCAATGACACCGTCATCGCCGCGTCCTGAACCCGTCGATGGGTGTTTGCGTTGCAGACTCGTCGGGACGGGCCAACCGAACCGTCACGCAAACGTGGTGGTAGGGGTGGGGGTGCTCAGCGAGCACGGCGGCGGCTCGTCGGATCGGGGAGGAGCGCAACGAGTGCCGACCAGTCCTGGGCGACGCACCAGTCGCCGAAGCTCGTGGCGCCGTCGGAACGGCTGAATGCCTCCAGCAGCGGGCGCAGGAGGTCGGGTACGTCGGTGAGCGGGACGTCGGCGCGTAGGAGACGAGCGAGGCGGTCCCCGGCCGGCGAGCCGCCGACGAAGATGTCGTAGTTCTTCTTCGTGCGGCCCACGATGCCGAGTTCGGCTGCATACGGCCGTGAACACCCGTTGGGGCAGCCGGTCATGTTGAGACGCAGCGGCAGCCCGGTGTTGCCGGTGTCGGCCAGCACCTTCTCGAGCCGATCGACCACGTCTGCGAGCACTCGTTCGGCCTCGCCGAGGGCCTTGCTGCACGTCGGCAGTGCCGGGCACGCGATCGCCAGGTTCCGGGTCGGACTCTGATCGTCGGCGAGTCGGACGCCGTTGGCGCGCAACACGTTCTCGACGGCCTCGGCGTCGGTCACGCCGAGGAGCAGGAGGTCCTGGCGCGGGGTCACCCGCAGCCCGCGCACGGTGCCATCGGCGATCAGCCGTCGCAGCGCGAGCCGCAGCCCACCGGCCACCTTGCCCGACGGCACCGGGAGCCCGAGTGCCCTGGTGTCGCTGTCAGATCCGTCCGCACGACCGGCGATGTCATGCCAGCCGTGGTGCGCGCCGACCTCCCAGTCGGGGAGCTCGACGGGCGCAGCGAGCGGACGGCCCGTGCGCTGTTCGATCTGCGTCCGCAGCCAGGCGATCCCGCGCTCCTCCAGCAGGTACTTGAGGCGGGCGCGCGACCGGTCGTCGCGGTTGCCGTGGTCGCGCTGCGTGGTGACGATCGCCTCGACGACGTCGCCGATCTCGCCTGTCGGCACCCATCCCACGGGTTGCGCGAGCAGTGGATAGGTGTCGTCGGGCCGGTTGTGGGCCATGCCCATCCCGCCGCCGGCGAGCACCACGTATCCCGTCAGCTCGCCGGTCGTCCCGTCCGAGAGCGTCGGCACGATGCCGACGTCGTTGGTGTAGATGTCGACGCAGTTGTCGCCCGGCCAGGCGATCGCGATCTTGAACTTGCGTGGAAGGTAGGCCGCTCCGTAGATCGGCTCCACGTCGTCGATCGCGTCGAGCACGTCGGGACGCGGTTCGGCCGACACGGCGCGCTCACCGTCGACCCACACTTCCCAGTAGCTCTCGGTCTGCGGCCGGAACCGGGCGACCATCTCGGCGACGAGTGGCTCGATCACGGCGCGTCGTTCCGGGTGGGGAAGCGGGCAGGCCATCACGTTGCGCACCACGTCGCCGCACGCTCCGAGCGTGGTCAGCAACGAGGAGTTGATGCCCGCCACGAGGTCTCGTAGCTCGCCCTTGTGGACCACGTGGTACTGCACGCCCTGTCGCGTCGTGAGCCTGAGCTTCTGATCGGCGAGTGCTGCGACGCGATCCAACGCGAGCCACTGTTCGCTGGTGATCACGCCGCCGGGCACGGATGCCCGCACCATGCACGAGTAGTCGAGCGGCAGCTTCAGCTGAGTGCGGGCGCGGCGGACGTCTCGATCGTCCTGCTGGTAGATGCCGTGAAACTTCAACAGCAACTCGGCGTCGTGGTCGAAGTCGTCACGATCGTTGACGAGCTCGTCGCCGATCGTGCCGCTCAGGTAGTTGCTCGCGAGCTTGATCGTCTCTGCGGTCACTGGTGCAGCCCGCATTCGGTCTTGTCCGAGTCGGCCCAGCGGCCGGCTCGCTGATCGTCGCCCGTGCTCACCGGGCGAGTACACGGCCAGCAGCCGATCGACGGGAATCCACGATCGGCGAGCGGATGATCCGGAATGCCGTAGGCCGCGACGTAGGTGACGACGTGGGCATCGGTCCAGCCGGCCAGCGGATTGATCTTCGCCACGCCGCGTAGGAGATCCTGATGGACGAACGGAGCCGTGCGGCGAGACGGTGAGTCGGAGCGGCGAAGCCCGGTGACCCACGCGGTGCGCCCGAGCAAGGCCCGGTTCAGCGGCTCCACCTTGCGGGCAGCACAGCACGCATCGGTGTTGGTCTGCCACACGTTCGTCGGGAGATCGGCCTCGGGCCGCACGACCCGCAGGTTGATCCCGAACCGCGCTCGCAGGTCGTCTGCGAACCACTCGGTCTCGGCAAACAGGTAGCCGGTGTCGAGCAGGGTGACCTCCACACCGGGGATCGCCTCGTTGGCCACGTGCGCGAGCACTGCATCACCGAAGCTCGCCGTCACGCACAGTTGCTTTCCGAATCGGCGGTGTGCCCAGTGCAGGACTCGGTGAGCGTCGCGAATCGGATCGTCGGTTTCAGCGGGTCGGTCGACGAACGCCGATTCGGAGGACGGGGTCGGCGACGGGCTCGTCACAGTGCTCTCGGAGGGGATCACGGAGAGCATTCAATCAAATCCGACCAAACAGATCAACTTTGTAGAGAATTGCCTTCGTACACTCCGGGTGATGCACGAGACGGGCCAGTCCAGAGACGGTGGAGTTCTGTCGCCACGGTTCGCCTACCCGGTCATTCTCGACCTGCACGACGTGGCGGTTCTCGTCGTTGGCGGTGGCCGGATCGGCGCCCGTAAGGCCGAAGGCCTGGCCGCGGCCGGCGCTCAGGTGACGGTGGTTGCGATCGAAGCGAGCGAGCATCTCCGCGGCATCGAGCTCGTCGAGCTCCGCGAGCGAGCCTTCGAACCCGCCGATCTCGATGGGGTCCGTCTCGTCGTGACTGCGACGGGCGACGCCGAAGTCGATGCCGTCGTGTCGGCGACGGCACGTGAGCGCAGCATCTGGACCAATGCGGCCGACCAACCGACCGATTGCGAGTTCATCCTTCCGGCGATCGCGCGAGCCGGCCGGGTGACCGTCGCGGTCAGCACCGACGGTGCGAGCCCGGCGTTGGCCCGTGAGCTCCGCAATCTCATTGCTGAACTCATGACCGATGAGCTGGGCGCTCTCGCCGAGGAGCTCGCAGCCGAACGGCTCGCCGTCCAGCGTGGCGGCGCGTCGACCGAGGACATCGACTGGACGGCACGCGTACGAGCTGGCATCGCGGCGGCGATCGGTAGTCTCGCTCCGTGATCAACCTCGGGAGGATGCAACCTCTTCGGCTTCTGGGGGTTCGGTGCGGGGGGCTTCGGCGTCCCGGGGCGGCGATCATCGTGGTGGGGTTGCTCGTCGCGTCGTGCACCTCGAGTTCCGATGTCGCCGAAGTCGAGTCGAACACCGGCCCGGGTGCAACGGTGGAGCCCGGCGGCACGATGGCGCCGACCACGGTCGACGGGTCGGCACCCGTCACCGCACCCGATCCGAGCGGACTGCCGTCGATCTCCGACCCCGACCCGGCGATCGTCATCGGCGAACTCGACAACGGCCTGCGCTATCTGATCCGCGACAACGACAACCCCGGCGCACGCGTCGACATGCGGCTGGTCGTCGACGCCGGATCCGCACTCGAAGACGAAACGCAGTCGGGCGGGGCGCACTTCCTCGAACACATGCTGTTCAACGGCACCGAGCAGTTCCCCGAGAACGAACTCATCGACGTGCTGCGAAGCTTCGGTGCGGCCTTCGGTGCCGACATCAACGCCTACACGACGTACGACGAGACCGTCTACGAACTCACCATGCCGACTGCCGACGACGCCGTTGTCGAGACCGGGCTCGACGTGCTCGAGCAGTGGCTGTCGGCAGCGACCATCGAGCAGGCGCAGGTCGAGGCCGAGCGGGGTGTGGTGCTCGATGAATGGCGGGGATCGGGGGCGAGTTCCGATGGCCGAATCTTCGACAGTCTCGAGGAGCTGTTCCTCACCGGGTCGCCGTACGAGGGGCACGATCCGATTGGTGACGAAGCCGCCATCACCGGGATGAACGCTGAACCACTGCGCGCCTTCTACGACGACTGGTACCGACCCGACAATGCCGCCGTGGTCGTCGTCGGCGACATCGACCCCGATGTGATCGAGCAGGGGCTCGTCGATCGCTTCGGACCGCTCGTTGCTCGCGGTACGTCACCCGAACGCCCGGAGCTCCTCGTCGAACCCTCGACCGAACCGCAGGTCGTCGTGGTGTCCGACCCCGACGTCGCCGAGGGTTTTGCTCAGGTCACGCTGCCGGCAACCCCGGATGACGACGCGTCGCCCGAGGCCGCGCTGCAGGCTTCGATTCTCGACGCGATGGCCTTCGACATCGTCGCCACGAGACTCGGCAATGACGCCCTGCGCGGCGACGCGCCGTTCGACGACGCTCGGGTCGATTCCAGCGGGTTCGTCCGCGGCATCCAGGCCCCGGAGATCGTGGTGTCGGCCGACGGTGCCGCTCTGGAGGCATCCACGCAGGCAGTGTTCGACGAGTACGAGCGAGTGCGTCGATTCGGTTTCACCCAAGCCGAAGTCGATCGGGCCGTGTCGTCGATCCGCTCCTCGGCCGACACGTTCTTCGACGGACGCGACTCGCGCCAGGACGCCGACTTCGCCGACGAGTACGTCCGGCACATCTTGACGGACGAGCCGATCCCGACCGCCGACGCCAACTACGACATCATCAACGCAATTCTCGATCGGGCGACGCCCGAGACCGTCGCTTACGGCTTCGTCAACCTGCTCGCCGACACGGGCGCCCACGTCATGGTGGTCGTGCCCGAGAACGAAGCCGATGAGGTGCCGGCTGCGGATGTCTGGCTGGCTCAGGCGTCGAGCATGCCCGATCGCACTCTCGAACGGCGAGCCGACGATGCGGCGATCGACGGCGATCTCATGGTGGCGCCCGAGCCGATCGAGGAGCAGTCGACCGACCAGCTCTCCGACGGTGGGACGGTCTCGTTCGTCGCGCCGACCGTGCTCGAATTCGCCAACGGTGTGCGTGTGTCGCTCAACCCCACCGACATCGTCGATGGCCAGGTGGCGCTCGAGGCGCGCAGCCCGGGCGGGCTCGATGCGCTCGTCGATGCCGACATTCCTGCCGCCGATGCGGCCGGCACGGTCGTCGCGAGCAGCGGCGTCGCCACCTATGACGCAGTGCAGCTCGACGCGTTGCTCGCCGACAAGGACGTGGACCTCCAATTCGGGATCGATGCGTTCACCGAAGGCATGTACGGCTCGGCTGCCACGTCGGACCTCGAGGTGCTCTTCCAGGTCATCCATCTCTCCATGACGCAGCCACGCGTCGATCCGGTCGCTCTCGACCAGTACCTCGACGATGAGCTCGCCTACGCCTCGGATCCGTCGATCGAGCCGGGCTACGCCGAGTACAAGACACTCCTCGATGCTCGCTACGACGACCCCGCGTTTCTGCTCCCGACGGTCGAATCGCTGAACTCGGTGACCGCCGCCGACATCGATCGGGTGTTCCGAGACCGGTTCGGTGACGCGTCCGACTTCTCGTTCGCGTTCAGCGGCGATTTCGACCGCGACGAAGCCGTCGATCTGGCTCGTCGCTATCTCGGCACCCTCCCGGCGACGGGCCGGGCCGAATCGGTCGACTACGTGGAGCCGCCGCCTCCGCCCGGAGTGGTCGCCGAGCAGACCACCGCAGGCGACGGGGAGCAGGCGAGCGTGTCGTTGCTGTACACCGCCGCGGCGAGCGCCGACCGAGCCGACGACGTGGCCGCGCTCGTGGTGCAGGAGGTGATCACGAACCGGTTGACCGACACGATCCGCGAAGAACTGGGCGATTCGTATTCGCCGTTCGCCGTCGTCGATGTCGGCTCGGGTGTCGCGCCGTACGCCCAGATCTACATCTCCAACACGACGGGCGCCGACCTGGTCGACGAGGTCGAGGCAGCGGTGATCGCCCAGCTCGAGGATCTTCGCTCCAATGGCCCGACGGTCGACGAGCTGAACGCCGCGAACGAGACCGTCCTGCAGCAACTCGATCTGTTCGGCAACGAACAAATCAACGACGAAGTGCTGAATGTGCTCACCGACCCGGTCGGCAACCCGTCGCTCGACGACTTCCTCGGTCAATCGCAACTCGTCGAAGGTCTCGACATCGTCGGGTACCTCCGCGCCTGGCTCCCCGCCGACCAGTACATCGACGTCCGCGTCCTCCCCCGTTGACCCCGACTCCCGTTGGAGTGGGGTTGGGGGGAGGGTCAGCGCATGTTGGAGGGGGTGACGGTGCGTTGGCTGACCTCGACGAGTTCGCCGCCTCGGACCTCGTAGCTCACGACGTGGTCGACCGAGTGCTGGCCACTGCGAGCTCTGCCCGTGACCACGTCGAGTTCGGTGCCGTCGACGAGCGGGACGAGAGCGATTGCCCGGAAGCCGTCGTCGGTGCCCGGCGACGAGCGCTTGTCCTCGCGCAGGAGCAGGCCGGAGTCCCAGATCCACACGTCGTCGACGCTGACGAAGCGACAGCGGTGACTCGTCCTCGACTTCGAGACCATCCCACCCGGACATACGATGACGCTGCCCTGCACCC
This sequence comes from Ilumatobacteraceae bacterium, assembly GCA_963716235.1. GTDB lineage: Bacteria > Actinomycetota > Acidimicrobiia > Acidimicrobiales > Ilumatobacteraceae > Sva-07. The sequence continues at coordinate 430,873 of CAVQTE010000020.1, read as the reverse complement.
ACGGCAACATGCCCAGACCGTCGCGACCGAAGCCCGATTCGAAGCCCGCCGCGATGATCGCGTCGTGGTCGCCGTGGTCGATCGCCCGCTCGATCTGCACTTGGCGCACGACCTCGGCGAGGTTGTGGAGGTCGTCGTCGGACATCGCCCGCACGGAGTTCACGACGATCTCTGGCTCGCTCATCGCGCCAGTGTGTCCGATGCCGTCGCTGATCGACACCTGACCTATCGTTCGCTTCATGCAGACCAGAGCAGCAGTACTCAGGGAGATCGGCCAGGAGTGGAGCGTCGAGGACATCGAGCTCGATCCGCCCAAGTCAGGCGAAGTACTCGTCCACATCAAGGCCTCGGGCATGTGCCATTCCGACGAGCATCTCGTGACCGGTGACCTCGCGGGCGCCACGTCCCCGATGCCGCTGATCGGCGGCCACGAGGGCGCGGGCATCGTCATGGAAGTCGGCCCGAACGTCATGGGTCTGGAGCCCGGCGACCACGTCGTGTTCGGATTCATCCCGGCGTGCGGTCGCTGCCCGAGCTGCGCTTCGGGTCACTCGAACCTGTGCGACGTCGGCGGTGCCGCGTTCCCCACCGGTCGCCAGATCAGCGACGGCACAGCACGCCACCACACCGCCGCCGGTGAGGACCTCGGCCTGATGTGCCTGCTCGGCACGTTCGCCAACCACACCGTGGTGCACGAGTCGAGCTGCGTGAAGATCGACAAGGACATTCCGCTCGACCGCGCGTGTCTGCTCGGTTGTGGCGTGGTCACGGGCTGGGGCTCCGCGGTGTATGCCGCCGAGGTCGGCCCCGGTGACTTCGTCGCCGTCGTCGGTGCCGGCGGTATCGGCGCCAATGCCGTGCAGGGCGCCAAGCTCGCCGGTGCTCGCGTGATCGCGGCCATCGATCCGGTCGAGTTCAAGCGTGAAACTGCGATGCAGCTCGGCGCCACGCACACTTACGCCTCGATTTCCGAGGCGATGGAGGCGCTGGGCGATTCCACCTGGGGTCGCGGATTCGACAAGGTCATCATGACGATGGGCGTCGGCAACGGCGATGCACTCGGCGAAGCGTTCCACCTCGGCGGCAAGCGATCGAAGATCGTCGTCACGAACATTCATCCCACGGTCGAGGGGTCGATTGCCGTGCCCGGTGCGTTCCTGACGCTGTTCGAGAAGCAGCTCATCGGTTCGTTGTTCGGGTCTGCCAACATCCGCAAGGACATCCCGCAGCTGCTCGAGCTCTACACGCAGGGCCAGCTCGACCTCGACACGCTCGTGACCAACACCTACACGCTCGACGAGATCAACCAGGGCTTCGAGGACATGCGCAACGGCAAGAACATCCGCGGCGTCCTCATCTACGACTGACCCATCGCGATTGGGGTCAGACCCCAATCGCGATGGGTCAGAGTACAGACCATTCACACAGGGGGACCACCATGAAGAGCCGAGCAGCAGTACTCCACGGGATCGACCAGGAATGGCAGGTCGAGGAGATCGAGGTCGATGCGCCGAAGGCCGGTGAGGTGCTCGTCGAATGGAAGGCCGCGGGCCTCTGCCACTCCGACGAACACATGGTCACGGGTGACATGGTGCCGCCACGTGAGGCGTGGCCGCTGATGGGGATCGACGACCTGTGGCCCGTGGTCGGCGGACACGAGGGTGCCGGCGTCGTCGCCGAGGTCGGCCCCGGCGTCACGAGTGTTGCCGTCGGCGACCACGTGTCGGCGTCGTTCATCCCCTCGTGCGGGCGTTGCCGATACTGCTCCACCGGGCGTCAGAACCTGTGTGATGCCGGTGCCGGAGCGTTCCTGAAGGGAATGATCACCGATGGCACGAGCCGCCATCGGCTCGCGGGCGGCGGCGCGGAACTCACGCTGTTCGCCAAGCTCGGCACGTTCTCGCAATACTCGTGCGTGTCGGAGGACCAGGTCATCAAGGTCGACACCGACCTTCCGCTGGAGGCGGTGGCGCTCGTGTCGTGCGGGGTCGCCACCGGATGGGGATCGGCGACCAATCGCGCCGCCGTGACGGTGGGTGACACCGTGGTCGTCGTCGGTATCGGTGGGATCGGGATCAACGCGGTGCAGGGTGCGGCCATGGCCGGCGCCCGCCACGTGATTGCCGTCGATCCGATCGAGTTCAAGCGCGAGAAGGCGATGGAGTTCGGTGCGACGCACACGTTCCCGTCGATGGAAGAAGCGCTCGAGTCGGTGATGCAGATGACCGACGGGATGATGGCCGACAAGGTGATCATGACCCCGGGCGTGCTGTACGGCGACCTCATGGCACTCGGCACACAGCTCGCCGGCAAGGGTGGCACGATCGTCGTCACCGGCGTCGCGCCGATGTCGCAGACCGAATCGTCGGTGAACCTGTTCGAGTTGGCGATGTGGAACAAGGAGATCAAGGGCACGATCTTCGGATCTCTCAATCCACGTGTCGACATCCCGAAACTGCTGACTCTGTACCGCGACGGCCAGCTCAAGCTCGACGAACTGATCACCAATCGGTACACGCTCGACGAGATCAATGACGGGTATCAGGCGATGCGCGACGGGTCGAACATCCGCGGCGTCGTCGTCCACGGCTGATCCTCCCAACGGGGCGCGGCCCCGCCGGGACACACCGCGGGTCGCGGTGGTACGCTGATCTCCATGAGTGACACTGTTGTGGTCAAGGTGGGCCCGAAGGGTCGGATCGTGATCCCGGCAGCGCTCCGCCAGCGATACGGATTCGCCGAGGGCGATGAACTGGTCATCGTCGCCGAGCCACATGGGGTCCGGCTGATCGATCGCGGTTGCCTCATCGACGAACTCGACGGCCTGCTCCATGGTGGTATCGACCTCGTCGACGACCTGATCACCGAGCGTCGTGCCGATGCTGACGCCGATCGATCGGTTTGACCGAGACGTATGACGGTCCTGCTCGACGCATCTGCGCTGCTCGCGTTCCTGCAGGGCGAACGGGGGGCGCGGGTGATCCGGCCGCTGCTCGGTGAGTCGCTCGTGCTGTCGGTCAACTGGTCGGAGGTCCTCCAGAAGATCACCCACCGCTCCGACCGCTCCGCTGGTGAGGTCGCAGCGATGCTGGTTGCCGTCGGCGTCGAGGTCGAGCCGTTGTGGCGTGGCGATGCCGAGCGGGCGGCCGAGATGTGGAGGGCGTGGCCGCACTTGTCGCTTGCCGATCGTTGCTGTCTCGCCGCAGCGGAACGCCTCGACGTGACGGTGTACACCGCCGACGGCGAGTGGGCGTCGCTCGATTCGAGTGTGCGGGTCGAGCTGATCCGTTGAGAATTGCCCGCTCTGGCTAGGTTCGGTGCCGACGTGGATGCCATGACCGAACCCTCCAGCGCCCCGACCCAGCCCGCGCAGCTCGTGGAGGCGATCGGTTCGACGGTCGTCGGCCGACGCCGGGAGATCGAGCTCGTCGTTGCCGCACTCGTGGCCGATCGCCACATCGTCATCGAGGGGCCACCGGGTACCGGAAAGTCGACCCTGTTGCGATCGGTCGCCCATGAGCTCGGTGTCGGCTTCGAGTTCGTCGAGGGCAACGCCGAGCTCACACCCTCGCGCCTCGTCGGACACTTCGATCCGGCTCGCGTGCTCGCGGAGGGCTACGACGCCGATGTGTTCGTCGACGGCCCGTTGGCCGCTGCCCTGCGCGAGGGCTCGTTGCTTTACGTGGAGGAGATCAATCGCGTGCCGGAGGAGACGCTCAACGTGCTCATCACCGTGATGAGCGAGGGCGAACTGCACGTTCCCCGCCTCGGTCGCCTCGCTGCCGCTCCCGGCTTCCGGTTGGTCGCCGCGATGAATCCGTTCGACGCGATCGGTACCGCCCGCATCTCCGGAGCGGTGTACGACAGAGTGTGTCGTCTCGCCGTCGACTACCAGACCGCCACCGATGAGCGCCAGATCACCGAGCGCGCCGCCGGCGTCGCCGACCTCGATCCGGAGTGGGTTGCCAAGGTGGTCGAACTCGTCCGTCGCACGCGTTCGCATGCCGATCTGCGTGTGGGCTCGTCGGTCCGCGGAGCTATCGACATGTGCGCCGTCGCGTCATCGCTCGCCGCTGTCCGCCATTCGTCGGTTGCCGCGGGCGACGTGTCGCTCGATGCGGCGCTCGTAGCGCTCTCGGGCCGTATTCGTCTCCGCGAGGGAACGACCCGATCGACCGAGGACATCGTTCGTGAACTGTGGCTCGACGTGTTCGGTCGCAAGGACGACGACGGGTCGAGCACGGGAAAAGTGGACGCCCCGAACGGGGCGACGACGGCAAACTGAATGCCCCGCCCCCGGCCAAGGAGGGCGACGAGGCCGACGACGAAGTCAGCAAGGCGCGCCGCAAGACCACCTCGCGCCGCTCGCTCGAGCAGCAACCGCGTTTCGACGAGATCTCGCCCGACGTCGGCGTACTCGACGATGACGCTGTCGAGTCCGCACTGGAGGAGAACCCCGACGACACGCTCGCCCTGCTCGCCGACCTGACCGGTGCGACCGATCCGAAGCTGCGAGAGCTGGCGCGGCGTCTCGCAGGGCGACTCTTCCTCGACCTCTCACGACGCGGGCCGGCAGTTCCTCGCGGCGTTGGACAGCTCCGGACTCAGCGGTACCGACCCGATGGCGGCGATCTCGATGTCGATGCCAGCCTCGACGCGCTCGTCACCGCACGCGCCGAGCACAGTGCCGTCGACCCCGACGATCTGCGGGTCCGTGCGTGGTCGACTCCCGGTACGGCGATCTGCCTGCTGGTCGATCGCAGCGGATCGATGACCGGTCGTCCGCTCGCCACCGCTGCGGTCAGTGCCGCCGCGGTCGCCTGGCGCAGCCCCGGGGACTACTCGGTGCTCTCGTTCGGCAAGGACGTCATTGCCGCCAAGTCGCAGGATGTTCCCAAGTCGAACGAGCGGGTCATCGATGCGGTCCTGGCGCTTCGTGGCTTCGGTACCACCGACGTGGCCGGGGCGCTGATCGCAGCCGCCGATCAGCTGTCTCGCTCACGGGCAGGCCGCAAGATCACGGTACTGCTGTCCGACTGTCGTGCGACCGCGCCCGGCGACGTGGTGGGCGCTGCGCGGAGGCTCGACGAGTTGGTGATCGTGGCCCCCGAGTCCGATGCCGCCGAGGCGCAGGAGCTCGCCGAACAGGTGGGTGCCCGGTTCACCACCGTGTCGGGTCCGTCCGATGCGGCGGCAGCTCTCGCGCGCGTCCTCGACACCTGAACGATCCTGCAACAGGGATCTTGCAAGAAGGGTCTGACCCTTGTTGCAGGGTCAGCAGGTGATGTTCTTGTCGGGGACGATGCCGAAGACGTTCTCGTCGGCGATCACCGGCGGCAGGGTCGTGGCAGTCGGTGGTGCGGTTTCTCCGGGCGCAGCGGTGATCGTCGATGGCGTCGACTCCGGTACGTCGGTGGGAGTCGGCGCAGTGGTGTCGAAGACCTGATCGGGGATCTCGGCGAGCGTCGTTTCTCCCCGGAAGACCGACAGGATCGCCTGCATGTTGTCGCCCTCGATCGCGGGGACGAGCACGGCGTTGCCCTGGATCGTTCGCGGGGTCGCTTCGATCTGATACGTCGTGATCGCGGTCGGATCGACGCCGCTCAGGACACCCGCGAACTCGAGCATCTTGCGTGGCGTGAGGTCCTCGTCGGTGACGATGTACTCCGACACCGTCTGGATGAGCCCGCCTGCCACATCGGGGTCGTATGCCCCCTTGGAAAGCAGGCGTGAGACGGTGCGCTTCAAGAAGTCCTGCTGGCGTGAGATGCGGCCGAGATCGGAGGTGGGGTCCTTCTTCCAATCGCCGTTGGCATCGAGGTATTCGAGCTTGCGTGATCGCACGTAGGCCAGTGCATGGTCGCCCGTGAACGTGTAGCAGCCGGCCTCGGGCACATTGAGCCCCGTGTTCGGGTCGCGGACCGGGTAGGGAAGCGGAACGGCCACCCCGTCGACGGCCTTGACGAGCTCCTGGAATGCACAGAAGTCGACCTGGACGAAGTGGTCGGTGCCGATCCCGAAGTTCTGGTAGATCGTGTCGATCAGCTTCTGCGGGTTGTCCCGTTCGTAGGCCTCGTTGATCCGGCCCTTGCGCGAGGATCCGGCGATGTCGACGAACAGGTCGCGCGGGAACGACAACACGGCAACCTGTGACGTGGCGGGGTTGACGTGCCACATCATGATCGTGTCGCTGCGTTCGCCGAAGCTGCTGCGGTCGCCGAACGCAGGCGCATAGGGAGAGTCTGGGTCGACGCAGGCGTTGTTGTCGGCGCCCGTGATCAGGAAGTTCTTGGCCTCGGGCTCCGCCGCCGGGAACGTTGCAGGTGGGGCCGATGGCGCAGCGCCGACCTCTGCGGTTCCGGTGACGAGGGCCGGCACGGTGGTGCCCTGTGCGGGGTCGATGATGGTCGGTGCGATGTTGCGGTCCTCGATCACACGCTGGCCGGCGTAGAGGCCGCCGGCCGCGCCGAACGATCCGAGTGCGAGAGCGAAGACAGCAGCAATCGTGAGGCGTTGCGGCCACGTTCGCTTGCCCCGCGGTGTGGGCGGGGTGGCTGCTGGCTGATCCGACATGACGGGTGGACGTTATCCGCCGTACCCGCACCCGGGAGGTCGGTCGCTCAGGGCGTGACGACGACAACGGTGCCGATGTCGGCCCAGTTCCACATCCAGATCGCATCGTCGGCCGCCTGGCGCACGCAGCCACCGGAGAGCGCCTGGCCGAGCTGCGCGATCGACTGAACGGGGTTCCCGTACTGGTACGGGATGTCGTGGAAGCCGATGTTGCCGCCGTTGCCGCCCGTGGCGAAGCGCACCATGTATTCCCACGTGATCGACGGGTTGTTGATGGCGAACGTGTACCGAGAACGCGACCACACTCGGTACACGCCAGGGCTCGGGTGGAGGGGGTCCTGTCGGCCCGACACCCGATGGGCCTTGATGACGACATCGTTCTCGTCGATCGCCCACACCGTTTGCTGCGACTTCGAGTAGACGGCCCGTCGCCCGGAGCCGGAGTTGGCGGGCAGCAGGAACGGATCCCATGCAGCCGCGACCGTCGGCGGCGGCGAGATCTGGATCTGCTCGCCGCGAAGCGGGGTCGCGCCACGGGCCACCGCCGGGCCGAGCGGCGCAGGTGAGCGTTGATCTGGTGGTGCGGGCGGGGGCGTGGTCGAGGTCGTGGTGTCCGAAGGGGTGACCGCGATGGTGGTGGACGGGTCGGCTGGGGTGTCCTGGGCGAACGCAGGCGCGCAGAACATGAGCACGCACACGCACACTGCCGCCGACAATCCCAACTTCGCTGGCACGGCTCGCGACACTAGCCAAGCGGAGCTGCGATGCGGGTCACGCCATCCAATCGGACCTCAGGGTTCGTCGGCGAGGGCGACCTCGACGGCCAAGGCGACACCGTCGAGCACCGTCAGCGATCGGATCGACCCGGCGTCGAGCAGATCGGCGCGACCCGAGTCGAGTGCCGCATGGAGACCGGCCGGAGCGGTGACCACGAGCGTGTCGACGACGGCCCGTTGGCTGCGCTTGGCTTCGGTCTTGGCTCGGCGTACCTGGGTCAACACGTCGATTGTGGCGTCGACCAGCGTCGGGTCACCGAATACCTCATCGGTGCCCGCCGAGCGTGTGGGCCATGGCGCCACGTGGATGCTCGACTCGTTCCACCAACTCCATGCCTCCTCGCCGGCAAACGGCAGGATCGGAGCGAACAGTCGCTGGATGGTGCCGAGTGCTGCCCGGAGCGCGCGCTTGGCCGAGTCGGCGGCGTCGGGCCGGGCTTCGTCGTAGGTGCGGCCCTTGACGAGTTCGACGTAGTTGTCGCAGAACCACCAGAAGAACGCCTCGGTTCGCTCGAGTGCGCGGGCGTAGTCGAATGCCTCGAATGCTTCGGTCGCCTCGACGATGACATCGTCGAGCTTGGCGAGCATCGATCGGTCGATCAGGTCGGTGACACCGTCGTCGAGCGACCGGTCGCCGGTCGGTGCGCCGAATTGCAGCACGAACTTGGTGACGTTGAGCAGCTTGTTGGCGAGCTTGCGGCCGACCTTCATCTGATCTTCGCTGAACGCAGTGTCGACTCCCGGCCGAGCAGAACCTGCCCAGTAGCGGACGGCGTCGGTGCCGTAGGTCTCGAAGAGATCCATCGGCGTGACGACGTTGCCCTTCGACTTCGACATCTTCTTGCGGTCAGGGTCGAGGATCCAGCCCGAGAGCGCAGCGTGGCCCCACGGAGCGCACCCGAACTCGTGGTGGCTGCGCGTCATCGTGGAGAACAGCCAGGTGCGGATGATGTCGTGGCCCTGCGGTCGCATGTCCATCGGGAAGACGTGCCCGAACAGGTCGTTGTCCTCCTCCCAGCCGCCGGCGATCTGCGGAGTGAGCGACGACGTCGCCCAGGTGTCGAGAATGTCGGGGTCGCCCGCGAACCCGCCCGGCTCGCCGCGCTGGCTCTCGGTGTAGCCCTCGGGCGCGTCGGTCGACGGGTCGATCGGCAGGCGCGATTCGTCGGGGAGCAACGGCTCGTCGTAGCGGGGTTCGCCGTGTTCGTCGAGTGCGTACCAGATGGGGATCGGCACACCGAAGAATCGCTGGCGGCTCACGAGCCAGTCGCCGTTGAGCCCCTCGACCCAGTTGTCGTAGCGGTGCTGCATGTGGGCGGGATGCCACGTGACCTCCGCGCCGCGAGCAACGAGTGCGGCGCGAAGGTGGGCGTCGCGGCCACCGTTGCGGATGTACCACTGACGTGACGTGACGATCTCGAGCGGGCGATCGCCGTGTTCGTAGAACTTCACCGGATGCTGGATGCTGCGCGGCTCGCCGATCAGGAGCTCGGCCTCGATGAGCTGTTCGACCACCTTGGACTGGGCCTGCTTGACGGTGAGTCCGGCGATGGCAGCGTAGGCGTCGGCGTCGACGTCGTGTGGAGCGTCGGCGAGGATGCGTCCGTCGCGCCCGACGATGGCGCGCAGTCGGCAGGTTCAGTTCGCGCCACCACGTCACGTCGGTGGTATCGCCGAACGTACAGATCATCGCGATACCGGTGCCCTTGTCGGGCTGTGCGAGTTCGTGTGCGACGATCGGCACCTCGACGCCGTACAGCGGCGTGCGTACCGTGGAGCCGAAGTGCGGTCGGTAGCGCTCGTCGTCGGGGTGAGCGACCAGCGCGACGCAGGCCGCGAGCAGCTCAGGACGAGTGGTGTCGATCTCGATGGCGCCGTTGCCGTCAGACCGTGCAAACGGGATCTTGTGGTAGGAGCCCGGACGGTCGCGGTCTTCCATCTCGGCCTGCGCGACGGCAGTTCGGAAATCGATGTCCCACAGGGTGGGTGCTTCCTGGCTGTATGCCTCGCCGCGGCCGACGTTGCGGAGGAACGCGCGCTGGCTGGCGCGCCTCGACCGTTCGTCGATGGTGGCGTACTGATGGTTCCAGTCGACCGACAGGCCGAGGCGCTTGAGTAGATCCCTCGAAGATCTGCTCGTCGAGTTCGACCAGTTCGTCGCACAACTCGAGGAAGTTGGGCCGCGAGATCGGCACGGCGTGGTGGTTCTTCGGTGGGTCACCGCGAAACGGTGGTTCGAAGCCCTCGACGTAGTGCTGCGTCGGGTCGCACCGCACGCCGTAGTAGTTCTGCACGCGACGCTCGGTGGGCAGGCCGTTGTCGTCCCAACCCATGGGGTAGAAGACCGCCTTGCCCGACATCCGCTGGAACCTGGCGATGATGTCGGTGTGGGTGTAGCTGAACACATGGCCCATGTGCAGCGAGCCGCTGACCGTCGGCGGGGGCGTGTCGATCGAGAACACCCCCTCGCGGGGTACCGACGCGTCGAAGCGGTACGTGCCATCGGACTCCCACTGGGCGGCCCAGTGTGCCTCGATGCCGTCGAGCGTCGGCTTGTCGGGGATGTTCGCCGCCGTGTTGGTCATAGAGCGCCGAGGCTACCGAGTGCGGTGGTTCCTCCCGGTTTGCGTTGCAGTTCCGTTGGGCCGTCCCAACCGAACTGTCACGCAAACCGATCTGGGCGGGGAGGGTGGCGCTCGTAGACTCGACCTTCGTGCTGCACCTCTACGACACCGCCACGCGAACGGTCCGCGAGTTGGCTCTGCGCGAGCCGGGCAAGGTCGGCATCTACCTGTGCGGGCCCACCGTGTACGGCCCGCCGCACCTCGGCCACGGGCGCGCCACCCTGGTGTACGACATCTTGCGGCGCTACCTCGCATGGACCGGGCTCGACGTCAGGCTCGTGTCGAACATCACCGACATCGAGGACAAGATCATCGAACGCGCTGTGCGCGAGGACCGGCCATGGCAGGACATCACGACGAAGTGCGAGCACGTGTGGTTCGAGGCGATGTCGGGGATCAACGTCGAACGTCCGACCGACGTGCCCCACGCGACCGAGTACGTCGACGAGATGGTCGCGATGATCGCCGAACTCATCGCCACCGACCATGCCTACGTCACTGACGATGGCGTCTACATGTCCGTCGAGTCGGTCGACGACTACGGGCTGCTCGCGCATCAGTCGGTCGACGACATGCGATCCGGTGGCGGCGACCGCGAGGTTGTCGGCGCCGCGCAGAAGCGCCATCCCGCCGACTTCGTGCTGTGGAAATTCGCCAAGGCGGCGCCCACCGCCAGCGACCCTGAGTGGCCATCACCATGGGGTCCCGGCCGCCCCGGCTGGCACTCGGAGTGCGTCGTGATGAGCCTCGATCTGCTCGGGGAAGGCTTCGACCTGCACTGCGGCGGGCAGGACCTGCGATTCCCCCATCACGAGAACGAACGAGCACAAGCGGTGGCGCTCGGCAAGACCTTCGCCAACCACTGGATGCACAACGGATTCGTGGTCGACGCCGAGGGCGAGAAGATGTCGAAGAGCCTCGGCAACGTGTCGAACCTGCTCGACCTGATCGACCTCTACGACCCACGCGCGTATCGGATGGTCTTGCTGCAGTCGCACTACCGCAGCCCGGTGAAGATCACCCAGGACAACATCGACGGTGCGGTCAACGCGCTGGCCGGGCTCGATTCGTTCGCGGCGCGTACCGCCGAGCTCGCCGGAGTCGCGCCCGACGAAGCGGTGCTCGCCGACTTCCGACTGGCGATGGACGACGATCTCGATACACCGAAGGCGACCGCCCTGCTGTTCGACACGGTTCGGCGATCCAATGCCGCCCTCGACTCGGGATCGAGTGACGCCGCGTCCCTTGCCGCGGCGGCTCACGTGATCGCCACGACGTTCGGACTTGATCTGGCCATCGCGTCCGAGGTCGACAGCGAGGCACGCGCACTCGCTCAGTCGCTCGATGATGCGCGTGCGGCGAAGGACTTCGCCACGGCCGATGCAGTTCGAGCCCGGCTGCAGGCCGACGGATGGACGGTCGAGACCACCCGCGACGGCACGTCGTTGCGGCGGTGACCACGGTCGTCGACTCCCCGGGGGCCGCGACGAGTCCGGTCGACGAGGGCGTCGACGACGCGGTCCTCGCAGGCGCCGTCCCGACGTCGGCCCCGAGCCGGGGCTCGTTCCCGGCAATGGGCTACCAGCCGTCGCTCGACGGGTTACGCGCCCTGTCGGTTGCCGTGGTGCTGCTCTACCACGCCGGCTTCTCGTGGATGCACGGCGGATTCTTCGGCGTCGAGGTGTTCTTCGTCGTCTCGGGGTTCCTGATCACCTCGCTCTTGATCGACGAGCACGACCGCAACGATCACATCGCGTTCGGCAAGTTCTGGAACCGGCGGGCGCGGCGCCTGTTCCCGGCGCTGTACGCGGTGTTGCTGTTCGTCGGCGTCTGGGCGGCGCTCGCCGGGACGGCCGAGCAGCAGTCGCAGCTCCGTCGCGACACGGTGTGGTCGATCTTCTATGTGAACAACTGGGGCCAGATCCTCGGCGATGTTCCGTACTTCGCCGGCGAGGTGCCGTTGCTCCGGCACCTGTGGAGCCTCGCGGTCGAAGAACAGTGGTACCTGATCTGGCCGTTGCTGTTCGTTGCGTTGATGCGGCTGCGTCTGGCACGACGTGTCGTCGGTGGCATCGTCGTCGGTGCAGCGTTCGCCGTGTTCGTCTACATGTTCTGGATGCAGTCGCGTGCCCCGACCCCGCTCGGTGGGCCCCCGGCGATTCTCGACGGCGTCGATCGCACCAACTACCTCTACCTCTCCACGATCACACGGTCCGGCGGCCTCCTGCTCGGCGCCGGCGCCGCGTTCGTCTGGCGCCCCTGGCGCTGGAAGCACGCGGTTGATGCGCCTGCCGGGCGACTGCTCGACCCGCTCGGAGCGGCGGCGGTGGCGGCGATCGGCTGTGCGGCCGCTGTCGCATCGATCACGGCGGGCTACGTGTACCAATGGTTGTTGCCGCTCGTTTCGATGCTCTCGCTCGTGGCCGTGATGGTCGCCGTCCATCCGTCGTCGGTCGGCTTCCGGCGGATCATGAGCTGGACCCCGCTCGTCGAGGTCGGCAAGCGCAGCTACGGCCTGTACCTGTGGAGCTGGCCGATCTTCGTGATCGTCGGCGCCACCACCGGTTCGGTGTCGGCGTTCTTGTGGGCGATGTTTCTCACGGTCATCGTTGCCGAGGTGTCGTACCGATTTCTGGAATCACCCGTTCGCAAGGGGATCGTCGGACGTTGGTGGAGCGACCGAGCATCGATCACCTACTGGCCGATCGCCGGTGGAGCGGTGCTCGTCGGCGCGCTGGTGGTGTTCTACGTCAACGTCGATCAGTTCAGCCGGTTCGAAGGCGGCAACGAGGCGGTGTTCGAACTCGACACGTCGGGTGACCCCGCGGTGAGCCAACTCGGTCGTCGATCCCGCCGAGGTCACGGATGGGTCGGTCGCTGCAGTCGACCACGGTGGCCGTGGCGACGACTCCGATCGTGCCCGCGACGTCGGCACGGCTGGCGATCGTCGGTGACTCACAGGCCAACGCGCTGGCGATCAATCTGCCCGATGGGATCGACGCCGTCTTCCCGAACGTCGTCAACGGCAGCGTCGACGGGTGCAGCGTGTACGACTCGGGCTCGGTGAGGAGTTCGGTGCGTTTCGGCAACAACTTCTCGATCTGCGACGGATGGCAGGACGAGTGGGCGCAGGCTGCTGCCGGCACCGATGTCGCGCTTGTCGTCGTTGGCGCCTGGGACGTCTTCGACGTCGTCGACGGCGACACCACCTACGGCTTCGCAACCCCGGCCGGCGATGCACTGTTCGTGTCCAACCTCGAGTCCGGCATCGACGCGATGCTGGCCGAGGGGACCAATGTGGGTCTGCTCGAAGTCGCATGCATGCGCCCTCAGGACGTCGAGGGCGCCGGCGTCCCGGCGCTTCCCGAACGCGGTGACGATGCCCGCGTGGCCCACGTGAACGACCTGCTACGCGAGACGGCGGCGTCCTACCAGTCCGTCGGGGAAGCTCGGGTGCAGTTCATCGAGGGTCCAGCTGAGTGGTGCACCGACGAGACGATCGCCACCGACCTCGGCTATCGCTGGGACGGCGTGCACGTTTACAAGCCGGGCGCCAACCTGGTCTACACCACTGTTGCCCCCGACCTGCTCCGACTCGCCGCGGTCTGATTCGGTCAGCCGGCGGCAGCGGTGCAGGCGTCGGCGTCGCACACGTCGATCAGCTCGCCATCGAACAGGAACGCCGCCTTCTGGCGCCGCGCCTCTGGATCGTTGCGAGGGTCGCCGTGTGGGTCGCGGCTCGTGCTCGGCGGCACCGCATCGATCGGGATCGGGTCGGAGCCCGAGTCCCAGACGATGAGCGCTGAGGTGGCCTCGCCGTAGTCCAGCGTGTCGAGGCCCCAGCCTGGGTCGAGCTCGCGGCTGCGTTCATCGGCGGTGACCGGCCGGTGGATCGGAACCCCCATCGTTCGAGCGGCGACCATCGCCGTCAACTCCGACACCTGCCAGTCACCGAACGCAACGTGCATCAGGACGTCCTTCGGCGGGGTGCCCGTCAGTGGATCGGACACCACGTGACGGACGTAGCCGGCCCCTTCAGCCGGATCCCACAGCATCTGGATGGCCGCGAGGCCGATGGCGCGGTCGACGGGGTCGGGATAGGCCGGCACGAGGATCGTCTCGAAGACGTCGAAGTCGACGGAGCGGGGCAGCAGGGTCGAGTAGTTGATGCCGACGACCCCGAGCGCGGCGCGCCGCAGATCGGTCGAGATCGCGGCGAGCGCCATTCCCATGATGCCGCCCTGGGAGTTGCCGTCGAAGTACACCTCACTGTTGTCGAGCATGGCCGACCCGTCCGGTCGGATGAACTCCGGTTCGATCGCGAGCCCGTTGTCGGCGAGCATGAGGCGTCCGAGCACGAGCTGGTTGACCAGTCCCTGGCTCATCCGGTCGACGAACGTCGGGAAGTTCGAGAAATCCTGGAGTGCGGCGACAGCCGTGGGGATGTCGTCCTCACTGAACCCCGCCCATTTCGTGGCGCAGTAGAGCGCATCGTGCTCGTTCGACATCGCAACGATGTTCCCGGCGTGGACCTCGAGGTGCGATCCGAGCAGGCCATGGCCGTACATCACGGCATGGGCGGGTCCGGCGCCGTTCCACACGTTGTCGGCGATCTCGCAGGCGAACGGCGCCTGTACCACGCCGTTGATCTCGGGGAGTCCGTCGACGCCGCGGTTCAGAGCCGACCCCGGCCCGCCGTCGCCGGTCATCCAGTTCGGCACCGAGTACGTGCCTTGCACCAGGCGGGCGAGGCCGGGTTCGGGGTTCTCGGTCACCGATGTGATCTCGAACTCCGGTGCCGTGGTTCCCAGGCCGGCGAGCGTCTCGTCGCGCATGTGCAGGATGACGTCGGTGATGTTGGCGACGCTCGCGGTGGTGAACGACCACGCGAGCTGGAGGTCGTCGCGCACGGCGCCGGCGGCGTCGAGCGCGTCGAAGGTCGATTCGAACTCGTCGCGTCGTGCTTCCACTTCGGCGATGTCGGTGGCGAGCCCGTCGCGATAGACCCGGAACATCGACGATGGTTCGACCGGTGTTCCGCCGGTCGAGACGAGGTGGCGGAGGCCCACGGCGTACGTGGTTGCCGGAGCGAGGCTGATCGCCGGACGCACCACGAGCAGTTGTCCGTCGTCGGCGGCCGAGTCGACGTCGACCTCGGCCCACAGCGGGATCCGGTCGCCCGACGTGGTGTCGACGAGCACGACGCTCGCGTCGGCGGTCAGCGACTGTCCGAGGTCGGTCCACGACGGGAGCTTCGACGCTCGCGGGTCCAGGTCGTCGATCCATGTGAGCAGCGGCGAGTTGGCGCTGAATCCGTCGTTGTGGTTCCAGGCTGTCGGGTCGATGCCCATGCCCGAGCTGTTCGCCGGCAGTTCGCCGGCCGGGAATGCCACCCGGCGCTTCGTGAGCGAGGTGTCGTCGACGACTGTCAGGGCGTTGCTCGGAAAGGGGAGCAGACATTGCCGGTCGTCGAGCGGGTCGCATCCGGCCGGGGAGGCGGCCAGCTGCTCCTCGACGGCGGTAACGATGGAGTCGGCGGCGCGTGGCGCCTGCGTCGACGTCGACGGTCCGGTCGACGCGACCGGGGCGGGTGCTGGGTTCGTCGAGCTGCACGACACCACCGCCAGGGTGGTCAGCAGTAGGCCCGCTGTCCGGCCAATCGTAGTCATTCCGCGAGACGGTAGTTCCCCAGCCTGCCTGCGCAGCCGGTGGTCGAAGTGCGGAATCGATCCGGGATGGCCACGTGCAGCGAACATCCGGACATGGGCGAACACGGATCGTCACAGAATTGTAAAGATTCGGTAAGGGTCCCAACCTCGATGTCACGCAGCGTCGTGTTGCCACCATGGAACCGAGCAAAGGTGGACGGAGAACCCTCGAGCAGGCGGTTGTGCATTGGAGATCGGTTGGACTCGTCGGCGCGTGTCTGGCCGGTGGACTGACCTTGACCGTGATGGTGATCGGCTCTGCTCCCACGATCGGCGGCCCTGTTGCGGCGGCAACCGAGGCGGTGATGGCGGCCGACTCATCGACCGCCCTCGTCGACGATCCCGCCCCGACCGAGGCGACACCCGACTCCACCGAGGTGCCCGTCGATCCGGTGCAGGAGCTCCTTGCTGCTCCGGCGGCAGTCGACACGGTGGCTGTACCCGGCGCTTCGTCGACACCGGTCGCGTGGCCGACCCAGCCGGTGGCTGTCGGCCGCGCTGCGCCGGCCCAGCCGGCAGTCGCTCCGAGCCAGCCGGTCACAGCAGCACCGAGTGCGGCCGCTCCGGCGCCCGATGTGCCGAGCGCTCCGGTGCCGACCGCTCCCGCTGTTACACCCACGCCGACCGCTGCTCCGACGACTGCCGTTCCGACGACTGCCGCGCCGACGACTGCTGCGCCGACGACTGCTGCGCCGGCGCCGGTCGCACTGTCGTATCCCAGCTACACCGTGTCGGGTGTTGCGGGGGTGTCACTCCAGTTCGACGGATCATCCATCTCTGTCGCCTCGCTGAGCCCCCAGGCGAACTGGGTGTACGAGATCGAGAAGAACGGACCACGGACCGTCGAGATCAAGTTCTTCAATGTCGCCACCGGCAGTGATCGCGAGTTCCACGCGACCGTCGAGGGCGGCCAGATCCGGGTCGAGACCTGAGGTATCCGATGAGCGAACTCACTCCTGAAGAACGAATCGCGCGGCTTCGCGCGAGCCGGGGCAGACCCCGACGCCGGCTGATCTGCCGTCGACCAGTACGTCGATGCCGACTCCTGCGCCGGCATCGCCGTTGCCCCCGCCCACCGCGGCCACCGCGATGTCCGTGTCCCCGCCTCCTGTGCCCGCCGATCAGTCGGACGATGCGACGTCGGCATCAGCGAGCCTCGGCGGGCGCACTCTGCTGCGCCGCAAGCCCCATCCGGCCCGTCGAGCTCGATGGGCAGTAGGGATCGCGGCGACTGCCGGGTTCGCCGCAATGCTCCCGGCCATGGGACCGCTCGGCGCGACCGCGAACGAGCCCGATCCGGATGAGGCACCCGATCCGACATCGGTCGGTGCTGTGCCCGACAGCACCGTCGATGCAACGATCGAGTTGAATCCGACCACGACGGTGATCAGCGACCCGACCACGAGCGACCTGCCTGTCGACACGGCGGTTCCCGCCGCGGTGCCCGTGCCGGTCGATCCTGCAGCAGTTCCGGCGGCCGTCGCGGCGGTGCCTGCACCGCGAGGCGCAGCGACTCCTGCTCCGGCGCCTGGTGTGGCGCCGACCCCCGCTCCCGCGGCGGCTCCTGCTCCGGCACCAGCGGAAGCTCCGGCACCAGCGGAGGCTCCCGCGCCAGCCCCGGCTCCGGCTCCGGCCTCTGCTCCGGCTCCTGCTCCGGCTCCTGCGCCGGCTCCGGCTCCGGCTCCGGCTCCTGCTCCGGCTCCTGCGCCGGCTCCGGCTCCGGCTCCTGCTCCGGCTCCGGCTCCTGCTCCAGCGCCGGCGCCCGCCCCGCCGCCACCGGCCACGTCGGC
Organism: Ilumatobacteraceae bacterium; assembly: GCA_963716235.1. GTDB lineage: Bacteria > Actinomycetota > Acidimicrobiia > Acidimicrobiales > Ilumatobacteraceae > Sva-07. The sequence continues at coordinate 413,402 of CAVQTE010000020.1, read as the reverse complement.
ATCAGGGTGACGAGCGCGATGGCCCCGTGGTCGATGGTCGTGTTCCGGGCGATGGCCAGCCCGTGTCGCATCGTTGCACCGACTCGCGAGTTGGCCGAACACGGACAACAGCTGGTTCACGAGCTCGAACGTGCCTGGAGTCGCTTCGATCCCAACAGCGAGGTCAGTGCCGTCAACGAGGTGGCCGGTAAGTTGACGATCGTCTCGAAGGTCACGTACGAGCTGATCTCCCTCGCCCAGCAGGCGAGCATCGCCACTCGCGGTGCGTTCAACCCGCTGATGCTCGATCAGCTCGTCGCCCTCGGCTACGACCGCACCTGGGACGAGCTCGGTAACGACGAACGGCCGCTCCCCGAGCCGTCGTCGGCGGTCGAGGCCCGAATCGAACTCCTTCCCGAGATCTCCGGCGTCCGTCTGCCGTCCGGGACCCGCTTCGATCCGGGCGGTATCGGCAAGGGACTCGCCGGCGACATGGTTGCCGCCGCGCTGCTCGAGGCAGGCGCCGAATCGGTGCAGATCGAACTCGGTGGCGATGTGCGCGTCGCCGGGCCCGAGTGGGCCGGCGGATCGTGGCGGGTCGTGCTCGACGACAACGACCACGGCGCAGCGAATCCGGCCACCATCACGTTGCCGGAGGGCGGCGTGGCGACCAGCAGCATCATCCGTCGGCGGTGGCGTCGCGGCGGCATCGACGTACACCATCTCATCGATCCGCAGACGGGGTTGTCGGCGTCGACCGATCTCGATGCGGTCACCGTGGCGGCCCCGACCCTGTGGTGGGCCGAAGTGATGGCGAAGATCGCACTGATCGGCGGCGCACAGCAGGCACGCACCATGCTCGGGCAGTACGACATGACGGCGGTGTTGGTCGGGCGGAATCCGGATCACCGCTACGAGATCATCGCTCCGAGTACGGTCGCCGCATGAGCCCGCAGGTCTGGTGGTTCGTCTCACGGTCGTCGGGCATGATCGCGTGGGGTCTGCTGACGTTGTCGGTCTGTTGGGGGCTGTTCATCTCCACCAAGGCCGTCGCCAAGGCGTCGAACCCGGCATGGCTGCTCGACCTGCACCGGTACCTTGGCGGGACGGCGTTGATCTTCACCGCCATCCATCTCGTCGGGCTGGCCGCCGACAACTACGTCACGTTCGGGTGGGCAGAGACGTTCGTCCCGATGGCCTCGTCGTGGAAGGCCGGCCCCGTGGCGTTCGGCATCGTCGGTTTCTATCTGCTGCTCGCGATCGAGATCACGTCGCTCGCCATGAAGCGACTGCCGCGCAAGCTCTGGCGGTGGGTGCACCACACGAGCCTCCCGTTGTACTTCGTGGCGACGTATCACGCGATCGTGGCCGGGACCGACGCAGAGAATCAGTGGTTCAGGGTCGCTGCGCTCGCATCGATCAACATCGTGACGTTCCTGACGATCGTGCTGATCCTCGCGATTCGCAAGGCAAAGCTCAGTCCTGCCCGGTCGGCGCGGGCACTGGTGAACGCCGACCCCGTCGAGGTCTGACGTCGAGACTCACCGCTCCGTTTCGGAACTCTGAACCTCGACGTCGAGTTCGCCCGACTTCAACTCCGCGTGGAGTTCGCACGTCACATCGTCCTCGCCGCTGAATGTCATCTCGATCGAGTTCGGACCGTCCTCGGACACCGACTGATCGAACCCGGGCCGGGCGGTGATCGTCACGATCCGCACCGTGCCGGCGTCGATCGAGACGACGATGTCACCGCACGCGCTGGTGATCGTCTGGAACGAGGCGGACGGCGGCGAGACCGGGGCGGGAGGCTCCGCAGGCGCGGGCATCTCCGGCAATGCGATGGCAGGCGGCGGCGTTTCCACGGCGGGCGCCAGAGTTTCGCCGCTGTCGGTTGGAGCGCTGCCACCGTCGTCGGGAGGAGTTGGGGTGGGTGCCGCTGCTGCGGGCGGCTCTGGCACGGTACGCGGCTCCTCGACCGCCGCGACGCTGGTGGAGACGGTCGTGGATGACGCAACCACCTCGGTCACGGTCGGCAGGGGCTGACCGGTCTGGTCGCTCGTGACGCTGCGCAAGGTGGTCTGGTCGCGCTTGGCCGTCAGTGCGAACACGCCTGCGCCACTGCCGACGAGCAGGGCAGCAGCTGTGGCGCTCACGGCGACTCGGCGGCGCACGCGAGCGCGTCGCATGGAGGGGAGCGCTTCTCGAAGCGCAGCGTGCGCGGTGACAGGTGGCGTGTCTGCGGTCAATGCACGGCGGATCTGGTCGTCGTCGCTCATGATCTCTCGCTGTCTTCATCGAGCAGTTTGCGGAGGCCGTCTCGTGCGTGCGAGAGGTGGTACTTCACGGTGCCCTCGTTGAGGCGCAGGATCGTGGCGATCTCGGCAACTGTTCGGTCGTCGACGTAGAAGAGCGTGGCAACCTCGCGCTGGCGGGTCGGGAGATGGCGGAGCAGATCGGTCGCCATGGTGTCCGAGGCGTAGCGGTCGATGGTGGAGGTCTCGCCGTCGAGCGGAACCGCTTCTTCCCGTTTCTGTCGCCGGCGATCTGATCGGAAGCTGTCGTGACTTGCATTGATGGCCACTCGCCGAACCCAGGCTGCCGGTGATTCGTAGTGCCTGATCTTCGACCATCTCGCGTAGGCCTTGATGAACGCTTCCTGCGTTGCGTCGGTGGCTCGCTCGCGGTCGCCGGTGGTCAGGACGAGTACCTGGAGAACCGCCTCGTACTGGGCGAGGAAGAACTGCTCGAACTCGTCGTCGTTCGACATCAGCGCAACCTCGCCGAGCCACCGGTAGGGCACATTCGAATGCTGTGCAACGATGAGGGCATCCACCACGTCATGAACACGTTGCTGCGACCGCTTCTGGTTGGGTCACATGGGGGCCGGAGCCGCTCTGATCCAACAGATGCACGAACCACGCTGACCCGACCGTAGCGGATCGTCGTGTTCCGATCGCGATGTTACCGATGGGTAGACATCCTGATTACCGGTGGGTAACTTGTGCTCATGACCGACTTCTCGCTGAACCTCTCCGAAGATCAGATCCAGATCCAGAAATGGGTCCACGACTTCGCCGAAGGCGTCATTCGACCCGTCGCCCACGAGTGGGACGAACGCGAGGAGTTCCCGTGGCCCGTCGTCGAGGAGGCCGCCCAGATCGGCCTGTATGGCGTCGACTTCCTGATGAATGCCATGGGCGACCCGACCGGGCTCACGCTTCCCGTGGCGATCGAGGAGCTCTTCTGGGGTGATGCCGGCATCGGCATGGCCATCATGGGTTCGGCGCTCGCCGCCGCCGGGATTGCCGGCAATGGAACGCCCGAGCAGATCATGGAGTGGGTGCCGCAGTGTTACGGCACCGCCGACAAGGTGCAGCTGGGCGCGTTCTGTGTCAGCGAGCCCGACGCCGGTTCCGACGTGTCGAGCCTGCGCACTCGCGCCGTCTACGACGAGGCCAACGACGAGTGGACCCTCAACGGCACCAAGGCGTGGATCACCAACGGTGGCATCGCCGACGTCCACGTCGTGGTCGCCAGCGTCGACCCCGAACTCAAGTCGAAGGGGCAGGCCAGCTTCATCGTGCCGCCCGGCACCAAGGGCCTCTCAATGGGCCAGAAGTACAAGAAGCACGGCATTCGCGCCAGTCACACCTCCGAAGTCGTCCTCCACGACGTCAAGGTGCCCGGCTCGTGCCTGCTCGGCGGCAAGGACAAGCTCGACGCCAAGCTGGCCCGTGCCCGTGAGAACGTGTCGTCCGGCAAGCAGCCGGCCATGGCGACGTTCGAGGCCACCCGACCCGCAGTCGGCGCCCAGGCGCTCGGCGTGGCTCGTGCCGCCTACGAGTACGCACTCGACTACGCGAAGGAGCGCCACGCGTTCGGCAAGCCGATCATCATGAACCAGGCGATCGCGTTCAAGCTCGCCAACATGGCCACCGAGATCGACGCCAGCCGTCTGCTGATCTGGCGCGCCGCTTGGCTCGCCAAGAACGGCACCTTCAAGAACGGTGAGGGCTCGATGTCGAAGTGGAAGGCATCCGAGACCGCCGTCCGTGTGACCGAGGATGCCATCCAGATCCTGGGCGGCTACGGCTACACCCGTGAGTACCCCGTTGAGCGGTGGCACCGTGACGCCAAGATCCACACGATCTTCGAAGGCACCTCCGAGATCCAGCAGCTCGTCATCTCCCGGGCGATATCAGGCCTGCGTATCGAGTGATTTCGCGGTTCACTGAAGTTTGTGTGAGCACCTATCGCCACCGGTGACGTAGTCGCTCACACAAACTCGGAGCTGGCGAAGACCCCCCAAGTCCCCAACGGGTGGGACCTCCATCCGGCGACTTCGGGTTGAGACCACTGACGAGTCGCGGAAGGCGAAAGCCTGTTGCCGCGTCTTCGCGAGTATCGGCGCGGGCATCGGAACAGACGTCGTGAACGTCGACGGACACGGGATCCTCGTGTCACACGGCCGGTGGCTGCGATCGGTTGACCCCGAGTGCAGGTCCTTCGACGCATCCGCGACATGCGCCGGCTGCACTGGATGAGCTGGTCCTCGTGCCGTCGCCGATTCACCACCGACTGTGGCGGCACACGCCGAGTTCGACACACTGCGCGCTCGACTCGCCTTCCCGGATCGGATTCTCGCAGCCGCGCGCGTCCAACTGCACGACAAGTTCTTGCAATCGGCAAGGAGGTTCCTTCGCTGGATCAAAGGGCTTCGCCCCGACAACCCCACGCAGCGTGGTCAAATGATCCGCTCCGTGTTGACAGCAGGCTTCGGTCAAGATATGTTCAAGGTCCTGTTAAGGATCTGACAGACGCCGGGCGGCGTTGGGATGATCGCCCACGGCTCCGCAAGGAGCACCGAGAATGGAGTACAACATGAACAACGCAGTACTTTCTGCCCAGTCCAGCATTCGTTTCGGCGCTCACTGGAAGTAGTTCCGGCGCTCGAACTTGATTGTTCAAGGTCGGCGTTCCCCGGTCGATAGATCTCGGGGAACGTCGACCGGCGTTCCTGCATTGGGAGCGCCGTGTGACGACCACTCAATCAGAGCCGAGCGAACACGATAACAAGCCCTCAGCCGGCGTTGCACAGGCGCGCTCGTTGACCAATCTCCGCCCAGAACTGCGTGTTCAGATACTCGCAGCTCTGTTGACTTTAACAGCTGGCGCCCTCTTCTTGGGTCTTCCCGATGTCACGTCGGCGACGATCCCGTCACCAACGTGGGTGATTGTCGCTCTTCTCGTCGCCTTCGCGGTGACAGAGTTCACCGTCTTCGACTTCACCTTTCGCCGCGAGTCGATGGGTTTCTCCCTGTCGGAGATCCCACTCGCGTTGTGTCTCGTGTATCTCGCCCCTGGGCCTGGCGTTGTTGCCCGTGTGCTCGGTGGCATCGTCGTCTTCATCCTGTTGTTCCGGCTGCCTTCGTACAAGGTGTTGTTGAACTTCGGGTTGTTGACGTTCGAGGTTGTGCTCGCCTTCAGCGTGTTCCGCGGGGTCATAGAGGTCTTGGGCTCGGGTGACACTCAACTCGTTGTCGCTGCGATCGCAGCCACGGCGGTGTGTGGCTTCGTGTCGTCGATCATCGTGGCGTTGGCGATCTCGCAGTTCGAGGGCGGATTCCGAAGCCGGGTCGGTAGCGAACTCAGTGTCGCCTGGTGGCTGTTCCTCGTCAACGCCACGCTCGCTGGCATGGTGCTCGGGCTCGGGCTGATCTCGCCGTACCTCGTGTTGATCGCGCTCGTTCCGATCGGCCTGCTCTGGTACATCATCAAGGCCTACGGCGCTCTCGACCAGCGCCTCCGTGACCTCGATGCAGTCCATGGGTTCACCGGCCAGGTCGGTCAGTCCCTCGATCCCGACGAGATCATCTGTGCCGCTGTTGCCCAGACGGCCGAAGTACTTCGCACCGACGCCGCCGCGGTCGTCCTCTTCAACGACGGCGACGGGGCGATTCTGAAGATCCACGGCATTGTTGGGCTGCACCTGCCCACAGACGCTGCGGACGCGAACTGGCGATCGCTGATCATGTCGGAACGGGTGACGCTGGTGTCGGGCGCCGAACTCGACCCCCTCAAGCCATCCGGGTCGACGATCGTCGAGATCATGGTCGCTCCGATCCGTGACGGGTCCGGAGTCATCGGCCTGCTCGTGGTTGGCGGCCGGACCGGCGCAGGCAAACGGTTCGGCAGCGATGACATCGTCCGTCTCCAGAACCTCACCGAACAACTCACGGCGAGCCTTCGTCGGGGCATGCTGCACCAGCGGATCGAACGCGAGGCACGCCACGACGGGCTGACCGGCCTCCCCAATCGGCTCTCGTTCGAGCGTTCGGTCATCGAGGCCGCCGCAACACGGTCGTCGGACGATCTGCTGTTCGTCATGATGGTCGACCTCGACCGATTCAAGGAGGTCAACGACACGCTGGGCCACCATGCCGGAGACGAATTGCTCATCGAGGTAGGCGAACGCCTGAATGCGGTACTCGGCCCCGACGACGTTCTGGCACGACTGGCCAGCGACGAGTTCGCCATCGTCGGTCATCGCCGGACGCGCGCCGAGATGGTGGAGTTCGCCTGGAGCTGCGTCCGCAGCGTCGGCCGGCCGGTGACGCTCGACGGGCTCGAGATCGTCGTGACGGCCAGCGCGGGTGTGGCCCTGATCGAGGCCGACCACGAAGAGGGCGCCCCGCTCCGCTACGCCGACATCGCGATGTTCAATGCCAAGACGCAACGCCTCGGGGTCGAGGTGTACCGCGACGAGATCGATCGCCGCACACCCGCTCGCCTCGCAATGCTCGGCGACCTCCGTGCCGCCATCGAGGGAGGTGAACTCCGCGTTCACCTGCAGCCCAAACTCGACCTCAACTCGGGCACGGTGGTCGGCGCAGAAGCGCTCGTGCGGTGGACCCATCCGGTCCGAGGCATCGTGTCGCCGGCTCAGTTCGTCAGGGTGGCCGAGGACACTGGGCTGATCAAACAGCTCACCGATGTGATGCTCCATCGTGGCATCGGCCATCTCCGGGAGATCCACGACCGCGGATACCACCTCGGGATGGCCGTGAACCTGTCGACCCACGACCTCCTCGACACGAAACTCGCTCAGCGCGTCGAGCAGCATCTGAACGCGAACGGCGTCGATGCGTCGATGCTCACGCTCGAGATCACCGAGTCGTCACTGCTGATCGACGCACCGCGCGCACGATCCACCATCAACGAACTCCACGAAGTCGGTGTCCGCTTGTCGATCGACGACTTCGGGACCGGCTATTCGTCGCTCAGCTACCTGCGCCGATTGCCGGTGGCCGAGCTGAAGATCGATCAGAGCTTCGTCGCGAACCTCCTGCTCGACGAACAGGACGAGGTGATCGTGCGGTCGACGATCGATCTCGGGCACAACCTGGGCTTGGTGGTGGTGGCCGAGGGCGTCGAGAACAACGAGGTGCTCGAACGGCTCCGAGAGTTCGGCTGCGACATCGCCCAGGGCTACTGCATCTCGCGCCCGCTGGATCCGGGGCATTTCAACTCGTGGTTGGAGAACACCAATCTGCCGAGCCTGAAGACCGATCCGCTCGACTTCTCGCGGTGGGTCGACGCCGGCGAACCGGCAGAAGTCGCCTCGTGGCTCGACTGACAGGGACTTCCGAAGGGGTCGTTTGGCACGTGTGCCCCCGGTCGACCCGGAGGATACTGGAGTCGTGAGCAAGCGACTGCCCCTCCAACACGTCACCATCCACGGCCATGACGTCGGGTTCCGGCGCGATGGTTCGGGGGAACCGATCCTGTTGATTCACGGGTTGGCAGGGAGTTCGCGAACCTGGGACGACGTGATCCCGACACTGACCGAACACCATGATGTGATCGCCCCTGATCTTCTCGGTCACGGCGAGTCGGCCAAGCCGGTCGGCGACTACTCGCTCGGCGCATTCGCGAGCGGGCTGCGCGACTTCCTGTCGGTACTCGACGTGCCGAGCGTGACGATCGTGGGCCACTCGTTCGGCGGCGGGGTGGCGATGCAGCTCGCGTATCAACACCCGCATCTCGTCGATCGGCTGGTGTTGGTCGGCAGTGGTGGACTCGGTCGTGAGGTGTCGTGGCTGTTGCGCATGCTCACCCTCCCGGGTGCCGAGTACCTGATGCCGATCGGATTCCCGAAGCCACTCGTCGATCGGGCGACCGACGTCGGCCGTCAGCTGGGCCGGCGGAACATCCGCTCGCCCAAGCTCGCCGAGATGTGGCGGGCGTACTCGTCGCTTGCCGGTGCGCCGAACCGGTCCGCGTTCGTGCGGACGATGCGCGGGGTGATCGAGCCGACGGGTCAGATGGTCAACGCCACCGACCGCCTGTACCTGGCGGCCCACCTCCCGACGCTCATCGTGTGGGGTGACCAGGACGGCATCATCCCGGTGTCGCACGCATACGCTGCGCACGAGCTGATCCCGACCAGCCGGCTCGAGATCCTCGAAGGCGTCGGACACTTCCCGCACGTCGAGGCTGCAGAACAGTTCTGCGATGTGCTGCTCGACTTCATGGACACCACGCAGCCGGCGTCGACCCAACACGAGGCGTTGCGCGACGTGCTCCTCGAGCGAAGCTGAACCCCCCTCAGCAGCGACGCGCCACGATTGTCGCCACACCCTCGCCCTCGTGCGCGTCGAGGATGTCGAACTCATCGAATGCTGCGACGAGTTCGCCGGGCGGGGCATGGAACGGGCCTGGTGACTCGGCGCCCACCTCGGACAGGACGGTGACGATGGCCACGCCGCCCACGACGAGCCGTTCGGCGATCTGCGCGTAGATCGCCGGCTGGCGGAAACGTTGGCAGACGATGACGTCTGCGGTCGTCGGCTCGGCCGGAAGGCCGATGTCGAGGTCGGTGACCCGTGCGTCGATCCGGTCGGCGAGGCCCGCGGCGTGTGCGGCTGCCCGGAGCGCCTCGATCGCAATCGGTGACACGTCGAGTGCAACGACATCCAGACCACGCTGCGCGAGCCACAGCGATTGGCTGCCGAGGCCGCACGCGATGTCGATCGCAACGCCGGTGTCGGGCAGGAGTTCGACGAGGTCGGCCCGTGTGCCCACTGCATCGGGAGCGAGCGGGCTCGGCGGCGAGGCGGATCGGTATCGGTCGTCCCAACGTGTGGCGTCGTCGTGCATGTCACCATCTTCCCAGTGTGTGCGTCTCGGCGTGGGGCCGGTGCCACTTTGGCGCACCGAGGAATGTGGTGTCGGCAGTGCGTCGCGTGGGATCATCGACGGTGTGACTGACATCGACGAAGGTTCCTCCACCCAGACCTCGACCGGCTGGCTGTCGCCGGAGGACCTCGAGTTGGTGCGGGCCCATGTGCCGATCGTGTACGTCGACGCCGTTCCCGTGCGTGTCGACGCGCTGGGCAACGTGACGAGGGTCGGGCTGTTGCTGAGGGTCGCATCCGACGGCACCATCAGCCGGATGGTCGTGACCGGACGGGTGTTGTTCGGCGAGAAGGTCCGCGAGGCGTTGATGCGGCACTGCGAAAAGGATCTCGGGCCGATGGCGCTCCCTCGGGTGCCGGCCGATCCGACCCCGTTCACCGTGGTCGAGTACTTCCCGAATCCTGGCCGCTCCGGGTTCTACGACCCTCGGCACCACGCCGTGAGTCTGGCCTACGTGGTCCCCGTCGATGGTGATTGCGAACCGACTCAGAAGGCGCTCGATCTCACCTGGTTCACTCCCGAGGAGGCGGCGAGCAGTGAGGTGGCCTCGCAGATGACCAGCGGACACGACCGCTTGATCCGCCTCGCCCTCGCCCACGTCGGCAAGTTGCCCTGACGCTCAGATGACGTACCCGACCACCCAGACGGTGACCATGCCCACTCCGAGAGCGGCAATCAGGTTGCGGGTGGACCAGGCAACGACGATGGCGACGACGATCGCAGCCACCTCGGCGACTTCGATCCCACTCGTACCTTTGCCGCCGGCGATCAGGTTGACCGTGAGGGCCGAGAGCACCGCAGGGCCGACGTAGCGCAGCGCTCTGGTGATGTTCGCAGGGAGTGGCCGATCGGCGAGGAACACGATGAGGCCCGTCCGCGAGGTGTAGGTGACGAGGCCGATCGCGAGCACGGCCGACAGCGCTGCGGCGACACTCACGACGATGCCGCCCGGCTGGTGATCCGGCGGCTCTGAGCGAGATCGGCGATGTACCCGGCGGTCACCCCGCTGATCGCTCCGAGGAGGATGCCGCCATTGTTGGGAACTTCGAGCGCAAGCAGGCAGACGCCCGCGCCAGTGACTGCTGCGACGATGCCGGGTCGGTTCGTGAGGCCGAGGACGACCAGCCCGGAGAACATGATCGCCGGTGCAACGTCGAGGCGCCACGCTGTCGGAATCGCCGATCCGACGAACATGCCGAGGGTGACGGTGAGCGTCCACGAGACGAAGTAGAAGGTCCCGGCGGTGAGATAGAAACGTCGCCAGTCCCGCGACGACAACTCGACGCGTACGCTCGACAACGCAAACAGCTGGTCGATCAGGAAGAAGGGACCGACCCATCGGAACCACTTCGGTTGGTCGGTGAACCGTGGCGACAGCGCGGCGCTGTACATCACATGGCGCAGGTTGATGACGCAAGCGGTGGCGACGAGCGTGAACCAGGTCGCAGTGGCGGCCAGGCTGACGGTTGCGAGTTGCGAGGCGCCGGCGAACACGAAGATGTTGGTCGACCATGCAACAGGGGTCGGCATCGTCGACTCGGTGATCGCGACGCCGAGCACGAGGGCAAATGGGATCGCCGGGATGAAGAGCGGAATGGCGCGTCGGAGCGCGTCGCTGATCAGCGGATCGTTCCTGGCACTCGGATGGGCGGTCGACATCGTCGGCCAGGCTAAGTGGGTCGGCCCGGGCATCCCGCGTACGACCCTGGTGCAGCGCCTACCATGCAGCTTCGATGCCCGAAGGCGACACGATCCACCGGTCGGCCAGCGCCATGCGCACCGCGCTCGCCGGCAAGCCGATGGTGCGGTTCGATGCCCCTCGCCTCATCGGTCCGTCGCCGCAGGCAGGTCGGATCATCGAGACCGTCGAGAGTCACGGAAAGCATCTGATGGTCGAGTGGGATGACGGGATCGTGCTCGACACCCACATGCGGATGAGCGGTTCGTGGCATCTGTATCGAGCGGGCGACCAGTGGAGGCGTCCGTACACGCAGATGCGGGCGGCGATCGAGGTCGCCGACTGGGTGGCGGTGTGCTTCAGCGCTCCCCACGTCGAGACCTATCGGCACATCGACAAGAGACGTCATCCTGGAATGGGTCGGCTGGGACCGGATCTCTGCACGGCTGACACCGATCTCGGCGCCGTTGTGAATCTGTTGCTCACCTACCCCGATCCATCGGCCCGGCTCGGTGAAGTTCTGCTCGATCAGCGGGTGATGTGCGGCGTCGGGAACGTCTATCGCTGTGAGGTGCTCTGGGCGACCGGTCTGAGCCCGTATGCGAAGGTCGGCTCCATCAGCGAGCACGACGCGATCCGGCTCGTGAACACGGCGGCCACGATGTTGCGGTCGAATCTGCATCATGCCAACCGCGTGACCTCACCCGGGTCCAGGGGTGGCCTCGCAGTGTACGGCCGAAATGGGCAACGTTGTGGCCGCTGTGGCGCAACGGTCGAGTGCCGCCGGATGGGTGAGCACAACCGGATCCTGTACTGGTGCCCGGGTTGCCAGACGCATCTCGACCCGAAGCTCGAACGATCGAACGACGACACCCCGATGGATCCGCACCCGGCGGCTCAACGCTGGCTCGCTGATCTCCCCTGGAACCGCGACGCCGGCTGACTGTCACGCACGACTCGTCAGCCTCGGCCGAGGATGCGTTCGACGGCGATCTCGATGACGACGCGGTCATCGCGTTCCTTCGGCTCGCGGTACCTCGCGGCGTACCCCTCGACTCCCGCCCGTACACCGTTGGCGTCGGTGACGAGTCGGACGGGCCCCTCGAGGCTCAGCCAGCGTCCACCATCGACCTGGCACACGGCCGCCCGCAGGCCCGCCGCATGCATCCGCTCGGCGTTGCGAGCCTTCTGTGATCCGGCCCATGTGATCACCCGCGCCGTCTGCGCAGCGACGTCGTAACTGAATCCGACCGCAACGACGTGTGGGGAGAGGTCGTCGCGCAACGTCGTCAGTGTCGCCAGGTGGTACTCGCGCAGGAACGTGAGCACCTCGTCGGGCAGGTCGGTCGGTTCGAGCCCCATCACGCCGTTGTAGCCCGTACACGATGTGTCTGACACATCGTGTACGGGTTACTCGGTGGCGATGGCTTCGAGGATGTTCATGTTCGATGCCTTGTACGACGGGTACAGGGCGGCGAAGAGGCCGGCAATGACGGCTCCGATGAGGATGGCGATGATGATCGTCGGGTTGAAGGCCAGCTTGCTGATCACGTCGTTGGGCACCGCCACCGACAGCACGACGCCGAGGAACGTGCCGACGACGATGCCGATGATCGCACCGAACATCGACACGATCACCGCTTCCCACCGCACCGATCGACGCGTCTGTCGCTTGTTCATCCCGACCGCGCGGAGCAGGCCGATCTCCCTCGTTCGTTCGAACACACCGAGTGCGAGGGTGATCGAGATCCCGAGGATGGCGATCACGATGGCGAAGGCGAGCAGTGCCGTGATGATGAACAGCAGCTGGTTGATCTGCGCCTCCTGCGAGTCGAGGAACTCGGCATTGTTCTGGACGTTGGCCTGCGGGTAGGGCTCCATCGCTGCCGCAATGGCCGCATCACCCACTGCGGGGTCGACGCCATCGGCCAACTTGGCGATGATGAACAGATCACGTGCAGGTGCGTCGCTGACACCGGCCAGCGTGTCGAGGCTGATGAGCCAGTTCCCGAACGTCGCGTTCCCGAAGATGCCGGCCACCGTCAGGGTCTGCGTCGCCCCGTTCTGGAACGTCACGTCCACGGTGGAGCCGACGGTCACGTCGAGATCGTTCGCCGGATCCTTGTGCAGCAGCAATTCGTTCGTGCCGAGTCCGGCGACGGTGCCGTCGATCAGGTCCGGATCGACGAGCTTGTCGAACGCGACCGGGTCAACGGCGCCGATCGCCTTGGTCTCGCCATCAACCTGTCCGCTGACGTTTCGGATCGGGGTGACAGCATCGAGTTCGGGGACCGCGGCCAGGGTTTCACTCACCACGGGCGAGAGCCCTTGGAAGCCCTCGTCGGTGATGATGTAGTCGGCGGAGACAGCGCTTTCGAGGGTGCTGACCAGGCTCGAACGCAGCGACGACGCGAAGACCGCCGTGCTGCTCACGAGCGCGACGCCGATCATCAGCGCCGACGCGCTCGATGAGGTTCTGCGAGGAGCTCGGGCGACGTTCTCCCGGGCGAGCGCTCCGGGCACTTTGAACAGCTTCTCGATCGGCCAACCGAGGACCCGTGTCACCGGGCTGGCGATGGTCGACGACAGGCTGGCGATCCCGAGGAAGAGCAGAAGGGCTCCGCCACCGGCAAGGCCGATCAGGCCTCTCGTGCCACCCGGGCGGAGGAACAGCCCGATGAGGAACAGCGACAGGCCGAGGGTCGTGACGATCACACCGGCGACGAGGCGTCGTGTGCGCATCGCCGCGAAACCGAGTTCGGGGCGCATCGCAGCGACGGGGGGTATCTTCGCGGCCCGTCGTGACGGAACGATCACCGAGAGCATGGTGATCCCGATGCCGACCAACGCGGCCATGACGATCGTTCGTGGCAGGAGCACGGTCTGGGCGTCGGGGAACCCGGCTCCGGCGGCATCGAACAGCGCGATCAGCCCCCGCGCGACAAGCAGCCCACCGACGACACCGAGCACGGTTGCCACCACACCGAGAGCGAACGCCTCGAGTGTGATCATCCGGCGCACCTGGCGGCCCGAGGCGCCGACGGCGCGGAGCAGCGCGAGTTCGCGAAGACGCTGGCCGATGGTGATCTGGAACACGTTGTTGATGATGAATGCACTCACGAATGCGGTGATGAACGCAAACACCAGGAGTCCGGTCCCGAAGATGCCGACGAATTCGTTGACGGCGTCGGCGGTCTCCTGAGCCGACTCCTCGCCGGTGATCACCTCGGTCCGGGGCGGGACAACCTCGGCAATGGCGCGCTGGACCGCTGCCACGTCGGCGCCCTCGACCAGCTGGATGTCGATCGCATCGACTTTGCCGTCGGCGCCGAAGTTGACCAGCGCGGTGTCGAGGTCGAGCGCGGTGAGTTGTGCGCCGCCGAAGCTGTCACCGGTGCCGAGGCCGACGGTTGCCGTGATCCTTCCTTGGAAGGTGCCGACGTCGGTGAGGTACGAGACCGTGTCGCCGATCGCAAAGCCTTCGGCGTCTGCTGTGGCTTTGTCGATGGCGACCTCGTCGGGGCCCTTCGGAGGCCGACCCTCCTTGATGGTGACGCCTTGGAGCCCCTCCTCGCCCTCCCACGACACGCCGAATGTCGGCCCGCCCGGCGCCGCGATGGCCTTGCCGTCGGAGTCGACGAGCTGGGCGAATCGGGTCAGGATGGGTTCGACGACGGCGACGCCCTCGACGCCTCTGATCGTGTCGGCGATACCGACGTCGATCGGGTCGCGGGCATCGTCGCTGGTGAACTCCTGCGTCGCTCGGACCTCGAGGTCGACGTTCTCGTTCAGCTCTTGGAACAGACTGTCGAACGTGGCGCGGAGGCTGTCGGCGAGCACGAACGATCCGACCACGAACGACACGCTCGCGGTGATCGCGAACGCAATCGCCAGGGTTCGGCCCCACCGGGCACGGATGCTCTTTCGAGCGATGAGGGATCCGGCGCCCATGTCAGACAGCGCTCCGCAGGTGATCGATGACCTGGTCGGTCGTCGGATCGATCAACTCGCCGGTGAGCTTGCCGTCACCCACGAAGACCACCCGGTCGGCGTACGACGCGGCGACCGGGTCGTGCGTGACCATCACGATCGTCTGGCCGAAGTCGCGTACGGCGTTGCGCATGAACGACAGGATCTCTGTCCCCGTCACCGAGTCGAGGTTGCCGGTCGGTTCGTCGGCAAAGATGATCCGAGGTCGTGACGCCAACGCTCGGGCAACGGCGACGCGCTGCTGCTGGCCGCCCGAGAGTTCGCTCGGTCGGTGCTTCAGGCGGTCTTGGAGGCCGACCGTGGTGACGACATGGTCGATCCACTCCAGGTCACCCGTTTCCCCACCGAGCATCATCGGCAGCCGGATGTTCTCGTCGGCGGTCAGGGTGGGGATCAGGTTGAAGGCCTGGAAGATGAAGCCCACCTGGGTACGACGGAGTTCGGTGAGCGCCTTGTCGTCGAGTGACGCGAGGTACGTGTCGCCGATGAACGTCGCGCCGGACGTGAGCGTGTCGAGCCCGGCGAGGCAGTGGAGCAGCGTCGACTTGCCCGATCCTGACGGACCCATGATCGCGCTGAACCGGCCCACTTCGAACGACACGGTCACCCCGTCGAGGGCATTGACCTGGGCGTCGCCCATCCCGTAGGTCTTTCGCGCGTCGATGGCGCCGGCGGCGGCGGTCCCACCCGGGGCGGGAGCGGTCTCGGGAGCGGAGGGTGCCGGAGGTGCGGGGGGAACAGGTGTGGACATGCCCTCAGGTCTACCCCTGCTTCGCCGGCGCTGCATCCACCGGTGGGTGGATCCGATTCCACCTCACGACGGACAGGTTCAACTGTCGCCGGGCGTG
This sequence comes from Ilumatobacteraceae bacterium, assembly GCA_963716235.1. Lineage (GTDB taxonomy): Bacteria > Actinomycetota > Acidimicrobiia > Acidimicrobiales > Ilumatobacteraceae > Sva-07. Next base: position 397,709 of record CAVQTE010000020.1, on the reverse strand, counting down.
ACCAGACCGGACTCGTAGGCGATGACCACGGCCTGCACGCGATCTCGGGCGCCGAGCTTCGACAGGATGCGCCCGACGTGCGTCTTGATCGTGGCCTCGCCGAGGTACAGCTCGGCCGCGATCTCGGTGTTCGATCGGCCCTTCGCCATCAACCGGATCACGTCGAGTTCTCGATCGGTCAGCGTGTCGACGCCGGGGTACGACGCAGGGTCACTCGCCGGTCGCCGGGCGATCTCGTCGATCAGCGCCTGGGTCACCGACGGCGCCAGCAGCGCGTCGCCGTTGGCGATGATCCGGATGGCGTCGACCAACTGTTCGGCCGGTGCGTCCTTGAGCATGAAGCCGCTGGCGCCCGCCCGCAGCGCTGCGTGCACGTAGTCGTGGAGGTCGAAGGTGGTGAGCATCATGACCCGGGTCGCGGGGTGGCGGTCGCGAATGATGGTGCATGCCTCGATGCCGTCCATCTTCGGCATCCGCACGTCCATCAGGATCACGTCCGCTCCGGCGCGACCGGCGAGCTCCACTGCGGCTGCTCCGTCGCCGGCTTCACCGACGATCGAGAGATCCGGCTCCGCTTGCAGGATCATGCGAAAACCGACCCGGACCATCTCCTGGTCGTCGACCAACATCACCCTGATCACAGCGCGGCGCCGGCTTCGATTCGATGCACGGCCCCGGCGTCGAGCGGTAGCACTGCGCGCACACGCCAGCCGCCGCCGGGTCGAGCGCCGGCCTCGACTGTGCCGCCCACTGCGGCGACCCGTTCGCGCATTCCGATGATCCCGAAGCCGTCGGGAGATGCTGCCGCGCCGGCGCCCCGGCCGTTGTCGCTGACCTCGATGGTGACGTTGTCGGAGCCGATCGTGAGGCGAACGGCGACGCTGTCGACGGGTCCGGCATGACGTCGCACGTTCGTCAGTGCTTCCTGCACGAGCCGAAATCCGGTCACGGACACGCTCTCGGGAAGGTTGTGCACATCGCCCTCGACCGTGACGACGACAGGGAGTTCATCCGCGGCGGCGAGTGCTGCCAACCCGGCGAGCGACGGTTGCGGATCGAGCGGTGGGACGGTCGAGTCGGCCCGGAGTACGCCGAGGATGGCACGCAATTCGGTCATCGTCTGACGGCCGGTCGACTCGATTGCCTCGAGCGCTTCCGCGGCGACGTCGGGCGAACTGACCAGGTTGCGTCGGGCGGCCGCAGCCTGGATCACCATGACACTCACCGAGTGGGCAACCCCGTCGTGCAGGTCGCGGGCGATGCGGGTTCGCTCGGCGGCCACCCGACGCTCGGCGAGCAGGCCCTGTTCTCGTTCGGCCCGTTCGGCCCGTTCGGCGAGGTCGGCCACATGCTCGCGTCGTCGGCGAAGGTTGTCGCCGACGAGGAACGACGTGATCAGGATGATTCCTGTGGAGATGAACTCGTCGAGGAGTGACAGACCATCGATCCAACCGATGATGAACAACCCGATGACCATGACGGTGATCACCGTCATCGCACGTGTTCGCCGGACGCCCTGGGTGTGCGCGCCGATGGAGTACACGGCGATGATGGCACCCATGAATGCGGCGCCTCCGAGTCCGACCAACTGGGCGATGACCTCGGCGGACACGACGACGAGGCCTGCCACGATGGTGTGGGTTCGTCGCCAGTAGATCGGCACGGTGCCACACAGGACGATGAGCACGGTCCACCATGCGGGATCGGGCTCCCGGTACGCGGCGACCGACGAGTCGTCCCACAGGTGGGCTGCCACCGCTGTGACGACGACCGCCATCGTGAGCAATGCGTCTGCGCTCCGAGGGTGCGTGCGCAGCCAGGTGATCGGGTGCGGGTGGTACATCTGAACGCGACGCTAGCGACTGCCGATGGTGCGGTGGTCCGTCTGGAGGTGGACGTGCCGTACGATCACCGGTTGATGGCCTCGTGCGCCTCGTGCCTCCTTCCGCTGCCCGACGGCGCCCGCTTCTGCCCGTCGTGCGGGCAGGAAGTGATGACGGTCGCCTCCGAGGAGCGCCGTGTGGTCACGGTGGTGTTCGCCGACCTGGTCGGCTACTCCGCACTGTCCGAACATCTCGATCCCGAGCGGGTGAAGCGGCTGATCGACGCGGCGTTCGAGCGGTTGATCGCCGACATCACTGCCTTCGGCGGCCGAGTCGACAAGGTCCTCGGTGACGGAATCATCGCGCTGTTCGGGGCGCCGGTGGCGCACGAGGACGATGCCGATCGAGCCATCCGGGCTGCGATCCAGATGCACGAGACGATGAGCCGGTTCACGCACGATCAGATCGATCTGGAAGGGCCACTCCAGCTCCGCATCGGCGTCAACACCGGCGAGGTGGTGGTCGGCATGGTGTCGGGGACTGCCGACTACACCGCGATGGGTGACGTGGTGAACGTCGCCGCGCGACTCCAGAACATGGCTGAGCCCGGTGCGGTGCTCATCGGTGATGCGACGTCGTCGTTGGCGTCCGACGAGATCGTCCGCGAGCTGGTCGACGACATCGACGTGAAGGGCCGCGAGCAGACCGAGCGAGTGTGGCGCGTGCTGGGTCGACAGCGTCGGATCCCCTCGATCGGCACGCGCACCGACATTCCGTTCGTCGGCCGGTCGACGCAGCGCGAGCTGCTCGCCTCGATCATGACCATGGTGGCCGGCGGGCGCAGCGCAGTCGTCGCAGTCAGTGGTGAGGCAGGCTCGGGCAAGACCCGATTGGTCAACGAAGCCCTCGAAGACTTCCCGAGTCGCAACGTCACGATCTATGCGGGCGTGTGTGCGCCGTACGGCGAGAACAACGTCTGGTCCCCGATCGCCACAGCGCTGTACCGCCGACTCGATCGGGGTTCGGCGATTCCACTCGACCGATTGAGCGAGTTGCTGCGCGAACGCGGTGTCGAGCTCTACGGGTTCGAGCCGGATGATCCGATGCTCGGCCGGTTCGTCGCGGCCACGTTGCACCTGTTGGGGTACCCGTCCGACCTCGACCGAACCCCGCCGGCACAGGCCCGCGAATTCCTGTTCGCGCACATCATCGAAGGGTTGCGCCGCCGCACCGAGGCCGGCCCGGTCGTGCTGTGGCTCGATGATCTGCAGTGGGCCGACGTGTTGATCGTCGAGCTGTTGCATCGCATCGCCCGGTCGCTCGCGGACCGACCAGTGCTCGTGATCACGGCCCAGCGCGACGACGCGGACCTCGAATGGCCGCCTGCGATCGACCATCCGATCACGGTGCGCATGCCGCTGGATCCGTTGGAGCGCGGCGAGGCGGCCCGGCTCGTGGAGGCGGTGGTCGGCGGCTCGGTGGCGGCCACGCTCGTTGACCAGCTGTACGAACGCAGTGGCGGCAACCCCCTCTTCCTCACCGAATTGGCGGAACTGGCCAAGGCCAATCCTACGAGTACGGCCCTCCCCGGCTCGTTGCGGGCCCTGATCGCCGCGCGCCTCGATCGGCTTCCGCCTGCCCAGCGCTCGATCATCGACAACGCGTCGGTGCTCGGCGCCAGCGGGGGAATCGACTCGCTCCAGAAGTTCGCCGCCGAGATGCGGCAGGAGTTCGACGACGACGACATCGAGGGGCTCGCCGACGACGGCCTCATCGAGCTCGACGGCGACAGCTGGCGATTCAGGAGCGACGTGGTCCGCGAGGTGGCGTATCAGACGCTCACGAAGCTGGTCCGGGCGCAGCGCCACGCCGGGACGGCGTCGGTCATGTTGCACTCGCCGACGATCCCGTTCGATCAGGTCGCCCACCACGCGGCGAGTGCTGCAGAGTTGGTCGCCGAGATCGGCCCGGTACCCGGCGTCGCCCCGAACATCACCGAGCAGGCGGTGCTGCTCCTACGCGATGCCGCCCGCCGATCGATCGATGTCGGCGCATTCAACCAGGCTCGACGTCACGCGACCAGAGCCCTCGATCTCGGGGTGCACGACGATGCACTCGCCCGTGAGTTGTTGCTGCTTCGGGCACAGGCGGAAACCGAACGCCGCTCGACGGAGCACGCTCGCGCGGACGCACTCGACGCGCTCGAGGCATCGCTTGCAGCAGGTGATCGTCGACACGAGGCAATGTCGCGCCGCCTGCTCGGGATCCTGCACCAACGCGATGGCGACCTGCCCGCTGCCCGGAGCGAACTCGGTGCCAGCGTCGACATCTTCCGCGAGCTCGGCGACGACATCGAGTTGGCAGCATCGCTGCGTGAACGTGGGTTTGCCGAGGTTTTCGGTGGCTCCCTCGAGGACGCCGAGTGGCTCCTCGGTGAGGCGGAAGGCTTGTCGGAGCGACTGGGCGATCGGCGTGGGCAAGCGTGGGTACGTCAGCATCAAGCGTGGGTGGCATTCCTGTCGGGCGACACGGTGCTCGCGGAAACGCGACTCCTCACGTCGGCCCAGGAGTTCGATCTGCTGGGTGATCGTGCCGGCCGCGGCTGGGCGGGGGGCCTGCTCGCCTACGTGCGCTTCTATCAGGGACGGTTCGAGGAAGCGGAGGCCTTGGCGAACGCCGTGCGCCAGGAGTCGGTGGCACTCGGCGACGCGTGGGCTCCGGCGATGATGGACTCACTGGTCGCCTCGATCAGGCTGTGGACCACACGATTCGGTGAGGCCGAAGAGTTGTCACGCAAGGCGTTGCACGCCTTCCGCCAGCTCGGCGACCGCTTCGGTGCGGTGCTCACGATGGGGCCGCGGATGCGGGCGTTGGTCGCCCTCGGCAGATCGCAGGAGGCCGAGCGCGGAATCGAAGAGGCTCTCGCGATGAGTGAATCGTTCGGTGACCTCTCGTTCCCGGCGATGGCCGCCGCGGGTGCTGCGGTGCACATGGGTTTGGGCGTGCGGTCGGTGGCGATCGCCGAGCTGGCCGTGGATCGAACGATGGCGATGGGTGCCGAGGGGTCCGAGACGCGGGTGACGTTGGCGCTCGCGCTCTGCCAGGCCGGACGAGCCGACGAGGCGCTGATCCTGCTGGATCAGGTGGACCGGTCGCACCCGTATGCCGCGGCGATTCAGGCCCTTGCGTCAGCGATGATCGGCGACGCATCCTCAGCGTTGGAGAGTGCCGGCCTGGTGGGTGACGCTGCTGCTGCCACCTACCTGGATCGGGTGATCGCGGCGGTGGCGGCCGCGGCGGCTGATGTGTCGCTGGGTGGCACGGATGACGCGACCGTACGGATCGAGGCGGCCGAAGTGACGGCGTCCGAGGCCGGCGACGTCGTCGCTCGGGCATTGGTTCGAGCGACACGGCAGGTGTTGTTGGAGGGCCTGGCAACGTTCGACTTCGACCATCTCGGGCCGGGCTGGCGGCGGGTGGTCCAGACCCTCGGAGAGTCGGCCAACTCGTCGTGAGCGCCGAGCCCGACCGTTTCTCGACCGGGCTGATCGTCGGTCGTTTCGACCCGCCCCATCTCGGGCACTCCTACATGATCGAGTGGGCGGCGGCGCGCACCGATCGGCTGGTGGTGTTCGTCAACAGTTCGACGGAGCGTGATACGGCACCCGGTGAACTCCGAGCAGCGTGGCTCTCCGAGCTGCATCCCGAGGTGGTCGTGCTCGAGGTGCAGCACCGCCTGGGTACGGACTTCGACGACGACGAGCTGTGGGACAAGTGGATGGCGCTGTTCCGCGAGCACTGGCCGCACGATGCCGGCCCCCATGTCGTGTTCTCATCCGACGGGTACGTCGTCGAGTTGGCCCAGCGATTCGAGGCTTGCCACGTCGTCGTCGACGCCGATCGGACAATGGTCCCCATCTCGGCCACCCAGATCCGGGAGAACCCGGCAGCGCATCTCGACCGCCTCGCGCCTCGTGTTCGCGCCTGGATCGAGGCCACCTGGCTCTGATCCGGTCCCTCTCAACCGAAATGTGCGGGGATTCGGTCGCTGGGCGACCGAATCCCCGCACATTTCCGGGTTGTCGAGGTGCGAGTTCGGAGAGTGTCAGCGGTTGGGTTGCTTGGTGACGCGGAGGTAGGGCTTGATGGGGTCCCAGCCGGCAGGGAAGAGGGCCTTGGCATCGTCGTCGGACAGTGCCGGAACGATGATGACGTCCTCGCCGTCCTTCCAGTTGGCCGGCGTGGCGACCTTGTAGTCGGCGGTCAACTGGAGGCTGTCGATCACACGCAGGATCTCGTCGAAGTTGCGTCCGGTCGAGGCCGGATAGGTGAGTGTCAATTTCACCTTCTTGTCGGGGCCGATCACGAAGACGGATCGCACCGTGAGGGTGTCGCTGGCATTCTCGTGGATCATGTCGTAGAGGTCGGCGACGGTGCGCTCGGGATCACCGATCATCGGGAAGTTGACCGCGGTGCCCTGGGTCTCTTCGATATCGCTTTCCCACTCGACGTGGCTCTCGACCGGATCGACCGACAGGCCGATCACCTTGACGTTGCGCTTGTCGAACTCGGGCTTGATCTTCGCGACGTACCCGAGTTCGGTGGTGCACACCGGCGTGAAGTCCTTCGGGTGGCTGAACAGCACGCCCCACGAGTCGCCGAGCCACTCGTGGAAGCTGATCTCGCCCTGAGTGGTCGGGGCGGTGAAGTCGGGTGCGATGTCGCCGAGACGGACAGTCATGTGGATCTCCTGAGGATTGGGCCTGGTGCGACGTCGGCCGACGTCGCCGTGGAGCAAGCTACCCGAATTCCCGACAAAACTGGTCGGGAATATGCTTTGTCGGTCAGCGTGCCGGCGGGGGTGCGACGGTCGGCGAGAGCTCTGCCGCTCGGGTGAACCACAACGCCGACAGTGGTGGGCTGCCGAATTCCTCAGCAAGCCGCACTGCAGAAGCCTTCAGCTGTCGAGCGGCGCCGCTGGGGAAGGCGGCGATCGATGCGGCCAGTTCCTCGGCTCGGCTACGCACGGAATCGTCGTCGACTATTTCGTAGGCGATGCCGAGCCGGTGCAGATCGGGCCCGGCCAGACGGTCGCCGGTCAGCACGATCTGCAATACCGTCGACATCGGATAGCGCGCCACCAGCCATGCGAGGTTCATCGGTGCGTTCATCCCGATGCGCACTTCGGCAATCTGCAGCCACGATGTTCGGCCCGCCACGATCAGATCACCGGCGAGTGCGAACGCGGCGCCGCCGTTGATCGCGTACCGCTCGAGTGCCACGACGATCGGGTGCGGGCACGCGCCCAGCGCGATGTGGGCTGCTCGGACCGACGTCGCGGACGTTGGCAGCCATACCGGCGGTGGCTCCGCGTTGTACTCCGTCAGGTCGAGTCCCGAGCAGAACGCGCCACCGGCGCCACACAGCAGCACCACGCGGATCCCGGGATCGTCGCTCGCTGCCCCGACGGCTGCAGCGAGTCCGTCGAGCATGGGGGGAATGAGGGCGTTCTTTCGCTGCGGGCGATTGAGCTGGATGATCGCCACCCCATCACGATCCGTGCGAGTGACCAGCGGCCCGTCGGCGGAATCCGGTTCGGAGATCGACATCAGTTCCTCGGCAGATCGGAGAAGGGCGTGTTCCGGTCCGGTCCCGGCTCGCGAGGGAGTCCGAGCACACGCTCGCCGAGGGTGTTCTTCTGGATCTCGTCGGTCCCACCGCCGAGCGACATCCCGCGACAGTTGAGGACGTGATACGCCCAGTAGTCGGCGTCGCTGTCGTCGGGTTCCCATGCCATCGCCTCGGCCCCGCCGATCACGTGGGCGGTCTGGGCGCAGTGCCGACCCTGGATCGTTCGCCAGAGCTTTCCTATTGATGGGTGAAGGCGTCGGCTCGTTCCCCAGGGCACGAGCCGTTCACCGGTGTACGCCACGGCAAGATCGTCCCGCACGACGGGATCGTCGAGTCGATGGTGCTCCGACGCCCGGGAGATGAGCCCGCTGACTGGAAGCGGCGACCGACCGGCCTTCGATTTGTTCTCGTCATCGGTGAGCTGTCCTCGTCCCAGTGACGTTCGTTCGTGGCCGAGCAGCGCGACGGCGAGGTTCCAGCCGCCGTTCACGTCGCCGACGACCCACGCGGCGGGGACACGGGCCTCGTCCAGGAAGACCTCGTTGAACTCCGCGGCGCCGGTCATCTGTACGAGGGGGCGCACCGTGACACCCGGCTGGTGCATGGGGAGGGCGAACATCGTGATCCCGGCGTGCTTGGGGACGTCGAAGTCGGTGCGGGCCAGCAGAATCCCGAGGTCGGCGATGTGGGCCTGGGAGGTCCACACCTTCTGCCCGGTGATCACCCACTCGTCGCCGTCACGGACAGCACGGGTCGTGAGCCCGGCGAGGTCGGACCCGGCCCCCGGCTCCGAGTAGAGCTGACACCAGATCTCCTCACCGCGGAGCGCCGGCGGGACGAACCGCTGCCGCAGCGCGTCGGAGGCGTGATCGATGAGCGTCGGCACCACCATCCCGAGGCCCAGGCCGAACAGGGCGTCCTCCCCCGGGAGCAACTCGAGGCTCTCGTCGCGAAACGCGATCTCGTACTCGACGGGGAGCCCAGCCCCTCCGAGCCTCGGCGGGTACGAGATGCCGGCGAGCCCGGCGTCGCACAGCGCACGGCGGTACGCCTTGCCGCGAGCGGTCGTGCCCCTGATCGGGGCGAGGATCTCGGGGAGCGAGACAAAGAACGCGCGCACGCGGGCGCGGAACTCGGGGATCGATTCGATCGGCTCGGTCCTGTCGTCAGCGGTCATCGGTGCCTCCGGTTGTGCTCTCGCTGTGGAGACTATGCCGCAGCGGATCATCCGGATCGAGTGCGCCGACCGACCGTCACCATCGAAGGGCCTACGCTGAGCCCATGAGCATTCCGGTCGCCATCGATGACCTCGCCGCCGTGGTCGAGCAGTATGGATGGGCGTACCTGCTCACGGTTCGCGATGACCTGCGTGCGCACATCGTTGCGGTCACGCCGGTGTGGGACGGTCCGGCGCTGGTGATGGAAGTCGGGCGGGGCACGGCGCACAACGCCGCTGGACGACCCTCGATCACGCTGTGCTACCCGCCGACCGAGTCCGATGGCTACAGCCTGATCGTCGACGGCGAAGCATCGGTCGACGGAGATTCGTCGGTGCGGTTCACGCCCTCGGGCGCCGTGCTGCACCGCCCGGCGCCGGCGGGGTTCACCGGCTCGGCGACCGGTTGCGGCAACGATTGCGCACCGGTCGGTCCCACGGGGGGCTGAGGGACCGACCGGCGACGCGACTTACGAAGCGGGCCGGAGCTCTACTCGTACGGTGTTGAGGGGTCCGCGAGTGACCGTGGCGGTGGCCTCGCGTCGGCGGCCGAAAAGCCAGACCGCAACACGCTCGTCGGTCTCGATGTTGCGAAGCCACTGCGAGTCGCTACGCACGGTGCTGACGGTGAGCGTGTCACCGGCGCGGGCTGCGAGCAGCGGGACCGTCCTGCGAAGGCCGGATCGACGACCGGTCGTTTCCAGTGCGACCGGGCCCGCACCGAGCGGCAACGGGTTGCCGAGACCCGAACGGATCAGCGGCGCAATCACCGCGTTGAGCGCAGCGAATGCGTGACGGGTCAGGCTGGCCGGAATGGTTGTCATGGTGAGGAGAACCCACGGGAGCGAAGAGCTATTCCACGGTGGCCCTCGCCTCGGAGGTCACCGAAGGGTTGGTCGTGGGCGACGACCGCTGTTTCGCAAGCGGATTGCGGTCGTTTCCGGAACCGTCACCGATGGCAGGATTCGGGCCTCGATCAGCCTGCGGGTTCGACCGGCGGAGGGAGCGCCGAACCCACGCCGACGTCGAATCCTTCGTCGTCGACACCGAAGGCGGCGTCGCTCGGGGGCAGGGGCGGCGCGATCACGGCGACGGTGGATCCGTCATCTGCGGTACCGATGGCGACATCGTTGTCGCTCGGGGGCAGTGGCGGCGCGATGACTGCGACGGTGGATCCGTCGACGGCGATGCCGATCGCCTCGTCGAATTCGCGCGCGGTGTCGGGTCCGGTGGGGGCCTCGGCTGTCGCGGGGGCTGCCGGTGGCGCCTCCACCTCGAGCGTCACCGTGTCGGCGTCGGATGGGCTGGCGTCGGATGGACCCACGACCTCCGCTGGCGGAGCAACCACCTCGGGTGCGGTTCGTTCGACGAGTGGCGCCGGATCAGTCGTACCGATGTCAGAAATCGCCGCGACCGGGATCGAACCCGTTGCCACGATCGTGAGAGCACCGGCCGCCAGCATTCCGAGGAGGACTTTGCGCTGGGCGCGTGTGACTCCCATGAGGTCGAGCAACTTGCCGAGCACCACATCGTCACTGGTGTCGAGGTGGTCGGCGATCGCGGCGATGTCGGCACTGCGCAGCGTCACCGATCGGGCGTGGCGCTGGCCACGCATCTGTCGGACGAAGACGAGGTAGCTCCGCAAGAGCGACTCGTCGTCACCATCGCGGTACGGAACGCGCAACGACCCCGAGACCAGCTGCCCCGGGGTGATGATCAGCGTGGTTCGCTGGATTTCGGCTGAGATCGACACAATTCTGTCGCTCCGTTCGGTTGCATCGGACTCTCCGCTATCGGAACTGTAACCCACGAACTTGAGCGGCGCACCTGAAATCTGAGGGGCCGGCAGACGAGCCACGGCACCCGATTGGCGAAGAGCACCCGATCCGATCGAGTAGAACAATGGAGGAGTGGCTGCGGACGTCGTGGCCCCGAATGAAAGGGGTTCGGTCATGTCAGAGCAACGCAGTGAGGCGGGTGCCGGTTGGGTGACGTTCGCCGGCATCATCTTGATCACCGTCGGGATCTTCCAGGCCTTCGCCGGCCTGGTGGGAATCCTCGAGGACGAGATTCTGGTCGTCACCCCGGACTACCTCGTCCAGCTCGACGCAACGACCTGGGGATGGGTCCACATGATCATCGGGCTGATCGTGGTGGCCGCCGGATTCGGCATCTTCTCGGGCAACGTGCTTGCGCGCACAGTCGGCGTCTTTGCAGCGGTGGGCAGCATGATCTCGATGTTCTTCTGGTTGCCCTGGTACCCGGTGTGGGCGATCATCGTGATTGCGATGGACATCGCCATCATCTGGGCGCTGACAGTTCACGGACGCGTCCTCGCCGATCGCTGATCCTCAGGCTCACCCGACCTCAGGAAGGTCGGATGACCATCGCCGACCACGACGGCGTTGCACCGCACGTCGGCAGCTGCGGGTGGACGGCCAGAATCCCGTTGCGGCGTGGCCAGAACGCGTCCCGTCGTGGAGGTCGTTCGGGTCCATCATGTCCGAACGTCCGACGCGTCGCCGGGCGGAGGGGCCGGTGGCCGACGGGTAGGGTCCACCGAGTCGCACGGGGATGCGGGGAGGACACGATGGAGCGAGAGATCAGTGGGCCGGTCGATCTGTGTGATCAGCGCGGGCGCCTGAACCCCGACGCCCGCGGCTGGTCACGCCAGCCGCTCCTGCGAGCGAATCTGAGCCGGGCGTACGGCCGCAAGAAGCGCTGGGACTACTGGTGTGTGATCGCTCCCGACGTCATCGTGTCGTTCGTGTACGCCGACATCGACTACGCCGGGCTGTCGAGCGTGTGGATCCTCGACCGCAACGACTGGGCACAGGCCGAGGCGGGGACGCTCGTGCCGTTCGGTCGGGGCTTCTCGCTTCCCGACGAGGTCTGCACGGGGACCGTCACCGCGTCTCGGAACGGATTCGAACTCGAGATCGAGGAGCTCCCCGACGCCACTCGGCTCGGGGTGTCGGCGCCGTCGTCCCGGCTCGGTGAGATCCAGGTCGACATCTCCGTGGCGAAGCCGGCGGGTCACGAGTCGCTCAACGTCGTCATCCCGTGGAGCGATCGACGATTCCAGTTCACCTCGAAGCAGAACACGCGACCTGCATCGGGATCGATCCGCGCCGGAGACCGGAGCTGGGAGATCGGCCGCGAGTCGCCGGCATCGGCAGTGCAGGACCTGGGTCGTGGTGTCTGGCCGTACTCGAACCGGTGGAACTGGGCAGCCGCGTCGGGAGTGGCGGCCGACGGTCGGACGGTCGGGCTCCAGTTCGGCGGGAAGTGGACCGAGGGCACCGGATTCACGGAGAACGCGTTGTGCGTCGACGGGCGGCTCACCAAGATCCACGAGGAACTCGAGTGGACCTACGACTGGGACGAGCCGAAGCGCCCGTGGCGGGTGCGCACGCCGAGGTCGGGTCAGGTCGATGTCGAACTCACGCCGTTCTTCGACCGGTACGACTCGACCGATCTCAAGGTGCTGAAAATGGAGGTGCACCAGTGCTTCGGCACGTGGGCCGGCACCGTCTGCGGCGACGACGGTGTTGTTGCGAGGCTCGACGGGATCGACGGGTTCGCCGAGGAGGCGCGTAACCGCTGGTGATCACCGTTGGTCTCCGGCGCGCACGAGCGTTGCCGCGTCAGGCGTTCGCGAGGTGGTCGGTGACGGCGGCGAATAAGTTGGCGGCCACGTCGAAGAAGTCGCCGTCGGCAACGGGCGCTGAGGACTGCACCACCATCGCGGAATCGCGTTCGGTCGACACGAAGATGCTCTGCCCGTGGATCCCCATGGCGTAGAGCGTCCGTCCCGGGTGGAAGCTGTACCACTGCGACCTGTACGAGCAGTCGTTCCCGCCGCCCTCGTTGCCCCACAGACTCGGACGCGGCGACGCCGATCCGCGCTCGATCACCCAGCCGAGCACTTCGGAGTTGGCGGTGACGTAGTGGAAGTCGTGTCCGTGCTCACCGCGCTTGCGCAGCGTCGGCAGGTAGTCGTACAGGCAGTGGTGCGCGGCGACGCCGTCCGGGACGGCCCGCATCCCCGATGCGTAGGTGAACTGGCGGATGTCGGACTGCGGGTCGTCGTAGACCTCGCTGAAGTCGATGCCCACCTCCATGTCGAGGACGTGCCGCACGGTGGCATCTGCGTACGCGAGGAGTCCGGTGAACGACTTCGTCACCGAGAACACGATGTGTCGGTCGCGACGGGTTTGGCCGTTCCGGTAGATCTCGTGGCGGACCTTGCCGTTGCTCCACACCAGCAGCGAGTCGACATGTTCGTCGCCGACGTATTGCTCCATCGTCCTCGTTGCCCCGAGGTTTCCGGGTGCATCCAGTTGACGCATGTGACATTCGTGGAGCGGTGGTCCGACTCGTCGCCTGGGTCTGACATGTCCGGAATCTACCGCTCGGTCCTGCTGGGTTCGCACGTCGTCGAGTTCGGTGTGTGCGGGGACCTCGGTCTCTGGTGATGCGGCCCGAGGTGGATTTCAATTGGTGGTGCGGCAGCGGATCGTCGGAGGATCGGAGGAGTGCCATGGGTCGGATCGTGGTCATCGGCGGGTTGAACATGGACCTCCACCTGTTCGACCTCCACGAGTCGGCAGGGCAGGCACCGTTGTTGGCTGAGCGTCATCACGCCGAACCAGGAGGCAAGGGTGGCAATGTCGCTCGTGCGGCGGCACGCCTCGGTGTCGACGTGCTCCTGGTGGCGTGCGTCGGCAACGACGAGTTCGGCCGTGACTGCGCCGCCGCGGTCGAAGCTGACGGTGTCGACATCGTCGGTGTGACGCTGGCGCCGGACGACGCGACCGGATTCGTCGCGATCGAACTGGTTGGGGGCAAGCATCGATCGCTCGTCTTCGCGCCGGGCGCCAACGAGCGGCTGTCCTGGGCGAACATCGAGCCGCATCTCGAGGGCCTGGGACCCGACGACGTCGTCATCGTCCAGGCCGAGATTCCCCCCGACGCGCTGTCGGCTGTCGCTGCGTATCTCACCGACCGGCATGTTCCCCTGTTCCTCGACCCTGCGCCACCGGAGCGGGTACGCCGAGGTCACCTCGCTGCTGCCGAGGTCGTCACGCCGGACCTCGTCGAGGCGGCACAACTGGTTGGTCGGGTTCCCGGTTCGGAACTTGGGGCCCGGTTTGCCGCACGTGAGTTACTGGAGATGGGTGCCCGTCGGGTGATCGTCAAGACCGAGGCGTCCGGTGCGCTCCTGGCCGACCAGGGCGGCATGATCCAGGTCCCGACTCTGCCCGTCGAGGTGATCGACGAGACCGGAGCGGGCGATGTCTTCATCGCCGCGCTCGCCGTCCGTCGGCTCGAGGGCGCTGACTGGGAACCGTCGATTCGCTTCGCCAACGTTGCCAGTGCGCTCTCGGTGAGCGTCACGGGGCTCATGCTGCCCGAGCGTGTCGCGGTCGATGCAGCGCTCCTCGACCTCGCCGATACCTGACATCCGCAACAATGTTGCTGTGGAAAAGTGAGAAAAGCTGATGCACCATGTAGCATGGTTTCATGTTGCTGGTCGATCTCGTCGGAATCCAGATGGACCCCCTGACCGGGGCGGCCCTGCTCGTGCTGCGCGAGCACGAGTCACCGAACCGAGTGCTGCCCATCCTCGTCGGCGGTGTCGAGGCGGCGGCGATCGCGTTCGCTGCCCAGGGTCAGACATCCCCCCGACCGATGACGCACGATCTGATGGCGACGCTCGTCGAGCGCTTCGACGGCCACCTCGACGCAGTCGAGGTCGTCGATTTCCAGGACGGTGCTTTCATCGCCAACCTCGCCGTCAGCGGACCGACCGGCGATCTCCGACTCGACACGCGTCCGTCCGACGGGATCGCCCTCGCAGTCCGACTGCACGCCCCACTGTTCGTGAGCGAGCACGTGCTCGACGAAGCCGGCACCTACCCGGAGCCGGAGGGTGAGTCCGTGCTCGATGACGCCCAGATCGATGCCGAGGTCGACCAGTTCCGCGACTTCCTCGATCAGCTCGCCCCGGATGACTTCGCTCTCGGTACTGCGGACTCGGAGATCATCGACGCCGAGATCATCGACGCCGAGATCATCGACGCCGAGATCATCGATGCCGAGATCGTCGACAACCCTCCCGATCCCGCCGGCGAAGCCGAGGCCTGATCGACATGGATCGCTTCACCGTTCCCACGAAGTACTGGCACCAACTCGACGACGGTCGCCTCCAGTGCGACCTGTGCCCACGCGAGTGCAAGCTTCGTGACGGCCAGCGTGGTGTGTGCTTCGTGCGCGCCCGTGAGGGTGACGAGGTCGTGCTCACCACCTACGGTCGGTCCAGCGGATTCTGCGTCGACCCCATCGAGAAGAAGCCGCTCAATCATTTTCTTCCCGGCTCATCGGTCTTCTCCTTCGGCACGGCGGGGTGCAATCTGGCTTGCCGCTTCTGTCAGAACTGGGACATCTCGAAGTCCAAGGAGATCGACACCCTCGCCGATCAGGCGTCGCCGGAGACCATCGCTCGAACTGCAGCCGATCTCGGCTGCCGCAGCGTGGCGTTCACCTACAACGACCCGACGATCTTCATGGAGTACGCGATCGATGTCGCCGACGCGTGTCACGACCTGGGCGTGAAGACCGTCGCCGTCACCGCCGGCTACATCTCACCCGAGCCACGCGCCGAGTTCTACCGCCACCTCGACGCTGCCAACGTCGACCTGAAGGGCTTCACCGAGGACTTCTACAAGCACACCTGTGGTGCCGAGTTGGGTGCGGTTCTCGACACCCTCGAGTATCTGGCCGAGACCGATGTCTGGGTCGAACTCACCACGCTGCTGATCCCGGGGATGAACGACAGCGACGAGGAACTCGACGCGATGACCCGCTGGGTGGTCGAGCACCTCGGCCCCGACGTGCCGATGCACTTCACCGCCTTCCACCCCGACTACCGGATGCTCGACCGCGGGCCAACGCCACCAGCGACCCTCACGCGGGCGCGTCGCATCGCGATGGACAACGGTGTGCGCTACGCCTACACCGGCAACGTGCGCGACCTCGATGGTGGGAGCACGCACTGTCATTCGTGTGGTGACACCGTGATCTCGCGCGACGGTTACGTGATCGGTGACTATCGACTCGACGACACCGGCCACTGCACGGCATGCGGTACCGCCATTCCCGGCGTGTTCGACGGTCCCGTCGAGCACTGGGGGCAACGTCGCCAACCGGTCGTGCTGCGCCGCAGCGGATCGACAGGAGCATCGGCATGACCGCCGGACCGGGTTCCCACGGCTCGCCGCTTCGCGTTCGTCGTGCGGCCGTCGCCGGGTCGTTCTATCCGGGTTCGCCGGACAAGGTCCGCACGGCGATTCGCGAGGCGTTTGCCGACGCTGTGATCCCGGCCACGGATGCCGTCGTCCCGAAGGCACTCGTCGTGCCCCATGCCGGGTACGTGTACTCCGGTGCGATCGCGGCGAGCGCCTACGCCAGGATCATCCCGGCCCGATCGACCATTCGCCGGGTCGTCCTGCTCGGGCCCAGCCACCGGGTGTACGTGCGCGGTCTCGCAGTTCCCAGCGTCGACGCGTTCGTGACGCCGCTCGGCTCCGTCCCGATCGACGCCCGCGGTCGCGACGTCGCCCTCGAACTGCCGGGTGTTCGTGTCGACGACCGTGCGCATGCTGACGAACACAGCCTCGAGGTACAGCTCCCGTTCCTGCAGAGCGTGCTCGACGACTTCACGCTCCTGCCGTTCTCCGTGGGTGACGCCACGCCCGACGAGGTCGCCAGCGTGCTCGAAGCCTGCTGGGGCGGGCCCGAGACGCTGGTGGTGATCAGCACCGACCTGTCCCACTACCACCGCTACGACGACGCCACGCGGCTCGACGCGCGCACGGCCGCAGCCATCGTCGACTGCCGACCTGGGGCCGTCGACGACCACGATGCGTGCGGTGCGTACCCGCTGCGCGGGCTGCTGCAGGTCGTAGCGGAGTACGGGTACTCCGTCGAACAACTGGATCTCCGCAACTCCGGCGACACCGCCGGTGATCATCACCGTGTGGTGGGGTATGGCGCATTCGCCGTTGCCTGAATCGTCGCAGGAGCGCTCGCTCGGCGATCTCCACGCCGACCTGTTACTCGACATCGCCGACCGGGCGATCGTCGACGGACTCCGCAACCTCCGCCCGACCGTGCCGGCGCCGGACGAACTCCCCGACGAGCTGCGACGCCCGGTCGGAACGTTCGTCACGCTGAACGTCCACGGCGCGCTGAACGGCTGCATCGGGTCCATCGAGACCGACGAACTGCTCGGCGTGTCCGTCGCTCGGCATGCGTGGTCGGCCGCGTTCACCGATCCACGACTACCGGCGTTGCGATGGGTCGACTACGAGCACCTCGACATCGAGATCTCGATCCTGTCACCGCTCACGCCGATCGCTGCACCTTCGCGCGAAGCCCTGCTCGGCGTGCTCGAGCCGGGCGTCGACGGGCTGCTGATCGCTGCCGGCTCGAGACGTGCGGTATTCCTCCCGTCGGTGTGGGAGCAGCTGCCGTCGGCCCCGACCTTCCTCGCGCATCTCTTCCACAAGGCCGGCCTCGACCCAGCGTCGTGGCCCGGCAACCTCCGTGCGTTCGTCTTCACCGCAGACAAGTTCGGCCGACGCGCCGGGATCGATCGCTGACGCAGCCTCGACTCGTTGTTCGAACTGCTGAGCACCGCGGATCGGACTGCATCTCGCGCGCGAGACTGAGATCGGAGGTGAATCGTGGAACGCCTCGGCAGCTTGGATGCCGTCTTCCTGGCCATCGAGAACGAGACCAGCCCGATGAACATCGGATCGGTGGCGGTCTTCGAGGGCCCAGCTCCCGCCTTCGGCGCGATACAGACCTTCATCGCCGCCAAACTCACCAAGGTGCCCCGCTGTCGTCAGCGGGTCCGCGAGTCCTCGAGAAACGTCCTCCGACCGGTCTGGATCGATGATGTGCACTTCGACCTTGCCGACCATTTTCACCACGCTGTTCTGCCAACTGGTCACCCGCGCGCACTCGAGGAGTTCGTCGAACACGTGATGGTGCAGCCACTTGATCGGCGCCGGGCGTTGTGGGAGATGTTCGTGGTCGAGAATGTCGGCGACAACCGGTGGGCTGTCGTGTCGAAGATGCACCACTGCGTAGTCGACGGGATCGCCGGGACCGACCTGCTTGCGGTGATGATGGACGATGCATCCGATGTCGAAGCCCGCACCCTGGAAGCGTGGACGCCGGCCCCCGAGCCGTCGGGGTTCGAGGTCGCGCGCTTCAGTGTCGCGACGATGCTGCGGTCGCTCCGAGTGCACACCCGCCACTTCGTGGAACTGCTTCTGCAACCCATCCGGACGTGGAGACGAATTCGCGACATCGCGACCGGGGCAAAGGGGCTGTGGTTACAGCCGCGCCGCCTCGACTCGCCGTTGACCGGCCCGATCGGATCGCTTCGCCGTTGGGCCCATACGCAGATGTCACTCGCGGACGTCGCCACGATCCGGCATGCCCTCGGCGGTACGGTGAACGATGTCGTCCTCGCGGTCGTTGCACAGGGGTTTCGTGAGTTGCTCTTCGTACGCGGTGAGCCGCTCGAGGGTCGAGACGTCATGGCGCTCATTCCGGTGTCGATCCGCACCACCTCGGAGCGTGGGCTCCTCGACAACCGTGTCGCTGTGGCGCACGCGCTCCTACCGGTTGGCATCGATGACCCTGCCGACACGCTCACCGCCATCCGCACTCATCTCGCGGACCTGAAGGTGTCACATCAGACCGATGCGTCCACGCTGCTCCTCCACACGGGGGATTTCGTTCCCCAGGCGCTCGCGTCGGTGGTCGCGCGTGCCGTCGTGCGAGCCCAACAGAACCTCGAGACGATCGCCACGAATGTGCCGGGTCCACACCAGCCGATGTACCTGTGCGGCCGACGAATGCTGGAGGGGTATCCGTTCGCACCGCTCGCCGGACGCATTCGCGTCGCCGTCGCCATCTGGTCGTACTGCGGCATGCTGTTCCTCGGTGTCACCGGCGACCGCGAGGCGGCCGGCGACCTCGACGCACTCGTCACAGGTATCGATCGGGGTTTCCGACGACTGCTCGTCACGGCTGTCGAAGCTTCTCGAATCGAGTGATCGCACGAACGAGCACGCAACACGTCGGCAAGCTCCCACGCTCGGACCGGTATCGTGCGATCCGCCGCACGCAGGCGCGCTGCGGCCACGCCTCTGTAGCTCAGTGGATAGAGCATCGGTTTCCTAAACCGTGTGTCGCAGGTTCGATCCCTGCCAGGGGCGCCGAAAACCACCTGGTAAATCGTTTGTGGCTCGCAACGATTGACCCGAAAACGTCGTTTGGGTAGCATTTGGGTAGCAGAATTCGCCCGATTGCTCCAGGGGAACCCATGGCCAACGGCACCGTGTACCGGCGCGACGACCGCAAGAAGCCGTGGGTCGTGCACGTCTCGTGGCTCGAAGGTGACCGTCGCCGGCAGTCGAAGAAGTCGTACTCGACGAAGAAGGAAGCGCAAGAGGCGCTGGCGACCGCGATCGAGGCCCACCGCCGTCAGGACTTCGTGGCACCGACGGATCTGAGAGTTCGCGACTTCGTCGACACGTGGCTGCACGCGCTCGAGACGCAGGGTCGCAAGGTGACGACCGTGACGGGCTACCGGCAGGCGATGAAGAACTGGGTCCTGCCGCACCTGGGGACACACAAGCTGCAGGAGCTGCGCGCCACCGACCTCGACAAGCTCTACGCCGAGCTGCTGAGAGCCGGCGGCGTCGGTGGTCGTCCGTTGTCGATGACGACGGTGCATCACGTGCACACGCTGGTGGGCAAGATGCTGCACGACGCTGAGCGCAAGGGTCTCGTGGTGCGCAACGTCGCGAGGCTCGCGGACGCGCCGAGCATGGCAGCGGCGCGTGATCGGGCGCCCGAGATGAACGTGTGGTCGCCCGACGAGCTGAGTCGGTTCCTGCGGTATGTCGAGAACTATCGGGCCGGCGCGCTCGTCCATCTCGCTGCGATGACCGGCATGCGTCGCGGTGAACTGGTCGCGTTGCGGTGGGACGCGGTCGATCTCGCTCGCTCGACGGTGACGGTTCGTGTGGCTGCCTCGTTCCTCGGGGGCGTGGAACGGGTCGAGGTGCCGAAGACGAAGCGGAGTCGGCGCACGATCGACCTCGATCAGCGCACGGCATCGATTCTGAAGCGTCACCGAGCGACACAGCGTGAGGAACTGTTCGAACTCGGGATGACGTCGCCGACCGACGACCGCGTGTTCACGAACGAGGTCGGTGATCCGATGCGACCGCACAGTGTGGGTCAGGCGTTCAACCGTCTGGTCGAGTCGTCGGGCCTTGCGAGGATCCGTCTCCACGATCTTCGCCACACGCATGCATCGCATCTGCTCGCAGCGGGCGTGAACGCAAAGGTCGTGAGCGAGCGGCTCGGGCACTCGTCGGTCAGCTTCACGCTCGACACCTACGGTCACGTCATGCCGGGCCAGCAGAGCGAAGCCGCCGAGGCTGCCGCCGCACTGCTCAGCTGACCGAGTCGTCCGGCCGGAGGTCATCGGTCGCGTTCAGCAGCTGGTCGACGACGATCGTCGGGATGACGACGCGTCGCCCGAAGCGTCGGGCCCGGATCTCGCCGCGTCTCACACATTCGTACGCGGTGGTTCGCGAGATGCCGAGGATGCGGGCGACTTCCTCGACGGTGTAGGTGGATCGGTGGGCGGGTTCGTCGGAGTAGCTCATGTCCGTACTGTCCGGATGACTACTCACTCGACCACTACCACCGCGGCGTGCGATGACTCCCACGACCACACACACGATCACTACCACCGTCGGCCGGGGGGTGTCGGATGACTCCCCGGATCACTCCCTTCCCCTGGTCAGCGCCTCCCGGCACATCCGACCACTCACACGTCTCGCACATCGCTGCTTCTGGACATCGTCTGCCGACAGGCAGCTCGGACGACATGACGTCACCCGACTCGAGCGTGTCCAGCCGACAGACGTGTTCGACTAATTCAGCAACCGTGTCGAACCCCGGCGGCCGCCTACGCGAAACGACGTAGTTGAAACTCGCTGGAGTGCGAAGGCGGCTGCCCGTCATGAGATTCCGGCATGTCGGCAGGCGAGTGGCGGGGGACCGTAGGGGAGCCCTTCACATATCATTACCCGGATGGTGCACGGTTACGTTTCGTTCCGTAACAGTGGGCCTCAGCCGTAGGGTGCCGAAGCTCAGTCCTTGTATCGGTCTCGCTTTGCGGTCCGGCGCCGATCAGCGCGATTGAGTCCTTGGGGTTGAGCGGCCGGGGCGGTCAGGGCAATTCGTGCCCGGAGGGCGGCGTTCTCGGCCCTGAGTTCGGCGAGGCCTTCTCGCAGCAACTCGAGCTCTTCCTCGCGGCGAGCACCGGCGGTGCGCTGGCCGTCCAGTTCTGCCCTGGCCCGGTCGAGCCTGCGCTGTGTCGATTGGTGTCGTCGACGCTCGGTCTGTAGCGCTGCGTTCGACTCGGACAGCGAGGCCATGGCTGCTGCGAGATCGGCCTGCAGCTGCCGGGAGTGTTCGACTGCCCGAGCGAGATCGTCGCCGTCGACGAGTGCGTCTTCGAATGTCGCGGGTTCTTCCTCGCCTCGTTGCCGAGCGCGGAACGCCCGCACGCGGTCGGCGTCCGACCGCCACTTTCGTGGCCGTCCACCTTTGCCAGGGACCGTCATGGTGGGAGTGTAACGAAACGCAACGATTGAGTGCACCCACCGGGTAATACTCTGTGAGGGGTGCTGCTGGCTCGAACCGCAGTGATTATGCAGTAGGGCGATCGAGCCGAGAGGTCCAACACTTCGCCGGTTCCCGGGTGCGTGCCGGGTCGACCACGGTGAGCGAAGTGTGCGTTTGATCCAGTGACTTCGCCTGGCGGTTACGCCGAGATCTTGGCGGCGTACTTGCGCTGTGCCGCCTGCTTCGACACGCCGAGCATTGCTCCGATCTCAGAACAGGAACGATCTGCGTTGCGAGCGTCGCGGATCGCGTCGAGCAGGGCCGTGTCGACGTCGTCTCGCTGTTCCACAAGTTCGGCGATGGTCCGAAGCGCTGCCGTGTTCGCCTCGACCAGATGGTCGGCCCAACGCTCGACCGCTTCGGCGCGTTGTGCTCTCGCTGATCACGTGCCCTCACGGTCTGGCAGATCGGACCAGCTGGACATCGCCGGTCACCGGCGACGGTTGAACGTCCGACCACTTAAGAATCTTGAGCGGTCGCGAAGGATTGTGTGGTTGCGCGACGTTGTGTTGCTATGGAGCCAGTAATCGCGCCGGTCAGTGACGGTGACGGGCTGGCTCGCGAACAGTTCCTGGCGTTCTATGACCGTGCGATCGGACCACTGTTCGGGTACCTGTATCGGGCGAGCGGGGGACAACGCGAGGTGGCCGAGGACCTGTGCCAGGACGTGTTCGCCAAGGTGCTCATCCGCGTGCGTGCCGGGGACCTGGAGGTGATGACGGTGCCGTGGGTGATCACGGTGGGCCGCAACCGGCTCATCGATCAGTGGCGACGGTCGTCGCGCGAGGAACGCCGGCTCCGCCAGCTGTCCACCCTCCAACCGTCAACGGCGTCCACCGACGACGAGCTGCTGGCATGGATCGGACAACTCCCCGCGAACCAGCGGGCGGCGGTGGTGTTGCACTATCTCGACGATCTTCCCGTCCGAGATGTTGCCGAACGGCTCGGCAAGAGCTGCAAGGCCACCGAATCGCTGCTGTCTCGAGCCCGACACACCCTTCGCGCCGTCGGAGGTGACGATCATGTCTGAAGACCACGAACTCGTCGAGCGGCTCGCCGCGATCGATGCCACACCACGTGCGGGTTGGGTCGCGGGACTACGAGCCGATCTCGATGCAGCCTGGGACACCGGCGAGCTCCCCAATCGACACGCACCGCCCCTCGAACCGTCACGACGGTGGCCGACACGAACATGGCTCGTCGCCTCGATCAGTGTCGCAGCGGTCGTGGTCCTGCTCGTCGCGCTGGTCGTCATCCCCCGCAACGTCGAAGACATACAGACCCCGTCGATCACGGCAGCCCCGATCAGCCCGGCTCCGATACCTGTGACGTCGACTCCCACGACCACGGTGACGACCACGCCGAACTCGACCGTGCCACCCGTTCCCGGGGCGCTGGTGGTCACATCCGCAGGCAGCGTCGACCGATCGGGAGTGAACAGGTCGTTCGTGTTCAACACCGATGGCTCGACGCTGGCTCTGGCCGGCGAGGGCTACGGGCTGCGCCTGTACGACCCGGACACGCTCGCGATGAACCGCGAACTGGAGTGCCCGACCACGATCGTCGAGACACCCGACATCACCTCGTTCACCTGGAACCCACAGGTCGCGGCCACATGGGATACCGACAGCCAAACGCTTCTCACCGATCTCATGTGGGACCCGGGCCGGCTTGAGTGTCAGGTCGTGTTCAGCCCCGATGGCAGCCGCGCAGCCCGCGGCGAAGAGTACAAGACCTACGACAAGATCTCAGACCTCAGAACGCTGCTGTGGAACACGACCGACGGAACACTGATTGGTGCCCTCGACGGATGGTCGCCGCGTTTCAGCCTGGACGGCACTCGCATCATCACTCAGGTCATGGACACAGACCAGGCCGTGGTGACAGCGAAGATATGGGACGCAACCTCCGGTCAGCTTTTGTCGGAGTTCGACCTCGGTGGAGGATTGTTCATGCCCCCGAAGCTCAGCAGTGACCGCTCACGCGTCCTCGTCGGCGGCCAGCTCCGCGGGAGGGTCCTCGATGCCCGCACCTTCGATCCCATCGCAGACGTCTCATTTCCCGAGCAGGCTTCCGCTGGACCGGGCGCGATCAACCACGACGGAACACTCATCGCATCGACCAACGGCACCACGGTGTCGGTGTGGGACGTCGCGACCGGCGCCCTGGTCCAGAGCCTGGTGATGGAGTCGCCCGCTGTCGGCGAAATCGACTTCAGCCCGAACGGCACCCAACTCGTGTTGGCCGAGTTCCTCGCGGCGTCCGTCTGGGACCTCACCACCGGCGAGGAGGTCTTCAGGATCGACGCTTCCGCCCCCCCGGCCTTCAGCCCGGACGGCGCGCTGCTCGCCATCGCGACCCTGGGCAACCAGCCGAAGTTGTTCGACACTGCAACCGGTGAGCAACTCAACGAGTCCGAGTCCAGCCTCAGCCCCTTCGGGTTCATCGCGTTCAGCCCGGACGGCAGAACCCTCGCCGAAGAAAGCGGATCAGTGGTGGACCTCTGGACCTACACACGAACATGACATCGGATGTGGTCGACGGCAATCCAGAGCGGGGTGGCCGGTAGTCCGGCTCCAAGTCCAACTGCAACACAAGCCAAGGAGGTTCACCATGAAGACGGCACAAACGAGAAGGGCCCGGTTGCTCGGAGCCGCGCTCATCAGTCTGCTCGTAGCAGCAGCGGGCGCCTGCGGCGACGGCGACGATGCTGGCACAGCGAGCGTCGCCAACAGCTCTGTCGATGCGACGAACGGTTCGAGCAGCACCACCAGCCCAACGCCGGAGCAGCTTCCCGGCACGATCCCATCCGACACAGTGTCGGCGACCACCGAGCTGCCCAGCACCACCGTCCCCAGAGTGGCTCCCACCGAGATTCCGAACTCCGCATTGGCCGGTGACGTCGCCTTCCTCGGGCCCATCTATACCGTTCCGGTCGGCGACTTGACGATGGCGTATCGCCAGTTCGGCTCCGGGCCAGATCTGGTTCTGATCGCCGGGCAAGCGAGCCCGATGAGCGTGTGGCCGGCGTCGCTGCTCGCAGCGCTCGCTGAGCACGCACGAGTGACCGTGTTCGACAATCGTGACCTTGGCTATACCACTGCCACCGCGACGCCGTTCACGCTCGAGGATCTCGCAGACGACGCGTCGGGCCTCATCGGGGCGCTCGGACTTGATCGACCCGACGTACTTGGCTGGTCGACAGGTGGCGAGATCGGGCTCCTCCTGGCCATCCGGCATCCCGAGAACCTGTCGTCGCTCGCGATCACCGGAGCATCCCCCGGAGGTCCCCAGAGTGTGTTGCCGCCCCCGGAGCTGGTCGAGTGTTTTGCGAGCGACACACCCACGTGCGATCTGCTGGCCACACTGTTCTCGGACTCACCGTCCGGGGCCGACGCGACCACCCGCTTCGCCACCGACTACGCAAAACTCGGACCGCAACCCCCGACGGTCGCAGGGACCGGGGCCAAGTACGACCAAGCCGAGCAAGCATATTGGTCAGGTGATGAGCCGGACCTCGACGCGATCACAATGCCCGTGCTCGTCATGAACGGTGGGTTGGACCCCGCTGTGTCACCGAGCAACGCGCAGTACATCGCACGACGCATCGGCGACAACGCAACGCTGGAGATCGATCCTGAAGGTCTCCACGGATGGTTCATCGAACACCAAGACCGCTTCCTCGAACTCATAACACCGTTCCTCGGCCAGTGAACAACGCTCGAACACAAAGGGCCTCTGGGGGGATGCATCAAGGAGCTCCCAGGGCCTGCGGTCGGAGGCCCTCCATAATCGGCGCTCGGTAATCCGGTCCGAACCGCTCAACGGGCGCCGCAGTGCGGCCCAAGTCTCGCGTCACGTAATCGCGGCACCGACAACCGTTCTGGCGTTCGTGGGTACTCAGTGTTGAACACTTCGAGCAGAGACAGGTTCAGCACGTCGGGCGGTTGAGGGGAAGCGCGTAGTCTCGGAAGATGGATGATGCGGATCCGGCACCCATCTCGATCAACGACGCGATCTCCCAGCTGACGTTCCTGCCGAACCGAACACCTGCTGGCGGAGACGAGGAATCCGCTGACGCGTTCAAACGGCTCGCCGACTATCGAGACGGCGCAATCTTCGTGGGCCACTGGGCCGGACACAGCGAATGGGAACGTCACGGAGCGGGTGACGAGATCGTCATGGTCATCGACGGCGCGACCACCATCTTCTTTCTCGACGGCGACACGGAGCGGGCAGCTTCGCTGCAACCCGGCGAACTCGTCGTCGTGCCGATGGGCACCTGGCACCGGTTCGAGACGCCCGACGGCGTCAAGCTGCTCAGCGTCACACCGCAACCCACGGACCACACCTACGACCGTCCCCGCTGACCACTGCGAGCAGCACTCATCCCAGCGTTCGGGTGAGGTCTCACGGATGCCGCGCGACTGTCCCATCAACAAGCCGCTGGGGACTTCGGCGGGCCTCAAGCGTGTCGTGGTTGCCCGCCGGTTGATGCGTCACGCAGTGCGGCCACGGCGGCTTCTGGTTCGGGCACCGTGATGGTGACGATGCGTTGGTTGTGGAGCGTGAGTCGCACGGTCGGTCCGCTGCGGACGGTGCAGTTCGTTCGCTTGGGTGTCCACCAGAATCCGTAGGAGACTCGCCACCATGGCAGGGTGATCACTTCGGCGTGGTTGATCTCGTTGATGCGGTAGGTGCTTCGGGGCCATCCGACCAGCCCCCAGTGGATGGTGAGGCCGTTGGGACCGGCGGTGGCACGAACGCTGGATGCCGTCAGGACGTTGGCGAGCACGCCGATGGCGACGAGGATCAGCGGCACCACGAACATGGGGTCGCCCCACGCGCCGTCGGATTCCTTGCCCATGACCACGACGACGAGCGCGCCGACGCATGTCGCGGCGACCATCGGCCAGCTGGTGGTGCGGCCGGTGTACACGGTGTGTCGGCTCGGACCGGTGATGGGTGGTGAGGTCATGTCAGCTCCTTGATGATGCGGATCAGGTCGTTCTTCCCGAGACCGTGCTCGTTGGCGGTGGCGATCAGCTTCTGGGCTGCCTCGGTCACCGACGACAGTGCCGGGCCCGCGGACGCGAACGCGTGCTCCGCGTCCGCGTCGGAACTCGAGTACTCCGTCATCGCGGAGCTGTCGGTAAGCGGCGAGCACGGTGTTGCGATCGACGGACAACGCCGTGCCGAGTTCAGCAGCGGGCGGTAGTTGCTCACCGACGGTCAGCTCTCCGGACGCCACCCCGCGGCGGACGCAACTTGCGATCTGGTCCTGGAGACGCTCTCGGGATGTGTGATCGATCGCCCAACGCATGGTACTAATAGTATTAGTACCATAGTGAGACGCAAGTCAAGTGCGCTTCTGCGGTTCCGTTCACGACACGGTCACCGCGCATCGTGCGGGCGCATCAATTGATCGACTCAAACCCGCACACTTCGCCACGCAGAATCACGCCCCGTCTACTCATGGGCGCGTGCGATATCGGCCCAAGCGTGGCGCCGCACTTTCACCGGCATAACGACCCATACCGGGCACTGGACGTTCGCCGATCTCGCTGAACCGTGGCACTGCTTTCCACGTGGACCGTGCCCGCTTACGATGCCGTGCGGGAGGACTTCTACGCCATGTTCGAGATCCCCGCTGCACTGTTGTCCTGGTTCTACGGCTTCACCACCAGCTACACGCTCGCGATCGGTCTCATGGCGGTCGTCGTGATCGCAATCACCACTCCGTTGACGCTCAGGAGCACCAAGGGGGCACTTGAGGTGCAGCGTCTCGAGCCGGAGATCCGCAAGTTGCAGAACGAGTACCGCAACGACCGCATCAAGCTCAACGAAGAGATCATGAAGCGTTACCAGGAGCACAAGATCAATCCGGCGGCCTCCTATCTCCCGCTGGTGGCGCAGGCCGCGGTGTTCGTCATCATGTTCCGTGTCCTGCGCGGTCTGACGTATGCGCCGCGTGGTTCGGCCCGTCCGATCGCGAACGCGGTCTGGGCGGTGTTCGGTCGTCCGGACCAGGTCGCCGACCCGGGGTTCATTCCTCGCTACCTGTCGTTCGATTCGGCTCTCTACGAATCGCTGTTCGCCAAACGCGAGATGATGTCGCTCGGTCTCGACCTGTCGAAGTCGGCCGCATCGGAGATCGCCAACGGGATCGTCGACGCTTGGCCGTACATCCTGCTCGTGGTTGTGCTGGGTGCCCTCTACTTCGTGTTGCAGCGCATGGTTGCTTCGCGGGCCTCGATCGGCCCGACGATGTCGGCAGGCCAGCAGAAGCTGCTGGGGTACATGCCGGTGGTCTTCGCCGTGTTCCAGGTCTTCTTCCTCGCGGCGCTGGTCGTTTACTACATCGTTCAGACCGTGGCGCGTATCGTCCAACAGGCTTACATCACGCGCTCGCTCTATTCGCGAACCTGACCCCGCAAAGCCGTCGTCACGGACGACCGGACCGGGCTTGGGCCACTGTTGCCGCTTGATGTGGTCGGGCTCCCGCTGCTCAGAAACGCTCCGTGCCGGCGCTTCATTGCCGCACACTTCGCCGCTCAGAATCCCGTCAAAGGAGCCCCACGAGCCACGAGATATCGGCCCAAGCCGAGTGCCCGGTAATCACCGCCCAAACCAGTATTCCGACTGGCCACTTCGGGCACAGATCGGCAGCTCGGGAGCGCTCGAGATCGGCACCTACCGATCAGTCTGGCGGGACTACGTCGACCGAGATCTCCACCGCTGTAATCGTTCCTCTGTTCTCAAGCCAGTGTCTGGTGTTTCGATCTTCGGGCCAGCCCACTCCCGGCCCATAGTCCGAGGCGACTCCGTCACGATGGTCAGTGATCGTGCCCTGGAGAATGTAGACGATCCCTGGTCTGCCTCTATGGTCGTGAATCGGGCCGAACACGGCTCCGGGCTCGAAGGTGAACATGCGCATTCGCAATTGGCGTCCTGCCATGCCCTCAATCTCAGGGCCAAGGTCGATGGTTGCAAGCAACTCCGCCGTAACGCCTTTCGTCTCAGGTCTACCCTGTTCGTCGGTCAAGCCCATCCTCCTTCGGTCCTTCGCGACAGATTGCCCGGTATGTGCGCCTCACACAAGGGTCGATGTCAGTCGCCAGACCGCTCGGTATCGAAACGCATAATCACTGTGACGTGGTCCGAGATGGTGACCGAGAACGGCCCAAGTCTCGCGCCACGAAATCACGCTCGTCCTTCCCGGCTGCCTGGATTCTGTAGTACGATATTCACGTGCGGAGATCCATTCCTCTGCCCGCCGGCATGGCGTCAACGATCTCGACATCAAGCATGCCGTTGAGCACTCACTGGCGATCGAGGACATCGTTGAAGACCCAGACCGATGGCTTGTCATCGGCCCGGATCGAGCGGGCAACCTGCTCGAACTCGTCGTCCTCGTCGACCAGCGCGGCGAAATCGTGATCCACGCCATGGCGCTACGGCCCAAGTATCGAAAGCTGCTCGAACCATGACGACGAACCGAACCCTCACCGATTCCGAGATCGAAGCGCTCGCCGACGAGGCCGAGGCCGGCTACGACATCGACCACCTCGTTGCACGGCGCAACAAGCGAGGACGCCCGACACTTGGAGCCGGACCAGCCACTGTCGAGTCCGTGCGCCTCGACCCGGAACTCAAGGACCAACTGTTGCTTCGCGCCGAGCAGGATCACACGTCACCGTCGGACGTGATTCGAGAAGCGCTTCGCCGACACCTCCAACCAAGCTGACAGCGCGAAACCCGGGGCACACGACTGCCTCCACCGAAGTCGGGGCGATTCAGCGTGTTGCCCTGCGCGAGTCTGTCAGGTTATCCTGACGTCATGAGTGTGATCGTGGCAGTTGACTCGCTTCCCCGCGATCCGTTGTCCGCGCTACGCATCCTCACCGAGAGCGAACACGAACTCGACCGGATTCGCCGCACGCAAGTCATCGCCGCACGAGCAGCCGGTGCCTCCTGGCAACAGATCGGCGACGCCCTCGGTGTCACTCGTCAATCGGCTTGGGAGAGCTTCACTGCAGAGACGCGCAGCGCACTGGCCGCCAACGTGAGCGCCAACAGCGCCCTCGGTGAGGACGACGCTGTCGATCTGGCGGTCGATGAGGTTCGAGCCGCCCGCCGTCGCCGCGCGACGGGTTGACTGGCTCGGCAGCCGTGTTGGTCGTCATCGATGCGAACGTGTTCGTATCTGCTGCGATCCAACGCGGTGCGTCTCATCGGATCATCGAGGTGTGGCTCAGCGGAAGTGCTCACTTCGAGGTCGTGATGTGTCCTCAGCTGCTCGGCGAGATTCGCGAGGTCCTGACGACCCGCCCTCGACTTCGAAAGTGGATCAGCCTCGAGACCGCCACGCTGTTTGTGGACACCATCGAGACGCTCGTCGACCTGGTGGACGATCCCACCGAGATCCAGGCCGAGACACGCGACCCGAATGACGACTACCTCATTGCGTTGGCGAGAGCGAACGACGTCGAGCTCATCATCTCGGGTGACAATGACCTGCTGGACTGGAAACTGCAACGGCCTCCAGTGGTGACGCCCGCCCAGTTCGAGTTACACCTCCACGCTCCATGACGTCACTCAGTTGATCCAGGGGCTCCGGCGCTACCGGTCGACGCACTACTGCACGACACTTAAGGCGCCGTCGGCGGGATCTGGTGGCGTCGATTTGGGTAGCGTTTGGGTAGCAAACGCGGCGGAACTACCCGGATTTCGCGTCACTCGGCGCACGGCAAGGCCCCGGAAACCCTTATTTCACGGGCTTTCCCGGATTCGCCGGCACCAGCCGGACGGGCACGGGACGATTCCTAAACCGTGTGTCGCAGGTTCGATCCCTGCCAGGGGCGCTGAAAAACACCTGGCAGATCGATTGCGGCTCGCAACGATTGACCCGAAACACCGTTTGGGTAGCATTGGCGACCGCCTTCGCCGGAAATCACTCGGCCGTCTATTCGAGGGCCTGCGCGATTACCGAACGGGCCGCACTCAGCGGGGCCGGTAGGCCGTGGCGCGGTGCTCGATGCGGTAGACGATCACGAGTCGCTCGATGTCATCGATCTCGTAGATGACGCGGTACACGCCGCGTCGAGCAGAGCGCATCCCCGCCAGCTCGCGCTGCAGTGCTCCACCGGGCCGATGCGGGTTCTCGAGCAGCGCGCCGAGCATGAATTCGACGATCGCGGCTGCGGTGCCTTCGGGCAGCCGGTTGAGTTGTCGTTCAGCGGGACCGGTGACGCGCAGCCCGTCGCCGGGTTCCTCCGCGCTCACTTGGTGAGGTAGCGGCTGCGGAGTTCCTCGCCGGTCACGAAATCGCCAGCGGCGTACGCCTGTCGTGATTCGTCAAGTTCGCGCATGGCGTCCGGGTCGGAGAGCAGTTCGAGGGTGTCTTCGAGCGACGCGAGTTCCTCGGGGCTGATGAGCACGGCGGCGGGGCGACCGTTGCGGGTGACGATGATCCGATCGTGGGTGTGCTCGACTCGGTCGACCATTTCGGAGAACTTCGACTTCACGTTCGCCAACGACAGCGTTTCAGACATGACCATGATTCTAGTCACAATCGCGGTGGGGAAGGCCACCGCTGGAGTTGGCGTGCCCCACCCGTCCATCAGCGAGTTGATCGCAGACGCAGAACGCCGGGACTGCGAGCGCGGCCGATGGTGCTCGTGAGTTATTGAGCTGTGGTGTGGCGACCGAGACCGACAGGTTTGTTTTCCGACGCAAGCGGGTACAGACCAGCATGATCATCCTTGGACTCATCTTGCTCCTTCTCGGCGCTGTACTCGCCATCCCGATCTTCTGGACCATCGGCATCGTCCTGGTCGTCGTCGGGCTGGTGCTGATGCTGCTCGGCCGGTCCGGTCGCCAGGTCGGCAGCCGCGCCCACTACTGGTGATTTGCTGACGCATCACCAAGCCGAACGACGCTCTACTTCCAATCCGACACGACGTGTCGGCCAGGCGTTCAACCGTCTGGTCGAGTCGTCGGGGCTTCCGAGGATCCGTCTCCACGTTCTTCGCCACACGCACGCGTCGCATCTGTTCGCGGCCGGAGTGAGCGCGAAGGTCGTGAGCGAGCGGCTCGGTCACTCGTCGGTCAGCTTCACGCTCGACACCTACGGCCACGTGATGCCGGGCCAGCAGAGCGAGGCTGGCGTGGCGGACCCTCTGCGTACGAGTGGGCGCAGAAGTCCACGAGTTCCGCGAGAGAAGCCGATCGTGTCAGCCCGAGCGATCGACGGAACCGGCGGCCCAGCGTTCGAGGAAGCCCACCAGTTCCTGGTGACTCGCGCTGCGGGCGTTGCGCACGAAGAACCCGGAAGCGGCACAGCCGAGCGCCAGCGATTCGCTGTCGTCGAGGCCCAGCGCGAGCCCGAGACAGAAGCCCGCGTTGAAACGGTCGCCCGCACCGGTGCTCTTCTTCGTGCCTGCGCTGTACGGACCCGGTTGCGTGGATCCACTCTCCGCGGCCGCGCTCACGGCGAACGGCACCCGATGAATCACCACGCGGCTGACGCCGAACAGATCACGAAGGGCGAACGCCTGCTGCAAGGTCTGCTCCGGCGTGGCGTCGGCCGGAGCGGATGGCACATCGTGCGCGCGGCAGAGCACGTTCGCCTCGTTGCCATTCAGGCCGAGCGTCACCGGCCCCACCGGCTCGAACTCATGCAGGATGGCCGCCATGTCGCGAATGTCCGCCACCGAGCGGGTCGACGGGTCGACGAGATCGATGAAGAACGCTGGGCGGTGAGCGAGGAGTGAGAACACCTCGCTCTGGAGCAGGCGCCACACTTGCGTCATGTACGGATAGAGGCTCCAATCGGTCAGAGCGATGACCTGTGCAACCTCACAGGCGGCGGCGAACGTCCCGTCTGTGAGGAGTTCCCGAACGGAGTGCGGCGTGAACCCCGCGAGCTGTTCGACGGCGCTGAACATCAGCTTGCCGTCGTTGAACTCGAACGCCAGCGTTCGCCCTGGCTCGGGGCCCCAGGAAGAGAAGCCGTGACACTTCACGGCGATGTCGCCGAAGGCCGGATGTGGCGGTTCGCCGATCGTGGCAAAACAGTCCACCGTCACACCGAGACTCGCCAAGCCATCCGCCAGGTTGACAGCGCAGCCGCCCGGTTGGACGGCCGTGACGACGATTTCGCGCAGGCTGCTCTGACCAGCGGCTGCAGCGATCATCGCTCCGAATGTTGCGATGTCCGGCACCGGCGCGTAGTCATCCAGTGTCCTGCGCTCACCCACCAGGGAGATCATCTCGTCCACGAAGCCGTCGAAGCCCGTCACGACGCGGCAGCCCCGTAGGTCAGCGGCCGAGACGCGGCGAGCAGTTTCCAGGAGATCCATCTTCAGGACGGGCTGCCGACAGGTTTCACGATGGCAGGTTCAGGACTGTGGGTCGTCGTGTCGACGGTCGATTGCAGATCCTGTTCGAGGTCCCGATGCGGCTGGATGCCGGTCTGCTGGAGGACCCCGTGATAGGCCCTCACGGCATCGGTCGGGGAGATCTCATCGTCCACCACGTGGCGCAGGAACTCGATGAAGGCGAGCGGGCTCTCGGACAGATTGATCTTGCGACCGAACAGTGCGACGCGCGCACCGTGCTTGCGGGCATCGTGGATCAGCTGGAACGCATCGAGCGTGGTGCCTGCACTCCCGCCGAGGATGCCGACGATCATGTGCGGGTCGTACGAGACCAACTCCTCCAGCGGTCCCGGCCCGTTGTAGGGGATCTTCAGGAACAACGGCCGGCCGGCCTCGGTCACGCCGGCGAGCGTGCGGACGAAGGCCATGTCGGCGTCCTTCGCATCGGCGATGATGAAGTCGGCCGATGAGGTCGAACCGTTGATGATGTTGGCGAGCTTGCGGTCGAGGTGTTTCATGACGGATCCATGACCTGCACTCGATCAGGCCAGCGATGTGATTTCGAAGGTCGGGACTGGACGGCTCAGGCATGTGAAGTCCACCTCGCCGAGGCAGACCGCGCCGCACGTGGCGAAGCCGACGGCGTGGTGGAACTCGCGAAGGACGTCCATCACCTCCTCCGGTTCGGCGATCTTGGCGAGTTGCGGCGTGACGATGCGGCGCAGCATGTTCAGTCGCTCGACCTCACGCGCCTTCTCGTCCGCTGGTTCAGCGAGGCGAAGGTTCCAGTCGCGCAGCTCGTCGGTCATCCGCCTCTTGTCGAGGCTTCCGAGAGCCGACACGCCGGCAGGCATCGTGGACGGCTGCTCGACGCCGGATGAATGGTCAGGGGAAGCATCGAGCACGGCGGTCATTCTCGCGTGCCGAAGGCGCGGCGAGTGGGGTCGAACGCGACGGTGATCGCAGCGACCAGATCACCCATGCCGGCGGCGAGATCGCTCGAATACTCCACTCGTGACGCCAGCCGCCGCGTCGGTGCTCGCGCCGCACTACGACCCTGATGCGGCGCCGCACTTCGCGGCGGATGCGGTTGCGGATCGTGAGATCCCGTTGCAGTCGACGGCGTGAAGTTCCTCATCGACCAGAACCGTTCGCCGCGGTTGGCCAGGCGACGACTGTCGATTCCCCGACTCTGTGTCGCAGGTTCGATCCTTGCCAGGGGGCGCTGCAAAACACCTGGGGACGGACCGGCGAGTCATCCGTGATATCGTATGATATCAGCAAGGAGGTGACCATGACCGACATCCTCATTCGAGATGTATCCGACGAGGTTCTGGCCGCGATCGACGGCAAGGCCAAGCGACTTGGGTTGTCCCGAACTGCATACCTTCGTAGAGCGCTCGAACGAGAGCGCGTCGAATCTCCGGGTCCCGTGACGCTCGATTTGCTGGTGCGCTTGGCCCTTCTGACGTCCGATCTCGACGACCCCGGCGTCATGTCCGACGCCTGGTCGTGACAACGATCTGGCTGATCGACAAGTCGGCGATCGGCCGGCTTCATCTCGCATCCGACGCCGAGACCTGGGCGGAACGCGTCGATCGGGGACTGGTCAGGATCAGCACCGTGACCCGACTCGAGATCGGGTTCTCCACGCGATCTGGTGGCGATCACCGAACATTGTTCGCCGATCCCCCGATTGCTTCGATGCCCGTGGAGTACCTCACCCCGGTGATCGAGGACCGCGCCCTCGCGATCCAATCGGCACTCGCCGAGCGGGGGCAACACCGCGCACCCTCGATACCCGATGTGCTGATCGCTGCCACCGCCGAGCTCGCCGAACTCACCGTGCTGCATCTCGACAAGGACTTCGAACTGATCGCCGCGCTCACCGGCCAGCCCGTGGAGCGGCTCGAACTCGCCTGACCACACTTCGGCAGTCGGGGACAGTTCTGCTGTCGTAGTCGGCCGTGATGTCCGGACCCGTGCAATAGCCGAACGCCCAGGAGTCGAATCCTCAACCGTGTGACGCAGGTCCGATTCCTGCGGTGATTCATCTCCGATCGTGGCTGCAGAGAGTCCGGCGCAGGGTGCGTGCAACCTCACCGCGGTGCCGGTGACCCAGGACGTGGGTACCGTTTGGATCAAGAAGGAGGACACCGTGAGCACGACAGCCAACGATGCCGTCCGCGCCGCGGTGCGTGAGACCTACAGCCAGATCGCCGGGAGTGACAGTGGCGGGTGCTGCTCGCCGTCTGCGTCGTC
Source organism: Ilumatobacteraceae bacterium (assembly GCA_963716235.1). Classification (GTDB taxonomy): domain Bacteria; phylum Actinomycetota; class Acidimicrobiia; order Acidimicrobiales; family Ilumatobacteraceae; genus Sva-07. The sequence goes on along the minus strand of CAVQTE010000020.1, from coordinate 362,607 downwards.
CTGCTGCGACACGTCGTCGCCTGCCCAGGTGGATTCGACACTGCTCGGCTACTCCGACGATGACCTCGTTGTGGTTCCCGACGGCGCAGACCTCGGCCTCGGCTGCGGAAATCCGGGCGCGATCGCAGCGATGAAGTCGGGAGAGACGGTGCTCGACCTGGGAAGCGGTGCCGGCTTCGATGCATTCCTGGCCGCCCGTGCCGTCGGCTCGACCGGTCGAGTCATCGGGGTCGACATGACGCCGGCGATGGTGTCCAAGGCACGGGCCAACGCGGAGAAGGGCGGATACGGCAACGTCGAGTTCCGACTCGGCGAGATCGAACACCTGCCCGTCGCCGACGGCACCGTCGATGTGATCATCTCGAACTGCGTGATCAACCTCTCGCCGGACAAGGCCGAAGTGTTCGCTGATGCATACCGAGTGCTCCGTCCGGGTGGACGTCTGGCGATCTCCGATGTTGTGGCATCGGCCGAACTGCCGGACGAGATTCGCAACGACCTCAGTCTGTACAGCTGCTGCATTGCGGGGGCATCGCTCATCTCCGAACTCCGCACGATGCTGCTCGACGCCGGATTCGAGAGTGTCGTCATCGCGCCGAAGGACGAGAGCAAGTCCTTCATCGAGCAGTGGGCACCCGGTCGCAGCATCACCGACTACGTGGTGTCGGCAACGATCGAGGCTGTGAGGCCACCCGGTCGGCCGGGCTCCAGCTGAGTTCAGCGGGGAACGGTACGCACATCAAGCGAGCTTCCGACCTCGGCACGCCAGTGATGGTCAGTCGTTGCCAGCCGAGCCAGGCCATCGAAACACCACGTTGGTGTCGGACCACTGGGGCTCGTGCGCGTCGAGGTATTCGGCGAGCTCGTCGTCGCGATCCTCGGTCAGGCACAGCCGGCGGCGTGCCGACCGCACGCGAGGCGGTGTCGGCGGTGGCTCTGGCGAGCGGTGGGCGCGGCGCGTCCCATCGTTCGGCGTCGAGGCCGAGTCCGGCGAGTACCCCGGCGAGGTCGTCGGTGGTCGGTCCGGTCGGGCGTTCGAGTCCCCAGAAGTGGCGCCACGCGTCGTTCCAGGCCGACAGCGGGTGGCGCGGTGGCAGCACGAGCACGACGGCGAGTCGTGCGTGTGCGGTCAGCGCGAGCAGGAACGGCTCGATGTCGGCGACGTTGTAGGCGACGTGGTGGCACACGACCACGTCGGCGGCGGGTGTGACGATCGCGACCTCGGGCCAACGACCTTCGACGGTCATCGACCATGCCCCGGCCACCGCGGCGGCGCGTGTGAACTCGGCGAGCATCGCTGGGCTCTGGTCGACACCGATCACCCGCTCGGCGGGCGGAACGAGCGACATCGCGGCACGTCCGCCGCCGCACCCCACGTCGAGTACCGAGCCGCCGCTCGCAGGGAGCACCGCGCGCGATCTCGGCGGCGAGAGCGTTCCGATCGAGGGTGTCGTCGACCACGAACATCGCTGTGTCGTGCTGCCAGGGTGACACGGGTGCCTGGGCGAGGACCTCCTCGGGGATCGCCCAACGCTCGAGCTGCTCGGCCCATCGGGCTGCCGCCTCCGTGATTGTCGGTTCGCGGCCGGCAGGCACGTCGGGGTCCGTGGCGGGTGGTGGCGACACGACCTCGACGCTAGTTGGCATCCGAAAGTCCGCTCGGTCCATACAAGTGGAGATGCCAGTAACCCGACACGGCGGCCGAGGCGCAGTCCAGCGACCGCGCGGAGTCATCATTGACGCGATCGAGAGCTTCTCGGCCCGTGTCACTCGTCGTTCTCCATGCTGCCGCGCTCCACCAGGGACGAACACTTCCTACTACGGACGGCGAGTGAAGTCCGGGGGTGATCCCGCCTATCTGGAATAAATCCAATAGTTGATAAAGTCGAGAATCGGTGGTTGGATGGGAACATGTCCAGGAGCGTCGATCAACTCTTGCGCCAACACGGCGTGCAGATCACGGCGCAGCGGCTGGCGGTCATGCGGGCGTTGTCGTCGCGCCCCCATGCCACGGCCGACGAACTGACCGACGACGTCAGGGCCGCAATCGGATCGATCTCCCGTCAAGCCGTGTACGACACGCTCGGCGTGCTGGTCGACAAGAACCTCGTGCGGCGAATACAGCCCATGGGGGCTGCGGCACGGTACGAGGATCGAGTCGGCGACAATCACCATCACCTCATCTGCCGGGGTTGCGACATCATGTTCGACATCGACTGCGCTGTCGGTTCCGCGCCGTGTCTCACCGCCGACGACGACCACGGCTTCGAGATCGACGAAGCCGAAGTCGTCTACTGGGGACTCTGCCCGTCGTGCCGCGCATGACCCTCGGGGCCTCTCACCCGCCATTCACACCCGCCACCCATCCTCCACATCCACGCATTTCAAGGAGCAGCCATGACCGATCAGACAGCCCTCGAGGTCAACGACAGCGAACAACGGTGCCCGGTGATGCACGGCACCAACGCTGCCCATACCGCCGTCGGTTCCACGGCGAACCAACACTGGTGGCCGAATCAGTTGAGCCTCAGGATGCTCAACCAGAACTCGCCGCTGATCGACCCGATGGGCGACGAGTTCGACTATGCCGCCGAGTTCGCGACGCTCGACCTCGCTGCGGTGAAGGACGACCTCGCCGCGCTGATGACCGACTCGCAGGAGTGGTGGCCGGCCGACTACGGCCACTACGGCCCGTTCTTCATTCGCATGGCGTGGCACAGCGCCGGCACCTACCGCATCAGCGACGGCCGCGGCGGCGCAGGCTCCGGCACCCAGCGCTTCGCACCCCTCAACAGCTGGCCCGACAACGTGAGCCTCGACAAGGCTCGCCGTCTGCTCTGGCCGATCAAGCAGAAGTACGGCCGGAAGATCTCATGGGCCGACCTGATGATCCTGGCCGGCAACGTTGCGCTGGAGACAATGGGCTTCGAGACATTCGGTTTCGCCGGCGGACGAGAAGACGTCTGGGAGCCCGAGGAAGACATCTACTGGGGCCCGGAGACCACATGGCTCGGCGATGAGCGCTACACCGGCGACCGCGAACTCGACGATCCTCTCGGCGCAGTGCAGATGGGTTTGATCTACGTGAACCCGGAGGGGCCGAACGGCAACCCGGACCCGCTCGCGTCGGCACGCGACATTCGAGAGACATTCGCCCGTATGGCGATGAACGACGAGGAGACCGTTGCGCTCACTGCCGGCGGCCACACTTTCGGCAAGGCCCACGGCGCTGCCGATCCCGGCGAGTACGTCGGTCCCGAACCCGAGGGTGCTCCCATCGAGCAGCAGGGCCTCGGCTGGAAGAACAGCTTCGGCACCGGCGTGGGCGTCGACACGATCTCCAGCGGTCTGGAAGGCGCCTGGACGCCCACCCCGATCACGTGGGACAACAGCTACTTCGACGTGCTGTTCGGCTACGAGTGGGAGCTGACACGAAGCCCGGCCGGTGCGCAGCAGTGGACTCCGGTCAACGCCGAGGCTCAGGGCACGGTGCCCGACGCCCACGACTCATCCAGGACGCACGCCCCCATGATGTCGACCGCCGACATGGCCATGAGGATGGATCCGATCTACGAGCCGATCTCGCGGCGATTCCACGAGAACCCGGCCGAGTTCTCCGACGTGTTCGCCCGTGCCTGGTTCAAGCTGACCCACCGCGACATGGGTCCGATCGCCCGGTACCTCGGACCTGAGGTTCCCAGCGAGGAGCTCATCTGGCAGGACCCTGTACCCGGTGTCGACCACGAACTGATCGACGAGACCGGCATCGCCACCCTCAAGGCGAAGGTCCTCGACTCCGGGCTCGGCATCTCCGAACTGGTCTCGACCGCCTGGGCGTCGGCGTCGACGTTCCGCAACAGCGACAAGCGTGGTGGCGCCAACGGTGCCCGCGTTCGCCTCGCTCCGCAGAACGACTGGGAGGTGAACAACCCGCCCGAACTACGCCGGATCCTGGCGACCCTGGAAGAGGTCCGCACGGAGTTCAACAGTTCGGGGGCACACGTGTCGATGGCCGACCTGATCGTGCTCGGCGGATGTGCAGCGGTCGAGGCGGCGGCGAAAAACGCCGGCCACGACATCGTCGTTCCCTTCACGCCGGGGCGCACCGATGCCACCCAGGAGCAGACCGACGTGGAGGCCTTCGCCCCCCTCGAGCCACTTGCTGACGGGTTCCGCAACTACCTCGGCAAGGGCCACGTCCGGCCCGCAGAGGCGCTGCTGGTCGATCGCTCACAGCTGTTGACGTTGACTGCGCCGGAGATGACGGTGCTCGTCGGTGGCATGCGAGTCCTGAACGCGAACGCCAACGGTTCTGTTCACGGTGTCTTCACCGATCGGACCGAGTCGCTCACGAACGACTTCTTCGTGAACCTGCTCGACATCAACACCGTGTGGCAGCCGACCGCCGCATCCGATGACGTGTTCGAGGGGCGTGATCGGGCGACCGGCGCCCCGAGATGGACAGGCACCCGCTGTGATCTCATCTTCGGATCGAACTCCCAACTCCGCGCGATCGCTGAGGTGTACGCAGCGCACGACGCGGTGGCGAAGTTCGTGACCGACTTCGTGGGGGCGTGGACCAAGGTGATGACTCTCGATCGATTCGACCTCGGCTGAGGGTGTCGTCGAGCGACGGCACCTTGCCCGAGGGAGCCGTCGTTCGTACATCTCACCCAGATCGGACCATATCTCCTTCGTTCATTGCCGACCGGCTCCGTCTGCCGTACCGTGAATCGGAGATCACACCACAGCTGGTTGGCTCCGAACCTTCGGTGCCTGAACGAATGGAGTTCTCATGACCGACGTCTCGCTTGATTCGCTGGGGCCGATCGACTACCTCGTCGTCGAGTTCCCTGCGGGCTCGACCAACTTCACCGGCGAGATGGCCGAAGAGCTGCTTCGGCTCGTCGACGCCGGGACCATCCGCGTTGTCGACATCCTGATTCTCGTCAAGGACGAGAATGGTGTTGTCGACGCCATGGAACTGTCCGACCTCGACGACCTCGGGGCGCTGCAGGTTCTGGAAGCCGAACTCGCCGAACTGCTTGCCGAGGACGATGTCGAGATGCTCGCCGCGGCGATGGAGCCCGGTTCCGTGGCAGGCGTCCTCATCTGGGAGAACTTGTGGGCGGCACCCTTCGCGTCCGCAGCTCGACGCTCGGGCGGACAACTCATCGCCAACGGACGAATCCCGATCCAAGCCATCATCGCCTCGATCGAGGCTGACGCCATCAACGAAGTAGGAGCCTGACATGCCAGTAGGAAGAGGACGAGTCGGACGGGTCGGCGTGATCGGCCATCCGGTCGCAAAGACAGCAGTGGTCGCCAAGGCCGTCTCCCCCGGTCCGTCGCCGGTTGCGAAGACAGCAGTCGTCGCCGCAGCGGTCACGCCGGGTCGTGGCGTTCGGCGCCGCATCTGACGCGATGACATTCCGGCGAGTTGCCGGCCGCGTTCAGCTCGCCTGAACCTCGAAGGTGCCCTCCATGCCGAGTTCGGTGTGCGGCTTCGCAGTGCTCTCGTCGACGAGGATGCACTGGTAGCGGTAGACGCCCGCTGACTCGAAGGTCATGGTCGCACCGCGTGCCGCGCCCGGCTCGGTCGAGGCCACTTCGCCGATGGCGTTGCCGTCGGGGTCGAGGACCTCGAACTCGTGGGCCTGTGATCCTGCGTTCGTCATCTCGAGTCGGAGCGTGTCACCGGCGTTGATGGCGCCGACGTCGAGATCCGGGTACCGGAACTCGACTGCCTCGAACGTCACCGTCCTGTCGGGGGTCGCCTGTTCGGTGCCGCCCTCACCCGTGACGGTGAAGCTCGACTCGATGCCGTCGCCGGTCTGTCCCGGCTTGCAACGCACGAGGTAGTCACCGGCGACGAGGTCGACCGTGAGGGTCCGGCTGGTGCCGGTCGTGACGTTCTCGACCTCGGACACGACGTCGCCGTTGGCCCGGAGCACGTACAACTCGTTGACGTCGTTCGCCTCGTTGGTGAACTCGAAGCCGATGTTGCCGGCGTCGAGAATGTCTGCCGACAGCGTGCATGAATCGTTGGTTCCGGTGACGTCGACCGTTACATCGGCGGCGTCGCTCGAGCAGGCGGCCAGAGCGGAGAGGGAGGCGATCGCGAGGGCCGTCGTGAGCAGCTTGGGCAGGATGGTTCCTCCAGAGATCATGGATCGAGGTGGGGAGTGTTCATCGGGCCGCGTCGGCAACAGCAACAGCATTGGCCACTGGCTCGGCATTGACGCCGACCGCGCCGACGGAGCGGGCGGTGACGGGACGCAGGAAGAGCACCATCGTCGGGATGAGATAGGCGAAGTAGGCGGCGACTTCGAGCATGGTCATCTGGGGGCCGAGGTTGAAGACCCCTTTGATGATCGATCCGTGCCAACTGGTCACCCGATAGCCCTCGATGTCCCAGGCGAGCGTGTCGATGCCGGGGAGCACGCCGGCTTCCTGCAGGTCGTGAATCCCGTACGCCAGCACGCCGGCGGCGATCACGATGAGTGCTGCGCCGGTGACCTTGAAGAATGCCGCCAGGTTCATGTGCACCGCACCGCGGTACAGCAGCACGCCGATGAACACCGCGGTGCCGAGCCCGAGCAGCGCGCCGACGGCCGGCCCGGCGCCGGCACCCTGGGCCGCGAACGTGGGGTAGAGGAACAGCGCGGTCTCCAGACCCTCGCGACCGACGGCCAGCAGCGCAGCCGTGAAGACGCCGATCGCGCCGAGTTCGACTGCGGATGACATCTTTCCGCGCAGATCGCCGGCAATCGTTCGTGACGCCCGACGCATCCAGAACACCATCCAGGTGACGAACCCGACCGCCACGATCGACACCACCCCACCAAAGGTCTCCTGTGCCTCGAAGCTCATGCTGGCCGACGTGAAGTGCAGCAGCCCGCCGAAGGCAAGTGAGGCGACGACTGCGACGCCGATCCCGATCCACAGTGCCGGGATGCGGTCGCGATGACCGCTGCGGACCAGGAACGACATCAAGATGCTGACGACGAGCGCGGCCTCGAGGCCTTCTCGTAGTCCGGTGAGGAAGGTCTGCAACATGATTCGCTCCGGAGTGGATGTGGTGAGCTTCAGCCGAGTTGGCTCGGGGTGATAGGTAAGCCTAACACCCATGTTCCAAGATTCGAAATCGCATCGACGACCTCGCCGACACGGGCCGGGGCGGCGTCACTGGGCACACTGTTGCCAGGAGGCCACCATGACACTGCTCACCCACTTCCCGATCTTCCAACAGGCCTGGTTCGTCAACGATCTCGACGCGTCGATCCAACGATGGAGCGACACCTTCGGCGCAGGTCCGTTCGTACGTTCCCCGCATCACCGATGCGACAGGTTCACGTATCGCGGTACCGACCAGGAAGCCGATGTGTCGTATGCCTTCGGCTATCTGGGTGACACGATGATCCAGTTCATCCAGCAACACGACGAGACACCGTCGATCTACCGCGACATGTACGCCGCCGGCGACGAGGGGTATCACCATCTCGCGATCCTGGTGAACGACTTCGAAGGTGAGTACCAGCGCCTCGTCGGCCTGGGCTTCGAACCCGCCTGTCGCTTGTACGCGGATGGTGTCGACGCCGCCTACTTCGACACGCGCGAGCTGAACGGGGGATTCACGGAGATTCATGGCGATCCGCCCCGCATCTTGCAGGCGTTCGCGATGTGGCGCCGGGCGCACGAGCTGTGGCGTCCGGGCGACAGCGCGTTTCTGGAGCGCCCGGGTCGCTCATGACGCGCTCGGCTGCGACAGCGAGAACTGCGACGACCTCCCCGCTGCAGCTCAGGCGGTCTCGTGCCAGTGCTCCTTGGTCTGCGCGAGCCAGAACACTGCGAACAGGGTGATCTCGGTCGCCTCGAGGACCAGGACCATGTGGCCCCAACTCGAGCCGAGCGGCAACATCACGACGGCCGCTGCGATCATCAGGAACGCGATCGATGCATACAGCCAGAAGTAGATCCGGGGCGCCGGGTCGTTGCGGTGTTGCCATGCGTTGATCCCGACCGCGATTGCGAGGAAGAGGAACATCGTGACGGCCGCGAAGCCGTGGGCCCTGGTGTCGAAGCCGTCCCAGAAGGCGAACACGACGGCGCCGCCGACGAGGAAGGCCATGGCGCCGAGCAATCCGAGGCGCATCTGGACCGGGCCGACTTGCGCTATGGCCTTCATGTTTCGGGTGGCGATCGTGGCGATCACCGCAGCCACGATCAACCCGACGATGCCGGTGACGATCAGTGCGGTGACGTTGTTGTCGATGTTCGCGACGACCCAGTCGGCGAGTTGGCCGTCATCGTTCACCGGGAGGGGCCTCGGCGTCTGCGACCAGCAGGTACCAACGTCGGAGGTCGGCACGACGGCGACGATCGGTGCGAGCATCCCGGCGGCGTTGAGCGTGGCGTCCTCCCACGACGTGCTGCCCTTGATGACGATGAGGCACAGCCCGACCGCCATCAGCACGCCGACGAAGACCGCTTTGACGGGTGTGTAGTAGTAGGCCGACACCGACGTCTGCCAGCAGTCGACCTGGGCGCGTTCGATGGCGATCGACACCGCGAGTAGCAGCACCGCTCCGACCATGCTGATGCGCAGATACCGGTATGTCGTGATCGCCGCCGTGTCAGCCATCGTCGCCCCAGCCTCGCACAACCGACGTATTCCGCTACTCAGGTGTCAGACACCACGAGTAACACATCAATGGTCGTGGGAGAGCGCGTCCACCGCGACGGTGATCGCGAGGATCAGTGGGGTGAGGGACGGATCGAGGATCTCGACGCCATAGGTGTCACGAACGCGGAACCATTTCTTCGACACCTCGGCGACCTTGTCACCGTCGCGTTCGATCTCGTACTCGTGATCAACGATGTTGCCGTGAGCCTTGAGGTCGTTGCCGTGCTCGACCTCGATGTGGAAGCGGTCACGAATGCCGACGAGCGCCTTCTTCACGGTGGCCTTCTGGTCGCCGATCTCGATGTTGATGGCATCGCGAACGGTGACCATGCGCTCCTTGATCCGGGCAACCTCGTTTCCCTCGCGGTCCTCGAGCACCCAGGTGTCACGAAGCCTGGCCACCTTGCCGTTGACCCGATACACCCTGTCGCCGGAGCTGTTCTCGATCCAGTAGTCGTCGCCGACCGAGATCAGGTCCTCGCGCATCTGAAATTGTTCGTGGCTGTCCTTGTGGCGTAAGAGTCCCATCGCCGCAGTTTCGCGCACGGTCTCAGTCGTTCGGTGTTCGCCACAGGATCCACGTGTCGTCCGACCAGACCTCCTCGAAGCCGGCGAGACGGGCGGTGCCCGGTTCCAGCTCGGGCTGCCAGTACGTGGAACCCCGACGCTGGGCGAAGTAGTCGGCGTTCTGGGCGATGCGTTCGAGGTTCTCGGTCTGGAACGAGCGCCGATCGGTGAGCAGCGTCATCGTGCGGGCGCGGAAGTACGCGACGATCGCGTCGGGTGGCGTGAACGCGGCCACGGCATCGAACACCGGCGCCACGTTCGGGTTGGAAGGCCCCGACTGGACGCGCCCTGCGGCGTTGTAGTCGCGCGCTTCGCCGACCTTGCCCGGTAGGACGGCGAGGTGAGCGACGACGACGATCGCCAACGGTGCCAGCGCGAGCGAGCGCCCGACCTGCTGGCGGCGCGTGAAGACGAGCCGGCCGACTGCCAGGAGGGCGACGGTTGCGAAGTAGACGACCCAGGGCGTGACCTGGAACCAGTACCGGTCGACCTTGCGGAGGTGGGTGCTGATCAACAGGGCGCTGCCGAGTGTGAGGAGCAGCAGTGGGCCATCGAGTGTCGGCCGCCGCCGCACGCCGATGACGGCACCGGCCGCAGCGAGCCCCAGGATCGCGATGCCGACGAGCGGGTGCCGGCCGAGGCCGAGCTGATCGGTGAGCGTGCCGGGGAACTCACCGAGTCGGTTGTCGATGAACGACATCGAGTTGCCGTTGTCGGGTAGGAGGGCCGTCGGCAACAGCAGTTGGAACAGCGTGGTAGCAACCGCGAACGACAGCAGCGGCGTGATGATCGCCTGCCACGTGGCATGGACACGTTCGACGAACGCTGACGGGGTTGGTCGCCCGTCGATCGATGCAATGAGGTCGTAGAGCTGCATCACGACGATGACCCCCAGCAGCACGATGCCTTCGCGACGAACGTTGAAGACCAGGGTGACCATCGCGCCGAGCACGATCAGGTCGCAACGGCTGGCAGTGAGCAGCGTGGAGCGTGATCGAACGCGGTCGTACCACCAGAGGAAGACACCGACGGCGGCGAGGTGGGGGAACTCGGTGAGGAGCTGGTCGGAGTGGACGAGGAACACGGGCGCTGTTGCGATGACGGCCACGACGGCGAGCGCGGGCAGGCGGCCGATGCGGCGCCGCACGATGCCGTGCAACAGCACCAGCCACACCATGTAGATGCCCACCTCGACGAGTTTGAGCCGGTCGTAGTCGTAGCCCCACAGGTGCACGAACGGCGACAACAGCAGGGGCCAACCCCAGGGATAGGCCAGCGGGCTGAAGGCATCGTCGGAATTGAGGACCGAGAACCGGTTGTCGGCGAGCACCGCGCCGATGTCGCCGTCGAACAGGCTGCGGGCCTGGCGCAGGTACAGAGCGAAGTCGTCGCCCTGGGTGTGGCCGTTGCGGTGCAGTTGCACAGCGAGGATGCCGGAACCGATCACGACGACGCCGAGCGCCACGGCGCGCAACCAGCGAGACGAGGTCAACGTGATGGCGCGCACCGTGTGACGATACGCGCCGGGTGACTCCCGCCGCAGATCAGGTCAGTCGTACCAGTCGAGCGTGGAGCGCATCGTGGCTTCGAACGCCTCGAACGACATCGACGCCTTCACCGACGAGATGAGCTGGGCGTCCGTGCCGACGAAGTTGCGGAACGGCGCATCCGGGTCGGTCGCCGCCGTGACGATCGCGTCGGCCACGTCCTGCGGGTCGGGCGCGGGGCCGTCGCCCGACAGCACACCCTGTGACTCACGGAAGCGTTCGGCGCGCTCGGCGTACTCCGAACCCTCCCAGCCGTCGACCGTGACGATGTTGTCGTGGAATCCTGTGTTGAAGCGCCCGGGCTCCACGAGCCGCACACGGATTCCGTACACGCTGGTCTCGAAGTGCAGCGCCTCGCTCAGCGCCTCGAGGGCATGCTTCGACGCCGCATAGACGCCGCCGAACGGTGTGCCCACGACCCCGGCGATGCTCGACACGTTGACGATCGTGCCGTGGCCTCGCTCCCGCCATGCGGGCAGTACGGAGCGGATGACACGCAGGGGACCGGCCACGTTGGTGTCGAACTGGCGGGCGAGGAGCTGGTCGTCGACCATCTCGACGGCGCCGGCCACCTCGAAACCTGCGTTGTTGACCACGATGTCGAGTGTGTTCGGATCGGCGATCGCAGCGGCGATCGATGCCGGATCGCACACATCGAGCGGGCGGACCTCGATCGCCAAGTTCTCGGCTGCGACAACCTCGCGGAGCGCGTCACCCTTCGCGAGGTTGCGCATCGTGGCGACGACCTGGTGGCCCTGGCGGGCGAGGCTGAGCGCAGCGAGTTTGCCGAATCCGCTGTTGCTCCCGGTGATGAGAATACGTGCCATGTGGCGTCCCTTCGATCGAATGAGATGCGGGTTGAGACGCGGGGTCAGACCCCGCGTCTCACGTGGTGACGGAGTCGCGGAGTTCGCGTTTGAGGATCTTGCCGGAGGCGTTGCGGGGGAGTTGCTCGTGCACGATCGTCACCGCGGTCGGCACCTTGAAGTTGGCGAGGCGTTCCCCGACGAACCGTTGCAGCTCGCCGGCATCGAGAGTGGCGCCGGGCTTGACCATCACATGGCAGGCGAGTTCCTCGCCCAGCCGCTCGTGCGGGATGCCGTACACGGCTGCTTCGTACACCGATGGATGCTCGTAGATCGCCGCTTCGACCTCGGCGCAGTAGATGTTCTCGCCGCCGCGGAGGATCATGTCCTTCACGCGATCGCTGACGTACACGAACCCTTCGTCGTCGACCCGGCCGATGTCGCCCGAACGCAGCCACCCGTCGACGATCGTGTCGGCCGTCGCGTCGGGCCGGTTCCAATACCCCCGGATGAGCATCGGACCGCGAAACCAGATCTCGCCGGTCTCACCCTGCGGGAGGTCGTCGCCGAGCGGGTCGGTCACCTTGAGGTCCATCACCGGCACCTGTCGGCCGGTGGACGTCGGGTTCGTGATGAAGTCGTCGCCACTGTTGCCGGGGCCGTATGCGTTGGTCTCGGTCATGCCGTAGCCGAGGCTCGGTCGTCCGCGTCTGAAGTTGTCGTCGATGCGCTTGACCAACTCTGGTGGCATCGGCGCGCCGCCACCGCCGACCGACCTGAGGCTGGAGGTGTCCCGGTCTGCGAACGTCGGCGCTTCGAGCATGTCCCAGCTCATGGTGGGTACACCGACGAAACTCGTCACCTGCTCCTGTTCGATGAGCTCCAGTGCCCGATCGGGATCCCACTTGTAGGTCATCACGAGCTTCGAGCCGCCGACGAACGCCCCGAGCATCACCGGCACGAGCCCCGTCACGTGGAACAGCGGCACACAGAGCATGATGGCGGCCTGTGGTCGGTCCGGGTCGGGTTCCTCAGCGTCGCGCAGCGCGTTGACCGCACCTCGTGCTGCGAACGCCATCAAGGCACTGAGTACGGCTCGATGCGTCGACACGGCACCCTTCGGGTGTCCGGTCGTACCGGACGTGTAGAGGATGCTGGCGTCGGCGTCGGGGTCGATGTCGATGTCGGGCAGCGTGGTGCCAGGCACGAGGAGGTCGTCCAGCGCGATCACTTCGAGACCGTCGACCCCCGGAACGGCTGCCGTCGGAGCCGGAGTGTCTCGAACGGTGAGGACCTGCGCCGAGACCGATCCCGGCTCGGCGGCACGTAGACGTGCGAGCCGGTCGGCGTCGGCGAACACGATGCGAGCGCCGGAGTCGGCGAGGGCGAACACCATCTCGTCGGTCTGCCACCAGGCGTTCATCGGCACGGCGATCGCTCCCACCGATGTGATTGCGGCGAATGCAGCAATCCATTCGGGGGAGTTCCGCATTGCGATCGCCACCCGGTCGCCCTGTGCGACGCCGAGGTCGTGCACCAGCGAGTGGCCGATCTGGCCGATCAGCTCCATCACCCTCGGCATCGGCCAGCGCTCGTCCTCGAAGACGATGAAGTCATCGGTGCGGGCTGCGGCCGCAGCAAACAGGTGGCGCAGGTTCGGCGGGGTGCCGGTGAAGACCTTGGTCGGCACGCCGGCGACGTCGATCTCCTCGATCTCGAAACGTGTGCCGGGGGCGCACACTGCGGCGCAGGCCTCCTGGAAGGTGATCGTCATGGGGGCCTGTCGTAGCACAGCGTCGGCGGCGAGGCGGTGCCCTGAGCGCCTCAGGGTCGGTCGGGCAGCGGACCGCCGACCTTCGACAGGATCGATCCGAGCATGGCCTCGCGGGCTCGCAGCTTCGCCTTGTAGGTCGTGTTGTCGGTATCGGCGACCTCGTAGCGAAGGTCACGGAAGGCCGAGTCGAGGACGTCTCGCAGGAGTTCTGCCTGATCATCGTCCAGTTCGATGTGCATGTCGTCTGTCTCCGTCGGTGTTGTGGGGTGAGTGGTGGTCGGTCAAGGGGATGACGTCCCCTTCATATCGTCCTGGGCAGCGTCGGCGCGGTCGGCGTCGTCGAGGAGAGAGCGTCCGAGCCAGAGCGGGACGACCTGGCCGAGCAGCAGGGTGATGCCGCCGACGATGAGCAGGATGCGCATGAGGACCACGCCGGTACTGAGGTCGCTGTTCGTCTCCGTGGCCAATGCCCGTGCGTCGGCGACACTGGATCGGTACTGGTCGACGAGGGAGCTCGTGTCGCCCAGGTCGTCGCTGATCGTCTGGACCGACGCAGCCAGATCGTCGAGTTGCTGTTGGAGGCCATCGGCCGATCCGGTGAATTCGGTGAGGCTGGCGGCGGTCGTGTCGAGCTGGCCCGGGAGTTCTTCCAGGGTGTCGGCGAGCTGCCCCAACGTCTCACCGAGTCCCGCTTGCGGGTTGTAGTCGGGGCCGACCGGCAGGCTCGACAGCGCCACGAGCAGCGCGTCGATGTCGTTGCCGATGCGCTCCAGCGTGCGCACGGTGGTTCCGGCGTCCTCGAGGGACGGCCCGATGGTTTCGGCGAGCCCGGCGATGTCGTCGATGGCCTGGGTGCCGGCGTCGAACGACGTGGACACCGCCGACAGTGTGCCGGCAAGGGCGCCGATGCCTTCGGCGGTCGACACGAGGACCTCGTCGGCGAGGTCGATCGTGTCGTCGATCGCGTCGAGCGATTGCAGCGTCACCTCGAGGCTGTCGTCAGAAGCGCTCGCCAGCTGCCCGACGAAGATCCACCCGACGACCATGCCGAACATGGCGACGAGCGCGCCCACCACTCCGAGCCCGATCATCAGTCGACCGGCCCGCCGCGTCGCCGTCGGTGAACGCCACCGGCTGCGAATGCTCGGACGTTCGCTGGTTTCCCCCGTGTTCATCGCTCTGGATTCTGACAGGTTGCGGCGCACCGGCCCCGATTCGCAACTCTGAGCTCACCGATGACTGCAAGCTGCGCCGCGCCTACCATCGAAGTGGAGTGGAACTTGTCGGGCGAAGGTCGGAGCGGGACATTCTCGAGCGTGCGCTCGATCGCGCTATCGGTGGACGCCGAACCGTGGTGCTCGTTCGCGGCCACCCCGGGATCGGCAAGACCGCCCTCGTCTCGGACTTTCGCGACCTTGCGAGCCTCCGCGGTGCCATGGTGATCGGATCGTCGGTGACGGAGGTCGAGTCGGGCATCGGCTGGTCAGGGCTTGCCACGCTGTTGCGCGGTCTCGATCCTGAACGCATCGAGAGTGCAGCCGGCCCGCACCTCGACATCCTCGGCGCAATCGCTGGTCCAGGGATCGGCACCGTCGTCGACCCACTCTCCGTCGCGTCGGCGTTGAGTGACGTGCTGCGCGCACTTGCCGAGTCCCGCCCGCTCGTCGTCGTCCTCGACGATCTCCACTGGTTCGACCACGCCACGGCTGGCGCGCTGAGCTTCTCCATGCGGCTGCTGGCCGACCTGCCGATCCTGATCGTCGCCACCGCGCGACCTGTCGCACTGCCGATCGACGTCGCTCGGATCGTCGATGCCGACGATCTGGTCGTGATCGAGCCCACAGCGCTGTCGCTCGGGGCGACCCGTGAACTCCTCGCCAGCCGGTTCTCCGTGCAGGTCGGTCACATCGATCTCGTGCGCCTGCACGAGTTGTCGGGTGGAAACCCGCTTCATGTGACGGAAACGGGCCGACTGGTCCAGGCGGGGGTCCCCATCACCGATGCCATGCTGCCCGAATCGCTCCGCGCGCTCATCGATGCCAACCTCGACCGCCTCGACGCAACCGAGCTCGAGGTGCTCGCCGCATGCGCGCTCATGCCCAAGGCCCGGCCGGATCTGTTGTACGGGCTGTTCGCCGCCGATGTCGTCGATGGCGCATTGATCACCGGGGAGCGACTCGATCTCGTCCGCGTCGATGGTCGTGACGGCGACGCCATCGTCTTTCGACATCCGCTCCTGCGGTCCGGTCTTGCCGAGCGCCTGCCGCTCCTGGCCCGACGGCAGCTCCATCGACGTTGCGCCGACCTCGAAGTGCCGATCGAGGTGCGAGCGTTCCACCTCGGAGCATCGATCGTGGGAACCGATGCGGACGCGGCGGACGTGCTCGATGCCGCCGCCGTATCCACTCGCCGCAGCGGACTCCTGGAGGAAGCTTTGACGCACGCCGAGCGTGCGCTGGCGCTGACGGATCCGACGGATCAGGTCGCAACTCGTCGACGAACGCTGCAAGCGGCCGAGCTCGCCGTCTCCGCCGGCGAGCCGTTACGTGGCCTCGATCTCGTCGAACCGCTGATTGCGGCCTTCGACAACCACGGAAGCGAGCCGGCGGCGGACGCGCCCGACCTGCTGATCGTGGCGGGTCGGGCCCACAGCGCCGTGTACGGCGCCTCGACTGCGTTGCCCTGGCTCGAGCGCGCCGCTGCGTTGCTGCCCGAGGGTTCGCCCGAGCGGGCCCGGCAACTCGGTCGCATCGTGTCGTCGATGCTCTTCGTCGATGTCGATCAAGCGAGGGAACGCTGTCTCGAGTTCGTCACCGCTGCAGCGACCGGCGGAGACCGGATGTTGGAGCAGATCGCCCACGCAACGTACTGCGTCACCCAGGCGCTCGGGGGGTTGCCGCTCCTCCCGTCGTCGGAGCCCCCGGATGCTGCGCTCGACATCGATGTGATCAACGACTGGCTGGAGGTGGCCGTGTGGACCGACGACCACGCTCGCGCCGACGAACTGTTGGTCGAAGCGTCGCGTCGGATCACCGAGCGACCGTCGGTCACCAACGAACACAATCTCTTGATGCAGGCGTCCGACCTGCGAAGCCGGCAGGGCCGCCTCGACGAAGCAGCGGTGCACGCAGAACGTGCCTGGGCATTGGCCGACGCTGTCGATGGCGGGTCCGGGCGATCGAGTGAACTCGCAGTGATCGCTGCGGCACGCGGCGACGTCGACACTGCGCATCGTCATGTCGTCATGTTGACGTCGACGCCCCCAGATCCTTCCGCCATCACCGCCGGGCAGGTGGAGTTCGCAATCGGGGCGGTGGCGACGATGGACGGTGACCACCGGCACGCAGTCCAGCGGCTCCGCGCCACGGTGACGCACTTCGATGGTTGCGGTGTACGTGACCTCGGAGTGCTGCCCGTGCGACCTGAGCTGATGGATGCCCTGATCCAGGCAGGTGACCTCGACGAGGCAGAGCGGGTTGCGGCAGAGATCGTCCAACTCGCCGAGCGGGCCGGTCGTCCCCGCGGGGCCGCCGAGGCGCTCCGGGCCAGAGCCCAGGTCGCTGCCGGTCGGCGGCGCCTGGAGGAGGCGGCCGGGCTCGCGAGCGAAGCGGTCGACGCGTTCGAACAGATCGGGTTGCCGATCGAACGAGCACGGACGCTGGTCGTGGCCGGCAGCATCGCCCGCCGCGCCCGACGGCGCACCGAGGCCCGAGAGCTCCTCGAGCAAGCGCACAGCGAGCTGGTGAGGTGCGGCGCGCTCGGTTTCCTGCCGAGGGTTCGGGCCGAGCTGGAACGCTTGGGTGATCGCGGCGACGCTGATGCGCTGACCAATACCGAACGCAAGATTGCTGACCTCGTCGCCGAGGGGATGACCAACGCCGAGGTGGCCGCCCAGCTCTACGTGAGTGCGCGCACCGTCGAGGCACACCTCACCCAGATCTATCGCAAGGAGGGTGTGCGCAGCCGATCTGAGTTGGCCGCCCGCCGCCGCCCCTGAGCGTTGGATCGCTCTCCGATCGGGGTGCCTGAGCCCAAACCTCGGGGTTCCCCCGATGCGCCCAACCAGGCGTTCACGTCATGGTGGTCGGGTGCAGAAGATCTTCGTCGTCGAGCGGTACCTGGTCGGTTGGACCGGCGAGGAGATCGACGAGCTGGAACGACGCTGCGACGAGTTCAGTTCCGAGTTCGCCGATCGCGGCGTCCGGTACGTCGAATCGATCGTGATCTCGGTCGACGAGACCTGCTTGTCGGTGTTCGAGGGTCCCAATGCCGACACGGTCCGTGAAGCCAACGAGGTCTGCCGGCTTCCCACTGGACGCGTTCTTCCGGCGGTCTTCCACCACCCTGGCGACCACGCCGGGCCCGAAAAGCCTGCGGGCGGGGAGAAGTTGTGGTGACGCCCAGGACACGGCCGTGGGTCGACGTGGAGGATCGTTCCATGTGGCGTGCGCGGCGATCGACGCAATGGCGACACGGTGTTGCTGCGGTCGTGGCTCTCGGATTGGCGCTGTCGGCGGCCATCGGGCCTGTGGCCGGCCGGGTTGCCGCCCAGGATGCCCCGTCAGATCCAACGCCGACGACGGCGCCCGAGGAAACGACGGAGACGACACCCACTGAGACCACGACAGTGACGACGCTGCCTGCTCCGACGGCCACGGACACGACTGTCGCCGAAGACACCACGACGACGACGACCGTCGCCGAGACCACCACCACCACGACCGTCGCCGAGACGACGACCGTCACGACCATCGAGCAGCCCACCCCTGAACAGCCAGCCGCACCTACGGCACGGTCGACGACGTTTGCGGCCGCCAGCGCCGTCGGCGGTCTGAGCCTGACGATCACCGATCCGTTCGCAGTGAATCCGGCCACGCTCGACTTCGGGGCCTACGCCGTCGGGTCGGGGTCGCAGGCAACCCAAACGGTCACATTCCTCAACAACACCGGTCGCGAGTTGCACGTCGAGACGGAAGGCGCTGACGGCCTGTCGGTCGTTGGAATCGCCGGGTGCGGCAACTTCGTCCCGCCTGCAAACACCGTCGCGTCGCTGGACCTCGGCGTCGACCAGACGTGTGAGATCTACGTCACGATCGACACCAGCGCGATCGGTCCGGTCGCGGGTCGACTCATCCTCACCGACGTCGACTCCGGGAGCATTGCGTCTGCTGACGTCACCGGCCAGGTGGTGCCGGCCGCGCCCCCCGCCAACGACAACTGGGTCAACGCCCAGAATCTGTCGGCTCTGGCCATCCCCGCATTCGTCGGCGTGCCGGGCCAGTTCCCGGGCACCCAGCAGCCGCGCGACACCGAGGAGGTCGACGGCTCCACCGAGTTCGCCACGTACGAACCGGGCGAGTACGACCCGGGCCGACCTGGAGGATCGCTCTGGTACAGGTACACCTCGCCGCCGGGGGGGTTCGCGGGACGCCTCGGGTACCGCGCCACGCCCGGGTTCTTCGTCCTCGTGTCGACCGACAACACGTCGGCAGCGGAGTCGCGGCGAGCAAAGGGCAACACGTCGTCCCCCTCGTCGATCCAGTTCGTCAGGATGGAGCCGGGCCACACGGTGTGGTTCTCGGTCTTCAACGAGTCGCCCTTCATCGACCCGGGACGATTCACGCTCGAGTTGTTCCAGGCGCCGGACGAACAAGATCCGATCGTCGAGGCGTACGGCGGCACCGGAGTGGGCGAGTTCGCGCTGTCGACGGACTTCAACCTCTCCAGCGGCGGCGACACCCACCACCTGACCCCCGACCTCCCCGGAGGTGAACCCGACGGCTGGTCGACGCTGCGCTTCGCCGTTCCCGGAACGCTGTCGGTGACGCACCGGTCGGCGACGGCGAGGACGCTCGGTCCGTTCGAGGCCGACGAGGGGAGCGAGCGCCCGCTCGGCCTGCGGATCTACCGCAGTCCATCTGCCACCCGGGTGGACGACCCGACCGTTCTCACGGAGGTTGGCGTGGGGACCAGTTCCATCAGCAACGCCTTGGACGGACGCATCTCGGGCTCAAGGTGGGAGACGACCGCCACCGTTGCGGTGACACCTGGTCGCTACTACTGGACCTACGAGGAGGCGGCGGACGGCCCGACCTTCTTCATTTCCGATGTGCAATTCCGGGCCTCGAGTGTGACCGACACCGAACGACCGACAGCGTCGATCACCACGCCGCCCGACGGCGCTCGATTCGCGGTCGGGTCCGTACCGTCGAGCCTGGTGTCGTCGTGCACCGACAGCCAAGGACCGACCTCGTCGTTCATCACCGTCGACGGGATCCAGACCACCTCACTCGCGACGTCGCCCGGCAGCCACACCGTGTCCCTCGAGTGCACCGACACGTCCGGCAACATGAGCTCGGTCACGTCGACCTACACGGTGTTCGTCCCGACCGGCCCGTGTGTGATCGTGGACACCCGATCGGTCGACTTCGGCGAGGTCGCCGTGGGTTCAACGAGTTCCACCCGGCCCGTCGTCGTGCGGTCCTGTTCCGACGCACCGATCCGAGTGGCGGTGAGCATCAGCAATGCCACTGGCGTCGGCGGCGCCAAGACCTGGCTCGCCAGTACCTCGACGGTGCCCGCCGACAACCAGTTCACCTGGAGCGTCACCCCGCCCGGCAGTCCGTCCCCGATTCCCGTCGGACCCATCCAGACCCCGGTCGGCCCGGCTCTCGCGGCGGGTGCATCACGCACCGACGAACACCGCATCGCCCTCGGCCCGACGGGCCCCGGCCTCGGCACCCGCTTCACCTCCACCTTCACCTACACCGCACTGACCCCATGAGCCACCTCACGAACAAGGAGCACATCATGACCGTCCACCTCCACGCCGACGCTCGTCGGGCATCCGGCACCTCGCTGCAGCGACAGTTTGCCCTCGTCGTCGCGTGTCTCGTCGCCGTCGCTGCGATGATCAGTGGCGCGACCACGGCGTTCGCAGCCGACTTCACGATCGAGCAAGGCGAGTCGATCAGGTTCTACTCCGGCGATGCCACCAACGTCACGCTCGAACCTCCCGGCGCCGGAACCATCACGGTCATCCCGGCCCTTCCCGGTGTCCCCTTGTCCGCCGTCATCGAGTTCACGGCGTCAGCGTCCTTCGATGGTGTGGCAACCGTGAGATACGACAGTGTGCAACTCGGCAGCGGAGTCACGACGACCATCCAGGTCCAGGGACCGCAGGCCAGAGCGAGCGGATACTTCGTCCCGGTTGCCGCTCCTGGGCCGTGCCTCCTCATCACTGCCAATCCGATCGTGTTGTTCGGTGACGTCGAACTCGGTGGGCCGTTCAAGGACACGCCTGCTCCCCCCAACGTGGGAGGTTGCGCTCCCAACTCGGTCCGCCAGGACGTCCTGGTACAGACGTCGAATGCGACCAATGGCCCCGCCACGCTGACCCCGACGTGTTCAGGGTTGGCTCCTGCGGCGTGCACCACGACCGACGGTTCCTACGCAGTGGCGATCCTCGATGACGCCTTGATCGTGGGTCCGACACCAACAGCGTGGCTCGACGGATTCACGGGCAACTTCGGCGTTCGCGCCCCCCAGCTCGCCGTCAAGATGCCGCCCACGCTGGCACCCACGTTCGTCGGGAGCCTGTTCACCTTCGACGTCACGTTCACCGCCGTCGTCGACTGACCCGGGTCACCCAATACCAAGGAGCACACCATGCACATCCGACACAGAATCGCCGCTGCGACGATTGGGCTCGCGTTGGCCGGCGCCGTAGCGGCCGTTTCGTCGAGTGCCGCCGCACAGACCGGGATTCCGGTCAACCAGGGCCAGACGGTCCTGTTGGGCACGCTCTATTTCGCCGAGTTCGCGACGGTGGACCCACTCACCGCCGGCACGCTGCAAGTCACCGACCTGCCCGGCGATACTCGAAGTGAACTCCGTTTCACCGCCTCCACGTCGTACATCGGACCTGCGACTGTCAATGGGATCGACACCCTCACGGATCCCATTGTGATCGCGAGGGTGGTGGTCGAAGGATCGAGGGCTGACGTCGGTGCGACCTTCACGCCCCGGCCGGCGCCGGGGCCGTGCATCCAGATCCTGTCGGGTGGGACCGTCGACTTCGGCGACGTGACGGTCGGGGTGGCCAAGACCGCACCAATCGAGACGACGGTGAGCAACTGTTCGACCGGTCTGGACGTTCGCCTCTACGGCTCTGTCTCGGCGGCGACCAGCGGCACGGGCGCAACCGCAGTCGAGTGGGAGCCGGTGAAGGCTGCCGCTGGCCCCAATCAGTTCCAGTACCGGCTGACAGGGAACGAATCAACCGACCTCTTCCTGGACAGCGCCTCGTCGTCGCCGGTGAGGACCATTCCGAACGGGTTCACGAGGTCGCTGAACCACGAGCTGAACATCGGTGCCGGCTCGACAACAGGTCTCAACTCCCAGTTCAACGCCACCGTCACTCTCTTGGCAGCGGTCGCCTGAACCATGCGCGCGAACTGCTTTCGTCGTGTGATCGTGTTCGTCGTCACCTGCGTGGTGACGGCCGCCACGTTCGCGCCCGCAAGCGGAAACCTGCGCGCCCAGGAGCCTGCACCGAGCCCGAGCGCCGATGTCGGCGCTACGTTCACGCCCAAGTCCCCTCCGGGACCGTGCATCACCATCGGCGGGCCGCCGACGGTGGACTTCGGGCAACTCGGTTTCGGGAGCGGCTTCGGTTCCGGGAACGCTCCGACCGTCGTCGCCTCCTGTGCGCCGCCCGGCCAGCCGCAGGACGTGATGGCGTCGGTGTCCGACGCGACCGCTGCCGGCGTGCCCCGCTGGACGCCTTTCGATTGCGGGTCCAACCCGCCGGCTGGGTGCGTCACCCAGGCAAATCAGTTCGCGTACCTCCTCGCCGGGGTGTCGCTCACCGCCACCCCCCGCCTGATCGGCCCGGCCGGTGGGAACCTGGCTCACCAACTCCGGCTGCCCGCACCCGGCTCGACCGGCGGCGGTGAGGTCGTCAGGATGACCGTGACGATCCTGGGAGTGCTGCGATGAACAGCGGTCGCGTCACCCGGCTGCGGCGAGCATCGATTGTTGCCGTCGCGCTGATCATTCCGCTCGTTGGCACCCACGCCGTCGCCGCTGCAGAAGGGCCCGGTGGTGCGGTCGACGGCAGCGTCACCGTCGCCGCACTCGTCGTCACTGCGATCACCCCACCGACGACACAGCCCGCAGCGGGTGATCTGGTCACCGTGCGGGTCCAGGTGCGCAACGATCTTCCCCGACCGGTGTCGGCGCTCGCCGTCGGGATCGCCGGCGCGGTCAGTACCGGTGCGACCGTGCCGATCGTCGCCCCGGGCCAGACCGTCGATGTTGCGCTCCCCGTCTGGTTCTGCATCGCCGGACCGACGGCCATCACGGCGACGGCATCGGGCCTCGACGAAGGCAGTCCCGTCGCTGCTGCGCCCGGTCAGTCGTCGGTGTCGGTCGGCGCCGGGCCGGGCTGTCCGAGTGATCCGTCCGTCGACCGCTTCCCGATCCGGGTCTCTGCGGCTCCCGACCGGAGCAACCCGATCCCGCTCGACGGTCGGCTCGTCGGCAGCGTCGTCCACGTGTTCGTCGACCCCGCGAACCCTGTCCTCGTCGGCACCCGGATCAGCCGCGTCGAGTTCCGCTTCGACGGTCGGGCCCTGATCGCTGACAGTTCCGCCCCCTACGACCTCGCCCGCAACCGGGGAACGGTCGCACGAGGTCTCGACACCACCCTGCTCGCCAACGGCACCCACACCGTCACCGCCGTCGTCCGCCTGCGCGACGGCGCCACCCAGAGCTCGACGGCGACGTTCATCGTCGACAACGGCCCGCTGGCCAAGTC
This sequence comes from Ilumatobacteraceae bacterium, assembly GCA_963716235.1. Lineage (GTDB taxonomy): Bacteria > Actinomycetota > Acidimicrobiia > Acidimicrobiales > Ilumatobacteraceae > Sva-07. Next base: position 339,407 of record CAVQTE010000020.1, on the reverse strand, counting down.
GGTCCGGTACTCCACCTCGCCGGATCGCAGCGCCTCGCAACCCCTCGACGGCGCCACCCTCAACGGTCGCCAGGTGTACATCTTCGTCAGCCCGACCACCCCGGTCGTCGATGCGTCGGTCTACTTCTTCCGCAACGGCCGCCTGAACCGCGTGGAGAGCCAGATTCCGTACGACTTCGCCGGCACCGCCCGCAACGGCGACGCCAAACCGTTCACCCTCACCGGCCTCCGCAGGGGCACCCCCACCATCACCGTCGAGTTCCGCCTCCCCGGCGGCGTCACCATCACCCAGAGAGCGAGCTTCACCCGGCCATGAGCATCCACCTTCGTCAACGTGCCGGCGCGCTGGCTGCAGCAATTGCCCTCACATCCGCAGCCATCCCTGCCGGGCTGGCCATCGGCCAGGGCATCGGGCCGGTGGAAGCGGTCAACGACGTTGCCACCGCTCTCCAGGACACGACACTGAACGTCGCTGCCCCGGGTGTCCTCGGCAATGACCAGGTGCTCGCCTCCGAGCCGGGCGCGCCGTCGTACGAGTTGTGCACCGCGGCGCCAGGCTTCGAGGGTGACTTCAGATCGCTGTCGCCTCGCATCGTCAACGAGCCGGGAAAGGGAACACTCACTATCTCTGTCGACGGGTCGTACCGGTTCGTTCCTGCTCCCGGCTTCGTGGGCACGGTTGTGTTCGACTACTCACTCGCCAACATCGACGAACTGCCGCAGTGTCCGATCAACCCGACGGTGAATGCCACGCTCACGATCGAGGTGGTCGCCACGGACGACGGTTCGTTCGACGGGACCTTCACGCCGGTGTCGGCGCAGACCGGGCCCTGCATCCTCGTCGACACCACCACGATCGCCTTCGGCGACGTTCCGACCGGATCGACGGCCTGGGCCGCCCCGAGTGGCGGCCGAACGACGACCCTGTCCTCGTGTTCCCCGATCGACCAGATCGTCAACGGAGTGGTGAGTACGGCGCTCGGCGCCGGCACCGGGCCGAGTGCCCCCTCGCTCGAGCCCACGGCCAATCCCGTTCCGTCGATCAGCCAGTTCAGCTACGGCGTCGCGGCCCGAGACACGACTGGGGCCCGTCCCGCCGCGCCGGCACCCGTCCTGACGACCGTGCCGGCCGGGGTCGTCACCTTGCAGCGGGCAACGGGGGTGGCCACCATCGAGCACTACCTGATCGGTCCGGCGGTCGGGACACCGGGAGCCGGGACCGGGTTCCGGTTCGCAGTCACCTTTGTTGCCACGGTCCGGTCGTGACGAGCATCATGGCTGGCATGAGTCGCGTTCGGATGCCGATGATCCGCTCGGTGGTGGTCGCTGTGCTCCTCGGCGTCGCCGCTTTGCCGTCGACCGTGTTCGCGCAGGCGGGCGTCGGGATCGACCCGGGCGAGATCACTGGTCTGCCCCCGGTCGAGGCCGACACGCCGACCACCGTCGCCGTCACCGTCCGCAACCCGGGCACCGAATCCGCTGCGTACCAGATGCTCGCCCAGCCCCTCAGCGGCGAAGCCGAACTCCCGATCGATCCGGCCTGGTTCGGCTTCGAGCCCGCCACCTTCGACATCGACGGCGGCGCCGCCCAAGAGGTCCAGGTGGCCTTCACGGTTCCCGAGGGCACCGACGCCGGTGACTACCTGGCCCTGGTCACCGCCCAACTCGTCCTCGGTGAACCCGAAACGTCCGGCGCCCAGGTCGGCGCCGCCGTGGCCACCAAGCTGTACTTCACCGTGCCACCCGCCCCCGAGTCGTCGTCGTCCGGGTTCCCCATCGGGGTGGTCATCGGCATTGCCGGCGTCGTCGCCCTCGTGGGCGGTTTCCTGCTCTACCGTCGATCCGGCATCCGCTTCAGCGTCACCCGCCAGCGCTGAAGGTCTGGAGCGCGCCGCCTTCGTCGGCGAGGCGGGCGAGGAGCGGCGACAGCTCCCAGTGGCGGCCACCGAGCGACTCGCTGTACCCGGCGATCTTCTCGACGATTTCGGCGAGGCCGACCGAGTCGGCCCAGAACATCGGGCCGCCCCGGTAGAGCGGCCAGCCGTAGCCGTTGACCCACACCACGTCGATGTCGCTGCCGCGGATGGCGATGCCCTCGTCGAGGATCTTCGCGCCTTCGTTGACCATCGGGTACAGGAGCCGTTCGAGCACTTCCTGGTCGGTGACCTCGCGCTGCTCGATGCCCTTGCCGATCGCGAAGTCCTTGATCAGCTGCTCGACCTCGGGGTCGGGCGTGGACTCGCGCGTGTCGGGATCGTAGGTGTAGTAGCCCCGGCCGTTCTTCTGCCCGCGGCGACCGTTCTCGCACAGCACCTCCCGCACGGTGGAGCTCGACGACTTCTCCTCCTTCCAGCCGATGTCGAGGCCGGCGAGATCGCTCATCGCGAACGGACCCATGGGGAACCCGAAGTCGTACAGCACCCGATCGACCTGGGCCGGGGTGGCGCCCTCCAGGATCATCCGCTCGGCTTCGGCGCCGCGCATGAAGAGCATGCGGTTGCCGACGAAGCCCGGACAGACGCCGACCATGACGGCGACCTTTCCGATCCGCTTACCGACGGCCATCGTCGTGGCCACGACCGTGTCGGACGACTTGGCGCCGCGCACGTTCTCGAGCAGTTTCATCACGTTGGCGGGAGAGAAGAAGTGCATCCCGATGACGCTCTCGGGGCGCGACGTGACGGCGGCGATCTCGTTGATGTCGAGCGCCGAGGTGTTCGACGCGAGGATCGCGCCCGGCTTGCAGATCTCGTCGAGTTCACGGAAGATCGACTTCTTGAGCTCCATGTCTTCGAAGACCGCCTCGATGACGATGTCGCAGGTGGCGAAGTCGGCCTTGTCGGTCGAGCCGGTGATCAGCGCCATTCGCTCCTCGACCGCCTCGGGCGGGATCGACCCGCGTGACGCCGAGCGTTCGTAGTTCTTACGGACCACTGCGAGACCGCGGTCGAGGGCGGCCTGGTCGCGCTCGACGATCGTGACGGGGATGCCGACGTTGACGAAGTTCATCGCGATGCCGCCACCCATCGTGCCGGCACCGAGGACGCCGCAGGTCTGGATGTCGATGATCGGCGTGTCCCTGTCGATGTCGGGGATCTTGTTCGCGGCCCGCTCGGCGAAGAACGAATAGCGCTGCGCGGCCGACTGCGGGCCGGTGACCAGCTCCATGAAGAGCCGACCTTCGACTTTGATGCCCACCTCGAACGGCAGGTTTGCGGCGGCCTCGACGCACTGGATGATGTACTCCGGGGCGAGGAAGCCACGGGTCTTTCGGGCGATCGAGGCCCGGAACGCGGCGAACAACTCGGTGTTGCCCTTGGCGTGCGCGACCTTGTCGTCGCGGTCGCGGACACGCAGCAACGGAAGGTGCTCGGCGACCGCCTTCCTGGCGAATGCGACGGCCGCTTCGCGAAGTGCCGTCAGGTCACCGTCGACCACGTCGTCGACGAGCCCCGACTCCAGTGCCTCGGCGGTGCCGATGTGGCGGCCCGAGGTCATCATCTCCAGTGCCTTGGGCACGCCGGTCAGGCGGGGGAGTCGCTGGGTGCCACCGCCGCCGGGGAGCAGGCCGAGGTTGACCTCGGGGAGGCCGAGCTTCGCCGACGACACGGCGACGCGGTAGTGAGCGGCGAGTGCAGTTTCGAGTCCGCCACCGAGTGCGGTGCCGTGGATCGCGGCGATCACGGGAATCGGTGCGTCCTCCATCGCGGCCTGCACGTCGTGGAGTCCGACGGCCTGCTGTGCACCGCCGCCGAATTCGGTGATGTCCGCGCCGGCGATGAACGTGCGACCGTCGCAGATGACGACGACACCCTTCGCGCCGTCCTCGATCGCTTTGGCCAGTCCGTCGAACAAGCCTTGCCGGACGTGCCAGCTCAGCGCGTTGACGGGTGGGTTGTCGATCACGATCACGGCGATGTCGCCGACGTCGCTCGACGAGGTCTCGATGCGGACGGATTCGCTCACTGCAGTCGCTTCGATGGTCATGGCGTCAGTCAAGCACCCGACCCCACTCGCCTCCGATTCCGAGCATCGCGATTGGGGTCAGACCCCAATCGCGATCTCAGGGGGCGATGGCGTTGCCGGGGAGATTCCCGTCGGGGTAGAGGGCGCTCTGGAACCGTCGCATGCCGGCGAGCCAGCGGTCGCGGTCGGTTGCCTTGCGTTCGACGTAGGTGGCCACCTCGGGGTGCGGCAGCACGAGGAAGCGTTCGTCGCGGATCGCCTCGAGACACAGTGCAGCGACATCGGCGGGGTCGAGCACACCGTCGCCACTTGCCACACCACCCTCGAATGCGGTTGCCTCGCCGGCAGTCGCGGCGCCGTCGGATTCCTGGACAGCGCGTTGATTGTCGGGGCTGTTGCGCACGATGTTGGTGGCGACCGCTTGCGGGCACAGCACCGATACCCGGATGCCCTGGTGATAGTGGGAGATCGCCAGCCACTCGGCCAGCGAGATCGCGGCCGCCTTCGTCATCGAGTAGGCCATCGACCCGATCTGCGTCAACAAGCCGGCAGCGGATGCTGTGTTCAAGAGGTAGCCCTCGCCCCGAGCGATCATCGACGGCAGCACCGCGCGAGCAGCGTAGATGTGGGCCATGCAGTGGACTTCCCACATCGCCTGGATTGCAGCGTTCGAGTCCTCGAGACCTGCGGCCGTGACGAATCCGGCGTTCGACACGAACAGGTCGATCGGGCCGTGCTCATCGAGCGTCGACTCGACCATGTGGCGGATCGCGTCCTCGTCGCTCACGTCGATGGCCACGGCGGTGCCGCCGATGTCGGCGGCCACTCGCTCGGCCTCGCTGCCGTGCAAGTCGGTGACGACCACATGGCGAGCGCCGGCGGCGTGGGCCGCTCGGGCGATGGCCTCCCCGATCCCCGATCCGGCTCCCGTGACGACGACGACGCGATCCTCGAGTTCCATGCGGCGAACCGTAGACGCCGCTGCGCGCGACCGAGAGCAGAACCCTCGGTCACCGCCAGGGATCGGATACCCCAGGGGGTATACTTACGACATGAAGTTCCTCCATTTCATGAACACTCCCGTCGGTCGCTGGATCCGGATCGTGGCGGGAGCCGCCCTGATTGCTGTGGGTATCGCCATCGGTGGCACGGTCGGCTTCGTGCTCGCCGCGTTCGCGTTGCTCCCGATTGCCACCGGTGTGTTCGGGGTGTGCCCGATCAACCCGCTGTTCGGTGAGTCGATGAAGGCGTGCGCGGTGCCCTCACAGCGCCGTCGCCACGCCCCGCACGCCTGATCGCCGATCTACGCTTCGGCGATGACCGGCGCCCACCCGCACATCGGTCTCATGGGAGCGCTGCCCGAAGAGGTCGAACGGCTCCACGAGCTGCTCACTGACGAGACGGTCACCGAACACGTCGGTCGTCGATTTCACACCGGACGTCTCGGTGAGCAGCGCGTCACGCTTGTGCAGTCACGCATCGGCAAGGTGGCTGCCGCAGTGACGGCATCGACGCTGATCCGTGATTTCGCTGTCGACGCCATCATCTTCACGGGAGTCGCCGGGGCGCTGTCGGGCGACCTTCGCGTGGGTGACGTGGTGGTTGCGAGCGAGTTGATCCAACACGATCTGCAGGGTCCGCCCGAACTCTTCGCTCGTGGCGAGATTCCGTTGTCGAGGGTGATCGAGTTGCCGACCGACGCGACGCTGACGATTGCGGCCGAACTGGCCGCGCGTGCCTTCGTCGAGTCGGGGTTCGGCGACGTCGTGACCGAGGAGGCGCTCGCCCACCTCGGCATCGACCGGCCGACCGTTCACGTCGGCCAGATCGCGACCGGCGACGAGTTCATCCACGGTGACCTCAAAGAGGTCGTTCGCTCGCGTACGCCCAACGCAATCTGCGTTGACATGGAGGGCGCCGCGGTCGCCCAGGTATGCCTCGAGCACGGCGGCGTCCCGCTGTGTGTCATCCGAGCGATCTCCGATCTGGCGAGCGGCACCGCGTCGGTTGACTTCCCGCTGTTCCTCGACAGCCTGGCCCGGCACTATTCCGCCGAGATCCTGACCCGCATGTTCGCAGCTCCTCTGAGTGTCGGGCCCGGCCGGTAGGCGGTCCGAAGATCCACTCGACGCGGGCGGGCGGCTGGACAAGAATCGTCGGATGCCGTGCCAACACCTGACCTCGATCACCGCGACGGAACCGACCAGTTTCGTCGAGTGTGAGGATTGCGCCCCGATCGGTGGTCGCTGGCTGCACCTTCGGATGTGCATGTCGTGCGGTCGCGTCGGATGCTGCAACGACTCCCCCAACCGTCACGCAGCGGCGCACTTCGACTGCACCGGTCATCCAGTGATCCAGTCGTTCGAGCCAGGTGAGCACTGGGCATGGTGCTACGTCGATGAACAAGCAGTACCCGACGTCGGCGTCGACCTCGATCGCTTCCATCACTGACGATCAGCGCGTCGCGACGACCGTGCCTCCCTGGTCGGCGGAGGCGTAGATCGCGTCGACCAGTCGGTGGGCTGCCAGCGCCTCGCTGAAGGGGAGCGGCGACGGCTTGGCCTCGTTGATCGCGTCGATGAACGGCGTCAAGGGATTGAACATCGCGCCGCCGGGGACGACGGCGATGTCGTGAGCCCGCGCCGTACCGCTGTCGATGCAGGTCCGCGCCAGCGCTTCACCCTGGAGCGACTGGACCGGTTCGCCCGTGAACTGCCAGGTGAGCGGACCTTCGGGCGTGCCGTCCATCGAGAGGTACAAGTTCTCGGAGAACAGCTCGACACTGCGCAGACTCGGGCGGTCGACGATGTCGTGCCAGATCGACGTGAGGGACGCAACCGCTCCGCTCGTGAACTCCATGCGGGCCACGGCCACGTCGTCGATGAGCGGGTAGCCGTGCACCTCTCGGACCGTGCCGCTGACCGAATCGACCGGACCGCACATCCACTGCATGACGTCGACGTCGTGAATCGAGTGCTCGAGGAGCGTGCCGCGCCCACACCGAGTGGGATCCACCCGCCAGGTCGATCCGTAGTGGCTCTGGATCGGGATGAACTGGTCGTCGCGGAACGACACGGCGAGCAGCCGCCCCGCCCGCGGATCCGCGAGCAGCGTGCGGGCGTGCATGAACTGCGGTGTGAAACGTAGGACCAACCCGACCTGGTTCACCACCCCGGCCGATTCGACAGCGTCGACCATCCGTTGTGCAACGGTGCCGTCGACAGCGAGCGGCTTCTCGCAGAAGACGGCCAGCCCCCGATCGGCCGCCGCGGCAACGAGTCGCTCGTGCTCGGATGTCCATGTCGTCACGAACACGGCATCGACCAGTTCGAGCAGTTCGTCCTCGCCGACGGCTCGGGCGCCGACGCGGTCGGCGAACGCTCGGGCCCGATCGGCCTGCGGATCGTGGACGGCGACGATGCGATGGTCGGCTGTCGAATGCTTGAGGAACCAATTGTGTGTTCTGCTGATGAACCCGGTCCCGTAGAACCCGATGCGAACGGTCATGTCCCTCCCGTCAGAATCACGATTGGGGTCTGACCCCAATCGTGATCGGTCACTCGTAGATGAGGCAACCGTCGTCGAGGTCGGCGGCCGGCAGTGCCTCTTTCTCGACCCAGTAATCCTGGGTGTGCTGCCATTCGGGCTTGTCGCCGCGTTTGGGCATCAGGTGCTGGCTGCGCATCAGGTAGCCGGGGTTGAAGTTCTCGGGATCGATCCACGACCCGATCTCCATGTCGACGTCCTCGGGCCGCAGCTGCGGCGTCACGCGGTGCACGCCGAGATCGTCCATGTGACGCAGCAGACGGCAGACAAAGTCGCCGATCAGGTCGGCGCGCAGGGTCCAACTCGCCCGGAAGTACCCGAACACCCACACCAGGTTCGGCACGCCGGTGAACATCATCCCCCGGTACGTGATGGTGTCGGCGTAGTTGACGGGCCGTCCATCGACGGTGAAGCCGATGTCGCCGAGCACGCTCAGGTCGAAACCGGTGGCGGTGATGATGACATCGGCGTCGAGCTGCTCACCGGATGTCGTGAGGATTCCGGTCTCGTTGAACGTCTCGATCTCATCGGTCACGACCGACGCCTTGCCGCTGCTGATGCCCTTGAACAGGTCGCCGTCGGGAACCATTGCGAGACGCTGCTGCCATGGCCGGTACTTGGGGGTGAAGTGCTTCTCGACGTCGTAGCCCTCCGGGAGTTCCTCGGTGACGAGTCGGAGGAGCTCGTCGCGCACCATCTCGGGGAACTCGAACGACATCCGGGTGATCTCGGCCTGGTCCTTGAGCGCTTTGCGACGGACGATTTCGTGCGTCCACTCCTCGGGGACCTCGAGATCGCGGAGCATGTCGGCGACCTCGTTGACGTTGGGACGGGAGACGAAGTAGGTCGGCGACCGCTGCAGCATGGTGACGTGCTCGCATTCGCCGGCGATGGCGGGAACGAGTGTCGCAGCCGTCGCTCCTGAACCGATGACGAGTACCTGCTTGCCCGACAGGTCGATGTCGCTCGGCCACGTCTGCGGGTGAACGATGCGGCCTTGGTAGCTGTCCATGCCCGGCCAGTCGGGTGTGTATCCCTTCTCGTGCCGGTAGTAGCCCTGGCACATCCACAGGAAGTTGGTGGTGAACGTGATCGCCGTCGTGTTGCCGGTGACCGGATCGGTGCGCGTGCCGTGCAGGGTCCAGAGGTTGTCGTCGCTCGACCACTCGGCTGATGCAATCGCGTGGTTGTAACGGATGTGGCGACCGAGATCGTTCTCCTCGATCACCTCGCCCATGTAGCTCAGGATCTTGTCGGCGGTGGCGATCGGAGGCCCGATCCACGGCTTGAAGCGGTAGCCGAAGGTGTACAGATCGCTGTCCGAGCGAATGCCCGGGTACGTATGGGTGAGCCAGGTGCCACCGAAGCTCGCGAACTTCTCGAGCACGACGAACGACTTCTCCGGGTACTGGTCCTGCAGGTGGTATGCCGCGCCGACACCGGAGATCCCTGCTCCGACGATCAGCACGTCGAAATGTTCGGTGGTGACGGAGTTGGGGGCGTCGATGGTGCTCTCGGTCTGGGTCATCACCTCCCATGCTTGCCGACCGGCCCTGCGTTCCTGCAACCGCGCATTGCTCGGGGTGTCGGAAACAAGGCGCGACATCGGCGACACTGGGCCCGTGAGAATCGATTGTGCTGCCTACGTCGATGGGTGCCGGCGCGAGTTCGATCCCGACACGATGTCGATCGACGACCCGATCGCTGAAGGTGGCTTCGTCTGGTTGGGTCTCCGGATGCCCGATGAAGCGGAGTTGCAGCGTGGCCTGACAGCTCTCGGGATCACCGGCGTGTCGCCCACCGAAGTGCTCACCCCCCATCGGCGGCCCGTGCTGACCGTCGAGGGATCGACCGTGCAGATCGTGCTGCGCACGGCGGCCTACGAGGACCGCAACGAAACCATTGCACTGGGCGAAATGACGCTGCTCGTGGCCGCGAACGCCGTCATCACGATCCGCCACGGCCAGGCCAGTCAACTGGCGTCTGTACGGGCATCGCTCGAGCGTGACCCCTCCCGCCTACGCCTCGGGCCGACGGCCGTGGTCGCTGCAGTGATCGGGCTCGTGATCGACGACTACGGACCCGCGCTCGACGGATTCGAGAACGACGTGATCGAGGTGGAGCGTGACGTGTTCTCCGACACGCACCGCCAGCCGGTGCAGCGTCTCTACAGGCTCAAGCGCGAGGTTCGACGGATGCTGGTGGCGATCGACTCGCTCGACGATCCGCTCGCTCGACTCATACGCGTTCGAGGGTCGCAGCTGCACCCCGAGGTGCTCGCCGACCTCAACGAAGCCGAAGATCAGCTCGACCGGGCGGTGACTCGAGCGCACTCGCTGTCGGGGCTGCTCGACGCCGCGCTGACCGCCAGCCTCACGCAGATCACTGTCCGCCAGAACGACGACATGCGCAAGATCAGCGCCTGGGTCGCAATGGCGGCGGTGCCGACGATGATTGCCGGTATCTACGGGATGAACTTCGACAACATGCCCGAGCTCGGCTGGACGCTCGGCTACCCGTTGGTCCTCACGCTCACCGCGATCGCCGTTGCTTCCCTCTATCGCCAGTTCAAGAAGTCCGGCTGGCTGTAGCGATTCACTGGCCGTTTGCGTTGCGGTTCTGTTGGGGCGGGCCAACCGAGCCGTCACGCAAATCGCTCTGGAGTGCGCGATTCGGGTTCGGTAGTGTGCCCCGATGGCTGACATCACGGTCCGCAAGGTCAAGTTCGAGTTCCCCGACGAACTCGACGACGTTCTGCCGGGCGACGACCTCGTCCGCGAGACGTACCTCGTTGCGTTCTCGCTGACGATGCCGTACCTCGAGCCGTATCTGATTCGCACCTACCGTGCGGTGGCCGACGACATCACCGATCCCGAGCTCGCCGCCGACGTCCGCGAGTTCATCGGCCAGGAAGCGCAGCACTTCCAGAACCATCGCCGGATCAACGAGATCATCAAGGCCCAGCTCGGGCCGCACGTCGCCGCGAAGCTGCAGGCGGTCGAGGATCGCCTCGACGCCGACTATCGCCGCTTCAACGCCGAGAAATCGCGTCGGTTCAACCTGATGTATGCCGAAGGCTTCGAAGCGATGACGTGTGCGATGGCGATGACCATGTTCGAGGAGGTCTCGTCGGGCGCTCGCGCCGGCTCGGATCGCTTCGGGGCGTGGCAACAGCTGTGGGCGTGGCACGCCGCGGAGGAGATCGAACACCGCACCGTGGCGTTCGGTGTGTACGAGCACCTCGAGGGCAACTGGGTCTACCGGGTCGCCGGCTCACTGAGGGCGCAGGCGCACTTCCAGCGCGCGGTCGATGACATGCAGCGCATCTTGCTGGCTTCGCAGGGCGCTCCCGCCAAGCATCACGTTCCACCGTGGCTGCGCAACGGCAGGTCGCGCTACCTGGCCACGTTCAAGCCCGGCTACGACCCGGCCGATCTCGAGGTCAGCCCCCTGGTGGCCATGGTCCTCGCCCCGTACACCGCCGCCTGACTCGCCGCCGGATTCGACGTTTGCGTTGCGGTTTCGTTGGGGCGGGCCAATGGAAGTGTCACGCAAACCGCTCTGGAGTGGGCTGCCAGCCGGGGCCGCGGAACACGTAGCCGAAGCGGTCACGCCAGCAACGGGCCCCCTTGACGTCGCGGGCGATGTCGGCGAACTCGTGGTAGCCGATGCGAACCGGGTTGTAGGTGTGGATGTTCTTGGTGAGGCCGTACTTGATCCGGCGCACCTCGGGCTCGAACGTGCCGAACAGCCTGTCCCACACGATGAGGATGCCGCCGTAGTTCTTGTCGAGGTACTGCGGGTTCGCGCCGTGGTGCACGCGGTGGTGCGACGGCGTGTTGAACACTGCCTCGATCGGCTTCGGGAGCCTGTCGATTGCTTCGGTGTGGATCCAGTACTGGTACAGCAGATTGATCTGGCCGGCCTTGATCACATGATGGGCGGGAATGCCGAGCAGCGGCATCGGCAGGAACACCCACGACGTGAGAAAGCCCGACCACGGCTGACGTAACGCCGTCGACAAGTTGTACCGCTCGCTCGAGTGATGGCTGACGTGGTTCGCCCAGAACAGCCGCACCTCGTGCATCCACCGATGATCCCAGTAGTAGAGGAAGTCCCAGGCGACCATCGCCGCCGGCAGGGACCATCTGGTTGCACCGATGTCGGCGATGCGACGCTTGAACACGAACCGGTTCATTGCTGCGATCCCACCGGCGAGGGCGAGGTTGACGGCGACGTTGCCGGCCAGCATCGACAGGCTGGCGGCGGTGTCGCGACGTTCGTAACCCACCGGCACCAACGGGTCGGGAGGCAGCCGATCGTCGGAGAGTTGCTCGAGTGACGCGTCGTCGAGGTCACCGAACTCGCGCAGTTCGCGGTGGGCGAGCACCCGAGCCTCCCACACCATCGTTGCGATGAACACCGGAAGTGACAGCAGATCGACCGTGTCGATCGGGCGAGAGTTGAGGGCCTTCACACCCCCAGTGTCGCATTTCGGGTTTGCGTGACGAATTCGTTGGGCGGGTTCCACCGGTCAGTGCAACACCTTCATGACGGGGGTGTGTGGTGAGGGGTCGTCCGAGGTTGCCGGGGCAGGTGCGTCGTCGGTTCTGGGTGCGGGTTCGTGCGGGTGACACGGTGGCTGTTGCTGCGCTCGAGGCTGGGGTGTCATCGATGACCGGGTTGCGCTGGATGATCGAGGCTGGCGGCGTGATTCCAGTGGTGCAGGAGCTGTCCGGGGCACGGTTGTCGTTCGAGGAACGTGAAGAGATCGCTTGTCTACGCGCCGCTGGCGATGGTGTTCGACAGATCGCCCGTCAACTTGGGCGGAGTCCTTCCACGATCAGCCGGGAGTTGCGTCGATTGCCGACGTGCGGTCAATCGCGGCCGTATCGGGCCTCGACCAGCCAAGCCGACGCTGACGTGAAGGCGCAGCGGCCCAAGCCTGCCAAGCTTGCCTGCAACATCGTGTTGCGTCGTGAGGTGCAATCGAGGTTGGAACTCAATCACAGTCCCGAGCAGATCGCCCGGCGGCTGCGTGAGGACTTCGCTGACGACCCGGAGATGCGAGTGGCGCCCGAGACGATCTATCAGTCGATCTATGTGCAAGGACGCGGCGGGTTACGTCGCGAGTTGGCCAAACACCTGCGCACTGGACGAACCCAGCGCAAACCGCGCCGCCGTGACGGTGAGCGTCGCGGTCGGATCCCCGACATGATCAACATCAGCGAACGACCCGCCGAGGCCGCTGATCGTGCCGTGCCTGGTCATTGGGAAGGCGATCTGATCGTCGGCACGAACAGCGCCTCGGCCATTGGGACCCTGGTGGAGCGCACGACCGGGTTCACGATGCTGCTGCACCTGCCCGTCAACCACGGTGCACTCGCTGTTCAAGAAGCGATCATCCTCAAGACCAGCGAACTCCCCGACATCTTGCGCAAGACCCTCACCTGGGACCAGGGCAGCGAGATGAGCAACCACATCCAGATCGCTGCTGCCACCAACCTCGAGGTCTACTTCTGCGATCCACGCTCACCCTGGCAGCGAGGCACCAACGAAAACACCAACGGCCTGCTGCGCCAGTACTTCCCCAAGGGCTCCGACTTGTCCGTCCACGGCGCCGGCTACCTCGACTTCGTCGCCGCCGAACTCAACAACCGACCCCGCAAACGACTCAACTGGCGCACCCCCGCCGAAGCCCTCGACCACCTACTGTCACAACCGTTCAATCCAACCGGTGTTGCGCTGACCGGCTGAATCCGCCTTGGAACGGGCCAACGAAATCGTGACGCAAACGGGAAGGTGGGTCGACTCCGGTGCGGATGGTCGCTAGGTTCGCAACGTGAGCGAGAACCGTAGGTTTCCCCAGTCACGATTTGCGCCGCCGCCGGGCGCAACGGAGATCTTGTTGGTGCGCCACGGCGAGTCCGCTCCGCACGTTGACGGCGAGCCGTTCGACCTCGTCGGTGGCCATGGCGATCCACCGCTCGCGCCGGAGGGCATCGAGCAGGCTGCACTCGCTGCGCAACGGCTCATCGACGCCGGCGAGCGGATCGCCGCGGTGTATGTCACCACGCTCCAGCGAACCGTTCAGACGGCGGCTCCACTCGTCGAGCAGCTCGGTCTGGCTCCGATCGTCGAGGCCGACCTCCGCGAGGTGTTCCTCGGCGACTGGGAGGGGGGCGAGTTCCGCAAACGGGTCGCCGACGGCGACCCGATCGCTCAGCTCATGTACGTCGAGCAGCGTTGGGACGTGATTCCCGGCGGCGAGCCCGCCCATCAATTCCGCAACCGGGTGCAGCGTGGCATCGAACGCATCGCTGGTGCGCATCCCGACGAACTCGTCGTCGCTGTCGTGCACGGCGGCGTCATCGGCGAGGTGATGAACATCGCAACAGGATCGACTGGGTTCTCCTTCACCGGCGCCGACAACGCCTCGATCACCCACATCGTCATCACCGCCGATCGTTGGGTGGTGCGCTGCTGGAACGACACCTCGCACCTGAGTCCCACCTTCAGCACCGCCGCCCAGCCCCTGATCTGAGAATGAGACGCGGGGTCTGACCCAGCGTCTCACCGCGTCTCAACTGGCGGCGGGCGTTGAGGTGGGGCTGTCGGGGCGCCAGAAGCCGGCGAGCAGGGCCGCGCCTCCGCCGATGCCGCCGATTGCGGCGATGAGCAATCCGGTGGTGCCGGTGAGGTCGTCGGTCAGGTCGAGTGCATGGTCGAGCGACCAGGTTCCCGGCCCGATCGCGCCGATCGCAAGACCCGCGATGCCGAGCGTCATCACGTACTCCCAGCCCTCGCCCGGCCGGAAGATGAAGAAGCCATTGCCCCGGTGATTGATTGCCCACGCGACGAACATCACTCCGACGACCCCGGCCGCAGCGAACGGGGTCAGCAACCCGACGATCAAGGCGAGGCCACCTCCGATCTCGGTGATGCTGGCCAGCCAGGCGTGCAGCTTCGGCGGTTTCATTCCCATCGAACCGAACCACCCGGCCGTGCCGTCGATGTTCGGGCGGACGTGGTTGATGCCGTGGGCCAACATCACCGCTCCCACACCACATCGCAGCAGGAGCAGGGCGAAGTCGATGGCATCGGCGTCGGTCATGCCGTCAGCCTGACAGGTGGCGTGTGGTCAGAACTGAACTCGAGCAACGTTGTCGGGCTCGCTCATGGCAGCGACTGCGGCTACAGCCGCAGCGTGCAAGGCGCCGAGTTCGTCGCTGCGTCCGGGCGCAAGCTCATCGAGCAGGGCGCGGTCGTGCTGTTCGCAGGCCCTGATGACGTCGAGCATCTCGCCGAGTTGACCCCGCCCGTGCAACAGGGCGCCGACGATCTCGTCGGTGACAGGCAGTTCAGCGAGCAGTTCGGCGATTGGCGCCCCGTAGAGCTGATCGGTCGTCGACAGCAGGGCAACGGTCACGCCGCTCCCGGCCTGGTCGGTCCCGGCGAGCAGTTCGGCTGCCATGTGGGCGCGTACGGCGCCCTTCGTGATGTGGACGTCGTCGTCGATGGTGTCGCCCGATGATGCGATCAGCTCAGCGAGGCAGCGCAGCTTCTCCGACCCGAGCAGGCTCATCGCCTGATCGAGTGAGTGCACGTTGCGGTCGAGTCCGAACGCATTGGCATTGACCGCCGTGAGCAGACGGAACGCGAGCGATGGATCGCTCGCCATGATCGATTCCAATGCACCGACGTCGATCCCACGACCTTGACGGACGAGTGAGTCGTGCAGGGCGGCCGCCGACCGGGTCCCGGCCGGACGAGCAGGACGTCGGAGCAGTTCGGGTTTCGCGATGTAGTAGCCCTGGAACAGATCGAAGCCGTGCTCGACACACCGTTTGAAGTCGGCGACCGACTCGACCTTCTCGGCCACCACCTGAATGCCCGGCGATCGATTGCGGGCAACGTCGAGCATTCGCGGGATCTCGGCGTCGTGCGTCGTCGTCAGTTCGATCTTCACGATGCTCGCCAGGGGAAGCAGCTGTGAACGCTCGAGGTCGCCGAGGCGGCTGACATTGTCGAGCGTGAAGTGATAGCCGTCGTATCGAGCCTGTTGGAGTGCATCGATCGTCTCCTCGTCGAACGGTGTGTCTTCACGGACCTCGATGATCATGCCCTCGGGCGGCATCGCTCGATGGAGGCCGTGGATGACGAGGCTGGCGCTGGCGTTGATCATTCCGAACCGGTCGCCGACCACGTGTTCCATGCCCCACTGGAGCAGCACACGCTCCATGACGCCGCGTGTGGCCGCGTCGGGGTCGTCGAAGATCGTGGCCGAGTCGGGGCCGCCGCGGTAGAGCAGTTCGTACCCGAAGACCTGACGGTCGACGTCGACCATCGGTTGACGTCCGAGGAACACCTCCGCGGTCATGCGATCGCCTCTGATGTCGCTTCACGTGCGACTGCGCTGCGTGACCGAATCGTGCTCAATCGTCGTGTCCCAGCCTGCCCGCGTCGTCCCCGGACGGGCGACGTCTCATCATGTATCGGTCGCACGGGTGACGAACTGAAGGAGCACATCGCCGTCCGACCAGTGCCGACCCGTGATCGGCATGTCGCGTATCCTGGCGGTCATGTCCTGTCGCATCCTGGTGCTCAACGGCCCGAACCTGAATCTGCTCGGCACCCGCGAAACCGACGTGTACGGAACAGCCACGCTCGAGTCGATCCTCGCCGACCTCCGATCTGCGGCGTCCGAACACGGCGTCGAGATCTACGACATCCAGTCGAACAGTGAGGGCGCACTGATCGACGCGCTGCAGGAGGCGCGCACCCGCGCCAATGGTGTGATCTTCAATCCCGGCGCTTATACGCACTACAGCATCGCGCTTCGCGATGCGATTGCATCGATCTCGGTCCCTGTCGTCGAGGCCCATCTGTCGAACGTGCATGCCCGCGAGGAGTTCCGCCACACGTCGGTGGTGAGTGCCGTCTGTCTCGGTGTGGTCGCCGGTTTCGGCGCCGACAGTTACCTCGTCGCCTTCGAAGCACTCCGCCGCCACCTCGCCCATCAGGCGTCGCCGACGGCGCGTCTCGTCGAGGACTCGACGCGCCGGCGGCGTGTGCCGCACGACACGTCGATCGTCGCTGGAGAGTCGGGCCGGTCGGCCGATACTGCTGTGTGCACTCCGCCGTCGCCGATCCGCCGCGCCCCGACACTGGTGGAGTGGCGCGCGTCGACACCGCCGGCGCAGCGTCGTTGGCCGTTCGTGTCGCTCTGCTCGTCGTCGGTTCGCTGTTGATCGCCGTTGCGGTCGCGGTCACGCTCTGGAACGACCTCGGGCCTGGCCCGCTCGACGTCTTCATCGGTGCCGTGCGAGTGCGGACCGACCTCCCGCTCGGGCTCGCCGTGTGGCTGGTCGTCGGCTCGATGATCGCCGCGTCGTGGGCGCTCGGCCGTCGCCCCGGACCGGGAACGCTCATCTCGCCGTTCATCGTCGGTCCGGCGATGCAGATGACCGCCGCCCTCCTCGAGCCATTCGAAGTACCCGACTCGCTCGTCGTGCGCATCGGGGTGCACCTGGTCGCCGTGGCCGTCATCGGCCTCGGGGCGGGCGCGTTGATGGTGTCCCAGCTCGGTGCCGGGTCCGGTGAGCTGCTGGCCGCCGCCGCGTCGGATCGCAGCGGTCGCTCCGAACCGCGATCGCGGCTCGTGATCGAGCTGTCGGTGCTCGCCGCCGGGGTCGTTCTCGGTGGCCCCGTCGGGCTCGGCACCGTGCTGGCAGCGTTGACGATCGGCCCCGCCGTCGCGATCGGTCACCGCGCGGTGTCGACGGCGACGAGCTGACGGTCAGCTCGTCGACCGGGCCGCAGTTTGCCACGAAAGGGGCGTTCGCGCGGTCGGTCGGTGCCTGGGCTTCGTCGTAGTGATGTCCTGATCGCGGCCGAACAACACCTTGGCGAGATCCGAGCCGCCGGACTTCGTGGCAGACTGTTGCGATGGCAAGCAATGATCTCCAGTTCGGAACCGAGCGCGACGGCGATCATCCGGATCGTGACGACGAGTGGGCACGCCTGCGGGCCAAACACGTGCTTGCCGCCGGCCAGAGGCCGCCATCGTCGGCGCGTGGAGTCCATCACCAGGCGCTGATCTCCTCCGACGTCGAGCGGACGATCGACTTCTATCAGGGCCTGCTGGAGTTCCCGCTGACCGAGCTGTTCCAGAACCGCGACTATGTCGGCTCGACCCACTTCTTCTTCGACATCGGCAACGGCAACGCCCTCGCCTTCTTCGACTTCCCCGGACTGGGCCTCGGCGAGTACGCCGAAGTGCTCGGTGGTCACCACCATCTGGCGATCTCGATGGAGCGTGGCAACTGGGAACGCATCAAGGACAAGCTCCAGGCCGCCGGAGTCCCGACGCACCTCGAGGGTGAGACCTCGATCTACTTCCTCGGCCCCGATGGCGAACGCCTGGAGCTGATCGCCGACCCGCTCGGCGAGATGTACGGCATGTCCGTCCTCTGACCGTCCCGAAAACCCGAAAAATGCGGGGATTCGTGCACTCAGTGCACGAATCCCCGCACATTTCGGCGGTTGTTACGGAGCGATGAGCTGGACGCGACGGCGGCCTCACCGGAGGGGGGTCGGTGAGGCCGCCGTTGCATGTCAATCGTCCGCGGATCGAGGCACCGGAGGGGGGTCGGGCTCGCCGTCAGCGGACGACAGATGCAGTCGGATTTCGAGGATGCGCGTCAGTCAGTGGTGATCACCCGGCCAATCTCACGCTCGGCGTCGTGTATCGATGGAGCGGGGGGTAGCCGATGGCGCTCGCTCGAGCGCTCACGACCTCCATCAATTCGTTGGCGATGCCGCGCCGTCGGTGATCACGAACGACAGCCAGTGCGACCGAACCGTCGTTGTCGACCGACGCAACCGCAACGAGACGACTGCGGGAGATCACCCCGAGACGCATCGTCCTGGGCGCCCCGAGCCGATCGATCAGCTCGGGCGATGGAGTGCGGGCGGCGGTCGGACCGCGTCCGGCACAACCAACTTCCGCTCGCAACTCGTCGAGGAACGTCTGGAGCGCACCGTCGAGGCTCGGGTGATCGACGGCGATCACGAGATGCGGTGCGGCTTCCATGACCTCATCCTGATCGCCGGACGTGTCGGCGATGTTTCGAGAACGTCAGCTGTTCGTGACGACCCTCAGGCCGTCCGCATTGCCTCGACGAGCGGTGCCATGGCCTCTAGCGCCTCGAGTACCTCGTCGCGGGGGCCTTGTGGCAGACCGAACACGGCGCGCCGCACACCCTTGCCTGCCAACTCGGCGAGCTTCGCTTCGTCCGGTGGCGCACCGAACACGCCGAGTTCGATCGTTGCTGGGTCACGTCCGATCCGCTCGCACGCCGTGACCACCTCGGTGAACTTGTCGACCGCGTGGCGTCCACCGATCGGCATCCACCCGTCGCAGAACTCGGCGATGTCGGTAGCCGTCTTGGGCCCCGCATCGCCGCCGAGGATGATCGGCGGGTGTGGGGTCTGCGCCGGCTTCGGCCACGACCAGCTCGGCTCGATCGACACGTGCTCGCCGTCGAACGACGCCACGTCGTTGGTCCAGAGCTGCTTCATGGCAAGGATGTTCTCGCGCAGGATCGCTCGCCGTTCGGTGTAAGCGGTGCCGTGCTGGCCCATCTCTTCCTTGTTCCAGCCGTACCCGACGCCGAACAGGAACCGCCCGTTCGACAAGGCATCGACACTGGCCACCTCCTTGGCCGTATGAATCGGGTCGCGCTGGGCGACGAGGCAGATGCCGGTGGCAAGCTTCAACGTGGTGGTTACGGCAGCGCAGGCGCCGAGTGCCACGAACGGATCAAACGTGCGCCAGTAGAACTCGGGAAGTGGCGGGGCGCCGTCGCGGCCGCCCCACGGCGTGGCTCGGCTCGTCGGAATGTGCGAGTGCTCCGGGAACCAGAGTGACTCGTATCCGTGGGCCTCGACCTCCCGAGCGAGTTCGATCGCTCCGATCGTCTGGTCGGTCGGGAAGATTTCGACACCGATGTGCATGGCGTCGACCGTAGCGGGCAGAAAGTTCCCAGATTGGTACGAAAGGGACGATGGTCCCTAGGGTCTTGACATCTGCAGTGCGAGGCTGCAGTCACCCACACCACGAATGGAGACCATGACGTGACCGTCATCGAAAAGCCTGCGCCCCCGCGCTCCCCCGAACCAGAGCAGTCCGACAGCGGTCGCACGCTGGGCAGCTTGATCTTCTTCGGGATGACGGCTCTGCTGATCGCACTGGTGGCATCGCTGCTGGTGATCGGTGTCATCGGCCTGCTCGATGACGACGGTGGCAGCGCCGGTGCCAGTGGTGGAGGAGCTGCGGCATCGACGATCGATGTGTCGCTGAGCGAGTTCGCGATCGACGGCAGTCTTGCCGCCGCTCCGGGTGACGTGACGCTCGCAGTGGTCAACGAGGGCACCCAGCAACACAATCTCGTGGTCGAGCAGCTCGGCGTGGAGACGCCGATGCTGAACGCTGGTGATACCGCATCGCTCCCCCTCGGCACGATCGACGCCGGAGAGTACCGGCTGTTCTGCAACGTCCCCGGCCACGCCGACTCCGGCATGGACACCACGCTGGTGATCAGCGGCGACGCTGCCGCCGGCGGCGACGCGGCTGCCGGCGGCGACGCGGCTGCCGGCGACCCTCACCCCAACCACGGCGATTGGACGTCTCCCGACTTCGACGCCGACCTGATGGACCAGATCATGACGGATTCGATCAGGGCGTTCCCCACCGCGACCGAGGGCCTCGGCAACCAGCTCCTCGAGCCCAAGATCCTGCCCGACGGCACCAAGGAGTTCGAGCTCACCGCGGCGATCACGCCGTGGGAGGTCTCTCCCGGGAAGTTCGTCGATGCCTGGTCCTACAACGGCATGGTGCCGGGTCCGATGATCAAGGTGGACGTGGGCGACAAGGTGCGGGTCATCTTCAACAACGACACGCCGATGGGGTCCGACATCCACTGGCACGGTCTGCCGGTGCCCAACAGTGAGGACGGCGTGTCACCCTTGACCCAGCCGACGGTGAAGAGCGGGGAGAGCTACGTCTACGAGTTCACCCTCGACGAGCCGCAGATCGCCATGTACCACGCCCACATGCACAGCCAGATCTCGGTGCCGAACGGCATGTTCGGGACGTTCATCGTGGGCGAGAACCCGATCCCGCGCGGTCAGACCATCTCGGGGATCACGATTCCCGCGGACCTGAAGCCCGCCGTCGAGATGCCGATGGTGCTCAACGACGCAGGTGTGATCGGCCTGACGCTCAACGGAAAGAGCTTCCCGGCCACGGAGCCGCTGGTCCTCGCGAAGGGCCAGTGGGCATCGGTCCATTACTACAACGAAGGCGTGCTGGCGCATCCGATGCACCTCCACGGCTTCCCGCAACTCGTGTACGCCAAGGATGGCATCCCGCTCGATCACCCGTACTGGGCCGACACGATCAACGTCGCTCCCGGTGAGCGGTACTCGGTGATCTTCCAGGCAGCCGAGCCCGGTCTGTGGGTCTGGCATTGCCACATCCTCCCCCACGTGGAGAGCGAGACCGGCATGTTCGGAATGGTGACTGCCGTTGTCGTCTCGGACACGGTCGCCAGGGACGAGGCCGCCGAGGAGCCGGTGACCGAGGACACCACCGCAGAAGGCTGATCCCGGGCGGTCCAACGGTCAGGCGAGACCGAGGCGTTCGAGCTGTTCGCCCGGCGCCTCGACATCGATCAAGGCGGTGCGCAGGAGGTCGGCCATGTCGGCTTCCTGCGCACCGCCTCGTCGGTTCTCGGTCTCGTCGGGGTCGACATCGAGGTCGTACAGGTGGTGGCGCCCGACGTTGCGGCCCCCGCTCGCCCAGAACGGCAGCACGTCACTGGCTTCGAACGGTTGGCGGATCACGGGCACGTCGGAGCCGGGCATGAAGTCGAGCGTCGCGCGCCGGTCGGGGTTCGGGAACGGCATGAAGTCCTCGAGGCCTTTGTGGACCGGCATCGTCGACCATCGGTTCGACCACATCGACAGCGGGAAGTTGTCGTCGACCGGGGCCCGGGCGTACTTGTGTCGGCCGTCGGTGACCTGTACCCAGTTGCCGTAGACGCCACCGATCGCCCAGTCACGGATCGACGTCGCCGTGCCGTCGAGCAGCGGCACGAGTGACCGCCCGTGGGTTCGGTGTTTCGCCTCCACGCCGAAGATGTCGGCGATGGTCGCATTGATGTCGACGTTCGTGGTCAGCGCGTCGACCCTTGCAAAAGGGGTCTGACCCCTGTTGCAAGGCCAGTGGATCATCAGGGGGGTGTGCCCGAGGGGTTCGAACTGGGGGATCATCGGCTTGCCCCAGATGTCGGCGCGCGTGTCGTCGCCGGGCGCTCCGGTCGTGCGCACGTCGCCGAGGTAGTGGCCGTGGTCGGTGCAGACGATCACGGCGGTGGTGTCCCACAGGTCTTGGGCGTCGAGTTCGTCGAGGAGCCGGCCGAACCAGTGGTCGATCATCGACAGCTTGGCGCCGTAGTTGTTGCGGATCTGGCGGGCTTGAGCGTCGGTGATCGTGCCGGTGGTCGTGCCGCCGACGATGTACGGCGGCCAGACGAGGCGGCCGGTGGCGAGCTCCTCCGGCGACAATGGCGTGTCGTCGTACATCGACGCCCACGGCTCGGGGGTGTCGAACGGTTCGTGGGGGTCGAACTCGTCGACGAACAGCATCCATCGATCGTGTGACGGCGACTGATCCCGTAGCCATGAGGTCGCCGCCGCCATCGTCCGCGGGCCGGGGAAGTCCTCCTCGGCGCGGAACCACGTGCGGCTGTCGTCGTAGTGGCGCCGACCGAACGACCGGTCGGCGATGCCGAGCTGGTCGCGGAGGAACCAGCCGCCGTCCGCCGGCAACGTGGGCGCGCCGAATGCCGAAGGGTCCGGGCAGGTTCGCCACGGGTCACCCTCGTGTCCGCGCAGGTAGTCCCACGCCGAGAAGTCGGAGTGGTAGTTCTCGCCACCGGTCTCGAACAGGTGCGGGTGGTCCGACACGAGCATCGTCGTCACGTCGGCGCGCCGCAGGGTTGCAGTGATCGACTCCTCCCACAATTCGATCGAGCCCCACGGTTTCCAGAGGAAATCGAGTGCGCCGACGAGGATGTCGTGGCGTGCCGGCATGCAGGGGAGCGAACCGGTGACGTGGTTCGTGAAGCTGGTCGAACGGGCGGCGAATCGGTCCAGGTTCGGCGTCGCGAACTCGGTTCCGCCGTACGACCCGAGCATGTGCCGATTGAGTGAGTCGAGCAGGACGACGACGACGTGCTGCGGGGTGTCCATCGCGCCGACCGTACTCTGCCTCGTCCGAGCGGGCTCGTGAACCCGTTGTCGCCGTCCGACGATCAGAGCGCGAGACGTGCCGCAAGACGGGACAGGTCGCGCACAGATCGTTGGGCGGGCCTCGGCGGCCTAGGGTCGCGACATGGCACACGGGGTGTACTGCCAGGCAACGCTCAACTACTTCGACGGGGCGGTCGGTCGACCGGTCACGGTCGACATGCTCGATGGGCGCGCCGCGACAGGCGATCTCGATTTCGAGACGTGCGGATTCGCGCTCGTCGAGCATGAGTCGGCGGTCACCGACTGGCGCGACCACACCCAGGTCGATCGCATCCACCGGCCCGAGGTGGAGGCACTCGCCGCCGCAACGACCGGTTGCGACGTCGCGATCTCGTACCCGCCGATCCACCGCAGCCGCGAGGAGGCGCAGACGACGCCGGACTACGCGCCGATCGAGCTCGTCCACTCCGACTTCACCGACGACTACGGCCCGATGATCACCGACCCGATCGCCGCTACCGGACGTTCCTCGATCCGCTGCTCGAGAGACACGGACTCGTGCACGCCGACCTGCAGTCGGCAACGCGTCTGATGGTGCTGCAGTTCTGGCGCAATACCGGCCCGACGCGTCCCGACTACCCGCTCGCGTTCTGCGCCGCCGACGGGGTCGGCGCGGACCGTGTCGTGCGCGAGATGTTGCCCGAGTACGGCGGCCTACGCGTCGATTCCCAGTTCTACGCCGTGCGACCACCCAGCGACTCGGGACTCCGGACCGCTGGTACACGTTCCCCGACCTGACCGACTCCGAAGCAGTGGCATTGCGGACCTACGACAGCCGCTGCATCGACGAGGGCCGGCCGTTCTGGACACCGCATTCGGCATTCCGGGACCCGAACGTGAGCGCCAAGCAGTATCGCGAGAGTGTCGAGATGCGCGTCCTCTGCATCTGGCGCTGATCAGTGACCTGTCAACGATCGGCGGCGACCGACTCGATGCTGAGCACGTCGGCTCGAACGAGGTCGAGGGTCTGGTCCTGCAAACAGCCGACGATGCGGACACGGCCGGTGCTCCCCAGTGCGCGATCGAATTCGATCTGCACGTGCTCGTCGTCGAGCTGCGTGATCGCCGTGAGCCGGACGTCACCGGGGAGGCGCGAGCGGCAGGAGCCCCACAGATCTTCGGCGACGGTCGGCAGGGGACGGTCCTGGCGTCGCTGATCGATGTCGACCACGATCAACGTGGTGCCGGCCGCGGTCACCTCCTTCGGCCGGGTCTGGGTCAACTCCCGAAGAACGCCGACCGCAGCGAGCGAAAGCAGCAGCGTGACGACGAGCACGGCTGCGGTCGCTGTTCGGTGACGAACGGGCGGACTCGTCAGCGGGTTGATCTGCGCCGGGCGCGGTAGGTCGGCGCCGAGCGGAAGATCAGCGGCGAGCTTGTGCGCCGTTCGAGGGTCGAGGGTCGCCGCAGCGAACAGACCGGCGATGCGTTCGACGAGGTACGCGGCGAGCGACAGCAGCACGCCGGCTCCGAGCAGCACAGGGATGAACACGCCGAGGCCGTCCGGGGGACGTTCGAGCCATCGGAAATGCCGGCGCGCCGCATCGCCGTTCGTCGACCGCAACGCGCCCAGCGTGTCCGCGTCGTCACGACGTTCGAGCGCATCCATCCGTTCTTCGATGCGGTGCAACTGGCGCAAGAGCATCATCGCCACGAGAACGATCAGCGCCGCGATCATCACGAGCGCAGAGATGACCGCACGGTTCCACTCCCATCGGGCCAGGTCGATGACGACGTAGATGCCCGACACCGCGAGGATGACCGTGGCGAGCGCGAAACCGATTGCGCGGGCGATCCGACCGGCGGTCATGGCGTCGCCACCGACTGATCCGGTGCAAGATCGGAATCGGTCTCGAGCACATCGATCTCACCCGTGCGACCATCGATCATCAGACGGGTTCCGGGAGGGAATCGCCGGAGGGCATCGGGGACACCGACGACCGTCGGAAGACCGGCTTCCCTCGCCAGGATCGCAAGATGTGACAGGGCGCTGCCGGTTTCGGACACGAGCCCTGCCAACCCGGCCAGGACCGGCGCCAGCTGGGGTTCGAGATGGCGGGTCACGAGGATGGAGCCCTCGGGCATCACGCTCTCGTCCAGCCGATGGTGAGCCAATCCCACCACTCGCCCGCCGCCCGCCGGCAGACCTGCGGCGTTGCTCGTGCGACGCGTGTGGGACGAGACGCTGGCGGGATGCAGATCGCCGGCAGACGTCAGCCGGAACGAGACCGGCAGCGGCGGGCCCGGATTCCAGGCGGGACGCTCGGCGATGTCGCTCGGCGGAGGTCCGCCGTCGGCCAGGACAACGAGTTCGGCCAGGTGCAGACGAGTGACCATCTCGAGGTCGGGGATCTCACGCGCCCTGACGAGTCGGCAACCGAGCTCGTCGGTCGTGCGTGCCAGCAGCTCCTGCAACCATCGCACGCGGACGCGTAGGGCCTCGCGCTGATCGAGGTGGTCGATCGTGCTCACCGGGCCGGGTGGCGGCAACGCAGCCGAAGGCAGTGGTGGCCTGGTTCCGAGGCGCGGGGGCGACAAGCTGAGCACCACGGGTGATCCGATCACGATGTCGTCGTCGCTCCACCCGGCGGCCCGGCCGTCGTGCAGTGCACGTACCGCCATCGATGCGCCCGAGAGCCCGTTCTGGCCGCTCATGAGCATCCCGGCCAATACCTCGTACGCATGGATCGTGGCCAGCTCCCGACGTGTGCGGTCCAACAGATCGGCGAGGTCCCCGGTAGCGAGTTCGTCGAGACGGGGGATCATCGCGAGGTCACGATCGACGGTCGCGACCGCCTCATGCGCCAACCTCGGCATCGCGACCCGGAGGCGACCGACGCGCCATGCCGTCGCCAACCGCCGGACCATCGCGGCCGGGTTGATACGTCGCCGGAACGAGGTGCGCGCCTCCACGACGCCGATGAGCTCCAGATCGACCGCGACCCAACCGCCGACCGTCGTGACCACGGGCGAGCGCTCGAGGGCACGGTGCGACACGGCGCCGGTGGTTCGCAACGCACGGATGATGCCGTCGCGCAGCGGTGGGATCCAGAGGTCCTGCTCGAGCGGCCGGAGTGGAGCGGGGAACGTCTCGGCGAGCGGCCCCGGTCCGAGCAGCACCGAACGCCGGCTGTCCGCCGACGCGATCGCTGTGACCGGCCGGCTCTGCAGGAGCCAAAGACGATCGGCCGGGTCGACCAGCCACTCGATGTCCTGCGGTGCACCGAACACGCGCTCGGCCCGCCGGGCCATCTTCGCGAGAGCACGGCGACGGGCACGGTCGAGCGGCGGGACCTGACCGGTGCACGTCACGCGCGCGACCCGCCCATGACGGGTCAACACGTAGTGATCAGCCATCGCCGTGCCACCGACGAGCGAATCCGGACCGGACGGCACGACCTCGACCACGATCCGGTCGCGGCTCCCGGTGACCGGATCCACCCCGAACATGACGCCACCGAACCGGGCGTCGCTCTGACGTTGCACGAGTACCGCCATCGACCCGACGTCACCGTGGTCGTCGTGCACTGCCTTGGCCGAATTCATCACCCGGTGGGTCGCGTCGATGAACGCGTCCCATCCGACGACGCCGAGTACCGAGGTGAAGCGGCCGGCCATCGACGATTCGCCCGTGTCCTCGATGGCGGATGACGAGCGAACCACGAGCGGCTCTGTCGTGCCGGCGCACAGTCGCTCGTACGCTCGCTGCACCTCGTGGGCGACGTGAGGGTCGTCGAGGCCGGCACGGACAGCCGTCGTCGTGATGACGAATCCGGGCAGTGTCGCAAAGCCCGCCGATGCGGCACGCGCCAGGTTCGCCGCCTTCGCTCCCGATACCGAAGCGTCGCGAGTCTCGGGATCCGAGAGCGCCACCACGATCCGAGGGCTCACGCCCACCACCCTACGCGAGTTCGGATCCAGCGTCTGGGGCCGATGGACCCTGATGGTCGGGGTTCGGTCGGTGGCACGCTGAGGGAGTGGAAACCGCGAGCGATTCGGGTGGGCAGGTGGCGACACGACGCGGCGGTGTGCGGTGGCGTCACGTCCTCCTCGTCGCCGGGCTCGTGGTCGTGGTGGCGATGGCGGCGACGTTCCTCGTGTTCCGTCGCCAGACCATCTCCTACGTGACTCACCTCAAGGGCGGTCCCTCGACCACGTGGTCGTACGAGGTGCATGATCCACCGGCCGAGTTCCACCTCGCGGTGGTGGGTGACGGCGGCGACGGCGGCGCCCGCATCGATGCGACCGGTGCCGCCGCTGCGCAGATCGCCGAGCAGGAGCCTTACGACGGGCTGCTCTTCCTCGGCGACAACGTGTATCCCGCCGGCGACCCGACGAAGCTTCCCGACACGGTCTTCGAACCCTTTGCGGACGTTCTCGACGGTGGCGCCGATCTGATGGCGATCCTCGGCAATCACGACGTGAAGAAGGGCCGAGGCGACGAGCAGATGGAGGCGCTCGGCATGCCGGGCCGCTACTGGGCCGAGGAGCACGGCGACGTGCTGATCGTCGGGCTCGACTCCAACGAGATCGACGACCCGGCGCAGCTCCAGTTCCTCGACGACACGCTCGCCTCGTCGGATGCCACGTGGCGGATCGTCGCCGTGCACCACCCGCCCTATTCGGCGGGTTACCAGGGCTCGAGCGCCGAGGTGCGCGAAGCGCTCGCGCCGTTCATCGAGCGCTACGGCGTGCAACTCGTCCTGTCCGGCCACGACCACGACTACCAGCGAAGCGTGCCGATCGACGGCGTGACCTACGTGGTCACCGGTGGGGCCTCGGGCACCCGCCGAACCGGCGAGGACGACTTCACCGCGGTGGCGTACTCGTGGCACAACTTCGTCGACATTGCCGTCACCGGCGACCAGCTCGTGCTCCGAGCGATCGGTCAAGATGGATCGGTGTTCGACGAGGTCACGCTGACGGCCACGTGAGCGTCACCGTGGCAGTGGCTGAGGGCCGGTCCTCGAGACGGGCACCCAGTCGCCGCTGATCCGAACCGCGGCTGCGCCTTGACCGACTGCGACCATCGTGGCACTTTCGATGAGCACTCCGCCGCACTCGGGCAGACCCCACAGGAACGAACCTGGACCTGACCATGGCAGGGACCAGCGCCGCTCGGACCCGGGCGACCAGTGCGGTATGGCGAGGCCCGGCACCAGACCCAAGCCGCTGATGACGGAGCCGGCACGTTCAGGGTTGGTCAGGTTCGCGCACAGGACCATCGCTCCTGCGGACGCACCAGAGATGCCGGTTCCCGAGTCCCACAGCTCGATCAGACGCGCCCCGATGGCGCCGTCGCCGACGACGGTGAGCACGTCGAGCAGCGCTGCGGGGGACCCGCCGGGCATCACGATCAATCCGACGCTCTCGGTCAACTGGTCGAGCGCGGCCTCGGGATCGTCGCGCGGATCAGCAACTACGTCGACGTCGACACCGAGGCGTCGGTAGTGCGCAACGGTGCGAGCCGACGAACCGGCGTAGTCGGACCCGCGTCGCGCCGATCCGGCAAGCACGACCACTGTCCCCGTGCAGCGATCGAGCACCGAGCGGTCCATCGCATCGCACGGTGGTGTCAACTCTCGACCACCCTGGAGACAGATCGTGCCGGAAGCACTCACGGCGTGGGTGTCCACCTGGCCGCAGGTTCGATGGTGGGACGATCGGCGGGCATGCGAACACCGAACGTACCGGTCGCACTCTGGTCTTGTGGACCCGGCAGGGGTACCGTGCGCGGGGAATTCGGCGCGTAGGGTCGGGTCATGGCATACGAGACGGTGACGGGGTACTGCTGGCCGCAATCGGTCGCCGGAGGAGAGCGGGTCGCGCTGCACGTATCGTCGTCCGGCGCCCGTCCGTTCGACGTGGAAGTTGCGCACATCGGGGCCACGCGCACCGTGGTCTACAGCGAGACCGACATCCCGGTCGGTGATCATCCGACGCCGCTCGACGCCCCCGAGCGCGGGTGCGGCTGGCCCGCAGCGTCCGAGGTCGCAGTCGAACCGCAGTGGCCGTCGGGTTACTACGAAGTGATCCTGACGATCGACGTCGACGGCAAGGCCCGACGGACTCACGCGTTCTTCGTCGTGCGCCCGGATCTCGAAACGACCTCTGCCCGGATCCTCCTCGCGCTGTCGACGAACACGTGGCACGCCTACAATGATTTCGGCGGCCGCAACCTCTACACCGGAGCCACCTCGGTCTCGATGCAGCGCCCGATGGCGCCGGGCTATCTCTACAAACCGCCCGGCGCCGGCCAGCGAGTCACCTCGCTGTATCCGCCCGACCCGCAGTCGGCGAGCCACGTCGGCTACCTGCGGATGAACCACCTGTCTCCCTACGGCGGCTCAGCCGGCTGGCCGAACTGGGAGCTGCCATTCGTCGAGTGGGCGGATCGGGAGGGCTACGAGATCGACGTCGTCACGAATGCCGATCTCGAGGAGCATCCCGAGTTGCTCGGGGAGGCGTCGCCCTACGGGCTGTACCTGTCCATCGGTCACGACGAGTACTGGTCGGGCCAGATGCGCGACACCGTCGAGCGATTCATCGCCCGGGGCGGCAACGCCGCGTTCTTCTCCGGGAACACGGCCTTCTGGCAGGTCCGTCACGAGGATCCCACGGGCGCGGATCGCACCGGCCCGGCGGCCACGATGGTCGGCTACAAGGGCTTCTTCAAGCGAGACCCGGTCTACGACACCGAGCGCCAGGCCGAACTCACCACCATCTGGTCGGACCATCTCCTCGAACGGCCCGAGAACCACATGACCGGCGTGAGCTTCTCACGGGGCGGCTACCACCGCATCGGCAAGCGGGTCACCAACGGCGCCGCCGGCTACACGCTGCACCGCGCCGAGCACTGGATGTTCGACGGCACCGGTCTCGGCTACGGCGACCTGCTCGGAGCTCGTGCCGCCGTGGTCGGCTACGAGTGCGACGGCTGCGCCTTCACGTACCGCGACGGTCTGCCGTACCCGACTGGTGAGGACGGCACACCGGCGAACTTCGAGATCCTCGGCAGCGCACCGGCTGCGCACTTCACCCGCACGACGGCCTCTCGACCACCGGCGCCGAACGAGCCGGCCGAGGACGAGTTCATTGCCTCACGGCTGTTCGACACCCGCGATCGTGCTGCCGTCGAACGGATCTCTCACGGCCACGCAATTCTCGGGACATACGTGTCGCCGGGTGGCGGCACGGTCATCACGTCCGGGAGCACCGACTGGGTGTGGGGACTCGCCGAACGTGACCGCCACGTCGAACAGATCACCCGCAACATCCTCGACCGCCTGTCGTAATCGTCACTCCAACCCGAAATGTGCGGGGATTCGTGCACGGGATGCACGAATCCCCGCATTTTTCGGCTCAGGCTTCGGCGCGGATGACCTTGATGCCGCGGGGATCGATCAGCGAATCGAACTTCAGGCGGTTGTGGCTGTGGGCAACGTGGTGCAGGCCGAATGCCGACTGCAGTGCGGTGTACTGACCCATCGCGTCGAGGGCGTTGTTGACCGACTGCTTGGCCAACGTCAGGCCGAACATCGGACGCCGAGCGATGTGCTCGGCCATTTCCAAGGTCGCTGACTCGAGCTCGTCGCGGGGAACCACCTTGTTCACCATGCCGTGCATCAGTGCCTCTTGTGCCGTGATCGCCCGTCCCGTGAACAGCATCTCCTTGGCCAGTCGAGCGCCTGCCTCGTACGGGTGCGTGAAGTACTCGTGACCGTTCACGCCGAGCGCCACGACCGGGTCGGAGAATGTCGCCTCCTCCGAACAGATCACGAGATCCATGGGCCACACGAGCATCAACCCACCGGCGATCACCTTGCCCTGCACAGACGCAATCGTCGGCTTCGGGATGTTGCGCCACCGCCAGCACATGCCGACGTACATCTCGGCCTCGCGGGCCATGTACCCCTCGGCGCCATCGGCGTCGAAATGACACTGCGTGCCGATGGTGCACAGGTCGGACATGTCGGCATCGAGATCGCTCAGATCGTGGCCGGACGAGAAGTGGTCGCCGTCGGCGGCCAGCACGATGCAGCGGACCTCCTCGTCGCGCGCTGCGACGTCGAACGCTTCGTTCAGCTCGGAGATCATGAGGTAGTTCTGGGCGTTGGCCATCTCGGGGCGTGCGAGTGTGATCCTCGCCACCCGTTCGGCGGGCCGGTCGTAACGGACGTGCTGCCAGTCGGTCATGTCGACGGTGCGAGCACTTCGAGCGCGTTCCAGTCGAGCACGAGCGGCCCCTCGGTCGAGACGGGCTGGATGCACACGTGGTCGGCCCCGGCGTCGTAATGGGCTTGGATGCCGGCGCGCACGGTGTCGGCGTCGCCCCACACGATCACGTGGTCGACGAAGCGGTTCGCCCGCTGCTCGATCTCGTCCTCGGTGAACCCGATCCGCTTCCAGTTGTTGCGGTAGTTGGGCAGACCTGCGTACCGATCGATCTGGATGTTGGCCGCAGCGCGGGCTGCGTCGGCATCGGTCGACACGATGACCTTCTGCTCGACGCAGAGTAGCTTGTCCGGACCGATCGCCGCCCGGGCCTCCGCGGTGTGTTCGGGCGTCACGAAGTACGGGTGGGCACCGTCGGCGGCGGTGGCGGACAACTCCAGCATCTTCGGCCCGAGTGCCGCCAGCAGACGTAGCGGTTTGTCGGTCGGCGGGACCGCCATGTACATCGACGAGTCCATCGCCGCCAGGTAGTCGCGCATCTGACTGAGTGGCTTGGAGTAGTCGAGTTTGCGGATGCCCTCGACCATCGGGCCGTGGCTGACGCCGAGGCCGAGGACGAACCTGCCGCCGGTCTGTTCGGCAAGCGTGTTCGCTGCCTGCAGCATCGGGCCCGGGTGCCGATGGAAGATGCTGGCGATGCCGGTGGCGAACTGGAGGGTCGACGTCTGCGATCCGAGCCACGCGATGTGGGCGAAGGGATCACGGCCCATCGTGTCGGGCAGCCACAGGGTGGAGTAGCCGAGCGACTCGATCCGCGCCGCGGCCTCGGCGGCCTGGCCTGCGCTCATGGCGTCGGTGAAGTACCAGACACCCGTGTTGCCCGGTCCGGTCAGTCGATCTCGTGCGCTCATGGCGTCGAATGTACGTGGACGCTCCCGCCGGCGGTCATTCGGAGGATTCAGTCGGGCAGCATCGGCAGCTGGATCCCGGGATCGCCGCGCATCGTCGTGGCGCGTTGGAGCGCACCGCGACCGAACCGGTCGTTCACCGCGTCCATCACGGTGTCGAGCTGTTCCGATTCGCAGCGCCGGAAGGGGAGGACCAGCTGGACCGCATCGAGATCGCTCAGGTTGCCGACCGACACGCCGAGCAGCGTGATCCCCTTGCGTTCGACGAGCGGCCATGCCGCGTCGAGGAGCGCGACCGCCGTGGTGTGCACCGTGGAGGTACCGGCGGTCGGGTCGGCGAGTGAGTGCGAACGCGTCGCCCGCGAGAAGTCGTCGAACCGCAAGCGCAGCGTGACCGTGCGCCCGACCCGACCGGCGTGCCGCATCCTCGAGGTGATGCGATCGACGAGGCGCCACAGGACGACGTCGATCTCGTCACGCGAGCGTCGGCGCGTCCCGAGCGCCTGTTGGGATCCGATCGATCCCCGGCGCTTCCCGGTGGTCACGCGTCGGGCATCGCGGTTGTGCGACAGGGCATGCAGTTGGTGGCCCATCGACGGGCCGACGATGGCGGTGAGTGCCTCGGGTGTCATGGCGGCGACGTCGGCCACGGTGTGGATCCCGCGGTCGTGAAGCTTCGTCGCGGTGATCTCGCCGACGCCCCACAGTCGTTGCACCGGGAGTGGATGGAGGAAAGCCAGTTCGCCGTCAGGTTCGACGACGAGCAGCCCATCGGGCTTGGCGACGCCGCTGGCCACCTTCGCCAGGAACTTCGTGCGCGCGATCCCGACCGTGATCGGCAGGCCGACCTCCTCGGCGATCCGGGCTCGAAGTTGCGTGGCGATCTCGGCTGGTGTTCCCGCGATCCGCCAGAGCCCGGCGACGTCGATGAACGCCTCGTCGATCGACATGGGTTCGACGATCGGCGACGTGTCGCGGAAGATCTCGAACACCGCCCGACTCGCTGCCGTGTACGCGTCGAATCGGGGTGCCACGTCGATCAGGTTCGGGCACAGCCGGCGTGCGGCCCGGCCCGACATCGCCGTGCGCACACCGAAGGCCTTGGCCTCGTAACTCGCGGCGAGGACCACGCCACCGCCGACCACGATCGGCTTGCCGCGCAGCGATGGATCGTCACGCTGCTCGACCGACGCATAGAACGAGTCGAGATCGGCGTGCAGGATCGTCGAGGCGGAGCGGTTCACCGACACGAACACATGTTCGCATGCCTTCCACCGGGGCGCAACATGAGACGCTGGGTCTGACCCCGCGTCTCATTCGAGTCGGGGGAGGGGGCGGTGAGCGAGCCAGTCGCCGGAGGGGATCGGTGTGAGGTGGAGCCCGGCCCCGTAGGCGTACGCCCATGCATCGAGACCCAGGTGCGTTCGCACCGTGACCCGGTGGTATTCGCCGCCGACGATGTCTTCGACCTCGTCGAGCACCGAGAGGGCGTGGTCGATCGACTTCGAGAGCAGCGAGAACGTGTGACCGTGGATCGTTCCATCGGGCCTGAACACCGCGGCCGGATAGTCGAAGCCGGTGTCGAAGAGGTGGCCCGACACGGAATCCGGCATCCCGCCGTCGACGACGAACGGCTGCAGGATCGCCCATCGGACGTCCCCCGGCCGCAGGGTGCCGTACACGAACAGGTGCTGCGTCACGGGGTCAGGGGGAGGAGCGGCGTCGGCCGCGTGCGCCCCACACCGTGCCGGCGAGCATCAGCGCGACACTCACGAGGAGGATTGCGGTGGCGAGCACGTTCACCTCCGGTGGGAACTTCACCCGGAAGCTGCCGTTGATGTACAGCGGGAACGTTACGAGGGAGCCGGCGTTGAACAGCGTGATGATGAAGTCGTCCAACGACAATGCGAACGACAGCAGCGCCGCAGCGAGAATGCCGGGCAGGATGAGCGGGAACGTCACCTTCCAGAACGTTCGCAGGGGCGATGCTCCGAGGTCTTGGGCGGCCTGTTCGAGTGTCCAGTCGAAGCCCCGCACCCTCGCCCGGACCGTCAGTGCCACGAAGCTCACCTGGAACATGATGTGCGCGATCACCACGGTCGTGAACCCACGTGTGACGTCCCAGTCCAGGAACAGCGTGGCCAGCGATGAGCCCAGCACGATCTCCGGCGTGGTCAGCGGGAGGACCAGGAAGAAGTTCAATCCGCCGCTGCCGCGGAACTTGTACCGTGCGAGCGCGATGGCGATCATCGAGCCGAGGATCGTGGCGATGACCGTCGAGAACGCGGCGATCTTGAGGCTCTCGACGAACGCGTTCGTCAGCGCCTCGTCGCCGAACGGGTCCTTCCAGTTCTCGAGCGTGAACTGCTGCCACGTGACGTTGTAGTTGCCTTTCGGCTGGTTGAACGAGAACGCGACGATCCAGATGATCGGCACGAACAGGTACAGCAGACCCAGCCCGGCGTAGACGTTGAGCGCGATCCGGGCGACACGGCCTCCCGTCGACGACGGCGCGCTCATGCCAGGTCCCTCATGCCAGGTCCTCGGTGCCGAAGAACCGGCTGTAAATGATCACGAACACCGTGATGATGAACATCAGGACGAACGACATCGCCGACGCCAGCGGCACGTTGTTCTGGACGAGGAACTGGTCCTGGATCGAGTTGCCGATCATCGTCGTATTCGGGCTGCCGAGGTACAGCGAGTTCACGAAGTCACCTGCGGCGGGGATGAACGTCAGCAGTGTGCCGGCGAACACACCCGGCAGCGAGAGCGGGAGCACGACCTTCGTGAACGCGGACGTCGACGTCGAGTAGAGGTCCTTGGCGGCGTCGACGAGGCGGATGTCGACCTTTTCCAGGCTGACGTAGATCGGCAGGATCATGAAGGGCAGGAAGTTGTACGTGAGACCGAAAATCAACCGCGGCCGGCGTGTTGATGATGCGGCCGTTGTCCATGATGTTCGCAGCCTCGAAGAACCACGTGAGCCCGACGGCGTCGAGGAAACCCGTCGCGATGCCGTCATCGGAGAGGATGCTGCGCCACGCGATCGTGCGTATCAGGAACGACGTGAAGAACGGGATGACGACGAGGCCGAGCATCAAGGTGCGGTACCTGCCTCCACGGAACGCGATGACGTAGGCGAGTGGGTACCCGATGACGATCGTGAGGATCGTGGCGGTCCCGGCGTAGATGAACGCCCGCTGGAACTGCGGTCCGAAGTCGGTGAACGCGGTGACGTAGTTGTCGAAGTTCCAGTCGAACTCGGCCTCGACGGCGAACCGGCTCGGCAGCGTCGACAGCGACAACCGCAGCAGCGTGAACAGCGGAGCCAGGTAGAACAGCGCCAGCCAGAGCATGCCCGGCTTGAGCAACCCGTAGGGCGCGATCTTGCGGCGGGTCTCGGGGGTGCCGATCGTGGCGACGACGACGAGCATCACGATGCTCGCGAACACGACCGCCAGCGACAGCACCGCCAACGGTCCGGTGAGGAGCTGGGTGCCGACCGCCGCCAACAGTGCGCCCGCGAGGAGGAGCGCGCCGAGACCGAGCATCTCGGGGCGCCTCACCCCCAGACGCACGATGGCGGCGGTCATCGCATCAGGCTCCGGTGATTGCCGAGAACGCCGCGTCGTACTCGGCTTCGACCTCTTCGGACAGCGAAGCGAAGCCCTTGGTGTTGGCGAGTGTGGCGTCGTCGGGGAAGACGAGCGGATCGTTGGCGAGATCAGGGTCGAGCTTCTCGAGCTCGTCGCGCACGCCGGCGACGGGTGACACGTAGCCGACGAATGCCGTGATCTGCGCGGCTTGCACCGGGTCGTACACGAAGTTCATCCACTGCGCCGCGGCATCGATGTTCCGCGCACCCTTCGGCACGACCATCGTGTCGGCCCACGATGTGGCGCCGCTCTCGGGGAACACGAACTTGACGGCGGGGTTGTCGCGGGCGATGGCGGCGACGTCGCCGGACCAACCGATCGTGATCGCGAGGTTGCCCTCGGAGAGGTCGACGAAGTAGTCGTTGCCGTGGAAGCGGCGGATCTGGCCGGAGTCCTTGGCCTCCTGGAGCTTGTCGAAGGCCGGTGCTGCATCGGCGAACGTCTCGAGTGTCGAGATGTCGATCCCCAGACTCATTGCGATCAGGCCGATCGTGTCGCGCATCTCGGTGAGTGCGCCGACCTTGCCGGCGAACTCAGGATCGAACAGGTCGTCGACGCTGGTGATGTCGCGGCCGGTGACGTCGGAGTTGTAGGCGATACCGGCGAACCCGGTCTGCCACGGCAGGCTGTACTCGCCGGTGGGGTCCCAGGTCGGGTTCTGCAGGTCGGCGCGTAGGTTGACGGCGTTCGCCACCTGGTCGATCGGCAGCTTCTCGAGCCAGCCGAGCGTGATGAGCCGGTTCGCCAGCCAACTGGTTGGAGCGATGATGTCGGGATCGATTGGCTCACCGCGGCCGAGCAGCGGTTGGATCTTGGCGAAGTACTCGTTGTTGTCGTTGTAGGCCTCGGTGTAGCGCATGTCGATGCCGGTGGCCTCGATGAAGCGGTCGACCGTCCCGATGGCGCCGTCCTCGCTGGGGTCGATGTACGACGGCCAGTTCTCGAAGAACAACGAGCCGCTTCCGCCTCCGCCGCCCGTACCGGTGCTCCCGGCCGCCGGCGTGGAGCCGGTCGAGCCGCTGTCACCATCACTGCCGCCGCAGGCAGCGAGGATCGCCGGCAACGAGATGCCGGCGGCACCGACTGCGCCGGCGCGAGCGATCAGTTGGCGCCGGGTGAGCCTCCCGCGGGGGGTGTTGAACGGAGTGGATCGTCGAATCGTCATGTCAGGTCCTGTCGGTGTCTGCGTGGTCGGTCGGCTGTGAGGAATCGATTGCATCGGTGGGCTCGACCTACGAGTCGGCGTGCGCCTCGAGGGTGTCGATGTCGCTGGCGGTGGCACCCGGCCGGCGGGGCCAGCCGGAGAGCAGGAACGCACTGCCCGGCTCCCATGCGAGATGCACGGTGCTGCCGGGGTGCAGGAACGGGATGTCCGTACCCGTCACGACGCTGGCGATGACTTCGCTGTCGTCGGCGAGGTGCACGATGATCCGGGCGGTCGCTCCCTGGAACACCACGTCGCTCACCGTTCCGTCAACCGAGCGACCGTCGGAGCGGGCCTCCATCGTGGCGGTGAGGCGCTCGGGCCGCAGCATCACCGAAACCGGTGCATCAGGCTGGCGGATCGTGCTGGTGCGGGCGCGTACCGTGGGGCCGGCCGTCAGCTTCACGACCGTGTCCGTGCCGTCAGCGCTCACCACTTCGCCCGGGAGCAGGTTGGCTGAACCGATGAAACCGGCCACGAACAACGTCGCTGGGCTGTTGTAGATCTCCTCGGGGGTACCGATCTGCTCGACTCGACCATCGCTCATCACGGCGATGCGATCGCTCATCGTCAGCGCCTCGCCCTGGTCGTGGGTGACGAACACGAACGTGATGCCGACCTCGCGTTGGATCCGCTTCAATTCGAACTGCATCGCTTCGCGAAGCTTCAGGTCGAGCGCGGCGAGTGGCTCGTCGAGGAGCAGTGCGCTCGGGAAGTTGACGAGGGCGCGTGCGAGTGCGACTCGCTGCTGCTGGCCGCCGGAGAGTTGGGTCGACTTGCGGTCGGCGAACTCGGTGAGGCGCACCACCTCGAGCATCTGGGCGACGTTTGGTTCGTACTCGGTCTTGGGGACTTTCTTGGACTTGGGTCCGAATCGGACGTTGTCGGCGACGGTCATGTGGGGGAAGAGCGCGTACTGCTGGAAGACCGTGTTGACGTTGCGCTTGTAGGGCGGTACGCGGCTCACGTCGACGCCGTTCAGGAGCACTTTGCCCGACGTCGGTTGCTCGAAGCCGGCGATCATCTTCAACGTGGTTGTCTTCCCGCAGCCCGACGGGCCGAGCATCGCGAAGAACTCGCCCTGCTCGATGCCGAAGTTCGCGTGATCCACTGCCACGAAGTCGCCGAACGACTTGCGGACATGATCGAGCTGGATGACGACGTCGCTCATCTTGCGTGCATCGCGTTCCACTCGATGGACACGGGTCCTGGGATCATGATCGAAGAAGGCTACAACGCTGAGGCATCCGCGTTCCCAACGCTTCGATCGTTCATCTGGCGGCAACAATCCGGCGTTCGGCGTGGCAATCTGTGGTCATGTCAACCGAGCTGTCTTCCTTGAACTCCAACTTCATCGGCGGCGACTGGCGTTCGGCGCGCAGTGGTGCAACCGACGCCGTCGTCAACCCTGCGACCGGGGCGGTGATCGGCGAGGTTCCGGCGAGCGATGCGGGCGACGTCGACGCCGCCGTCGTTGCCGCCACTGCGGCGTTTCCGGCTTGGGCAGCCCTCACCCCACGCGAACGCAGCGAGATCCTGCACCGCGTGGCCGACATCGTCGACGACAACATCGACGAGCTGTCGCGCATCGAATGTGAGAACGTCGGCAAGCCGGTCGGGATCGTCGAGTTCGAGATGGACCTCACGAAGGACAACTGGCGCTTCTTCGCGTCCGCGTGCCGTTTCCTCGAGGGCAAGGCTGCCGGCGAGTACATGGCGGGTTACACCTCGATGGTGCGTCGCGATCCGCTCGGCGTCGTGGCCTCGATCACTCCGTGGAACTATCCGCTGAACATGGCGACCTGGAAGCTCGGCCCGGCGCTCGCAGCGGGCAACACCGTCATCCTCAAGCCGTCGGAGTTGACGCCGTATTCGGTGCTGCGACTCGCCGAGCTCACCGCCGAGGTGTTGCCGGCAGGCGTGTTCAACGTGGTCTGTGGCCAGGGTGCCGTGGCCGGCGCCGCGCTCAGCGAGCACCCGGGCATTGCGATGATCTCGATCACCGGCAGCGTGGGCGCCGGCAAGGCGGTGGCCCGGGCGTCGGCGGAGTCGCTGAAGCGCGTGCACCTCGAACTCGGTGGCAAGGCCCCTGTCATCGTGTTCGACGACGCCGACATCGATGCGGTCGTCGAGAACCTGAAGGGCATGTCGTTCTACAACTCCGGGCAGGACTGCACGGCGCCGTGCCGGGTCATCGCGGGAGCGAAGATCCACGACGACTTCGTGAATCAGCTGACCGATGCGGTTGCGAGCATCAAGGTGGGCGATCCGATGGCTGACGACACCGAGATGGGGCCCGTCATCTCCGACATCCACCGCTCACGCGTGGCGGGCTACGTCGACCGTGCGCGGGAGGCGGGCGCCGAGGTCACCGTCGGCGGATCGATTGGTTCCGGACCTGGCTTCTTCTACGAACCGACCGTGGTGGTCGGTCCGGGCCAGTCGTCCGAGATCATTCAGCGCGAAGTGTTCGGCCCCGTCGTCACCGTGCAGTCGGCCGCCGACGAAGAGACGGCACTGGCGATGGCCAACGACGTCGACTACGGCCTCGCGGCGAGCGTCTGGACCTCTGATGTCGGCCGCGCGATGCGGATGAGCAAGGCGCTGCAGTTCGGCGCCGTGTGGGTCAACGACCACATTCCGATCGTGTCGGAGATGCCGCACGGCGGTTTCAAGCAGTCGGGCTACGGCAAGGACATGTCGATGTACGCCGTCGAGGCCTACACCGAGGTCAAGCACGTCATGATCAAACACTGATGTAACGATTGGTGTCAGACACCAATCGTTACATCAGTGGTCGGCGGGCTTCGGCGGGGTGGGCAGAGCACCAGGCTCGGCCCGAGGGTCAGCCACTACTCTGCGGGCCATGAGCTCGAACAGCAGCGACACTCCGATCGAGACGCCGGTCGACATCAAGCCGCGGTCGCGCGATGTCACCGATGGCATGCAGAAGGCGCCGTCACGCGCAATGCTGCGCGCCGTCGGGATGGGCGACGCTGACTGGGACAAGCCACAGGTGGCGATCGCCTCGTCGTGGAACGAGGTCACGCCGTGCAACATGACGTTGCGCAAGCTCGCCGAGCACGCCAAGGTGGGCGTGCGTGAGGCGGGTGGCTTCCCGCTCGAGTTCGGGACGATCACCGTCAGCGACGGCATCTCGATGGGTCACGAAGGAATGCGAGCGTCGCTCGTGTCGCGTGAGGTGATCTGCGATTCGGTCGAGACGGTCATGCATGCCGAACGCTTCGACGGATTCGTCGGCCTCGCCGGATGCGACAAGTCGATCCCCGGAATGCTCATGGCTGCGGCCCGCCTCGACCTGCCGAGCGTGTTCGTGTACAACGGCTCGACCATGCCGGGCGAGTACAACGGCACGGCGCTCGACATCACCAGCGTGTTCGAAGCGGTCGGCGCCTGCGCTGCCGGCACCATCACCGAGGATGAACTCCACGAGATCGAGTCGCGAGCGTGTCCGGGCGAGGGCGCGTGCGGTGGCATGTTCACCGCCAACACGATGAGCTCGATCGCAGAGGCGATCGGGATGAGCCTGCCTGGAACCGCATCGCCGCCCGCTATCGACGGTCGCCGCGAAGGCGACGCCGAGCGTGCCGGTGCCGCTGTCGTGAACCTGCTCCGGCTCGGGATCACGCCGCGCCAGATCATGACCAAGGCGGCGTTCGAGAACGCGATCGCCGTCACGTCCGCCCTCGGTGGATCGACCAATGCGGTGCTCCACCTGCTCGCTCTTGCGAACGAGGCCGGAGTGGAGCTCGACCTCGACGACTTCAACCGGATTGCCGACAAGGTGCCGCACATCGCGGACATGAAGCCGGGCGGCAAGTTCCACATGAGCGACCTCGACCGCGTCGGTGGAGTGCCGGTCGTGATGAAGGTCCTCCTCGACGCCGACCTCCTGCACGGCGACGTCATGACGGTGACCGGCAAGACCATGGCCGAGAACCTTGCCGAGATCGATCCGCCGGCAGCTGACGGTGTGGTCGTGCATCCGCTCGACGCGCCGATCCACACGGCCGGTGGCATCAACATTCTCACCGGTTCGCTCGCGCCGAAGGGCGCGGTCGTCAAGGTTGCCGGTCTGTCCGATGCGCAGATGCACTTCGAAGGCCCGGCGCGCGTGTTCGACGACGAGTCGTTCGCGATGGAGGCGATCCTCGCCGGCACGATCCAGCCCGGCACCGTCATCGTGATCCGGTATGAAGGCCCGAAGGGCGGACCGGGCATGCGCGAGATGCTCGCCATCACGGGGGCGCTCAAGGGCGCCGGCCGCGGTTCGGACTGTGCGCTGATCACCGACGGCCGCTTCTCTGGCGGCACCTGGGGATTCTGCATCGGCCACGTGGCGCCCGAGGCAGCTGATGGTGGCCCGATCGCCTTCGTGCGCGACGGCGACCTCATCCGCGTCGATGTCCCGTCGAAGTCGCTCGACCTGCTCATCGACCACACCGAGCTCGCCAATCGGATGGACGGCTGGACCCCGAATCCCCCTCGCTACACCACCGGGGTGCTCGGCAAGTACGCCAAGCTCGTGCAGGGCGCCGAGACCGGAGCCATCACCAACACCCTCTGATTCTTGCATCAGGGTCAGACTCCGATCGCACGACTGCCCATCGTTGCGGCGAATGCGTCTTCGAGCGATGTGGAGTGATCGCCGAAGTGGTGTGCGTAGTCGCTGTGGTCGACGACGAAATCATGCTCGAACTCGTAGGCCATCTCGATGGTCTCGCGCATCGGTGCGGAGAACATGCCGATGGCGCGAAGCTGCCATCGTGCCACCGGCCGGACGTTGGGTGTCGTGCCAGCGGCACGAGCTGCGATCTCGACGATCTCGCGTTGCGTGACCGTGGCCGCGTTCGGGACGTGCCAGGCCCTGCCCCATGCCTCGGGCGTCGACGCGAGCGTGACCATCGCGGTGGCCAGGTCGGGCACGTACGTCACCGTGTGCAGCGCGTCGGGTTCGCCGAGGATGTCGACCTTCCTGCCGGCGCGCACCTGGGACACGAATCGCTCCCCGAACGCGG
The DNA here is from genome assembly GCA_963716235.1 of Ilumatobacteraceae bacterium. Lineage (GTDB taxonomy): Bacteria > Actinomycetota > Acidimicrobiia > Acidimicrobiales > Ilumatobacteraceae > Sva-07. The sequence continues at coordinate 297,532 of CAVQTE010000020.1, read as the reverse complement.
AGCCATCGACGTGGGGGCCGAAGAAGTCCGACGCCCGGGCAGCGACCATCCGGACGCGACCGGCCTGGTGCGCCTCGAGCAGGTCGAGGTGCATGCGGGCCCGGACGGCACCCTTCCTGGTGGTGGCGATGAGCGGAAGCGTCTCGGTCAGCGGACCGTCGACGATGCCGTATCCGTACAGGTTCTCGACGACGACCAGGACCGCGCCGCACGCGGCGACCGCGTCGACGACGCCCGTCTGGAGTGTGGGGAACTCCTCGGGCCAGCGGTGGTAGGCGGGTTGGGCGCACTGGTGGACGACGTCGGCGCCGGCCAACGCAGCAGCCAGTGCTGCGGGGTCGGTGATGTCGGCGCGGTGTGCGATCGCGCCGTGAAGCTGAGTCCCCGAACGGGTGACCACGGTCGGCTGCACCCCGGTGGCCAGGAGCCGTGCCACGACGGCGCGCCCGACGGGTCCGGCACCGAGCACGACGTGACGCTGCGTGCCCGGCTCGATGGGTGGGGTGGTCATGGTGTGTCTCCCTCGGATGGACGGTCGGACTGATGCTGAACGGTGCTCGAAAGTTGAACACTGTTTACAGTACGGATGTTGTTCCGGAAGCACAATCGGCCATTCGTCACACCGTTCGAGAATCGAACATCATTCAGCAGGGTGGGTCTGGATGGCTACCGTGAGCTCATGTCGGCGATGACGAGACGTGAACTGCAGCAACAGGCACTGCGACGCGATGTGCTGGACGCCGCGCTGGCACAGCTCGACGACGGCGGACCGACGGCGGTGAACTGGCGGGCGCTGGCACGGGCCGTCGGTGTCAGCCCGTCGACGCTCTACACCTACTTCGAGAGCCTCGACGCGTTGTACACCGCGCTGATCCTCGACGTCTACGATCAGATGGCCACCGAGGTTCGCCGAACGGTGGATCCCGGTGCGTCACCCGCCGACCGGATCAGGGCGGCCGCGACGGGCTATCGGCGATTCGCGACGACGTTCCCGTCACGCTTCACACTCGTCTTCACCGACGTCCTTGCCGGGTACGCCGCACCGGCGGGAGGCCCCACGATCGATGCGCAGGTCACCGTGATGGCGCCGCTGCTCGACGCCGCGGCGGCGATGGTCGGCCGGACCGACACCGACGTCGAGATGTGGACGCCCGCGCAGCGCGCGCTGACCGTCGGGGCGTGGTCGCAACTCCACGGTTTCGTCAGCCTCGAGGTGAACCATCATCTCGTCTGGATCGACGACCTCGACGCGATGTTCGCCTCGATGATCGAGGCGATGATCGAGGCGATGTTGGCCGGGGTCGCGACCGCATGACGGTCAGTCGACGAGGGCCTGCTGCACGAGCTGGTTGAGCTGGGACCGGATCGGATACGTGCTCGATGGCAGTAGCTGGGTGAGAAACAGCGCGACGATCTCCTCGCGGGGGTCGATCCAGAAGATCGTGCTGGCCGCGCCACCCCACGAGTACTCGCCCTCCGACCGCAGCACCTTGTTGGCGGCGGCGTCGAGCACGACGGAGAAGCCGAGGCCGAAGCCCGCGCCGTCGAAGCTCGTCTCGGCGAACAGCGGCCGACCGAACGATTCGAGATCGGCGTTGCCGGGCAGGTGGTTGCGGGTCATGTAGTCGACCGTCCGCGAGCCGAGGAGTCGGACCCCGTCGAGTTCGCCCCTGTTCAACAGCATGTGGGTGAAGCGCAGGTAGTCGTGCGCGGTCCCAACGAGGCCGCCGCCTCCGCCGAGCATCGTCGGCGGCTCGTTCGCGACCCGGCCGAGGGCCTGCGGCGCCGGCACTGCCTCGCCGGTCGCCGGGTTTCGGACGTAGAGCGTGGCGAAGCGTTCCATGGCGTCGTCGTGGACGTAGAAGTCGGTCTCGGTCATCCCGAGCGGCTCGAAGATGCGCGTGCGGAAGAACTCGTCGAGCGGCATCCCGGACACGACCTCGACCAGGCGGCCCAGCACGTCGGTCGACACGCCGTAGTTCCACTCGCTGCCGGGCTGGAACGCGAGTGGCATCTCGGCCCAGAGCCGGCAGCATTCCGCGAGGTCGGCACCGGGCGGGTTCCCCCATTCGAAGCCGCCTTTTCGGTAGATGGCGTCGGTGACGTGGGTGTTGTGGAATCCGTACGTGAGACCGGACGTGTGGGTGAGGAGGTGCCACACCCGGATCGGCTCGACGAGCGGATCGGTGACCGGAGCGAAGAACGAGCCCGACCGGTAGACCCTGGTGTCGGCGAACTCGGGCAACCACTTGGAGATCGGTGACTTGAGCTCGAGCAGGCCATCTTCGTAGAGCATCATCGCGGCGACCGAGGTGATCGGCTTGGTCATCGAGAACATCCGCACGACGGTGTCGTCGGTGAACGGCAGGTCGGCGGCGATGTCGCGATGCCCGGAGGTGGAGGAGTGGACGAGCTGGCCCCTGCGGCTGATGGCGATGTGCCAGCCGGCCAATTTCTTCTGGTCGACGTAGCCCTGGAAGTGCCGGTCGATGCGGTCGAGCCGCTCGGCGGAGAATCCGGCGTCGACGGGGTCGATCTCGATCTTCAGCGCGCTCATCGGGCCGAGCATGACCGATTCGAGGTATCGCCGACGAGCCCGCCGTATCGACCTACCGTGTGGCGATGACCGATACGCCGCCGCCACCGCCATCCGAAACACCGCCGCCCGCTGCGGAGACACCGCCACCGCCACCGCCACCAGCCGCGATGACGAGTGCCGGCGCCGGCCCGGTCGGCAAGCCGCGCTCGATCGGCCTGGTGATCCTTTTGACCATCGTGACGTTCGGGGTCTGGACGATCATCTGGTCGTACCAGAACGGCGACGAACTCAAAGCGCACGCCCGCACCGGGCTCGGCGGCGTCGGTTACCTCCTCCTCACGCTGTTCATCGCCCCGGTCACCATGTTCATGATGGCCTCCGAGGTCGAGCAGCTCTATCGCCGTGAAGGCAAGGAGCCGCCGATCACCACGATCTGGGGTTTGTGGTTCCTGCTGCCGATCATCGGCAACCTGATCTGGTATGTCCGAATCCAGAAGTCGATCAACGACTACTGGACCACGCATGGTTCCACGCACAACCCCGGTCTCTGATCCGTTCGAGCGACCGTCACGCCCGGCTCAGCCGCCAGGCGTGACGGGGTGCCGCCGGTTCATCGCGGCGAACGCGAGGCGCCAGCCGACGATGAACAACGCGAGGAACAGCGTGGCGACGATGACGAAGGCCGTTGCGGTGCCGTCGTCGAAGACGAGGTTGCGCAGCAGCATGCCGGCGACCACGACGATCGCCCAGACGCCGACACCTGTTCGCCACTCGGTGGGGCGCTTCCACACCCGCAGCACCAGCCAGGCCAGCGCGAGGGCGATCAGGAAGGGCGCGGCGGTCTCGATCAGCCCGGCGATCGCCGAGTCTCGTTCGTGCTCGCGGCGCCCGATGGCGACGAACAACACGACGGCGAACGTGTCGAGCCCGGCTGCGAGCGGCGTACGACGATCCATCCCCCCAGTCTCGCGTTGCCAACGCCCGAAAATGCCGTTCGGCGTGGTGGGTTCGGGTGGCGAATCGGTCAGCCTTCAGCGGCGAAGCCGCCGATGGTGCCGCGGTAGAACACCAGTGGGCGTGGCGGGAGTCCGTCGTGATCGGCGTCGGCGTCGAGCGCGGTGACCCGGCCGAGCACGAAGTAGTGGTCGCCCATCTCGTACACCTGCTCGACACTGCAGTCGATCCACGCGACGGCCCGTTCCAACACCGGGGCACCCGAAGGGGCGGCGTGCCATTCGACGCCCTCGAAACGGGTCGTCTCGGTGCCGCTCTTCGCGAACTTCCAACACAGGTCGCTCTGGGCGTCGCTGAGCACGTTGACGCAGAAACTGCCGGCGTCGGCCATCAGCGCCCAGGTCTCGGAATCGACCTGGGGGAGGAACCCGACGAGTGGCGGATCCAGCGACACCGACGTGAACGACCCGATGGTGAACCCGTGCGGTCGATCACCTTCGGCCATACCGGTGATCACCGTGACACCGGTGGGAAAGTGACCGAGCACCGTCCGGAAGTGTTTCGAATCGAAGGCAACGGCGTTGGCGGCGGGGAGTGGCGGCTGATCGCTCATCGTCGCCCACTGTACGCTCCGAACCGATGGCCGACCGCACGCCGGACAAGCCCGAACTCCGCCGGCGCATGCGCGAGCTCCGCCGGTCGATCGACGACCGCCACGTTCGATCCGACCACCTGTGGTCGCATGTGATCCGGTTGCCATCGGTCGTCGACGCCGGACGGATCCTCCTGTTCCGCACGATCATCGGCGAGCCGGAGGTTGCACCGTTCGAGTCGTGGTGTCTCGAGCGCAGCATGGAAGTCGCGGTTCCGGAGGACGATGTCGATCCGACGTGGCCCGACGTGGTGATCGTGCCGGGACTCGCATTCACGACCGCCGGCCGGCGGCTCGGCCAGGGTGGCGGCTGGTTCGACCGGTTCCTCGTCGCCGTGCGCGACGACTGCGTCACGGTCGGGGTCTGCTTCCACGAACAGCTGCTGGACGACCTTGCGGTGGAGTCGCACGACATGTCCGTCGACCACGTGGTGACCGACCGGGGTCTGGCGTCGTGAGCGTTGCGATGTTCGACCTCGACGACCTCGCCCGTGCGACCGAGGTCGTGCGACGTCACGTGCCACCGACACCGCAGTACGAGTGGCCCTTGCTGGACGAGGTCGCCGGTTCGGCTGTGATCGTCAAACACGAGAACCACACCCCGGTGGGAGCGTTCAAGGTGCGCGGCGGGCTGGTCTACATGGACCGGCTCGTACGCGAACGCCCGCACGTCGTCGGCGTGGTGAGCGCGACGAGAGGCAACCATGGCCAGAGTCTGGCGTTCGCCGGACGTGCCTATGGTCGGGCGGTCACGATCCTGGTCCCACACGGCAACAGCGTCGAGAAGAACGCTGCGATGCGGGCGCTCGGTGCCGAGGTGATCGAGTTCGGCGACGACTTCCAAGCGGCACGGGAACGGTCGATGGAGGTGGCGCTGGAGCGAGAGCTCGAGCCGGTGCCTCCGTTTCATCCCGATCTGGTGTTGGGTGTCGCCACTTACGCACGTGAGTTGTTCGAAGCGGCCGGTCGATTGGACACCGTCTATGTGCCCGTCGGCATGGGCTCGGGGATCAACGCGCTCATCGCCGTGCGCGACCTGCTCGGCCTCGACACGCAGATCATCGGCGTGGTGAGCGAGAGGGCGCCATCGACGTTGCTGTCGTTCGAGCGCGGCGAGGTGGTGACGACGCAGGCTGCGGCCACGTTCGTCGACGGTGTGGCGACGCGTTCGCCTGACCCTGTCTCGATTGCCGGAATCGTCGCCGGAGCGGCACGTGTCATCGCGGTGTCCGACGATGCCACCGCCGAGGCGATGCGGATCGTCTACCGAACGACCCACAATGTGGCTGAGTCTGCCGGTGCCATCGGGCTCGCTGGTCTCCTCACGGAATCACTCGCGCAACGTGGTGGACGCAGTGCGTTCGTCCTGTGTGGCGGCAACGTCGACTCCGCCCAGTTCCATGACGTGCTCGGAGGCGTGACGCCGTCACCCTGAGCCGCTGAACGAATGTCGACGGTCAGGCTCCGTGACGGGTCAGCGCGACGGCGAGTTCGTCGACGGCGGGGTCGCGAACTGAGCCGGTTCGCGTGGCCAGCACGAGCCGGCGGGTCGTCAGCTTCCGGCTCCGACGCAACGGTCGATCGCCGTGTTCGGCCTGTGCGGTCGGCAGCACCGTCCAGCCGACTCCCAACCGGACCATCTCGCGCAATACCTCGGGCTGGTGGCTCTCGGCGACAACGTCGATCGGGGCGCCGAGTCGTCGCAACTCGTCGACCACGACGGTGCGAGTGTGCGAGCCGGCAGGGAACAGCACCCACGGACCCCACGTCGAGGGAGGGCCGATGCGGTGGCCGGGCGGCGCGTAGACGGCGAGGTCCTCGGTGAGCAGCGGCTCGGTGTCGACCCCGGTGACCGGCACGGTCGGTTCGACGCACACCACCAGATCGAGTTGGCCTGCCATGAGGAGCTCGATGAGCTGGGCGGACGGCGAGACGCGGAGTCGCAGGTCGACGTCGGGATGGCCGGCGCGGAACGTGCGCAGTTGATCCGGACAGTGGACCACCGCGGCCGCATCGATCATCCCCAGCCGGAGTGCGCCGCTGCGGCCGGTACGAAGACGCTCGGCCCATCCGGCGAGGTCGTTGGTGAGGCCCAGTACCTGGCGGGCGTGTGTGACCACGGGTGCCGCGCTCGGTCGCACGAGGCGCCGGCGGCCGTCGCGGTCGAACAGAGTGATCCCGAGCCGACGTTCGAGTTCGGCCAATCCCTGCGACAGTGCCGACGCGCTGACGCCGACGCGCTCGGCTGCCACCGCCCAGGTCGGCTCCTCGGCGACAGCGACGAGATACTCGAGTTGCCGGATCGACAGGTCGGGGAGTGGCTGCACTCCTGCAGAGTACATAAGATTTGCTTCACAATAGTGACGTCGAGTGAACAATCGCTTATTATCATCGGGATGACTGCACGACAGATCGCTCCCGCCACCGGCAAACTCGGTGTCCTCACCCCCGGTATGGGCGCCGTTGCGTCCACCTTCATCGCCGGGGTCATCTCCGCTCGTAAGGGGCTGCACCCGCCGATCGGCTCGATCAGCCAGATGGCGCACATCCGCCTCGGCACCAAGGACGAGAACCGCAACCCCATGATTCGTGAGTTCGTGCCGCTGGCCGAACTCGACGACATCGTCTTCGGCGGCTGGGATCCGATCTCGCCGAACGCGCTCGAAGCCGCCCGAACCGCCGGCGTGCTCAACAACGAGGATCTCGCCACGATCTCGAGCGAACTCGAAGCGATCGTTCCGATGGAGGCCGTGTTCGACCAGCGCTGGGTGTCACGTCTGGAAGGTGTCCGTGTCAAGAACATCGCCAGCAAGTGGGACCAGGCGATGGCGATCATGGACGACATCGCCAACTTCAAGGCCACCAATGGCTGCGACCGTCTCGTCATGGTGTGGTGCGGCTCGACCGAGGCCTATCAGGAGGCCTCGGACGTCCACGCGACCGTCGAGTCGTTCGAGCAGGGCCTGCGTGACAACGACGCCAACATCTCGCCGAGCCAGATCTACGTGTACGCGGCGTTGCAGTCGGACGTGCCGTATGCAAATGGTGCGCCGAACCTGTCGGTCGACCTGCCCTGCATGATCGAGCTGTCGAAGACCCGCAACGTGCCGATCGCCGGCAAGGACTTCAAGACCGGCCAGACCTGGATGAAGACGATCCTCGCGCCGGGTCTCAAGGCCCGCATGCTCGGCCTGCGTGGCTGGTACTCCACGAACATCCTCGGCAACCGCGACGGCGAGGTGCTCGACGATCCGGAGAACTTCAAGAGCAAGGAAGTCTCCAAGCTCGGCGTGCTCGATGGCATTCTGCAGCCCGAGGTGTACCCCGACCTCTACGGCAACATCGACCACGTCGTGCGCATCAACTACTACCCGCCCCGTGGCGACAACAAGGAAGGCTGGGACAACCTCGACATCTTCGGCTGGCTCGGTTATCCGATGCAGATCAAGGTCGACTTCTTGTGTCGCGACTCGATCCTCGCCGCGCCGATCGTGCTCGACCTCGCACTCTTCATGGACCTGGCACACCGAGCCGGCGAGTCGGGTGTTCAGGAGTGGTTGAGCTTCTACCTCAAGGCACCGCAGGCTGCGGGAGAGTCGCCGGCCGAGAGCGACCTGTTCATTCAGCAGACCAAACTGAAGAACACCCTGCGCGAGTGGATGGGCGAGAAGCCCGTCACCCACTCCGAAGCCGGCTGACGCCGAAGGTGGGGGTTGGATCTCATACAGTCGGCGCCATGGCTGCGGTGGTGATGGACGGCAATGCGCTGCGCGACGAGATCATCGTCGGGTTGCGGGCTCGGATCGAGGAGGCCGGTTGGCCGGCCATCTGTCTGGCAACGGTGCTCGTGGGCGACGATGGTCCGAGCCAACGGTACGTCCGCATGAAACACGCGAAGGCCGCCGAGGCCGGACTCACGTCACGTCACGTCGACCTGCCGTCGAGCGCCACCCAGGCCGAGGTCGAATCAGTTGTGCGTGAACTCGTCGCCGACCGCGAGGTACACGGCATCCTCGTGCAGCTTCCGTTGCCGGATGGTCTCGACCCCGAGCCGGTCATCGACCTCATCCCACCCGAGAAGGACGTTGACGGACTGACCGAGCGCTCGATGGGCCGACTCGTACGTGGTCGCCCCGGCCTGGTGGGCTGCACCCCGCTCGGCGTGATGCGCCTGCTCGAGCGCTACGACATCGCCACGAGCGGCAAGCGGGCCGTTGTCGTCGGACGCTCGACACTCGTCGGGCTTCCGCTGTCGCTGCTCCTTGCCCGCAAGGGTGTCGACGCCACCGTGACGCTCGCGCACTCCCGAACCACCGACATGGCGGCGGTCGTGCGTGAGGCCGACATCGTCGTCGGCGCCGCCGGGCAGGCACGAATGATCACCGCCGACATGGTCAAGCCCGGCGCTGCAGTGATCGACGTCGGCGTCTCGCGAACCGAAGCCGGCATCGTCGGTGACGTCGACTACGGCCCCGTCGCCGAGGTGGCCGGATTCATCACCCCGATGCCTGGCGGGACGGGCCCGATGACGATCGCCTGCCTGATGGAGAACACCCTGACTGCCGCGCAACTCCAGGGCGACTTCCGGGGCTGACCGCTGCCCGGCGGGTCTGCCTCAGGCGACTTCGATGTCGGGAAGCGGCCGACCCAGCCTGGTCTGCATGTCGACGACGTAGGCCGTCCAGGACGTCACGATGCGGAGTTGCAGCATCCGGGCGACGTCGTCGTGATCGCTGCTCTGCCGCACGAAGCGGGCCACCGCGATGACGTCGTCGAGGATCAGTTCGGCATGCCGCCTCTGGACAGCGGCGACGCTCGATCGGAGCGGATCGGCATATTCGTACTCCGCGCGCCATTCCGACTCGAGAACGAAGGCCACGAGATCGCGGCCCGCAGCCAGGAGTTCGCGGATGCCGGTGCCGAGCGTGCCCTCGGCGAATCGCCACCGGTCGATGACCTCGAACGCCTGGCGGTCTTGCTGCATGACCTTGACGATCTTCGCGCTGAGCTCCAAGATTCCGTCGAGGTCGTCGAAGTTGACGTCCGGCGCGAGCAGGATCGAGTTCAACATTGCCGTGAGTTCCGACACGACGATCCTGCTGGCGATCCCGCTGAGTTCGTCCATGTCGACGATGTGCCGGTAGATCGCCGACTGCGTCACCCCGATCCGCGCAGCCACGTTCACCGACGTGAGCGCTGCCGGACCTTCCTCGCGAAGGATCGTTGCCGCCTCGTCGATGATCTCGTCACGCCGACTCACCCGCGGAACCGTACAGCGGTTCTGCGGGAGGCGAGGTTGACCCTGTGACAATTCGATGGCACACTGTGAGACGTGTACGCCGCCCAACGCGTTCCGAACTCACTCGTAGTACTCATCCGGTAGCACGCCGGCTTCACCGCCACGCGTGCTCACGACCTCCCAGACGGGAGGTCGTTTGCTTTTCGGCACCGATTCACGATCTTCACCACGTAACCGCAACACGATCCCCCACAAGAAGCACCACCAGGAAGCACCACGATCATGGCTGAGAGAATCACCGGCGCCGAGGCGCTGATCCGAGCACTCGAACACGAAAATGTCGAACTCATCTTCGGCTACCCCGGAGGGTGCATCCTTCCGGCGTACGACCCGTTGATGGACAGCCCCATCCGTCACGTCCTCGTGCGACACGAGCAGGGCGCAGGCCACATGGCCGAGGGCTATGCGCACGTGTCGGGGAAGCCGGGCGTCGCCATGGTGACGTCGGGACCGGCGGCGACGAACCTCGTCACGCCGCTGATGGACGCCTACATGGACTCGGTGCCGATGGTCGCGATCACCGGCCAGGTCCCAACCGCCGCCATCGGCAGTGACGCCTTCCAGGAGTGCGACACCGTCGGTATCACTCGTTCGTGTACCAAGCACAACGAGCTCGTGATGAGCGCGCAGGACATCCCGATGGCGGTTCGCCAAGCGTTCCACATCGCCACCACGGGTCGCCCCGGCCCGACCCTGATCGACGTGCCCAAGGACTGCCTCCAGAATGAGATGGAGTGGTATTGGCCGACCGACCAGGAGGTGCTCGACTCGCTTCCCGGGTACCGCCCGAACGTGAAGGGGCACCCGCGGATGATCAAGGAGGCCGCCCGCCTGATCCTGGCATCCGAACGCCCGGTGATCTATGCCGGCGGTGGGATCCTCAAGGCTCGTGCCGCTGAGGCGTTGCGCGAGCTGGCCGAGCTGATCGACAGCTATGTCGTCACCACGCTCATGGCCCGCGGCGCGTTCCCCGACAGCCACCCGCTGTGCCTCGGCATGCCGGGGATGCACGGCAATGCCACGGCGATCACGGCGCTGCAGAAGGCCGATCTCCTGATCACGCTCGGCGCCCGCTTCGACGACCGGATCACCGGCAAGGTCGACGCGTTCGCGCCGGTCGCCAAGGTGATCCATGTCGACATCGACCCGGCGGAGCAGGGCAAGGTCCGCCGCCCGGACGTGCCGATCGTCGGTGATGCCAAGTACGTGATCGAGGAGATCATCTCCGAGATCAAGGCGATGATCGCTGCCGGGACCGTCCAGGCCGACACGTCGGCGTGGAAGAGCAAGGTGTCGGGCTGGCGTGAGCAGTTCCCGATGACCTACGAGCAGTCCGAACCCGGCGCAGCGCTCAAGCCGCAGTACTGCATCGAGGAACTCAATCGCCTCGCAGCACCTCACACGATCGTGGCGTCGGGCGTCGGCCAACACCAGATGTACACCTCGCAGTTCTTCGAGTTCGACGAGCCCTACACCTGGGTCAACTCCGGCGGTCTCGGCACCATGGGCTTCTCCATCCCGGCCGCCATCGGTGCCAAGGCCGCCAGGCCCGAGTGTGACGTGTGGGCCGTCGACGGCGACGGGTGTTTCCAGATGACCGCCCAGGAGCTCGTGACCTCGACGGTCGAGGGCCTGCCGATCAAGGTGGCGTTGCTCAACAACAGCTATCTCGGCATGGTTCGTCAGTGGCAGGAGATGTTCTACGACGAGCGTTACTCCGAGGTCTACCTCAACGCAAAGGTGCCCGACTTCGTGATGTGGGCCGAGTCGATGGGTTGCGTCGGCATCCTCGTCGAGTCGCCCGAGGAGGTCGGTCCGGCGATCGAGAAGGCCAACTCGATCAAGGACCGGTCCGTCGTCATCGAATTCCGGACCGACGCATCCGAGCTGGTCTTCCCGATGGTGCCGGCCGGCTCCAGCAACGACGACCTCATCCTCCACCCCACCCAGCAAGACCGAGCCGAGGCCCTGAAGTGACCACCATCAACCAGTACGGGGGCCAGACCCTCAACCACCACATCCTGTCGGTGCTCGTCCAGAACCGCCCCGGCGTCCTGGCGCGGGTGTCGAGTCTGTTCGCCCGGCGTGGTTTCAACATCTTCTCGTTGGCTGTCGCTCCGGCCGAGGACGAGGGGATGAGCCGCATCACGATCGTCGTCGATGTCGAGTCGACGCCACTCGAGCAGATCACCAAGCAGCTGTTCAAGTTGATCGACGTCGTGAAGATCTCCGAGCTCGATCCGCGGCGATCGGTCGAGCGCGAACTGCTCATCGCGACGGTGAAGGCGCCCGACGAACAGCGCGGCAAGGTGGTCGAGCTGATCAACATCTTCGAGGGCAAGATCATCGCCGTCGCCGAATCAGCACTGACCGTGAGCCTCGAGGGTCATCCCGACAAGCTCGACGATTTTGAGGATTTGCTCGCCGGATATGGCATCGTTGAGCTCCAGCGCACGGGTCGCGTTGCGCTGCCCAAACTCGATCGCGGCGCACGCTTGCGCGCCGTGAACCAAACCCCCACATCGAACACTGGAAAGGCTGGCTGAGATGGCCGTCACCGTCTACTACGCAGAGGACGCGGATCCTTCGATCATCCGCAGCAAGAAGGTGGCCGTCGTCGGCTACGGATCGCAGGGCCACGCCCACGCGTTGAACCTGAAGGAGTCGGGTGTCGACGTCGTCGTCGGCCTGCGTCCCGAGTCGTCGTCGGCCGCCAAGGCCGAGGCGGCCGGCCTCACGGTGATGACCATCGCCGAGGCCGCCGAGTGGGCTGACGTGATCATGCTGCTCGCGCCCGACACCGAGCAGAAGGCGATCTACGACGAGCACATCGCCTCGCACATGACCGATGGCAAGGCGCTTGCGTTCGCCCACGGCTTCAACATCCGTTTCGATCGCATCCAGCCGCCCGCGGGCTGCGACGTGATCATGATCGCTCCGAAGGGCCCGGGCCACCTCGTACGCCGTACCTACACCGAGGGCGGTGGTGTGCCGGCGCTCATCGCCGTGGCGCAGGATTCGACCGGCCAGGCTCGTGACATCGCGATGTCGTACGCCGATGCAATCGGCGGCACCCGCGCCGGGGTCATCGAGACCACGTTCGCTGAGGAGACCGAGACCGATCTGTTCGGCGAGCAGGCCGTGTTGTGCGGTGGGCTCACTGCGCTCGTGCGCGCCGGGTTCGAGACGCTCACCGAGGCGGGATACGCCCCGGAGATGGCCTACTTCGAGTGCCTCCACGAGGTGAAGTTGATCGTCGACCTCATGTACGAAGAGGGCATCGCAGGTATGCGGTACTCGATCTCCGACACCGCCGAGTACGGCGACCTCACCCGCGGCTCGCGTGTCGTCAACGAGGCGACCAAGGCCGAGATGAAGAAGATCCTCGAGGAGATCCAGAGCGGCCAGTTCGCCGCCGAGTGGATCGCCGAGTCGGAAGCCGGCCGTCCGAACTACAAGCGCATGCAGCAAGAGGGCAAGGCGCACCCGATCGAGGCGATCGGCGGCGAGCTGCGCGACATGATGCCGTTCATCCGCGCCGGCAAGCAGAAGGTCTCCGACATCTCCGGAGGCTGACACCGATCCCGATTGTTGTGAGCGATGTGCGCACGAGCTGCGCTTATCGCTCACAGCAAGGCGATTTGGGGAGGGGCGCAATGACAACACTGGCCTGGGTATTCGCCATCGTGTTCGCGATTGCCGCGGGCGCGAACTGGTGGAGCCGGTGGACCGACGACCGCTCGGTCGAGTTGTGGAGCAAGCCGCTGGCGCTGGCCGCCCTCATCGGCGTGGCTCTGACGATCGATCCGGTCGATCCTGCTGTGCGGGTCTGGTTCGTCGTGGCGCTGGTCCTCTCGTTGGCCGGGGATGTCTTCCTCCTCGATGGTGACCGTCGGTTCATTCCGGGACTCGTTGCGTTCCTGCTGGCGCACGTCGCCTACACGGTGGGCCTGCTAGTGGCGCCGGACTGGTCGTGGGCGGCGTTCGGGGCGGCGCTGGTCGGCGTTGCCCTCCTGATCGGCACGGTGGGGGTGCAGATCGTTCGCGCCGCTCGTCGATCGAAGCCGATCCTCGGGCCGGCGGTGACGGCCTACCTCCTTGCGATCTCGGTGATGTTCTGCGCGGCGGCGGCGACGGGCAACTGGTTCGCCATCGTCGGCGCAGGATTGTTCGTTGCGTCCGACTCCGTGCTCGGGTGGCGTCAGTTCGTCGGATCCGCGCCGTGGATGCCCGTCACCGTGATGGTCACGTACCACCTCGGCCAAGCCGGCCTCGTCGCCAGCCTGCTCTGAAGCTCGTCGAGGCGAGCGATGTTCAGGAAACCCGACTTGTGAGGTCGGGAATTGGCCGGTAGCGTCGCGTTTCTATGAGCGAACAATGGGGATTCGAGACCAAGCAGATCCATGTCGGCGGCGAGCCCGATCCGACGACAGGTGCCCGGGCGGTGCCGATCTACCAGACGACGTCGTACGAGTTCCGCGACACCGAGCATGCGGCGAACCTGTTCGGGTTGGCCGAGATCGGCAACATCTACACCCGCATCATGAACCCGACCCAGGCGGCGCTCGAGGCTCGCGTCAATGCGCTCGAAGGCGGCTGCATCACGGCGGTCGGCCTGCCGGGCACGCTCGCCGTCGCCTCGGGGCAGGCTGCCGAGACGCTCGCGCTGATGACGCTCTGTGAGGCGGGCGACCACATCGTCGCCTCGCCGTCGCTGTACGGCGGTACGTACAACCTGCTGCACCACACGCTGCCGAAGTTCGGTATCGACGTAACGTTCGTCGACGATCCGCACGACCTTTCGCAGTGGGAAGCAGCCGTCAAGCCGAACACGAAGGTGTTCTTCGGTGAGGTCATCCCGAACCCGAAGAACGACGTGCTCGACATCGAAGGCATCGCCGGCGTCGCCCACACGAATGGCATTCCGTTGATGGTCGACAACACGGTGCCGACGCCGTACCTGATCCGTCCGCTCGAGTGGGGCGCCGACATCGTGATCCACAGCCTCACGAAGTTCATGGGAGGCCACGGAACGTCGGTGGCCGGCGCCATCGTCGACGGCGGCACGTTCGACTATGCCGCGTCCGGGCGATTCCCGAACTTCACCGAGCCCGACCCGAGCTACCACGGCCTTGCCTATTTCACCGCGCTCGGCCACGGCGCGTTCATCCTCAAGGCCCGTGTGCAGATGCTGCGCGACCTCGGCCTCGCCATCTCGCCGTTCAACGCCTTCTTGATCCTGCAGGGCATCGAAACGCTCAGCTTGCGCATGGAGCGTCACTTCTCCAATGCACAGGCTGTCGCCGAGTTCCTCGATGGTCACGACCAGGTCAGCTCCGTCCGTTACGCCGGACTCCCATCGAGTGAATGGCACGAGCGGGCCAAGAAGCTCGGCGGCGGCAAGGGCTATGGCTCGGTGCTGGCGTTCGAGATCGAGGGTGGGATCGAAGCAGGCAAGAAGTTCGTGGAGGGAGCCACGCTGCACAGCCACGTCGCCAACATCGGCGATGCCCGCAGCCTCGTGATCCATCCGGCGAGCACCACGCACTCGCAACTCACGCCCGAAGAGCAGGCAGCATCCGACGTGACGCCGGGTCTCGTTCGGTTGAGCGTGGGCCTCGAGTCGATCGACGACATCATCGCCGACCTCGAACAGGCCTTCGCGGCCGCCAAGGCCTGAATCGACCACATCGCGATTGGGGTCTGACCCCAATCGCGATCAGTCGTCGCGTTGGTTGCGGAGGAACTCTTCGAACTGGGCGCCGAGGTCGTCGGCCGTCGGGATCTGAGCCTCCGAGCGGCGGTCGAATTCGGCCTCGAGCAGGTTGACGTACATCCGGAGCTGCTCGTCGTTGGCGACGAGTTCGTCGTGCACATCGCGCCAACCGTCGATCTGGTCGCTGAGGTCGGTCGTGTTCGGCACGTCGAGCACGTGGCTCAGATGGCGCACGAGCGCTTGAACCGCCTGCGGGTGTTCGGCGTTCATCAAGTAGTGCGGGATGCCGACTCGCAACGAGATCGACGGGATGTCGCGAGCTTCGAGCTCGGCCTGGAGCACACCGACCACCCCGGTCATGCCCTGATACGACGGGGCCACCAGCCCGAGCCGACGCGCCAGTTCGGCGTTGGCGGTACTCCCGGTGACCGGTGGAGTGCGGGAGTGGGGAATCGCCTCGGCACCCGAGCCGACGGTGACGATGGCCTCGCAGCCGAGCGCCTCGGCGACGAGGGTGATGGCACCCGTATAGGTGCGCCACGCCATGTGAGGCTCGACACCGATCAGGGCGACGACGTCGCGGTGACCCGGATTGCGCTGGAGGACGAACTCGTTCGACGGCCAGACGATCTCGCGGATGTCGTCGTCGATCGACACGTGCGGACGCTGCTGGGTGAAGTCGTAGAAGGGGTCGGGATCGATCTGGCCGACGGTCACCGCGCGCTCGGCACTGACGAACGCGTTGACCGCCTGGGTTGCGGCGCCGCCGACGTCGAACCAGCCTTCGAGGCCGACGAGCATGACCGGACGCTCGAGCGCGCCGATGTCGCCGGTGTCGAACTCGAGGACATCGGTGGGCTGCATCAGGTCGCCCTGCTCAGCCGACGCCCCGACGACGTGGTCGATGCAGTGCGTGAGCGCCTCGACGTCGGACGGGTCGATCGACGGGAACATGCCGATGCGCAACTGGTTGCGTCCGAGCTTGCGGTACGAGTCGGTGTCGAGGATGCCGTTGGCCCGTAGCACCGCACTGACGGTCGTGGCGTCGATGCCGTCGTCGAGGTCGATCGTGCCGACGACGTTGGAGCGCTTCTCGGCGTCGGCCACGAAGGGTGTCGCGTAGCTGCTGCCAACGCGCCCACCCGTAGAGCACCGCCGCCGACTGCGCACTCCGTCCGGCGGCGAAGGACAGGCCGCCATTGTCGTTCATCCAACGCACCTGTGCGTCGAGCATCACCAGCGTGGCCAGTGCCGGGGTGTTGTAGGTCTGGTTCAACTTCGAGTTGTCGAGCGCGATCTTCAGATCGAGCGACGCCGGCCGCCAGCGGTCGCTCGAGCCGATCGCCTCGATGCGCTCGACGGCAGAAGGCGAGCACGCCGCGAGCCACAGCCCACCGTCGGAGGCGAAACACTTCTGGGGAGCGAAGTAGTAGACGTCGACCTCGGCAGGGTCCCAGGTCAGGCCACCGGCCGCCGACGTGGCATCGACGGCGACGAGCGCGCTCTCGGCGCTCGTGCCCGCCGGGCGGATCAGTTGCATGGCGACGCCGGTCGAGGTCTCGTTGTGCGTGAGGGCGTAGAGATCGATCCCGTCCTCGGCCGACGCCGCCGGGTGCGAACCAGTCTCGGATGTGATGACGGTCGGCTGACCGAGGTGGGGGGCGGCCGCTGATGCGTCGGCAAACTTCGACGAGAACTCGCCGAACACGAGGTGCTGGCTGCGTTCACGGATCAACCCGAAGGTGGCGACGTCCCAGAAGACGGTGGAGCCACCGTTGCCGAGCACGATCTCCCATCCGTCCGGCAGGCCGAACAGCGACGTGAGCCCGGAGCGGACACTGCCGACCAGGTTCTTGACGGCGGGTTGGCGATGCGATGTTCCGAGGATGGTGGTCTGGGCGGCGACGAGCGCATCGATCTGCTCGGGGCGGATCTTGGATGGCCCGCATCCGAAGCGTCCGTCGTCGGGAAGCAGGCCGGCGGGGATCACAATGGTGGTGGGGTCCGAACTCACAGCCTCCAGCATGGCGCGTGCACCAGGTGTTGCCACATCGCAGGTCGGGCGGTGAATCGGTCGTTGGGATGGAGGAATGCTTGTGGCAGGCTGATCGACGTGAAGCGCACCTCCGAACGACTTGCCGCGATTGCCCCTTCTGCCACCTTGGCCGTCGACGCCAAGGCCAAGGCTCTCCAGGCCGCCGGCGAGAACGTCATCGGCTTCGGCGCCGGCGAACCGGACTTCCCGACGCCTGCTCACATCGTCGAGGCGGCCGTCGACGCCTGTCGCGATCCGAGGAACCATCGCTATACGCCCGCCGGAGGGTTGCCGGAGCTGAAAGCAGCCATCGCCGCCAAGACGATGCGTGACTCGGGCTTCGAGTGCGCACCGTCGCAGGTGCTCGTCACCAACGGCGGCAAGCACGCCGTCTACACCGCCTTTGCCGCACTCTGCGATCCGGGCGATGAGGTCATCTGCCCGGCGCCCTACTGGACCACGTACCCCGAGGCGATCACTCTCGCCGGCGGTGTGCCGGTCGTCATCGACACCGACGCAGCGAGCGGGTTCCAGGTCACCATCGAACAGCTCGACGCCGCCTACACCGAGCGCACGAAGGTGCTGCTGTTCGTCAGCCCCGACAATCCGTCCGGCTCGGTGTGTCCGCCCGACATGGTGAAGGCGATCGGCGAATGGGCGCTCGATCACGGTGTGTGGGTGGTCACCGACGAGATCTACGAGCACCTCACCTACGGCGACCATGTCTTCGCGTCGATGCCGACGCTCGTCCCCGAGCTCGCCGATCAGTGCATCGTCGTCAACGGCGTGGCCAAGACCTACGCAATGACCGGCTGGCGTGTCGGCTGGATGATCGGCCCCGACGACATCATCAGGGCATCGACCAACTTCCAGAGCCACGCCACCTCGAACGTCGCCAACGTCTCGCAGCGCGCCGCCCTCGCGGCGGTGTCGGGTTCGCTCGACGACGTCGTCATGATGCGTACCGCCTTTGCCCGCCGGGCCCAGACCATGTGGACCAAGCTGAACGCGATCGACGGCGTCACCTGCCTCGAACCGCAAGGTGCCTTCTACGCGTATCCCGACCTGACGGGTCTGCTGAACCGCCCGATCGACGGGGTCACCGTCTCGAGCACCCTGGAGCTGGCTGACCTGGTACTCGACAAGGCGAAGGTGGCGTTCGTGCCGGGCGAGGCGTTCGGACTCGGCGGCTACGGACGATTCTCGTTCGCGCTCGGCGACGACGACCTCGCCGAGGGGATCGACCGCTTCGCGGCCCTCGTCAACGGCTGACGTCGCCGGTGCGACCGAACCACTCGTCGTACGTGGGGACTTCGGTGACGCCGGCACATGCCATGGCGACGAGTGGTACGGCAGCCATGGCGCCGGAGCCCTCACCCAGACGCATGTCGAGGTCGAGCAGGGGACGCTTGCCGAGGCGCTCGAGCAGCTTGCGGTGGCCGGGTTCGGCGGAGCAGTGCCCGACCGTGCAGTGGTCGAGCGCTGCCGGGTTGACCATCACGAGGGGGAGCACCGCAGAGGTGACCACGTAGCCGTCGAGAACCACCGGGATCGAACGGTGCCGGGCGGCGACGGTGGCCGCTGCGACGGCGACCAGTTCGGCGCCGCCGAGCTCACGCAGGATCTCGATCGGGTCGACGATCCCGGCGACCCTGCGCACCGACTCCTGCACGGCCGCGCGCTTGCGGGCGAGGCCGTCGTCGTCGACGCCCGTGCCGCGGCCGACCCACGCCGCGGTCTCGCCACCGGCGAGGGCGGCGGCGATCGCCGCAGACGGCGTGGTGTTGCCGATGCCGATCTCACCCAGTACCAGGAGGTCGCAGTCGAGTGCGTCGACCGCACTGAAGGCAACCTCGACGATCTCGTCGAAGCGTTCGTCGGTCAGTGCCGGCTCGTGGCGGATGTCGCCGGTCGGCCGGCCGATGCCGACGTCGATGGCCGAGACGCTGGCGCCGGCGATCTTGGCGAAAGCGGCAATGGTGGAACGTCCCTCCAGATAGGCATCGAAGAGAGCTTGCGTGATGCCGGTCGGGTACGCACTCACCTTCGTCGCCGCTGCGACGCCGTGGTCGCCCGCGAAGATCAGTGCCGCGGGGCGATCGACGGCGGGGTGTGCGGTCCGCTGCCATCCGGCGACCCAGGCGGCGATCTCGTCGAGCCATGCCAATGCACCGCTCGGGCGCAGGAGGTTGGCGGCCCGATCGTGCACGGCATTGACGGCGGCAGTGTCGTTGTCCGGCAACGACGCCAGAAGTTCACGCAGGTGTGGCGAGAGCATGGCGTCCCGTCTCAGTAGTCGATGCCGCGCATCGCTCGGATGCCCCGCTGGTAGGCGTGCTTGATCTCGCGCATCTCGGTGACGGTGTCGGCGATCTCGATGAGCTCCGGAGCTGCGTCGCGGCCAGTGATGATCACGTTGACGTGGCGCGGTCGGTTCGTGATCGCCTCGACGATCTCGGCGACGTCGATCCAGCCGAACGACGGCAGGTAGGTCAACTCGTCGAAGATCACGAGCTGGTGGTCGCCGGCGTGCATGAGTTCGGCCGCTTTCGCCCAGCCCTCGGCGGCGTGGGCGCGATCGTTCGTGAGGTCGTTTGAATCCCAGGTGAATCCGTCGCCGAACGCGAACCAGTCGACACCGAGCTGGCGCCCGATCTTCTCCTCACCGACCTTCCAGTCACCCGACTTGATGAACTGCACGACGGCCACGTTCCAGTCGCGAGCGACGGCGCGGATCATCATGCCGAACGCAGACGACGACTTCCCCTTGCCGTTGCCGGTGTTGACGACCACGAGCGAGTCGGCACTGCGCAGCCCGTCGGGACGGGGGTCTTCGGTGGGGATGGTGTCGCCGGTTGGTGCGTGGTCAGTCATGGGATTGGGGAGCGTACGCACGCTGAACTACGATGTCGAACTGTCGTAGACGCAGCGAAGTCCGGTGAGAACCCGGCGCTGTCCCGCAACGGTGGTCTCCCGGCACATGCTGGGAGCGAGCCCGGTCGCCTGCCCTGTGACGCGACCATCACCCTCGAGGCAAGGGACGGCTCGCCGGGCGGTTCGCCGTCCAGCACCCAACTTGTCCTCCAACTTCTTGGAGGCAACCATGAACACCCACTCCCGCCGGTTCGCCCGGCGAATGCTCGGCGCACTCGTCGGGCTCGCTTTCCTTGCCGGCGCATGTGGCTCCGACGACGCATCGAGCGATGTCACCGACACAACGCTGGCGACGACTCCGACCTCGGTGTCCGGGGAGACGACCATCGCGTCGGGCGTGTCACCGAGCGACGGCACCGAACAGCGCGTGGTGTCGTTGAGCCCGACGCACACCGAGATCATGTTCGCCATCGGTGCAGGTGACCAGCTCGTGGCCGTCGACGAGTTCTCCGACTATCCCGCCGAAGCGCAGCAACTCCCGAACGACCTGTCGGCGTTCGACAACAACGTCGAGGCGATTGCCGCGTACGAGCCCGACCTGGTGCTCATCGGAGGTGACTTCAACGGCCTCGGCGCGCAGCTCGACGAACTCGGGATCGGGTGGTGGGACGGGCCGGCTGCGCTCACGATCGACGATACCTATCGACAGATCGCTGAGCTCGGCGCAGCGACCGGCCACGAGTCCGAAGCGGAGGCGCTGATCGCATCGATGCAGACCGACATCGACGAGATCGTTGCGTCGACGCCCGCTCCGTCGGAACCACTCACGTTCTTCCATGAGATCGACGACACGCTGTTCAGTGTCGACTCCACGACGTTCATCGGTGAGCTCTATGCACTGCTCGGGCTCGAGAACATCGCCGACCGAGCCGAAGGCGATTCGGGCGGGTACCCGCAGCTCAGCGCTGAGTTCATCGTGTCCGCCGATCCTGATTTCATCTTCCTGGCCGACACCAAGTGCTGCGGTCAGTCGCTCGAGACGGTGGCCGCCCGTCCGGGCTGGGCCGACCTGAGCGCCGTGCAGACTGGCAACGTGGTCGGACTCGACGACGACATTGCGTCGCGGTGGGGTCCTCGAGTGGTCGACTTCCTCCAGTCGGTGTCGACCGCCGTGATCGACGCAAGCTGATGGTGGCCGTGCCCGCCGACGTGACGACGGTCGACACCGTCGACGCGCCGACGCGCACGGCATCATCCGGCAACGGCCGTTGGTACGCGATCGGCACGGTCGTCCTGATCGTGTCGATCGTCGTCGGCGTCTCGATCGGCCCAGCCGGCCCGGCGTCGTGGCGGGTGCCGCTCGTACTGCTCGACCATCTGCCGCTGATCTCGATCGACTCCGGTGTCACCGACGCCGAGTGGAGCATCGTGTGGCGCATCCGCATGCCGCGGGTGATCCTGGCGGCACTCGTCGGCGGCATGCTGTCGGTGGCCGGTGCCAGCTACCAGGGCGTGTTCCGAAATCCGCTGGTCGATCCCTACCTGCTCGGCGCGGCCGCAGGCGCCGGCCTCGGCGCCACGCTCGCGCTCACGACGGGTCGAACGGTCACCGTGTCGTGGCCGATTGATCCGGTGCCCACGTCGGCGTTCGTGTTCGCCGTGCTCACCGTTGCCGTCACCTATCTCGTCGGTGCATCGTTCAGCGGATCGTCGACCGGGTCGGGCCGGTCGGGTGTGACGCTCGTTCTCGCCGGTGTTGCAGTGGTTGCGTTCGTCACGGCGGTCCAGACGTTCATCCTGCAGCGCAACCAAGAGGTCGTGCGTGAGGTGTTCCAGTGGATCCTCGGGCGTCTGTCGGGCGCGACGTGGTCCGACGTCGTGCTGATCCTTCCGTACGTGGCGGTGAGCTGCATCGTGTTGATGCTTCATCGGCGGCATCTCGATGTGTTCCGAGTCGGCGACGACGAGGCAACCGCGCTCGGCGTGTCCGTCGGGCGTACGCGACTCGTGATCGTGATTGCCGCGACACTGGGCACTGCGGCGGTGGTGTCGGTCAGCGGACTGATCGCGTTCGTCGGGCTGGTGATCCCGCATGCCATCCGGCTCGTCGCGGGCGCTGGGTATCGCCGGCTGATTCCGTTGTCGTTGTTGTTCGGTGCAGCGTTCCTGATCCTCGCCGACATTCCCGGCCGGATGCTGTCGAGCCCGGCGGAGACACCGATCGGAGTGGTCACGGCCTTTCTCGGCGCACCGTTCTTCATCTACCTGTTGCGCACACGCCGGATCATCTGATGAGCACGTTGGAGTTCCAGAGCGTCACCGTGTCGTACGGCAAGCGCGTCGCGGTCGACGCATTCACCGACCGGATCGAATCGGGGGAGTGGGTCGGTGTGATCGGGCCCAACGGTGCGGGTAAGTCGTCGCTGTTGCGTGCGGCGGCGGGACTCGTGGCCTCCGCGGGGACGATCAGCGTCGACGGTGCCGCCCTTGCGTCGATGGCCGACCGTGAGCGCGCGAGTCGTGTTGCGTATGTCGCCCAGAATCCGCTGATCCCCGACGACATGACAGCGTTCGACTATGTCCTGCTCGGGCGCACGCCGTATGTCGGCTACTTCGGTACCGAGTCGTCGCGCGACCACCAGGTGGCCGCCGACGTTGTCGACCGACTGCGCCTCGGCGAGTTCGCGAATCGGATGATGGGATCGCTGAGCGGTGGCGAGCGCCAGCGGGTGGTGATCGCACGAGCGCTCGCTCAGCAGGCGCCGGTGCTGTTGCTCGACGAGCCGACGTCGGCGCTCGACATCGGCCACCAGCAGCAGGCGTTGGAGCTGGTCACCGAGCTCCGTCAGCACGGTGGGCTCACGGTGATCTCGGCGATGCACGACTTGACGCTGGCCGGGATCTACACCGACCGCTTGGTGATGCTCGACGCGGGTCGCATCGTGGCCGCCGGCCCGGCGAGCGAGGTGCTGACGGCCGAGCGGCTCGGCGAGGTGTTCCACGTCTGCGTCACGGTCGAGGTCGACCCCGACGACGGTGCCGTCATCGTGGTCCCACGACGCGGTTTCCCCGCTATTTGACGGACTTCAGGCTGTTCCAACCGATGAGCACGGCCATCACGGCGGCGGATCCGAGGCCGTACCAGAGCACATCGATCGGCTCCTTCACCGTGACCAGTTTCTCGAGGAACTTGATCCCGATCACGAGGACGATGACCTCGACGATCTTCGTCTTCAGGTCGGACAGGCTGCGAATGACGAGCCAGTCCGGAAGCTGGACGGTGCCGATGAACAACTCGTAGAGCCCGATCGCCGTGATGAGCAGGACGGTGCCGATCAGGTACAGGTCGAGCACCTGCAACAGTTCGACCACCGTGTCGTCTTCCTGCCATGCGGAGCTCGTGAGGAGGTCGCCCACGAAGTCGACGGTGACGGCGACGGCCCACCCGTACGTGGCGATCGCCTCGATCGCAATACCGACGACCGCGATGATGACCAGGTACCGGAGGTTCCCGACGAGGCGCGCCATTGCGTCGAGGCTAGCTGCGCCCTCCCGCCGAGTGATCGAGCAAGAAACCGAGAAGGTGTCTTGACGGACGTCCTACGATCGGGTCATGAGCGAGTCGCCGTACCCGACGTTTCCCGGGGTCGAGCCGTTCGACGCGATCCGATCGCCCGAGGATGAACGCCTGCATCGCAAGCGCATGTGTGCGCTCGGCTACCGCATCTTCGGTGCGATGCGCTGGGGTCAGCTCGGTGACGGTCACGTCTCCGCCCGCGATCCGATCCTGACCGATCACTTCTGGCTGCTGGACTGGGGTGTGCCGTTCGGTGCCGCGACGGTCGATCAGCTCGTCCTCGTCGGTCCCGATGGGCGCGTGATGGACGCCGACGGCAACCCGACCGGTGCAGTCAACACCGCGGGCTACAACATTCACGCCCCGGTACTCGCCGCCCGGCCCGATGCGGTGAGCGCCGCGCACACCCACACCGGCTTCGGCACGCCGTGGTCCGCGAACGTCGAGCCGTTCCGGGCCATCAGCCAGGAATCCTGCGCGTTCGTGTTCGACCAGGCTCTCTTCGACGACGAGGAGGTCGAGGTCCTCTCCTACGACGGGGGCAAACGGATCGCGACGGCGCTCGGCGACAACAAGCTGTGCATCCTGCGCAACCACGGGTTGCTCACTGCCGGCGGATCGGTGGAAGAAGCCGTCGGCTGGTTCGTCATGGCCGAACGGGTCGCCGAGGTCCACGTGAAGGCGCCGAACGGGATCGCGATCTCCGACGGGGCCGCAGCTGTGGCGGCCGAGACCCTGGCGCCGGCATCCACGGGTTGGCGGCTGTTCCAGTGGCTAGTGCGCAGCCTCGTCGCCGACCCGACCGTCGTCGACTGACTCACCGTGAGTCGACGCGTCGTGAACTGACGCGTCGCCCGGTCTGGAGGGGGTGCCCTCGATGCGTCGGTGCTCGAAGATGAGCGTGGCGAGCAGGATCAGGACGATCCCGACGAGGAGCACGACACCGTCGACGTCGTTGCCGACGAGCATGAGCACGATGATCAGGCCGACGGCGACGAAGCGTTCGCGGGCGAGCGCCCCGAACGAGCGGTACACGCCGATGCCGACCCCTCCGAAGTAGAGCACGATCCCGGCCGCTCCCATCGCCCGGTACGCCGCCGGCAGGGGATCGTTCGGGTGGAGCGCCATCTCCTCGATGGCGACCGCGGAGAGGATCACGCCGGCAACGATCGGAGCGTGCGCGTAGGTGTAGATGTCGCGGGCGAATCGCCCTCGCTCGGCCGGTGGCGTCTCCTCCGTGCGGTGCTCGAACGCCGGCTGCACCCGATCGAAGTAGGCCCACCACAGCAGGCCGGCGAGCACACCGGCGGCGACGAGCGCGACGACCGACTCGGCCGGCAGGCCGCCGTCCTCGTCGAGTGGGATGACGACCGAGTTGCCGATGGCGACGATGACCTCGCCGAGCGCCACGATGAGGATCAAGGCGTGGCGCTCCGCGAAGTGCCCGGCGCGGATGATCCATTCGCTGCCCCCCGCCCGGATGGTGGAGTAGATCACGATCAGGACGCCGACGACCCATGCCACGACCCTGGCGTCGCCGTCGAGGAACCCGCCGACCACGATGGCGGCCATCGCCACCAGCGTCGGGGTCGCGTACCCGATGGCTGATCGGTACACCTGTGAATCGTTGGGCAGACCGATGACCATGAGGGCGATCCCCATCAGGAAGATCACTGCGAGCGGAATGGCGAAAAGCGGACCGCTCTGGTCGAAGGCGGTCTGGACCGAGGCTGCCATCGGCACGCTGGCCGCCGTCGCGACGAGGAACAGCACTCGTACAGTGCGGGAGTTGCCGGGGACGGCGTTGGCCGACCAGGCGAACTGCGTCCACGGCAGCCAGAGCATCAGGAAGATCAGCGTGGCCCTGCCGATCGTGTCCCACGTCGGGATCTCGACCAGCAGCCCGACCAGTTGCGAGAACGCGAAGACGAACGCGAGATCGAAGAACAACTCGACCGGATCCGCCGTGAAGTCCTCGGTCGCGTCGGGTACGACGAGTCCACGCATGATCGGAGAGTAGCGAGGTCGTCAGTTCCGAACGGACGCGTTCACGGATCTCGTGGTCACCACGCGCCGTTCCCAGCTGGACTGGTGCGGGGAGCCCCACTGATCAAGATCGCGAGTTCGGTGCGCGAGCTGACCCCGAGCTTTCGGTAGATGCGCTGGAGGTGCGAATCGACCGTCTTCGGGCTGAGGAAGAGGTTGTCGGCGGCATCCCGATTGCTCAGCCCCCTGGAGATCGCCGCAGCAACTCGGAGTTCTGCCTTCGTCAGAGCATCGAGCGGGCTCTGGGTAGTCGGGGCTTGGCGGCCGATGATCACCGCGGTCCGTTCGAGCCACGGGTGGAGCTTCCTTGAGGACCGGTCAGCGTTCCTGACCGCGGTGCTCAGCATCCGGTGGTGCGTGTCAGCCGAACACGACCACGCCGATGACGCCGACCAGCACGAGCGCGCTGGCGAGGTACTCGGTGCGGCTGTGCTGTTCGTGCAGCACCCATGCCGAGATGGCGAACGCGATGACGATTTCGACCTGACCGAGGGTACGCACCTTGGCTGCGTTGGTCAGCGTCACGGCCACCGCCCATCCGATCGAGCCACAGAGGCTGAGCACGCCGACGGGGAGTGCGAACCTCCAGGCTCGGGCGACGTTGGTGAGCTCATCCCGGTCGGTTACCGCGAGCTGACTCGAGTTGACGAGGGTCTGGATGCCGAGCATCACGGTGAGGGTCAGCAGGGCTCGATTCCAGGTCGGCCCATCGAGCGACGTCGACGCACCCCTGATGCCGACTGCCGCGAGCGCGAAGCACCCGGCGGCGATGACGCCCATGAGGGCGGCGGGATCACGGGCGCTGCCCAGGACGTCGCGCAGACGGTTGGGGGCGGCGAGCCACGACGACGCCGGCCATGCAGATGAACGCGGCAACCCAGCCGAGCGGTTCGAGGGGTTCGCCCAGCACGACCGCTGACACGACGGCGACGAGGATGACCTCGGTCTTGGCGTAGACGGTTCCGATGGCGAAGTTGCGAAGATCGAAGGCCCGCAGCAGTGCGACGGTTCCGAGGATCTGGACGACGCCCGCTCCGGCGATGATCGGCCAGAACCGGCCAGGGATCGACGGGATCGGCTGACCTGCGATGCCGAACGTGACGAAGGCGACGATCAACGCCAGCGGGAACCCGTACGCGTAGCGGACGAAGCCCGCCCCGTTGACCGACAGCACCGACCGCAGCTGGTGCTGCCGGGAGGTGCGCAGGACCTGGAATGTCGCCGCCGCGAGAGTGATCGGAATCCACATGGTGCGCCCGCAGTGTCACATCGCGGGTCTGACCCCTGATGTAACCATCAGGTCGCCGGGCGGCCGGTGCAGTACTCGTCGAACTCGACCAGGTAGGCGTCGACCCAGGCAGCGATGGCAGCACTGGTCTCGATGTCGAAGGCCATCGAGCTCGTGTCGCCGCTGACGTGCTCGTTGACCTGTGGGATCGACAGGTCGTCGGTCGCCACGGTGAGGCGCATGTTCTCGAACCAGGTGCGAACCATCGCCAGGCCTCGTACGCCGCCGCCCCGTCCGGGCGAGGCCGCCATGAGGCCGACGAGCGTGTCGCGCAGCACACCCATGTCGACTCGGGTGACCCAATCGATCGAGTTCTTCAGCAGCGGGCTGAACGAACCGTTGTACTCGGGGCTGGCGATCAGCAGGCCGCCGGAGTCGCGCAGCAGCGTGGCGAGTTCGTGCGCAGTCGTCGGCACTCCGTGTTCGTCCTCGTGGTCGCCGTGGTAGATCGGCATGTCGTGGTCGGCGAGGCTCACCAACACATGCTCGCGATCTCGACGCGCCAGCTCGTCGGCGACCGCCCGTGCCAGGAGGGAGTTGAACGAGGCGCGGCGGATGCTGCCCGCTGTGATCAGGATTCGGTGGTGGGTCATGATGGGCTCGGCTGGAACCAGTGGTCGCCGTTGAGGAGGATGTCGTCGGCATCGGCGGGGCCCCACGATCCGCGGAAGTACGGCACGACGTCGCCGGGATGGTCCAGTGCCGGCTGCACGACACGCCACGTTCCCTCGACGATGTCCTGGCGGGCGAACCGTCGTAGCGACCCGATCAACGCGTCGCCGATCAGTCGCTCGTAGGCGTCCTGGCGCTCGCCGAGCGCCGCTGCGAAGTCGACGTCGACGTCGACCTCCTGGCTGTCGAGATTCGGCCCTGGCGTCTTTGCCTGGAGACCGAACGTGACGCCGTCGTTCTTGCCGAGCCGCAGCCGGATCAGGTTGCGTCCTGGAGGTGGTCCGCCCGATTCGTCGAACAGCATCCGCGGAGGCTCGCGAAGTTCGATGACCGCCTCGGTCGCGTTCTGGGGGAGTGCCTTGCCGACGCGCACGTACCACGGCACGCCCGCCCAGCGCCACGAATCGATCTCCAGTCGGACTGCCGCGAAGGTCTCGACAGTCGAGTTCGGGTCGACGCCGGGCTCGTCGCGGTAGCCGACGTACTGGCCACGCACGAGCGCCGACGGCTCGATCGGGCGCATCGCTGCGATCACCTTGGCCTTCTCGTCCTGCAGGTAGCCGGAGTCGGCGCCTGCGGGAGGCTCCATCGCCAGCAGTGACACGACCTGCAGGAGATGGTTTTGCAGTACGTCGCGGATCGCGCCGACGCCCTCGTAGAACGAGCCGCGGCCCTCCACGTCGAGGGTCTCCGACATCGTCACCTGAACGCTGCGGACGTAGTTGCGGTTCCACACCGGTTCGAGCAGTGTGTTCGCGAAACGGAACACGAGGAGATCCTCGACCGCCTCTTTGCCGAGGTAGTGGTCGATGCGGAAGATGTGATCCTCGGCGAACACCTCGTGGAGGGTCTGGTTGAGGTCGATTGCCGACTGCAGGTCGCGTCCGAACGGCTTCTCCACCACGATCCGGCCCCGGTGGTGCAACCCGACCGAGGCAAGTTTGGTGGCGACGGTCGGGAACATGTCCGGCGGGATCGCCATGTAGAAGACCGCCACCATCGAGTTGTGGCGATCGAGCGTGGCTCGCAGTTCGTTCCAGGTGTTCTCGTCGGCGTAGTCGCCCTGCACGAGGTCCATGTGGCTGCACAGCGCATCGACGACGGCCGGATCGGGACTGTCGATGTGTTCCTCGA
This sequence comes from Ilumatobacteraceae bacterium, assembly GCA_963716235.1. Taxonomy (GTDB): domain Bacteria; phylum Actinomycetota; class Acidimicrobiia; order Acidimicrobiales; family Ilumatobacteraceae; genus Sva-07. Next base: position 268,746 of record CAVQTE010000020.1, on the reverse strand, counting down.
TCGACGCACGGGCGTGGGCCCGGAAGTCGTCGTCGGTCCAGTCGCTGCGGGCGACACCGATGACCGGTACTCGCAGTGTCCCGGCCTTCTCGAGGCGGTACAGGGCGGGGAAGAGCTTGCGGACAGCCAGGTCGCCGGTGGCGCCGAACAGCACGAGCGCGTCGGCGTCGGGCTGGTTGGTCTGCATTCGCGACGTGTCCATGTGTGTCTGGCCCCCACTCGCGGATTGGTGGCTCATCGAGTCGCATCCTTACGTTCGATGTGGCCACCGAAGCCGGCGCGCATCGCCGACAGCACCTGATCGGCGACGTCGGAACGGCCCCGGGAGGAGAAGCGCTGGTACAGCGCCGCCGAGAGCACCGGCACGGGGACGCCCTCGTCGATCGCAGCGTTGATCGTCCAGCGTCCTTCACCGGAGTCGCTCACCACACCGGTGTAGGCGCTCAGCTCCGGGTCGGCGTGGAACGCCTCCGCGGTGAGATCGAGCAGCCAGGAACTGATCACCGACCCCCGGCGCCACACCTCGGTGATCCTCGCGAGGTCGAGGTCGTAGCGGTAGTAGGCGGCGGCATCGAGCGGCGCCGTTTCGGCATCGACGGCGTGGTCGATCGCTCCGATGTCGGCCTTGGCGAGCACGTTGAGGCCCTCGGCGTACGCGGCCATCAGGCCGTACTCGATGCCGTTGTGGACCATCTTCACGAAGTGGCCGGCCCCGCTCGGTCCGCAGTGCAGCCAGCCGTGTTCCTCCGACGCCGCCTCGCCGGCGCGGCCAGGGGTGCGTTCGGTGTCGCCGAGCCCCGGCGCGAGCGATTCGAAGATCGGCGCCAAGCGCTCGACGGCCTCATCCGGCCCACCGATCATCAGGCAGTAGCCGCGCTCGAGGCCGAACACGCCGCCGCTGGTCCCGACGTCGAGGTAGTCGATTCCCGCGAGCGCGAGCACCGCCGAACGGTCGACGTCGTGGCGGTACCAGGAGTTGCCGCCGTCGATGATCGTGTCGTCGGGGTCGAGCAGTGGAGCGAGTGCGTCGACGGTCGATCCGACGAAGGCGGCGGGGACCATGATCCAGACCGCGCGTGGCGGTTCGAGCGCGGCGACCATCTCGGCCAGCGAGCGAGCGCCGACCACGCCGAGTTCGGCTTCGAGGGCCGCCATCGCTGCCTCGTCGACGTCGTGGACGACGCAGTCGTGTCCGTCGCGTTGGAGACGGCGCACCATGTTGGCGCCCATCCGGCCGAGCCCGATCATCCCGAGTTCCATGGGCACAGACTGCCACGAACACGTTGGATCCCCGTTCTGCGTCAGCAACAACGTCCAGAGTGAACGTGGTCGCTGACGCAGAACTTCGCCGGCCGTCTACGAGGTCATACCCTCTCCTTGAGGGCGTCCATTCCGGGCAACATCTTGACGGTGTTGAGGTGCGCGTCGAGCTCCGGAACCTCCGTTGCGATCCAGTGCTCGAGCTCGCGGACCTTGGTCACGCGGTCGGTGAGGTCGGGCTCGTCGGCGATGTCGTCGAGGCGCCGAGCCATCTCGCCAAGTCGGCGCGGACTGATCGAGCCCAATCCCAACTCGCGTCGGACATGAGGGTCGTTCACGACAACCGCCACCGCTGCCATGGTGATCAGGTTGTAGGCCGTCGGGCCGAACAGGCCATCGGGCATGGTCTCGGGCTCGACGTTCGCCACGAGTTCGGTACCGACCAGCACGGCGGCCGAGACGACCGACCTCACGGCGGGGCCGCCGCCGAACACCGATGCCATCGCCGACAGCCCGAAACCGAGTGCTCCACCGAGCTGGCGTCGTCGTCCTTCCTCCGCGGCCGCTTCGGCCATCAGGGTGCTCTGTTCGGCTCGGGTGGCATCCACGAGCAGATCGGCGAAATCGGCCACGTGCTCGACGCCGGTGAGTTTGCCCACACCGGCGCCCAGGTCGGTGACGGTCTGCGTGGCGTACTCGCTCACGACGGGGCCGATTGCTGCCTGAGCAGAAGGGTTGCGCAACACGACGCCGAAGAGGCCGACCAGTTCGTCGTAGGTGCCGAGGTCGATTTCCACGCCGTCGACGATCACGACCGACCTGGAATTGGCCTCGAAGGCCAGAGCCGGCGCCAGCGTCGGGATGTAGCCGGCCATCGATCCGGCGATGCCGACGGCCATGGCAGGGCTCAGTCCATCGTCGAGCGGACCATTCGCAATCGTCGTGAGCATGGCGATCACCCGGTAACCGTCGCCGAGCCGGCCGGGGTCGGCGGCGACGGCGTCGTACATGCCGGTCAGTGTGAACTCTCGGACCATGTCGGCGTCGAGGCGCTCCCAGCTCGCGATGCCGTACAACACGGCAGGATCGAGGAGGAGATCGAGGCACGCAGACGGATGGTGCAGCAGGGCGGCCATCGCGTTCGACAGTGATGCGGCGTATCCGTCGAGATCGGCGGTGGTCTGCGGGCCGTGGGGCCACATCATCGCTGTGACGACGTCGGCCAGGAATGTCGGCGGGAAGTCGGCCCGACCGGTCAGGTTTCCGATGATCGTCGTTGCCGGCGCAAGCGCGACCAATCGATCGGCGAAGTCCGGATCACGGGCGACACGCAGCGCGAGTTCGCGGGCCAGCACGTCGAGGTCCAGCACGTCGAGATCCGCCAATTCGGGCTGCAGCGGATCGGCCCAGGTGACGTATCCGAGCAGGACATCGTCGGTGAGCGGTGACATTGCAGTCCACGAGCCGAACGTCCGGGTCCACGACGCCAGGGCGTCGCTGCGGACGATCTGGAGCAGCGTCGGCATCCAGAGGTCTTCGAGGTTGCGTCGGGTGAGTTTGATCGTCCGTAGCGCGTCGGCCGCAGCAGGGTCGTCGGAGCGGATCGAACGGAGTCGGTCGATCGCGACGGCGGTGTGGTGGGAGAGCGTCCGCACACGCTGGGGGTCGTAGCCCATCTCCACGTCGGCGCTCCTCAGCCGGCCAGGCCGACCCGAGCGGCGGCGATGGCGTCGAGCTCGGCGGCGTGTTGCTCGAATCGGAGGGCGTGCGAGCGGAGGTCGTCTGCGGCGGTATGCAACTGCCGTTGGTTCGACATGAGTGTCGATCGGCACAGCATCGGACGTGGCCCACGCCAGGTGTCGTCGTCGGCGTGGCCCTCGAGGCGCATCACCGGCAGTGCCTCGATCGAGTTCGCGAGTTCGCGTAGATGCCGTGCCCGCTGGCGCAATTGGTTCGCGTTCATCACCTGCGCAGTGGGCACCCCGACGAGCGGAGCGGAACGTCAGAGATCAGCCAGAGCGACGATGCGGTCAGCCACCACAGCGGCTTCGTCGGGGTCGTGCGTGACGAGGAGCGTGGTGATCGGCTCCAGGAGTTCGGCGAGGTCGACCGCCAAGCGATCGTGGAGCTCGCGATCGAGGCCCGTGAGGGGCTCGTCGAGCAGCACAACGGTGGGTTGCGCTGCGAGGGTGCGCGCGAGCGCAACTCGCTTTGCCTCGCCTCCCGAGAGTTCGGTGACGTTCCGATCACCGAATCCGGCCAGGCCGACTCGTTCGAGCCACGTGCGTCCCAATTCGTTGCGGTCGTTCCTCGATACGCCGGCCAGCAACGGTGCGAACGTGACGTTGTCGAGCGTCGACAGATGCGGGAACAGCTGGTTGTCCTGGAAGACCATGCCGACGCCACGCCGGTGGGTCGCGATGTGGGTCACATCGATCCCGTCGACCACGACGACGCCCGCGTCGGGCGCGATGATGCCGGCGATCACTCGCAGGAGTGTGCTCTTGCCGCTTCCCGACGGGCCCAGCAGGGCGACGCATTCACCGCTTGCAACGTGGAGTGAAACACCGTCGAGCACCACGGCATCGCCGAATGCGACTCGAACGTCACGGACCTCGAGGTCGCTCATGTCGCAACCGTCCTGCTCGACTGCGCCTGCTCGATGACGACGACCAACACCACGGTCACGGCCGCGAGCATGGTGGCGAGCACGTACCCCTGCGCCTGCAGCGTCGTGCCCGTGCGGCCCAGCAGTTGCTCGATGGCGATCGGGAGCGTTTCGCCCCCCGACCGCGAGAGGAAGCTCGTGGCCCCGAACTCGCCGAGTGAAATCGCCGCCGCGAGGGCGGCGCCGACACCGAGCGGGCGCCACAGGTACGGCACGACGGTCGCTCGCCACGCCTGCACGGGTGGGGCTCCAAGGGTCGCGGCTGCATCGGTCATCGCCGGGTCGACGGAACGCAGCACCCCGACGCAGACGCGCACGACGAACGGAACGGCGACCAGTGCATGGCCGACCGGCACCAGCCACCACGAGGCTCGCCAGTCGACGGGCGCGACGTCGAAGGTGATGAGCATGCCGAGGCCGATCGTGACGGCCGACGTGCCGAGCGGGAGCATGAGTCCGCTGTCGATCAACCCGCCGTGGCGTTTCGCCGCCGTGATCGCCAGGCTGGCGACGCCGCCGACGACAACGGCGAACAGCGTTGCCCATGCCGCGTTGACGAGCGAGTTCGCGATGGCATCAGCAGGGTCGATGCCGACGCGTAGACCCGGCCGCACCTCGGATCGGTCGAGGTTCGTCCAGGCGTTCGTCGACCAGCCGTCGGGCGTCGAGAACGAGCGCACCAGAAGGGCGGTGAGCGGCACGAGCGCGACGAGCGCCGTCGCGCCGGCGGCGACTGCGACGAAGGATCGCTCGGAGCGAGTTCTCGCACGACGACGAGGCGCAACCGGCCGCAGTGCCAGTGCACGGCTGTGCGTTCGCTGGGCGATCGTCGACCAGGCGAGGACGATGGCGAGCAGTGTCAGCTGCAGCAGGGCGAGCACGGTCGCGCCACCGATGTCGCCGAGTTGGGTCGCGCGGCGCCACACCTCGACTTCGATCGTGCGCGTCCCCGGCGCGCCGAGAATGCGAATGACGCCGAACGACGTGAACGAGAACAGGAAGACGATCGTGGCCGCTGCAGTGATCGCCGGCCGGATGAGTGGGAACGAGACCCGGGTGACGACGTGCCACCGTGACGCACCGAGCGTCGCGGCGGCGTACTCCATGTCGGTCGGGAGGTGCGCCCACAGTGACCCGACGACTCGAACCACGACAGCGATGTTGAACGCGACGTGCGCGCCGATCACGGCCCAGACCGTGCGGTCGAGGGAGTCGGGGAGCAACGCCAGGAACGCTGCGCCCATGACCACGGTGGGAAGGACGAACGTGGCTGTGAGGAGGCCCACGAGGAGGCTGCGTCCGCGGAAGGCGAATCGCGCCACGAGGTAGGCCGGGACCAGGCCCACGGTGATCGTGACTGCGGTCGACAACACCGCTTGCCACAGCGTGAACCACACGACGTCCCACGTCTGGGATCGGCCCAGGGTGTCGGTGATCGCCGTTGCGCTGAGCGCCTCGACGACCAGCGTCGTGAACGGCCAGACGTAGAAGACCGCGAGTGCCACGACCGGCACGATCGCGAGCACCGCGACGAGCCACCGCGGCAGGCGGTTCACCCGAGCACCAGCTCCGTCCACTCGTCGATCCAGATGGCGCGATTGGCGTCGATCACTGCCGGGTCGAGCGAACGCGACACGTCCGGCACGACGGCGTGGTCGACGAACTCCTGCGGCAGGTCGACCGCCTGGTTCGTCGGGTAGACGAACAGGTTGAGCGGAAGTTCGGACTGCAACTCCTCGCCGATGAGGAAGTCGATGAGCTGCCGGGCGGCAACGGGCGAATCGGTGCCGCGCAGCACGCCGGCGAACTCGACCTGCCGGAAACACGTGTCGCCGATGACGCCGGTGGGCGAGTCGTCGCGCGGCGGGTCGGCGAAGACCACTTCCGCAGGTGGGCTGGAGCCATAGCTCACGACCATCGGCACCGGGCCGCCGGCCCACGTGAACCGCTCGTAGTACGCCTGGGTCCAGCTCTCGACGACTTCGACGCCGTTCGCGCCGAGCGCGCTCCAGTACGCCTGCCACCCCTCGAGGCCGTACTCGTGGATCGTCGCGAGCAGGAACGCCAGGCCCGGCGACGACGTGGCGGGGTTCTGCACGACGAGCATGCCGGCGTAGGCAGGGTCGGCCAGATCGGCCAGTGTCGTCGGCGGTTCGAGCCCGCGCTCGGCGAACCAGCCGATGTCGTAGTTGACGCAGACGTCGCCGTAGTCGACGGGCGTCGCCTCCCCGTTCGGGACGAGCGCCGTGAACGCGTCGTCGATCGTGACCGACCCGTCGAGGATGCCGGCCGCCACGTACGGGTCGAACACCCGCTCGTCGACGGCTCGTGACAGCAGCGTGTTGTCGATGCCCCACATCACGTCGCCTTCGGGGTTACCGGCGGTGAGCGACGCCTTCGACAGCATCGTGCCGGCGTCGCCGGCAACGAGGATCTCGACGTCGATCCCGGTCTGTGCGGCGAACGAGGCGAGGGCATCGTTGAGCGACGTGTCGGCTTCGGGGAACGAGTCGTAGGTGACGAGCGTGATCGTCTCGCCGCTCGGACTCGTGTCGAGGGGACCGATCGGTGGCTGCCCCACGGCGACGGAATCGTTGCCTGCGCTGCCGTCGCCATCGCTGCTGCATGCGCTCGCTGTGACGAGCAGTGCCGCCGCACCGGCGAGTGCCGCCCATCGCGATGAGCGAGCTGACGAGGGTTGTGTTGCTCTGCTCATCGCGTCACCTCGGCGGGAACGTCGAAGATCGTCAGCGTGCCGCCAGAGAGCGACACCTCGACCGGGCCACCGTCGGCGGGCACCTCGTTGCTCACACCGAGGCCGACGACCGGATCGATGTCGACCTCGGTCAGTTCCCATCGGGTGTTGCGCAGTGTCACGCGGGTGCACGGGCCATGGAGCGCGAGCAGCGACAACGTCGAGCCGGCCGCTAGGTGCAGCGTGGCGGAGCCGGGGCCCTGCACGACCGTGACGTGCTGATCGTCCCACCATGCTTCGAGGGACGGAACGCTCGTGACGCTCAGCGCGCCGAGTGCACCAATGCCGGCGATCGTGTGATCGAGCCGGTCGCCACCGCCGATCAGTGTGATCCGATCGGGGTCGAACGTCGCCGCGACGGCGAGTGCGAGTTCGGTGTCGGTGCGGTCCTTGTCGGTCGGGTGCCGTTCGATCGACGCGTTGCGCGCAGCCCAGGTGAGGCCTGCGTCGGTCACCGAATCGAGGTCCCCGACGACACGCGTGGGCTCCAGGCCGACAGCCAGGGCGTGGTCGAGGCCGCCGTCGACGGCGATCAGGAGTGCATCAGCCGGTATGCGGGCGACGACCTCGGGCGAGATCGGAGCAGCCCCGGTGATGATGACGATGTGTTCGTTCACGATGTTCCTCCGCCGGCATTATCCGGATCAGGTTCGTGGGTCGGCGACGGCGGTCACCCTCTCAGCCCGCCGTTCCAGCGAGCTCCCCTGTGTTGTTGATTGGGAACGCTACCTCACAGAACCAGTTCGAGACACAGGGCGGCCGCCGAGATCGCCAGCACGACGATGATCGCCAGGTCGAATCCGCGTCCGGAGACCGAGTTGCGCAGCCGGGTGCCGAATGGAATCAACGCCAGCACCGGGATGCATGCGAGCAGTGTGGCGGTCACGCGACCCGAGAGTTCCCCGGTGCTGATCAGAACCACGAGCTGGGTGAGACCGGTGATGAAGAACAGCGACGTGACCGACAGGATGTGCGCACTGCGGGGGAGGCGATAGCTGTGGATCCACGAACCGACGATGGGGCCTGCGATACCGATTGCACCCTGGAACAGCCCGGCGATGCCGCCGACCACGGGCGCCAAACGCTTCGACTGCGCGGGTGTGGTTCGAAACTCGGGATGCGCGAAGAACAGCACGATGTAGCCGATGATCGCCACGACCACGGCGATCACGAGCGGTGTCTCCGACACGTTGACGAGCAGCAGCGCCCCGGCAACCGCACCGACGACGCCCACTGCGGCAAGGGTCGGCAGGTCTCGTGTCTCGGGATAGCTGTGGCGTTCCCTGCCGGCGAGTACGGCGTTGGCGAGCATGTTCGGCAGTGCGATCACCACCACGGCGTCGTTGACGTCGACGAACAGCGACGCGATCGGGATCACGATGAGTGGCAGGCCCATGCCCGTCACCGACTTCGCGATCGATCCGATGATCACGGCGACGAGCACGATGAGGAGTTCGCCGCCGGTCACCGTTGCGGGTCCGTCATGGTGTGGAACCGGTGGCGATGGGCCGGTCTGGGTCGGCCGACCACGCCGACCACGATCCGACGTACAGCCGGGGGCGTTGGAGACCGACGTGCTCCATCACGAGGGCGTTGTGGCAGGCGGTGACGCCCGAGCCGCAGTAGACGATCGGATCGTCGTCGGTTGCGGCGACAGCGAACCGCTCGGCGAGTTCTGCCGTCGGGCGGAAGTTGAACTCGGCGTCGAGGTTCTCGGTGTAGGCGATGTTGATCGCTCCGGGGATGTGGCCGGCAACGGCGTCGATCGGCTCGACCTCACCGGCGTAGCGGGCGGGGTCGCGGCTGTCGATCACCACGCCGCCGGCGCGGATGTGTCGAGCGACGTCCTCCGCGTCGGCCACTGCGTTCGAGGGCCACTGGCGCACGGCACGCCTCACCGGTTCGACGATGATCGGTTCGCTCCCGACCGGACCGTCCCACCCGCCGAGACCGCCGTCGAGCAGTGCCGCCGGTTGACCGATCACCCGCAGCATCCACACGAGGCGTCCGGCGACTCCGCCGCCCCCTCGCCGGTCGTAGGCGACCACGGTCGCCTCGTCGTCGATGCCGAGTGCACCGAGATGGCGAGCGAAGTCCTCCGGGGTCGGCAGCGGGTGGCGGCCCCCGTCCGCCGATGGGGGTGCGGCCAGCACAGTGTCGAGCGACACGTACCGGGCGCCGCGGATGTGGCGCTCCGCGTACCGTGCCTCGGGGTCACCTCCCACCATCGACGAACCGACTTCACAGATCACGACGTCGGCACCGTGATCGGCCAGCCAGCCGGCACTCACGATCGGGGGCACTGGCCGAGGGTTTGACGACATGGGCTCACTCTGTCATGCCGCAGGGTGCCACCAGGATCCGGCGTGTGCCACGATGATCCGATGAGCGACACCTTCACGGCACTGGTCCTTCGTGAGACCGACGGCGGCCCCGTCGGAGCGCTCGAACAGCTCACCGACGACGACCTCCCCGAGGGCGATGTCACGATCGATGTCGACTACTCGTCGTTGAACTACAAGGACGGCATGGCGCTGGCGGGCCAGGGTCGCATCGTGCGCAGCTATCCGATGGTCCCCGGTATCGACCTCACCGGAACTGTCGTGGCGAGCGACTCAGCCGACTTCGGAATCGGTGACGCCGTCATCTCGACGGGCTGGGGCGTCGGCGAACGATTCTGGGGCGGCTACACGCAGCGCCAGCGGGTGCGATCCGAGTGGCTCGTGCAGCGCCCCGAGGTCATGAGCTCGCTCACGGCGATGTCGATCGGCACCGCCGGGCTCACGGCGATGCTCTGCGTGATGGCCATCGAAGATGCCGACGTGGTGCCCGCAGATGGCCCGGTGCTCGTGACTGGGGCAGCCGGGGGCGTCGGATCCGTGGCGGTTGCGCTGCTCGCCACCCTCGGCTTCGAGGTCACGGCGGTGACGGGTCGCCCGGAGACCCAGGAGTACCTCGCCGGCCTCGGCGCAACGGCGTTCCTCACGCGCGAGGAGATGACCGAGGCGGCCCGGCCGCTCGAATCCGAACAATGGGCCGGTGCTGTCGACACTGTCGGCTCGAAGATGCTCGCCAAGCTGCTGGCCCAGATGAAGTACGGCGGGGTGGTCGCTGCGTGCGGCCTGGCCGGCGGCGTCGATCTCCCCACGACGGTGATGCCGTTCATCCTTCGTAACGTCCGGCTTCAGGGTGTCGACTCGGTGATGGCACCCACGCCCGTTCGCGACCGGGCATGGGCGCGACTCGGGCACGACCTGCCCGCCGAGTTGATCGACTCGATGACCGAGATCGTTCCGCTCAGCGAACTCCTCGACCGAGGTCCGAGCATCCTCGACGGTCAGGTCCGCGGCCGCTGGGTCGTCGATCCCAGCCTGTAACGATTGGTGTCAGACACCGATCGTTACACGGGGGCGCGGTCCTTGTAGTCGGCCCACTCCCATTCGCTGCCGTACTCGTCGAGCAGGTCGAGGAACGGCATCGGGGGGAGCGCTTCGGGGCCGACCACACCGGGGCGGTGCCAGATGCCGTTCGCGATCAGTTCGATGGCGACGGCCGGCATCACGGCGGTCTGCCAGACGACCGCCTGGTGGCCGAACTGCTGCATCGACCAGGCGTTGTCGACCACGTGGTACACGTACACCTCACGGGGCTCGCCGTCCTTGCCGAGACCTGTCACCCAGGTGCCGGCACAGGTGCGTCCGCGCATCACCTCGCCGAGGGTCGCCGGGTCGGGCAGCGTTGCCGCGACGAGGTCACGCGGCGACACCTTGACGCCCTTGACGTCGACCGCGGTGGTCGAGTGGAGATCGAGTTTGCGCAACGTCTTGAGGATGTCGATGAACTCCTCGCCGAGGCCGTACTTGAACGTCACGCGTTGCGTGTCGATCCACCGGGGCATGAGGATGACCTCCTCGTGCTCGACGTTGACGCACTGCAGCGGCCCGATGCCCTCCGGGAACGTGAAGATCTCGGGTTCGGAGAACGGCTCGGTCGTGAACCAGCCGCGCTCGCGCTCGTAGATGACCGGCGGATTGAGGCATTCCTCGATCGTCGTCCAGATCGAGAAGGTGGGTGCGAAGTCGTAGCCGTCGACCACGAGGTCGGCGCCGTCACGAACACCGATCTCGTGGATTTCACTGAACAACTCGTCGGCGGCGTAGCGGGCGGCGACGTCGGAGAAGCCGGGCTCGACGCCCATCCCGCACAGCGCCATCATGCCGCGGGCCTTCCACGTCGGTGACTCGGCGAACTGGCCGTCGCCGAGGCGGATGCCCGTCTTCTCGTACGGCTTGGTCGCATGGGGAACCGACAGGTTCATCGCCATGTCGACGTAGTTGCACCCGGCGGCGAAGGCACCCTCGAAGATCGGCGGGTTGAACCGTGGATCGCAGGCGTTGAGTACGACGTCGGCCTGCATCGACCGTGCCAGGTCGGCAACGGAGACCTCCGAGGACGCATCGATGTAGGCAGCCACGATTCGGCCGCCGTCGTTGTCGGTCGCTGTGTCGACCGCGGCCTCGGCCTTGGCGACATCGATGTCGGCAACCGTGATGTGGGTGTAGACCTCCCGCGTGGAGGCAATTGCCACGAACGCCGAACCCACGCCACCTGCACCGACCACGAGTACTCGCATGAATCGGCAATGTACTGCTCTGGCCGGTCGGCAGAGGTTTCGCGCCGGGAGCCTTCGGTACGCTCGCCGGATGGACGAGCAGGCCCTGCGCACGAAGTCGCTCTGGCTCGACCAACTCGACGCCCCGCTCGCCCACCGGCCGACACTTTCCGGCAACGTCGACGTCGACGTGGCGATCGTCGGTGCCGGCTACACCGGGTTGTGGACGGCAGTCGCGTTACTCGGAGCGGACCCGACGCTGCGGGTGCTCGTCGTCGAGCGAGAGATGGTCGGATTCGGGGCATCCGGACGCAACGGCGGATGGTGTGTCGGAGAGCTCGCAGGCGGTCTCGAGGGGGCGGTCGCCGCCAGCGGACGCGATGCCGGCATCCGGATGACCCGGGCGATCATCGACACCGTCGACGAAGTTGGCCGAGTCGTCGCGGACGAGGGCATCGACTGCGGCTTCGCGAGGGGTGGCGTGATCCGCATCGCGCGGACCGTTGCACAGGTGCAGCGGCAACGTACCGAGGTCGACGAGCACCACCATCACGGATTCGGTGACGACGTGTTGCGCGTGCTCGACGCCGACCAGGCACGCAATCATCTCCGAGCCACCGATGTGTTCGGAGGTGTGCTCTACGGGCCCGCTGCCCGGGTGCAGCCCGCTCGGCTGGCGCGGGGCCTCGCCGAGGCGGCCGAGCGGCGTGGCGCGACCATCGTCGAGGGCACCGCTGCTTCGGCGATCGTCGCTCGCACCGGTGGGTCCCGGGCCCGGGTGGTCACCGACCACGGAACGATCACCGCCGACGTCGTGGTTCGCGCCACCGAGGCCTACACGCGCGACCTCGACGGGCTGAGGCGCTGCATCGTCCCGCTGTACTCGCTGATGGTCGCCACCGAGCCGCTCTCCGACGACACCTGGAACGCGATCGGCCTGCGCGACATGGAGACGTTCGCCGACGACCGACGCATGGTGGTCTACGGCCAACGCACCACCGACGGGCGACTCGCGTTCGGCGGGCGAGGCGCCCCGTACCGGTTCGGGTCGGGGATCGACGCGGCGACCGAGGGATGGTCCCGGATCCACGATCGGATCATCGCCACGCTGCGCGAACTCGTTCCGGCGGTCGGCGATGCGCGGATCACGCACCGATGGGGCGGTGTGCTCGGCGTGCCACGTGACTGGCGCCCGTCGGTCGGCCTCGACCGTTCGACCGGCGTGGCCTGGGCAGGTGGGTACGTCGGCGAGGGCGTGGCGGCGTCGAATCTGGCCGGCCGCACGTTGGCCGACCTCATCACGGGCGCCGACACCGACCTCGTGTCGTTGCCGTGGGTCGGTCACCGATCGCCCAGCTGGGAACCCGAGCCGCTGCGCTGGTTGGGCATCAATGCGGGCCTGCAGTCCGCCGGGTGGATCGATCGGTACGAGGCGAAGCATCAGCGAGCTCCGCGTGCCGCTTCCGTCCTGCAACGCATCATGCGATGATGGCGAGATGAGTACCGACAACCTGTCGCACGTGTGGTTCAAGGTCACCGATCTCGAGGTCGCCTCGGGCGAGGGCTCGTGGGTCGTCACCACAGCGGGCGACCGCTACCTCGACTTCAGTGGTGGCATCGCCGTCACGTCGACGGGCCACAGCCACCCTCATGTCACCAAGGCGATTGCCGACCAGGCGCAGCGATTCGTGCACGCTCAGGCAAACGTCTACACGCACGATCTGTTGCAGCCGTTGGCGGCTCGGCTGGCCGAACTCTCACCGGCGGGTATCGATACGTTCTTCTACGCGAACTCCGGCGCCGAGATCACCGAGGCCGCCGTCAAGCTCGCCAAGCAGGCGACGGGTCGTCCCAACATCATCGTGTTCCAGGGCAGCTTCCATGGTCGCACCCACCAGGCGATGGCCATGACGACGTCGAAGACCGTCTACCGCGCCGGCCATGCGCCGTTGCCGTCGGGCATCTTCATCGCTCCCTATCCGAACGTCCGCGCCGACGACGTCCAGGCCGAGGTCGCCCGAGCACTCGCCGGCTTCGACGAGCTGCTGACGAGCGTCACCGCGCCGAGCGAGACCGCCGCCGTCATCATCGAACCGGTGCTCGGCGAAGGCGGCTACGTGGCGGCGCCCGCCGGTTTCCTCGAGGCGGTCGATCGGCGCTGCAAGGAGCACGGGATGCTCTTCATCGCCGACGAGGTGCAGTCGGGATTCGGGCGCACCGGCAAGATGTTCGCCATCGAGCACTACGACGTGCAGCCCGACATCGTGTGCATGGCCAAGGGGATCGCTTCGGGGTTCCCGTTCTCTGCACTCGGCACACGTCGCGAACTCGACGACAAGTGGCCGACCGGCTCGCACGGCGGCACCTACGGCGGTAACCCGATGGGGTGCGCCGCGGCGCTGGCCACCATCGAAGTGTTGACCGCCGACGGGTTCATGGCCAACGTCAACGAGCGTGGTCGACAACTCGCCGACGGTCTCCGACGCCTGCAGGAACATCACGCTTCGATCGTGCAGGTGCGTGCGCTCGGGTTGATGATCGCTGCGCAGTTCGACACCGCCGCGCGGACGTCGGCGATCGTGTCGCACTGCCTGCGCGAGGGCAAGCTCATCACCATGACCGCCGGCGCCGCGGGTACCACGCTGCGATTCATGCCGCCGCTGACAGTCACCTCCGAGGAGATCGACCTCGCCCTGACCGCACTCGACAAAGCGCTCGTCGACGCCTCCTGAAGCCACCCCTCCACACCCACCAGACCGTTTGCGTCGCAGTTCGGTTGGGACGGCCCAACCAAACCGTCACGCAAACCGGGTCATTGGGGCGCGGTGGCTGGGTTCAGGAGGCGTCGGCGAGGGCCGGGCGGGGGCAGGCGGCGGGCCAGCCATTGCGGTTCGACATGATCTGCGAGATCAATCTGGCGAGATGGATCGTCGTGCGGTCGTGGAGGAACGGGCCAACGATCTGGACGCCGACGGGGAGCCCGTCGGCGCTCGTGCCGACCGGCACCACGGTGGCCGGAAGCGCGCCGAGCCCGGCCGGGGCGATCCAGGTCCACAGGTCGAGGTAGGGCCGGTCGCGCCCGTCGATGTCCACGACCCGTTCGAACTGCGGCATCGAATGATCGTGGCGGAGCGCCGGTCGTGGGTGGACGGGCAGGAGGATCGCGTCGAAGCCGGCAAAGAATTCGGCCCACCTCTCGCGGATCTGGAGTCGACGTTCGTTGTTCGACAGCCAGCTGCGATGTCGGGCGGCCGACGACCGCATGATCCAACCGGTCGGCGTGTCCTCGGTGGCCCGCGCGTACTCGTCGAGGCGGTCCTTCGGCACGCCGCCGGACAGTGCGGCGAACAGCAGCTCGCCGTACACGGTCATCGACTTCGAGAGCGTGAAGCCTGGGCGGGCCTCGGCATCGACCGTGCCTCCCGCAGCCGTGATCGCCTCGACGGTGTCGCCGAGGACTCGGCGGGTGTCGGCGTCGACCGGGCACGCGTCGTCGTCGATCCACGCGGCGATGCGGAACTCGCCGAGCTCGGCCGCACGGCTCGGGGGAAGGTCGAGCGTCCATGCCGGCGACATCCAGCGGTCGGGCCCGGCGAGCACGTCGAGTGCCAGCTCGAGATCGTCGGCCGTACGCGCCAGCGGGCCCACCACGGCGAGGTCGGCCTGGGTGAGTGTCCCCGGCATGCCGGGGATCTGGCCGTGGCCGGGGACGATTCCGTAGCTCGGCTTGTGGCCCATCACACCGCTGTAGTGGGCGGGCACGCGGATCGAACCGCCGATGTCGCTGCCCAACTCCAACGGGGTGAATCCCATCGCCAATGCGGCGCTCGACCCGCCGGATGATCCACCTGGGGTGCGGTCGAGGTCGTGGGGGTTGTTCGTCGTGCCGTACACCTCGTTGAAGCTCTGGATGTCGTCGGCGAACAGGGGAAGGTTCGTCTTCGCGAATGGAATCGCGCCGGCGTTGCGGAGTCGGGACACGGGCCAGGCGTCCTCGGCCGGCACGAAGTCGGCCAGTTCGGGTGAGCCCGACGTGGTGATGCATCCCTCGGTCTGGAACGAGTCCTTGATCGTCATCGGAACACCGTGGAGCGGGCCGAGGTCGTCGCCTGCTGCAACAGCCGCGTCGGCCGCGAGGGCCGCGCTGCCGGCCCGCTCGAGGTCCCAGTGCACCACCGCGTTGACCGGCCCGTCGAGTTCGCGGATGCGCTCCACATAGTGGTCGAGCACCTCGACGCTCGACACGTCACGCCGACGGATCGCGGACGCGAGTTCGGTCGCCGACATCCAGTGCAGTTCTTCGTTCACGTGTGCGTCGCCCATCGGCTCATCTTGGATCGGGGCGGCCGTGAAGGGCGAGTGCGGCATTGGTGTACCGGCCGTCGTCGGTCACTTCACGGCCGAACCACGTGGGTGGCTCGAACATGTCGAGTGCCTCGGATGAGTCGAACTCGACTTCGGCAACGACGAGCCCGTCGAGGCTGTCGCGGAACACGTCGAGTTCGATGACGTGTTCGTCGAGCGGGATGCGATGGCGGACCTTGACGACTCGTCGCCCCTCGGTGTGGGGCCACGCGGCGTCGAACTGTTCTCGGTCGATCGCCCATTCGAGTTCGGTCCGCTCGGCGCCGCCACCGGCCTTGACCGTGAGCGTGCAACCCTTCGGTCCGGCATCGCGCACGCGCACCGATGCCTGCTCGCCGGTGACGAGGTAGCCCTGGCGCATCTCGGTGCGGTCGGCCAGGTCGAGGTCGGCCGGGACGGCATCGATGAGGAACTTACGCTCTCGTTCGATGGTGGACGTGGGCCGTGCGGCGGTGTCGTCTGGTGAGGACGTGAGCGCTGCAATGCCACCAGTCGGCAGTTCGGGTCCAAGGTTGCCTGCGAGTTGCCAATAGGCCGTGATCCGGGAGCTGAACCTCGACGGCCGCTCGGCGTAGATCACGGCCCCTGTTCGGAACGCCGGCGTTCGCAGTTGGTCCTGTTGCTCGCGCGCCACGCGGCGCGCATGGTCGACGGTGTCAGCAGTGCCGAAACGATCGGGATCGGCGTCGAGTGACGCAACGAGGACGGCGAGGTCGTGGTCGTCGCCGAGCGCCTCGCCGAGCCCGTCGAGTTCGCCGATCAGCGGTCCGATCATGCTCGGCGAAGCCTCGCGCAGGAGACGCGTCTGGTACCAGAGGTGCTTCGCCGACTTGCGCCACTCGTGCATGTGCTCGTCGGTGGCGTCCCTCTGCGCCGTTCGCAACGCACGGCGTCCGCGCCGATAGGTGGCGGTGAGGCCCTCGGCGATCGGATCGAAGCCGCCGAGGATCTTCCACTGGCGCGATTTCCTTCGGGCTTCGATGAGCAGCTCGCGGGCGACGACGATGCGTTCGTCGCCGGCTTCGATCGCGCTGGTCGCTTCTGCGGCGAGTGCGGCCTGGTGGTCGCGGACCGACCGGAGACGATCGTCGAGGCCGTGTGCCTGGAGGAGGTTGTCGAGGGTGGCGAGGAGGGCATGCGCGTCGCGCATCGCGGAGAGTTGGCCGGCGGCATCACGCACGATCCGGTCGAACGGTCGGAACTCGCCGCCCAGCGCGGGTTGCACCAGTCGGGCGAGGCCCCTCGTCTCCTTGCAGCGCTTGCGGACATCGTGCACGGCAGTCTCGACGTCGGCCGAGCCGGCCATCACCGCATCGAGCTGTTCGATCGCGTCCTCGAGGCGCTCGGTCGCAACGCGAGGAACCTCC
The DNA here is from genome assembly GCA_963716235.1 of Ilumatobacteraceae bacterium. Classification (GTDB taxonomy): domain Bacteria; phylum Actinomycetota; class Acidimicrobiia; order Acidimicrobiales; family Ilumatobacteraceae; genus Sva-07. The sequence goes on along the minus strand of CAVQTE010000020.1, from coordinate 251,719 downwards.
CGCCGCACCGCCTCCCCAGGATCGAGCACATATGCCATCCCACCCAGTCAAACCGTCACACGGTGCCAGGTCAAACGTGAGGTGCGGACGGGACGATCGGCCCTGTCGACTCCACCGGGCCATCCGTATCGTGGGGCCATGGAGTCGAACGTCGTCGCCTGTCCGTCGTGTGGGGCGAAGAACCGTGTGCCGTCGTCGGCATCGGGGTCGCCGCGATGCGCGAAGTGCCATGTCGATCTGCCCTGGCTCGTGGAGGCGGGCGATGCCGACTTCGCCACTGCGGTCGGCACGAAGCGTCTGGTGCTGGTCGACCTGTGGGCGCCGTGGTGCGGACCGTGCCGGATGGTGGCTCCCGTGCTGGAGAAGCTGTCGCTGGAGTTCGCCGATTCGTTGAAGGTCGTGAAGGTCAACGTCGACGAGTCGCCACGGACTGCGCAGCGTTACGAAGCGCGAAGTATTCCGATGCTGCTCTTCATGCGTGATGGCGAACTCGTCGACACCATCGTGGGGGCACAACCCGAACACGTGCTTCGCCAACGGATCGACGCCCTGAGATGAACATCGAGTCAGCGGTGCGGTTCGGGTACGTGGTCGTGGCGTCGCGTCTCCACGACGCCGACGCGGTCGCCGAGTTGACGGCGCCGGCCCGGTCGGTGTTCGAATCGATCGGCGGCTGCGAGGCGGATGCGGCTGATCGTCTGGCCGACGTGCCGCTGGTGTTCCTCGTAGCGACAGGTGGCACCGAGCGGATGGTGCTCGACGCCCTGGCCCAACGCCGCGTCTCGCATGGGGACGAACCGACGATCCTGGTGGCCCATCGAGCGCACAACTCGCTGCCGGCTGCGCTGGAGACGCTTGCCGCAGTGCAGCAGGCCGGGGGGCGGGGCCGAATCGTGTGTCTGTCGGGCGAGGCCGATGTCGACAGACGGGATCTCGACGAGGTCATCGGCGACGTCGAGGCGATCCGCCGTTTCCGTGCGACACGGCTCGGCATCGTCGGGGGACCCTCGACGTGGCTCGTTGCAAGTAGTCCGGAGCCCGACGTCGTCCGCCGTCGATGGGGACCGCAGCTCGTCACTGTCGATCCGACCCGGATGATCGAGCTGACCCGAACACCTGTGGTCCCGACCGGCGTGCTCGCCGAACGGTTCACCCGGGTGGCCGATCCGGTTCGATCGACCGTCGGGTCCAGCGATGTGGCTGCGGCGATGAGTGTGCGGACGGCGCTCGGTGACGTGCTCGAGGATCACGAACTCGACGCGGTGACGGTGCGCTGTTTCGACCTGCTCGGCGATCCGGGCACCTCGGGATGTCTCGCGCTTGCGAGCCTCAACGACGAGGGCATCGTCGCCGGATGCGAGGGCGACGTACCGTCGACCCTGGCGATGATGCTCGTGCGGTACCTGCTCGATCAGCCGGCATGGATGGCGAATCCGGCAACGGTCGACCTCGCCGCCAACCAACTCACGCTGGCCCACTGCACGGTCGCACCGTCGATGATCGACGGATTCTCCCTCGACACACACTTCGAGTCGGGAAGGGGCGTGGGGATCCACGGGCACTTCGCGAAGCAGCCCGTCACCCTCCTGCGTCTCGGCGGTTCCGACCTCGACGAGTGCTGGATCGTCGAGGGCGACATCGTGGCCCAGGGCGACGACCCCGACTTGTGCCGTACGCAGGTGACCGTTGCGCTGTCGTCGGGCAATGTGCGCGACCTGCTCGAACACCCGCTGGGCAACCACATCGTCCTTGCTGCCGGGCACCACGAGGAACGACTGCGACGCTGGTGGAAGATGGCCGTCGCCGACTGAACCTCTGACGCTCACTGAGGCCCAACTTTGCGGAATCGGTCTCACCGTGTGCGACCCATTCCGCACAGATCGGCCGGAGTGTCGGTCGGCAGGGCAATCGGCGTCGGTTGGAGATGCCGATGGCCTGGATCTCGTCGACGTCGTGCGGTACGTGTATCCGCACGGACCGTGCTTGACGGTGTCGAGGTCGACGATCGGCGAATCCGGGTCCGAGACCGATCAGATGCCAACGATTGCGCTGCTCGTCGTCGGCCTGGTGCTGATCGAGTTGTTCACCCGACATCGTTCAGCACCCATCGCCTTCGCGCCCGCTGCGCCCTCAACGCCCGCCCCGCCGACTGAACGTTCAGGATCGGAATGCGGTGAGCACGTCGGCGAGCCACTCGATCGAGGCTCGGGTGATCGGGTCGACGACCAGCTGGACGTGGGCGGCGCCGGCGGCCTCGAACTCGCGTAACTGGTCGGCGAGCGACGATACCGAGCCCGTGAGCGGGCGCACCGTGTTGAAGTCGTCGTAGTCGCCCATCAGGCGACCCATGCCACCGTCGAGCTGCACCAGCACCGCCGCGGTCGCGTCGATCGATCCGGTCCGACCGCACGCTGCGATCAAGGAGTCGACGCGTTCCTTCTCGCGACGGAATCCCTCGATCGAGTTGCCGTACTGGCTCCACCACATGTTCCACGAGTCGACATGCGGGAGGGTGATTTCGAGCATCCGGTCTCCGATGGAGCCCACCATCAGCGGTGGGCCCGACTCGCTCGATCGTGGGTGCAGGACGCAGTGGTCAGCGTCGTAATAGTCGCCGTGGAAGTCGATCGAGCCGTTGCGCAGCAGCGATCGGATGATCGTGAACGCCTCGGCGAACCGGCTGACGCGATGGTCGTAGGCGAAGCCGAACGCGTCGTACTCGCGACGGTTCCATCCGGCGCCGAGGCCGAGAATGAGGCGTCCATCGGAGATCGCGTCGACCGTTGTCGCCTGCTTGGCCAGCATTGCGGGGGCGTGAAAGCTGGTGGACGCCACGAGCGGGCCGATCTGGATCGTGGAGGTCGACGCAGCGATCGCGCCGAGCGATGTCCAGGCCTCCCACGGCCCTCGATCGCCGACCTCCAATTCGTACAGCAGGTGATCGCCGAGCCAGATCGAATCGAACCCCACAGCCTCTGCCGTCCGAGCCATGGCGATCAGCTCGGGGAACGTTACTTCCCACTCGACTTCGGGGAGCTGGACACCGATCTTCATGCGCGCAGTGGTCACGCGCGAAGGGTAACCACCCATCTTGGGTGAACTCCTGGAATCTTGCTCAAGTTGCCGCGCAGTGATGCCGATACGGGGTTACCTTTCGTTCGCGGCTGCCCGTCAGTCCGTGGATCTTCCGCACGACGTTCGAGGAGCAATCAATGGGTCGCAGCAAGTGGATTCGCCCGGTCAGCGCACTGGTCGCTGTAGCGGTGATCGTCGCAGGATGCAGCAGCGACGATGACTCGTCGTCGGAGAGCACGGTGCCGGCGACAACCGAGACAACCGAGGCGAGTGCTCCGACCACCGAAGCCGGGTTGACCGGTGAGGGCTTGGAGCTCGGGCTCCTCGCACCGTCGCCCGGCCTGTTGGCGACGCTGTTCCAGGGCCAGCAACGCGGCGCAGGCTTCGCCGTCGAAGATGTGAACGACGGTGGCGGCGTACTGGAAGGTCCGCTCACGATCAACGACTCGGTTGCCGTACCCGGCGCTGAACCAACGGCCAACGTGCAGGCTGCTGTCGAGGCGGGCGCCCAGGGCTTGATCGGCCCGGCAGGGTCGACCGACATCATCGAGGTCCGTGACGAGATCGCATCGCTCGGTTCGACAGCGTGCAGCGCGTCGGCGTCACTCCCTGGAGCCACGCTCGGTCAGGATCCGCTCGCTCTCGTCCGCACCGTCCTGCCCGACGATGTGACGAGCACGTACCTCGCCACCAACATCATCGCCCGACGCGACGAGGTTGCTCCCGGCGCCGCCTGGAAGGTGGCGATCGTCGCTCGCAGCGATGCGTACGGCCAGTCGATCGGCAACAGCCTCGCGGCGATCCTGCAGTCAGCAGGTCTGCAGCCCTCCGTGATCGGCTACAACCCGCGCCGGGTGACGTTCACCGGCACCGCCCAGGAAGTGGTCGCCCTCCAGCCCGATCTGAGCATCCTGGTGACCTACGAAGAAGGCGCCAACCTGTTGTCGGCGCTCGTGACCGCCGGAGTCGACCCGGCCACGATGATCGGTCTCGACGCATTCTTCCAGCCGCGGATCGCCGACCTGGCGACGGCCGGAACGTCGGCCGACGCGGTGGATGGGTTTCAGGCGCTTGGTGCCATGGGCAACAAGGCGTTCCTCGAGCGCCTGTACGACGACGACTCCAACGGCCAGGTGGCGAACGCCGCGCAGGCCTACGACTGCGCGATCATGTTGTCGCTCGCCACTGCAACGGTTGATGCCGGCGACGCCGATTCGCTCGCACAGGCCCTGGTCGACGTCACCGGCGACGGTGTGACGTGCACCACCTACGCCGATTGCCTCGACAAGCTGAACGCCGGTGAGAACATCAACTACGACGGTGTCTCCGGCCAGATCCAGCTCGACGAGAACGGCGATCCGACGTTCGCTCGGTTCACCACGGCGATGCTCGAAGGCGGCGTCGTCGCCAGCATCGAGAGCACCGACGTGAACATCGCCGACATCCGCCGCCAGCAGGAGGCATACGCCTCCGCGGCGTTGTACACCCAGATCCAGCAGGCACTGACGTTCCTCGGCTTCTACACCGGGCCGATCAACGGCATCAACACCCCCGAGACCCAGGCGGCGCTGGCAGCCTTCCAAACCTCGGTCGGCCTGCCGCCCACCGGTGTGTGGGACGAGGCGACCGCTGCAGCGATGACCGCTGCGCTCGGCGAGTACTCGTCGCTGCTGACGAGCACCACCGCCGACATCCAGCGGCTGCTGACCGAGTTGGGCTTCTACACCGGCCCGATCGACGGCATCTGGAGCCAGGAGGTCACCGACGCCATCAAGGCACTCCAGCGAGACCTCGGCGTGCCCGAAACCGGCGTCCTCGACGCTGCGACGCTGCAAGCCGCGTACGCTCGAGGTGTCGAAACCGGATCTACTACCACGACCACGGCCCCGCCGGCGACCACGGCCCCGCCGGCGACCACAGCGCCTCCGGTGACGGCCCCGCCGACCACGGCACCTCCGGTAACGGAACCTCCGGTGACCGCGCCGCCGGTCACGGAACCCCCGGTGACCGCGCCCCCGACCACTCAACCACCGGTCGACCCGACGTTGCCCACGCTCGGCGAGACCCTCGCGACCACCGACGCCTATTCGGACTATCTGCGGCTTCTGGTGGCTGCGGGCTTCGAGGAGGATCTCGCTCGCCCGGACCAGTACACCATGTTCGTCCCGACCAACGACGCGCTCGAGCAGGCCGGGTACGACGTCGACGCGATCATCGCTGGTCTCGAGGACGATCCTGAGCAGGTGGCGGTGTTGAACCAGCTGTTGCTCGACACGATCGCGTTGGGCCGCTTGGAGATCGCCGAGCTGACGAACCCGCAGCTCATGCTGAGTGGGAACTTGCTCGAGGTCGTCAACGACGGCACCACGGTGACGATTGGCGGGGCCACGCTGGCCGGGCAACCCGTCCTTGCCCTCAACGGCATCATCCACGAGCTCGGCGCGCTGCCCGCACGTTGAGCCCGAACGCATAGTCTCGCGGGCATGTCCCGACAGACGGCCGCGGTGTTCGATCTCGATCGGACGCTGATCACCTCGTCGTCGGCGACCGTGTTCCGCAAGCACCTTGCCGAACACGGTCTCGGCGGCGGCCACGACCTGCCGCTCGTCGACGTCTTCACCCGGTTCTACGAGCAGTTCGGAGAAACCTGGCTCCTGATGCAGCCGGCGCGGCTCGCCAGCCGGGCGTCGGCGGGCTGGAGCACAGCGACGGTCGATGCAGCGATGAGGGCCGCCGCTGACGAACTCGCCACGATGCTGCTGCCGGGTGCGGCCAAGGCCATCGAGCAACATCGAGCCGCTGGCCAGCTGCTGGTGATTGCGACCACGTCGCCGCGACCATTCGTCGAACCGTTCGCCGAACGCCTCGGCTTCGACGCGACGGTGGCAACCGGTTGGGAACGCGGTCCCGGCGGCGAGGTGTTCACCGGCCGGATGGACGGACCCTTCGTGTGGGGACGGACCAAGGCCGACGCGGTCGCCACGTGGGCGAGCGAGCACGGCGTCGACCTGTCCGAGAGCTGGGCCTACAGCGACAGCTATTTCGACGCGTCGTTGCTCGCGTCGGTCGGTCATCCCGTCGCGGTGAATCCGGACACGCAGCTGCGGATCACCGCCACGATCCGCGGGTGGCCCGTCACGCACTTCGACCGCGCCGACGGTGTCGCCAAGATCGCCGGTCGGGAACTCCAGGAATGGGGCCGCCCGTTCGTGCGGCCGCAGATGATGGCCCCGAACGCCCGCATCGAATTCGAGGGCATCGAGAACATCCCGTCGTCGGGCCCGGCCATCGTGGTGTTCAACCACCGCTCGTACTTCGACCCGACCGTGATGGCGCTCGTGATCGCGAAGGCCGGCCGCAACGTCCGCGGCCTCGGCAAGAAGGAAGTGTTCGACGTTCCGCTCGTCGGTCGCCTGATGAAGGCGTCAGGAGGGATCCGCGTCGACCGCGGAACCGGGTCGGATGAGCCGCTCGACGCGGCGATCGCGGCGGTCGAGGCAGGCGAACTGTTGATGATCGCTCCTGAAGGGACGATCCCGCGCGGCCTCGCGTTCTTCGACCCCGTGTTGAAGGGTCGTTGGGGCGCCGCGCGTATCGCCGCAGCGACGGGAGCCCCCGTGATCCCAGTCGGGCTCTGGGGCACCGAGAAGGTGTGGCCGCGTAGCTCGCGGTTGCCGAGGTTCTCGCTGACCGATCGACCGCTCGTCACCGCCACGGTCGGGCCGCCGGTCGACCTGAAGTACCGCAGCCCTGATGCCGACACGAAGAAGATCATGAAGGCGCTCAGCGCACTCCTCCCATCGGAGGCGCGTGTGCGCCGTACGCCGACCCCGGAGGAGTTGGCGCTGACGTACCCGGCCGGATATCACGGAGACCCGGAGGCCGAACTCGATCGCCGCCCCGGCACCGATACCTGACCAACCCGACGAACGCACGACCGAACGATTTCGAGGACACCCATGGCCGAGACCCGAGAACGTGATCAGCGCTTCAGTGACCGCATGTCGGATCACGAAGCGCTCATGTGGAACATCGAGAAGGACCCGTGGCTCAACCCGAGCGGGGCAGCGCTGACCATCCTGCAGGGCTCGATCAACGAGAAGCACTTCCGGCGGACGATGCGCCGAGCAGTCGCCAAGATGCCACGTCTGTACGAGCGCGTGGTGCCCGGCCTCGGTCGTCTGGCGCCGCCGGCGTGGGTGCCCGACCCCGAGTTCGACCTCGACTACCACATGCGTCGCCTCCGGCTCCCGAAGCCCGGCACCGACCGGCAGCTGTTCGATCTTGCCGCGCAGCTGTACCAGGAGCCGCTCGATCGGACCCGGCCGCTGTGGCGCTTCGTCGTGATCGACGGGCTCCAGGGTGGTCGATCTGCGATCTGGTCGATCCTGCATCACGCCGTCGCCGACGGAATCGGCCAGCTGCGCATGGCCGAGATGTACCAGCAGCTCACACCGGACGATCCGCCACCCGACGACATCGACCTCGAAGCGATCGTTGCCGCGGCGGTGGAGACGCACCACGCGAAGCAGCTGGGTGGCGATCTCACCGACGGGTTCGCCACCACCCTCGGGCAGTCGCTCGCCCATCTCGTTCGTCGTGAGCTCGGCGTCGTTCGCCGAGTGGCCGGTGAAGTGATCATCTGGCCCGCCGATCCGCAGCGGGCGCGCGACACGATCGACGGGGCGCTGGGTGCGTTGACGTCGACGATCGGTGCACTCACCGGGTCGGGCAATGAGGTCGCCGGTGGCTCGCCGTTGTGGAAGGAGAGGTCGCGGCATCGCCAACTCGAGCACGTGTCGGTCCCGCTCGATGAACTGAAGGCAGCCGCGAAACGCCTCGACGTCACGATCAACGATGTCTTCCTGGCCGCCATGACCGAGGGGGCGGTCCGCTATCACGCCGATCGTGGCGTCGAGGTCGATGCGTTCAACACCAGCTTCGTGTTGAGCACACGTCACGACAGCGCGATCGGGGGGAATTCGTTCACACCCGTGCCGGTCCAGGTGCCGGGCGGCCCGATACCACTCGACGAACGGATCGCCGACATCCACGAGCGTCTCGCGGTGAAGCGGGAGTCGATGTCGACCGGTGGCGGCATGGGCGCTCTCTCGGGTGTTGCCAACCTGCTGCCCACCTCGGTGGTGACGAGCGCTGCTCGGGCGGCGGCCGGCAAGATCGACTTCGCCACCTCGAATCTCCGAGGCGCTCCGTTCACGCTGTACGTGTCCGGGGCGCGGGTGCTCAGGATCGTCTCGATGGGTCCGGTCGCGGGTACCGCGTGCAACGCCACGGCGCTGTCGTACGAGAACAGCTTCGACATCGGACTCTTCGTCGACCCGACAGCCATCGAGGCGCCAGGCGACTTCCGCGATGCCGTCGAAGCGGCATTCACCGACATCCTGGCCCTGTGATCTGACCGGGTGCCATGGGCCGGGCACAGCAACTTCGACAACCTGGACCGATCGAGACACACCCACTCGTGGCCGTCGACGACCACGACCCGAGCCCGCAAGCCGGTGAGATCGTCATCGGGATCGCGGCATGCGGAGTGTGCCGAACGGACTTGCAGCTGGTCGAGGGTGACCTGACTCCCAGACACCTCCCGGTCGTCCCGGGCCATCAGGTCGTCGGCAGGGTGCGAACCGTCGGCGAGGGCGTCGACCGCTGGAGGGTCGGCGATCGAGTGGGAGTGGCATGGCTCGCCGGCGCGTGTGGTGAGTGCGCACAGTGTCGGAGCGGCACCGAGAATCTCTGCGCCGACGCGGTGTTCACCGGATGGGACCGCGACGGCGGCTACGCCGAGACCATGACTGCCCGGGCCGACTTCGTGTTCCCGATCCCCGAACTGTTCAGCGACGTCGAGGCGGCACCGCTCCTCTGCGGCGGGGTGATCGGGTACCGGTCGCTGAAGATGTCCGGCATCGAGCAGGGTGGCCGGCTCGGCCTGTACGGCTTCGGTGCGTCAGCCCTGCTGGCGCTGCAGGTGGCCCGCCACTGGGGGTGTGAGGTGCACGTGGCGACGCGGTCGGAGCGGGAGCGGGCGCGAGCGGTCGAGCTCGGCGCAGTCTGGGTCGGTGACTACGACGACCCGCCACCCGTGCCGCTCGATGCGGTGGTGACCTTCGCGCCCGTCGGCACGGTGGTCGTCGCGGCGCTGAGGGCGGTGCGCCCTGGTGGAACCGTGGCGATCAATGCCATTCACCTCGACGAGATCCCGGCGTTCGACTACGACCTGCTCTGGCGTGAACGTGGACTCAGGAGCGTGGCGAACTTCACGAGGCGTGACGCCGAGGAGTTCCTGACGCTGGCGGCGGCGATTCCGATCCGGACGATCGCCGACGTGTATCCGCTTGCCGAAGCCAACCAGGCGCTCGGCGACCTGGCACGCGGCGACGTCGGTGGGGCGGCGGTGCTCGTCCCGTCCCTGGTCGGGAGCGATGCCTAGGGTGGGCTCATGCAGGTGAGCGAGTTGTGGCGCTATCCGGTCAAGTCCATGGTCGGAGAGACCGTCGACGCCATCGAACTCGGTCCGCTCGGGATCGTCGGTGATCGGAGCTGGGCGGCTCGGGATCTCCAGCGCGGTGGCATCCGGGGCGCCAAGAAGATCGGGACCTTGATGCGGTTGGCGGCGCACGACCTCGGTGACGGCCAGGTCGAGATCACACTGCCGGACGGGTCCACCGTGCGGACCACGGACGCTGACGTTGATGCTCGCGTCAGCGCGGCGATCGAGCATTCTGTTCGGCTCGAACCGCTTCATCCGGCCGACGACCTCGAGCACTACCGGCGTGGAGCGCCCGACTCCGACGATGTCGTCGCCGAGTTGCGGGGGATCTTCGGACGTGAGGCCGACGAGCCGTTCCCCGACTTCTCGATCTTCCCGCCGATCATCTCGGAGTTCGAATCGCCCCCGGGCACCTACTACGACGTGTTCCCGCTGATGGTGATGACCACGGCGGCACTTGCTGCGCTGGCCAGGGCGCTCCCGGAGTCGAACGTCGACGTTCGCCGGTTCAGGCCCTCGCTGATGATCGACACGGGCGATGCCGGCGCGGACGCATCGACACCGGGCCATCCCGAGTTCGACTGGCGTGGCCGGCGGGCCACGGTCGGCTCGGCGACGATCGAGTTCGGCGCGCCCTGCCCGCGCTGTGTGATGGTGACCCGTGAGATCAACGACGCGATCCCAGCTGACGGTGCGATCCTGCGCCACATCGTGCGCGATCTCGATCAGAACCTCGGCGTCTACGCCACGGTCGTCACGCCGGGCGCCGTCACACTCGGCGACGCCTTGACGCTGCTCTGACAGGTCGCGTCAGGGGCTGGCGATGAACGTGGCGAGGATCTGATCGGCCGCTTCGAGATCGCGCTCCTCGACGGCCTGGATCTCGATGAAGGCGAGGTAGCTCCCGTCGGCGGGCGTCACACCGAGTACGAACAGGACGGCACCGACACCGCCGCAGTTCGACCAGGTGTCGAGCGACCCCGCGTACAGGGGGTCGGAGTAGGGCGTACGTCCTTCGTAGGTGCAGGAACCGGCGAAGTTTCTTTCGTCGAGTACCGTATTGATGTCGTACATGTTCAGAGAGCTCGTTGCATCGATGGCAACGCCTGGTGTGCTGAACGTGGTGAAGAACTCCTCGAGGTTGGGTGCCGCGTGCAGGCTCGGGCCGAACTCGGGGTTCGGGGCACCGTCGATGTCGACCCATTCGACCGGCACGTCGGTGCTGATCGAGCCGCTGTCGTCGGAGATGTTGACGTACTCGGTGTAGGTGTTGGTCACAGCGGGATCGTCGACGATCGCATCTTCGTAGGTCTGAGCGAACGAGAACGACAACGTCAGCGGGTCGCCGTTGAGCTGCCCCTCGTAGACCTCCTCGGTCGAGAACCGGAGGATCTCGAGACTCATGGTGGCGTCGGAGCCCTGGGTGCGGATGATGTCGCAGTAGTCGCTCATCGTGCCGTCGAGGGCCAGGTCGAGGCCTTCCAAGCGGGTGATGATGTCACCCGGCAGGATGCCGGCGACGTCGGCCGGCGAACCGCTTTCGACGCTCGCCACCCAGATGCCGTTGATTCCCGCTTCCTCGTCGAGCACCGCTTCACCGTTGATGCCGATCGACTCGACGTTGTTCCCGGCGGTGAGCTCGTCGATGATCGGACGGGCGTCGGCGGCGGCGATGGCATAGTTCTGGTCGCTCTCGTCGATACCCGAGTAGTTGACGCCGACGATGCGACCCTCGGTGTCGACCAGCGGGCCGCCCGAGTTGCCACCGCGGATGCGCGCGTCGTGCTCGAGGACCTCGTCAACCGACGCCCAACTCGTCTCGCCACTCGCGGTCGTCGAGCTGATGATGCCGCGGGTGAGGGTGTAGTCGACCTCGTCGATCGTGTTCGCGTCGCTGGCCGGGTAGCCGGCGGCATAGACCTCGAGCCCGGTGGTCACCTCGCCGTCGTAGTACGACAGCGGCGTGTAGCCCTCGCCGTCGAGCTGAATCACCGCGAGGTCGGAACATTCGCTGACCCCGAGGATCTTTGCGTTCACGGGTTCGTCCTGACCGGGCACCGTGACCTGCAACAGCGCAGCGCCGGTGACGACGTGGTTGTTCGTGACGACGATTCCGTCCTCGGAGACGATCGCCCCGGTGCCCACACCGGCGGAATTTCGTTGTTCGCCGACTTCCGGATCGACGAACGTTCCCTGCGCCAGGATCTTGACGACGGATTGCTCGACATCGGCGATGTCGAATGCGGTTGCCTCGGTCGTCGAGGAATCCGTGGAGGCGGTGGTTGCTTCGGTGGTTGCTTCGGTGGTCGTCTTGACGTCGGCGGTGGAATCACTCGACGACGAGTCGCCGCCTCCACCACATGACGCCGCGGCTACAGCGCCGACGGCCAGCAACACAACGATGCGCTTCATGGGTCCTCCCCGGAGTTCGATGTCGATGTCGACACTACTCACAGCGAGGGGTCGTGCCAGTAATGGTCGGTCCCCGGCGCGGTCGCACCGAATCAGCGTGGCTCGGCGCTGCCCCAGTAGTGGTAAGCGCTGATTTTCGGGCCGGGGAGATAGCCCTGGTCGAGTTGGTCGATGGTGAATCCACCCTGCTCGATCAGGTCGGGGGTGCGCCGGGTGATGTGGCAGCCGCCGGCGACACGCTTCCAGACCGGATTGATCCGATGCTGCCAGGTGCGTACCGAATCGTCGGGTGATTCGCCGTGCTCGGAGAACAGCAGGCGCCCGCCGGGCCTCAGCACGCGGCGCATCTGGCCGAGGGCCTGTTCCCAGCCGGCGATACTGCACAGCGTGTAGGTGAGCACGACGGTGTCGACGCTGTCGTCGTCGAGGGGGATCTCCTCGCCGGGCAGGTCGAGCCAGCGAACCTCGAGGGCTGATGCCTCGATGCGCTCGGCGGCGATCGATCGCATGCCGTCGTTCGGCTCGAGCCCCCACACGAACTCGACCTTCGATGTGTCGTAGAACGGCAGGTTCAGCCCCGGGCCCATCCCGACTTCCAGGACGCGGCCCGTTGCCTGTGGCACCACCATCCGACGCTGGCGTTCGATGTCGGTGCCACTGCACGCGACGTTGATCACCCTCGGCAGCACGTGGCGGTCATACAGGCCCATGGCAGTCAACCGTAGGGCACGCTGTCGAGGTTCGCGGGTGTACGGGTGTCGTCAGGCGTTCATGCGGCGAAGGGGTGCGAACGGGAGGCGACGAGGGGTCCGCGTCGAACGACCACGGTGCCTTCGGGGAACGACGAGCAGACCTCGTGGATCATGTCGAGGTGTTCGGCGATGATCGAGTCGACCATGGTGTCGATGGTGTCGATGGTGTCGTACTCGCCGATGGCGAGGTAGCCGTCGTGGCCGGCGGCGATCGAGCGGTCGACGGCGGTCTGCTCGAGCAGGTCGATCCACCCGCCGCGATCGAGCCAGTCGTACACCGCGTCACGCAGGTCGGTTTCGGTGACCCCTGGGCGGTTGACGACCATGGCGGTGGTGGTTGCGTATCCACTTGCCAGCCCGGGAAAGCCGCGGTTGCAGCCGCATCGCTCGCCCGACGCGCACTCGGTGGCCACTGGGGTGACCAGTTCGCCTTCGACGGTCCAGGCGTAGTCGCTCTCGACAGTTCCTTGCAGGTCATTTGTTGCGATCAGTACCAACATCGTTTCATCCTCCGGTTCTCATACCTGTCGACGAGTGTGACGCGGGGCTGTGACACAGTTGGACGGTGGGTTATCGACACGTCCAGGAATCGAGATGGATGTGGCTGATCAGCCTCGGCGGGCTGATCGGGTTGGTCTGGGCGGCTGCTTCGATGGCGTTCCCGTCGGTCGGAGCCATCGTGGCCGATGTGAGCTTCGCCCTGCTCGTCGTCATTGGTGTGGTGAGCTCCCGATTGACCGCCACCGTCGGCGAGCACTCGGTCACGGCGACGTTCGGATGGGGTTGGCCGAAACGCGCGGCCGATGTCGCTGACATCGTCAGCGCACGCGCGGTTCGCAACAGCTGGTGGCACGGATGGGGGATCCGGAAGGTCTCCAGGGGATGGATGTACAACGTTGCCGGCTACGACGCCGTCGAACTCGAGCTGCGCTCGGGCAGAGTGTTTCGCATCGGGACCGATGAACCCGATGCCCTGCTGGCAGCCATCGAGCGCGTGTGCCCGCCGCGCGGCTGATGTTCAGTCGAGCCCGGCGTGCGAGCGGAACTCGTCGCGGGTGTTCGTGTGCGGGAACGGCTCGGTCGGCTCGGGCAGTCCGAGCGCCGCACACAGCGGCCCCCAGCCGTCGCCGGGTTGATACTCGAAGAGCCGTTCGGGGACGATCTCGGCGCGCACCGCAGCATTGTGCGCTTCGTACGCAGCCATCACGCCGTCGGCGTCGTCCAGTGCGACCCCGAGGTTGCGGTCGAACATCGCGTTGATCATTGCCTTGTGCTGTCGGCTGTAGTCGTCGTCGCCGGCCGGGCGTTGTGTCGAGGGGAAGATGGTGGAGCTGGCACTGTCCCACCACACTTGGGCCGACGAGCGCGTCGACAGCAGCACCGGGGCCTCGGGGAACGCATCCGCGAGCTCGCGCCACACCGCCGCGCCGGGATAGTCGACGATGGCGCAGTATCCATCGAGCAACACCGGGAAGTCGACCGCCTCGCCATGCATTGCCGCGTCCCAGACAGCGACTTCGTCGGGATGCCCGAACACCTCGATCATGTGATGGCAGGTGCCGCCGAGCAACTGTTCGAGCGCGAGCTTGAGCGAGAGGGTGCCGGTGCGGCCGAGGCCGACCCCGACCAGTTGGATCGTCATGCGCCCATCATGACGCACGTACACGATGTGTTTGACACATCGTGTACGTCGATCAGTTGGTGGAGGCGGCGTCCTTCACGGCGTCGGCCGCGTCGGTAACCGCATCAGCGGCATCGTCGGCGGCGGGCTGGACCTTGTCCCTGGCCTGCTGGGTGAACGTGCTCGCGGAGGTGGTGGCCTTCGACGCTCCGGTCTTCGAGTTGTCGCGACGGAACGCAGCAGCGGCAGCAGCAGCCGCACCGATGATGGCGATGATCAGGAGAAGTTTCTTCATTGCATCGACCGTACCGCTCCGACCTGCCGGCTCCAACCGTGTCTACAGGACGAAGCGCATGGCGCCGACGAGGGCGCCGGGGAGTCGGGCGCTGCTGGTGGAGCGTTCGTCGTAGCTGGAGGCGTCGAGCAGCACCTCGGTGGTATCGGTGAGGCCCTCGAGTCGGTCGCCGAGCAGGTGGTAGGCGGTGTCGTCGAAGCGCAGCACGTTGACCGGTGCGACGATCTCGCCGTCTTCCATCCAGAACGTCGCGAAGCGGGTCATCCCGGTGGCGCGACACGCGGACTGGTCGGAGAAGTTCGTGTACCAGAGGTTGCCGACGAACAATCCGGTGCCGAGTGCCTCGTTCACCGAGTGGGTCGGCAACTGCCCCGTGGCGACCGCCATCGACAGCGGATACTCGCCGCCCGCGGCGCCGTTGGTGGGCACGCCGTATTCCTGGGCCGACCGGGGCGATACGAGTGTGTCGGCGTAGGCGCCTTCGACGATCAACGGCACCGAGTCGGGTCGCAGGAATCCCGCCGACTGGAAGTTCGCCGCAACACCGTTGGCCGTGTCCTCCCTGATCGACAACAGCGGTGACAACTTGACGTCGTCGACGAGCATCCTCAGCAGCGGGGTCTGGCGGGTCTCGCGGGCCCGGAGCCCGAACGCTCCATAGTGCGACAGGAGTTTGAGGAGTTCCTCCATTGCTCGTGGGGCGAGGTAGGTGCGGTAGTCGCCCGGCGTCAGGCTGATCGGATCGCGTTCGAGCGCGACCAGCTGGCGGGCCGACCAGTCGACCTTGGCGGCGAAGGCGTCGTCGTCCCAGTCGAACCCGGCGTAGATGTTCTTCGCCGCCTTGTCGGCGCGGAGGTAGAAGCACCAGTCGAGGTTGAACGTCGACGATTCGAACCAGTTGCGCTGCCCCAGGCTGTTGGCGAACCCCTCGAACATGTCGCCCGAGGCATAGATGCCCACGAGGTCGCGGCCGTTGCCGGCGGCGCGGATGTCGGCGAGGGCGGCGTCGGGTTCGGGGATCGAACCGCGCTCGATCCGCTGGGTCGACGTGGGCTCGGTGTTGTAGAGCAGGAAGGGGTCGTCGACCACGAGGCGGCGCTGGTCACGCAACTGGACGAGCAAGGCCGTCAGGCGGGCACTGTCGATCGACTGCACGCCCGAGAGCCGGATGCGGCCACCGACGTGGCGTCGCCCCTCGATCAGGTCGACGGTCAGCGTACGTTGGTCGACGCTGCCGGCCTGGCGAACGTCGCCGTTGTTCAGCCGGATGAAGTCGGTGCGCTCACCGGCGACGTTGGCGAGCAGTACTTCGTCGCCGACGAGTGATGCCGTCGCCGCGGTGACGAGTTCGTCGAAGTAGGTCTGGTCGTCAACGCGGTTCTTGACGCGTGTGTCGCTCATTCCTCGCCCCCGAAGACCTCGATGTGCGAGAACTTGCAGGCCGGCGAGGCATGCCCGGTGCCGATGACCTGGTTCAGTTCGCCCTTGCCGCAGTTGGGCGTACCCATCACGGTGAAGCTGTCACGGTTGGCGACGCCGCTCAAGCTGCGCCAGAAGGTCGAGGAGATGCCGCGATAGCCCGGGTTGCGGACGGCGCCGACGATCTCGCCGTTCTCGATTCGCTGACCGTACTCGCAGCCGAACTGGAACTTGTTCCGGCTGTCGTCGATCGACCACGAGTTGTTGGTGTGGAGGTAGACGCCGTGTTCGATCGATGCGATCAGCTCGTCGACGGTCGATTCGCCGGGTTCGACGTTGAGGTTGGCCATCCGGTCGATCGGCGGGCGGTTCCACGTTTGCGCACGTGAGTTGGCCACGCCCGGCAGCCCGCTGCGTTGCTGCGACACTGCGCCGCCGAGGCCGCGCACGAGGATGCCGTTCTCGATGAGGTGCTGGCGCTCGGCGGGGGAGCCGTCGTCGTCGAACCCGTACGAGGCGAGTTGGCCCGGCACGGTGGGGTCGAAGGTGACGTTGAGCAGCTCTGATCCGTACTGGTACGAGCCGAACATCTCGGGGGTGACGAAGCTGGTGCCGGCGTAGTTGCGTTCATCGCCGAGGATGCGATCGAGTTCGAGCGGGTGGCCGATCGACTCGTGGATCTGCAGGATCATCTGGTCGGGGGCGAGCAGGGCGTCCATCGCGCCGGTGGGGCAGTTCGGCGCGCTCAGGAGCTCGAGTGCCTGTTCGGCCACCCTCGACGCCGCGTCGCCGAACCCGAACCGGCCGAGCACTTCGGCGCCGCCCTGGCCGCAGAACGCGTGGCCTCCGAACGTGCGGGTCTGGGTGTTGGTGCCCTCGTTCGCCGTGGCGTGCAGGCTCGGGTAGACGAACCGGAAGCGCTGTTCGATCCGGCCGGTGTCGCCGGTCTTGGAGACGGTGATGAGGAGTTGGTCGACGTCTCGACGCACCAACGACGATCCCCAGTTGACGATGCGGTCGTCGATGCCGAGCAGTCGCGACTGCTGGTGCAGGAGATCGAGCCGGTCGTGGAGGGGGAGTGTGTCCCAGGTGACCTCGACCGGTGACGCATAGGTGCCGGTCGCGTGGCTGGTGGGTGCGGCGGTGGTGACCATCGCACCGGCCGTCACGCCGGCCCAGTAGCGGGCCCGATCGACTGCGGCGGCGAGGCCCGCCTCGCTGAGGTCGGTGGTGGCCGCATAGCCGAGGCCCCCGCCGTTCCAGATCGAGATCATGACGCCGGTGTCGAACTCGTTGAACACCGGTTCGAGCTGGTTGCGGCGCACACTCAGGTGCTCTTTGCGTTCGTCGACGAGTCGGGCCGAGGCGTAGTCGACATCGGTGGGCAACGCTGCCCGGAGCCGGTCCTCGAGCGCGGTCGATTCGATCAGGAGATCGGTCATCGGAGCAGGTTACGCGGATACTGTTCGACCATGGACCTCGAGGCACGTACCGATCAACTGTTCGAGCACTTTTCGACCCAGGAGTTCGATGGCGTGAGCGACCTGTTCGCTCCCGACGCCGGTGTCAGACAGAACGCGAACCCCGAACACGGCATCGACGGTCTGCTGACGATGATCCAAGGTCTGAAGCGCGACGGGGTGAGCGTCGAGTACTCCGACATCCGCCGCAGCGTCGGTGACCGGTTCGTCGTCGAGCAGCACGTCGTACGCCTCACCCGCCCCGATGGTGTGTCGGCCAGCACCGACGTGTGCGTCGTGGTGCACTTCGACGACTCCGGCCTGATCTCCGGCCTGCACGAGTACGTCGACACCGCCGCCTTCGCCGCGCTCCTCAGCTGATCAGTGCGCGGATCGTGCCGGAAGGCGGGACGGTTCGCGCACTGAACGGTGGAAACGACGCTAGGCCGGAACCTCGGCGCGACGCGGGAGCGAGACGACGCCGAGTTCGGTGAGGATCTCGCGGGCGCGGCGGCGGTCGTCAGCTCGGTCTTCACCTATGGCGGCGCCCACCTGTCCGCGCAGGATGAGCGCCATCGCCGTTTCGTACCGAGAACCGACCTGCTCACTGATCTCGAGGCACGCCTCGGCCAGTCGGTCGGCTTCCTCGTATTCACGCTCGACGAGGTGTGCCCAACCCTCGGCGCGAAGCACGATCGTCTCGAGGAGTGGGTCGCCGACCTCGCGGGCGGCAATCAGGAGCGGTCCAGCGGCCTCGGCCGCGACCCGCCCACTTCCGGCGAGCACCTCGCATTCCAGTTGGAACGCCTTGGTCTCCACGACGAAGTGCGAGGCACCCATCTTCTCGAACCGTTCCACCGCGTCGGCCAGCATCGTGCGCGCCGTGTCGTAGTCGCCGCGTCGTGCGTGGAGTCGACCCGTGTAGCTCGTGGCCACGGCGATGCCGACCTCGTAGCCGGATCGCCGCCAGGCCCGAATTGCCTCGCCGAAGAGCCGTTCCGCCTCGTCGAGGTGGCCCTGGTTGGACAGGATCTCACCGATGTTGAGCGCGGCAGTCGCGGCTCCGATGACGTCGCCGACCTCCTCGCGAAGCACCCGGCTGCGCTCGTAGAAGTCGAGCGCGTCGATCCACTCGGACTCCTCGCTGGCATCGACGCCGAGGTTGTTGAGCACGTTCGCCTGTCCCGTCAGGTCGCCGAGTCGCTCGAACAGCATCAGAGGAACGGTCCGGTACTTCACCGCCTCGGGCATCCGCAGCATGCCGTATCCGTTCATCAGCAGGTACGAGCTGTGGGCGAGCATCTTGGTGTCGCCGAGCTCACCGGCGAGGCGCTCGGCGCGGTGCGCCCAGGTGATGCAGTCGCGTAATCGGCCCTGCCTCAGCTTCACGCCGGCATACGCGAGTGCCAGCTCGCCCTCTGCCCTCGACGCCAGTGGCTGGTCGAGTTCCGACGACGCAGTCAGCCCTCGTCCGTACCACCGCAGGGCCTGGGTGTACCTACCCTGGCGCTCGCAGATCACGCCTTCCTTGCGCATCAGCCGCACCAGGTCACCTCGGTTGTGGCGGGACTTCCTGGCGAGGTTCAGCGCTGTCGATGCATCGTCGAACTGGCCACTCATCTCCAGCACGTCGGCCAACGACTCCGCCACCGAGGCGAGCGCCTCGGCCGACGGTCGGTGGGCCCGCGGCACCTCCAGGGCCCGGCGGTAGAAGTCGGCGGCCTCGGAGTGGGCGTACTTGCTCTCGGCGCGGTCGCCGGCGATGACCGAGTAGCGCCACGAACGGTCCCAGTCGCGAGCTTCGTGGAAGTGGAGGGAGAGCAGTTCCGACGTGCTGACCCAGTCCTCCCCGGCGCGACGTTCGAGTACTCGGCCGACACGCGCGTGGAGGTCACGACGTCGCTGGAACGACAGCCCGTTGTAGGCGACCTCGCGGTACAGGCCCTCCTGGAAGCGCAGGGTCGCGTCATCGCTGCGGGTCATGAAGCCCGACAGGGATGTCCAGCGTGACGGTTGGCGGAGGTCGTTCGATCCCATGGCGTCGGCCAGGAGTTGGAGGTCGACGACGGAGCCGAGGACTGCCGCCTCTCGGAGGAGCAGTCGGTCGGCGGCGCTGAGGGTGTCGATCCGGGCCGTGACGAGCGCTTCGATCGAGTCGGGTGTGGCGGCGCCGCGGGTGATTCCGGTGCGCACGAGTTCGAGGAGGAACAGCGGATTGGTGATGCCACGGTCGAGGAGGTCGTCGAGGTTGTCCTCGTCGAAGTGTTCGTCGGCAGCGACGGCGGCGCGGGCGAGTTCCTGCGACTCGTTCGGATCCAGTGGGCCGACCTCGATGGTGACCGCCTGGTCTACTCGCTCGGCGAAGGTCGTGTGGTCCTGCCACCGCAGCGAGATGAGCAACCAGGGTCTGGTCGCGATCCGCCGTCCGATGGCAGCGAAGAGATCATCGGTGGCTTCGTCGAGTCGGTGGGCGTCGTCGACCTTGAAGACGACTGGGCCGGTCAGCTTGGCGCTCAGCAGATCGATGACGACCTCGCGGAGCTTGGTTGCCCGGTTACCCGGATCGATGCGTTCGACCTCGGGGGTCATGGGTGTTTCGGCGCCGAACGCGATGGCGAGCAGCGGCAGCCACGGTTCGAGTTCGGGAGCCACTTCGACCACCTGCGCAGCGACGAGTCGCCCGGCAGTCGCCGGGCTGGCCGATCGGTCGATTCCGAACAGTTCGCGCAGCATCGTCGACGTGGCGAAGTACGGGCTGCCTCGTGAGTACAGGCCGCCCTTGGCCGTCAGCACGGTGAGCCCCTGCTGCTGCTCGAGGAGGTGGTTGACCATCCGGGTCTTGCCGATACCCGGCTCGCCGACCACGTCGACGATGTGGCCCTTTCCCGCCCTGGCGTCATCGAGCAGGGCGGTGAGGGCGGCGAGTTCGGCGACGCGCCCGACGAACGGGATGTCGAGGTCGAGACCTGCGGTACCGAGGTCGTCGTGACCGTCACCATGCTGCGCCCCGACGAGAGATGCGTGGATCGGTTCGACCTTGCCCTTGACCGTGAAGGGCTCCAGCGGTGTCAGCTCGAACTCGGTGGGGACGAGGTCGAGCACCGCGGCGCTGGCGACCACCTGGCCGGCGGTCGACTTCTGCATCAGGCGTGCCGCGAGGTTCACGGCGTCACCCATCACGGTGAACGTGCGCCGCCGAGATGAGCCGAGGTCGCCCATGTAGACGGGGCCCCGGTTGAGTCCGATTCGCAGGGGGAGGCCGACATCGATCTCGACGAGTTCACGCGCGGTGCGCACGGCGGCGTCCTCGTCCTGCCCGGTGGATCGTGGTGCTCCGGCGGTGAGAATGATCTTGCCGCCACCGGCGTAGACGTCACTTGCGAGCCAGTAGACGCCGTGGCGGGAGGCTGCCGCTTCAGCGGCCGCAGCGAGCGCTTGGAGCCGCTCGTGGACCGCTTCTGCACCGCTCGACTCGAGCAGTGCGTCGACTCCGCCGAAGAAGACGAACCCCACGGTCACCGTGCGGTGCTCGGCGACAACGCCGGCAGCGGTCTGCTCGGCGAGCCACGTGGGCACGAACGGGCCGACCGCACCGTCGTGCGGCTCGGTTGGCGGGACCGGCTCGACCGATGGGCATCGCTCCAGCACCCGCCCCTCCTCGGTCGTTTGACCGAGGTCGGCGTCGTGGAGCATGGCTGCGGCCTCGTGGCTCAGCAAGATCTGCCCGCGTTCGGCGGCACCCTCGCAATTGACGGTGGCCGACATTCCCGGGCCGACCACGAGGAGTTCTCGATGTCCGGCGTCGACGAGGTGCAGGTCGAACGTGCCGCTGTGTACACCTTGGGAGATCCCGAGTTCGATGCGCTTCACCAGGTCGGTCGACCACCGTCGCTGGATGAGCGTGCGCATGTGGAAGCACGCAGCAGCGGCTCGGGCAGTGTGCTCCGGTCCCTCGAACAGCACGAGCAGGGCATCGCCGCCGAACTTGAGCACGTCACCGCCGTAGCCGTCGATGATCTCGATCATCCCGCCGAAGCACTGGTTCAGCAGCTTGGTGAGTTCCTCGGCGCCCTCACGTCCGAAGGCAGCGAGGCGCTCGGAGAGCGCCGTGAACCCGGAGATGTCGGCGGAGACGAGCGACCCCTCGACCTGCTGGTGTGCAGGACCCTCGAGCGTCCAACGGCGAACGAAATCGGGAAGATAGGACCCGATTCCGTTCGCCGGCCGTTCGTTCACCAGGTAGTTCTACTCCGTCATCGGAGTCTGAACGTCGCCGTGTTGGTGGCGAGCTTGTTCAGCTCCACGACACCGATGGCCCGACTCGGGACCGGTTGCGTCGTGAACGACAGCGTGTGATCGACGTTGCGCGCGAGCCCGCCGGTGTAGAAGGTGTACTCGTAGTACTTCCCGGAGGACACGTACTTGAACCTGTAGTTCAACGGGAGTCCCGAGAAGTTGAAGATCGGATCGCGGGTGCCGTCGATCGCCAGCGCCGTCAGCGTGATGTTCGACGCCGACCTGTTGACCCCGTTCTCGTCGCACAGCTGGAGTCGCATCGTGTAGACCGGCAGCAGCAGCGACTGCGACGACGTGCTCAACACACACGTCTTGAACCCGATCGTCAAGGTCTTCGCCGGCGAGGTGAAGGTGTTGCCGGCCGCGTCCGTCGCCCTCACCGTCAGGGTCTTGGTCCCGGTGGTGGAGGTGTTGATCGTGTACGGACTCCCCGAGGCCGTCGCAACGACGGTGCCACCGTCGAGCAGCTCGCACGCAGCGACGCCGGATCCGACGTCACCGCAGGAGAACGTTGCCGTGGCGGTCTCACCGAAGTTGTAGATGCCGTCGCCGTTTGCGTCGGCGGTCACCGACAGGCTTGCCGTCGGATTGACCGTGTCGATATTCACGGTGGTCGACTTCGGCACAGCAGCGTTTCCTGCCTTGTCGGTCGCGTTGACCGTGAAGACCTTGGTTCCGTCGGTGTCGACGGTGGTTTCGTACGTGCCGGTCTGATTGAGCGGAACGGGGTCGCAGGTTCCGTTGTCGACTTGGACGCAGACGGTGTCGATGGTGGATCCGCCGTCGTCGGTTGCGGTGACGGTCACGGTGACGTCGTCGTTCCACCATTCCCTGGCAGGGCTCTTGGTGATGGTGACGACCGGCCTGACGGGGTCGATGGTGATCGACGTCGTCGATGAGGTGAATGTGTTCCCGGCGTTGTCGATGGCCGTCACGGACAGGTCGACTTGCCCCACGCTGGTGAGGTCGTACGGACTGTCACCGGTGAGTTCGGTGAGACCGTCGAACAGCGCGCACGTTGCGATATCTGATCCGTCGTCGTCGCAGGTGAACGTGACCGTTGCGGTCTCGCCGGCCATGTAGATGCCGTCAGCATCGGCGTCGGGGCTGACCGACAAGCTCGCGGTCGGCGCTGTGAGGTCGATCTCGATCTGGATCTCCGGGGTGGTGTACGTGTTGCCGGCGATGTCGGTTGCGCGAACCGTGAGGTTCTTCCTGCCCTCGGTGGGGATCGTGTACGGGCTGTCACCGGTGAGTTCGGTGGAGCCGTCGAACAGCGCACAACTTTCCACCCCGGATCCGACGTCGTCGCAGGAGAATGTGACCGTGGCGGTCTCGCCTGCCTTGTAGATGCCGTCATCGTCGGCGTCGGGGTTGACCGACAACGTCGCGGTCGGCTCGGCACGGTCGATACGAACCGTTGTCGATGTCACGGTCTGGTTACCGAGTCGGTCGGTCGCCGTGGCTTCGACGTCCTGCTCGAGGACTTCGCCGGCGCCGGCGCCGATCGTCAACTCGGCTTCGAAGACTCCTTCCGTCTCGGTCGCCGAGCAGTCACCGTCGACGCAGAGGTCTTCCATGCCAGAGCCCAACCCGTCGTCAGCGGTCACCGAGAGCGTGACCGGTCCCTGAGTCCAGACCCCGGTATCGGAGAACGTCACATTCGGGCCGTCTGGGTCGACCACGAAGGTCTGCGTGACCGGAGTCTCGGCGTTGGTGGCCACGATCGTATGGCTGCCGCTGCCGAGGAAGAGCTTGCCATCGACCGGGTTGTAGGACGGCTCCTCCGAACCGGCGATGTACGTCACGGTGATCGGCTTGGTCGGGTCGTAGTCGTCGATCGGGACACCGTCGACCTCCACCGTCGCTGTGTCCGGCTCGATGGTGAACGTGGCACCCGTCTCGAAGAATTCGCCGTCGACCTGGTTCTTGGTTCCCGGAACGATGGTCGGTGCTTCACCGGTGACTGGGGGCACGAGCGATTCGTCGACGGCGAGGAAGTTCTCGATCTTGTTGCTCGTGAGACCGACGTTGCCGGCGGCATCGACGCTCTGGGCGAAGAACTCTGCCTTCGTGGCCGGGTTCGCGCTGACGAGTGGCGCACTCCCGGACCAGACTTTGGCGTCTCCCGCAACCTGGCTGAGCCGGATCGAGTTCCAGTTGGGGCGACCCTCTTCGCGGTAGACGATGACGACTTCGGTTGCGTCTTCGTCGGTCGTGACGTCGAACTGGAAGATGCGGCCGGAGGCTCCGGTGCCGCCGGGCACGTTGGCCCCGGCGACGTCGAGGAAGCGCGGTGCGTCGGTGTCCTCGGCGTTCGTGCGCGGGAGGAGTTCACCCGAGATCTGCCGGAAGAGTCGTTGGCCGCCTTGGTACTGGCCGGCGGCAACGAGCAGCCTCTGGCCATTGCCGAGATCGGCGATGCGCTGCAGGGAGGCCGGGAAGGCGCCGTCCTCGGCGGTGACCCGGCCCTCGTCGACACTGTTGTCGACGAGCGGGCGCGAATAGAAGGGGACGTAGTTGCTCGGGAGGTCATCACTGGTCAGCCCGGTGATCAGGAACCCGCCGAACGCACCGGAAGCGGCGCCGGGGATCGCGACGTCGACGAGTGGCTGGACCGGTCGGTACTGCGCAACGGTCGTGTTGCCGTCCACGGAGTAGTACGAGCCGTCAGCACCGACGTCGGTACGAGCGAGGCGGCCGCCGCGGAGGTCGATCGACACGGGAACTCGACTGCCGACGGGGTCGCCGAACGTGACGGGTCCGACGACGCTTGCCGCCATCAGCGCGCCTGCCCGCATGATTCCGGCAACCAACGGCTGGGGTGAGGAGGTGGTAGTGGTGCTCTCCGTGGTGGTGGTGGTCGTGGTCGTGTCGTCAGGGTTCTCCTCCGCCACCAACGACTCACTCATGCGTGCAGCGGGGACATCGTCGCCGATCGTGTACATCGGCAGGCCGTAGTAGGTCCACGACTGCAGGATCTTCTCGTCGTACGGGGTCAGCACGAGTGTGCCGGCGAGGTATCGCTGCTTGGCATCACGAACCGCGGCCCCGAGCGAGGTCTTGCCGGCGGTTTCTGCTGCGGTGATCTCGGCGACGTTGCCCGCGAAGAGCTCGGCGAGCCGCTCGGAGTAGGCGACGATCTCCGTGTCGCCGTAGCCGTACGTGGTGTGGCCGATCCACTGTGTGCTGTTGCCCGCAGCGAGCTGTGCCCAGTCGAGCGAGGGGAGTCCCAACTGCACGTCGGACACGCTCAGGCCGGCGTGACAGCCGACCGTGAATCCGAGCGCAGCGACCGGCGCGACGTCAAAGAAGTCGCTGGTGTCGACGAGTTGATCGTCGGTGAAGTACCCGGCGGCATCCTCGGCCGCCGGAAGCAGCGACTCGAAGTCGTAGTGCGCGTTCGGCGAGTAGACGCTGTAGTCCTGCCCGCTGAACGCTGCCAGGAAGCTGGTCTTGTTCCAGCCAGGCCCGAACAGGGGGGTGATGAGGTACTCGACGCTGAGGGCGGCGGCGATCGCCTGGGCGCCGTCGTCGAGGAAGTCGTAGCCGGTCACGGCCGCCTGGTTGGTGAAGGTCTCGGGATCCAGTTGCCCGCCGTACTCGGCGAAGTTGTCCAGCTGACCGATGATCTCGTCGGCGGTCTCGACCAGACGGCCGATGTTGCGATCGGGAACGTAGAGCTCGTGATCCCCGCCGAGCACGGAGATACCCGCATCGGTGGCGTACGGGTCGTCGCTGAGCAGGTAGCCATTGCCGATCGTGCCGGACACGGCGTTGGTCAGGCCGTCGGCCGAGAGGACCTCACCGGCGAACGTGGACTCGTTGGAGTACTCGGTCAGGTCAGGGACGGCAGCCATCGGGATGACACCGTCGCCACCCACGATCACGATGTTCTCGATCGTGCCGCCAACGGTCTGGTTGGCCGCGTCGATGGCGTTGCCGATCGCCTTGACGACAGCGTTGCGGGCATCGGGGCTGCAGGAGTCCGAGTTCCAGTTGTCCCATTCCGAAATACCGTCGACGAGGAGAAGACCGGGGACGACCCCGTTGAAGCCGCGGGTTCCCTCGATCGATGCGATCACTTGGTCGACCTTGCCCGGGGACTCGGCATCGAGCCGCGCGGAGTTGGTCACGTAGAGCGTGTTGGTTTGAGGTCCGACGACCAGGTCGGGCGGCACAGGTGGCGCTGTCAGCGAATGGTTCGGATAGCCCTGGATCCCATCGACAGCCGGGTTCAAATCCGTCACCGCGCAGTCGGGCAGGGCGGTGCGGGTGTCGAGGCGGACGCGGAGGCCGTACGGCTCGGGGCTGAGGTCGCCGAAGTAACCGGAGACGACCACCACGTACTTCGTGTTCGTCAGGAGGGTGGGAAGCGTGACTTCTTCGTCGTTGTTCGACCGTCGGCTCGAGACGTCGCGCAGCGCGTACGTGCCTTGGAGATTCAGTCCGCCGATGCCGGCGGCCACGTCGTTGATGTCGATTGCGATGTCGTTGACGACGTCGGTCGCGAGCGCATCATCGTTGGGATCGAGGTCGAAGCCGACGTCGCCGAGGCTCGGGAGCTCGGGCCTCGGTGTGCCCCTGAGCGATGTCGGGCTCGGTCCGTACACGGTGAGGTCGTAGTCGACTCCGTCGGGGATGTTGGACAACAGCACCCGCGCTGACGAGCCCGCCGGCACACCTGTGGTGTCCAACGAGTACACGTCGAGTTCACCGCTCCCGCCGATGTAGCCGAGTTGGAGGTCGCCTTCCGACAAGATCGGGGCGGTCGCTGGAGACCCTGCGCCGTCCTGTACGACCGTGACGTTCACGGTGAGGTCGTCGATCGGGTCGGCCAGCCCGGTCGCCGCGACCCGGACGGTTGCGGAGTTGACGTCGGAGACCTTGGTGCCGGCGCGCACCGGCACGCGCAGCGTGTAGATACCGGTCTGGACGTTGTCGATGCTGTAGGCGGGGTTGGCGCCCTCACCGGCGTTGGCCGGTGTGTCACAGGCGTCTACGCCGGGGCACCACGTGGCGGGCTCCTGGTCAGCCTCGTCGGCGAGGACGAAACCAGGTGGGAGCACGACCTCGACATCGATGTCGGTCGGCCCGTTGGCCACGGTGACGGTCGTGAGGTAGTCGAACGTCGGCTGTCGGTCGTCCGGGTCGGCGAGGTTCTGGAGTGAAGCACTCTGGAGATCGACGGCCTCCCACGGGATGTCCTCCGGCGGCACGAACGCAAAGAGGATGTCGAACAGCGTGAGTCCCGTGAGCAAGTTGGTTTCGTCGGGCACGCCGGGGTCGTCGTTGTCGCCTCCGAGCAAGTCGAGCAGCTGTCCTGTTGTGGCGTTCGGGTCGAGGTAACAGGTCAGTGTCGGGTCGACCGGGACACCCGTGGGCAGGCATCCCTGGACTGCGTCACCGAGGGTCTGAACGTTGGACGGACATGCGTCAGTACCGGTCCCGTTGGGCACGCAGGTCAGGATCGAATTCAGTGTGACACCGTTGATGCTGCGCAACGCGATGCTCCGCAGCGGGATGCTGCGCAGCGGTGTGTTCTCGAGGAAGATGCTGCGCAGCGGGATGCTCCGCAGCGGGATGCTCCGGAGAGGTGCAGCGGTCAGGCCGCTGAGCGGAACTTCGAGGACGCTGGGTTGATCGACGTTTCCGCCCGAGAGTTGCGCTTCCCACAGTTCTGCTTCACCGACCGCGCCCACGGCTTCCTCGCCGCACTCCTGGGCGCTGAACAGGATCGTGCACCATTCGGCCGCGTACTCACCGTCGGCGATCGAATCCTCTGCCGGCTGGATCGATCGCAGTGGCGTCCCGGTCAGCAACGTGGAGCTCAGTGAGATCGACCGCAGGGGCGTGCCCGACAGGTCGATGCTCTCGAGGGTGAAGTCCTCCGGGATCTCACCCTCGATGTCCTCGAGCGTGATCGACTGCAGTGGAACGCCGGCGAATTCGCTGTTCTTCAGGACCTCTTCCCAACCGCCGATCGAACGGAGGGGAATCGAGCGCAGAGGGATCGAACGGAGGGCGATCGAGCGCAACGGGATCGAACGAAGGGCGATCGAGCGCAGCGGGATCGAGCGCAGCGGGATCGAGCGGAGGGCGTTGGCCTTGAGCTCGATCGAGCGGAGGGCAGTGCCTTCCGGACTGATGGACCGCAGCGGGATGTCGGCGAGAGTGATGCTGCGCAGCGCAATCGACCGCAGTGCGATGCTGCGTAGCGGCGCCGAGTTGAGCGTGCCGTCATCGTTTGCCGTCGTGCTGGAGGCGAGTTCCGATGCGATCCGATTCGTGGGGATCGTGGTTGCTCCGACTTCGACGGTAGGTCCGGGGAATTCGGTTTTCCCGATGTACTCGGGGTAGTTGGACGTGTCGACCGACAATGCGGCCGTGACGTCGAGCGGGGCTGACTCGAATGAACCGAGATCGCACTTCCCGCCCGACGGTCGCGCAGTGCCGCGCTGATCGGCGGCGATGCCGCTGAAACACGCGCCACTCAGCACGTAGGCGTTGATCGCCTTGCTCCCGGGCCGGGGAGCGGCCGTTGGTGTCGGCCCGCCGTTGTTGTTCAGGAGTTCGACGAGCGGACTACCGGGAACATCGGGGACCAGAGGGGTCGGGTTGCCGGTCGGTGTCGTGCAACCCGTGGTGCTGCTGACGAGGTTGGTGTCGCGCAGATTGACCGTTCCGCCACAGTTCCGGGCGGCGTTGCCGTTGCTCAGCAGGTTGTCGCCGACGATCGAGTACCGGACGTTGAACGTGCCGCCGTACTGCTGCAGGCCGGCGACGGAACTGGATGAGGTGCTCGTGGAGCTGTTGACGTTGCGGACGATCGTACTGTGCACCACGCTGATCGTGCTGAAGCTGGTGATGCCGGCGCCCAGCGGCGCCCGGTTGCCCTCGATCGTGGAGTTGGTGACCGTAGCGGTGCGATCGTTGAGCAGGCCGCCGCCCTTGACTGTCGCCGTGTTGCCCGAGATCGTCGAGTCGACGAGCGTGAGTGTTCCCTCGTTGAACACGCCGCCGCCGTAGCCGTCGACGTTGCCGGTGACCCACGAGCGACTGAGCGTGAGAGAGGCACCGCTCTCGACCTCCACGCCGCCGCCGCCGTCGTCGGTCGGATTGTTGCCTCCGGTGATCTTGAGGCCGTCGACGACGACCCCTGTCGCCCAGACTTCGAGCACGCGGCTCTTGGACGTGCTGGCACCACCGGTGTACGCCAGGGTCGTGTTCGTAGGGTCGACCGCACGGAGTTGCGTGCCGTTGCGTCGGATCTCGAGCTGTGACGTGAGGCTGTACGTGCCGGGGGCGATGTTGATCACGCCACCGTTGTTCGCAATCGCGGTGCGGAGCTGTTCGACCGTCGTCACAGGGTTGGGCGTCGGCGGTGGCGGGGTCGTGGTCGCAAGCAGCGCCGGAGCGGCCTCGACGGGGCCGGTTGCGACGAGCGCGCCCAGGCCGAGAGCGGTGAGACATACGACGGAAATCGCAGCACGACGCGACCGTCCTGCTCCCCCAACCTGCCCAGTGTCCATCGTCGTCATCGAGTTGTCCATGTTCTCCGCAGCCTCCACCCAAAGCAGCCTTGCGGCCACACGTCTCGTCGAACGTAGACGCATTGCTGGAGCGACACAAGGCGTCATTGCGTCCGTCACATGCTGTTCACCCGTCGGCGTGGCGGGCCCCGCACAGAGCGTGAGATTCGATGGCGAAACTCCGCCGATACTGAGCAATACCCGAGAAACGGTCGATCAGAAACGCGAGAGGACGTGCGTCGCGACGAGGTCGCACTCGTCGAGATGTGGGTAGCCCGAGAGGATGAACGAGTCGATCCCGAGGGCCATGTACGAGCGCAGTTTGGCGACGACCTGATCGGGGTCGCCGACGATCGCCGCGCCGCATCCCGAGCGGGCGCGGGCGATCCCGGTCCACAGGTGTTCCTCGACGTACCCGTCGTCGTCGGAGGTGTCGCGCAGTTCGGCCTGCCGCGACACGCCAGCCGAGGTCGTGTCGAGCGAACGATTGCGAATCGCCTCGCCCTCGGCTGCATCGAGTTGCGACAGCAGCCGGACAGCAGCGGCCCTCGCCTCGCGTTCGGTCTCGCGCACGACGATGTGGGTGCGATACCCGAACCTCAGGGAGCGACCGTGCCGCCCGGCGCGGGCGCGCATGTCGGCGATGATCGCCGCGATCTCCGACATCGTGTCGGGCCACATCAGATAGACATCGGCCGCCTGTGCAGCGACCTCCCGGGCCGGTTCGGACAGGCCGCCGAAGTAGAAGGGTGGCGTCACCGGCAGCCCGGCCGACCGGCGCACTGCCGCCCGATCGACGGCGATACGAGGGGCGTCGAGCGTCACGTCGTAGAACTCGCCGTGAGATTCGATCGGTGCTCCGGCGAGCAACGTGCGCAGGATCGTCATCACCTCGAGCGTGCGGGCGTAGCGCTGGTCGCTCGCCAGCTGGGTGCCGGGCAGGTCCGAGCTGATGATGTTGATCGTCAGCCGGCCGTCGAGCATCTCGTCGAGGCCTGCGAGTTGGCGTGCGAGCTGTGGCGGCCACATCTCCCCACACCGCACCGCCAGCAGCAGCTTGATCCGGTCGGTGATCGCTGCGATCCCGCCGGCGAACGGCACCCCGTCGATACCCAGCGCGTACCCCGACGGCAACAGCACGTTGTCGAACCCGTTGGCCTCGGCCGTCGTCACGATGTCACGGCAGTGCGCCCAGGACGATCGCAACGACAGATCGGGTACGCCGAGGTACTCGTAGTCGTCGTCGCACAGTGCGGAGAACCAGGCGACCTCGGGACGTCCCGCTACGTCCGTCACGGCATCGGCTCGCCGCGGCCGGCGACCAGGATCTCGTACCACTCGTCTCGGGTCAGTTCCACGTCGACCGCTCGGGCGCACTCGCGAATGCGTTCGATCTGCTGCGTGCCGATGATCGGCACGACCCCGGCCGGGTGACGCATCGCCCATGCGAGCAGCACCGCCGAACGGGCGACGCCCTGTTCGGCTGCGACGCGGTCGCACACTCTCGCGACATCGACCGCACGCACGTCGGTCGGGTCGAGCTCTTCGCCGAGGCGACCACCTCCGAGCGGGCTCCAGGCGATCGGCACCATGCCGGTCTCCATGCACAGGTCGAGCGTGCCGTCGGTGATCGGGTCGAGTGCGAGGGGCGAGAACTCGGGCTGGCTGGAGGCGAGTGGCGTCCAGAGCCACGCCTGCAACGCTCGGGTCTGGCCGACGGTGTGGTTCGACACCCCGACCGCCCTCACCTTCCCCGACGTCACGAGCTCGTCGAGTACGCCCGCGACCTGCTCGGGATGGGCCAACAGGTCGGGCCTGTGTATCTGGTAGAGGTCGAGGGTTTCGCAGCGCAGCCGCCGCAGTGACGCCTCGCACGCCGCACGCAGGTACGTCGCGCTCGAGTCGTACGGGGTGGGCGGGACGATGCCGCCCTTGGTAGCGAGCACCATCCGATCGCGCAACCCGGGCGTCTCGGCAATGACCCGGCCGAGGAGCTCCTCGGCGGCGCCGAACCCGCTCGCCGGATCCGGTGCCGGCGCGCTGCCGTCGAATCCGTAGATGTCAGCGGTGTCGATGAGGTTCATCCCGCACTCGAGAGCCGTCTCGATCTTCTCTCGCGCGGTCGCCACGTCGGTGCCCGCGAAGCGCCAGCATCCATAGGCGATCGGGCCGATGTCGGCGAGGACTCCACGACTCGTCACGACGCCACCGTATCCCCCTGGGTTTCCAACGATCAGTGCGCGATGAGTGCCGGTAGCCGGAACAGGTCGCGCACTGATCGGGGTGGCGCAGCTCAGGACCAACGGGCGACGGCGGCGGCGATCCGGTCGGCGGTCGCCGTGGGGCGCGCGGTGATCGCCCGGTAGGTGAAGCGCACGACGATCCATCCCGCCGCGAGGAGGTCAGCGTCTCGCTCTCGATCTCGTTCGAACGCCGTCCGCTTCACTCCGTGGTAGGCCCACCCATCGCATTCGAGGATGACGGGCGTGCCGATCACGCGAAAGTCGACCTCGTAGCCGCAGACGATCGGGTGGAACTCCACCGTCGGAAGCCGATACCGAGTGATGAGCCGCTGCATGATTCCCTCCAGCAGTGAATCGGTGGGCTTGCGATCGATCGCCCATCCGTCGACAGCGTTGCGCAACGCCACGATCCCCGCCCGCCCGTGTTCGGAGTGCTGGACGACGACGGACTCGAGTGTCGGCAGGGTCACGTGGTGGTGCGCGATGGCGTGGCCGACGGCGTCGGGCACGGCGCCCCGATCGACTGCACCGAGATCGAGCAGCGTCCGCAGGATGTTGGTGCAGGCGATGTTGCTTCGTCGCTGAGGGGTGAGCCGCTCGACGTCCTTTGGACGATGGATCACCACGCCGGTGAGAGTGGGGAGTCGTCGGCGGCCGACGACGATGACGTCGACCGGTTCGCCACGGGGACGCTCCACTCCCCAGAGGTGTGCCGCGGAACGGTGTGAGGCAAGGGCTGGTCGACCCACGGCGAGGATGGCGGCCATGATCCGCTGCTCTGCGGTATCGGGAGTTCCGTGGAGCCGCGCCACGCCGGAATGGAGTTGCTCGAGCTGTCCTGACCGGATGGCGCGGTACCAGCTCGATCGGCTGAGCCCGCTCGCTCCCATCGAGATCACACCGTGGTGAGCCGTCGCCCAGTCGTCGAGATCGCTCAGCCGCATGACCGTCAGTGGGCGATCAGGTTCCCCGAACGGAACCTCGCCCGTCGACCGACGATCGGTGCGCGAGCAGTGCCGTTTTGCGAGACGGCTCGCGGACTGATCGGAGTGGTGGGGGGCGGCGGAGTACGTTCGATTCGTGGGCGACACCATCCGGTACGGGATCATCGGGAGCGGGATGATGGGCGGCGAGCACATCCTCGATCTCAACCACATCGACGGAGCCGAGGTGGTCGCACTCGCCGATCCGGTTGCCAGGAGCATCGACTGGGGGCTCGGCTGTGTCGAGGTTGGACCGGGTGGCGCGGAGGCGAAGGCACGCGTGGCCACCTACGGTAATCACGTCGACCTGCTCGCCGATCCGAACGTCGACGCCGTCGTCATCACGACTCCCAACTTCACGCACGCGGCCGTGCTCGCCGATGCGCTCGCGAGCGACAAGCACGTCCTCATCGAGAAGCCGCTGTGCACGACGGTCGAGGACTGCCTGAACGTCGTGGAGGTGGCCGAGGGTCGCGACGCGATCACGTGGATGGGGCTGCAGTACCGGTTCATGCCGACACCCGCAGCGATGCTCGGCCAGCTCGCGACCGGAGTCTGTGGAACGACCCGCATGGTGTCGATCCGCGAGCACCGGTTCCCGTTCCTGAAGAAGGTCGGCGACTGGAACCGATTCACGCGCAACACCGGGGGCACACTCGTGGAGAAGTGCTGTCACTTCTTCGACCTGATGCACCTGGTCGCCGGTGCGCATCCCGTCCGGGTCATGGCGAGCGGCGGCCAGGACGTCAACCACCTCGACGAGTTGTACGACGGCGAGGTTCCCGACATCCTCGACAACGCGTTCGTGATCGTCGAGTTCGCCAACGGCGTGAGGGGCGCGCTCGATCTGTGCATGTTCGCCGAGGGTGGCCGCTTCGAGCAGGAGATCACGATCACCGGCGACCTCGCCAAGATGGAGACCACCGTGCCGGGCGACGTCGTCTGGCTCGGTGAGCGTTCGGCCGCCGGCACCCCCGGGTCACACCCTGGCGGTGGCGTGCGTGAAGTGCCGGCTCCGATGGATCCCCGCGTGCCGTATCCCGACTTCCACCAGGGGGCCAGCTACATGGAGCACCTGGCGTTCGCCGATGCGATCCGTGCGGGACGTCCGGCCGCGGTCACCCTCACCGAAGGCATGTGGGCGGTCGCGACAGGCGCCGCAGCGCACCGCTCGATCGACGAACACCGCCCGGTCGAGTTGAGCGAGTTCGGCCTCAGCTGATCGCCGCCCGCCCCTCCCTCACTCGGGTGATGAGCAAAGCGACCGACTGTCGGGCCGTTCGCTCATCGCGGTGGAGATCCGGGTGGAGGTGATGAGCGAAGCGCCCGACTGTCGGTCGCTTCGCTCATCGCTCGGGAGGTGTGATGGCGGACGGAGCGTGGCGGTAGGCCTGCTCGACGATCGACAGGGCGGTGCGCCCGACGGCGGATGAGGCGACCGGGGTCACGCCGGAGCGGCACGCTGCGGCGACGTCGGCGAGCTGGGCGCGATACATCGGAACCGCGCAATGGACGTAGTCGGCGGGCGGAGGCAGCGGCATCGTCCAGATGCGGTCGGTGCCGGCGGTGCCGAGCACCTCGGTGTCGGCTTCGAGACCACCGAGGCGCGGCTGCCACCAGCCGAACTCGACGGTCGACCGCACGCCGTCGGCCCAATCGACCAACACCACGCCGTCGTCGTCGACCGGGTAGTCACCGAACTCGCCGTAGCCGATCGAGGCGGCCACACGAACCGGATCCGGATCACCCAGCAGGAAGCGAGCGGTGTCGATGGCATGGATCCCCATGTCGATCAATGCGCCGCCGCCGGCGAGTGCCGGATCGGTGAACCAACCCGATGGCCCCCATCCCGCGTGAACGCCCCAGCCATGCGTGCGCACGATGCGCCCGAACTCGCCCGCGGCGATGCGTTCGCGCAGCGCGATCACATCGGGGTGGTACCGCCACATGTGCCCCACCGCCAGCGTGCGTTCCGCACGACGCGCAGCATCGATCATCCGGTCGGCGTCGGCGACGCTCGTGGCCATCGGCTTGTCGACCAGCACGTGCTTGCCGTGATCGAGTGCATGGATCGCCTGCTCGGCGTGGAGCGCGTTGGGCGTGCCGATCACGACGAGGTCGACGTCGGGCTCGGCGCACAGCGACTCCCAGTCGTCGGTGGCCCGGGCAATTCCCCACCGCTCGGCGAAGGCGTTCGCACGATCGATCCGGTGGCCCGACACGCCGACCACATCGACCTCGGCGAGCCCGGCGGCCGCGTCGGTGTGCATGCCGGCGATGAATCCGTAGCCGAGGACGACGGCGCGCAGCGGTCCCGACGTCATGTGCGTGGCAGCGTGAGG
Source organism: Ilumatobacteraceae bacterium (assembly GCA_963716235.1). Classification (GTDB taxonomy): domain Bacteria; phylum Actinomycetota; class Acidimicrobiia; order Acidimicrobiales; family Ilumatobacteraceae; genus Sva-07. The sequence continues at coordinate 216,781 of CAVQTE010000020.1, read as the reverse complement.
GTGAAGTCGAACGCTTCGTTCGCGTCCGACGCGGTGAGCTCGCGCAGGTCGGCGACGCCGACGTCGAGGCCCTCGTGGTGGGAGTACGCACGCAGGCCGACGAGATTGTCGACGAACTGCGCGCGGGTGATCCCGAGGTCGTCGGGATGGGCGCGCACACCGGCGTTCGACACGATGCGGTGGGCGAAGTCGGCGTCGTTGTGCTGCACGTGTGCGAGCGCGACCACGGCGAACGAGATCAGCTCGCCGTGGACGTGATGGACACCGGTCGCATGCTCGTACGCATAGGCCCAGAAGTGCTCCGAACCCTCCTCGAAACGGGTGTGGCCGAGCGACGCGGACGCGGCGCCCACGCGCCGGTAGGCGTCGGCGAGGAAGCGGATGCCGTCCGGCGTCACCGCGGCGATGTCGGCCAGCGCGGCTTCGAGTTCGGACAGGAGCAACTCGCCGAGCGCGGCAGCTTCGGCGTCCCACGCCACGCCCTCGCCGGCCGCGACGGCCGCCCGCCAGTCGTGCAAGCCGGTGTGGCACGACAACACGTCGCCGATGCCGGCACGGTTGAGGCGCTCGGGGGCGCTGCGGATCAGGTCGATGTCGAGCACGACCTCTTCGGGTTCGATCGCGCCGACGTAGCGGACGTGCCCGTCGGCACGCACACCGATGGCGTCGGTGAACCCGGCGTCGACCGAGGTGATCGTGGGGATCTGGACGAGCGGCAGCCCGCGCTTCCACGCGAGGTACTTCGCCGTGTCGAGGGCAGTGCCTCCACCGAACCCGACGATGACCTCGGCGCCGTCGTCGGCGGTGGCCTCGACGTCGCGGTCGAGCTTGGCCAGCTGCATCTGGTGAGCCATGACCACCGTGGTGGGCTCGGGTACCTGCGAAGCGATCGACGACCACGGCGGATCGTTCACGGCGATCAGGTACGGCCCGAGTTCGTTGAGCGTCGCGACCGCCGTCCGTTCGACGCACTCGAATCCGTCGCCAAGTTCGTCCATGACCCATGTTCGCACCCCGTGTACGGTTCGGCTCGTGTCAGCGACGACACGGGTGATCGAACCCGGCCTCGGGCGAGTGGTGCTGGCGGTGGTGGCGCACGCCGACGACGTGGCGTTGTTCCTCGGTGGGACGGTCGCCGCGTGGGCTGACACCGGCTGGCGGGTTGTCGTGGTCCGGGTGACCGACGACCGGTGGGACTCCGTCGGGTCGGATGCGGCATCGACGGTTGCCGCGAACCGTGACGAGTTCGAGCGGGCCGCGGCGATCCTCGGCGTGGCTGACATCGTCGAACTCGGGTACCCGACCGACACGCTCGGCGACGTCTCCACGGTCGAATTGCGCGAGCGGATCATCCACACCGTGCGGACCCACCGGCCGTATGCGCTGGTGTCGTTCGATCCGTACGCGATGTACGGCGAGGACAACCTCGACCACATCGTGGTCGCCCGCGCCGTCGACGAGTCGTTCTGGACGAGCCAGTTCGACCTCCACCATCCTGAGCACTTCGATGCTGCACACCCGGGTGGCGGCTTGGCGCCGCACGGATGCTTCGAACGTTGGTACTTCGGGCGCCGGGTGATCGACGTCACCGACGTCGTCGACATCTCCGCCACGCTCGACCGCAAGATCGAGGCCGCCTGCTGCCATCGCACGATGATGCTCAACTTCTTCAATCAACTGCGGCTCCAGGCACACACCGGCGGCTGGACGATCCCGGCCATCGACGACGCGCTCGCCGCCGGTTCGATCGAGGGGCTGTTGCCGCTGCTGTTGCGCTCGGCGAGCGAGGGGCTCGGGGCCAGGTACGGCCTCGGTGCCGCCGAGGAGTTTCGCGTCGTCACCTTCGGTGGCATGCACGGGTTGCTCGAGGCCTTCGGCCAGCGGCACTGACGCGCGCCGAAGCGCCGACTATGCGTCGTTGATCGAACGGATCTCGCGGATGAAGCGGGCGAGACCGACGTCGTCCGGATGATCGGGGTCGTCGTCGTCGGGTGGTCGACAGCCGACGGGCAGCATCGGTGAACCATCACGCCGGTAGGTGATGATCCGGCCACCTCGGGTGCGTTTGTCGACGAGCCCCAACCGGGTCTTGGCGGGATTGTGACTACTGCACCTCGGTCGACCGTTCTCGACATCGGTTCGGCCGTCGTCGCGGTCCCATTCGCTCATGTGATCGATGTGGGCGTGACGGGAACTGACCGTGCAGCCCGGGTGGCCGCAGTGGCTGGCCATCAGCTTGACGGCGGTGCGCGCCGCCCCGGTGAACAGGCGGCGCTTGCGGCCCATGTCGATGACGACGCCGTCACGGTCGACCACGATCCGGCGGACGTAGCCCTGCATCGTTGCTTGGAACGCAGCGTCGGGCGGCACCGGGATGCCGCTGTCGGTTTCGCAGCGGATGTGTTCGAGGTCGGCAGGAGTCAGGTCGTCGGGGAACGGGATCAGACGGTGCCGGGCCAACAGAATTTCGTGGGTGTGCTGATCGACGATGATGTTGACAACGGGCTGTGGTGCGCGTGCGCCGGCCGGGGTGGACGCCGCCCGCCGGAAGATCTCCTTCAACGCATCGAAACGGCGTTGTGCGTCGGTGCGGGGGAGCAGCGAGGCGGGCGCATCGGGGCCGTGCAGTTCGGTGCGGGCAGCGACGTCCTTTCGGAACTCCGCTTCGGCGAACTGCTCGAAGATGCCGAGCATCTCAGCGGCGGTCATCGCGGAACCGCCCGACGCGCGACAGGTCGATCGCTCCGTTCACCTCGTTGAGCGAGGCCGTCCGGTTCTGCTCGTTGGCTCCGGCATCGGCGGCTGCACCATCTTCGTCGGCGAGCGTCTCCCAGCGCCGCACGACCCGACGGAAGTCGACGAACGGCAACCGCTCGGCATGGGCGAGCAGCGTGTCGAGGACCTCGCCGATCTCGGTACCGCACCGACGATTGCTGCAGGCCCGGGCGAGTTCGTCGACCTGAGCCGAACCGATGTGTCCGGCGAGCAGTGCATCGCCGACAACAGCATGGTCATCGAGCAGCCTGACCGTCTTCTTCATCGCGGCGATCTCGGGGCCCGACCAGTTGAGGTTCGCTCGTAGCCAGCCGGCCACGCTCAGATGGCCGTCGTCACGATGCACACCCCGCGCTGCGGCGACCGACACCACCGGTATCGCCTCAGGGCGGAACATCACGACTCGCAACCGATGCCGTTGTCGTCCCCGTCGAAACGGTGCGGGTCGGGCGGGAGGACCTCGAAGCGCCGGAACGTGATGTCGCCGCAGTCGAGATCGGGCGGGCTCGGCGCGATGCACACGCCGGGATACGACGGATCGCAGTTGCCGTCGGCCGGCGGCGCGGTCGGCGCTGCGGGGGGAGTTACAGGAAGTGGAGCGACCGGATCCGTCGGTGACGCCGGCGGCACGTCGACCCACGGTGCGATCGTCTGGCCCGGACAGCGATCGGTGAGGAGATTGCGGATGCGGCCATGCTCGGACTCGTCCATCGACAGGCCCCAACGCGCCTTGATCGACACCCAGTCGGCGAGGTAGCCGCAGACGGCGTCGGGCGCAGGCGGCAACCAATTCGTCGGATCGTTGTCACTCTTGGCCCGGTTGACTGCGCCGGTGACGGCACGCAACGTGCGGGCGTCGACGAGGTCGTTGCTGTAGGCCTCGAGCCGGTCGGCACTCCAGGCGTTGGCCCCCGAATCCCACGCCTCCTTGAGCGCCACGACGTGGTCGATCTCGATGTCGCCCGGATCGGTCGACGTGAGCCCGTCGTAGGTCGAGAACCAGTCGCCTGCGACCACGGCACACCCGACCCGGTCGATCTGTGGTGGCGTGAGCGAGTCGCGGATGAGCACCAACGCCCGGGTACGGCACCCGAACCCGTCGATCGGTGAGCCGTACCCGAACAGCTCGCGGTTGTACCCGGCGCCCTGCTCGCGTTCGATCGGGATCATCGCCAACACGTCGATCGCCAGCAACTGACCGGGATCGAGCGGAGGAGGGTCAGTGAGTGGGGGGACGGCGGTGGGTCCCACGAGCGTTGTGGATGGCCCGGGCGTCGTCGGCACGACGAGTGTGGTGGGCGGCTCGAGGGCGGGTTGCGTCGTCGCGGGAGTGTCAGTAGGTGTGGAGTCGGGCGACGCCAGGGTCGAGGTCGACGCCGGCTCGACGCTGGAGTCCGACCCGGTTCGGATCGACGACGGTTGATTCGGCCCGGCAACTGCGCCGAGAGCGGCCATCACGACGAGCCCGGTCACGGCATAGGCCGTCCACCGCGTCCATCGGCTCACTCCCCGCCACCGATCGAGTGCCCCTGCTGGAGCCGCGCCTGGTGGAGGCAACGTGGGCGGAGGGAGGTCGGCCATCAGTTCCAGTCTCCCCGCAAGAACCCCACCGACGCGCGAGCCGCCTTCATCGAGGGCGAGGGTGCGAGAGGAGGAACGTCACCAGCTCGGCAGTGGCGTCGTAACCCGCGTATGCGTTGCCCATGTTGGGTGACGAGCCGGGTGTGCCGCCCGGCCACGGATGTGCGGCGCCCTCGATCGTCACGAAGGCGGCTGCCGCGCCCGCAGCACACGGCGAGGACGATTCGACGGTCAGAGCACCCTCGACCGTCGTGGTCGGTGCCGGACACTTGTCGGCTGCGGCCAGGGTTGCGAAGCCGACGCGAGGCGAAGGGAAGTCGACTCCGGCCAGCGACTCCGGACCGACGCCGCCGGCCAACGGGAGGTTTTCGTCGGCCGTGCCGTGGATGTGCATCACCGAAACCGGCTGGGTGGGGTCGCAGTCGTCGATGCCGAGCGTTCCGGCAACGACCCCGATCCCGACGATCCGATCCGAGAGCTCGCATGCCAGCCGGTAGCTCATGATGCCGCCGTTGGAGTGGCCCAGGGCATACACCCGGGAACCGTCGATGTCGTGAACCGCCTCGACATCGTCGATCACCGTCTCGATGAAGGCGACGTCGTCGATGTTCTCCCGGGCGGCGACCCCGCAACACATGCCCCCGTTCCACACCCGACCGCGAGCGGAGGGCAACGCCACGCCCTCGGGGTGCGCGACGATGAATCCGTTGCTCTCTGCGAGGTTCTCGATGCGGTTCGTGGCGGCGAACTGGTCGCCCCACCCGGTGCCGCCGTGCAAGGCGACGAACAACGGAACCGGACCATCGGGCAGCGTCGAGGGGACATAGAGCCGGTACGAGCGGCCACCCGGTTCGATCGTCTCGTGCGACACGGTTCCGATCGGTGCCGTCGCAGCGGCCAGTGTCACCTCCGGGGCGCGGGCGCGACGGTTGGTGGTCCGGCTTTGGACGGCGCTTCGGTCGGCGCTGGCGCTGCGGCGGTCACCGGGTTGGGTGCCGTCGAATCCGCCACGTCTGGTGTCGACGTGCACGCAGCGATCGCAACCACGCACACGACGAGCACGAAGGTTCGTGGGGCGCCGTCGAGTCGAATCACGTGCCCAGGCTGGCACACGACGTTGTGAACTGGCCGTGAGTCCGATGCGGCATCTCGTTCTCTGCGGAATGAGTCGCAGGGGCTGAGACGTATTCCGCAGAGAACGTGCGTGGCGCTTGATCAGAGGTGGAGGAGGCGGCGCAGGTTGGCTGCGGCGACGACAGCGTCGGCGACGTGCATCGTCTGGAATCCCATCGCGCCCGCAGCGGCGACGTTCCACGGGAAGTCATCGACGAACAATGTCCGGTCGATCGCCGGGCCGCCGAGCAGCTCGACGGTCAACTCGAAGATCGCCGGACTTGGCTTGCGCAGGCCGACCTGACAGGAGTCGACGACGACGTCGACGAGCCGGTCGGCATCCCACACGTCGCGCCACACGCCCCACTCGCGCATGTTGTTCGTGAGGATGGCCGTGCGGTACCCGGCGGCGCGCACGTCACGTGCCGTGGCGATCATCTCGGGCACGGGTTGGAGCACCTCGAGGAGTTCGTCCCCGCGAGGCAACGAAGGGAACGACGTTGCCCCCGTCGCCCGCCACATTGGCTCGATGTCGATCGCGTACTGATCCGTGGTGATCTCGCCCCGCTCGAGCCGGTGCCAGGGGTGGTCGCCGTCGACATCGAGGGGTCCGAGCATGATCGACAACATGGCTCCAACGTCGACGTCGAAGTCGGTGGCCCTCGCGATCATCCCGAGGGCAGGGCTCGTGCTGAGCACGCCAGCGAAATCGAAGATCACGGCATCGATGTCGGGGTTGCGGTCACCCGGCGTGCTGTCCATCAGGATGTCGACGCTACCGGCGCCCCTGACCGCCGACCCTTGCGTTGGCGGGCGTCGACGATGATGATGGCGCCGGGCACGGCGCGGGTCGCGAGGGAATGGGGACGGACCGATGGCCGACACACTGCTCGAGTACACCTTCGACGATTCACTCCACGACGTGCTCCGCGCCGGCCGTGAGATGGGGCCGTCCGGCATCGATTCGGCCAGCGGTGCAGTCGTCGTGCTCGGCTACAGCGAGGTCGAGCGCCTGGCGCACGACCCTCGCCTCGCCGGCGTCGGGCTGACGGTGTTCGACTTCCTCGGTGTACCCGACGGGCCGCTGCGGACGTGGTACTCGAGCCTCATGTTCACCAACGACGGCGATGCACATCACCGCCTGCGTCGTCTCGCCGCCCGTGTCTTCACGCCTCGATCGGTCGAGCATCATCGTGAACTCGCCGCCGAGCTGACGGCGGCGCGGATGTCGGACCTCATCGCGGTCGGTGGTGGCGACCTCGTCGAAGTGTTTGCCACCGTCCCGATCACGGTGATCTGCCGTCTCCTCGGCGTGCCCGATGACGAGGTCGCCAACTTCGTCGAGTTCGGAGACGCGCTGAGCCCGGTCTTCGGCTTCATGGACGCCGACCAGGTCGCACGCGCGGAGACCGCGGTCGTCGAGTTGATGGTCGACGTCGAGCGGATGATCGCCGCCCGCGCCGATCGGCGCGGCGACGACCTCATCGAGCGCGCTCCTCGACGCCGAGGAGGCCGGCGACCGGTTGACTCACGACGAGGTCGTCACCATGGTCGGCAACCTGATCGTCGGCGGCCATGACACCACAGCGAGCCAGATCGGATGCTCGCTGCTCGCCCTGCTGCGCCATCCCGAGGCGCTGGCCGACCTTCGTGCCGACCCGTCGCTCGCCGGTGCGGTCGTCAACGAGACGATCCGATTCGAGCCGAGCATCTCCGTCGTGCCGCGCACACTCGTCGAGCCCGTCGAGATCGGCGGGGTGGAACGTCCCGCCGGCTCACTCGTGTTCCTCTCGTCGGCGTCGACCAGTCGACAAGCCGACGTGTGGGGCGATCCTGATGTCTTCCGGCCCGCACGGTTCGCCGAGGCCGGCGCACCCAAACTGCTGTCGTTCGGGTCCGGAGCGCACTACTGCCTCGGCGCCGCGCTCGCTCGAATGACATTGGAGGAAGTGGTATGCGGTGCGGCCGCCGCAGGCCTCGGCGACACGATCGTGCCAAGCACATCGCTCGACGTCGTCGAGTGGCGCAGCGTGCTCGGCCGCAGCCCAGCGTGCCTCCCGGTCGTCGTCACCGTGTAACGATTGGTGTCTGACACCAATCGTTACATCGGGCGGCGGTGGGCCCAGGGGGCGGCAGCTTCGAGTTGGCCGGCGACCTGAATGAGGAGATCCTCACGGCCGTAGGCGGCCACGAGTTGCACCCCGATGGGCAGGCCGGCCTCGTTCCAGTGCAGTGGCAGGTTGATCGCCGGCTGGCCACTGGCATTGAACTGCGGGGTGAACGCGACGAACTTTCCGGCGCGGATCGACGGCGCCATCGGATTGTCGGGAGCGATCCCGTCGTCGGCGTCGTACAACGCACCGATGGGCAACGGCGGCGCGGCGAGCGTCGGTGTGAGGAGGAGGTCCCAACCATCGGCCCACCACTGATGGACCTTACGTCGGTACTGCCCGACCGCGGCGAGCGCCATCGCGTACTGGGTGGCCGACAGGTTGCCGGCGTACTCACCCTGCGCCCAGTTGACCGGCTCGATGTCGTCGGCGGTCATCTTCCGCCCGACCGCGGTGCCGAGCGCCTCGATGCCAACGGCCATCAACGCCGCCCACATCGCGGCGAACCGGCGAGGAAACTCGCTGTCCTCGAGGATCGGCGGATGCCCGAGCGAGACGTCGTGGCCCAGCCCTTCGAGGAGGGCGGCGGCGCTGCGGACCGCCTCGACGCAGTCGCCGTGGAGTGCTCCTCCGATGGGGTGCGTGTCGAGCAGCCCGATCCGGAGGCGGCCGGGATCGACTCCCAACTCCTCGACGTACGGCCGGCTCGGCGGGGCGGCGATCACGGTGTCGCCGACGCCGGGCCCGTGCACGGCGTCGAGCAGGCGGGCAGTGTCACGCACGCTGCGGCTGACGCAGAGCTGGGTGCTCAGGCCCGACTCGTCGCGTTCGGGACCCATCGAGAGGCGACCCTGCGTGGGCTTCAATCCAACGAGGCCGGAACACGACGCAGGGATGCGGATCGAGCCGCCCCCATCGCTCGCATGGGCGATCGGAACCATCCCTGCGGCCACCGCTGCAGCGGCGCCACCGCTCGATCCGCCCGGGGTGTGGCCGGTGTTCCACGGGTTGCGGGTCGGCCCGTAGGCGAGCGGTTCGGTGACGGGGAGACTCCCGAACTCGGGGCTGTTCGTGCGTCCGAGTGTGATCAGCCCGGCGTCACGGAATCGTTCCATCAGGTGCGAGTCGTGCTTCGAGAGCGGCTGCGCATCGAGTGCCGCGCGATTGCCCGACGTGATCGGCATCCCTGCTGCATGGATGCCGAGGTCCTTGATGAGAAATGGCACGCCGGCGAACGGTGTGGTCCGGTGGTCGGAGTGCGACGGGAGTTCGTCGAAGGCCGCTGCCTGGGCGCGAGCCCGGTCGAACCATCGCATGATCACCGCATTGATCTCGCCGTCGAGTCGTTCGATGCGTTCGATCGCGGCATCGACCAGTTCGGTCGATGTCGCCTCGCTGTTGGCGATCAGTTCGGCCTGTGCGGTGGCGTCGAGCCACTGCGTGTCGTCGGCAACATTGTTCATGAGCACGTGCTATCAGACCGGCACGAGCAATCCGGCGAGCGGAAGGGTTCCTCAGCCGAGTCTGCCCTTGGCGAACTTCTTGATCGCCCACGATCCGATGGCGACCACGATGACGGCGCCGATGACCGCGCCGATGATGCCGCCCCAGTCGAACTTGTCGGAATCACCGATGCCGAACAGGCCCGTGAAGATCCAGTAGCCGACCAGCGCACCGAGCAGCCCCAACAGGGTCGAGGCCAACCACGACTGCCAGCCGGCCATGGTGCGGAAGGCATCGTTGGGGACGAGGGCCCGCCCGATCACTCCACACACGAATCCCAGCAGCACGATTGCGATGACACTTCCGATGTCCATGTACCCCTCCAGATGGTTCGATGCCGTAGATCTTCGCAGACGAACGTTCAACAGAATGTCGACGTTCGTCCATCTTCTCGTCATCCGGGGTCCATGTGGGCTCCGTACTCTCTGCATCGATCCCACCTGGTGGGCCTCGGCCGTTCTCCCCCCTCCGGCCGACGCCCGTCAGGCTGGGGTCGAGAAGATTGCCGTCAGCGATCGATGCGGGCGAAGAAGTCGGCGAGCATGACGCTGTCGAACCGGGCCGTGAGATGCCCCTGCGAATCGTGGCCGAGGTCGAGTGCCGGGCAGAAGAATCCGTCGGTGCCAACGAAGAAGTGCGGCGATCCCTGCACGCTGCGGGCCTTGCCGTCGTCGTAGTCGCGTTGCACGGCATCGCTCGGTTCGGTGTCCGGGAGTGCGAGATCGTGGGCAGCAGCGATCAACCCGAGTGCGTCGCGGTCGGCGATGTCGACGCCGTGTTCGAAGAGCGCAGCACGCAGTTCGAGGCTCACGGCCAGCCCGGTCGCGGCGTCGCGTTCGTACGCCGACGCGGCGAGATTCAGCGCCGGGATGGTGGTCGCGGGCCAGTGGTCGGCGCGCAGGCCCGAGAAGTCGTGAACTCCCAGCTGTTGGTCGAGCGCCTGCGCTTTGACCATGACGGCGTCGACATCGAGCGGCGTGCCGTTCACCCACTCGAGCGGCCACCCCCGCACGATGATGTCGATCGGGTCGTCCATGTCGGCGACGTGGCGAACGACCTGCTTCAGGCCGACGTGCGTGAACGGGCACGTGATGTCGGCGAACACTTCGATGGTGGATCCCATGCCTCCCAGTATCGCCTCGCTGTCACGATTGGGGTCAGACCCCAATCGTGACAGCGCCCGTGTTCTCTTCGTGGAGGGTCAGGTGAGCTTCTCGATCAAGCTCGTGTGCCCGGTGTTCTCCACGAAGAGCCCGCCCGCCCGATTGACGATGTCGTGGTAGCCGGCGTCGGTCATCTGCCAGTCGTCGAAGGCGTCGGCGTCGGCCATGGTGTCGAATCCGACGATCCAGGTGACGTCACCGAATCCGCCGTACGCCGCCTTGGTGAACGCTGACGGGCACTTCAACGACGAGCCGATGTACTCGGCGGTCTCGACGCCGAATGCCATGGCGTCGGCGAACTTGCCGTTGGCCATCGCGGCTCGTGTGACCCCGTAGTACTTCGACGTCGCCTCCATGGGCGGCGTGATGAATCGACTGAACCGGTCCTCCGCCGGGGCCATGAAGAGCCCGTTCATCGAGTCGAGCTTCTCGAGATACTCCGCGTCGACCATCAGCTTGTCGGTGGTTTCCTGGAGGTCGACGAGCGAGTCGGCCCTGGCGCCCCACATGACCGATCCCTGCGGGGCGCCGAAGCGCGCCGTGTAGACGTTGACGGGCCGTCCGGTGATCCGGGTGACCATGGCGCCGACTTCGACGGCCGCGGGGATGGCGTCGAACTCGCGACCGAGTGCAGCGATGGTGCTGCGACTGAACAAGTACATGATTCTCTCCTGTAGTGGCGGTTGATCCGACCGTTCCACCATGCACTTGATCTGCAGTACGGTCTATGACCTACATCACAGAGCCGGGCCATTCGTCGCGACGGTCGTGTGATCCGGAGGGGACATGGACACAGCCGTACAGTCGACAGTCGGTCATGTGATCGCCGATCTCGGTCGGCTGCGGACGTATGCGTCGGGCGACCTGTTGTTCGTCGAGGGCGACCACTCCCACACCGTGTTCGCGTGCATCGAGGGCCGGGTCCGCGTTTTCCTGACGATGCCGTCGGGGCGTGAGCTGCTCGTGGGCATCAAGTTGCCGGGCGACGAGTTCGGCGAACTCTCGGCGTTGGACGGTCGGCCGAGGTCGGCCAGCGCGGCAGCGATCGGCCCGACCGTGGTCGCCGAGCTTCGTGCCGATCGCTTCATCGAGGCGCTCACCGACGAGCCGTACCTGTTCGTGGCGGTGTGCCAGAGCCTCAGCGCTCAGCTCCGACTGGCGAACGACCGCCTGGTCGCTCGGAACTCGAACAGTGCCACCGTTCGAACCGGTCGGATGCTGGTCGAGCTGGCCTCGTTGATGATGCGCCACAGTGGCAGTTCGTCGTCGTACGAGGTTCCGATCACGCAGTCGGATCTCGCGGACTGGATCGGTGCTACCAGGGAGTCCACGGCGCGGGCGCTCGCCGGGTTTCGTCGGGCGGGCCTGGTGGAGACGTGCCGCGGTCGCATCGTGGTGCTCGACGTGCTCGGTCTGAACGCGTTCGTCTCGGCGGTCTGACGGCGAGTCCGCGGATGCAACACTGGGCGGATGGCGACCCAGAGGATCCACGACATCGAGTTCGGCGACCTCATGCAACTCGAGCCGCACGGACCTGACACGTACGTCGGGATCGCCGCCCGCTATCCGTGGGGCGGTCGACTCTTCGGTGGCCAGGTCGTTGCGCAGGCGTTGCGGGCCGCCTCGTTGACGGTTCCGGCGGATCGACCGGCGCATTCGTTGCACTCCTACTTCATCCGCGCCGGCAGTAACGAAGAACCGATCCGCTACGAGGTCGAGCGTCTGCGCGACGGCCGCTCGTTCACGACGCGTCAGGTCGTCGCCCGACAGTCGGGTGGAGCGATTCTCAACCTGTCGGTGTCGTTCCAGGTGGTCGAGGACGAGGTCGACGCCCCGATCGCCGTCCTTCCACCCGATCTGCCGTGGTACGACGACCCGACCCTTCCCGATCACTCGTGGGCCGGATTGTTGGAACGCAAGGCGACGTTTCTCGATGACGGCACGATGGGCTACTGGATCCGTCTGAACGCCGAGATGGGCGACGATCCAGCGGATCACCAGTGTGCGCTGGCGTTCATGTCCGACGCTGCCCCGTCGCGTGCCGCTCGCCTGCCGCATCCCGACGCGGCGGGCGACATCGGCGACCGACGCCTGTTCCAGGGCGCGAGCCTCGATCATTCGGTCTGGTTCCAGCGGCCGACCGATCCGTCGCAATGGCACTGGTTCGACACCCGTTCACACGGCCTGACCGGCGGGCGCGGGCTGGTGACGGGCGACGCGATCCGAGCCGACGGGCTGCACGCGGCGACCATCGCCCAGGAGGTGCTCGTGCGCCGGGTTCGGGAGACGAATCACGACGCGTGACATCCGGCGGTCGCGGAGTCACAGCGCGGACGTACATCTAGCCTGTTGGGCGTGTTCGTGCGGACCCGACTCGTTGTGCTTTCGGCATCCTTGGCCGCTCCGCTCGGGTTGCTTGCGTTCTCAGCGACGACCACGACCGCTGCGCCGACCATCGAGCGGGTCGTGACGCTGGGCGACTCCTACAGTGCCGGGACCGGCATCCATCGCAACGCATCGGACTACGACGACCACGGCCCCCGAGCGCAGACCTTCGCGCCGTCGACCCGTATCGGCAACAGCGACTGCAGCCGGGAGCTCGACGAGACACCCGGCCCGCAGCTCGCTGCCCGACTCGGCGCGGAGTCGGTGTTCGTTGCATGTGCCGGCGCCGTGATTGCCGACGTCGCCAACCAGATCGACGCGGCCCGCATCCCCGATGACGGCGCCGGCACGGTCGTGACGATGACGATCGGCGGCAACGACCTGCGAACCGTTCGCGGTGAGAACTGGCCCGCCACTCTCGTTCGCTGCATCACCTCGGCGGGTTGCGACAGCACGGAGAAGAACCAGATCGCCAACCTCGAACAGATGCGCGCCGACTTGACCGCCGTCTACACGGCCATCGGTGCGCAGTACCCCGACATCTCCGTGCGCGTGCTCGGCTATCCGCGCCTCATGCAGAGCGATCGATGGTGTGAGGGTGTCACGGGCTTCGGTCGTGGCGAAGCCGACTGGGTCGACGACCAAGTCGACCGACTGAATGAAGTGATCTCAGCGGCGGTCGGCTCGGCATCGACCGTGACCGGCGCGGACATGAGGTACGTGTCGGTGGTCGAACAGTTCGACAACCACGGTGCCTGCCGCTTCTGGCAACGCGATCGCTACGTCAACGATGCCGTCTTCGGCGAAACGCTCTCACGAAGCATGACCGCGAGCGGCGAGGTGCGCGACCACTGGGATGACGGACCGCTGACCATCAGCGGCGCGTCATTCCATCCGAGCACCAAGGGCTACGACGCGTACCTCGCCGCGCTGTCGGCGAGCGTGGCCGATCTCGCCGGCGCCAGTCCTTCGCGCTGAGCGTCCTCCGGCTCGCTGCCCAAGGACACCCGTGACGTCATTGCCACGGAGAGTGTTGATTTCGCTCTCATCTTGATGGTTCGGTCCTCCCATTCTCACTTAGTGTGCTCTTCGGGACAGGGAAGACGGGGGCGTCCCGCCTTCGGGCGAGCGTCCCTCTGCCAATGGAGGCAAGCATGGACATCGACCGAACCGCCCCGAACGAGCGTGAACCGCGGTCTCGCCGGGGCACCTCGAAGAGCGAGCACGTGAAACGCTTCCTCCTTGGCGGACTCCTGACTGCGACAACGCTGGCCGGAGGCCTTGCCTTCACCTCCGAGGTGTTGGCAGAGCAGCCCGACCCTGAGCAGCCCGACCCGGAGCACACGGTGTGGTCTGCGACGCCACGGCTGGGATGGGGCAATTGAAGAACGGTGAAACGGCGTTGGTTCTGGTGAGCCGTCGTCCGACGGACTGAACGCAAGGAACTCGATCGCTGGGCGGCACCTGTGACAGGTGTCGCCCAGCAATCTGAGTGAGTACTCACTCAGTTAGAGTCGGTGCAATGCCGACGCCCACCAGCGCCCCGCCCACGTCCAAGCGGGCGTCAGCGCTTCCTCCCGAGCAACGGCGTGCGGCGATCATCGAGGCGGTGCGTCCCTTGCTCGCCGAGCACGGCGAGGCGATCACCACGAAGCAGATCGCATGCGCCGCGGGCATCGCCGAGGGCACGATCTTCCGGGTCTTCGCCGACAAGGACGAGTTGCTCGACGCCACACTCGAGGCAGCCCTCGATCAGGAGCCGTTCGAGAGCGCGCTGCGGGCGATCGACGCCGAGCTGCCCTTCGAGGCCCAACTCGTCGAGGCCACGGTGTTGATCCAACGGCGCGTCGTCGACGTCTGGACCATCCTGTCGCACCTCGGCCCGAAACGACATCACCAGGTCGGACGCCCGATGACCGACAGCCCGGCACTCACGGCGATCTTCGCGGCACACCCCGACCGCATCCGCGTCGAGCCTGCCGCAGCGGCCCGGCTCCTGCGCGCCCTCACGCTCTCACTCACCCACCCGATGATCGCCGCGGAAGCGTCCGAGGCATCCGACATCGTCGACACCGTGTTGCACGGCGTCGGAACAGGAACCTGTACATGAAACTCTGGCAGCTCATCAAGAGCCACCTCGGCCCCTACCGCAACGTGCTGGTCATCGTGGTGGTCCTCCAGGCGATCGCGACGTTCGCTGCGCTCACGTTGCCGACGATCAATGCGCTCCTGATCGACAACGGAGTCCTCACGGGCGACAACGACTACATCTTGACGATGGGTGCGGTGATGATGGCGTTCACGATCATCCAGATCATCTTCACCGTCGGCGCGGTGTGGTTCGCGTCCAGAGCAGCGATGGGGTTCGGTCGTGACATCCGTCGCGACCTGTTCCACACGGTCACCGGCTACTCGGCCCGCGAGGTCGGCCAGTTCGGAGCACCGTCGCTGATCACGCGAACGACCAACGACGTGCAGCAGATCCAGATGCTCGTGGTGATGGCGTGCACGATGATGATCACGGCGCCGATCACCATGGTGATCGGCATCTTCTTCGCCGTCCGGGAGGATTCCGGGCTCTCGATGATCCTGCTCGTGGCGATCCCCGCAGCGGTCATCGCACTCGGTTCGATCGTGTACCGAATGACGCCCTCGTTCCAGGCGATGCAGTTTCGCATCGACCGCGTCAACCTCGTGCTGCGTGAACAGATCACGGGCATGCGCGTCGTTCGGGCCTTCGTCCGTGAGCCCGAGGAGGTCGCACGGTTCTCCCAGGCGAACGACGAACTGACCCAGACGGCGTTGCGGGCCGGGCGTCTCATGGCAGCCACCTTCCCGACCGTCATGCTCATCATCAACGTTTCGAGCGTCGCCGTCATCTGGATCGGCGGCGACCGGATCGGAGCGGGCCAGATGGAGATCGGTTCGCTCGTTGCGTACCTGAGCTATCTCATGCAGATCCTCTTCGCTGTCGTGATGATGACGTTCATGGTGTCGATGATTCCTCGCGCTGCCGTCGCTGCCGACCGCGTGGCCGAAGTGCTCGACACACCGTCGACCGTTCGCCAGCCCGAACAGCCGGTCACCGAGGTGGCCGAGCGCGGCACACTGGAATTCCGTGACGTGGGGTTCGCCTATCCGGGCGCCGACCGGCCGGTGTTGTGCGACCTGTCCTTCCGAGTCGAAGCCGGCACCACGACGGCGATCATCGGGAGCACGGGCGCCGGCAAGACGACGCTCGTCAATCTCGTGTCACGTCTGTCCGATGCCACCGACGGCACCGTGCTGGTCGACGGCGTCGACGTACGAGAGCTCGATCTCGACCTGCTGTGGAGCAAGGTCGGCTACGTGCCGCAGAGGCCGTTCCTGTTCTCGGGCACGGTCGCTTCGAACCTGCGCTACGGCCGCCCCGACGCCGACGACGGCGAGCTGTGGCAAGCGCTCGAGGTCGCCCAGGCGAGCGGCTTCGTCCAGGCGATGCCCGACGGTCTCGACAGCCCGATCACCCAGGGCGGCACCAACGTGTCGGGTGGCCAGCGCCAACGTCTCTGCATCGCCCGAGCACTCGTGGTGAATCCGGAGATCTACGTGTTCGACGACTCGTTCTCCGCACTCGACCTCGCAACCGACGCTCGACTGAGAGCGGCGTTGAAACCGCACACCGCGGATGCGGCGGTGCTGGTCGTTGCTCAACGTGTGTCGACGATCATCGACGCCGACCAGATCCTCGTGCTCGAAGACGGCGAGATCATCGGGCGTGGCACGCACACCGAACTGCTCGAGACCTGCCCCACCTATGCAGAGATCGTCGAATCGCAGATCGGCCAGGGGGCAGTGGCATGAGCACCGACGACACACCTGAAACGGTGGGGTCGGACCCCGGCGCTCCAGGTTCGGCGTCTGACGGTCGATCCGCCGACGATCGCAAGCTGCTCGCGACTGCAGGGACCGAAGCGCGTCGGGCGAGCTTTGGTCCAGGAGGCGGGCTCGGCATGCCGACCGAGCGCAGCGACAAGTTCGGCGAGACGCTCAAGCGCCTCGGCGAGATCCTCGGAAACGAGAAGCCTCGCCTTCTCGCTGTGTTCGTCCTGACGGTCGTCAGCGTGACGCTGGTCGTGCTCGGGCCTCGGCTGCTGGGCGAGGCGACCAACATCATCGTCGAGGGCGTGATGTCCGGGCAGGGCATCGACTTCGACGCACTCCACAGCCAGTTGATCACCGTGTTGTTGGTCTATGTGGGGTCGTTCGTGCTGTCGTACACGTCGTCGTACGTGCTCGCCGGCGTGGTGCAACGCTCGATGTTCAGACTGCGCGAGGCGGTCGAACGCAAGCTCAACCACCTGCCTCTCAGCTACATCGACCGCCAGCCCCGCGGCGATCTGCTGAGCCGGGTCACCAACGACATCGACAACCTGTCGCAGAGCCTGCAGCAGACCACCAGCCAGATCCTCACGTCGCTCCTCACGCTCATCGGCGTGACCATCATGATGTTCACGATCTCGCCGCTGCTCGCGCTGGTCGCCCTCACGACGGTGCCGATCTCGGTGCTGCTGATGAAGTACATCGGTGGCAAGGCCCGTCCGCGGTTCATCGCCCAGTGGCGCCACACCGGCGACCTCAATGCGCAGGCCGAGGAAGTGTTCAGCGGCCATGCGATCGTCAAGAGCTTCGGTCGCCAGAGGGAGGCCGAAGCGCGATTCCGTGCCGACAACGACCGGCTCTACGAGGCGAGCTTCAGTGCTCAGTTCATGGCCAACCTCATCCAGCCCGCCATGATCTTCATGGGCAACATCCAGTACATCCTGATCGCCGTCGTCGGTGGTCTCCAGATCTCGTCGGGGTCGCTGAGCATCGGCGGCATGCAGGCGATGATCCAGTACGCCCGCCAGTTCTCGCAGCCACTCACGCACCTCGCCTCGATGGCGGCCACATTCCAGTCGGGGATCGCCTCGCTCGAGCGTGTGCTCGAACTCATCGATGCCGACGAGCAGTCGCCGGAGCAGGCCCGCACCGCTGATCCGATTCCGGTGAAGGGCCGCGTGGTGTTCGAAGACGTGCACTTCTCCTACGACCCCGACAAGCCGCTCATCGTCGGCTTGAACGTGGTGGCCGAGCCCGGTGAAACGGTCGCCATCGTCGGCCCGACCGGCGCGGGCAAGACCACGCTCGTCAACCTGATCATGCGGTTCTACGAGATCGACTCGGGCCGCATCACGCTCGATGGCCGCGACATCTCGACGATTCATCGCCACGAACTGCGCTCCGACATCGGCATGGTGCTGCAGGACACGTGGTTGTTCGGCGGCACGATCCGCGAGAACCTGCGCTACGGCAACCCCGATGCCACCGACGAGCAGATCTACGAGGCCGCACGGGTCACCTACGTCGACCGCTTCGTGCACTCGCTGCCCGATGGCTACGACACGATCATCAACGACGAGGGCGACAACATCTCGGCCGGTGAGAAGCAGTTGATGACGATCGCTCGCGCGTTCCTCAACGACCCGGCGATCCTGATCCTCGACGAGGCGACGAGCTCGGTCGACACCCGCACCGAGGTGTTGATCCAGAAGGCGATGAAGAACCTGCGGGCCAACCGTACGAGTTTCGTGATCGCTCACCGCCTCTCCACCATCCGTGGCGCCGACGTCATCCTCGTCATGGAGGATGGCCAGATCGTCGAACAGGGCAACCACGATTCGCTCCTCGAAGATCGCGGCGCCTACTGGCGCTTGTACAACGCCCAGTTCGCCGGCAACGTCATCTGAGTTTCGACGCCCGCCCGTTCTGTGCGGAATACGTCTCGGAATCCGGAACTCATTCCGCAGAGAACCGGCAGGTGCGAAGGGCGGGGACGCTCGATCGCCGGGTGCTCCCGATCGGTTGGCGCTCTCAGCGGCGTCGTGCGAGCACGGCGAACTCGTGCTCGATCGATGCCGCCATCGCGCCGAGGTCGGGCATCACGTCGCGGTCGGCGGTGATGCCGAAGTGCAGCTGGTCGTCGTATGACACGACGGCGATCGTGAGGCCCTCGTTGTCGATGACCTCGACGTAGGGGAACACGCGCTGGAAGCGGGCGCCGCGCAGGTAGAGCGGCACGGGCGGGCCGGGGATGTTGGTGATCACCAGGTTCATCGGGATCGTGCGGCTCACGTAACGCGTCAGCGGACCGGCCAGTGGCGTGATCACGTCGGCGAGGTCGAGAATCCGGTGGGCGCCGTCGACGAGGCCGGAACCCTTCAGCTCGTTGGTGATCGTATGGATCCGCTCGAGGCGCACGACCGGGTCGGGTTCGTCGACGGGAAGTTCCACGATGATCAACGACACGAGGTTGCCGAGCGTCTCGCCGTGCTGTTCTTGGCCCCGCAGCGACACCGGCACCATCGCCTTGATCACCCGGTGCTCGATGTCGGGGTCGCCGTGTTCGAGCAGGAACGTTCGTAACGCGCCGCTGCATGCGGCGAGGACGACGTCGTTGATGCTGACGGTGTGGCGCTTGCGGACCGTGCGCACGCCCTTCAGCGGAACCGACGCCGTCACCCATCGTCGGTGCGGGCTGACCCGCACGTTCCACGGAGCCGGCGGCGGTTTGGCGAGGAAGCTGGCGACCGTGCGGCCGACGTTGGTGACCGAGTCGATCGCCGGGCGGGGATCGCGCAGGGTGTCGAGCATTGCCCGGGCGAGCTGCGCCGGTCGGGCCATCTGTTCGCGGACGGCGTCGACGAGCAGGTCGTTGGGGGCAGGTGCGGGTTGTGGAGTCCACTCGGGAACCGGCTCGTCGGCGGGAGGATCGGGTTCGAGGTCGACGAGTGCGAGCGCGAGATCGACGTTGGCAATGCCGTCGCCGAGGGCGTGGTGGATCTTCAGGATCATCCCCACGTGATCGTCGGCGAGCCCGTCGACGAACCACATCTCCCACAACGGTCGTGCGCGATCGAGTGCGAGCGACTGCACGCGGCTCATGAGTGCGGCGAGTTGGTCGTCGTCGCCGGGCCGGGGGAGCGCTGTCAGGCGGACGTGGTAGGCGATGTCGAAGTGCTCGTCGTCGACCCACACCGGCCGGGCCTGGTTGTACGGCACCTCCATCACCCGTTGGCGCAGGCGCGGAACCCGGTGTACACGTCGTGCGACGTGGGCCTGGAGTTCGTCGAAGCGGATTCGTCCGCTCGCATCACGTAACGGCCCGCCTTCGATCACCGACAGCGACCCCACGTGTTGCGGCTCGTGTGGTGTTTCGATCCGCAGGAACACGGTGTCAGCCGCAGTCAGTCGTTCGTACTCCATGTCGTCGGCCACACCCCAGTGTCTCGCCGGAGGGGTCGGTGTGACCAGGGACCTTCGGCGCAACCGCACCAGGCCGTCGCGCCGATAGGAAGGAGGCATGGAAGGTCTCGTTCACCCCGACTTCGCCCCGGTCACCGAAAAGGTCCAACAGCTGATGTCGAAGAAGTCGGCACGTGGTGGTATGGCCGTGGCCGTCTACCACCATGGTGAGCTGGTGGTCGATGCGTGGACCGGCCAACGAAACGCAGCGGGCGATCCGTGGACGCGTGACACGATGTCGATGAGCTTCTCCACCACCAAGGGCGTCGTCGCCACGATCGTGCACCGGCTCGTGGACCGCGGGCTGCTCGACTACGACGCCCCGGTCGCCACGTACTGGCCCGAGTTCGCAACCGCCGGGAAGGGCTCGATCACCCTGCGTCAGCTCCTCGATCACCAGGCCGGACTCCACGACGTGCGGGCCTTGGTCGACTCCACCGAAGGGCTCCTCGACTGGAACAACATGGTCAAGCTGCTCGCCCAGGCCGAACCGGCCTGGGAGGTCGGTACCCGTTCGGCATACCACGCACTGACCTACGGCTACCTCGTCGGTGAAGTGATCCGTCGGGTGACCGGCCTCACCGTCAACGAGGCGTTGCAGCGTGAGATCGTCGAGCCGCTCGGAATCGGGCAGATGTACATCGGTGCGCCGCCCACAGTTCGTGGCGACATCGCCGAGCAGCTCGTCGACCCGAAGTCGCTCGACCGCTTGTTCAGGACGACCAAATACCTGGCGCGGTTCGAACGCTTCGAGCCGCTGTACTCGGCGCTCGTGGTCGACGACATCGTCGATGTCGCCACCACCGAGCACATCCACGATGGTGAGATCCCTGCCGCCAACGGTGTGTTCAGCGCTCGATCCCTCGCCCGGATGTACGCCGCGCTCGCAACACCCGACGACTTCGACTCGCCCCCGCTCGTGTCGGCCGAGACGATGCGTGAGGCGACGCGCATCCAGACCACGGGCGACGGCCGCACCGGCACGAAGGTCGGACGCGACGCAGGGGTCATGATCAACATGCACTGGCGTCTCGGCTACCACCTCGTCGGTACCACCTCGGGTGTGCTGCCGCGGGCGTTCGGGCACTTCGGGTTCGGTGGCTCCGGTGCGTGGGGTGATCCCGATTCTGGTCTGGCCGTCGCCATGATCCTCAACCAGGTCGGTGGCACCCCGTTCGGTGACACGAAGATGCTGCGCATCGGTGGAGCTGCCGTGCGGTCCGCAAAGCGTCGCGCCGGCTGACCCGTCGGTATCCGACGGTCATTCGGCCCTGTGAGGTGGAGGTCGACGACGGCATGATCGAATCATGAGACGCGGGATCGCGATGGCACTCTTCGGCATCATGATCGTGTCGTGTGGTGACGCTGACGCGGAACGTCAGGTGGTCGATCAGCGTGACTCCGGATCGGAAGTCGCGGTCGAGGTGGGCGATGAGATCGAGGTGCACCTCGATTCGAATCCGACCACCGGGTACGGCTGGGTCGTGACCGCGCAGCCCGAGGTGATCAAGCTGCTGAGCAACGGCTTCCAAGCGCCCGATACCGACCTCGTCGGTGCGGGGGGCGTCGACGTCTTCGTGTTCGAGGCGACGTCGTCGGGTTCAGGGGAGTTGCGACTGGAGTACGTGCGGTCATTCGACGACCCACCGGTCCCAGCCGAGGTCGTGGAGTACGAGTTCCAGGTGACCGAGCCGTAGGCGCAGATGGTATTGAATCACATACCACCTTCAGGTACGCTGGTGGTATCCGCGCAGGTCGACTCCTTCGGACAGCACGACAACGGGCGGGTCTGAGCCTGCGGCAGCTCGCCGAACGGGCAGGCACCTCGCACTCGGCGCTTGCCGCATACGAGTCCGGCCGTACGACGCCCAACGTCGACACGTTCGACCGTGTGCTGCGGGCGGCCGGGTTCACCGCTGACGTGATGCTGGTACCTGGGGTGGGCGATGGTGACGATGGCGACCGGGGGCGCGAGCTGATCGAGGTACTCGAGTTGGCCGAGATGTTCCCGGCGCGTCACTCTCCGACGCTGACCTTCCCGCGCTTCGGTGTTGCTGGTGTGGATCGAGGCAACGCCGCATGACCGGGCTGCCGGCCAAGATCGTCGCCGTCCACGCCCTGCTTGGCGCCGCCGACCTTCCCCACGCGTTCGGCGGGGCGTTGGCGTTGGCATGGTGCACGCAGCGAGCCCGCGGCACGATCGACATCGACGTCAACGTGTTCGTTCCGGCCGATCGCGCTGACGACGTACTCGGCGCGTTGGCCCCCGTTGTGACCACCACCGTCGAGCAGCGAGAGCAACTCACTGGCGAAGGTCAAAGCCGGCTGTGGTGGGATGCCACGCCCCTCGACGTGTTCCTCGACACCACGCCGTTCCACATCGCCGTGGGTGAGCGAGTCCGCTGGGAGCTGTTCGGCGACGTCGAGCTCCCGTTCCTGGCGTGCCGCGATCTCGCGGTTTTCAAGGCCTTCTTCGATCGCACCAAGGACTGGGTCGATCTCGAGGAGATGCAGGCCGCCGGCTCGCTGGACGTCGACGCGGTGATCGGCGTGCTCGTTCGCTACCTCGGCAGCGGTGATCCGCGCATCGCCCGTCTGCTCGCTTTCGGTTCGTGACGGCCAGCTGGGCAGCCGACCACTGATCTCGGCGGATCTGATCCCGCATTCCGGGACTGAATCCGCTCAGAACGCGTCAGTGGCCGGGGGTCAGGCCGGAGCGGCCTGAGTCGTGGCGGGAACCTTCGGTGTCAGTCCGCGGGTCGCGGCGACGTCGTCGTCGTCGATGAACCACGACACGATGGCGGCCGGGGCCATGATCAGCCCGACCGCGAGGAATCCGGCCTGGTACGCCCCGAGCTGCTCGGAGGCCGCTGCGGTGTCGCCGCCGACCGATGCCAGCTTCGAAGCGATCACGGTTGCTGCCACCGCCACACCGAAGGCGTACGCGATCTGGCGCTGCGTGTTGAACAGCGACGTGGCCCGGCCGGTGTCGGCGATCGACGTCGTGCCGTATGCCGCGGTCTGGATCGAGACGAAGACCATGCCGACAGCCAGCCCGCGAGCGAACGACAGCCCGGCGATCGTCGACAGCGGGGTGTCGAGGCCGGCCAGGGAGTAGCAGCAGGTGATCGCCGAGGTTGCCGCCGTGCCGACGACCATCAGACGACGCGGTCCGACGATCCGGTAGAGCCGCCGGCCGAGCAGGTTCGCGACGAGGAACACGCCGATCGCCTGCGGTGCCTGGGCCAGGCCGCTCTGGAGCGCCGTGTACCCACGCAGGCTCTGCAGGTAGAGCGGCAGGACGAAGATCATCCCGAAGAACCCGGCGTACGTCATCGCCGACGCGATGTTGATCGTGCGGAAGAGGTGGTCGCGGAACAATCGCAGCGCGATCAACGGCTCGTCGATCCGCAGCTCGACGACGATCATGGCGATCAGGCACGCAACACCGGTGATGCCGAACGCGAGCGTCGTGGTCGACGTCCATCCTTCCTCCGGCCCGATCGACAGCGTGTAGAGCAGCAGCGCCACCGCTCCGGCGGACAACACGAAGCCGGCGGCATCGAAGCCGCCTGGGTTGGGCTGCACGGTCTCTCGGAGCCACAGTACCGAGAGCACCATTGCGAGGATGCCGATCGGGACGTTGATGAAGAAGATCCACTGCCACGACGCCTGATCGACGATCAAGCCGCCGAGTACCGGTCCGATGGCCGGGGCGATGACGGTCACGCTCAGCACTCCGATGGCAGCCTTGGCGCGGTCCTCCATCGAGAAGGCCCGATACAGCATGGCGCCGCCGACGGGCGTGAGCAGTCCGCCGCCGATGCCCTGGAAGACCCGGAACACGACCAGCTGTCCGAGTGACTGCGAGAGGCCGCACAGCATCGATGTCGACACGAAGATCACGAGGGCAATGACGAAGATCCGCTTCGTGCCGAACCGATCGCCGAGCCATCCCGCCGCCGGGATCACCGCTGCGAGTGCGAGGAGATATCCGATCGCGATCCACTCGATGTCCGTGGTCGGCACGCCGAACTCCCGCGCCATCGTCGGGAGCGCGACGTTGACCATCGTGCCGTCGATGACTGTCATGAAGAGGGCGAAGATGTAGACGATCATCACCTTCGACTGGTAGGCCACGGCGGCGACGCTACGCGCCCCCCTCCGTCGATCGAGTACCCGACCCCACCCCCCGAGCGATGAGCGAACAGCCGGCATGCGGGCCGTTCGCTCATCGCCTTCGAAAGTGGGGTGGGAGGGGCGATCGGAGCTGCCAGGCTGATCGGCCGAGCCGCCATGTCCGATCTCCTCGATCACCCTCGCCGCGCTGCGGCCGTCGCCATTGTCGAAGGTGGTCGCTTGGCGTACCCCGACTCGCTGCCGATCACGGAACGGCGCGACGAGCTGCTGGCGGCGATCCGGGACCACCAGGTGGTGATCGTCGCCGGGGAGACCGGGTCGGGCAAGAGCACGCAGCTGCCGAAGATGTGTCTCGAAGCGGGCCGTGGCGTCGACGGGATGATCGGGCACACCCAGCCCCGTCGGGTGGCAGCGCGCACGATCGCCGAACGGATCGCCGACGAGCTCGGGTCGCCGCTCGGTACTGACGTGGGCTACACCGTGCGCTTCACCGATCAGGTCAGCGACGCCACCCTGGTCAAGGTGATGACCGACGGCATCCTGTTGGCGGAGATCCAACGCGACCGGATGCTGCGCCGCTACGACACCCTGATCATCGACGAGGCCCACGAGCGCAGCCTCAACATCGACTTCATCCTCGGCTACCTCAAACAGCTCCTTCCACAACGCCCCGACCTCAAGGTGATCGTCACCAGCGCCACCATCGACACCGAACGCTTCGCCCGCCACTTCGTCCCACCCGGTCCTTCGGGGTCTGACCCCGAACGACCGGGTGCGCCGGTGATCGAGGTGGTGGGTCGGACCTTCCCCGTCGAGTTGCGCTATCGCCCGTACGGGCCGGATGCGGACGAGCCGGACGATCGGGATCAGGTCCAGGCGGTCATCGACGCGGTCGAGGAACTGTCGCACGAGGGTCCAGGCGATGTGCTCGTGTTCCTCTCGGGTGAACGGGAGATCCACGACACCGCCGACGCACTCCGGCGGCTCGACCTGCGCAGAACGGAGGTGCTGCCGCTGTACGCCCGGCTGTCATCGGCTGAGCAGCACAAGATCTTCGAACGAGCGCCGATGGGTGGCGCCGGTCGGCGCATCGTGCTCGCCACGAACGTCGCCGAGACATCGCTGACGGTGCCGGGCGTGCGCTACGTCGTGGATGCGGGCACCGCACGCATCTCGCGCTACAGCCGCCGCCTCAAAGTGCAGCGCCTGCCGATCGAGCCGGTGTCCCAGGCCTCGGCCAACCAGCGGGCCGGTCGATGTGGCCGTGTGGCTCCGGGCATCTGTATTCGGCTGTTCGCCGAGGACGACTTCGACGTCCGCCCCGAGTTCACCGACCCGGAGATCCTGCGCACGAACCTGGCCTCGGTCATCCTCCAGATGACCGCGATCGGGCTCGGCGACGTGGCTCGGTTCCCGTTCGTCGAGCCGCCCGACCACCGCTCGATCGTCGACGGCTACGCACTGCTCGACGAACTCGCAGCCGTGAAGCCCGCCCCCGACGGCCTCAAGGCCGGCCCGCGCCACCTCACGAAGATCGGTCGCGACCTGGCCCGCCTGCCTGTCGACCCGCGTCTCGGGCGGATGGTGCTCGAGGCGCAGCGACTCGGATGCGTGCGCGAGGTGTTGGTGATCGCGTCGGCGCTGTCGATCCAGGACCCGCGGGAACGTCCCCAGGACAAGCGCGAGCAGGCCAACGAGTTCCACAACCGCTTCAAGGTCGAAGGCTCTGACCTGCTGTCGATCGTCGCGCTGTGGGACCACCTCCGCGCGCAGCAGCGCGAGCTGTCGGGCAACCAGTTCCGCCGCATGTGTCGCAAGGAGTTCCTCAACTACCTACGCGTTCGGGAGTGGATGGATCTGTTCAGCCAGCTCCGGCGTATCGCCGGCCAGTTGGAGATCCGGCCGACGACCCACGATGCTCATCCCGATCACGTCCATCAGGCTGTGTTGGCCGGACTGCTGTCGCACATCGGGATGCGCGACCGGGAGACACGCGAGTTCGTCGGTGCCCGTCAGTCACGCTTCGTCATCGCGCCGGGCTCGGCGCTGACCCGTCGCCCCCCGCCGTGGGTGATGGCTGCTGAACTGGTGGAGACGAGCCAGCTCTATGCCCGCCGGGTGGCGAAGATCGAGCCGAAGTGGGCCGAGCGCGCCGGCGCCCACCTGGTGAAGCGGTCGTTCGACAATGTCCGGTGGGATCCGAAGGGTGGCCGCGCGGTTGCCACCGAATCGGTGACGCTCTACGGGCTGCCGATCGTGAGCGATCGAGTCATCGGCTACGACCGGGTCGACGAAGCGCAGGCTCGAGCATGGTTCATCACCAAGGCGCTGATCGAGCGCGATGTCGCCGATACCGCATGGCTCGGTCGTCAGAAGTTCCTGGCGCGTAACGGCGAGTTCCTCGAACGGATCCGGCGGATGGCCGCGAGGGTGCGGCGGCTCGAACTCGTCGACGACGAGATGCTGTTCGACTTCTACGCCGACCGGATCGGCGGCGATGTCACGTCGGTCCGCCACTTCGACCGGTGGTGGAAGGAGATTCGACGGACGCGACCGGATCTGCTCGAGATGACCGACGACGTGGTTGCCGGAGGTCGTGGGCACGGCGTTCGGCTCGCCGACTATCCCGACGTGTGGGCGCAGCGACGTGGCGACACCGCAATCGAGCTGCCCCTGACCTACCGGTTCGCGCCGGGCGAGCCGCTCGACGGAGTGACGGTGCATGTGCCGTTGTCGGGCCTCAACCAGGTTCGTGCCGATGGGTTCGACTGGCAGATTCCCGGCCACCGCGCGGAGCTCGTGACGGCGCTCGTGAAGTCGTTGCCGAAGGACGTGCGGCGTCGACTCATTCCGCTCGGCGAGACGATCGACGCGGTGATCGACAACCTGGCTGGGTCGAACCCCGAAGGGGGGCCGCTCGTCGATGCGCTCGCGGGGGCTGTGCGTGCGGCGTCGGGCGTGAGCGTCTCGCCGTCGTCCTTCGCGCCGTCGGCGGTCCCCGAACATCTGGTCATCCACTTCGTGGTGTCCGACGACGACGGTGCGGTTCACGCCGTCGGTACCGACCTCGATGCGATCAAGGCCCGGCTCGCCGGATCGATTCGCGAATCGATCGCGGCGGCAGCGCCGATCGACGAGCGGAGCGGCATCACCTCATGGGACCTCGGTGACGTTCCTCGCGTTGTCGAGTCGACGAACCGAGCGATGGACGTACGGGCCTACCCGGCGCTGCTCGATGTCGGCGACAGCGTGTCGCTGCGGGTGGTGACGACGCCGGAGTTGCAGCAGCGCATCATGCGTGGGGGAGTGCGTCGGCTGCTGTTGCTCGACGGTGCGCCGACCCGATCGTCGATCGTGCGCAAGCTCGGCAACGACGACCGGTTGGCGATCGCTGCCGGCGACATCGACCTCGGCGAGTTGAGCGGCGACTGCGTGGCCGCAGCCGTCGACCGGATCATGACCGACCACGGGGTATTGCCCTGGAGCGAAGCCGAGTTCGACGACCTCCGCCGGACGGTACGTGACGTTGCGCCCGGGCTCGCTGCGAACGCACTGCACAAGGCGGCCCGGGTGATGGCGGCGGCCTCGGAGGCGCGTGACCTGTTGGCCCGGCTGCACGCCGAAGTACTTCGGTCGTCGGTCGACGACGCCAACGTGCACCTCGGTCGGCTCGTGCACGCGGGGTTCGTGCTCAGCTCCGGGATCGAGCGTCTCGACGACATCGAGCGGTACGTGCGCGCCATCATCTACCGGTTGGAGCACCTCGCGGGCGCTCACGATCGCGACCGGCGGCGGATGGCCGAGGTCGTCCCGCTGGAGCAGCGCTACGCCGGGATCGTCGACACCGCCGGTCCGGGTCGCTTGCCCGCCGAACTCGTTGACGTCCGCTGGCAGCTGGAGGAACTCCGCGTTGGTCACCTTCGCGCAGCCCCTCATGGTCAAGCGTCCCGGCCAGCCTTCCGTCAGCGCCAAACGCATCGCCACCCTCCTCTCCGCTCCCACCTCGTCCCCCACTCCACCCTCCACCCAACTTGCGTGACACTTCGGTTGGACCGTCCCAACCGAAGTGTCACGCAAACATGCTGTGGGTGCTTGTGGGGGGCGTCGATGACGGGGCGTGGGAAGCTTGGGCGATGGCAACCCCCCCACCCCTCGATGATCGGCTACTCGACGGACTGACCGATGCCACCGTCGAACTGCTCCAGGTCCTCATCCGCAATCACTGTGTGAACGACGGCACCGAGGCCTCGGGCGAGGAGGTCCGCAACGCCGATGTGCTCCAGCAGGTGATCGAGGGTCCCGGCGTGCAGGTCGAGCGCTACGAGGCCGCACCCGGTCGGGTGTCGATCGTCGGACGCATCGAGGGATCGGACCCCGCCGCGCCGAGCTTGTGCCTGATGGGCCACACCGATGTCGTCCCTGTCAACGCTTCCGGTTGGAGCGAGGATCCGTTCGGCGGCGAGATCATCGACGGTCCGGATGGGCTCGAAGTGTGGGGACGCGGTGCCGTCGACATGCTCAACCTCACTGCGTCGATGGCGGTCACGTTCCGCAACCTCGCAGACAATGGGTTCCGACCCACCGGCGACCTCATCTATTTCGGTGTGGCCGACGAGGAGGCCGGCAGTGCCCATGGCGCCCGATGGATGGCCGACAATCACGCCGATGCGATCCGTGCCGACTACGTGCTGACCGAGAGCGGAGGGCTTCACACCGGGCCCGCCGAGGCGCCGTTCATCGGCGTGAACATCGCCGAGAAGGGGGTGGCGTGGAGGCGTCTGCGGGTGAAGGGCACGCCGGGCCACGGCTCAGCGCCATTCCGTCGGGACAATGCGCTCGTCAAGGCAGCCGGTGTGATCCAACGGTTGCACGACTATCGACCAGCCCCTCGATTCCACGAGCTGTGGGGCCAGAAGGTTGAGGCGCTCGGGTTGCCCGACGACCTGAAGGCCTCGCTGCTCGACCCGGCGGCGATCGACGATGTGCTCGACGCGCTCCCCAACGTCGGTGCCGCGTCGCACTTCCACGCGTGCACGCACACGACGTTCTCGCCGAACCTGATCGACGGTAGCGAGTCTGGCGGGGGCCGGATGAAGATCAATGTCATTCCCGACAACGTCGTCATCGATGTCGACATCCGTACGCTGCCGGGCGAAGGTCCCGAGGAGGTCGCGGCGCACCTCCACGCTGCGCTCGGTGACCTCGCCGACGAGGTCGAGATCGAGCCGTTGATGAACGACGCTGCGTCGATCAGCCGGCTGGACACGCCGCTGTGGGATGCGCTCCAGCGGGCCGTCAACGTGCCGTTCCCGACGGCTCGGCTGACACCGCAGTTCGTGGTCGGATTCACCGATGCGCGCATCTACCGCGAGATGGGGGCGGTGGCGTACGGTGCCGGCCTGTTCAGCCCGTCGCTCGACTCGAGTGAGTACGGCTCACGGTTCCACGGCAACAACGAGCGCATCGACCTCGAGTCGCTGGCACTCACCACGCGCCTCTTCCACCACGTCGCCACCGACCTCCTCTCCTGAGCCCCCCAGACCCCGGTTTGTGTGACAGTTCGGTTGGCCCGTGCCAACCGTTCTGCAACCCAAACGGCGATTTCAGCGTTGGCGTGAGGCGAGGTACTCGCGGGCGGCTTGGCGGGCTTCGGGGTCGCGCATGGCGGCGCCGAGCAGGTCGGCGTCGGCCCACGCTCCGACGGTGGGTGCCATGTCCTCCACTGCCTCGTTGACCTGACGTTTGGTGGCCCGCACCACGCTCGGCGCCTTGCGAGCCAGTTGCTCCGCCAGCTCGTCGACGGCCGACTCCAGTTCGGCTCGTGGCACCACACGATTGACGAAGCCGAGTGCCTTCGCCTCGTCGGGGCCGAACGGGCGGCACGTCAGCACCAGCTCGCGGGTGAAGGCCGGGCCGATCTCGCGAACCAGCCGAGGAATACCTCCCCAGGCCAGCGGAATGCCGAGGTCGACCTCGGGGATCGAGAACACGGTGTCGTCGGCGGCCACCCGCAGGTCGCACACACCTGCCAGCACCACACCGCCGCCGACGCACGGCCCCTTGATCGCCGCGATCGACAACGCCGACATCCGCTCCATCGCCTCCGCCATCAGCCGTCCGAGGTCGGCCTGATCGCGGCTCGATGCGCTCGTCGACGAGTCACTCCCGGCGAACTCGCGCAGATCGAAGCCCGACGAGAACGCCCGACCCTCGCCGGTCACGATCACCACCGACGCCGACGTCGTATCGAACCACCGAGCTGCCTCGGCGATCTCGCGCAACGGCACGGTCCCCAGCGGGTTCAGCTTGTCGGGCTGCGTGAGGGTGAGCCGCCCGATCCGGTCGTCGACGTCGACTCGGAGCGTGGAGAACATCGGTGGAGTCATCTCGGTCATGTCGACATCGTGGCACCCAGGCCGGACCGGAGATGAGCGGGGCCATCAGGGTGTCGCGTCGACAACGGGGTTCACGAGCGTGCCGATCGAGCTGATCTCGACACGCACTTCGCTGCCGGGTTCGAGCCAGCGTTGTGGCGTTCGGGCAAAGCCCACACCCGCCGGCGTCCCCGTGGCGATGACGTCACCTGGCTCGAGCGTCGTGAACATGGAGCAGTACGACACGATCGCCTCGACATCGTGGATCATGAGGCTCGTCGGCGCCTGTTGCACCACTTCGCCGTCGACGGTGGTCGTGAGCGACAATGCGCCAGGATCGGGGATCCCATCGGCCGTCACGATCCACGGGCCCCACGCACCCGATCGGTCGAAGTTCTTGCCCGGCGTGAACTGGCTCGTATGCCGCTGCCAGTCGCGCAGCGTGCCGTCCATGAAGCACGAATACCCCGCCACATGATCGAGGGCGGTTTCGCGCCCGATGAGGTGCGCACGTCGCCCGATCACCACGGCCAGCTCACCCTCCCAGTCGAACTGACGGCTCGCGGCTGGTCGCTCGAGGGGCTGTCCGTGTCCGACGAGCGACGAAGCGAACCGGGTGAACAGCACCGGATGCCCGGGCGGTTCGGCGGCCCGATCGGATTCGGCTGCGTGGTCGGCGTAGTTCACGCCGACACAGATGATGCGCGCCGGAGTCGGGATCGGCGGGAGCAGATCGATCTCGTCGAGAGCGACCCAGCCCACGACGGCGTCGGTGACGGCATCCCGGCCATCTGCGTCGACCGCAACCTCCACCAGGTCGGCGGGTGTGCTCCAGGTCGCCGACACGTCACCGATCCCGTCGTCGACGACCGGGCCCCAGATGACGGTCCCGTCCCGACGACGCGCCGTCGCGAGCCTCATGCGCCCTTCCGATCGATCGTCACGTCCGCTGGAATCGTCCCGGCTCGACTTCGAGCGCCTCGCCCCGGGTCAGCATTCGTTGCACGTGGAGTTCTGCGCTACGTCGCTCGACCGACTCCACGAACGCCATTTCCACGTGCGGCCGATAGATGAACCGGTGCGCGCGGATGTCGTCGATCGAGTGCGGCTCGGCGAGGAATTCCAGCATCGCATCGTGGCGTCGCCCGATCACTGCGGTGAAGGCGTCGATCATCTCGACGAATGTCTCGCGTCCTTCGATCACGCCCTTGTGGTGGAACGTCACATAGAAGTCGGCCACCTCGTCGCGCACCTTCGCGAGACTCGCCTCGAAGTCCTCCAGGTCGCTCCACACGTCTCCGTAGTAGGGGCCGAAGCCGGTGAGGTCGATGTCGGACAGGAAGAACACGCCGTCCATCCGGAAGCCGCTGTGCCCGCGTGTGTGTCCGGGGAGATGCACTGCCTCGACCGTCACCCCGCCGCCGAGGTCGAACACATGACCATCGGTGAAACCCTGCGCATCGGGTCGGGGCGTGTAGTGGAACTCCTCGAGGATCACTCGCTCGAACTCGGTTCGAGCCGAACCGGTGAGCCCGTACACCTCCATCAGTCCGTCCATCGACTCGGCGCCGGGAAGGTCACCGTGGTGGATGTGGAGCCGGGCCTCGGCGAACAGCCCGTTGCCGGCCATGTGGTCCTCGTGCGAGTGGCTGTTGATCACCGCGTCGACCGGCACCGGCGCGCCGCCCCGAGCCACGACCGTCACCGACGGATCGATCACGACGGACTCGCCGGCGCCTCGAACGAGCAATGTGTTGCCCGAGGGGTACGCGCCGACGGCGTCGCCGACGAGCACACTCACCGATGGCGTCAACCGTCGCTCGTCGTCACCCCAGTCAGCCACCATCGCCCCGACCATAGCGATCGCGATTGGGGTCTGACCCCGATCGCGATGTCAGTCGGTGGGCTTGAGGTCGAGGGAGGCGGAGTTCATGCAGAAGCGGTCGCCGGAGGGACCCGGGCCATCGGGGAACACGTGACCGAGATGGGCACCGCACGTCGCGCACACCGTCTCGACGCGGAGCATGCCGTGCGACCGATCCTCCTTGCGCGTCACCTTCTCGGGATCGAGGGCGTCGGTGAAGCTCGGCCACCCGCACCCGGCGTCGTACTTCGTCTCCGAGGAGAACAGCGGCTCGTCGCACACGATGCAGTGGTAGATGCCGGCGTCGTCGACATTCCAGTACGTCCCGCTGAATGCTCGCTCCGTGGCGGCGTGCTGGGTGACCTCGTACTGGAGCGGCGTGAGGCGCTGCTTCAATTCGTCATCGGTGGGTATGGGTCGATCAGCCATGTGAACAGGATGCCGCAGAGCGACGCGTTCACGACAACGTGGCGAGGAATGCGTCGAGCGCTGCGTTGACCTCGCCGGGCGCCTCCTGCTGGACCCAGTGGCCGGCCCCCGGGATGATCGTGCTGCCGCGGAAGTCGGTGCACCCGGATCCCGGGTCGGCGAATGCGTCGGAGCCCGGGATGATCGAGCGTACGAGATCGCGTTCGCCGGCGATGAAGCACGACGGCTGATCGACGGTGGCACCCATGATGTCGGCGCTCGCCTCGACGTCGAGCGACAGCGCCCGGTATCGGTTGAACGCACCCACCATGCCGACTCGATCGAACGTCGATGCGTACACGTCGAGGTCTGCGTCGGTCATGAAACTCAATGGTCCAGCGGGCGGATCCGGCAGCACGCGCAGGAATTCGGCATCGCGCGGCGCGTCACCCAGCATGCTGTTGGCGGGAGCATCACCGGAGTTGGCGAAGTACACCCGCTTCAATGCGGCACGGGTGTCGACAGCGAACTGCGACTCGATGAGGCCTGGTTCTTGGAACGCGAGCATGTAGAAGAACCTGTCGGCGTAGAGCTGGTCGAAGAGATCGATCAGCGACAGTGGCATCGGTGGAGTGTGGGGCACGCTCAGACCAGCGACGGCCTGCACCCGATCGGGAGACCGGATGGCGGTGTGCCAAGCGATCGGCGCACCCCAGTCGTGGCCCAGCAGGATGACCGGCTCGTCGTCGAGCGCCGCCGCCACCGCAGCGACGTCGCTTGCCAACTCCCGCAGGGTGTACCGCTCGACCTCGGCAGGAGCGGAGCTGCCGCCGTATCCGCGCACGTCCATCGCTGCGACCTGGTAGCCGCGCTCGGAGAAGTGGGCCACCTGGTGACGCCACGAGTGCGGCGCCTCGGGCCAGCCGTGCACGCACAGGATCGTCGGGCCGTCGCCGGTCACCTCCACGCGTAGCGTGATGTCCCCGTTGTCGACCAGGAGTTCGTTCATCGGGCCATCATGTCGCGATGGGCTCGGCCAGCAGGGCGTCGAGCTTCGCGACCGCCGGGGCGATGTTCGTGAGATACCGACCGATGTGTTCGGTGGCCTCGGTGTCGACGCCCAGCCGCGCCCGGGCTCGGGCGGTGAACGGGTCGAGGCGCGATGCCGCCATCCAGTCACCGATCTCGGGGTGGTCGTTCCAGCAGGCGCGGTTCGCGAGTTCCACCCGGAGCATCCGCAGCCAGTCACGAGGCAGGGTCGGGGGCACGATCGGCGTGCAGATCCTGTTCTTGAGGTCGTCGTCGTCGAATCGTGCCTCCACGACGCCGATCAGGGCGGCGCTGAAGGTCGGCTGGCAGGTACGGATCCATTGCAGGGTGATCCGGTCGTCCTCGAACACGTTCTTCGATGGCAGCGTCGGGATCCCAGCAGCAGAACAGTCGATGTGGAGCACACGCCGACCGGTCGGGATGGATCCGTGTTCGAGCACGATGCGGTCGGCCTCGATCGAGGTCACCCGCCCGAGGCGGACGATGCCATCGATCCGACGGAGTTCGGCCATCTCCCCGTCGCTCAGGATTGCGCAGTGATAGGCCTGCGGAGTGACCGCCGGATCGATCCTCATGAGCTCGCCGGAGGCTTCCAGACGTGCGAAGACGTCGTCGACCGAGTCGGCCAGGGCAACCGCCTCGACCTGGTCGGCGATGCTCTGACACATCCTGGGGAAGCCGACGTCGCTCGGCTGGAAGTTCGCGCGGTTCAGTACCCATGAGTCCCTGGGCATGATCCAACGGATGCGCGGGGTCGGCGCCGTTGTCGAGCAGCCAGATGCACACGTCCATCCCCGTCTTGCCCGCACCGATGACCACGTACTCGTCGTAGTCGTGGGCGACACGAGGGAGATCGTTGAGCGGAACGCAGCTGGCGTCGGCGGAGATGGAGTACGACGGTGTCGTCGTCGACGGAACGAGCATCTTGGAATGTGTTGCGTCCACGAATCGACGTGCCTCGACGCGGACCCGTTCGCCCGAGAGCCGCGACGTGATGACCTCGTCATCAGCGAGCTCGCTCGTCGGGAACCACCGCACGCGTCCCGATGGGAGGAACCGCTGACGCATCACGCGGTCGTAGTGGCTGAGGACCTCCTGGCCCGACGCCAGCTCCTCGAAGCCGATGTTCAGCCCGATCTCGTCGATCGCGCCGAATCCCAGCGGGGCGGAGTTGACGCCGTAGCTGCTCGACGGCTGGTGCAGCCGCACGAACGGGTAGGCGTCGTTCCAGTGCCCGCCCGGGCGATGGTGTCGGTCGACGATCACCATCGTGGCGCTGCTCTCGGTCAGCAGCGAATCGGCGAACGCCATGGCCGAGGCACCGCCCCCCATGATCAGATAGTCGGCTTCGATGGTCGATTCGGCCATGGCCCCCCTGACGTGTCGATCAATTGGCGTGTCGATGGACTCACGACCGTAGCTCACTGTTCGTCGGTCATATCCCGGCCGGGACCGAATCGGCACCCGGGTCAGTCGGCCTGGCCGGTCTGGCGGAGGAACGTGAGCGAGTCCCACAGGTCGGTGCGACGGGAGATCAGACCGTCTCGAACCTCGAACCACATCACCCCCGGGATGTCGATCGGTGTCCCCTCGTACTCGGCCTCGAACCGGTAGCGGGCGACGACCTCTGCGTCGCCGAGTTCGCCGACCGCGTCGACGACGTAGCGCGCTCGGGCGAACGTCGACAGGAATCCGGGTAGGCGCCGTCGGTACTCGGGGCGTCCTGTGCATCCCGAGCCGAGTTCGCTGAGGTGCTCATTGAGGAAGTCATCGGTGACGAACGCAGCGATCGCATCCGGGTCGGCCGACGTGAACGCGTCGAGATACCGCCGCACGAGGTCGACCCGGGACTCCACCTCAGCGACGGTATCGCCGCCCGACTGTGGTCGAATGAGCGTCGTGGACGCCGGCGACGACGACATCTCGCCGTGGGAGCGCGACGACTGGACCGCGAGCGACGACGCTCCGCAGCTCGATGCGCTGACCCGTCCCGATCGGAACCCGGAACCGACGACGCCAACTCCGCCCGAGATCGGTCCTGGCGAATCGGCGCCGTCGAACGACCGGCCGCCGCGTACGCAGGTGTTCCTCGCCGGCGCGGTCGGTATCGGGCTCGTGGTGTTCGGCGCTGTTGCGGTGCTTGGCGACAGCGCCGAACCGACGGCCACCACCGACACCAGCGTCGACACGACGACGGCCTCGACAACGTCGACGACCACGCTCGGGTCGCCGACGACGGAACTCGTGACGGTGACGGCCGCGCCGGCCGACGGGACCACGGCGGTGGTTCCCGCTGCCGCGGTCGCCGCCGCGGTGGTCGGTGAGATCCCGGCATGGACCGAATCGTCGATCGTCGTGCCGCCGCCACTCCAGACCCTCGGCGCGCCGACCGAAATCGTGACGTTGACCGACAACGGAGTGCTCCAGCGGATCGAACTGCCGTCGGGCCGGGTCCGCAGCCTCGACGTCGCGTCGTGGGGCGACAACTTGAACATTGCCGTGAGCGACGATTCGATCGCGGTCTACGATGGTCGCTACGTCGCCATCATTCGCGGTGCCGAAGTGATCCGTCTGTTCGAGATCTCCGACGGAGTGCTCTTTCTCGAGGCGTGGCCGGCCACCGACTCGTTCGTCGTCACGTCGAACGGCCCATCGACCGGCGAGGCCGAGCGGTTCGTGATGAGCACCGATGACGGTTCGCTGCAACCGGTCACCCCCGAGGTGGCCCGTGCGTTGCTGTTCGGCGCCGGCAACTTCCTGTCGAACGGCGACCTGCTCGTCAACAGGCCCGGCGGCGTGTACGCGATCGGGCCCGACCAACAGGCTCGTCGAATCAGCGACGGAGATCTGCTCGCCGTCGGTCGCAACCACTACGCGATCGCGACGTGCGACGAGTTGCTGCGGTGCGGACAGTTCGTCGTCGAGGTGGTCTCCGATTTGCGGTCGGCGGCCGTGCTCGGTGCCCTGAGCTCGATGGGAGTCGTCGATCCGTCGACACGCATCGCTCCCGATGGCCGGTCGATCGTGGCGGCTGACCCGACGCGCGACACCGGCTATCGCCAGATCATCGATGTCACGACCGGTTCGCGTATCGATGTGGGTCGGCTCGCGGCGCTGTACTACCCCGACCCGTGGGCCGCCGACGGCTCCGGGTTGTTCGTCGAAGACGCAGGCGTCGTGCGCTTCCAGGTGGCGAGCACGGCCGAGGGGGCGACGATCGACGGCATCGGCGTGATCCAGTCGCTGATGGTCCGTCCGGCCGTCGGGCCCTGAACGTCAGCCCCTGAACGTCAACCCAGGAGCTCGTCGAGCGACTTGGCGATCGAGTCGAGGTCGGGACGGTCGTGGTGGTCGAGGCGGGTCAGATAGGTGATGGCAACCTCGTTGCGTTCGATGATGCCGCCGTCGGTTTCGGGGGCGAGTTCCACGACGTCACCCCATCCCATCTCCACGGTGTACGCCTCCTCGTGGCCCGGGATCGCCTTGAGGTTGGCCGCCGACATCGACCGCGGCGGCTGACTGCCGACCTGGGCGTACCTCCACGTGCCGAACTGCTCGAGCGGGACGTCGGGGACGTTGATGTTCACGACGACCGGTTCGGTGGGCATGTCGTCGACCAGCGTCTGCGCCACCTGCTTGGCCACGGCGGCTGCACTGTCCCAGTGTTGCGTCGCGATCGATTCGTCCCAGCCCTGACCCTCGACGCCGAAGCCGGTGACGGCCTGGCTGATCGCGATGCCGGAGATGTGGCCGTTGCGCCCGGTGAGCGCGGCGCCCACCGTGCCCGAGTGATAGACGGCTCGGCCCACGTTGGCGCCGGGGTTGATACCGGAGACGATCAGATCGAACGGACCGCCGAACGCACCGAGCCGCGCGAAGAAGACGCACAACGCCGGTGGGCCGCTGACCTTCCAGATCGAGTCGGCCGGACAGTCGGAGATGTGGGCGCGTCGGACCTCAGGCTGGATGAGGTGGAGAGCGCCGAGCGCAGCACCGGCGCCCGAGTACTCCTGATCGGGTGCGGCCACCACGACCTCGTGGCCACCTTCGAGTTCGCAGATCGACCGGGCCAGCACGTGCAGGCCGATCGAGTCGATGCCGTCGTCGTTCGTCACCAGGATTCGCATCCGGCAATCCTCGCAGCTCCCGGCAGATTTCAGTTGAACGCAAGGTGAACCCTTGCCGTTCGGGTCGAATCCGAGGCGCTGACGTGGGGGTACGCTGCGGCGGTCATGCGCACCGAGTCGTTCTGTCGGAGTCGAGCGCTGCGTGACCAGTGGTACGTGGTGGCCGACGCTGCCGGCGTCGGCTCTGACCCGGTCGGCGTGACGCTGCTCGGCGACCCGTATGTGGTGTGGCGGGGGAGCGATGGCGCACTCGCGGCAGCGCCCGATCGTTGCCCCCATCGGGAGGCGCCGTTGTCGCTCGGCCATGTTCGCGAGGGCTGTCTCGTGTGCCCGTACCACGCGTGGAAGTTCGCGTCCGATGGCGTCTGCATCGACGTGCCGTCAGCAGGCGCCGGCGCGCCGATCGCATCGGCGGCGAACCTCTCGGTGCTGGCGGTTCGTGAGCTGTACGGGCTGGTCTGGATGTGCCCCGGCACTGCGGTGGGCGAGCCGCCGCACATCTCTCACGACGCCGATCCCACATTCCGCCGGCTCACCTCCGGCATCGAGACCTGGTGCGCCTCAGCCACTCGGATGGCCGACAACTTCTGCGACGTCGCCCACTTCCCGTACGTGCACGCCGGCACGATCGGCGCCGATACCGATCCTGTGGTCGCGCCGATCTCCGTCGTTCGACTCGACGCCGACTTCACCGGCTACGAGTACACCGTCGAGGTGCACGACGAACATGGCAACGACGTGCGCCAGCGCATGTCGACCGCGTTCCACCTGCCATTCGTCGTGCGCTCGAACACGTACTACGAATCGGGCCCGCGTACCGGCCACGATCGTGTACTGCTGCTGTGCACCACGCCGGTCGACGACGTCACCTCGTTGTTCACATTCGTCGTCTGGCGCAACCACGACCACGACATGCCGGCCGAGGACGTGCTCGCCTTCGATCGGGCGATCGGCGCGGAGGATCAAGCGATGCTCGAACGCATCCCGGGGGTCCTCCCACTCGACAACTCGGCGACCATGAGTGTGCGCGCCGACCGCCTGTCGGTCGAGTGGCGCCGCCGATTCGCGGCGCTCGTCGCCGCCTGACACCCTGTCGCCCGGGCAGGATTCAGTACGCTGACCGGTGACCACAGGGGGTGTTCATGCACGAGATCGATCTCATGCCGGCGCGTTTGGCTGCGTTCCTGCAGCAGCATCGCAACGACGTCGAACTGATCGAAGTCATCGACTACGAGACGATGGCCGGCGGCTACAGCCGCTCGATGGCCAAGGCTCGAGTTCGCTACACGACCGACGGGGTGACGCTCGAGGAATCGCTCGTCCTGCGCGGTGATCCGCCCCCGGGCCATGCGTTGGTCGAAACCGATCGCGCCCACGAGTGGGCAGTGCTGCGGAGCCTGACCGAACTCGGCGTCATTCCGATCCCGCCGGCGCGCTACTACGACGCGACCGGCGAGCATCTCGGCACCAAGGCCATCGTGATGGACCACGTGACCGGCGGGTCGCTGCAGTCGCTGATCGAGGAGATGAGCGACTACGGCGACCATCCGACCCGTCTCGCCGAACTGTGGGGCCAGATCCACTGCATCACGCCCGAGCAACTGCCCGAGGCGATGGCGCGCCCATCGAGCTGGGAGGCACGAATCGACGATCTGATCCAGTCGTGGCGCGACGCCGAGGCGTCCAGCGTCAACAGCGACCCGACCTGGCGCTACATCGCCGCCTGGCTCGCAGCGAACAAGCCCCCGCCGCTGCCGCTCCGGCTCACCCACGGCGACCCCCAAGCACCCAACGTGATGATCGACCACGCCGGCAACTATCTGGTGGTCGACTGGGAGTTCGCCTCCATCGGCGACCCGCGTGAGGACCTCGGCTGGTACAACATCTACTCGACTGCGGCGGGCCCGAACCTCTATGAGGCCGACCCGGAGGCGTTCCTCGCGGCCTACCGTGCCGTCACCGGATTCAGTGAGATCGAGGTCAACCAGCTGACCGTCGGCTACTTCACGATCCTGTCGTCGATGAAGGTCCTCGGTCCGATCAACGCGCAGCTCGACAAGTTCGCGCTCGGTGAGAACTCCGGTGCCACCACGGCCCTGCAGGTGGGATCGATCTCGTTCGGGCACGACAACTTCATCAACGCCATCAATGGCATGCAGGCCGCCATCGAGGCGATGACCCAAGCGCAGGAGGCCACCTCATGATCGTCCACCCGACCACACCGCAGCTGCTCCGTGACGTCCGCAACGAACTGATGCACACCGTTGCGCCGGAGGTGCACGGTGCGGTCGCCAGGGTCGCGCTCGAACAGATCGACATCATCCTCGAACAATGTGCCGTCCGCAGCGCCGACGAGATCGCATGGATGGCAGAGGAGCTCGCCGAGATGCTCGCCTACGCCGACGATGTCGTCGCGGCGACCGGCGACGAAGCCACCACCGCCGCTCTCGCTGCGGCCCGCGACAACGCAGCGGGCACGTTGCATCTCGACGACATGGCCCACGACTACACCCTCACCTCCGAGGCGCTCTCGTGCGCGATCGAGGCGTGCATGGCCGATCCCGACCGATCCGACCTGCTCAGGCGCGGTGTCGAGATCCTGCGGCTGCGACGGGGCGAACGTGAGACCGTGGTGCGCGCCAACTGGCGCCTCGTCGGGCGAGGCTGACGACAGTCAGCGGGCGTCGGCTCGTAGCGAGCGCTGGCTCGACAGGGTGAACAGGGCGAGGCCACTGATCACGAGCACCATGCCGACCACCTGCGGCGCTCGCACGGCCTCGCCCAGGATGAGGAACCCGAACAGCACGGCGAGCGCAGGCTGCGCGGTCTGCATGATCCCGATGGTCGCCACCGGAATGTGCTGCTGGGCGAACACGATGCAGCCGTGCGACAGCATCCCGGTCAGCAAGGTGAGGATCGCGACGACGAGCCAACCCCGGGCGCTCAGGGAGAACACGTCCGAGCCGGCGATCACCGCAGCGATCGGTCCGGCCACCAGCACACCGATCGGCATCATGCACGACATGAAGTCGAGCGTGCCGACCCCCGACGTGCGGGCGCGTTTCGACGACAGCAGGTAGCCGGCCCAGAGTGCGAGCACGCCGATCATCAAGACATCGCCGCCGATCGATGACGTCCCCTGTCCGGGTCCGAAGAAGAGCACGAGCACGACACCGAGGATCGACAGACCACCCCACCGCAGCGCGCGCCAGTTCGGCTGCTCCTCGAACATCAGCGCACCCAGGGGCAGCAGGATGAGCGGCGTCATCGCGCCGATGAACTCGGCGTGAGCGATGCTCGTCTTCGTGATCGCGGTGAAGAACAGCGCGATGTTCGCCCCGAAGAACAGCCCCGGGAGCACGGCCGTGCGCCAGGCGGTCGACGTGGGCAGCGGTCGGCCGCTGCGCGCCTTCAGCACGAGGATCACGGTCCACCACCCGATCACCGCGCCGATCATCCGCCAGAACGCCACGACCGAGCCGGTCGACTCCGACCACTTGATGAGCGACGAACTCGTCGAGAAACTCACGACGGCGATCAGCATCGCGAGCAGGCCGAGCGTGCGGCCGCTGAATCGTTCGGTCATGCCGGCGTCGACGTCACGACGACGTGGTGTCGGCGGGGATGTCGGGGTGATCGGCGCGAACACGATCGGGCTCGAGGTAGATGACCGTCGCTGAGGGCGTCGTGGCTCGGATGGCATCCTCGGTGGCGTTGATCGCAGCGACGAGTTCATCTGCAGACAACGCCGACGAGTACTCGATCTTGGCGCCGACCAGGATCTCGTCGGGGCCGAGGTGCTCGGTCCGCATGTGGATCAACTGATCGACGTTCGCCGTCGAAGTGATCGCGGTCACGATCGCATCCTGGGTCGTCGTGCTCGCCGACTCGCCGATCAGGAGACTCTTCATCTCGACGATCAGCACGATGGCGATGACGATGAGCAGCAGGCCGATCATCACCGAGCCCATTGCGTCCCACCGAGGGTTTCCGGTCACCTGCGACAACACCACGCCGCCGAGGGCGAAGATCAGACCGATCAAGGCACCGATGTCCTCGAGGAGGACGACCGGGAGCTCCGGCTGTTTCGTGTGGCGGATGAAACTCCACCATCCGGTCTCCGGATCCTTCACGTGGTTCGACTCGCGTACGGCGGTCCGCAATGAGAACGACTCCAGCACGATCGCCACCAGCAAGATGGTGACGGCAACGCTCATGCTCTCGATCTCGTGGGGATCGCGAAGTTTCGAGATGCCCTCGTAGAGAGCGAACATGCCGCCGGCGGAGAACAGCACGAGCGCCACGGCGAACGCCCAGAAGTAGCGCTCTCGTCCGTACCCGAAGGGATGTGCCGCCGACTCGGACCGGTTCGCACGCTTGCCGCCCAGGAAGAGCAGCAACTGGTTGCCGGTGTCGGCGAGAGAGTGCACCGTCTCGGCGAGCAGGCTGGCCGATCCGGTGATGAGGAAGCCGACGAACTTCGAGATGGCGATCCCGAGGTTGGCGAAGAACGCAGCGAAAATGGCTTTACGGCTGCCGTCGGTCACGTCGAGGAGCGTAGGCGGTGCGGGTCGGAGTGCTCGTGCCGAATCGGTCGGGCCATCGCCCGCAGTCGTCTGCGGGCGATAGCCTTTTCTCGATGAGTCCTCTCGAAGCCATGGCCGCGGAGACGAGTGGGGTGTCGTCCAGCGAACCGATCATCATGGTGACGCAAGAAGCGCTCGAACATCTTCGCGAGTTGCGTGACGACGAGGTCGACGGCGACAAGCTCGGCCTGCGCCTGGCGATCGCGTCCGACCCGGGCGACGAGTTCCGCTACGACCTGTCGTTCGAGGAGTACCTCACCGCCGCGTTCACCGACGAGGTGCGAACCCACGACGGCATGAAGGTGATCATTCCGGGCAACGACGTCGAGCTGCTCACCGGCGCCACGCTCGACTACACCTCGACGCAGGGTCTCGTGATCCGCAACCCGAACCGTCCGGCAGCTCCGTCGATCGAGGGTCTCGTCGCCGACGACGCACTGTCCGCCGAGATCGAAGCGTTGGTCGCCACCGAGGTCAATCCGGCACTTGCGGCCCATGGTGGCTTCGTCACCTACGTCGGCCACGACGGCGAGGGCACTGCCTACCTCACGATGGGCGGCGGCTGCCACGGCTGTTCGATGAGCAAGATGACGATGCTCGACGGCGTGCAGACGATGCTCGTGGACGCCATCGAGGGCGTCGAGCGGGTGAAGGACCTCACCGACCACACCACGGGCGAAAGCCCGTTCTATTCCTGATTGCTCGGCCTCACCGAACGTCGTTGGGCGCAGGGCCGAGGTCGGCCTCGCTCCGCCTCGTCGCTGGCGCTTCCCTTTCTGGTTGCTCGGCCTCACCGAACGTCGTTGGCGCAGGGCCGAGGTCGGCCTCGCTCCGCCTCGTCGCTGGCGCTTCCCTTTCTGGTTGCTCGGCCTCACCGAACGTCGTTGGCGCAGGGCCGAGGTCGGCCTCGCTCCGCCTCGTCGCTGGCGCTTCCCTCGGCGTGGTCTTGGTCAGCGGCGGGCGAGCCGGCGGAGTGGGGGCTCGGTGGTGGGGGGTTGCTTGCGGGGTGGAAGCTCGGCGAGAAGCCGGGCGGTGACCGCGGTGATCTCTGCGACGGCGAGTTCGAAGGCCTCCTCGGTTGCCGCTGATGTCTTCTGGACGCCGCTGATCTTGCGGACGTACTGACGCGCGCCCGCCTCGATCTCCTCGGGCGTCGCTGCGGGTTCCAGACCTCGAAGTGTGGTGATGTTGCGGCACATGGTCAGACAGCCATCAAGTCATCAGCATCGGGGAGGCCCTCGACATGTCGTTGGGCGACCCAGCAGATCGGGTTGATCCGCAGTCCCCTGGCGCGAAGGTCATCGACCACGCCCTCCATCAGCACCGATGAGTAGTTGTTGCCTCGATGCTGGGGTCGTGTTTCGACGTGCGGCACGATCACGACACCGTCGATCTCCGTGAAGGCCGCGTACGACAGCAGCTCGTCACCGTCGTACAGCTCGTACTGCGCTCGATCATCACGTCGGCTGACATTGAGTCCACCTGCTTGCACCGATGAGTCCATCAGGGAAGTGTCGCGCATCGCCGCTCGATTCTCCCGGCGAACGACCGGCCCCCGATCCTCCCGAGGCGATGTGGCAACATCCGGACATGAGCGACACCTTCGACATCGCAGCCAGGTACTTCGTTGCCCAGCGATCGTTCGCCGAAATGGCCCGCGGTCTGTCGGACGACGACTGGGCGACGCCGATGCCGTGCACCCCGGAGTGGACGGTGCGCGATGCGTTGTCACACGTCGCCGGGATCCCGGACGATGCGCTCGCCGGCAGGATGGATGGCGCGCCCGGCGAGGCGTGGACGGCGGCACAGATCGAGCGGAATGGGTTGCTGACGGTCGACGAGCTCCTCGACCGGTGGGACGCCCAGACGCCTCGATTCGCGGCCGTGATCGAGCAGTTGGGCGAGGGTCGCCCGCCGTTCGACTGTCACACCCACGAGCACGATGTCCGTCAGGCGCTCGGCCGGCCCGGGGACCGCAGCTCGGCGCTCATCGAGGCCATGGCCGGCGATCTGGCAACCATCGCCGACTGCCCGTTCGCCGTCACGGTCGAGCTGGTCGACGGGCGCGTGGTTCGCAGCGGTCCGACCGAATCGGCTGGCGCCGTGGTGCTCACCGGGATCACGGCGTTCGACCTGTTCCGGTCGCGACCGGGTCGACGCAGTCGTCAGCAAGTCCGTGCGTGGGACTGGAGTGGCGCC
Source organism: Ilumatobacteraceae bacterium (assembly GCA_963716235.1). Taxonomy (GTDB): domain Bacteria; phylum Actinomycetota; class Acidimicrobiia; order Acidimicrobiales; family Ilumatobacteraceae; genus Sva-07. The sequence continues at coordinate 172,079 of CAVQTE010000020.1, read as the reverse complement.
GACGCGGACATCGACGCCGTCGTCGATCGCTGGTTCGTCTTCGGCCCCGCAACCGACCCGATCATCGAATGACCCGATCATCGGGTACCCCGAAATGTGCGCTCTGGTGCCCGCTCAGTGCACAACGTGGCGCATTTTTCGGATTCAGGCGGGGGTTCGAGGGCGTGCTCGAAGTCGGCGATGAGGTCGGCGCAGTCCTCGAGGCCGACCGACACACGTAGCAACCCGGCGGTCACTCCACACGCAGCCTGCTCGTCGGGCGTCAGGCTGGCGTGAGTCGACGTCGCCGGGTTGCACACGAGCGTCTCGGGCCCGCCGAGCGAGGTGGCCACCCTGGCGATCTGCAGACGGCTCAGGAATGCCGCGGCCGTGTCCCGATCCGCAACTTCGAACGACAACACGGTGCCGTACTGACGCAACTGCTTGGTCGCCAGGCTGTGCTGGGGGTGTTCGCTGAGCCCGGGGTAGTGGACGGCACGCACCTCGAGGTGGTCCGCGAGCGTGATGGCGAGCGAGCGCGCCGATGCGTTCTGTTGGCGGGTGCGAACGCCCAGCGTCCGGATGCCGCGCAATGCATTGAGCGCGTCGAACGGCGACGGGGTGGCCCCATGGAGCACCGAGTAGGTCCAGATTTCAGCCAGGAGATCGGCATCACCCGAGATCACGCCGAGCGTGGCGTCGTTGTGGCCGGCGATGCCCTTGGTTGCCGAGTGCAGCGCGATGTCGACACCGTGGGCGATGGGCTGCTGGCCGAGCGGAGTCGAGAACGTGGAGTCGACGACGGTGAACGGACCGCGGATCGATCCGAGTTCGTCGAGGTCGGCCAACTCGAGGAGCGGGTTCGACGGCGACTCGGCGAGCACGAGCATGGTGCGGCCCGGCTCGACGGCATCGGCGAACGCACCTGGCTCGGCCACGTCGACGAACGTGACGTCGATGCCCATGCGACGGCACGGACCCTGCAGGAACGCGAGTGTGCCGGCGTACAGCTGGCGCTGGGCGACGACGTGGCTCCCCGTCGAGCAGAGTGCGAACACCGTCGATGCGAGCGCGCCCATGCCCGATGCGAATGCCAGTGATTCCTCGGCACCTTCGAGTTCGGCCATCGCCTGTTCGAACGACCGGACGGTGGGGTTCGAGTACCGGCTGTAGAAGTCGCCATGGCGCACCGACGTGGCACGCCGGTGGGCATCGTCGAGTCCCTCGGACTCCCACGTGCTCGACGCCCAGAGCGCGGGCGCCAACGACGATCCGCTCGCTCCGCGACCCGCCGTGATCGCCAGCGTCTCGGGCGCCACGTCGGGCAATGTTCCGTCGTTCGCCATGGCCGACAACGGTATCCGTTGCCGTCGACCAGCGATGCAACGATTCGTCACCGATGGCGTCCGACACCATCGGTGACACGACGGTCCGATCAGTCGGCGAGTTCGGCGAGTTCGGCGAGAACGGCGTCGTGGAGGAGACGGTTCGTGCTGATGGCTGTGTTGTGCAGATGGGTCGGCACACCGAAACGGTCGGTGAGGCTCCCGCCGGCCGCCTCGACGATCGGCTTCACTGCAGCGATGTCGTAGGGCGCCACGCCCACTGCGTCGACGGCCACGTCCATGGCTCCCTCGGCCACCAGCATGTGTTGCCAGAAGTCGCCGATTCCGCGAGACCGACGGGCCCGCTGCTGGAGTCGAACGAGAGCGGGCGTGAGCCCGAGCGCATCCCAGCCGGCGCTGTGGGTGATGCTCACCTGAGCGTCGGCCAGATCGTCGACGGTCGAGACCACGATCGGCCGTGGATCGTCGAACACCGACACCGTTGCACCCAGCCCGAGCCCTCCCCACCAGCGCCGACCGAGTGCCGGGGCCGACACCACGCCGAGCACGGCGCCGCGTTCGGCGTGCACCAGTGCGATGAGGGTCGCCCAGATCGGGATGCCGCGCACGAACCCGGACGTGCCGTCGATCGGATCGATCACCCACTGCCACGGCGAGTCGACGTCTCCCCTGGGTCCGTGCTCCTCGCCGAAGGCGCCATGCCGTGGCCGTTCGTGGAGCAGCCGATCGACGATCATCGTCTCGGCTCGCCGGTCGATCTCGGTGACCTCCGTACGGTTGCGCTTCCAGTCGATGTCGAAATCGGCCTCGTGGAAATGTGGCAACGTGAAGGCGTCGGCCGCGTCGGCCACATCGAGGGCGAGCGCGAGATCGTGGGTCAGATCGGGTGTCTCGTCGAGGTCCATCGTCAGCGTCCCGTGTTCGAGGCGGACGGGAAATCGGGCTGACGCTTCTCCCGGAGTGCGGCGAGGCCCTCGGCGGCGTCGGGCCCGAGGAAGTTGATCATCTCGTAGGCGAGCGATGCCTCGAAGTTGGGGAGGGCCTGGCGAAGCCAATGATTGAGGGCCCGTTTGGTCATGCGAGTTGCATCCACCGGGCCGGCTGCGAGCCTCTCGGCGACACCGAGTGCCGTCGGCAGGACATCGTCGGCCGGCACCGCCTTGGACACGAGACCGATCCGCTCTGCCTCGCGTCCATCGAGGAAGTCGGCCGTGAGGAGGTAGTACTTCGCCTTTGCCATCCCACACAGCAGCGGCCAGATGGCCACCGCGTGGTCACCGCCGGCGACTCCGAGCCGGATGTGGCCGTCGGTGAGCTTGGCGTCCTCGTTGATCACGCTGATGTCGGCGAGCAGCGCGACGGCGAGCCCTGCTCCGACGGCGACACCGTTGATGGCCGACACGATCGGCGTGTCGCAGTCGATCATCGTGCGCACGATGTCGCCGGCCTCCTTCATCACGCGGATCGTCTGGGCGTAGTCGCCCACCTGCTCGGCGATCCAGTCGAGATCACCACCGGCGGAGAATGCCCGACCGGCACCGGTGACCACGACCGCACGCACCGATGGGTCGTCGTCGATCGTGCGGAACACTCGCGACAACTGCAGATGCATCTCGGCGCCCGTGGCGTTCAGCCTGTCCGGGTCGTCGAGTGTCACGAGGAGCACCCCATCGCTCGGCCGCTCGAACTTCAGGCGGGAGTAGGCGGCGTACCGGTCGTCGGTGGGGCTGTCCGTCACATCCGAAACCCTACGCAATGAGACGCGGGGTCAGACCCTGCGTCTCATTCCGCGTCTCATTGCAGGTCGAGGCTGGCTTCGATTTCGCCGTCGTGCACGTTGCCGGTGGGAGCGAATCCGCGGGCGAGGTACATCGGTTCGGGCGATCCCTTGCCAGGCACCCACGAGACGAGGAGCCTCGTGTCGCCCCACGTACGGCACTGCTCGGCCACGAGGTCGATCACTCGGGTGCCGATACCGCGACGCTGATGCATCCGGTCGACGACCAGGCGCCACAGGTACGGGTCGGGATGCCCTGGCTGCGAACGCGCCAACATGACGAAACCCACCAACTGGCCATCGGCCCGCACCGCTCGATACCACGGGCGCACGACCACGCCCTCGTGCTCCGGGGGAATCAGCGCGTCGGCGAACGACTTCGCCACTGGTGCGACGAACCGTTGCTGCGATCGGTGTGTCGCCAACCGCAGGACGTCCGAGAGGTCGTCGCCCGTGACCTCGACCAGTTCGACGGTCTCCGGTCGAGTTCGGGATCGAGTCCGCCACGACTCCCAGTCGGCTCGCGTCATGCCGTACAGCCAGTCGTCGGAGTTGTCGTCGCCGACCCAGAACGACGAGCGCGTGTGGCCCTCGAACAGCATGCCGATGCGTTCCAGCACCGTCGCCGAGGCGGAGTTGTCGGGGTGCAGCATGGCTTCGACCCGCGTGACGCCGATCGTGTCGAACAGGTACTCGACCAGCGCCGACGTCGCCTCGACGGCGTACCCGTGGCCCCAGGCCTCGCTCGCCAGGGTGTACCCGATCTCTGCCGTTCGTCCTGCCCACGAGAGCCGAACGACGAGATCACCGAACACCGTCGTGTCGGCCGGATCAGCAATGGTGAGCATCCACCACTCGTCGTCGTCCGGGCCGTCCATGGCCATGACATCTGCGATCAGGGCCTCTGCACGATCGAGCGGATAGGGCGGGATCCACGTCTGGTACCTCGCAACCTCCGGGTCGCTGCGGCGAGCCGCGAGCGCGATGGCGTCCGACGCTCGGACCGGACGCAGGAGGAGGCGCTCGGTCCGACGAGCGAGCAACGCCATGGACGAACTCAGCTCGCGCGAACGTGGGCGACGAGGCTGTCGACGTCGAGTCCGAACCGAGCGAGGATCGCCGTCGACTTCGGGTCGTGGGGGATGAACTTCGTCGGCAGGCCGAGCATGGTGACCTCCGTGTCGCTCCGCAATGTGCACACCGCATCGCTGATCGACATCCCGATGCCGCCGTCACGAATGCCGTCCTCGATCGTGATGACCCGTTTGTGCGTCGCTGCATCGGCGATCATCTGGGCATCCAGCGGGGCGCAGCAGCGTGCATCCCACACGGTCACGTCGATGCCGTCGGCGGCGAGTTCCTCCGCAGCCTTCTCGGCGATCTCGAGCATCTTGCCGATGGCGATGATGCAGGTGCCGGAACCGGTGATGACCTTGCGGGCCGACAGCCCTGAGCCGACCTCGGACTCGGTCACCTGTCGCGCCGCGCCGCGCGGATAGCGGATGACGACGGGGCCCGACTCCACCAGCGTGGTCGCATCGTGGAGCATCTGGGCCAACTCCTGGGCGCTCGACGGAGCGAGGACGCGCATTCCGGGCACCTTCGAGAGCAGGGCCATGTCGTACACGCCGTGGTGGCTCGCACCATCGGGGCCGGTGATGCCGGCACGGTCGAGGCAGAAGATCACCGGGAGCCGATGCAGTGCCACGTCGTACACGACCTGATCCCACGCTCGGTTCAGGAACGTCGAGTAGATCGCCACGATCGGACGAAGGCCGCCCATCGCCATACCGGCGGCGCCGGTGACGGCATGCTGCTCAGCGATGCCGACGTCGAAGAAGCGGTCGGGGAACCGGTCCTGGAACGGGAGCAGGCCGGTCGGGCCGGGCATCGCAGCGGTGATGGCAACGATGCGTTCGTCGGCCTCGGCCTCCTTGACGATGGCCTCGGCGAAGGCCTGCGTGTATCCGGTGGACACGGCCTTCGGCGGTCCGACGAGCGGGTCGAACACCGGGGCGTCGTGGAGGTGCTTCTCGTCGTCGTCCTCGGCCGGCGGGTAGCCGCGACCCTTCTGCGTGAGCACATGGACGAGGATCGGGCCGTCGGACGACAGTTCGATCGCGTTGTGGAACGCGTGCTCCATCTCCTCGATGTTGTGGCCGTCGAACGGGCCTACGTATCGAACGCCGAGCGCTTCGAAGAACGAGGGTGGCTGCAGGAACTCCCTGACGCCGGCCTTGAACGCGTCCATCGCGGAGCCGGCCTGGTGGCCGACGACGGGGAGATGCTGGAGGAAGTCCTCGAGGCGTCGCTGGCGGCGGACGTACACCGGATTGAGGCGGATGTCGGTGAGCGCGTGCGACAGTTTCTCGGTCAGCACGTCGGTGACACTCGGGTGATTCGCTCGTTCGTCGCGTCCCTGCACGCTGGCCGAGAGCATCGACACCGTCGGCGCATACGAGCGGCCATTGTCGTTGAGTACGACGATGACGCGCTTGTCGCCGTGGCCGATGTTGTTGATCGCCTCGTAGGCCATCCCGCCGGTCATCGAGCCATCACCGAGTACAGCGACGATGTGACGATGGTGGTCGGCACCGAGGTCGCGAGCAACGGCCATCCCGTACGCGTAGGAGAGGATCGTGGAGGCGTGGCTGTTCTCGACGTAGTCGTGTTCGGATTCCTCGCGAGACGGATAGCCGGACAGGCCGCCCTGCTGGCGCAACTGCTCGAACTGCTTCTGGCGTCCCGTGACGATCTTGTGGATGTAGGCCTGGTGGCCCGTGTCCCACAGGATCGCGTCGGTTGGCGATTCGAACACGCGATGCAGCGCCAGGGTGAGCTCGACCGCGCCGAGGTTCGAGCCGAGGTGGCCTCCGGTGTCGGACACGGCCGACACCACGAAGTCACGGATCTCGCCTGCGAGATCGTTCAGTTCCTCGTACGACAGGTCCCGCAGGTCGGCGGGCTGGCGGACTCGCTCCAGATACATGCAGGTATGACGCTATCCCCACTGGCGAGTCGGTGCGTGACGGGCCCGTACAGTCGGGTGCATGGCAGTCCCTTCAGCATCCCCGTTCGATCTCTCCGGCCACGTCGCACTCGTGACCGGCGGCAACGGTGGGATCGGCCTCGGCATGGCCGATGCGTTGGCGGCTCACGGTGCCGACGTGGCGATCTGGGGTACCAATCCCGACAAGAACGATGCGGCGATCGAACAGCTCGGTCGTCACGACGTCGAACTGCTGTCGATCGTGTGTGACGTCGGCGACGAGGAAGCGGTGGTGCAGGCAATGGCCGACACGATCGGCGAGCTCGGCCGGATCGACTCGTGCTTCGTCAATGCCGGCGTCGGCGGGCAGGCGCCGAGCTTCGTCGGGATGACGTCGGACGAGTGGCGTCGCGTGATGCGAGTGAACCTCGATGGAGCGTTCTTCACGGCGCGCGAGGCGGCGCGGCACATGGTCGAGCGTTCCGACGCCGGCGACGAGGCCGGCGGCTCGATCGTGTTCACCACGTCGGGTTCGGCCTTCTTCGGGCAGCAGTCCGGCCAGCACTACGGCGCGTCGAAGGCTGGAGTGAACTCGATGATGAAGGCGATTGCCGTGCAACACGCCCGCCACGGGGTGCGCTGCAACTCGATTCTTCCGGGCTGGATCGAGAGCGACATGACCGCCGGTGCGTTCGGCTGGGACCGCTTCGTCGACAAGGTTCTCCCGCGGGTGCCGGCGCGCCGCTGGGGGGTCCCCGCCGATTTCGGCGGCCTCGCCGTGTATCTCGCGAGCCCGGCGTCGAGCTATCACACCGGCGACGTCATCACCATCGACGGCGGCTACCACTCCTTCTGACGCCAGCCCCCACCCACCCACTCCGAAAGATGCGCTCTCGTGGGCGCTGAGTGCACATCTCAGCGCACATTTCGGGGTGGTCGAGCCGGCCTGGCATAGATCGACACGTGCTGGGAGCTGTCATCGTCGAACCCGGCGCCGGCCATGTCACTGAACCGTTCGACCAGTGTCAGGCCCGCGCGATTTGCCATCCCGTCGAGTTGAGCCGGTGTCGCCCACCTGATCGACCATGGTCGCAGCCGCACACCGCCCGACTCGCTGAAGTGCACGAACTGCCCCTCGGCGCGCTGCTTGTCGGGATGGTCGACCGACACCGAGAGCACGACGTGGTCGACGGCCAGTGTCCGCACGGAGACGTCGGACCTCGGCCGTACCCGGCGGTCGGCGTCAGGGACGAACGCCTCGACCGCGAATGCTCCCCCTGGTCGGAGTCGTTCGGCAACCTCGACGAAGCAACGCTGCTGCGCAATCTCGTCGAGCAGGTTGAAGATCGTGTTGTACGCCACCAGCACCGCATCGAACGGCCCGTCGGGGAGATCCGCGACCATGTCGCCATGGATGGTGGTGACGTCACTCGTGACGTCACGCTCGGTGAGCCGGTCGAGCATGGCCTCGCTGCTGTCGACGCCGACCACCTGCAATCCTGCAGCGGCCATCGGCACGGCCAGCCGCCCGGTTCCCACACCGAGTTCGAGCACCCGACCGCCCGATCCGGCCAGCGACAACATCCGGGCAACTGTCGCGTCCACATCGGTGACGTCGGCGTACCACTCGTCGTACACGTCCGCGAACGCGTCGCCGTAGGAACGCTCGTCGTAGCCGCGCATCGCCCCGAGACTACGTACACGATGTGCCTGACACATCGTGTACGTGGATCGCTGGTGGGCGTGCAGCGGTAGCGTGGGATGGGTGACCGAGCCGGCGATCACCTACCTCGACCACGCAGCGTCCACGCCGATGCGGGCGGAGGCGATCGAGGCGATGATGCCCTACCTCGACACGATCTACGCCAACCCGTCGGGTTCGCATCGCTTCGCCCGTCGGGCCCGTCAGGCCATCGATGAGTCACGCGACACCGTGGCAGCCATCGTCGGGTGCCGACCGAACGAGGTCGTGTTCACCGGGTGCGGCACCGAGAGCGACAACACCGCGATTGCCGGAGCGGTCTCGCGGCGCGGCGGCACTGCGGTCTGCCCGGCTGTCGAGCACCACGCCGTCCTCCACGTCGTCGAGCATCTCGGTGGTCGTGTCGTCGGCGTCGATGCTGCCGGAAGTGTCGATCTCGACGAACTTGCGACGGTGCTCGACGAGGAGGTCGACGTCGCCATCGTCAGCGTGATGGCCGTCAACAACGAGGTCGGCACGATCACCGACATCGCCGAGGTGTCGAGGCTCGTGCATCGACTCGCGCCCGGCGCACTGGTGCACACCGACGCCGTCCAGGCCGCCTGCTGGCTCGACCTGCGTGAGGTGACGCCGCACGTCGACCTGCTGTCGCTGAGCGCCCACAAGTTCGGTGGCCCGAAGGGCGTCGGCGTGCTGATCGAGCGCGGCGGGCCACGCATCGACCCGCTGATCATCGGCGGCGGGCAGGAACGAGAACGGCGCAGCGGCACGCAGAACACCGCTGGCATCGTCGCTGCCGCGATCGCCCTGCAACTCACCGACGCCGAGCGTGACACCGAGGCAGTGCGGCTCGCCGACCTCCGCGACCGGCTCGTGAAGGGGCTCCAGAGCCGGATCGACGGTGTCGTCGAAACGGTGCCACCAGCACGCAAGGTCGCCGGGTCGGCGCACGTGTGCATCGCCGGCGTCGAGTCCGAGGCGCTGCTCTACCTGCTCGACGAGGCCAACGTCTGCGCGTCGGCGGCGTCAGCGTGTGCGAGCGGCGCGATGGAACCATCGCACGTGCTCGCGGCGATGGGTGTCGATCGCGCGACAGCCCTCGGTTCCTTGCGCCTCACGCTCGGCCACACCACGACCGGAGCCGACGTCGATCGGGTCATCGAGGTACTCGTGCTCGCAGTGGACCGGCTGCGACGATGAAGGTCGGACGATGAAGGTCGGACGATGAAGGTCATGTGCGCCATGAGCGGTGGCGTCGACTCGTCCGTCGCGGCGCTGCTCCTCCAGCGGGCCGGCCACGACGTGGTCGGTGTGACGATGAAGCTGTGGGGTGGCGACACCGACACGGGCTGCTGTTCGGTGTCCGATGTCGACGACGCCCGCCGCGTAGCCCAGCAGCTCGGCATCGACCATCTCGTCTTCAACTTCGGCGACGACTTCAACGAGCACGTCGTGGCGCCGTACATCGACGCGCACACACGCGGCATCACACCGAACCCGTGCATCGAATGCAACCGTTCGGTGAAGTTCGCCCGCCTGGCCGAGCGCGCCGACCTCCTCGGATTCGACGCTGTGGCCACCGGCCATCACGCCAACATCGGGCGCACGGCCGACGGGCGCTACACCCTCGAGCGTGGCGCCGATCCGTCCAAGGACCAGAGCTACGTGGTGCACATGCTCGACCAGGCACAGCTTGCACGAACGATGTTTCCCGTCGGTGGTCTGCAGAAGGCCGAGGTGCGTCGGCTCGCCTCGTCGATCGACCTGCGCACTGCGCACAAGCCCGACAGCCAGGATGTCTGTTTCATCACATCGATCGGCGGGCGCTCGGCATTCTTGGGCGACCGCATCCCATTGCGGACCGGCACGGTCGTCGACCTCGCCGGCACGCGTGTCGGCGAGGTCGAGTCCGTCGAACTCGTCACGATCGGCCAACGCAAGGGCCTCGGACTGCCGGGAGGCGGACCGAAGCGATACGTCGTCGACGTCGACACCGCAACGGGCACCGTGACGGTCGGCGACGACGCCGACCTGCTCCGCGACGATCTGGTCGTCGATGGCGTCACGTGGGTCGACGAACCGGTCGTGGGCTCGGCCCTGGTGCAGTGCAGCGCCCACGGCGAGCCGCGCGAGGCCTCGATCGCCGTCGACTGTGGCGCTGACGACGGCGCGATCACGGTGACGTGGGCCGAGTCGCAACGGCGCATCGCTCCCGGCCAGAGCGTCGTGTTCTACGACGCCACTGACACCCGCGTGCTCGGCGGCGGCATCTGCCGCTGACCCCGCTGTCCAACCCGGTCGCCAATCCCGAAAAATGAGCGCTCATGTGCGCTGGGTGGGCAAACGAGCGCACATTTCGGATGGGGTTCGGGTTGGAGATCGGATGGGGGTCGGGTTGGAGATCGGATGGAACGGCGTTCGGGGCGTCAGGTGACGGGGAGTCCGCGGCGCTTGGCGGCGCGTAGGACGGCACCCGGACGGCTCGGTGCCGTGAGGAACGACATCAGGTGGATGGCTCGACCGTCGGGTTCGGCCGGCGTGAAGGCGAACACCGTCGTGACGGACTCGATGGTCGCCACCTCGATCGCATAACCGCTCGCTGGCCCCGTCAGATCGGCGGCCACGGTGTCGGCAGTGGCCAACCCGATGTGAGCGACCTGACTGGTGCGCAACGGGAAGGTGTCGGCCAGCACCACAGGATCACGCAACACGATCCCAGCGGGGACGAGGACGAACCATCGCTGCGACAAGCGATCCCATCGCGGCCCGAGGAACACCCCGCCGCCCACGGCGATCGCCGCGAGCACGGCGCCGACGATCCACTGTCCACCCGCCAGCAGCAGCGGTCCCGCAACCAGTGTCGGGGCCCAGATCAGCCAGCTCGCCACCGCAGCGGTGCCGGCGGCCACGGGCAGGCGCAGCGGGAACCGTTCCTCGTCGCCGTACGCCGAGGCCTGAACGAACTGGCGGCCGAACTCGGCTGCCGACACCGCACCGAGGGTGATGATCGCCGGAACACCCAAGCCGAGCAGATCGACAGCGGGCGCACCGCCGATCGCGGCGGCGATGGTGGCGATCACGGCGAGCGGAACCCCCACCCGCACGACCGTCAACGATCGTACCGACGCGATCGCCAGTGCGAGTGCAACGATGCCCCACAGCAACCATCCGCCGATCGCCGTCGTCCAGACCACTGGCGAACTCCGCCCGTCGACGGCCGCCTGCACAGCCGACCCGCCGACGACAGCGACGACGATCCAGCCGACTCGGGCGATCCACGGTATCGCCCGAGTTGCGATGGCCATGGTCGAGCCGTCGCCCGCCAGCTCGGAGCGTTCGTCGGGTGTTGCCGGCATCTCCCCATGTTGCCGCGTAACTCGCATGAACACGACGTGAACACCTCGACTCCCTCGATCGACAATTCGGTCGAGGTGCGCGTCGCGTGGGACGATGACGGATCCCGGAATTCCACACGCCGGGATGCCAGAGTTGTTCCGACGATCGTGGGGGAGGTGACCACATGACCAACATCCGACCAACGACTCCCGTTCGCGGCGTCATGTCATCGCCGTTCGCCGACGGCGCCCTCGTCGGGTGTGGAAGTCTCCCGCATCGAGATCCTGCCGCCGCTGCGGCGTTCGCGATCGGTGAATTCGACATCGCCACGATCCCATCACTCCCGGGTCGCTCGATCGTCGAGACCATGCTCGGGCAGGCGACGGTGGCCCTTGCCGGCCTCGGCATCGACGCATCGGGACTCGTTGCCATCGACGACCGCAACGCCCCGGGTGTCGCATCGAGCGACGTCGCCAGCGGCGCACTACTCGACACCGACGGCTTCGCCGGGTTTCGAGCGTTCCTCGACCTGGCGGGCAAGATCCGGCTCGACGGTGCCGCTGTGAAATGGCAGTTCGTCGGCCCGGTGACACTCGGTGTCGCCTTGGAGCGCGCCGGCCTCGATCACCGAGGAGCATTCGATCTCGCGTGCGCGATCGTCCGCTCATCGTTGATCGAGCTGTCCGGCGCAGTCACCGCTGTCCTGCCGAACTCGCCGCAGATGGTGGTGCTCGACGAACCGTGGCTGGGTGAGCTGATGTCGCCGGGGTTCCCGATCCCTCCCGACGAGGCGGTCGACCGGATGTCGAATGCAATGGCCGCGCTGCCCGCCACGACGCTCACCGGGATCCACTGCTGCGCGCCGTGCGACGTGGCGACGCTGCTGGCGTCGGGCCCGGGCGTCATCTCGGTGCCGGTCTCACCGGACCTGCTCGAGTGGGCGGGGTATCTGACTCGGTTCATCGACGATGGTGGCATCGTCGCATGGGGCGTGGTGCCGACCGACGGCCCCATCCGTTCCCAGTCCGACCGGCCGTGGCGCGAACTCAGCGATCTGTGGTGCGGTCTCGTGCAACGTGGGTGCGATCCGGTGCAGCTCCGCCGACGGAGTCTCGTGTCGCCGCAGTGCGGTCTCGCGTCGCACTCGGTCTCGGTCGCGCGTGCGATCGCCCGACTCACCGGCGAGGTCGGCAAACGCGTCAAGGATCAGTCGTCGGCAACCCGGTTCGCACTCGGCGCCTGACGTTCACGCCCGAATCGATCGAACGATTCGACTGGCGGGTGCGACGCCGTAGCCTCACCTGACGATGACTGCGAACGACTCGTCGAGCGAGAGCGATCCTGCGTCGCGAGTCGACGCGCTGCGGGCGGAGATCGCACACCACAACGAGCGTTATCACACGCTCGACGATCCTGAGATCAGCGACGCCGACTACGACGCGCTCGTTCGCGAGTTGCGCCTGATCGAGGCCGACCATCCGGAATTGGAGGACAGCACGTCGCCGACCCATCAGGTCGGTGGAGCGATCAGCGCAACGTTCTCGTCGGTCGCCCACCGGGTGCCCATGATGAGTCTCGACAACGCGATGGACGGCGACGAACTGCGGGCGTGGGCCGATCGTGTCGTCAAGGGGCTCGACGGTGAGATCCCGTCGTTCGTGTGTGAATTGAAGTTCGACGGCCTCGCGATCAGCCTGCGCTACGAGGATGGGCAGTTCGTCCAGGCGGCGACGCGGGGCGATGGTCGAGTCGGCGAGGATGTCACAGCCAACGTGGCGACGATCGCCGACGTTCCGGTCCGACTCGTTGCCGGTGAAGGCATCGACACCGTCCCGTCGGTGTTCGAGATGCGCGGTGAGGTCTACATGACCCGTTCGAGCTTCGAACAGCTCAACGAGCGCGCGTTGGCGGCCGGCGAGAAGGCGTTCGTCAACCCGAGGAACTCGGCGGCAGGCAGCCTGCGACAGAAGGACCCCGCCGTGACGGCGAGCCGCAACCTGTCGTTCTGGGGTTACCAACTCGGCGAAGTGGTCGGCGGCCCTGACTTCACGAGTCACGTCGCTGCCCTCGAGTTCGCCGAGGGACTGGGATTCCCCATCAACGACCACTTGCGGTCGTTCACGACGATCGAGGACGTGGCCGCACACTGCGCGTACTGGCAGGAGCATCGCCACGACCTCGACTATGAGATCGACGGTGTGGTCGTGAAGGTCGACGATGCCGACCAGCGAGGCCGACTCGGCGTGACCTCGCGGGCCCCGCGCTGGGCGATTGCGTTCAAGTTCCCACCGGAGGAACGCACGACCACACTGCTCGACATCATGGTCTCGGTCGGGCGTACCGGTCGTGCGACGCCGTTCGCCGTGCTCGAGCCGGTGTTCGTCGGCGGGTCGACCGTCGCCATGGCCACGCTGCACAACCAAGACCAGGTGGCGCTCAAGGACGTACGCCCCGGCGACACGGTGGTAGTGCGCAAGGCCGGTGACGTGATCCCTGAGGTCGTCGGGCCCGTGCTGTCGCTGCGCCCCGCCGACAGCCGGCCCTGGGTGTTCCCCACGCACTGCCCGCGGTGCGGCAATGCGTTGGTGCGCCCCGAAGGTGAGGCCGACACCCGCTGCGTCGCTCCCGACTGTCCGGCCCAGCGCGATCAGAAGATCGCGTACTTCGCGTCGCGTGGAGCGATGGACATCGAGGGCCTCGGCGAGCAGATGGTCGAGAAGCTCACCGCCGCTGATCTGGTCCACGATCCCGCCGATCTCTACGGATTGACCGTCGAGCAGTTGGTGTCGCTCGACCGGGTCGGGCCGACGAGTGCGCAGAATCTCGTCGACGAGATCGAGATGTCGAAGACGCGCCCGCTCGCGAAGCTGTTGACCGCGCTCGGCGTCCGCCATCTCGGCCCTGCTGCGTCACTCGCGCTCACGAACGCGTTCCACACCCTCGATGCGATCATGTCGAAGTCGGAGGAGGAACTCGCCGCCGTCGAAGGTGTGGGCAGCGTCATCGCCAACACGATCGTGTCGTGGTTCGCGCAGGACGTCAATCGGGCGTACATCGACCGCCTCCGAAGCGCCGGTGTCAGCTTCGGCGATCCCGGTGCGGCTGAGGCCGCCGAGGCGGCGCGTGCAGCAACTCCCCAGACACTGGAGGGCAAGGCCGTCGTGGTCACCGGAACCCTTGCCGGCTACAACCGTGAGGCGGCCGAGGAGGCAATCACGTCTCGGGGTGGCAAGAGCCCGGGAAGTGTGAGCGGCAAGACGCTCGCCCTGGTGGTGGGTGACTCGCCCGGCGCCAGCAAGTTGACGAAGGCCGAATCGCTCGGCGTGCCGATTCTCGATGAAGCGGGCTTCGAGCACCTCCTCGCCACGGGCCAACTCCCGTGACTGTGGCCACGACCAGGGCGAGGGTCAGATGACCTCGAACGTCCAGCTGTAGGTGCTGGCCTGATCGGGGCCTTCTTCGATCTTCCAGAAGTAGACGGTGGCCTCGTGTGTGCCCTCGGTGAATGTCTCGATGAGGGCGCCCTCGACGGGTTGGAACGAGATGACGGAGTTTCCCGGGTCGAAAACGGCCGTGATGGGCACGTCGATCTGCTGGCCGGGTTGGGCCTGCACATCGGGGTCGACGTCCGACTGGCCGATCACGGTGGTGGGGAGTTCGATGCCGTCGACGACGAGTCGGGCTTCGTAACCGGCGACGAGGTCGACGATGATCTGGTCCTGGCGGAGCACCTGTACGGCGTTCTCCACGGGCTGCACCGACTCGATCGCCTCGGGCCGATCGATGCCATCGGTTCCGGTGATCGCCGAGGTCAGACCGAAGATGATCAGCGCCAATCCACACGCGATCACCAGGCTGGCGATGAACAATCCTCGATCGAAACGACGCTTCGGGCCGGGCTCGGTGTCGGCTGACTCGCCGCCGAGCTGATGCTCGATCGCAGTGTCGTGCACTTCGAGGTCGTCGACGGCGACGTCGTGTTGATCACTCACCCCTCCATGATGCCTGCCGCCAGCGCCAGATGCGCAGGCGATAGCGTTTCGACGCTGTGAACGACGAGATGCCGGAACCCGACGAGATGCCGGAACCAACCGAGATGGGAGGTGACCGTCTCGTCGGTCGGGTGGTCGCTGATCGATACCGCATCGAGAATGTGGTGTCCTCCGGTGCGAACACGGTCATCGCGGAGGCCATCGATGTCACCAATGACGTGCCGGTCACGCTGAAGATCGTCCGGCCGGAACGGGCGCTGCACGCCGCGTTCCGCGACGACTTCCGCCGGCAGGTCGAGATCGCCATGTCGTTGTCGCATCCCAACATCGCCAAGGTCCTGGACTGGGGCGAGGTCGAGCTGTACGGCGAGACCACGGTGTTCTGGGTGGTCGAGTACCTCGGCGGCGGCAGCCTGCGCGATCTGTTCGACCGGGGGCGTCTCCTCGAGCCGTCGCAGGCGCTCGTGGTCGGGCTCGAAGCCTGCCGGGCGCTCGATGCCGCGCACACCAGCGGCGTCATCCACACCGAGCTGACTCCGTCGAAGCTGGTGTTCGGCGACGATGCTCGCCTCCGGATCGTCGACTTCGCGATGGCCGGACTGCTCGGCGCCGAATCATGGGAAGAGCCGGCCACGCTCGCCACGCATGTCGCCCGTTACGCGTCGCCCGAACAGGCTCTCCGCCTCGAGGTCGACGACAAGACCGATGTGTACGCACTGTCGCTGTGCCTCATCGAGGCGATCACGGGCAAGGTGCCATTCGCCGGTGACTCGACGGTGTCCACCCTGTCAGCACGCGTCGGCAAGCTCATGCCGGTCACCGCTGACATGGGCTCGCTCGCAGCGGTGCTCGAACGTGCCGGCCGTCCGGAAGGCGAAGACCGCTGGACGGCTGCCGAGTTCGGGAGTGCGCTGGTGCAGGCGGCCGAGACGCTGCCGCGACCAGAACCGATCCCGATCATGGCGTCGAGTCTGTTCGGCGCATCGATGCTCCAGCGCCGGGCGGATCGCGATGCCGAGACGCCTGACGCGGAGCCCGCGATCACTCTCGACACACCGGTCGATGTCGAGCCACCCACCGACGACTCGACCGACGGCACCGGCGACGATCATCCGGTGGATTCCCCCGCGGTCGAGGCGGCCGCACCGCTGCTCCTGCTGACCGACATCGCCGATCGGGCCGCCGACGACACGATCGTCGCGACCACGCCCGACAGCGTGGCCTCCGCAGCTCCGACCGAGCAGCTGCCGGCCGCGGCGGCTGCCGAGGCGGCAGTTGCCACCACGCCGCCAACCACGCAGATGGACGTGATCGATCCGACGACACCCGGAACGATCTACGACGACGAGCGACATGCGCGTCCGTGGGGCAGGTACGTTGCCATCGGTCTGCTCGTGGTCGCGGGCATCGTCGCAGTGGGCGTGGCCGGGTTCCTGCTCCTGCGTACCAAGTCCTATGAGGTGCCCGACCTGGTCGGGGTCGACGAGGCCGTTGCGCTCAACGAGGTGTCGGGCAACGACTGGGTCATCGAGACGAACCGCGAACGTAGCGATGAGGTGCCCGAGGTCGACCATGTGGTGCGAACGATCCCGGCTGTCGGCGAGACGCTCGACGAGGGCGCGACATTCGTGATCTACGTCAGTGACGGGCCTGAACTCCGCACGATCCCCGAGCTCGCGGGCATGGCCCTCGCCGATGCGCAGGCTGCACTCACCGATCTGCGGCTCGTCATCGTCGAAGCGACGCCAGCTTTTTCCGAGGATGTCCCCGCCGGGTCGATCATCGGTTGGCAGGTCCAGGAGAACCCATCGCTGGTCGCCGGAGCGCAGGTGCTCCCCGACACCATCATCGAGGTGACCGTGTCGCTCGGACCGGCGCCGCGCCCTGCACCCGACCTCACGAACCTCACGCTCGATGAGGCGACTGCCAGCCTGACCGGAGTCCAACTGGTCATTGCCCGTGGGGAGGACGAGTTCAGCGCCACGATCGAGGCGGGTCGCGTCGTCACGCAGGACCCGCCGCCGACCACGCCGGTCGAACGTGGCGGCACGGTGACGGTGCGGATCTCCAAGGGGCCCGACCTCGTCGCGTTCCCCGACCTGGCCGGACAGTTGTACCCGCAGGCGCAAGAGACACTCGCCGCTGCCGGCTACACCGTGAACAGCCTGTTGGGCACGACCGAGGGCACCTTCGTGTCGGCCTCGATCGATGGCGTCGAAGTCCAAGCCGGAGCCACGTTCCCCCGCGGCACCGGCGTCGATCTCATCTTCCTCTGAGCCGTACCGGTTGGTCGCGTGCTCGGCTCCGATCGCGCTCGCCCGTTCGTGGAACAATCGGTCGATGCCGCACCTCCAACCGCTCGATCACCCGCTCCGCTTCGGGATCTTCCTGCCACCGATGCACAAGACCGGTGTCAACCCGACGCTGGCGTTGCACCGCGACCTCGAACTCATGGAGCACCTCGACTCGTTGGGGTATGCCGAGGCGTGGATCGGCGAACACCACTCCGCCGGGTCCGAACTGATCGCCAGCCCCGAGGTGTTCATCGCTGCCGCTGCCGAGCGCACGAAGCACATCAAACTCGGCACCGGGGTGAACTCCCTGCCGTACCACCATCCGTTCGTCCTCGCCGACCGCATCGTGATGCTGGACCATCTCACCCGGGGGCGGATGATGTTCGGCGCCGGGCCCGGCCAGCTGACCTCGGACGCGATGATGCTCGGCATCGACCCGATGAAGCAGCGGCCGCGTATGGAGGAATCGCTCGACGTGATGATGCGGCTGTTCGCCGGCGAGACCGTGACGGAGAAGACCGAGTGGTTCACCTGCGATCAAGCGGTGCTCCAGATGCGTCCGTACAGCAACTTCGACATCGCGGTGGCGTCCAGCATCTCGCCGTCGGGTTCCAAACTTGCCGGCCGGTACGGCACCGGGATGCTGTCGATTGCCGCCACCGAACCCGCTGCGTTCGGGGTGCTCGACTACAACTTCACGGTTTGGAATGAGGAAGCAGCCCGCCACGGGCACGTGGCCGACCGCTCGAAGTGGCGCCTGATGGGCCCGATGCACATCGCGCCCACACTGGAAGAGGCCAAGGAGAACTGCCGCTACGGGCTCCAGTGGGTCTTCGAGTACCTGAGCCACATCATCCCGATGGGCGACCCCAACGATCCCCCGACGCCATCGGACTACGACGAGTTCGTCGACTTCGCGAACGAAACGGGGCGCATGGTGATCGGTACGCCCGAGATGGCCATCGAGCAGATCTCGCGTCTGCAGGAGAAGACCGGCGGGTTCGGTGCCTACCTGTTCCTCGGTGCCGACCTCGCCAACTGGCAGGCCACCAAGGACAGCTACGAGCTCTTTGCGTACGAGGTGATGCCCCACTTCACCGGTCAGGCCGCCCCGGTGCAGGCGAGCTACGACCACGTGGTCGGTGCCGGCTCCAAGTGGGTCGATGCCACCCTCGGAGCCCAGCTCACCGCCATCGCCGACTACGAAACCGAACGAGCCGCCCGAGCCGAGTGACGCGTCACGAGCGTTGGTCGTGCTCCGCTGGGTTCTCGCCGGAGGCGGATTCCTGTGGGGGAATCGACTCGGACGCACCCCGATCGCTACGGTTCCGGGACTGTGCCCGGCACCCTGCCGGCACGAGATCGACAAGGAGCCGCTCATGACTTCGCTCGAAGGACGCATTGCGATCATCACCGGTGCGGGTCGGGGCATCGGTCGCGAGCACGCACTGTTCTTCGCGAACGAGGGTGCGAAGGTCGTCGTCAACGACCTCGGTGGCGCCAACGACGGTGAGGGATCCGACCAGACCCCGGCTGAAGAGGTGGCCGCGGAGATCCGGGCGCTCGGCGGCGAGGCGATCGCCAACGCCGACAACGTCGCCGACTGGGAAGGCGCTCAACACCTCGTCAACGCCGCCATCGCAGAATTCGGGGATCTCGACATCGTCGTCAACAACGCCGGCATCCTGCGTGATCGTGTGATCGTCAACATGACCGAAGCCGAGTGGGATGCGGTCATCGCCGTGCACCTGAAGGGGCACTTCGCGCCGACACGCTGGGCGGCGGCGTACTGGCGCGAGGAGCACAAGGCCGGCCGTGGCAAGCGCCGCAACCTCGTGCACACGTCGAGTACGTCGGGGTTGTTCTCGAATCCCGGCCAGGCGAACTACGGAGCTGCCAAGTCGGGCATCGCCACGTTCAGCCAGATTGCCGCGAAGGAGCTGTCACGCTACGACGTCGTCAGCAACTGCATCGCACCCGGTGCCCGCACGCGCCTGACGCTCGCCACGCCCGGACTCGAGGAGATCATGACGCCGCGTGACGGCGCGTTCGACGAGTGGGATCCGGCCAACATCTCGCCACTCGTGGCGTATCTCAGCACGGCTGACTGCGCGTTCACGGGCGAGACGTTCTTCGCCCAAGGTGGTGTCGTCAAGCGCGTGAAGTCGTGGGAGATGGCCGAGACGGTCGAACAGCAGGCGAAGTGGACGGTCGCCGACCTCGCCGACGCGCTCGCCCCGCTCGCCGAACCAACCTGAGTCGCTCACCCGACGCTCGGGTGGGCCGACGAGGGCTCAATCGGCGGTGATGGCCTTGATCTCGTCGGCGATGGTGTCGGTGAACTCGTTCGACGGGATGGCGGTCTGCATCGCCATCATCTTCATCATGTCGCCTTGGACCTTGATCTTGCCCGACATGAAGGCTTGCATGGCGATCGCCTGATCCTGGTCGACGAACATCGCCTTGGCCGTGGCCCAGTCGGTGGTCACCGTCGCATCGGCGTCGTCGAGTTCGCCGAGTTCCATCACGAGATGACCCGACGACGTGTCGAGGTAGCTCTTCACCTCACCATCACCGAACGGCACGTCGACGATCACCTGGTTGATCTTGATCACGGTGGTGACCGGAGGAACCTGGTCGGCGTACTTCTCGCGGATGCCGTGCGCGGCTTCCATCCACTCTTCTGACAGGAACTGGTGCGTCATAGGTTCGTGACTGTACCGCGCGGGTCGATCACCAGTCTGCTCGTCGTGACCTCGTCGAGGAACGCCCGATCGAGTTCGAACCCGAGGCCCGCCGTGGCGGGCACCGTGACGTGGCCGTCGGTGATGGTGATCGGGTCCGTGACGATGTCCCGAGCGTAGAAGCGGGTGGAGGCGCTGATGTCGCCGGGCAACGTGAAGCCGGGGAGTGCGGCGAGGGCGGCGTTGGCAGCGCGTCCGATGCCGGTTTCCAACATGCCGCCACACCACACCGGGATGCCCTTCGAGACGCAGAGGTCGTGGATGCGGACGGCTTCGAGGTACCCGCCCACGCGCCCTGGCTTGATGTTCGCGATCTCGCACGCGCCGAGCTCGATGGCATCGGCGGTGCCGGCGGCGGAGACGAGTGACTCGTCGAGGCAGATCGGTGTGTCGACCTCGGCAGCGAGGCGTGCGTGGCCGATGATGTCCTCCTCGGGGAGCGGCTGTTCGATGAGCAGGAGGTCGTACTCGTCGAGACGGCGCAGGTGGGCACCGTCAGTGCGGCGGTATGCGGTGTTGGCATCGACCTGGAACGGCGTGTCGGGCCCGATGAGGTCGCGAACGGCAGCGACCTGATCGATGTCGGCGCCCGGCTCGATCTTGAGTTTTATGCGCACGTAGCCGTCATCGACGTAGCCCTGCACCGCCGCGAGGAGTTCGTCGGTGCTGTCGTGGATGCCGACGCTGACGCCACTCGGGATCGTGGTCCGTTCGACGCCGAGGAAGGTCGCGAACGACTGGTCGGTGGCGCGGAGCTGCGCGTCGAGTACCGCCATCTCGAGCGCACCTTTGGCCATCGGATGACCGTGCAGCGCGGCGAGGGTGGGCGCGACGTCGGCGGCATCGATCGGGCCTCGGGCGAACAATCGGGGGAGGAGGTGGTGGATCATCACGTGTTGCGCGCCGTCGACATACTCCGGCGAGTAGCTGGGCTCCGAGAGCGCAACGCATTCACCCCAGCCCTCGACGGTGTCGCTGTGGCCACCGGAAGCATCGGAGAGGTCGACACGCACGAGCAGGATGTCGCGATCCGTCTGGCTCCCGAAGCTGGTGCGGAACGGCGCCACGAGGGGCATCGTGATCCGCACCAGCTCGACACGTTCGATGTTCCACCGCGGTGCGTTCATGGTGCTGATCCGATCACGTAGTCGCCGTCGCGGGTGAATCCGACGATCTGCCGTCCGGCCTCGAATGCCTCGGTCAGTGACGCGCGGACTGCTGATCTCCAGATTGCGACGGCGGCCGGGTCGGTTTGCCGGAGTTCAACGACGTCGCCGGGAGTGGCGACGAACTCCGGATCGATGATCCCGGACCCGTCGCACGGCGTCGCGGGCACGGTGACGTCCAGATCCCATGCGGCGAGCAGCCGGTCGGATTCGTCGCCGGCGTTGATGGCGTCGGCCATGGCGCCGTAGAACGAGGGGAGGTACTCGTCGATCGTTGCGCCGAGGACTGCGATGTTGAACCACGCATTGCGACGCACCAGCGGATCGAAGGTCCAGGTGACCGAGGCGAGATCGTGCTCGATCGCCCAGGCTCGCTGATGCAATTTGATCTGCCGGCCCAGGCCGGTTCCCCGGACGTCCGCAACGAGTCCCGTGACGTGGCTGTGCAGCGCCGGCTTTCCGCGATCGCGCGCGAGCATGCCGATCGAGGCGCCGACCATCGAGCCGCCGGCGAACGCTCCGGCGACATAGCCACCCGTGTGGCAGATCGCGATCAGGAACTCGAGCGGTGCGAGCGGGACAGTGGTTCCCCAGACCTCCTGGAGGACCCGGTTGGCCTCGATGAGTTCCTCCGGACCCGACAGGGTCCGGATCTCGACCGGACCGGCACTCACGGTGTGGCCGCCGGTTCGTCGCGCGCCTCGACGAGGCACGGATGAGTGCTGCGTGCGACGTGGTAGGCGCAACGCACGGCCAACACCTGGCGGATCTCCGGGCTGATGTCATTCGCGAACTCGGTGCGGTAGGTCTCGTCGGTCGTCAGCACGACGGTGAAGTACATCCCCGAGAAGGCGCCGAGGAAGACGGCCACTCGGATCAAGGGCTCCGAGAGTACGAGCGTTCGCCCGCCGAACGATGCCTCGGCCAACACGTTGACGCTCTCGAGCCCGGTCCAATTGAGAATCGTGTCGGCCTCGATGGCCATGAAGCCGAAGAAGATGAAGAAGCCGACCAGCGCCACCACGACGAGAGTGATCTGCAGGGCCTGGCCGAACAACACGATCAACCCGATGTTGAACCGTTGACGTGGACGCAGCGGATCGAGTGTCGGCCCGCCGGACGGTAGTTCGACCGAGCCGGCCGGTGTGTCGGCGACGTTGACGGCGATCTCCTGCCACGAGTCGAAGCGGTTCTCGGAGCGGATGAATCCGGGTACCCGGCTGACGACGAAGCCCGCGCCGAGCAGGAAGAACATGAGCACGACCACGACATACGCCGCCCCGTCGAGGGTTCCGGCCATCTCCCAGACCTCGGCGTTCACGAACAGGAACGTGGTGAACAGCAGCAGCAGCGGCAGTGCGCGGGCGACGAGCGGTCCGAGCCCGGTGAGTTGCCCGCCGGATCGGCGAACGCCCCATCGCAGGAGGGCGCCGACGCCGTACGACGACCAGACGTAGATCAGCACCAGCAACCCGATGCCGAGGGCCAGTGTCTCGGCGGCATCGCCGTACTGGCCGAATGCCAGGCCCGGGAGCATGGGTCCGATCAGGAAGAGTGCGAGCTCGGCCGGCCCGATCTGCGTCGGTCGCGCGAACGCGGGCCGACCGCGGAGGCGGTTCGAGATCACCCAGGTGGCCACGAGCATGGCAATGATCGCCGCTGCTGCTGCGAGGTTCTGGGCCAGCGTCCAGTTGCGGATGTCGAGCGCGTTCAGTCCGAGGAGGATGTAGGCAGCAACGAGAAGTGGCAGCGCCCGGGTCCAGGCGTCGAGCAGGGCGCTGTCGGAATGCGGATCCACGAGGTGTGGAACCCCGCGTTCGATCAGCCAGCGTTCGATGTCGGTCACCTGATCGTCCGGCCCGGCGGCGACGGTTGGCGAGCGATCGGTGGTCACCGGGCAGAACGTAACCGGTGGGGTTGAACGGTTCGTCAAACCTCGTGGAAGTCCGACCTCCGATCAGATAGGCATGAGGCCATGGCTCGCATCCTGGTCACCGAAGAAATCGCCGACGGGGGCCTCGATCGCCTCCGTGCCCTCGGCCACGACGTCGACGTGCAGCTCGGTCTGTCCGCCGACGAACTCCTCACGGCGGTGCACGGGGCGCACGCGCTGATCATCCGATCGGCCACCGATGTCACCGACGCGGTGCTGGCGGCAGGCTCCGACCTGATGGTCGTCGGGCGGGCCGGGATCGGCCTCGACAACGTCGACGTCGACTCCGCCACGCAACGTGGTGTGATGGTGGTCAACGCACCACAGAGCAACATCGTCTCGGCCGCCGAGCACACGATGGCGCTACTGATGGCATCCGCGCGAAACGTGCCGCAGGCGCACGCCGCGCTGGTCCAGGGCCGCTGGGAGCGCAGTCGTTGGGAGGGCGTCGAGTTGTGCGACAAGACGCTCGGCATCGTCGGGCTCGGTCGCATCGGCAAGCTCGTCGGCGATCGCGCCAAGGGCTTCGGCATGCGTCTGGTGGCGTACGACCCCTTCGTGTCGGAGGACCGGGCGAAGAAGATGGGTGTCGAGTTGATGGCGCTCGACCAGGTGGTTGCCGAATCCGACTTCCTCACGGTTCATCTTCCCAAGACGCCCGAGACGATCGGAATCATCAACCGTGATCTCCTGCTGAAGGCCAAGCCGAGCCTGCGGGTCATCAACGTCGCCCGTGGCGGCATCGTCGACGAGTCCGACCTGGCTGAATGCCTGCGCGACGGCGTCATTGCCGGGGCCGCGCTCGACGTGTTCTCGACCGAACCGATGACCGAGTCGCCGCTGTTCGAGATCGACTCCGTGATCGTCACACCGCACCTCGGCGCGAGTACCCGCGAAGCGCAGGACAAGGCCGGCGACACGATTGCCACGATGGTCGAACTCGCCCTGGCCGGGGAGTTCGTGCCGTTCGCCGTCAACGTCAACGCCGCGGAGGCGAGCGAGACGATCCGGCCCTACCTGCCGCTCGCCGAACGTCTCGGTGGTTTGTTCGTGTCGCTCGTCGGTTCCGTGCCGAACGAGCTCGAGATCTGCACCGAGGGCGAGATCGCCGGCTACGACACCCGGATCCTCGAGCTGGCTGTGCTCAAGGGGTTCTTCGGGCTGATCTCCGACGAGCCGGTCACCTATGTCAACGCTCCGCAGCTGGCGGCCCAACACGGTGTGACGGTCCGTGACGTCAGCTCGTCGAGTTCCGCCGACTTCGTCAACCTCCTCACCGTGCGCGGCGGCGGGCACTCGATCAGCGGAACGCTCGCCGGAGCCAAGGGTGCGCAACGAATCGTCAACATCGATGACACGCCGTTCGACGTGCCGCCCGTCGACAACATGGTGGTCATCCAGAACGACGACCGTCCCGGCGTGATCGGCACCGTCGGCACGCTGCTCGGCAACGCGGGTGTCAACATCTCCGACATGGACGTCAGTCGGGTCAACGGCTCGGATACCGCCGTCATGCTCATCGCGCCCAGCGCTCCGGTCCCCGCCGACGTGCTCGACGCTCTGCGCGCCGCCCCCGGCATCCTCCACGTCACCAGCCTCACCGCCTGACCCGAACCCCTCCCCGAAAGATGCGCTCCCGTGCGCGCCCAGTGCACATTTCGGCGCACATTTCGGCCCGGCGTGGTCGGAGTCGGGCGGTCAAGTCGGCAGGCGAAGGGATGCCGCGGTGCGTTCGGCTTCGGCTCGGGCGGCGTCGGCGAAATCGTTGCCGCCGCTGGCGTAGAGGATCGCCCGTGAGGAGTTGACGATCAGGCCCCGGCCGGACGCGTTGGCACCGTGCTCGACGACCGTTGCTGCGTCGCCACCCTGAGCGCCCACGCCGGGCACGAGAATCGGGAGGTCAGGCGCGATCGCGCGTACGTCGGCGAGCTCCTGCGGATAGGTGGCGCCGACGACGAGTCCACAATCGCCCCGGGTCGCCCAGTCACGCGCCACCATCTCGGCCACATGGGCGTACACCGGCTTGCCATCGGCGACGAGCGATTGGATGTCGTCGCCGCCTGGATTGCTGGTGCGGCACAGCGCAATCACACCTCCCCCGTGCTCGAAGTAGGGCGCCACCGAGTCGGTGCCGAGATACGGATTCACCGTGACCGCATGCGCTCCGTACCGCCCGAACGCCTCGCGGGCGTAATGTTCGGCCGTGGAGCCGATGTCGCCGCGTTTGGCGTCGAGGATCAGCGTCACGTCGGGGTACGTCTCGCGGACATACCGGCAGATGCGTTCCAGCGCCTGTTCCTCGCCTTGGCTCGAGAAGTAGGCGATCTGTGGCTTGAACGCACAGACGAGGTCGGCGGTGGCGTCGATGATCGCCCGGCAGAAGGCCTCGGTGGATCCGTGCACGCCGTCGAGCGGAAACGGCATGCGGGCCGGGTCGGGGTCGAGACCGACACACAGCATCGATGTGGACGTTGTCCACGATCGTTCGAGTTGACGGAAGAACGTCACCTCGTCAGTCTTCGACAGTGATCGCCGCAGTCGGGCACAGGTCGGCGGCTTCGTTGACCTTCTCGGCGAGTTCAGGGCCGGGGTTCTCCTGCAGGATGTAGAGATAACCGTCGCTGCGCACCTCGAACACCTCGGGGCACACCTGCATGCAGGCCCCGGTTGATGCGCACACGTCGAAGTCGACGCTCACCTTCATGTTGTTCCCCTTGTCGTGGTGGTCGTGGTGGTGATCGTGGTCAGGTCTTGGACTGACGGTAGCCGTCGGCCAGCGCCGCACCGGTAGTCGCATACCAGCGATCAGGATTCGTACGGTCGTAGAAGCGTCCGCCCGGCACGTGGAAGATGCCCGAGGACACCTTGACCTTCACGGGGAATCCCTCTGGAGCAGCACCGTCGCTCGTGGCGATCACCCACACCGGGCGCGTCGGCGCATCGAACGCGGGCCACTGCGCCGGTCGGGCGGGCATCGCCGTCTCGTTGCGTTGTTTCCACCATCCGAGTACGGCAGCGACCGCGAGGGCCGTCAACGTCGCGAGCGCTGTCGTGCGTAGTGCCGTCGCCGTCGTGGGCATCGCCGAGACTGTAGTGCGGACTGTTACTCGTGGTGTCTGACACCACGGTAACGATCAGCGTTGGTGGCGTTCGAAGGCGCTGAGGACGGCGCGCAGGGAGGCCGTCGTGATGTTGGGGTCGGTTCCGAGGCCCCACTTGACGGTGTTGGCGCTGCTCACGGTTTCGACGTAGGCGACCGCCTGAGCGTTCGCGCCCTTGCCGATCGCATGCTCCGCGTAGTCGAGGACGTCGAACGAACCGCCGACCCGATCGCCGAACTCGGCCACCAGGGCGGCCACGAATGCTTCCACCGGACCTTCGCCCTCCCCGCGGATCGAGTGGGCTGTCCCGTCGACCTCCAGCTGGGCCTGGATCGTGGTGTTGCCGCCTTCGTCGCCGGTGCGGGTGTGGAGTTCATGGCTGCGCAGACGGAACCGGGGCTCGGTCGGGACGTACTCCGCCTGGAAGGCATCCCACATCACACCGGGGCTGATCTCGGTGCCCGAGTCCTCGGTGATGTGTTGGATGGTCCGCGAGAACTCGATCTGGAGCCGACGCGGCAGATCGAAGCCGTGCTCGGTCTTCATCACGTACGCAACACCGCCCTTGCCCGACTGGCTGTTGACCCGTATGACGGCCTCGTACGACCGGCCGACGTGGGCCGGATCGATCGGCAGGTAGGGAACGCCCCACTGCGGGTACTCACCGCTGTCGTCGCGCTTGGCGTCGAGGGCGTCGAAGCCCTTCTTGATGGCGTCCTGGTGACTGCCCGAGAATGCCGTGTACACGAGGTCTCCAGCGAACGGATGGCGAGGATGCACCGGCAGGCGATTGCAGTATTCGGCCGTGCGACGCAGCTTGTCGATGTCCGTGATGTCAAGTTTCGGGTCGACGCCATTCATGAACAGGTTCATCGCCAACGTGACGATGTCGACGTTGCCGGTGCGCTCACCGTTGCCGAACAACGTGCCCTCCACCCGGTCGGCTCCCGCCATCACGCCGAACTCGGCGGCGGCAACGGCGCAGCCACGGTCGTTGTGAGGATGCAACGAGATGACCACCGAGTCACGGTTCTTGATGGTGCGTCCGAACCACTCGATGACGTCGCCGTACACGTTGGGGGAGTAGCACTCGACAGTTGCGGGCAGATTGAGCACGATTGGATTGTCGGGCGTCGGATCCACCACGTCCATCACCGCTTCGCACACCTCGATGGCGAACTCGGGCTCGGTGAGCGTGAAGCTCTCGGGTGAGTACTCGTAGCGGATCACCGTGTCGCCGGCGGCGTGTTCGAGCTTGCGGCACAGCTTGGCACCATTGACCGCGACGTCGATGATGCCATCGCGGTCGAGTCCGAACACCACCTCACGCTGCAGCGGGTTGGTGGAGTTGTAGAAGTGCACGATGGCGCGTGGTGCGCCCTGCAGGCACTCGTAGGTGCGTTCGATCAGTTCCTGGCGACACTGGACCAACACCTGGATCGTGACGTCGTCGGGGATCCGGTCCTCCTCGATCAACTGGCGGACGAAGTCGTAGTCGGGCTGGCTCGCCGACGGGAACCCGACCTCGATCTCCTTGAACCCCATGGCCACGAGTTCCTCGAACATCCGCATCTTGCGAGTCGGGTCCATCGGATCGATGAGTGCCTGGTTGCCGTCGCGCAGGTCGACCGAGCACCATTGAGGCGCCGTGCTGATCGTGACGTTCGGCCAGGTGCGGTCGGTGAGCACGACCGGCACGAACGGCGTGTACTTCTCGAAGGGCATCTTCTTCGGGGTGACGTTCTGGGGAGGCATTCGATTCTCCTGACGATCGGAGGTTGGTCTCGGGTGGTTCGGGCGGGGGATCTGGCCGGAAAAGCAAGAACCCCCCGGCCGGTGGGGCGGGGGGTGCGGGCGAACGCGGATCTGTGGCGCTCGCCCTACAGAAGCAGAAGGAGGTCGCTGCGCAACATCGCCACGAAGACTAGCACGCTCCGGCGCATCTCGCGCTCGCAGAGACCTCGCCGGTACGCTGACGACCAACATGACTGAATCAACAGCGCGACGGGGAGCGCCTCGTCGCCAGCGATCGCGTCCATCGGACAAGCCGTACGACGGTGGCCACGTCAACACCTCGAACCTCACCTCCTTCAACATCCTGCCCCCGGTGGAAGCACCGACCGGCTTCTTCGATCTCGGCGTTCCGGCGCGGATCGACGACGGCCTCGCAGCGTGCGGGTTCGCCCAGCCGTTCAACATCCAGACCGAGGCGATTCCGGTCGCCATCACCGGCAAGGACGTCTGCGGACGCGCCAAGACCGGCTCGGGCAAGACCCTCGCATTCGGCGTCCCGATGTTGGCGCGGATCACCGACAAAGCTGCGCCGTCGCGTCCGCTCGGACTCGTGCTCGTTCCGACCCGCGAACTCGCCGTCCAGGTCGCCGAGGTCCTCGAGCCCGTCGCCCATCACGCCGGCATGCGGGTGTTGCCCGTCTACGGAGGCGCATCCCGTCACCACCAGGTCGATGAATTGGCCAAGGGTGTCGAGATCGTGATCGCCACGCCGTTGCGCCTGATCGATCTCATCAAGTCGAACGAGGTGTCGCTCGACGACATGCAGATCGTCACGCTCGACGAGGCCGATCGAATGGCCGACGACGGCTTCACCCCGCAGGTCGAGTGGATCCTTCGTCACTGCGACAGCCGCAACCAGACGATGCTGTTCTCTGCAACGCTCGACGGCGACGTGGGCCACCTCATTCGTCACTACCAGACCGATCCGGTCACCGTGGCCATCGACGAGGCGACCGACACCGTGGGCACGATGCACCACCTGTTCCTCGCAGTGCACCACATGGACAAGGACAAGGTCATCGGCTCGATCGGCAAGTCGATCCCGAAGTTGCTCGTGTTCTGCCAGACCAAGCGCACCTGCGACCGCGTCGCCAACAACCTCGGAGAACTCGGGGTCGATGCCGGACCGATCCATGGCGACATGCAGCAGAGTGCACGCGAACGCGCCCTGCGCAACTTTGCCGAAGGCAAGCTGGCGGTCCTGGTCGCCACCGACGTGGCTGCCCGCGGCATCGATATCGACGACATCGGTGCCGTGATCCACTACGAGCCGGCCAAGGATGTGAAGGACTACCTCCACCGCTCGGGCCGCACCGCCCGCGCCGGCCGCGACGGCTGGGCCGTCACGCTCGTCGAATACAACCAGCACACCCAGATGCGGATCCTGCAGCGCGGGATGCGCCTGCCGACCGAGAAGCCGATCGAGGTCTTCTCCAATGATTCGCGACTGCTGCACCTCCCCGAGTTCGAAACCGACTGATCACGTGACGTCGATCTGATGGCGGCGCAGAACATGCCTGCCGCCGAGGTCGATGTCACCGACGCCCTCGTGCGTCGGCTTCTCGCCGAGCAACATCCCGACCTCGCCGAACGTCCGCTGGTGCTCGCCGCGAACGGTTGGGACAACGTGATCTTCCGCCTGGACGGAGGCGACGACGCTCCGCTCACGGTTCGCGTTCCGCGACGCCAACTCGGCGCCGACCTCGTCGCCAACGAGCATCGATGGCTTCCGGAACTCGCGCTCCGCCTCCCGATAGCCATTCCGGCTCCGGTGCGCTTCGGCGAACCGAGCGACGAGTATCCGTGGAAGTGGAGCGTGTGCCCATGGTTCGACGGTGACGTTGCTGCCGATGTCGTTCCTGACGATCTCGGCCGAGAGGCCCAGCGCCTCGGAGCCTTTCTCGCTGCGCTGCACACGCCTGCTCCGTCCGATGCGCCGCACAACGCCTATCGCTGCGGTCCGGTGACCGAGCCTCGACCCAGATTCGAAGGAGCGGTGGAACGCCTCGGTGCGCTGGTCGACGGACCACGCGTTCGGGCGCGCTGGGAGGAGCTCGTCAGCGTCGGGGAGTGGGATGGTGATCCGGTGTGGTTGCACGGCGACCTGCACACGGCGAACGTGATCGTGCGCGACGGTGCGATCAGTGCGGTCATCGACCTCGGCGACCTCACCGCCGGCGACCCGGCGGTCGACTTCGCCATCGGCTGGATGCTCTTCGACGAGGAGGATCGCTCGTCACTGCGAATCGCGGCCGGTGGCGTCGACGATGCGACCTGGAGCCGGGCCGAGGCGTGGGCGCTCCACTTCGCCATGATGTACCTGCTGCACTCCGCCGACAGTGAGCGGTTCGAGCGGATGGGGACGTCGCTGCTGGCGCGCCTGGGGCACTGACCGGTCCCCGGGCCGAATTCTGTCGGCCGTTACGGTGGTGCCCGAGCGGTCCGACCCGGGCCCGAGAGGAGCGTCACAGATGATCACGTCGGATTCCCGAGCACTCACCGAGCGAAAGGCGGTCGTGTGGGTCGTCCGCGCGATCAGCTACCTCGTCTACTTCTACCTGATCGTCGTCGAGATCATCTTGTTCATCGGCTTCTTCCTCCTGCTGTTCGGCGCGAATCCGACGGCGGGGTTCACACAGTGGGCGTACCGCAACCTCGAACGCGTGATGGCGCCGTTCCGGGGCATCTTCACACCCATCCAGCTCGGCACGACGAGCGCCGACGTCCCGGCGGTTTTCGACACGTCGGTGCTCTTCGCCATGATCATCTACGGGATCGTGGCGTTGGCCTTCAGTGCCGCGATCGGCTGGCTGTCGGGCCGCCTCGGCCAGATTCACGCCGCCGAGGAGGAACTCGAGCGCGAGGCGACGGTTGCTCAGCAGCAAGCCGACGCCGAGGCACGTCGGGTCGCAGCCCAGCAGGCGGCCGCAGCGCAGGTCGCCGCGATGCAGGCGACGCCGCCGGCTCCATCGACTGCGCCGGTGGCGCCGACCCCGCCGGCACCACTGCCGCCGTCGACGCCGACCGCACCGGGTGCCTGATCTAGCGTTCGGGGCGTGACCATCACCGGCTCGACGATCGCCGAACACTGCAACGAGGTGTGGGACGAGGTCGTTCCGATCCTGCACGAGTACATCGCGATTGCGAACGTCTCGCCGGTGTTCGACCCGGAGTGGCGGGCCAACGGTCACATGGCCGAGGCCGTCGCCCTGATCGCCGGTTGGTGCCGAGGTCGATCCATCCCGGGGATCAGCGTCGAGGTCGTCGAGCTCGACGGACGCACGCCCGTCATCCTCGTCGAGGTTCCGGCTACCGGATCCGGATCGGACGCCGACACGGTCCTGCTGTACGGGCATCTCGACAAGCAGCCGGAAATGGAGGGCTGGCGCGACGGCCTCGGTCCGTGGACGCCGGTCCTGGAGGGTGACCGGCTGTACGGCCGCGGTGGTGCCGACGACGGCTACTCCGCGTTCGCCGCACTGACGGCGATCGAGGCAGTGCATGCCGCCGGGGGCTCACGCGCCAGGTGTGTGGTGCTGATCGAGGCGAGCGAGGAGTCGGGTTCCCCCGACCTGCCTGCACACGTCGATGCGCTCGCCGATCGCATCGGTACGCCGAGTCTCGTCATCTGCCTCGACTCGGGCTGCATCGACTACGACCGATTGTGGGTGACAACGTCGTTGCGCGGTCTCGTGTCGGGCACGCTCACGGTCGACATCGTCACCGCCGGCCTGCATTCCGGCGACGTGGGCGGCATGGTGCCCTCGACGTTCCGCATCGCCCGCATGCTCCTCGATCGCGTCGAAGACCCTGCGACCGGTGACATCCGGCTGCCCGAATTGAACGTCACGATCCCACCCGATCGGGTCGACGAGGCCGCGAAGACCGCGGCTGAGATCGGCCGGATCGGCGATCACTACCCGTTCGTCGACGGAGCGCGACCGACGACCGACGATCCGGCCGAACAGCTGCTCGTACGTACGTGGCGTCCGAGCCTCAGCGTCGTCGGCGCTGATGGCCTCCCTCCGATCGCTCGGGCCGGCAACGTCCTGCGTCCACGGACATCGCTGAAGCTCTCGTTCCGAATACCGCCGACCTGCGATCCGGCGACCGCGGCGGCAGCGATCAAGGAGGCGCTCGAAGCCGACCCGCCGTACGGAGCCCAGGTGTCGTTCGGCGACGGCGAGTTCGGTCCGGGTTGGAATGCGCCGGCGACGGCACCCTGGCTGGCGACCGCACTCGACGATGCGTCGACCCGGGCGTTCGGTGAGCCGGCGCGGACGTTCGGCGAAGGTGGATCGATCCCGTTCATGGGGATGCTCGGCGAGAGGTTTCCGGACGCCCAGTTCGTGATCACCGGTGTGCTCGGCCCGGATGCCAACGCCCACGGCCCGAACGAGTATCTCCACTTGCCGACCGCCCGCCGCGTCACCATGGCGATGGCCCACCTCCTCGAGGCGCACGCCACCCGCTGACTCAGGCCGTGTCGTTCGCCTTGGCGTCGATCCAGGCACGTACCTGCGGGAGCAGCGTGATCAGACCGACCACACCGGCGATCGCCACCGAGACGCCGACCACCAGGAGTCCCTCGAACATCACCGCCAGCACGAACCCGCCGACGATCATCCCGATGCCGGAAGCCGCGAGCGCGGTCCGACCCTTGTTGTTGTCGGTGAGCTTGTTGGCCGCGCCGGCGGCGGTGCTCGTCGTGCGGTCGAGCATCCGCTCGGCCCAGGCGAACTCGGTGGCGAGAATCACGAGGCCCAGGATGATGACCAGCACACCGGGTCCGGGAAGAGCGAGCATCGCGAGGCCGGCGAGCAGGACAGCCACTCCGACGATCAACACCATCAGCCGCTTGGCGTTGCGGGCGATGACACGAATCCAGGCACGCGGGGAATGCAGCTGCATGTATGTCAGTATCGGCTGTCGACGCCCGTCGCGCCCGTCGACCTTGCAACAGGGGCCATGACCCCTGTTGCTAGAGTCAGGGGAGCCAGGCGGGGCGGGCTGCTTCGTAGCTGTCGATCGCGTCGGCGTGGGTCAGCGTGATGCCGACGTCGTCGAGGCCGTTGAGGAAGCGATGCTGAGTCTGTGGGTCCATCGGGAACGGCTCGTCGATCCCGGCGGCCGGCACTTCGACCGTGAGCTGTTCCATGTCGACCACGATCTGCGTGTCGGCATCGGCTTCGATCGCTGCCCAGATCGCCTCGACGGTCGTCTCCGGCACCACGACCGGTACGAGGCCGTTCTTGGTGCAGTTGTTACGGAAGATGTCGGAGAAGCTCGGCGCGATCACGGCGTCGAAGCCGTACTGCTGGATGGCCCAGACGGCGTGCTCGCGTGACGATCCGACGCCGAAGGCCGGGCCGGCCACGAGGATGTTCGCCTGGGCGTAGCGCTCGTCGTTGAGCACGAAGTCGCGGTCGTCGCGCCAGGTGGAGAACAGTCCCTTCTCGAAGCCGGTGCGCTCGACGCGCTTGAGCCAGTCGGCGGGGATGATCTGGTCGGTGTCGACATCGGAGCGCTTCAACGGCACCCCGGTGCCCGTGATGACCCGCACTGCCTTCATGACGATGCCCCTTCCAGATCGGCAGGCGTACAGAACGTTCCCTTGACCGCCGTGGCGGCGGCGACTTCGGGTGACACGAGGTGCGTGCGTCCGCCGCGGCCCTGCCGGCCCTCGAAGTTCCGGTTGCTCGTGCTCGCCGCCCGCTCGCCGGGGGCCAACTTGTCGGGGTTCATGGCGAGGCACATCGAACATCCGGGCTCGCGCCAGTCGGCTCCGGCGGCGATGAACACCTGGTCGAGGCCTTCGGCGATTGCCTGCGCCTTCACGGCGTGACTCCCGGGCACCACCATGACCCGCTTCACCGTGACGGTTCGACCCTTCATCACGGCCGCGGCGGCGCGGAGATCCTCGATACGGCTGTTGGTGCACGACCCGATGAACACGGTGTCGACGGCGACGTCGCGCATCTGCGTGCCCGGCTCGAGGCCCATGTACTCGAGGGCACGGGTCACGGTCTCCTTCGCGGTCGGGTTGTCGTAGTCGTCGGGGGAGGGCACGGCCGAGTCGATCGGGGCGACCTGGCCGGGGTTCGTCCCCCACGTGACGTGCGGCCGGATCGCAGCGGCGTCGAGCACGACCTCTTTGTCCCACTCGGCGTCGTCGTCGGAGTGCAGCGTCGACCAGTCGGCGACAGCGGCGTCCCATTCGTCACCGCTCGGTGCGTTGGCGCGACCCTTCAAGTACTCGATCGTTGTGTCATCGGGTGCGATCATCCCGGCCTTCGCGCCGGCCTCGATCGACATGTTGCACACCGTCATGCGGCCCTCCATCGACAGTGCTCGGATCGCCGACCCGCGGTATTCGATCACGTGGCCGATGCCGCCGCCCGTGCCGATCTCGCCGAGGATCGCGAGGATCACATCCTTCGCGGTGACGCCCGATCGGAGGTTGCCCTCCACGGTGACCGACATCCACTTCGGACGCTGCTGGGGGAGGGTCTGGGTGGCGAGCACGTGCTCGACCTCGCTCGTGCCGATGCCGAAGGCCAGCGCGCCGAACGCTCCGTGCGTGGCGGTGTGCGAGTCGCCGCACACGATGGTCATGCCCGGCAGGGTGCGACCCTGCTCCGGTCCGATGACGTGCACGATGCCCTGGTTGGGATCACCCATCGGGAAGTTGGTGATGCCGAACTCGGCTGTGTTCACGCGCAGCGTGTCGATCTGCTTCGCCGAGATCGGGTCCGCGATCGGCTGGTCGATGTGCTCGGTCGGGACGTTGTGATCCTCGGTCGCGATCGTGAGATCGGGCCGGCGGACCGTGCGGCCGCTGAGCCTCAGCCCATCGAACGCCTGCGGGCTGGTGACCTCGTGGACCAGGTGCAGGTCGATGTACAGCAGGTCGGGTTCATCGGGTGCGGAGTGCACCAGATGGCGTTCCCACACCTTTTCCGGCAGTGTCTTGCCCACGTTCGTAGCTCCTCGTTGCCTTGTCCCGATATCGTTTCCATGTCCCAATATATGGGATATCATTCTTGCAATATGGACATTGTATCCGGCGTCGGTGTGCTCGACAAGGTCATGTTGGTGTTGTCGGCGGTGGCCGATTCGCCTCGGACTCTCGTCGAGCTGCAAGCCGAGACGCAGCTCCCCCGAGCAACCGCTCACCGCTTGGCGTCAGCGCTCGAGGCGCACGGCCTGCTGCGACGCGATGCCGACGGTCGGTTCGACCTCGGCCAGGGTCTCGTCCCGCTCGGCCGGACTGCAGCCGAACGCTTCCCGCTCGTGGACGTGGCGCGTCCGGTGCTCGAGCAACTCCGCGATGACACGGGAGAGAGCGTGCAGCTCTTCGTGCGCGAGGGTGAGCAGCGTCGCTGTGTGCTGTCACTCGAATCGACCCACGGTCTGCGCTGGATCGTCCCGCAAGGCGCGTTGCTTCCCCTCGATGTCGGATCAGCGGGGCGTGTGCTGTCAGGCGAGGTCGGCCGCCACGGATGGATCGAGAGCATCGGTGAACGTGAGGCGGGCGTCGCGTCGGTCAGTGCGCCGATCGTCGCATCGGATGGCTCGGTCGTGGCGGCGCTGTCGGTGAGCGGTCCGATCGAGCGCCTGACCCGACAGCCCGGAAGACGCTTCGGCAAGATCGTCGTCGTCGCCGCCCAGCGCGTCCTCCCCTGACGCAGTCCGATCGATCAGGTTGCGTCGGACCACGCGACGGGTGTGCCGAACCTCGATGTGCAGATGGTCCGGACAACCCTTCGGTCGCCGTCGACGTCGAATGTGATGGACTGCTCGTACCCACTGAAGGTGATCACCACCCGTCCTGGCGCCGATGGCGTCACCTCGAACGTTGCTTCGGGGAACTCGATCGACTCAGTGGCCGCCACCACGTTGTCGTAGCGGAATGTCGCGGTGGTCCCGTCGGACTCTACCGTCACCGCGACGTCAGGTTCGGTGGGAGGAGTCGATCGCACGGACGCCGGGTCGATCGAGCCCCCCTCGACCGTGAACGCTCGCACGAACGAGCTGCCGTCGACCACCGTGAAGCCGTAGAGCTTCGGCGGCATGCCCAGGACGTACGGACGAATCGTCACGACGAACGGAGTCCCGACCGTCGACGTGGCCGGTGCTGTCCCCTCGACGGTGATGAGCTGTTCGAGGTCGGCGCGGATGGGCGCCGTCTCCATCGTTCCGTCCGCTCCCACTCGGTAGGCGTCGCACGACAGCTGCGATGCGTTCGATGTCGCAGTCCCACTGCAGAACGCTTGTGCTTGCCCGTACTGCTCACGATCGGTGTCGGGAGACGGGAAGGCGTCGATGAAGCCCTGATTGGCCATGCAGTTGTATTGCGCCATCAGGAGCGCCACTGGCTCAGGACCCGGCGGCGCAACCTCGAGGTACGCGACCATCTCCGCTCGACACTGTTCCAAAGCCGGACCGGAGATCGTCGGGTCGAACGGCTGCCTCGCGGGCCTCACGTCGTCAGCCCCCGGAAACCCGGATGGCAGGGCAACCGTCAGCCCCTCGCCACGGAGGCATGTGAGGGCGTCCTTCGCAGCGAACTCGCGCGGCGCTCGCTCCCGTTCCGTGAACGTGAGTGCCGGCGGCTGCGGCACGGTGGTCGTCGTGCCGGCCGACAGCGACGTCGTCCCGGGGTCACCGGTCGACGTCGACCCGCCACAGCCGACCATTGCAGCGAGCAACAGCGCGGTCGCCCCGATGCGTCGATTCCACATGGTCATCTCCTCAGTCCCCACTCCCGAACCCCGAGGCGAAGGACACGAACACCGACGTGTCGTTCGTGACGACAGCCCTGGGAGCAGGGAATCCGGTCTCCGTCTGCGGGTAGTCCGAGGTCCAGATCACGGATCCGTCGACGGTCGACATCGCAGTGACGTTCGTCCACGACGAGAAGACCCGCTCACCGTCGACCCACCACGGGTATGCCGCCACGCCGAGCGCCCGTTCCCACCGAATATCCCCGGTGGTCAACTCGTAGGCCACCACGGTCGACTCCGAACCGGTCTGGTGGTTCATGAACACGCCGCCGTCGCCGACCGCCCACACGTCGTCGTAGACGAGATGGTCATCGTTCCGCCACAGCTCGGTGCCGGTGGCGGCGTCGGCTGCCACCAGTGGGTCATCCTGGCCTCCGGTCAGTGCGATCCCGTCGATCGTCGGCGGATCAGAGGTCGGTCGCGCTGCGTCGTCGGGGAGTTCTTCGTTCATACGGTCGAGATCGCCTCGCCACCGCTCCACCCCGGTCGCCGTGTCGAGGGCGATCACGATCGGCTCTGCGAACTCGAACGAAGCCCCCACGTACACCGTGTCGTCGGTGGCCGCTTCGAGCGAGTACCAGGGTTCGGGATCGCCGCACACGTGCCAGCGGTGATCGCCGGATACGAGATCGTACGAGGCGAGGACGGGCACCTCGGGCGCCGTGCACATTTCGCTGGGTGCCGGGCCGCCGACCGTTGCAACGCTCTCCTCGGTCGCATCACCGTCACCGCCGCACGCGGCCAGAACGAGTGCGGAGACGACAACGAGAGCTGCAACGCCATCACGTCGGTCAGTCACCAACTCCGACACCTTTCCATCGATTCGGCTGTCGAGAACCGTCGCCTCTGTCTGGATCGTGCGCCCCACCGGACGGTGTGTTCAGAGCCGAACGTCCCGTTCGCAACGCTGCCGCGACACGACCGCGGGTTCAGGCAGTGTTGGCTTCGCGCCACAGCCACCAGGCGACCGGGACCTGCAGCGGAAGCCGGATCCAGTTCTGGGGACCGGTCGCAGTGCCGACGCTGCGGGTCATCCGCCCGTCGACGGGCTTCACCTCCACCCGGTTGACGGCCATGTCGATGTTGGCCGGGAACACGATCACCAGCAGGGCGATCAACCCGAGTGCAGCAGGGCGACGTGTACGCGGAGACAGCAGACCGAGGCCGAGCGCGATCTCCGCGGCGCCGCTGACCCGATTCGCGAGCCGAGCATCGGGGAACCAGTCCGGCACGATCGACTCGAAGAAGTCCGGTCGTGCGAAGTGGGCGACGCCCGCGGACGTGAAGAGCGCGGCGGCGGCGAGGGTGGAACGCATCGCATCAGTCAAGCGCTTCGGCCACCAGTCGTCGCAGCCGGACCACTTCCTCCTACGCTGTGCGGGTGACCGAATCGACCGTCAATGTCGAGGTGCTTGCGAGCGATTGGCGTGACGAGGTGCTGGCCCTCGCCGCGGAACGAGACGCCGTCATCCTGGCTCACAACTATCAGGTCCCCGAGATCCAGGACATTGCCCACTACGTCGGCGACTCGCTCGGCCTGTCACGTGTGGCCGCCGACGTCGACGCATCGACGATCGTGTTCTGCGGCGTTCACTTCATGGCAGAGTCGGCGAAGATCCTCGCGTACGACAAGACCGTGCTCATCCCGGACGCGGCAGCGGGCTGCAGCCTTGCCGAGACCATCAATGCCGACATGCTCCGAGCCTGGAAGGCCGAGCATCCCGGCGCCGTCGTGGTCAGCTACGTCAACACCACCGCCGAGGTGAAGGCCGAGACCGACATCTGCTGTACCTCGTCGAACGCCGTCGAGGTCGTCGAGTCGATCCCACACGATCAGGAAGTGCTGTTCCTCCCCGACCAGTTCCTCGGCGCCCACGTGCAGCGTTTGACCGGGCGCGACAACATGCACATCTGGATGGGCGAGTGCCACGTTCACGCCGGTATCAACGGCGCCGACCTTCGGGCGCAGGTCGAGGCCGAACCCGACGCCGAGCTGTTCATCCACCCTGAGTGCGGGTGTGCCACCAGCGCCCTCTATCTCGTGTCGTCGGGCGTCGTGCCAGCCGAACGTACGAAGGTGCTCTCCACGGGCGGGATGGTCGACGCCGCCCGTGCGACGACGGCCGCCAAGGTGCTCGTCGCCACCGAAACCGGCATGATCCACCAGCTGCGCAAGGTGAACTCCACGACCGACTTCGTGCCGGTGAACCGCGCTGCTGTGTGCAAGTACATGAAGATGATCACGCCGGCGAAACTCTTGCGCTCGCTACGTGAGGGTACCGACGAGGTGTTCGTCGACCGTGAGATCGCCGATCGTGCCCGCCTCTCGGTCGAGCGGATGATCGCCATCGGCGCGACGTCGGCAACGGCCGAGTGACGTGAACCTGCCGAGGCGCTTGGCGGCGCCGCCTGCGACCTGGGAACGCGATGTCGACGTCGTCGTGCTCGGCTCCGGGGCAGCGGGGCTGTCGGCTGCGCTCGCGGCCCGGCCGGTCCGCAGCGTCCTGGTGGTCACCAAGGATGTCCTGTCGGCCGGCTCGACACAGTGGGCCCAGGGAGGCCTTGCGGGTGTGCTCGACCCGAGCGACACGATCGACGACCACGTGCGCGACACGCTCGAGGCAGGCGCCGGCCTGTGCGACGAAGACGTCGTGCGCGAACTGGTGACCGAGGCCCCGAAGTCGATTCGGTACCTCATGCGACTCGGCGCGGCATTCGACCCCGACCACGGCGGCACCGATATCGCGTTGACCCGCGAGGGCGGGCACAGCCACAACCGCATCGTCCACGCCGGCGGCGACCGCTCGGGAGCCGAAGTGCAGCGCACGCTCGACGAGTCGGCGATCGGCGCCGGCGTCGACGTGCTCGGCCACGCGTTCGCGCTCGATCTCGTACTCGGGACTGCAGCCGACGGCGAACGCCAGGTCGTCGGCGTGCGCATCGGCAAGACCGACGAGCATGGCGTGCTCGTCTCCGTCGGCGTCGTCACGGCGCGCGCCATCGTGATTGCATCCGGCGGGTACGGGCAGGT
Organism: Ilumatobacteraceae bacterium; assembly: GCA_963716235.1. Taxonomy (GTDB): domain Bacteria; phylum Actinomycetota; class Acidimicrobiia; order Acidimicrobiales; family Ilumatobacteraceae; genus Sva-07. The sequence continues at coordinate 132,109 of CAVQTE010000020.1, read as the reverse complement.
GTTCGCCTCCACGTCGAACCCGCCGGCGGTCACGGGCGACGGGGTGGCGATGGCGCTTCGGGCGGGACTCCCCGTGACTGACGTCGAGTTCGTGCAGTTCCACCCGACCGTGATGTGGCGTGGGCCCGATGCGCTCGGCCAGCAGGCCCTGGTGTCGGAGGCCGTACGTGGGGAAGGAGCGATCCTGTTCGACGGTGCGGGCGAGCGGGTGATGGTCGGCGTGCATCCGCTGGAAGACCTCGCACCGCGCGATGTGGTGGCCGCAGCCATCAGCCGGCGGATGGCCGAGGCCCCGGGTGGCATCGACGACCACGTCTACCTCGATGCGACGCACATGGGTGAGCGGTTCCACGAACGGTTCCCGTCGATCACCGAGGCGTGCCGCGAGATCGGGCTCGATCCTGCAGTCGATCGGATTCCCGTTGCGCCGGCGGCGCACTACGCGTGCGGTGGCATCCGCGCCGGCCTCGACGGCCGCACCTCGTTGCGAGGCTTGTACGCGGTGGGCGAGGTGTCGGCGACCGGCGTTCACGGAGCGAACCGCCTTGCCTCGAACAGCCTCACCGAGTCGGTCGTGGCCGGCACCCGGGTCGGCCGTGATCTCGCTTGGGAGCTTCCCGATCGCGTGCCGATCGACGTCGAGTTCGACGATCCGTTGGACCACCCGTTGCTCGACCCTGCCCGACTGCGCGAGGTGCGCGCCGTGATGTCGCGCCACGTGGGCGTGCTTCGCGACGAGATGTCGTTGGCGTCAGCGACGGGAGCACTGGGATCGATCGCCAGGGGGATGCGGTCGGCGAAGCGAACCGGCGATGTCGACGAGCTACCCATCGAGCCGTCGCGCCGAACGTGGGAGGGCACGAACATCCTCACTGTCGCCGCTGCGGTCGTTGCAGCGGCGCGTGCCCGTCACGAGAGTCGTGGCTGTCACCGTCGATCCGACTACCCCGAGCCCCGCGTGGAGTGGCTCCGCCATCTCGATGTCACGCTCGACGCATCGGGTGCGCTGAATGTCGACGATCGGCTCCACGTCTGAGCGAAATCTCGGAATTCGCCTGAACGACCGTCTCGAGTGGCCGCCCGGATTGTGTGCGCGACAACGTCGATGGTGGCGATCGGCGCTCAGGCAAACTCGGGCACGCTCGTCGACCGGACGGGCGGTCCGCCTACGATTCGTCGACGTGACCGCAACCCTGACGTGTGACGTGTGCGGATTCGAGGCCTCCCGGTGGAGTGCCGACGATCTGGAGCGCACACTCGCTCACACCGGCGACCTGATCGGGTACGTCCTTGCGGGGTCGCCAGATCAAGCGAGCCTTGCCGCGCTGCCGCTCGACGTCGATGACGATCCCGTCGTGGCGACACACGCCGTGATGCACCGTCTCGATGAACTCGCGGCGACCCGCCGCTCACTCGAACAGTTCGAGCCGATGGTGGGCTCGGTCGGTTCGCTCCAGGCGTCGTCGGGTGGCGTGCCGAAGCTCGCGATCACCGAGGCGGTCGTCGGCCCGGGAGGCATCGATGGCGACGGGCAGAACAACCGGCGCAACCACGGGCGTCCGTGGCAGGCGCTCTGCTTGTACAGCTCGGATCTGCTGGACGTGTTGAGGACCGAAGGCCACCCGATCGTGCCCGGAGGCGCCGGTGAGAACGTGACGATCTCGGGCGTCGACTGGTCACGCATGCGCGGTGGTCTCACGATCGAGATCGGTGACGTACGCCTGCGAACGAGCAGTCCGGCGGCGCCGTGCCACAAGATCGGCGACTGCTTCGTCGAACGCGACTGGAACCGCATCGACCATGTCGACCGCCCGGGTTGGAGTCGCTGGTACGCCTCTGTGCTCACCGGCGGCACCATCGTCCCCGGTGACCGGATCACCATCACGGCGTGATCGTTGCTCTGGTGTCGGACACCTCGAGGAACAGCGCTCGTACACTCGCCGCATGTTCGTGTTCCATCCGTTGTCGGAGGCGACTCGCCGTGACCTGATCGCTGGGGGTCTCGATCCCGACGCAATCGCCGGCATCGTCCGCAATGCGGTCGTCGAGGACCTGATGGGCGGCGTTGACATCACCTCCGTCGCGACCATCGACCCCGACCAGCGCAGCATGGCGACGTTCGGTGCCCGCGAGCCCGGTGTGATCGCCGGACTCTCCGTTGTCGCTGCAGTGATCGAAACCGTGTGTGGCGACGACGCCAGCGAGTTCAGGCAGTTGGTCGGCGATGGCACGTTCGTGCACTCGGGCACCAAGGTCGCCGAAGTGACTGCGCCGACGCGATTGCTGCTGACGGCCGAGCGCACAGCATTGAACCTGTTGTGCCATCTCTCGGGAGTGGCATCGTCGACCCGGCGATGGGCCGACGCCCTGGAGGACACGTCAGCGGTGGTGCGCGACACCCGCAAGACCACTCCGGGTCTGCGGGCGCTGGAGAAGTACGCGGTCCGCTGCGGCGGCGGTGTGAACCACCGGATGGGCCTGTCGGACATGGCACTCGTCAAGGACAACCACATCGCCGCCGCGGGTGGCATCGCCGAGGCCTATCGGCGCGTGCGTGACCTCGAAGCCACCATTCCGGTCGAGATCGAAGTCGATTCGCTCGACGGGCTGCGAGAAGCGATTGCTGCCGGAGCCGATGAGGTGTTGATCGACAACTTCACTCCCGATCAGATGCGTGAGGCCGTGAAGGTTCGCAATGAACTGAACGTCGCCGTTCGCCTCGAGGCCAGCGGTGGACTCACGCTCGAATCGGCGCGAGCCGTGGCGGCGACGGGTGTCGACTTCATCGCCGTCGGCGAACTGACCCACTCGGCGCGGGTGCTCGACCTCGGCCTCGATCTCCAGCCCGCCTGAGGCCGTTCACGATCTGCGTACACGATGTGTCAGACACATCGTGTACGGCTCACTCGTCGGGCGTGCCGTAGATGCCGAGGAGGTCGACGACCATGATGACGTCCGTCTCCGCCGGCAGGCCCTCGGTCGGGCTGCCCTCCGGGCCGAACCCGTATTCTGGGTACTGCGGCGGGATGGTGAGGACTCGCCGGCCTCCGACCTTCATGCCCGGAAGGCCCTCGTAGAGGACCGGGAACGTGCCTTCGACGATCGGTAGCGGGTTGAGCGGTTGGTCCCAGTTGCTCACGAGGAAGGCCCGGTTATCCCCACGGAAAAGGGCGTACCGGATGAGTGCGGTTTGGCCCACCTCGAGTTCGGCGCCGGTGCCTTCTCTGGTGTCGACGACTTCGAGGCCCTCGACGCCGGTCGAGGCCTCCACACCGGGCTCGGTTGGTGCGTCGGCTGGGTCGGTCGCGGGAACCACTGCGCGTACTTCGATGAGGAAAGTCAGCGCTTCGTTCTCGCCGATGATGTCGTCACGGGCCTCGGCGCCGTATGCGAGATCACTCGGGATGTCGATGCGAATTGTGGCGCCTGCCTGGGCCCCGACGAGACCCGTCGTCCCAGCCCTTGATGACGCTTCCCTCGCCGAGCACGACCGGGAATGGCTCGAAGCGGTCGTAGCTGTTGTCGAACTCGACGCCGTCGCGGCTGCGAACGCCGACGTAGTCGACGACCACGGTGTCACCCGTCTGGGCTTCCGGACCCGAGCCCTCCTCGATGACCGTGACCACGAGTTCCGTCGGGATCTCGTCGGGGATCTCGACCTCGGGCTTGTCGGGGTTGGTAGCCGGCGTGGCGGGCTCGCTCGAATCGGTGGTCGACTCGGTCGTGTCGACGGAGGACCCATCGGTGGCCGAATCGCTGTCACTCCCGCACGCGGCGAGGAGCAAGGTGGCAGTGAGCAGTACGGGGAGTGTCCGGCGCATCCGAGCGACGCTACTTGCGAACCCCGTCACCCCCACGTCAACCCGCCCAACCCTTACCCAACTCCGAAAAATGCGGGAGTCTGCGCGCTGAGTGCACACGACGGCGCACATTTCGGGGATGTTGGGTGGTCAGGGGCGGGGATGAGGTTGGGCGGCGAGCCAGTTGGCTTCGGCGTGTCCGAGGGCGGTGGAGGGTTCGGAGCCGACGAACGGCCACAGCTCGGCGGCGATCCGCCGGTAGTTGCCCGTCGCTTCGAGCTCGCCGAGCAATGCGTACAACCCGAGGTTGATCCGCTGGATGAAGACGAACGCCCGCGGTACGGTCGCGTACTGGCTGATGGGACTCGTGCGGTCGAAGGTGTGTCGGACGATGGAGTTCGCGTAGTCGCGCGTCCAGGTCATGTCGGCGTCGGTTCGCACCGTGTCATAGAAGTGTGAGAAGTACTCGCCGACCGTCTCGGTCGACACCGGCGCGCCGGGCTGCAACATCCCGGCGCCTTCGAGGATCGAACGGAACTCCACGTGGTCGTGATCGACCGCTGCGGCCTTCACCATCGATCCGAACGTCGACATCTCCTCCGCTGTGAAGTGCTTGACGAGGCCGAAGTCGAGGAACGTGACCGTGCCGTCGTCGTGGAACAGATAGTTGCCCGGATGCGGATCGCCGTTGAACGCTCCCATGCGATACAGGCTGCGGAACACGAACCGGAAGATGACCTCGCCGGCACGGTCGCGAACGGCCTGGTCGCGCTGCATCAGTTCCGTCCAGGTGAATCCCTCGACCAGTTCGGTGGTCAGCACGCAACGCGTCGAGAGCTCGGACACCACCTCGGGAATCTTGATGAACGGATGGTCGCGGTAGTACTCGGCGAAGCGCTGCTGGTTTCGAGCCTCGAGCTCGTAGTCGGTCTCCTCGGCGATTCGCAGCTTGATCTCGTCGACCATCTCCGCCGGGTCGAGCCCGCCGAACCCCTGTCGGAGCACGGCCCCGAGCAGGTCCGCGTTGCGGAGGTCGGAAACGATCGCCTCGGCGACACCGGGGTACTGGACCTTGACGGCCACGGCGCGCTCCACTCCGGCAGCGTCACGAATCAATGCTCGGTGCACCTGGCCGATCGACGCGGCCGCAATGGGGTCGGGATCGAACTCGACGAACAGCTCGTCCAGCGGGCGGCCGAGCTCACGCTCGATCGTCGCGATCGACAGCTCGATCGACATCGGTGGCGCGTTCGACTGCAATTGCGACAAGGCGAGGCGCAACGGTTCGGGCAATCCATCGTCGAGGTAGCTGGCCATCTGGCCGAGCTTCATCAATGCGCCCTTCATCTGGCCGAGTTCGTCCGCGACGTGCTGTGCCGAACGCAACTCCCGGTGGCGGTCCAGCTCCTCGCGACGCTCGGCGGAAGCGAACGTCTTGCGGGCCGCGGTGGTGGCATAGGTGGTGCCGACCCTGGCTCCCATTCGCGCGAGGCGCGTGTTGCGACCGAGGCGCGACCGATGAACCGCGTGGCCGGTACTGCTCCGGCGCCGCGCAGCGAGCGCGATCAGCGCACCGAACGAACCGGCGACGCCGAGGGCCAGGATCCACCGGCGACGTGCGGTGTCGATCACGAGCGCCGCTCGACCGATTCGATCGCCCGGATCACCGACGGCACGAACCGATCAGCGTTGGCGACTGCCGCATCGTGCATCCCGTCGATGCGGAACGCCTCGGTGTCCGGGATCAGCTCGAACAACTTCACCTGCCGTCGCAGCGGGACGACCTGGTCGCGCATCGTCAGTACGTTCGACACGGGTACGTCGATCTCGGCCAGCCAGTCGGTCGACGAGAAGTTGCCGGTGGCGCTCCCGGCCTCGAGCACCATCCGCCAGTCGTGGGTGGCCGCCTGCTGAATCGCCCACGGCTCCCACTGCATCGTCTTGCGCTGGAGGTAGAGCTGTTCGGTCAACCAGACCTTGGCGCTCTCGGGAGCGAGGCGGGCCATCGTTGCGAGGCCCGTCAGGCCGAGCAGCATCCTGCGCTCGTTGCGGCGCGCTGCGAAGTATGGAGCGGTCGCGCACAGCACGAGCCCCGTGACGCGTTCGGGGTGTCGCTTCCAGACGAGCTGGGCGATCGGGCCGCCCATCGAGTAGCCGACCGGGATGAACGTGTCGACACCCAACGCTGCGGTCACGTCGGCGACGTCGTCGGCGCAGTCCTCCAGTCGGAACGGCTGCTTGGTGCGAACACCCGTCCCGTGCCCGCGATGGTCGAACGCGATCACGCGGAAGTGTTCGCCGAGCGTGTCGTAGCACTTGAACCAATTGAGGTCCGCCGTCGCTGTCCAACCGTGCAGGAGGGCGATGACGGGGGCTCCCGGCCGCCCACCGAAGTCACGCACGATGATCGTGCCGCGGTCGCCGAGGTCGACGAATCGGCCCGTGGGAAGTTTGGGTGTCAGGACGTCCCGACTCACCGCGTCGACCTCAGGCTTGCTCGACACGCAGCACCGTCACGGTGAGCGCACCGTTGGGTGCTTCGTAGGTGATGGTCGCACCGGCCTCGGCGCCGTCGAGGACCTTGCCGAGCGGTGACGTGCGGCTGATCACGTCGGCGCCGTCGACCTGCTCTTCCATGTTGCCGATGAGATATCGCTCGGCGTCGTCCTCGGAGTCACCCTCGTACACCACGGTGTAGATCTTCGAGCCTTCGACGATCTGAGCGTTCTCCAACAGATGCTCCAGCTGACGGATACGGCCCTCCATGTGGCCCTGCTCGTCCTTGGCGGCGTGGTATCCGGCGTTCTCCTTGAGGTCGCCTTCCTCGCGGGCGCGCTCGATCTTGTTGGCGACTTCGATACGGCCGCGCGTGGTCAGATCGTCGAACTCGGCCTTGAGGCGTTCGTACGCGGCGGGGGACAACTCGACTTCGGCCATGCTGATCGCAGGATACCGGCAGGCTCGTGTGCCTCGCCGGACCCGCCCTGTGATCCAAACCCGTCGCCGCATAGGCTCGCCGCCCATGACGCACAACATCGCAGTGATCGGCGGCGACGGCATCGGCCCCGAAGTGACCGCCGAGGCCATCAAGGTGGTTCGAGCAGCAGGAGTCGACATCGCCACGACCGACTTCGATCTCGGCGGGTCGCGATACCTGCGTGACGGTGAGATCCTCTCCGACGAGGTGCTCGACGAGCTCCGCACGTTCGACTGCATCCTGCTGGGCGCGGTCGGAACGCCGGAGGTTCCTCCGGGCGTGATCGAGCGTGGCCTGCTCTTGAAGATGCGCTTCGAGCTCGACCTCTTCATCAACCAGCGGCCGTTCGTCGGTACAGCGCCCGGCGGCGACACACCCCACGACTTCGTGGTGATTCGTGAGAACACCGAGGGCCCGTACGTCGGCGAAGGTGGCGTGTTGCGTCGGGGGACTCCACTCGAAGTGGCGACTCAGGGGTCTGTCAACACACGCCATGGCGTCGAGCGCTGTGTTCGCTACGCGTTCGAATTGGCGGCGGGTCGTCCGCGCAAGCACCTCACACTCGTGCACAAGACCAACGTCCTCGCGTTCTCGGGCAACCTGTGGGAGCGCACGTTCAACGAGGTCGCTGCCGAGTATGCCGACGTCACCACTGCCTACAACCACGTCGATGCAGCGTGCATCTACTTCGTGCAGGATCCGCATCGCTACGACGTGATCGTCACCGACAACCTGTTCGGCGACATCCTCACCGACCTTGGCGGTGCCGTGTCTGGCGGCATCGGCCTCGCCTCGTCGGCCAACCTCAACCCGGCTCGGACAGGCCCATCGATGTTCGAGCCGGTTCACGGTTCGGCGCCCGACATCGTCGGCACCGCAACGGCCAACCCCACTGCGGCCATCCTCAGCGCGGCGCTGATGCTCGACTTCCTCGGCGAGGGTGTCGCGGCCGACCGGATCCGCGCCGCGTGCGCTGATCCTGTCACCGGCAGCACCACCGACGTCGGTGACGCCATCGCAGCGCGCGTGGGAAACTGACGGCATGCCCATCACACCGACCCCGAAGATCTGGATGAACGGCGAGCTCGTCGACTGGGACAAGGCCCAGGTCCACGTGCTCACCCACACGCTGCACTATGGCACTGGCGTGTTCGAGGGCATCCGGGCCTACGAGACCGATGAGGGTCCGGCCGTGTTCCGACTGACCGAGCACATTCGGCGCCTGTTCAGCTCGGCGCAGATCATGGGCATGGAGATTCCGTACACGGTCGACGAGCTGATCGCAGCAACCAAGCAAACGGTCGCGTCGACCGGACTCGACTCCTGCTACGTCCGCCCCATCGCCTACTACGGCTACGGCGAGATGGGCCTCAATACGTTGCCCTGCTCGGTCGACGTGTCGATCGCATGTTGGCCGTGGGGTGCGTACCTCGGCGACGATGCCGTCGAGAAGGGTGTGCGGATGAAGATCTCGTCGTGGACGCGCCACGACCACAACACGATGCCGCCGGCATCGAAGACGACCGGTAACTACGTCAACTCGTCGCTCGCGAAGGTCGAGGCGTTGAAGGCCGGCTACGACGAGGCGATCATGCTTGCACCGAATGGCCTCATCGCCGAGTGCACCGGCGAGAACATCTTCGTCGCCCGCCACGGCAAGCTGCTCACGCCGCCGCTGTCGGCTGGGGCGCTCGAGGGAATCACCCAGAACTCGGTGTCGACGATCGCCGCCGACCTCGGGTTCGAAGTGGTCGTCGACAACATCGCTCGCAGCGATCTGTACATCGCGGAGGAGGCATTCGTGTGCGGCACCGCCGCCGAGGTCAGCTCGATCAACTCGGTCGACGATCGCATGATCCCGTGCCCCGGTCCGATGACGTCGGCCATCGCCGAGGTTTACCACCGGGCCATTCGCGGCCAGGATCCTCGCTACGAGGACTGGTGCGAACTCGTCCACTGACGATCACCACACACCGACGACAAACAGAAAGATGCGCCGGACTGTGCACTCAGTGCACAATCCGGCGCACATTTCGGGTTCCGGGCGCGGGTACGGTCAGGCGATGAACGTGGGGATGTGCTTCGATCGGAGCCTTCCGGCACCGTTCGTGGTGGAGGTGGCCGAGGCACTCGATGCTGCTCACGTCGATCAGCTCTGGGTGATCGAGGATTGCTTCTACACCGCCGCTGTCAGCCTGGCGGCAACAGCGTTGGCGCGCACCGAGTTGCTCACGGTCGGGATCGGCATCCTGCCGGCCGTCGCACGAAACCCGGCGGTCACGGCCATGGAGCTGGCGACGCTCGCCAACCTGGCACCCGGGCGCCTGATCGCCGGGATCGGTCACGGTGTGCAGGAGTGGATGGAGCAGATGGGCGGACGCACGTCGTCGCCGGTCACGACGCTCGATGAAGCGATCACCATCGTGCGTCGGCTGCTGCACGGCGAGACGGTCACGTTCGAGGGAACGGAGTACGCGATGCGCGACGTGGCCCTTCACGCCCCGCCGGAGTCTGTTCCACCGGTGCTCGCCGGGGTGCGGGGCCCGAAGTCGTTGGCGTTGGCCGGTCGGGTGGCCGATGGTGTCGTGCTCGCCGAAGGCGCAGGCCCGTCGTACGTTGCGCAGTCGATCGAGCAGGCGGGAAGCCCCGATCCGTTCCGAGTCTCGGTGTTCACTGCCCTGGCAATCGATGACGATGCTCGGACTGCCCGCCGCGTCATGGCACCGTTTGTCGCCGGCATGCTCGACGGCGCCAACCCGGCACCGAACGCCCATCCCCACATCGACGAGATCCGGGAACGATTCGACGCGCGTGGCGTCGACGGGATCGCCGACATGCCGGCGGAATGGTGGATCGAGCTCGGGGCGATCGGCACCTTCGACGACGCTGTTCGTCACGCAGAGGCACTCGCCGACGCGGGAGCCGATGATGTGGCGTTCTTCCCCGGCCCCACCGTCGAGCTCGTCCAGGAAGACCTCGACCATGTCAGCCGCCTCGCCGCTGCCCTCCACTGACGGGTCCCCAGACGGACCCAGACCACCGAAATGTGCGGGGATGTGTGCATCTGGGGCACAATCCGGCGCATTTTTCGGTGTGGTTTTTTGGGTGGGGGTGGGGAGATGGTGGGAAAAACGAAAGCGCCCCGTCGGGTGACCGGCTTTCGCCGGCGCACCCTTCGGGGCTGCTCGTGGACAGGTCCACCACTGGTCGAACGTCGGGCGTTAGCCTTCGACTCGACCTGTTCACATCGCCCGTCTCGCCTTTCGGCGTGGCGGGCGATGCCGCGTTTCGGACTCGACACCGGTTTCCCGGCCCCGACCCCGTTGGCACCGCTTCACGCTGACCCGGTTGCCCGTGCCCTCGGTCCTGGTGCCAATCGGAACCGACCTCGCTGAGTCCAGTTGGGGTGGCCCCAGTTCCTTCGGCTCCTCAACCACAGCTCCGTCGCCCACCGGTTGTCCGAAGACGCCCCGTGGACCCGATCGCCTCGCCGCAACGTTCGCCGCCACGAGTTGCCTCGCAACCTCCGAACGCCCCAGCAGGTCCCCGTTTCCGGCGGCCACCCGAGGGTGATCGTCGGCCCGGTCTGACCCGACTCCCGCTCCGGTCTCCCATCGCGGTCGCCGACTCGTCGTTGCCGCCGCTCTCCCGAAGGAGTCCGACGGCCCGGTCCGAGGTGGCCGTGAACACTGTCCGTGCTCCGAGTCCGCTTCCGCCTCGTGAGCGGCGTGGGCTGGGCCGAAGCCCCCCTCCTCACCGCTCCGGTTGGCGTGCGCTCTCCGGAACGAGCATCAGTAAATACGTCACAAAACCCCTGGTCAAGAGGTATTTCGAAAAACACAGGGTTATCCCCGAAACTTTCTCGTTACCCCCAGGATTTCTTCCGTCGTCCACCTGTTGCCCACTGTTCATGCACAGCGACGTACACAGGCCCGAGGACTTTTCGTCGGTCACGGTTGAATCCTCGGCCCGATGCGGCTTCAATGGTCCTCGATGTCGAACCAACTCAGCGCCGCCATCCTCATCATTCTGTAGAACACGTGGACCCCCACGTGTTCGTCGAGCCGCCCTCCGGGCGGCTCTTTCAGTTCTCGGGAGCAATTCCATGCCAACCAGCAGCCCACGACACGTCGAGGTCTTCGACACCACACTGCGCGACGGCCTCCAGGTGGAGGGTGTCTCGGCAACGGTCGACGACAAGCTGCGCATCGCCGAGCAACTCGATCTGCTCGGCGTGCACTTCATCGAAGGCGGCTGGCCCGGCGCCAACCCGAAGGACATCGAGTTCTTCGCCCGCGCCCAGAACGAACTGCACCTCGGCACGTCGACGCTGGTGGCCTTCGGCTCGACGCGCCGTCCTCGCGGCAAGGTCGACGACGACACCACGCTGCGCAATTTGATCGAGGCGAACACCGCAGCGGTATGCATCGTGGCCAAGAGCTCCGAGTATCAGGTCGTCGAGGCGCTCCAGACAACGCTCGACGAGGGCGCTGCAATGATCGCCGACTCGGTGAAGTACCTCCATGGCGAAGGCCGGATGGTGCTCGTCGACCTCGAGCACTTCTTCGACGGCTACAAGGACAATCCCGAATTCTCTCTCCGCGCGCTCGAAGCTGCAGTCGTCAACGGCGCATCGCATCTCGTGCTGTGCGACACCAACGGCGGAACGCTGCCGAGTGAGATCGGTCGAATCGTCGCCGACGTCAAGGCCCACATCGGCGACGACGCGATCATCGGCATCCACTGCCACGACGACACCGGTTGCGCCGTGGCCAACTCGATGGCGGCCGTCGAGGCCGGCGCCGGCCATGTGCAGGGAACGCTCAACGGCCTCGGCGAGCGCACCGGCAACACGAACCTCACGACGGTCATCCCGAACCTGCAACTCAAGCTCGGCTACCAGTGCCTGCCGGAGGGTCGCATCGAGCGGCTCACCTCGGTGAGCCACCATGTCGCGGAGACCCTCAACCGCGCAGTGAACCCGCAGGCTCCGTACGTCGGGTCGTCGGCGTTCGCGCACAAGGCCGGCCTCCACGTGTCGGCGATCGTGCGCGGCGAAGGACGCGTACGAACACGTGAACCCCGAACTCGTCGGCAACGGCACTCGGTTCGTCGTGTCCGAGATGGCGGGGCGCGCGACGATCCAGATGAAGGCCGAGGAGATCGGCATCGAACTCGACGGAGCGCAGATCAACGAGGTCGTCGACGACCTGAAGCGGCTCGAACACGAGGGGTACCACTTCGAAGCAGCCGATGCGTCGCTCGAACTGCTGATGCGTCGAGCCGCCGGCCAGGTCCCCGAGTTCTTCCGCGTGGAGTCGATGCGCGTGATCACCGACGAGCTCCGGGGCGGGGAGTTCACCACGGAGGCCACCGTCAAGGTCTGGGTCGGCAGCGGGGACGACGCCGAGCGTCGGGTTTGGGTGGCCGAGGGCAACGGCCCGGTCAACGCCATCGACACGGCACTGCGCAAGGCCGTCGGGACGGTGCTGCCCCAGCTCGCCGACATCCACCTCACCGACTACAAGGTCCGAATTCTGGATGGCGCCAGCGCAACCGGGTCGACCACACGCGTGTTGTTGTCGGCCACCGACGGAACCCGCGACTGGACCACGATCGGCGTCAGCCCGAACATCATCGAGGCGTCGTGGCGCGCGCTCGAGGACAGCCTCGTCTACGGCTTGCTGCACCAGTCGCTTCGCAACCGGGACTGAACCGGACGGACCCGGATGGTCTCCTGCTAGAAAGACACTGATGGCCGTCCCCAGATTCAGCCCGGTTCCACCGACCGATCGTCCCCGCTACTACGAGTCGCCCGACCATGTGCCCGAATCGTGGACGCCCGACCGACCCGGCGAGATCGAGGGGTTCCAGCCCGAGGGCCCTCAGCTCGGCGCGCAAGGACCCGACCAGGGCTTTGCGCTGCGGATCGCCGGCCAGCTCCGTCCGAAACTGCAACTGCAGCCAGGTGAGAACGCCGACGACGTCATCCAGGGGTGCCTCGGTGTTGCTCTGCGTCGGGCGTCGGTCTTCTCGCGCGCGCCGGTCGTCCACGACCTCACGATCGCGTTCACGATTTGGGGGTTCTACGACGCCACGCCACCGGCCGATCTCGTCGAACTCCGGATGCCCCTCTTCGAGGGCCTGCGCCTGGTGGCCCACCACTACACGGAGGGTCGCGTCGTCGCCGACATGCCACCGGAGTCGACGCTGCGAATGACGCCGGCGCAGGTTGCCGGCGCGTATCCGGCCGACTGGCGCGCACTCGTGGGCGCCTGAACGGCCGGCCCCGTGTCGGCGCGCCGCACGCTCGTGACGCGCGACATCGACCTGCGTGCCACGATGAAGACCATCGGGACGTACCCGCGCGACCCGACCACTCGGTGGACGACCGACAGCTTCACCAAGGCGGTGCTCACGCCCGCCGGTTCGGGCACGATGCAGCTCAGCTGGGATCGCTCGGGCCACACGGCCGCCGAGGCCTGGGGGAGCGGTGCCGACTGGCTGCTCGATCGGGCGCCTCACTGGGTGGGTCTGCACGACGACATCGGCGGCTTCGACCCGACACACAATGCACGGGTCGCCGAATGGTGGCGGCGCCATCCGGGCCTGCGCCTCGCGGCGGCCGGTGTGATCTGGCAGGAGCTGCTGTTGGTGCTGCTCGGCCAACGAGTGACCACCGAGGAGGCTCTGAAGAGCTGGGTCCGGATCGTGTACGAATGGGGCGAGCCGGCCCCGGGCCCGTGCGACCTCCGACTGCCTCCGACGCCGGAGGTCGTTGCATCGAAGTCGTACGTCGACCTGCACCGATTCAATGTCGACCGCCGACGTGCAGATGCCATCCTGCTCGCTGCCAGACGAGCCAACCGATTGGAGGAGGCAGCGACGATGAACACGCCCGACGCGTTGACTCGACTCACGGCCCTCCCAGGGATGGGTGCATGGACGGCGACATCCGTGATCACCGCCAGCCACGGTGACCCCGACACGATCGTGCTTCGCGACCTCGGCCTGCCGACGATGGTCAACTACGCGTTCACGGGCGATGCCGCACGTGTGCCGCCCGACGAGGGCGGCGACGATCTGATGGGTCGACATCTCGCACCGTGGGCGGGGCATCGTCAGCGGATCATCCGGCTGCTGTTCACCGTCGGCGTCGCTGTCCCGCGGCGCGCTCCGCGGGCGTTCAATCCCGACATCCGGAGGCTGTGACGTCAGGAGGCCGTGACATCGGGAGCCCAAGGTGACCAGGCCGACGAACCGTGAAACACTGTGCGGATGCGCCGATCGGTCGCACTCCTGATCGTGGTTGTGGTGCTGATCGGCGCCGGACTCAGGGAAACTTCCCGGCCTCCGAGTGCCGATGCGGCCGGAACCTACGCAGCGGGGACGGTCTGCCTGCAACAGGTGACACCCGATCAGCTCGGCCAACTCTTCGTGACCGAACCCGGCGGAGTCGTCGGCGCCGACTACCAACGGGCGACGCCCCTGTCGAACGGGTCGGTGCTCTGGACGTTCCAGGACGCCGAGGTGCGGCGGCCGAACGGATCCACGACGCTGGTGCACAACATCGGCATGATCCAGCGAGGCAACTGCTTCACCGTCCTGATGAGCGGGACGGCAACCGACCCGCTGCCATGGTTGTTCGCCTCGAACACGACGAAGTTCGCCCACTGGTATTGGCCGCTCGGAGCCGAGATGGGCACCGATGGTCGGGTGTACGTGTTCATGGCGGAGATGGTCGAACGTGGCCCGGGGTACCTGTCGCGGGTCGAGCCGATCTCGACGGTGGTGGCCGGCGTCGACATCGACAGCCTCGAGGTCGTGGTGTTCGATGCGCCGGCGAACGCGAGTGCAGCGCTGTACGGCTGGTCGATCGAATCGGACAGCACGTGGACCTACCTGTACGCGCAGTGTCATCGCCAGTTCGGCTACGACCAGTACATCTATGTGTACGCGCACGATCGGCAGTGCTCGAGCATCGTGACCGTCGCGCGCGTTCCACGTGGGCAACTCCTCGCAACGCCGACGTATTGGACCGGCTCGGGCTGGCGGCCGGATCCCGCGGCGGCGGTACCTGTGATCGAGACAGCGGGTCGCATGGTGAACGCCACACAGATCGTCCGGGCGAACAGCAGTTGGATGGCCATCACCAAGGTCGGTGACTGGTGGGGCGACCGGATCCTCGTCGAACGTGCGAGTCGGGCCACTGGGCCGTTCAGCATCGTCGCTGACATTGCGGCCATCCCGAAGTGCGCTGTCGACTGCAACACCTACTTCGCGAGTTGGATCCCGACGGCGGATCCGACGCGACTCGTCTTCGGGCTGTCACACAACCGCTGGGACGGCATCGCCACCGAGGTCTACCGCCCGACGTTCGCATCCGTCGCGGCACCGGTGCACACGATGTCGACGGCCGATCGCTGCTCGCTCACGTACTGCGGCTGAGCCGCGGCCGTCAGTCGACCGCAGCTCCGGCGCTACGTGAGCAGTAGTGTCGATCGTCGATGTCCGGCACTGGAAAGCTCGATCGTGCAACCTATGAGAGTGAACTGGAGCGGCTCCAGCTCGAACTCGTCCAGATGCTCGAGTGGATCCGACACAGTGGTCGGCGCCTCGTCGTGATCTTCGAAGGCCGTGATGCCGCCGGCAAGGGGAGCACCATCAGCCGGCTCACCGGCCCGCTGAATCCCCGGTCGTGTCGAGTCGTCGCGCTGCCCAAGCCGAGCGAGCGTGAGAGCACTCAGTGGTACTTCCAACGGTACGTCGCTCACCTGCCGTCAGCGGGTGAGATGGTCGTGTTCGACCGGTCCTGGTACAACCGCGCCGGGGTCGAGCACGTGCTGGGATTCTGCAGCGACGCCGAGTACTGGGAGTTCATCCGATCGGTTCCGGAGTTCGAACGGATGCTCGTGCGGTCCGGTATCCAGATCGTCAAGTACTGGTTCTCGGTGTCGAACGAGGTGCAGACGAAGCGGTTCGAGGAGCGGCTCACCGATCCGGCCAAACGATGGAAGTTCTCCGACATCGATGCTCGATCGCAGGCCAAGTGGAACGAGTACTCGCGCGCGAAGGACATCATGGTGGAGCACACCTCGATCCCCGAGGCGCTGTGGTGGGAGGTCGACGGTGACGACAAGCGTCGTGCCCGACTGAACACGATCAGTCATCTGCTTGTCGTTGGTGCCCCACCAGAAGGTGTCGTACCCGAAGGTGAAGTTGCCCGACGTGCGTCCCGATGCGGGTTACGAACGGCCACCGCTCGATCAGCTCAATTCGGTCCCCCTGGTCTACTGATGCCGGGCGCGCCGGTGCCGTTCGATCCCGCTCATCATCCGCATCGGCGATTGAATCCCCTGACCGGCGAGTGGGTCGTCGTCTCACCGCAACGAACGCAGCGTCCGTGGAACGGCCAGACCAAGGCGGCCACTGACCCGGCCCCCACGTTCGACCCGGGGTGCTACCTGTGTCCTGGGAATGAGCGTGCGGGTGGCGTACACAATCCGGTGTACGAGTCGACGTTCGTGTTCGAGAACGATTTCGCGGCGCTCGAACGCGATGCCCCGACGCCGGCGACGTCGTCCGACGAGTTGTTCCGACTCGATACCGGCGCCGGCGAGTGTCGGGTGATCTGCTTCTCGCCTCGACACGATCTGACGCTGGCCGACATGGATCACGCCGACGTCGTGCGGGTCATCGAACTCTGGCGCTCGCAACTCGTCGAGTTGGAGGCGACCCATCGGTGGGTGCAGATCTTCGAGACCAAGGGAGCGATCTCCGGTGCGTCGAATACTCACCCGCACGGACAGATCTGGGCATCGGACTTCCTGCCCGACGAGGCCGAGCGGGAGCTTGCGTCACAGCGTCGATACCACGGTGCCCACGGTCGCCGGATGTTGATGGACTACATGGAGCGCGAATTGGCGGCCGGCGAACGAGTCGTCGCGACCAACGAATCATGGGTCGTCGTCGTGCCGTACTGGGCCTACTGGCCGTACGAGACGATGGTGCTGCCGCGTCGACCGGCCGGGTCGTTGACCGATCTCGACGCTGACGACTGCGAATCGCTCGCTCACATCCTGCAGTCGATGTTGCGCGCCTTCGACGCGTTGTTCGCCACGCCGTTCCCGTACTGCTCTGGCTGGCACGGTGCTCCGCGCAGTGATGATGCCAAAGGTCGCGACTCGGACGCGTGGCAGCTCCACGCGCACTACTATCCACCGCTGCTGCGGTCGGCCGACGTGGCGAAGATTCCCGCGAGCTACGAACTGCTCGCGAATCGCCAACGTGACCTCACCCCCGAGTTCGCTGCCGCGAACCTGCGGGCGGTTCTCTGAGCAACATTCCAGTGGGATGGAATGTTTGCTAGCATGTTCTCATGCGCATCGGGACGCTTGCCGAACAGGCCGGGGTGACCACCAAGACGATTCGGTACTACGAGTCGATCCATCTGCTGGCCGAGCCGTTGCGGACCCCGGCGGGCTACCGCGAGTACGGTGACGAAGCGGTCGAGCGTCTCCGGTTCATCCGCGATGCGCAGTCGTCGGGCCTGTCGCTGGCGGAGATCCAGTCGGTGCTCGAACTGAAAGATGCGGGCGCGCGGAGTTGTGGCCACACCATGGCGTTGCTCGATCGACATCTGGCCGAGATCGAGGAGCAGATCGCACGGCTCGAGGTGGCGCGCAACGAACTGCTCGACCTCGCGGGCCGGGCACGCGGACTGGACCCGGCGGCCTGCACTGATCCCCATCGATGTCAAGTGATTGCGGGCGTGCCTGAATGATGCGTCCGCCGATGAAATCACCCCTTGACCTTCCAGTTGAATGGAAGGTTTACAGTGATCGGCATGGGTGACGCACCGACACGCTCCGACATCGCCGTCGAAGGGATGACCTGTGCCGCCTGCGCGAACCGCATCCAACGAACGCTGACCAAGCTCGACGGTGTCAGTGACGCGCGGGTCAACTTCGCAAACGGCCGCGCCACGGTGATGCACGACGCCACGGTCGAAGACGATCAACTTCGCTCCGCCATCGAACGCCTCGGCTACGAGGCACCGGTGACGGCTGATCATGACGAGGCCGAACAACGCCGTGAAGCCGATCTTCGGCGCCGATGGATCGTCGCGCTCGTCCTCGGTGTTCCGGTCGTCGCCATCTCGATGGTGCCGCCCTTGATGTTCGACGGTTGGGAACTGGCTCGCCGCGATCCTCGCGACGCCGGTCGTGTTCTGGTGCGGGTGGGGATTCCATCGCGCCGCGTGGATGAACCTGCGCCACGGCACCACCACGATGGACACGCTCGTCTCGATGGGAACGCTGTCTGCATGGACGTGGTCGACGGTGGTGCTGATCGGCGAGATCGGCGACGAATCGACAGCCGCCCATTCGATGCAGGGGATGAGCAGCGACGGTGGACACGTCTACTACGAGACGGCAACCGTCATCATTGCGCTGATCCTCATCGGCAAGTGGTTGGAGATCAGGGCCAAACGGCGTTCGGGTGATGCGCTACGAGCGCTCGCCGATCTGGGTGTGCGCAGTGCGCGCCTCGTCGACGGGACCGAGGTGTCGATCGAATCGTTGACGCCCGGCATGCAGTTCGTCGTTCGGCCGGGGGAGAAGATCGCGACCGACGGGGTGGTCGTCGAAGGGCACTCGGCCGTCGACGCATCGATGGTGACGGGCGAGCCCGTGCCCGTCGAGGTCGGGCCCGGCGACGAGGTGATCGGTGCCACCGTCAATGCGAACGGCTCGCTCGTCGTGGAGGCAACTCGGGTCGGCTCCGACACGGCGTTGGCCCAGATCGTGCGGCTCGTCGACGAGGCGCAGGGGAGCCGCGCCGAGGTCCAGCGCCTCGCCGACCGGGTGTCCGCGGTGTTCGTCCCGATGGCGATCGGCATCGCGCTCGGTGACATTGGTGGCCTGGTTCGCGATCACCGGCGACGTGAACGATGCATTCACCGCGGCGGTTGCGGTGCTGATCGTGGCCTGCCCGTGTGCCCTCGGTCTCGCCACGCCACTCGCCATCATGGTGGGCACGGGACGCGCCGCCCAGCTCGGCGTGATCATCAAGGGCGGCGAAGTCCTCGAGGACACGCGCCGCATCGACACGATCGTGCTCGACAAGACGGGCACCGTCACCGAGGGACGCATGTCGCTCGTCGAGGTGCTGGCGCCCGGTGGAGACAGCGATCACCTCCTCGCTCTCGCCGCCGCCGTCGAGGCGAGGTCGGAACACCCGATCGCGCAGACCATCGCGTCTGCCGGCCGGACCGACGGCCGAGTCGTCGACACCTTCGTCAATCGACCTGGCATCGGCGTGACCGCCAACGTCGACGGTGAGGAGGTACGCGTCGGTCGCCGCCAGCTGTTCGACACCGTTCCGACTGCGGTTGCTCAGGCGGCCTCCTCTGCAGAGGCGCAGGGTCGCACGGCGGTCCTCGCGGGGCGAGGAGCGACCGCTGAGGCGGTACTGGTGGTTGCCGACACGGTCAAGGCCACGTCTGCCGAAGCCATTGCCGCGTTCCACGACCTCGGACTCACGGTCACGCTGCTCACCGGCGACAACGCCAAGACCGCACGATCGGTCGGTCGAGCCGTCAACGTCGACCACGTCATCGCCGATGTCCTCCCCGAGGCCAAGGCCGCCGAGATCTCGCGGCTGCAGGCCGAGGGACACCGGGTGGCCATGGTCGGCGATGGGATCAACGACGCGCCGGCGCTCGCACAGGCCGATCTCGGCATCGCCCTCGGCACCGGGACCGACGTCGCCATCGAGGCATCCGATCTGACGATCGTGTCGGGCGACCTGCGGGCTGCTGCCGACGCCGTGGCGTTGTCACGCCGGACGTTGTCGACCATCAAGGGCAACCTGTTCTGGGCGTTCGCCTACAACTCGGCCGCCATTCCGCTGGCTGCATTCGGCTTCCTCAACCCGATGGTCGCCGCTGGGGCGATGGGCATGTCGTCGCTGTTCGTGGTCACGAACAGCCTGCGTCTGCGTCGTTTCGACGGCTACCGAGCAAAGGACCGTACGTCCGTCCCGACTTCCACCACCTCGCCCCGTACCCCGATCCAGGAGACCGTCGCATGACCGACCACACCACCACCCGTACCTACGCCGTCCCCGGCGTGAGCTGTGACCACTGCAAGCAGTCCATCGAATCCGAGGTGTCGACCGTTGATGGCGTCGTTGCCGTCGAGGTCGACGTGGAGGCGAAGCTGGTCACCGTCTCCGGCGGCGACGACGCAGCGATCCGCACGGCGATCGATGACGCCGGCTACGACATCGCCTGACCGTCTCACGCAGCCGGTCTTCCGGGGTCGGGTCCGGAAAGACCGCAAAGACAGGCTGGGGGGTGAACGAGGGGCAGAATGGTGGCATGCAGACACAGGTGTTGATCGGTGGCGAATGGCGTGACGGATCCGGTTCCGAGCGGTTCGATGTCGAGAACCCGGCGACCGAGGAGATCATCGCCTCGGTCGCCGCCGGGACCACCGTCGATGCGACGCTTGCCTGCGAGGCGGCAGCGAATGCTCAGGGCGCCTGGGCGGCAACGGCGCCCCGCGAACGGGGTGAGATCCTCCGACGTACGTGGCAGCTGATGATCGACCACACCGACGAGTTGGCCCGCCTCATCACGCTGGAACACGGCAAGCCGCTCGCCGACGCACGGGGCGAGGTCGCCTACGCGGCGGAGTTCTTCCGTTGGAACTCCGAGGAGGCGGTGCGGATCCACGGCTCGCTCGGCACGGCGCCCAGCGGCGCGAATCGGATCGTCGTGCATCATCCGCCCGTCGGTGTCGTCGTGATCGTCACGCCGTGGAACTTCCCGGCGGCGATGATCACCCGCAAGCTCGCGCCCGCCCTCGCGGCAGGTAACGCCGCAGTGATCAAGCCGCCACGTGAGACACCGCTCACGGCACTGCGCATCGGTGAGCTGCTGCATGAGGCCGGAGTGCCGGCCGGGGTCGTGAACATCGTGCCGACGTTGACGTCGGGTGCGTGGTTCGACGCGGCCGTCGACCATCCGGCCACTCGGATGGTGTCGTTCACCGGCTCGACCGAGGTTGGCATCGTGCTGCTCAAGCGGGCCGCCGATCGCGTCTTGAAGACGGTGATGGAACTCGGCGGCAACGCACCGTTCATCGTGTTCGACGACGCCGATCTCGAGGCGGCAGTGCAGGGAGCGATGGTTGCCAAGATGCGGCACTCCGCCGAAACCTGCACCGCGGCCAACCGATTCTTCGTCCATGCTGCAGTGGCCGACGACTTCACGAAGATGTTCGCTGCGGCGATGGCCGACGTGCGTATCGGTAGCGGATTCGACGACGGTGTCACCTGTGGCCCGATGATCAACGCCAAGGCCGTCGCGTCGATCAACGAGCTCGTGACGGCAGCTGCGGATCACGGTGCCACCATCGCCACAGGCGGCGGGTCCGTCGACGGTCCCGGGCACTTCTACCCGCCGACGGTGCTGGGCAACGTTCGTTCGGGCGACGAGATCACGCGTCATGAGATCTTCGGTCCGGTTGCGCCGGTGATCACCTTCGAGAACACCGACCAGGTGATCGCCGACGCGAACGACACCGAGATGGGTCTCACCGGCTACGTCTTCACCCGCGACCTGCGGCGAGGACTTGCCGTGAGCGAGCGGATTCAGGCGGGCATGATCGGCCTCAACCGTGGCGCCGTGTCCGATCCGGCTGCGCCGTTCGGTGGCATGAAGCAGTCCGGCCTCGGCCGTGAAGGTGCCAGCGAGGGAATCTACGAATTCTGCGAGACCCAGTACATCGCAGCCGACTGGTAGCGATCGAACGGCCCCTCAGCAGTCGCCGGCGAACTGGCGTCGGCGGCGATCGATGCGAAGTTCGCCCAGTGGCCGCCCGGATGATTCGTCGATGAACACGGGCGTGATGGGTTCGCCGGTGTCATTGTCGATCAACGTGACCGGAGGCTCTTCGGCACCGGACCATTCGTCACCCCACTGGAGCAGTGCGATCAGTACCGGTCCGAGCGAGCGACCCTTGTCGGTGAGGACGTACTCGTGGCGCGGTGGATGCTCCTTGTACCCGCGGCGTTCGAGGATTTCGTTGTCGACGAGCGCGGTGAGCCGCGTCGACAACGTCGATCGCGGGATCCCCAACGAGTTGTGGAAGTCGTCGAACCGTCGCACACCGAAGAAGGCGTCGCGCACGATCAGCAGCGTCCACGGATCCCCGACGACATCGAGCGTCCGGGCGATCGAGCAGTCGAACGAGGCGAACGAGGCACGCTTCACGTGGTGGCCCCAGTCGTTGCCGTCGGTACATCGACGCGCCGGGTGTGCAGGGCGGTTGACAGTGTCGCGGTCGCAACGCCTCCCACGATGAGGAGCCACCACACCTTGTCGAAATTGGCGAGCGCAGTTCGGGGAGTCGATTCCGACACGAACGCAATGGTGAGTGCAACGCCGAGTGTCCCACCGAACTGGCGGATTGCCTGGTTCACGCCTCCGCCGACGCCGAGTCGATTCGGCGGAAGAGCCTGGGCCACGGTGCTCGACAACTGTGGCAGGCACAGCCCGACGCCGAGTCCGGTCAACAGCATCGACGGGAGGTAGTCGACGAGGTAGTCCGGCTGCCCCTCGAGCATCACGAGGCGCCAGGTGCCGCCCGCAGCGAACGTGAAGCCTCCGACGATCAGCAGCGGGCGTTGGCCGATCCTCCCCGCGAGCGTGCCGAGAAACGGAGCGAGGACTGCCACGAGCAGTGGCCCGGGAGCCACGGCGAGGCCGGCCTTCAGCGTCGAGTACTGCCAGACCTGGGTGAGGAACAGAATCGACGAGAAGAACATCGCCGTGAACGCGATCGAGAACGTGAGCGTTGCAGCGTTGCCCCACGCAAAGTTGCGGATCGTGAACAGGGCCATGTCGAGCGCCGGCGCGGGTGTGCGCCGCTGGTGCGCGACGAACAGCGCCAGCATGATGCCGCCGCCGACGAGGCAGGCGATCGTTCGAGGGTCGGTCAATCCCCACTGCTCGCTCTGGACCACGCCGAGAGAGATCAGTGCAGCAGCGGCCGCGATCAGCACGACGCCGAGCGGTGCCGGAACGACCGCGTCGGGATCGTTCGACTCGCCGAGGTACCGACGGCCGGCGATCACGGTGAAGATGCCGATCGGGAGGTTGATCAGAAAGACGAAGCGCCACCCCCCGAACTCGACGAGCACGGCGCCCAGTGTCGGTCCGACGGCGCCGGCGAGTGCCCCGGTCGACCCCCAGATGGCGACGGCGAACGGGATCCGACGCGGCGGAAAGGCTCGGAGCACGAGCGCCAGCGACGCCGGCAGCAACGCAGCTGCGCCGACGGCCTGGACCAGGCGGAACACGATGAGCAGGGTGGCCGTCGGGGCGAGCGCGCAGGCGAGTGAAGCGAGCGTGAACAGCACCGACCCGCCGAGGAACACCCGCCTGTGGCCGACGCGGTCGGCAAACCTGCCGGCCGGCACGAGCAGGGCCGCGAACACGATCGTGTAGCCGTTGAGCACCCAGGAGAGTTGCGTGGGCGACACGGTGTCGAAACTGCTGACGATGTCCGGGAAGGCCACGAAGAGCACCGTGGTGTCGAGAAACACGGCGAACACGGCGAGCGAGGCGACGGCGAGCGTCACCGACGCCTTGCGCTCGACGGGCGCCGTGACGACTTCGGTAGCGGCCATCGAAAGACTCTGACACATCGACGGAGCTGAGTTCAATGATCGAACTCACCCCGGTTCGGTCGCCGAAGGGGCGACCCACCAGACTGCCGACATGAACGTGACCGATGCCGTGCTCGCCCGTAAGTCGGTTCGGGCATTCCTGCCCGACCCGATCAGTGACGAGACGATCGCCCAACTGCTCACGACGGCGTCGAGAGCGCCATCGGGCGGCAATGTCCAGCCGTGGCGGATCTACGTCGTGAACGGTGAGTCGATGGCTCGGTTCCGGGCCTTCCTCGCCGATCGGCCCGTCGAAGCGCCGGCGTACGACATCTACCCGTCACCGCTTCACGAGCCGTACCGATCGTCACGGTTCAAGATCGGCGAGGACATGTACGCGACACTCGGCATCGAACGTGACGACAAGGCGGGCCGCCTCGCGCAGTTCGCGAAGAACCTCGACTTCTTCGGCGCCCCCGCTGCGATCTTCTGCTTCATCGACCGGATCATGGGCCCGCCTCAGTGGTCCGACCTCGGGATGTTCCTCCAGACGTTCATGCTGCTCGCTCAGGAAGCCGGCATCGACACGTGTCCGCAGGAAGCGTGGGCGGTGTACGAGCATGCCGTCTCGGAGTTCGTCGGTGCCCCGCCCGAGGAGCGGATCTTCTGCGGCGTCGCCGTCGGTCACGCCGATCCTGGCGCCCCGATCAACTCACTGACCACCGACCGCGAACCCCTCGATGTCTTCGCCAAGTTCGTCTGACCTCGCGGTCCCCCATTCCGAAACTTGCGCCGTCGTGTCCCCGTGGTGCACGTTCTGGCGCACATTTCGGGGTGAGGTGGGGGTGAGGGCGCGATGAGTGGGCCCTGGTGGCGCGAAGCAGTCGTCTATCAGATCTATCCGCGGTCGTTCGCCGACGCGAACGGCGATGGCATCGGTGACCTGCCCGGCATCACGAGCCGGCTCGACTACCTGGCCGATCTCGGCGTGGATGCGCTCTGGCTCTCGCCGATCTTCGTGTCACCGATGCGCGACTTCGGCTACGACGTGGCCGATTACTGCGCCGTCGACCCGGTCTTCGGCACCGACGCCGACATCGACGTCCTGATCGCCGGCTGCCACGAGCGCGGCATGCGGCTGTTGCTCGACTGGGTGCCGAACCACACGTCCGACCAGCATCCGTGGTTCGTCGAGTCGCGGTCGTCACGTGACAATCCGAAACGCGATTGGTACGTGTGGAAGGACCGTCGCTCCGACGGTTCGCCGCCCAACAACTGGAACTCGATGTTCCACCAGGTGCCTGCCTGGACGCACGACGACGTGACCGACCAGTCGTACCTGCACCTGTTCCTCGCCGAACAGCCCGACCTCAACTGGGCGAACCCCGAGGTCGAGGCGGCCATGCACGCCACGCTGCGGTACTGGCTCGACCGTGGCGTGGATGGGTTCCGCGCCGATGTCGTCAACCTGATCGGGAAGGGGACCGATGTCGACGACCTCCCGGATCCGTTGTGGAGGTTCCCGTTGCTCGCGACCGACCGGCCGTTCGGGCACGAATTGCTCCGCCGGATCCGGGCGCTGCTCGACGGCTACGAGCACCAGCCGATGATGGTGGGCGAGGTGTACCTGCTGCGCGACGGCGAGAGTGCGTCGTACGTCGGCGACGTCGAAGCGCCCGAGCTGCATCTGTCGTTCGACTTCCGCCCGTTGCACTCGTCGTGGGACATCGAATCCATGAATGCCGCACTGTCGAAGATGGAGTCCGACTTCGCCGAACCCCGTTGGCCGACATTCGTGCTGTCGAACCACGACCGTCCTCGTCACCGCACGCGCTACGCCGACGAGGGTCGGGCTCGCGCGGCGGCGGTCCTTGCGTTGACCGCACGAGGTACGCCGTTTCTCTATGCCGGCGAGGAACTCGGCCTGGAGGACGCCGTCGTCGAGGACGACCGTGTGGTGGATCCTGACGGTCGTGACGGGTGTCGTGCACCGATCCCGTGGACCACCGACGGCAACGACGAGACCGGCCACGGCTGGCCGGTCCGGCCGTGGCTGCCGTTTCCTGCGAACGCGGCGACGCACGTGGCCGACGCCCAGGTCGCAGTCCCGACCTCGATGCACACGTTGTACCGTGACCTGCTCGCGCTCCGTCGGCGCCACGATGTGTTGCGTCGCGGCGACATGGAGATGGTCGATGTCGACGGTGCCGTGATGCGATTCGATCGCCGACTCGACGACGAGGTGATCACCGTGCTCGTCAACTTCGCCGACGAGGCATTGCCCTGGCCTGCCGACCTGAGCGGTGTCACGGTGCTGCTGTCGACGGCCGGTGAGCGCCAGGTGAACCCGACGGTCCTCGGACCGAACGAGGCCGTCGTGCTTCAGATCCGTTCGTCGCCGGGAACGGCGTCGCTCTGACATGCTCGGGTCATGAGGAGCACATCATGACCATTCCGTTCGTCCGCACCCCCGACCACCGATTCGGCCACATTGCCGATTATCCCTACGAACCGAACTACGTCGAGGTCGAGGGCCTGCGCATGGCGTCGGTCGAGGAGGGCACAGGTGAAGCTGGAACGTTCCTGCTGCTGCACGGTGAACCGACGTGGGGGTATCTCTACCGACGCATGATTCCGCCACTCGTCGAGGCCGGATATCGCATCGTCGCGCCCGACCTCATCGGCTTCGGCCGATCCGACAAACCCACGGATCGCAACGACTACACCTACGAGAACCACGTTCGTTGGCTGACCACGTTCGTTGGTGGCCTCGACCGACCGGCTGACGGCCTGTCCGTGTTCGTGCAGGACTGGGGAGGTCTGCTCGGCCTGCGGATGATCGCCGAGAATCCCGACTGGTTCGGCCGCGTCGTGATCGGCAACACAGCGTTGCCCACCGGCGAGGCGATGGGCGACGGCTTCATGATGTGGCAACAGGTGTCGCAGACGATGGATCCGATGGATTGCGGAGCGCTGTTGCAGCGAGCGTGCCTCGCGCGTGAAACTCAACGACCTCGAGGCCGATGCCTACCGCGCTCCGTTTCCGGACGAGTCGTTCATGGCAGGTGCCCGCCAGTTTCCGCTCCTCGTTCCGACGGGTCCTGACGATCCGGCTGTTCCGGCCAACCAGGCGGCCTGGCGCGTGTGGGAGCAGTGGACGAAGCCGGTGCTCACGCTGTGGACCCCCGGTGACATGGTGCTCGGTCACCTCCAGAGTGCGTTCGTCGATCGCATCCCCGGCGCGGCCGGGCAGCCGCACCAGACCTTCGAACCCGGCGGCCACTTCCTCCAGGACGACCGCGGCGAAGACGTCGTCGCCGCCATCCTGTCCTGGATGCGCTAGCGGCACAATCGCGATTTTCAGCCTTCGGTGGCGATGGTGAGGACGGCGTCGGCGTGGGTAGCGGCTTCCTCGGGTGACAGCGTTGCGCCGAGTTCGACGATGAACGCGACTCCTTCGGCCGGACGGAACTCGTTACGTGCCCACGTGGCGGCGACGCCGGTGTAGGTACCGCCGGTGATCTCTCCCATCGGCAGACCGGCGAGTTCGGCGTACCGGGCACGGATCCGACCGTCACGGCCCTGGGCGGGGTTCACCACGAACAGGTCTTGGTGGTACCACGTGGTGATGTCGGGCTGCAGCTGCTGCATGAAGTTGATCATCGCCTGGGTCTCGGGCTCGCTCGCCGGGCCGGTGCCCGCATACTGACTGTCGCCCGGCACCCCGATCGGACCCCAGTTGTAGGGGAAGTTCCGGTTGAGGTCGACGCCGTTGGCGTTGTGGCGATCCTGGTTGGCGACTCCGTCGGGATTCATCGACTCCACCAACCACAACTCCACCCCCTCGGGGACCGGTCGTCGACGCAGCTCCTCCACGATGGCGATGCCATCGTCCTCGTCGCCGTGGATGGCCCCGATCACGAGCACCCGCCGGCCACCCGGCGTGCCGTACCGCTCGGCGAAAATCGGGCGGCCCTCGACGGAGTAGCCGAGGCCGACGATGTCCTCGGTGAGTTCGAGTGGTCCGGGTGGTGGCGGAATGGTCGTCGACGTCGTGGTCGTGGAACTCGTCGTCGTGGTGCTCGTCGTCGTCGTGGAACTCGTCGTCGTGGAACTCGTCGTGGACGTCGTCGTCGTGCTCGTGGAACTGGAGGTCGAGTCGGACGCGGTCGTCTCGACGTCGGTGCCGAGCGGTGCAGCGATGACGGCATCGACCGTCGTGGTCGAGTCGTCGGTACACGAGATCATCGCGACTGCCATCGTCGCGATCACCAGCACGATCCGGAGGTGCACGTGTCGAAGGTACCGCGCCAGGCCCAGGCTCGACGTTCACGCGAGTCATCGCCGTCGGCCGGCGTCTGGGTGAGCGCAGATCATGGATGCGTGCGTTGATGGTCACCCATATCCCCAACGGGGCGGAATACTGGCACCATGAGCGCGCAGCGAACCGCCGGCAGCCTGGTGGGGAGATGGTCGATGGCGGCTCTGGTCACTGTCGTACTTGCGTCGACGGCTGGCGCGTGCGGAGCTGACAGCAACATCGGGGCCGATCGCGGCGCGGCGATCTACGGGGCGAATTGTGCTTCGTGCCACGGTGCGGCGCTGGAGGGCACCGACCTCGGCCCATCACTGCTCGATCCGGTGTACGCGTCCGATCAGCTGAGCGACGACGAGTTCCGCCGTGCCGTTCGCAACGGTGTGGAGGAGTCCCGTTGGGATTTCGGTCCGATGCCGGCGAACGGCGGTCTCGGCGACGGCCAGATCGACGCGATTCTCGGGTTCGTCCGGGCTTCGCAGGGCGCCGGTGCGACGGTCATGATGCCGTGATGGCGTGCGCCTGCAGGTCGGCGAGGTCGACGTATTCGAGCGTCGACATGTGCGTTGCCTCGAGGATCACGCCGCACGCGTGGCCCACGTCGAACGCTTCTTTCCATCGGTCGGCGCAGACACACCACTGATCGCCCGGATCCAGTCCGGCGAATCCGTACTGTGGCATCGGCGTGATCAGGTCGTTGCCCTGCTCGCGGGAGTACTCGAGAAAGTCGGCGGTTACACGACAGCACACGGTGTGCATGCCCGGGTCGTCGCCACGGTTCTCGCAGCACCCGCTGCGGTAGTAGCCCGTCATCGGGTCGTACGAGCACGGCTGGAGTTCGGTTCCCAACACGTTCAGCTGCATGGTTGTGCTCCCGACTCAGACATTGACACCGACGAGCTCGCCGATGCTGTAGGTGACAGCGCACGCCACCAACAAGATGGCGATCTGTCGAATGATGGACTTCGGTATCGACCGTTCCGCGAATCGTCCGATCGCAGCGCCGACGAACGCAGCTGCGACGACGCCGATCGCAACGGAGACGGCGGCCGGGGCGAATCCGCTGGCACCGGTGAACCACGGGATCACGGGGAGCAACGCCCCGAACATGAAGCACACGAACGAGATGGCTGCGGCCTGGAACGCCGAAGGGAGGTCGTGCGGGTCGACGCCCATCTCCTCGCGGGTGTGTACCCGCAGTGCCGTCTCCGGTGAGGTCATCACGTCTTCGGCGGCCGCTCGCGCGGTGTCGGGCGAGATGCCGTGCGACTCGTACATGGCGGCAAGCTCAGCGGTTTCGGCAACGGTGTTACCCGCCAGCTCGCGGCGCTCGACGGCCACCTCACGTTCGACGAGTTCGTTCTGGGCCGAGACACTGATCCACTCGCCGGCGGCCATCGAGATGCCTCCGGCGATTGCGCCGGCGAGCCCGGCAAGCCGGACGACGGAGGAGTCGACACCGGAGCCGGCGAATCCGAGGATGAGTGACACATTCGACACCAGGCCGTCGTTGACCCCGAACACGGCCGCTCGCGCCAGTCCACCCGACACCGAGCGATGGCCTCCATGCAGCTCTTCGCGCTTCATCGCCTCGCACGCTAGCGGTGCGGTCGGCTCCGATGGTCGAGGTGGTCACACGTCGCCCTGGCCGGGGCTACGTTGGAGGTGCAACGGCGTTTCCGACTCGAGTCTGGACCCCCATGAGTGCTCACAACGACGTGGCCGACATCATCGACCGACTACAGGCGATGGCCGCCGAGCGTCGACCGCACGACGCGCTCCTCGCCTCGTTCATCGGCGAGTACTTCCGCGAGATGCCGAACGATGACGCCGGGGGTCGCCGGCTGGAGCTCGCCTATGCCGCCGCTGTTGCCCACCTTCACCTCGGACGGGTGCGCCAACGCGGCGAGACGCTCGTACAGGTGCTGTCGCCTGAGCTCGAACGCGATGGTTGGGAGTCGGAGCGATCGGTGATCATGTTCGTGACCGACGACGCGCCCTTTCTTGTCGATTCGGTTCGGATGGTGCTCGATCACAACGAGCTCGGGATCCATCTGCTCGTGCATCCGATGTTGCACGTGCGCCGCGATGATCGCCGCGTGATCGTCGATGCAGCTGTCGCTGACGGTCCGATCGAGGCATGGACGTTGATCGAGATCGACCGGTGTCGCCCTGAGGCTCGCGCGCTCCTCGAGGGGGAGATCCGAACTGCCATCGAGAGCGTTCAGCGAGCGGTCACCGACTTCGCGCCCATGCAGGAACGATTACGGTCGGTCGCCGACGACGACCCGCTCCTGATGTGGTTGGCCGACGAGAACTTCGTGTTCCTCGGCGCTGCCACCTACCGGCACTCGGTGTCCGGACTCGTCGTCGATGCGGACAGCCTGCTCGGCGAGTACCGATCCAGGCAGCTGGATCCCGACCGGATCGACCCTCCGTCGTTCGGCGGCGATGCTGCGTACTCGATCGGTAGGACCGATGCCGTGGCCGATGTCCACCGCCCGGCTCGAATGACGGCGATCGCGGTGCGTCCCGAGGGGACCGACGACGAGGTCCGGTTCGTCGGGTTGCTCGGGAGCGCCGCATACCGTCACAGTGCATTCGCGATCCCGGTCATCGGAGGGCACGCCGACGAGGTCGTGAGACGGGTGGGCGGTTCGGTCGCGAACCATACGGGTCGAGCAGTCAGGAACGTGATCGAGACACTGCCGCGAGATTTGCTGTTCGAGCTCGGCGTCGACGATCTGACGCACCTCGTCGAGGAGATTGTCGGCCTCCAGGAACGACGCATCGTGCGTGTGTTCGACGTTGCCGAACCAGTCGGGCCGTGGACCACGGTGCTCGTGTACGTCCCTCGTTCACGATTCACCGCCACACTTCCGGGGCAGGTCGCTGCCCTCGTCGGCGAGCACTACGGCGGCGACACCCGCGACCTCGAAACGTTCGTCGGAACGAGTTCGCTCGCTCGCATCTCGATGACGGTTCGCGGCGCGCCGTCCGCCGATCCCTCGCCGCTGGCCGAGCGCATCGACGACATGTCGAGGACCTGGGGTGAGCGTGCCCGTGAGGCGCTCGTCGACGTACTCGGCGAGATCGAGGGCCATCGCGTCTGGTCGGTGGTCGGCCCGTCGGTACCCGCCGACTATGAGGCGCGGGTCCGTCCGAGCGCAGCGGTCGGCGATCTGATCCACGTCGAGGAGATGCTGTCGGGCCACGACGAAGTATCGACGTCGTTCGGTCGATCGATCGATGCCGCGGACGGTTCGTGGCGCTTCCGTGTGTTCCTGCGCGACCGGGCGGCGACGATCGCCGAGCTTGTTCCGATCCTCGAACATCTCGGCCTCCCACCGGTCGACGAGCGCCCGTACGTGTTCGCCGGTGAACACACCACCGTCCATCTCGACGACATCGGTGTCGTGGTGGATCAGCCGACGATGTCGGACGATCAGCACGCCGAGGTGCAGCGGGCGTTTGTCGGGCTGATGCAGGGCGATGTCGAAGCTGATGCCCTCAACCGGCTCGTGCTGGCGGGTGGACTCGACCGTCGACAGATCGCCGTGCTGCGTACTTACAACCGCTATCTCCGTCAGGCGACGTTTCCGTTCAGCGCCAACTACGCCGCTGCCGCGATTGTTCGGCACCCGGAGATCACGCGGGGGCTCGCCGAGGTGTTCGATGCGAAGTTCGACCCGCTCCTCGGCCTCGACCCGACTGCTCGGAGCACCCGTGTCGAGGAGTTACGGGCACGAGTGCTCGAACAACTCGACGCGATCCCGTCACTCGACGACGACCGGATCTGTCGGGCATTCCTGACGCTCGTCGATGCCACTGACCGGACGAATGCCTTTCTCGGCCGTGACGAGATGTCGGTCAAGCTGCGCCCGCACGCGATCCCTTTCCTCCCATTTCCACGGCCCGAGTTCGAGATCTTCGTGTGCTCGGCGAAGGTCGAGGGCGTCCATCTGCGCGGTGGGCGCATCGCGCGGGGCGGGATTCGCTGGAGTGACCGTCCGGAGGACTTCCGCACCGAGGTGCTCGGTCTGGTGAAGGCGCAGATGGTCAAGAATGCCGTCATCGTGCCGACCGGGGCGAAGGGCGGGTTCGTGATCAAGGGGTCGACCGCCGATCAGGCCGATCGCGACGCGGTGCGGGCCGAGGGCATCGATCGCTACCGCAGGTTCGTGCAGGCGCTCCTCGATCTCACCGACAATGTCGTTGGTGGTGAGGTCGTTCACCCGCCCGACATCGTGATCTACGACGGTGACGACCCCTATCTCGTGGTCGCCGCCGACAAGGGCACGGCGACGTTCAGCGACATCGCCAACGGCATCGCCATCGAACACGACTTCTGGCTCGGCGATGCGTTCGCGTCCGGCGGAAGTCACGGCTATGACCACAAGGCGATGGGAATCACCGCACGCGGTGCGTGGGAGAGCGTTCGGCGCCATGCACGTGTGATGGGTAAGGACGTCGACACCGACGAACTCACGGTCGTGGGAATCGGCGACATGTCGGGCGATGTCTTCGGCAACGGGATGCTCCTGTCGTCGCGCATCAAGTTGGTTGCGGCGTTCGACCATCGTCACGTGTTCATCGACCCCGATCCCGACCCGGCGACGGCCTACGCCGAACGGCGCCGACTGTTCGAGCTGCCGCGGTCGAGTTGGGTCGACTACGACGGCGCGCTGATCTCGGTCGGTGGGGGCGTGTACGCCCGCGAGCTCAAGTCGATACCGATCAGCGACGAGCTGCGTCGGGTGATCGGCCTCGCTGAATCGGTCACCGCACTGCGCCCCGACGACCTGATCTCGGCGATCTTGCGTGCACCGGTCGACCTGCTGTGGAACGGCGGGATCGGCACGTATGTCAAGGCCTCGCCGGAGAGCCACGCCGATGTCGGCGACCGGGCCAACGACGCGGTGCGGGTCGACGGCAACGAACTGCGGGCCCGCATCGTCGCAGAGGGCGGCAACCTCGGCCTGACACAGCTCGCACGAGTGGAGTACGCACTCCACGGCGGGCTGGTCTACACCGATGCCATCGACAACTCGGCTGGGGTCGACTGCAGCGACCACGAGGTGAACCTCAAGGTGCTGCTCGACCAACTCGTCCGCGACGGCGAGTTGACGGTGAAGCAGCGCAACGAACTGTTGGCGGAGATGACTGACGACGTTGCGCAACTGGTGCTCGACGACAACCGGGCGCAGACCTTGGCGCTGATGATCGCCCGGACACAGTCGTTGTCGATGGTCAACGTGCATGCTCGATACCTCGACACACTCGAAGCCGAGGGCTACCTCGATCGACATCTCGAGTTTCTCCCGACGGACAAGCAGATCGCCGAACGCCAGGCCGGCGGAAGTGGGCTGCGCGCACCCGAGTTCGCTGTGATGATCGCGTACACGAAGAACGCCGATGTCGTCGAGGTGCTCGACTCCGACCTCCCCGACGACCCCGCGTTGGAGTCGGACCTGATGGCGTACTTCCCACGAGGCGTCCGCGAACGCTTCCCGGATGCCATCCGCTCCCATCGCCTCCGACGGGAAATCGTGGCGACGAGCATCGTGAACAACATGGTGAACCTCGCCGGGATCTCGTTCGATCATCGCATGACCGAAGACTCCGGTGCGTCGGTGTCCGACGTTGCTCGTGCGTTCCTCGCGTCCCGCGACATCTTCGGATTCGCCGACGTGTGGCGCGAGATCGACGACCTGGGCAGTTCGATCAGCCTCGACACACAGATCTCGCTGTTTCTCGACGCTCGACGAATGACGGAACGAGGCACGTTTTGGTTGCTGCGTCATCGACGCCCGCCGCTCGACATCGGCGAAGCCGTCGACACGTTCTCCGCCGGCCTGGCGTTCCTCGGTGACTCACTCGACGACGTCGTGAGTGGCCGGGTACTCGACGACGTCGACCGGCTCCGTGAGGCCCGCGTCGGCGCCGGGGTGCCGTTGGCCCTTGCGGCGCGATCGGCGAGATGGCCGTGGCTCCACACCGGCTTCGACATCGTCGAGATCGCCCATACCGAGGCATGCAACGTCGCAGACGCAGCTGCTGCGTACTGGGCAGTGTTCGATGCGTTCGACCTCGGGTGGCTGTGGGACGGTGTGGCTGGGCTGCCTCGCTCCGATCGGTGGCAGGAACAGGCCCGATCCGCGCTGCGTGACGACCTGTTGACCGTGTTGGCCGAACTCACCCGCAATGTGATGCGCGTGGGTGACGGCTCGCCGTCGACTTGGATCGCCGCCAATGAACGTGCCGTCATGCGGGCGTTGGCCATGCACACAGAGATCAGGCGCGCCGAGGGTTTCGACCTGACCACGCTGTCGGTCGCGCTGCGCCAGCTGCGCAACCTCACCCTCACGGCCGTTGCCGGACGACCGACCTGATCTGCCGCGGGGTAGCGTCATACCGTCATGACGAGCGGTCCGAGATTCCGTTTTGCGCCGTCGCCGACGGGTTCGTTCCACGTCGGCGGCGCTCGGACTGCGCTGTACAACTGGGCGCTCGCACGTCGTCTCGGTGGCACGTTCGTCCTGCGCATCGAGGACACCGACGAGGCGAGGAATCGTCCGGAGTGGACGCAGGGCATCATCGACGCCCTCGCGTGGATCGGTATCTCAGCCGACGACGCGCACTTCGAGGGCCCCCACTTCCAGAGCGACCATGCAGCAGCGCACGTCGCCGCGGCACAGCGGCTGTTCGAGCAGGGCGATGCCTACTACTGCGACCTGAGCGGCGAGCAGATCCAGGATCGCGCGGGATCTCGGGGTCTCGGGCTACGACGGCTACTCGCGCGAACGTGGGCTCGAACCGGGGCCCGGACACGTCCTTCGATTCCGTGTCCCCGACGGCACCACGGTGGTCGACGACCTCGTTCGAGGTGCGGTCTCGTTCGACAACTCCACCATCGAGGACTTCGTGCTCCTTCGGAGCAACGGCACCCCGGTGTTCCTGATCGCCAACGTCGTCGACGACATCGAGATGGCGATCTCACACGTCGTACGAGCCGAGGAACACCTTCCGAACACCCCCAAGCAGCAGATGCTGTGGCGTGCACTCGGCCACGAGCCGCCCCAGTGGGCGCACGTACCGGTGCTCGTGAACGAGCAGCGCAAGAAGCTGTCGAAGCGTCGCGACAAGGTGGCGCTCGAGCAGTACCGCGCCGAGGGGTATCTCGCCGACGCCATGGTCAACTATCTGATGACGCTGGGGTGGACGCCCCCGGGCGCCGAGGAGTCAGGTTCCGAGATCGCGTCGTGGAGCGAGATGGAGGCCGCGTTCCGGCTCGAGGACGTCACGCACTCCCCGGCGTTCTTCGACCTGAAGAAGCTTGCCGCCTTCAACGGCGACTACATCCGGATGCTTCCGCTCGACGAGTTCATCGAACGCGCCGGCGTCGAGTTGCCCGACGAATGGGATCGACGGCGCTTCGCGGCGATTGCCCCGCACATCCAGCAACGACTGACGACGCTCGCCGAGGTGCCGGGCACGGTCGACTTCCTCTTCTGGCCTGACGGGTCACCGATCGACTACGACCAGTCGTCGTGGGACAAGGCGTTCGCGCCCGAGTGGGTGAATCCGCTTCTCGACGACGTGATCGGTGCGTACGGCGCGCTGGACGATTGGACGGCCGACGGACTGAAGCTGGCACTCGAAGGCGTGATGGCTCGTTACGAGTTGAAACTCGGCAAGGCGCAGGCACCGGTGAGGGTGGCGGTCACGGGGCGTTCGGTCGGGCCCCCGCTGTTCGAGTCGTTGGAGGTCGTGGGACGTGACGAGACGCTTCGGCGTCTGGCCGCCGCGAAGGAACGAGTTGCCCGAAGCGGGTGAGGCGATGTCGGACCACGAGCTGCAACTCCCCTCCGACGAGCAGCGACGTCGCGATCGCGAACTGATCCAGGCGCTCGACGGCCATGAGCCGGTGGGCGAGCGGTACACCCGCACCGGGGAGATCCCGGTGCCGGCCGATCGCGAACCGACGATGCGTCCCGATCCGCGGCCGGGCTGGTGAGGGATCCGACGCCGGTGCAGTTGCTGTCGCAGCCGCGTCGTCGAATCGGTCGACGCACCGCGCAGCTGACCGGAGTGCTCGTCGCCCTCGGACTCGCCTACTTGGCGGTCTCGTACTGGCAGGTGTGGGCGACCGGCCGATCCGACGAGGCGCGGCCGGTCGATGCGATCGTGGTCATGGGCGCGGCGCAGTACGACGGTCGACCGTCACCGCAGCTCGCGGCTCGGCTCGACCACGTTGTGGATCTCTGGCCCGAGGGCTTCGCCCCGCTCGTCATCGTGACGGGCGGCAACCAGCCCGGCGATCGCTTCACCGAGGCCGACGCCTCGGCGGCCTACCTCATCCAACGGGGGATCCCGGCCGACGCGATCGTGCTGGAAGGCGACGGATCGACGACGTGGGAATCGCTGCGAAATGTGGAAACGCAGATGGGCGGGGCCATCGAGTCGATGCTGATCGTGACTGATCCGTATCACGCCTTGCGCAGCCGTCTGATCGCCGAGAGCGTGGGGTTCGAGGCCTACGTGTCGCCCACGACCACGTCCGTGGTCTCCGGATCTCGAGAGGTCCGACGAGAGCTCGGTGAGGCCGTCGGCGTAGCGGTCGGGCGGATCATCGGCTTCGATCGTCTGAGTGCGCTGACGGATTGAGTGGTCCGACCGATCGAGGCCGATACAATCCTGTGCCGCACCGGTCGTGAGACCGTCACGCTTTGGGGCGTGGTGTAATTGGTAACACTGCAGTTTCTGGTACTGTCATTAGGGGTTCAAGTCCTCTCGCCCCAGCTCTGATCGATCGCCGACCCGCTCGCTGCAACGAGCATCCGGGGTCGGCGTTCGTCGTTTCCGCACCCGATTTCGCGATCGCTCCCGGCGGCAACGGGTGGGATCGCGAGCCCGGCTGATATCGTTGCCGATCGCTACTTGGCCCGTTCGTCTAGTGGCCTAGGACACCACCCTCTCAAGGTGGCGGCACGGGTTCGAATCCCGTACGGGCTGCCAAGAAAGTACCAGGTCAGAGGCCCTCTTCGGAGGGCCTCTTGCCGTTTTCCGGTTCCTCGTTGCCAATGGATTGCCAATGGATGAGACTGGAGAACGTCGATGAAGGGATTCATGCGCCAACGGGGGGCGGCATGGGAGCTCAGGGTGTATCTGGGCGCCGACCCGGTCAGTGGGAAGCAGCGCTATGCGACAAAGTCCGTGCGCGGCGTCGGGAAACGCGAAGCGCAGCGCTTGCTCAACGAGATGGTCGTCGAGTGCAGAGCGCGGGCTCGAGGCGAGGACCACGACGACTGTGGGGGATCTGCTCGACCGATGGTTCGAGGCGGCCCGGAACGATTTCTCGCCGAAGACCGTTCGGGAGGTATCTGGCTTCATCGAGCGGAACCTGCGCCCGGCGCTTGGTGACGTTCGATTGACCAAGCTCACCGCCGCATCCTTGGATCGCTACTACCAGCGCCTCCTGAAGGACGGTGGACAAGGCGGCCGCCCGTTGGCGCCCTCCACGATCCGCCGCATTCACGGGATCCTCCGTCGTGCACTGGCTCAGGGCGTTCGGTGGGGCTGGCTCGGTGTGAACCCTGCCGCCTCGGCAACACCGCCGCGAGTGCAATCGCCCGACATCAAGCCACCGACTCCGGATGAGGTTGGACGGCTTCAGGCCGCCATCGCCGAGAGCGACCCCGAGCTGTTGATGTTCGTTCGGCTCTCGGCGATGACCGGTGCTCGGCGCAGCGAGGTCATCGCGATTCGGTGGCCGGATCTCGATCTCGACGAGGCGGTCGTCACGATCAGCCGAGGTGTCGTGATGGGGCCGAGCGGTCTCGTCGAGAAGGACACCAAGACCCATCAGGCGCGGCGCGTAGCGCTCGATCCCGAGACGGTCCGGATGCTGGTCGCTCACCAGGCTGTCGTGGAAGAGCGCGCTCAGGCATGCGGCACAAAGCTGGCCGGCAACGGTTTCGTCTTCAGCGCGGATATCGACGGTCGTACCCCTTGGTACCCGGACTCGGTTTCCCGTCGCTTTCGTAGGGCCTGCAGGCGCATCGGGCTGGAGGGCGTGAGGCTGCACGATCTTCGGCACTACGTCGCGACACGGTTGTTGAGCGCAGGCGTCGACGTGCGGACTGTCGCAGGCCGCCTGGGACACCGCAACGCGGCCACGACACTGAACGTCTACTCGCACTTCGTGCCAGAGGCGGATCGCCATGCAGCCGCAGTCATTGCCGCTCTCGGAACGAACCTCGAGCCCGGAGCGGAGTGACGTTCGGAAGCTGCTGGGCGTCACCGCCTACGGCGAGGGGATGAGTGAGCGTTCGCGGCTCGCTTCACCGACCTTCTCGCCGAGCACCTCTCACCGACCGTCGGCGCCCGAACGTGCTCGGTTAGTCGGTCAACCTGTGTTGTTCGTCGTCCCCGCCTCGATGTCCATCTGAACGGCGGGCGCTCCGCTGGCCCCGAGAATCCGTTCGAGTTCGTGGTGGAACACGACAATTCGTCGGCCGAAGCGCCGGGACGGTATCTCGCCCCGGCGCACACACTCGTAGGCCGTGGAGCGGGAGATGCCGACGATGTCGGCGACCTCGGCGACGGTGTAGGTCCGGCGGCGGTTGGCCACCGGTTCCGGTCGGGTCGGCGGACTCCCGGGGTCGCCGAGGGCTCTGCGATGCGGTCGGGCCGTTGGGGGTACTGCTCGAATAATCGATGTGCGGTTCATGGTGCCGATCGTGCGCAAAGAGGACTCATCGAATCACTCCCACGACCACACACACGATCACTACCACCGTCGGCCGGCAATGTCGGAATGACTACCCGGATCACTCCCTTCCCCAGGTCAGCGCCTCCGAGCACACACACGACCACTCACACGCCCCCTGCCGTGCGTATCGCTGCTTGGGTTGGATCGACGTCGTCTGCCTTCAAGCCGCTTGGACGACGTGACCATGACCCGACTCGACCGAGTCCGGTCGACGATGCCACCTGGCTGTGGCCATATTGATGGAGCACGTCTGGGTAGGAGGCGACCATCGCTCGGCCCTCGAGGCTCGCTCGGAGCTCATCGCGGGGCGGCGTACGCAACCCGCGAGCGCTGCGCTGGCCGCCGGGTGGGCTGCAGCCGACTTCGAACCTCTCGCATGCTGCGACCCTGCAAAGGTGCTCGATCCATTCGACGACCGCGCCGAACTCCGGCGGCCGGCTACGTGAAGCGACGTGGTTGAAACCCGCGGGCAACCGAAGGCTGCGCCCGGTCTGAGGCTGCAGCATGTTGGCGGGCGAGTGGCGGCGGGACCGTCGGGGGAGCCCTTCACATATCATTACCCGGTTGGTGCACGGTTACGTTTCGTTCCGTAACGAGGATCTCGGCCGCAGGCTGCTGCAGCTCAGTCCTTGTACCGGTCTCGCTTTGCCGCTCGTCGTCGATCAGCGCGATTGAGTCCTTGGGGTTGAGTGACCGGGGCGGTCAGGGCAATCCGTGCCCGTGGGGCGGCGTTCTCGGCCCTCAGCTCGGCGAAGCCTTCTCGCAGCAACTCGAGCTCTTCCTCCCGGCGAGCACCGGCGGTGCGCAGTCCGTCCAGTTCTGCCCTGACCCGATCAAGCCGGCCCTGTGTCG
The DNA here is from genome assembly GCA_963716235.1 of Ilumatobacteraceae bacterium. Classification (GTDB taxonomy): domain Bacteria; phylum Actinomycetota; class Acidimicrobiia; order Acidimicrobiales; family Ilumatobacteraceae; genus Sva-07. The sequence continues at coordinate 92,711 of CAVQTE010000020.1, read as the reverse complement.
ATTGGTGTCGTCGACGCTCGGTCTGTAGCGCCCCGTTCGACTCGGACAACGCGGCGATTGCTGCGACGAGATCGGTCTGCAGCTGCCGGGAGTTTCGACTGCCCGGGCGAGATCGTCGCCGTCGACGAGCGCCTCTTCGAATGTCGTGGGTTCTTCCTCGCCTCGTTGCCGAGCGCGGAACGCTCGTACGCGGTCGGCGTCCGACCGCCATTTGCGGGGTCGTCCACCTTTGCCAGGGACCGTCATGGTGGGAGTGTAACGAAACGCAACGATTGAGTGCACCCACCGGGTAATACTCTGTGAGGGGTGCTGCTGGCTGGAACCGCAGTGATTATGCGGCGGGCCGATCGGGGCAGAGGCCGCACACTTCGCCGGATATGTGGGTGTCGGGGTGCGGATCGTGTCCGGTGTTATGGGGTGGCCTCGGGACCGGCGACGCGGTCACCCGTGGATCCTCCTTCAAGTCGGATGATGCTGTCGAGGTCGGCGGATCGGTCAACCGCGCTGGTGTAACGGATAGCGGACCCTCAGTGAGAATCGATTCGTACCACCCAGATGAGACTTCCCAGGTCAGGCAACGTGACTCAGCGCCACGCTTCGCGGCGTCCGGTTGGCGTCACCCGATCGGACACCCCTCGCGGACCACGGTCTCGGATTTCAGAAGCCTGCCCCCCAAACGGCACGTATGTGACAGGCGTGGGTAATGCCGCCTGCGTGCCGCCGGGTCTCCGGTTGAGTGTTATCGGGCGATTGTCGATCTGATGGTGGGCGTAGTGGACGGCTTCTGTGCTGGTCATTGCTGCTCCGGTGCGGACACAGCTGTCGAAGGTGTCGGTGTCGAGCATCTTGCGAACATCGATCGACGTGTGTCACAAACGAGGCGTACACGAGGGAGTCGGGTTTGTCGACGAAGGTGCCGGAGAGGGTGGCGGCGACCTCGGGCTGTTCGATTCGATCGAAGAACACCATCAGATACGCAAACGTGAGATCGAGGTCTGTCGTGTTGCCTGATTGATGGAACGAGTCGAGGCTCGTGGTGAACAGGTCCAATGCCTCGTCGAGGTCGCCGTGAACAGCTTCGAGCCAGGCTGAAGACATGGCGATGGCCGCTTCGAACAACGGGAGCCGGTGTTGTCGGGTGTAGGCAAGTCCGTCACGGAAGTTGTCCAGCGCCCGTTGAGGGTCCGACTCGGTGTACGCCCGCCCGCACCCGTCGTACGCATAGGCGATCCAGAACGGGTTGGCGCTGGCGCGGGCCGCGGTCATGAGGTCGTCCGTGAGAGCGATTGCGTCACCAGACCGCCCGAGGTTCGGAAGGACGTCCATCAACCCGCACAGACCTGCCAGGTGGGCGGCGCCGGTCTGGTTGGCGAGCAGAGTGCAGATCTCCAGCCACTGGTCGACCCGCCCGGCGTAGGAGTGTGCTTGAGCCTCCATGAAGCTGGCCCACCCGTCAGTGAAGGGTTGGTAGCCGGGTTCGTCCTGCAACGTGACCGCAGCCTGGGCGTACCCGACAGCATCCTCGAGCGCGCCCGATGTACGTGCAGCAACTGGCGGCGGTGTACAGGCGAGGTAGTTGGGTGACGTCGGCGGCGACAGCGGCGGGGAGGAGTTCCTCGGCCCAACTGGCCGGCTCGTACTGCTGCAGACCGAACGCGATGATGGCGGTGTGGGAGGCGATCGCGGTGGCGGTGGCGATGTCGTTTTGGTCGGTGGCCCAGCGGAATCCGGCGCGTAGGTTGTCGAACTCGGCGTCGACCCAATTGGTCGCGTCGTCATAGCCGGGTCCGTCCCACAGGTCCCACCGGGCGATGACCTCGTCGGCGTAGTAGCGGGCGTGACGATCCCGGAGCTCACCGAGACCGCCGATGGTGGCGTGTTGATCCTCCGTGAACTGGCGGATCGTTTCCAACATCGCGAACCGGGTCCCGCCACTCGTCCGGGTGGCGGTCAGCAACGACTTGCGGACCAACGAATCAACAAGGTCCAACATCGTGTACTCGTCGAGGCCGCCGTGTACCGCCGTCACCGACACCGTGTCGAAGCCGCCGGCGAACACCGCACACGCCGCCAACACCGACTGCTCCTCTTCGCTGAGCAGGTCATAGGACCATTGCACCGCCTGGCGCAACGTTTGATGCCGTTCCAACCCGCGCCGTGACCCCGACAACAGCCGGAACCGGTCGTTCAGGCGTGCCAACACCTCGGTCGGGGTCATCGACACCATCCGCGCTGCTGCCAGCTCGATCGCCAACGCGATCCCATCCAACCGGCGACAGATCTCCGTCACCGCGTCGACATCGACCTCGTCATGGACGCTGAACCCCGGGACGACTGCCTGGGCACGTTCGATGAACAACTCCACCGCCGCGGAGGCGGCACCGTCTCGCACATCCAACGACGGCACCGGCCACAAATGCTCCGCACCGACCCGCAACCCCTCCCGGCTGGTCGCGATCACCGACACCGTCGACGAGCGGGCGAGGATCGTCTCGATCAGATCCGCAGCCGCGTCGAGCACGTGCTCACAGTTGTCGAACACGATCAAGATCCGTCGCCCGGCCAACGTGTCCGCGATGTGGTCGGTCACCGACGTGCCCGGTTGCTGGGTGATCCCCAACTCGGTCGCGACCGCATCAGGCACCGCAGCGGGGTCACCGACCGGGGCCAACTCCACCAGCCACACCCCATCGACGAACTCGGGCACCAACTCTGCTGCGACCTGGATGGCGAGGCGGGTCTTGCCGACCCCGCCAACACCGGTCAACGTCACCAGCCGATGCGCCCGCACCAGCTCCGCCAGCTCTTTCACCTCCACGTCGCGACCCACGAACGACGTCGTCTGCGCCGGCAGATTCCCTGGCACCGCATCAACCGTGCGCACCCTCGGGAACTCGACACGCAGTCCGTCAGCGCGGACCTGGAACAGACGCTCCACCCCGGACAGATCCCGCAGACGGTGCTCACCCAAATCGACCAGATCGACACCCGACACCAACGACGCCGACACACCCGACACCAGGATCTGGCCGCCATGGCCGACCGCCATCACCCGCGCCGCACGATTCAACACCGGACCGAAATAGTCCTCACCGCGCTGCTCGGCCTCACCCGTCGCGATCCCCATCCGCACCGGCAACCCCACCCGACGCTGCGCCTCGATCGCCACGTCGACCGCGGACTGTGCCGACTGAAACGCCGCACACACCCCATCACCGGTGTGCTTGAACAACCAACCACCCTGGCCCTCGACCGCCGTCCGCAACACGTCATCGTGGGCGGCCAACTCGACGCGCATCGCGTCCGGGTCCGCCTCCCACCGCTTCGTCGAACCCTCGATATCGGTGAACAGAAACGTCACCGTCCCCGAAGGTCGATCCCCCGCCATCGCCAGACACTAGATGACCACAACCGACGCCGACGATGGGCGGCGAAGCACAGTACGTTCGAACCCAGACGGCTGTAGTCGCACACAATCGGCACAGAGCTTGTGCGACTTTGGGGCCCGATCAGCCCACCGCAGAATGACCGTCGACCGGAACCGTCCGGATGAGGACCGCCTACTGAGACGGCTCGCATCGCTTCCCTCATTGGGCAGACAGATGGACATTCCGTCCGGCGGTGGTCCGCCTATCGGACGCGGAGCCCCGGCGGGTGTTCGGGCACGATATTGCTGTGACGAGGGTGCGCAAGGCGTGATTCCGTGCGAGGGGGTGGTTGGGCGGCTCGGGGAGGTTGGCGGTGACTGTGGGATACTCCGGCATGGACTCAGGGGCGGTGCGGCCGTCGGGGACGGTGACGTTCTTGTTCACCGACATCGAGGGTTCCACGAAACGCTGGGAGGCCGACCCCGACGCGATGCGCAGCGAGTTGGCTGCCCATGACGAGGTGTTGCGGGCGGCGGTCGAGGGATCGGGTGGGTGGTTGTTCAAGCACACTGGTGATGGGGTGTGTGCTGCGTTTCAGTCGGCGCGGGCGGCGGTGGATGCGGCGATCGTGGCGCAGCGGGGGTTGGGGTTGCCGGTGCGGATGGGTGTGGCGTCGGGTGAGGCCGAGCAGCGTGGTGATGACTATTACGGGTCGGCGTTGAATCGGGCGGCGCGAGTGATGGCGGTCGGCCATGGCGGCCAGATCTTGTTGTCGAACTCGACGGCGGCACTGGTGTCAGGTGTGGACCTGGTCGATTTGGGTGAGCATCAGCTCCGTGACCTCAGCGGCGTGGAGCGTTTGTTCCAGGTGTGTGGTGAGGGGTTGCGGTCGGAGTTCCCGCGGTTGACGACGGTGGACGCAGTACCCGGCAATCTGCCGAGGCAGACCACCAGTTTCGTGGGGCGAGAGGTCGAGGTGAAAGAGGTCGCCGAACTGGTTCGGGCGCATCGGTTGGTGACCTTGACCGGTGTTGGTGGGGTGGGCAAGACCCGTTTGGCGATCCAGGTGGCTGCGGAGTTGGTGCCCGAGTTTCCTGATGGGGTGTGGCTGGTCGAGTTGGCACCCGTCGGTGACCCCGCCGCGGTGCCCGACGCGGTGGCGACCGCGTTGGGGATCACCCCGCAGGCGGGCCGGTCGGTGACCGCAAGTGTTGCCGAGACGTTGGCGGGGCGACAGTTGTTGGTGGTGTTCGACAACTGTGAACACGTCCTGGACGCCGCGGCGGATCTGATCGAAGCGATCCTGGCCCGCTCCACCACGGTGTCGACGATCGCCACCTCCCGGGAGGGGTTGCGGGTCGGTGCGGAGCATTTGTGGCCGGTGCCGTCGTTGGATGTCCGCGAGGGTGCGGGTTCGGCGGCGGTGGAGTTGTTCATCGAACGCGCCCGAGCCGTGGTCCCAGGGTTCGGTCTCGACACTGATGCCGACACCGACGCGGTGACCGAGATCTGTCGCCGCCTGGATGGGATTGCGTTGGCGATCGAGTTGGCGGCGGCTCGGATGGTGTCGATGAACCCGAGTGAGGTGTTGGCACGGTTGAACGACCGGTTCCGGTTGTTGTCAGGATCCCGGCGGGGCCTGGAACGGCATCAAACGTTGCGGCAGGCGGTGCAATGGTCCTATGACCTACTCGCCGCTGACGAGCAGGCGGTGTTGGCGGCGTGTGCGGTGTTCGCTGGCGGGTTCGATGCGGTGTCGGTGACGGCGGTCTGTGACCGCTACGACGAGTTCGAGGTGTTGGATCTGTTGGATTCGTTGGTCCGCAAGTCGTTGATCACTGCCAGCCAGGTGGGTGGGCGGACCCGCTATGCGTTGTTGGAGACGATCCGTCAGTTCACCGACGATCAGCACGCCAGCAGCGGTGGTTTGGGTGAGTTGCGGGATCGTCATGCCCGCTGGTTCGCCGATCAGGCCGTCGCCCACTGGGATCTGTGGGACGGCCCGGGCTTTGACGCGGCGGTCGGGTGGGTGGATGTCGAGTTCGAGAACCTCCGCGCCGGGTTCCGGTGGGCCACCGATCAGGCCGACCTGACCACCGCCACCGCGATCGTCGCCCACACCACCATGCTCGCGAACAGTTTGCAGCGGTACGAGCCGGTCGGGTGGACCGAAGAACTCCTCCCCGCCGCGGTCGCCGCCAACGTCACCCAGCTACCCCGCCTGTACACCGCCGCCAGTTTCTGCCTGTTCATCGGGCGGGCCGAGGATGCGGTCGCATCCGCGCAGGCTGCGGTCGGGTTGCAGGACGATCCCGGCTACCAACCCTTCACCAACGGATGGACCGCCTACCGGGAGGCTCAAGCACACGTCAACGCCGGGCGGGCCGACCGGAGCCTGGAGATCTGTGCCGGGCTCGCCGCCCAGACCGGCGTCGCCCGCGTCGTCGGGCTGTGCGGGATGACGCTCGGTCTCGCAAGCCTTGGACGCTTCGATGAGGCGATCGCGATCGCCGACGACACTATGACCGCTGCCCACGCACACGGCAACCCGCTCCTGATCGCAGTGACCTACCACGGGTCCGGGTTGGCGTACAGGGTGACGGACCCGCAGCGGGCGCTCGACATCCTGCTGGAAGGACTCGCCTACACCCGCCAACACCCGATGCCGTTCTTCGAAGCGAGCATCGCCCGCTCCGCTGCCGTGCTCGAAGCCACCCACGGCAACCTCGACCAGGGACTCGACATGTTCGCCGCGAGCATCGACTCGTTCCACCAAGCCGGTGACACCGTCAACCTGGCGGGGGTGTTCGCCAGTCTGGTGGTGTTCTTCGACCGGACCCAGCAACCACAGATCGCCGCCACCCTCCACGGCGTCACCACCCTCCACCCTGGCTACAACCGGTACCCCAACAATGCTGCTGCGGTCGATCACCTCCGCGACGTGCTCGACGCCGACACCTTCGACACCTGCGCCCGCACGGGTGCAGCCATGACGCTCACCGAAGCCGTCCACTACGCCCACCACCACCTCCAACTCGCCCGCCAACACCGAACCTGACCGCCCGCCCGTCTGCTCGGGACGGCATCGCCCCTCACGAAACGTTCCGTCCGGATGGGGACCGGCATCTGAGACGTGCATGGTTGACCGCTCGGGCTCCGACGCAAGCACTGTGGGCCGTCCGCAAGCCATCCCCCTATCGGACATGCCGGGTGCCGCGAATGTCGGGTGCGACGAAGCAACGTCGGGAGCGATGCACGTCGGGCCTTTCCCACGGCGACGTGTGCCCCATGTCGGGTGGCACCAGGGCGATCGATGATCTGGCACAGTGTGCGAGTGGCTGATACCGGCAGGACGCTCGGCAGGGTGTGGTGGTGTCGGTGACCATCGAACCACAGATCCGCTACGCGCAGGCCCCGGACGGGGTCAGCATTGCGTTCTGGACGCTGGGTGAGGGCCGGCCGGTCTTCATGAACTCACCGTTGACCTTCAGCCACTGCGGACTGGAGGTTCGGATCCCGAAGATTGCCGCGCTGTACGAGAGCATTGCCACGGGGGCGATGCTCGTACGTTGGGACCTTCGCAACTATGGGATGTCGCAACGTGGTGTCGAACAGCTGAGCCTCGAGGACAACGCGTCAGATGTTCTTGCGGTCGCGGACGCGCTCGGGGTCGACGACTTCGACTTCATCGGGATCAACAACTATCCGACGGTCGCGGCGCTCCAACCCGACCGTGTTCGCCGTGTGGTGCTCGTCGGTCCGCCTCCGATGCGCCTCGCCGAGTTGCTCGACGATCCCAACCAGAGCGCGGTCCGCTCACTCGCATCGACGAACTGGCATGTCTTCACCGAGACCCACGGAAGCTTCCTCCAGGGGTGGGATCCGGATCCGAGTATTGCGTATGCGCAGTTCATCCGGGAGAGCGTTGAGCAGGCCGACTACTTGCGCGTCATGGCGGCGTGGCGCGAGTGGGACTTCAAGGAATACCTGGGGCGGATCACATCTCCGACGTTGATCGTCAGCGCATCCCAGACCTCGCCGCTCTATCGACATGCGTCGCGGATCTACGCGTCTGCGATTCTCGGGTCCAGGCTGGTCGAGGTCGATGGATTCGCCGCCCATCAGAACCCGAACACCTACGAGCTCGTCGGCTCGTTCCTCGACGACGCGCCCGTCGCTCGACCGAGTTCGGCCGCTGGATCGGCCTCGGGATCGAGTTCAGTCGACCGGTTCCGCACGGTGTTGTTCACCGACATGGTCGACCATACGGCAATGATGCAACGGCTCGGAGACGCGAGGGGACGCGACGTGTTGCGTGAGCACGAGCGCATCACCCGCCAAACGCTCCGCGAGTTCGATGGAGAGGAGGTCAAGACGATGGGGGACGGGTTCCTCGCGTCCTTCAATTCGGTGACCCAGGCCGTGCGTTGAGCGGTCGCGCTCCAGCAAGCATTCGCGGCCCACCGTCCCAGCGACCACCTAACGTCGGTCGTCGAGCCAATCGAGATCCGGATCGGCATGAATGCGGGCGAGCCAATCGAGGAGGACGGCGACCTCTTCGGGGCGACGGTAATCCTCGCCTCCCGCATTGCGGCGACCGCTGACGGCGGCGAAATCCTGGTCCCCGAAGCGGTGCGTCACCTACTCGCGGGCAAAGCGTTCTCGTTCGGTGAACGCGGAGCAGTCACGCTGAAGGGTTTCGACGACCCTGTTCGACTCTACGAAGTTCGGTGGCAAGCGCTGGATCGTTAGAGGACCGGCAAGTGAGACGGGATCACCAAGCGCCGCTCAAGGCACCTATGAGCACGAAGTCGTTCGCCTGGGGTCCTCCTATCGGACACATGCCGATTGCCCGATTCCGGTTGATGAAGGTGAACCTGTGGCGTGGCGTTGTCGGGTGGCTCGGGGAGGTCGGCGGGCGGTGTGGGATACTTCGGTATGGGTTCGGGTGGGGTGCGGCCGTCGGGGACGGTGACGTTTCTGTTCACCGACATCGAGGGCTCCACGAAGCGTTGGGAGGCCGACCCGGACGCGATGCGCGTGGAACTCGCTGCACATGACGAGGTGTTGCGCGCGGCGATCGAGGCTCAGGGTGGTTGGTTGTTCAAGCACACCGGTGACGGGGTGTGCGCAGCGTTCCAGTCGGCGCGGGCGGCGGTGGATGCGGCGGTCGGTGCGCAGCGGGGGTTGGGGTTGCCGGTGCGGATGGGGATCGCGTCGGGTGAGGCCGAGTTGCGTGGCGATGACTATTTCGGGTCGACGTTGAACACTGCGGCTCGGGTGATGGCGGCGGGTCATGGCGGTCAGATCCTGCTCGCCGCCTCCACTGCGGTGCTGACATCTGATGTCGATGTGGTGGATTTGGGAGTGCGGAGTTTGCGGGATCTGTCGGCTCCGGTGCAGTTGTTCCAGGTTCGCGCCGACGGCCTCCGGTCGGAGTTCCCGTCGTTGCGGACCGTAGATGTGGTCCCGGGGAACTTGCCGGTGCAGTCGTCCAGTTTCGTCGGCCGAGATGATGCTGTCGACACGATCGTCGGCGCGGTCGGGATCCATCCGGTGGTGACGTTGATTGGGGTGGGTGGGGTCGGCAAGACCCGCCTCGCGCTCCAATCGGCGGCGATGCTGGCACCACAGTTCCGTGACGGTGTCTGGCTGATCGAACTCGCTCCGGTGACCGACGGTGATGGTGTGGATGCGGCGGTGGCGGCAGTGTTCATGTTGCAGCCCCAACCGGGCCGAACCTGGCGGCAGGTGGTGGTGGACGGCTTGGCCGGTCGTGAGGTGTTGTTGGTGATCGACAACTGCGAACACGTCCTCGACGACGTCGCCGCCCTCGTGGAAGCCCTCGCCGCCGGTCTGGCGGTGCGTGTGTTGGTGACGAGTCGCGAATCATTGGCAGTCGATGGGGAGTGGGCGTGGCGGGTGCCGTCACTGACCGGTGACGCGGCGGTGGAGTTGTTCATCGAACGTGCCGACACCGCCGCGTCAGGCTTCGCCCCTGATGACGTCGATCTGGTGGTGATCGGTGAGATTTGTGGCCGGCTGGATGGGATTGCGTTGGCGATCGAGTTGGCGGCGGCACGGGTGCGGTCGATGAGCCCGACCCAGATCCGTGACCGTCTCGATGAACGCTTCCGGCTGTTGACCGGGTCGCGACGTTCGATCGAACGGCACCAGACATTGCGCCATGCGGTGCAGTGGTCCTATGACTTGTTGGAGCCGGTCGAGCAGAGCGTGTTGCAGCAGGTGTCGGTGTTCGTCGGCGGGTTCACCCTCGACTCGGCCACCGCGATCACCGGATCTCGACGAGTACGAGGTCCTCGACATCTTGGATTCGCTCGTTCGTAAGTCGTTGCTGCAGGTGGACCGTGGCGACAGTGACGTGCGGTACGGGATGTTGGAGACAATCCGTCAGTTCGCCGAGGAAGCTCTCGCCGCCACCGACACCAGCGACACCATCCGTGACCGTCACGCCCGGTACTTCGCCGACCAAACCGAGATCGCATCGGCTGCCTCGGCGACCGAGGACGAGTGGTTGGCGTACCGGTTCGTGGACGACGAGATCAGCAACCTGGCCGCAGCCCTCCAATGGGCGATGTCACGACACGACACCGACACCGCTGTACGGGTCGCCGCGAACACCCAGTTGCTCGCGCATTTCCGGTTGCGGACCGAGACCGTCGGGTGGCCTGAACAGCCTCTCGATCTGGCCCGCCGCGACCATCACCGCCAACTCCCACACCTCCTCACCGCAGCCTGCGACGCCGCCACCGGTGTCGGCCGACTCGGCGACGCCGTCAGCTACGGACTCGAAGCCATCACCCTCAACCACGATGACCGCCACGACTTCGCCATCTACGCCTACCGACGGCCGGACTGGCTCTCTACGCCAACGGCGACGTGTACAGGGCTATGGAGGTGGTGCGCGAGGGTGCCGAACATCCCGCCGACGCTCCCATCCGGGCCAACCTGCTCTACCTGCACATCATTGCTCTCCAGGGCGGGGTGGTGATGTCTACCCAGGAGACGATGGACGCAATCACCCAACTCAAGGCCTCCTCGATGCCGACGGTACGCGCCGGTGGCTTGTGGGCGCACGCCTTGGCGGTCGCCGACGATGATCCGTCCGCGGCAATCGCCCTGTGCCAACAAGCCCTCGACGCCGACACCGGAGCCCGGAATCTCGAGCAGAGTAGTTCCGCGCTTCCAGCTCGGCTTGATCGCCCAGACCGGTGACATCGACGCGGCGCTCGCCGGGTTCACCCGCATCATCGACGCCTATCAGGCATCCTCAGGCGACCACTACACCCGAGGCGGCCTGGGCTATCTCGTTGAGTGGCTGGCCCGGCTCGGCTACCACGATGGTGCCGCCCGCCTCTACGGGGCCAGCACACTCGGACGCCCCGAGTTCTGGGCCGATCCGCTACCTGACATCGTCACCTTGGCCGAAACGATGGGCCACGCACGTTTACACGACCGCATACGAAGCCGGTGACACACTCGATCCCCGCGCAACCGGCGAACTCGCCCACCAACTCCTCTCCCAAGTCCGCACCGACCACCTCGACACCTGACTGCCCCCGTCCGGATGAGGACCCCCTTTCGGACGCGAGGCTCACGGCATCGATCAAAGTGCTTGAGTGGAACGATGCGAGTGTCTCGGCTGGTTGTCCGGATTGAGGCGAAACTCCGCTGGCGCGCGGTCGACGTGGTCGACGCCACGCCGGAGTTCTGCCTCGGCGTGAGCGACTAGGTTCGGACAATGACACCCAGCGACGATCTGACTCCAACCTCTTGTTTTGCGCCGGAGTTCGTCGCCGACCCTCACCGTGTCGCTGCTGCACGTCGCGCGGTTTCCGCCGCCGACTACGACAGCGACTTCCAGGCTTGGACCGTGTTTCGCCACGCCGATGTGTCGGCATTGCTGCGCGATCCGACCCTCAGGAAGGATCCCGCCGTGGCTGACGATGGCCTGTACACGCAGGTGCTCCTGGCAGGTGAGGTCTCGATGTTGTTCATGGACGATCCGGATCATCGACGTCTGCGAGGCCTGGTCAATCAGGCCTTCACCAAACGGGCCACCGAATCGAGTCGCCCGAGGATTCAGGCGACCGTCGACGACCTCCTCGATGCGATGGCAACGGCGAGCGGGCCCGTCGATCTGATCACCTCCCTGGCAACGCCGTTCCCGATCACCGTGATCGCGGAGATCCTCGGGGTCGACCCGGCAGATCGCGATGATTTCAAACGCTGGTCAGACGACGGCGCGTTCGAGCTTCGATCCGATGCTTGCGCCAGATGTCGCGGAACGAGTGGCTTCGTCAGCGGCCGAACTTCATTCGTATCTGGCAGAGGCCATCAACGCTCGTCGGGAAGCGCCGGGCGATGACCTGATCAGCGCGCTCGTGGCCGCGCAGGACGCAGACGGCACACAGCTCAGCGACGACGAGGCAGTCGGCGCGATCAGCCTCCTGCTGGGAGCCGGCAACATCACCACAACCGACCTCATCGGCAATGGCGTGCTTGCACTGCTGCAGCACCCTGATCAGCTCGATGCGTTGTTGGCCGATCCATCCCTGATCGCCAACGCCGTCGAGGAGATGCTGAGGTTCGATCCGCCAGTGGTGGTCACCGATCGGATCGCGACCGCCGACATCGAGGTGGGTGGCTGCCCGATCACGAAGGGACAGTGGCTCTGGCCGGCGCTCACCTCGGCCAACCGCGACCCGGCAGTACACCCCGACCCCGACCGCTTCGACATCCAGCGCGCCGACGTCCATCACCTGTCGTTCGGTGGTGGCCCGCACCTGTGTCTCGGGGCTCCGCTCGCACGAATGGAGGCCCAGATCGCGATCGGGTCGCTCCTCGCCCGGTTCCCGAAGATTCGGCTGGCTGATCCGACAGAACCGCCGCACTACAAAATGGTCCCCGGATTCCGAGGACTCGCCGAGCTCAACGTGCTGCTCTCCTGACTCGACCCCCGACCGGGCGTCCGCATTGAACGGCCCACTGCGTGATCACCGCCAACCGGAAGCGTCCGGTTGAGGACCGACAACTGAGACCCGGTCGCCCGGTGATCGGCACGATCTCCTGTCGAGTGGCGTTGTGCGTGCCCGCGAATCTGGGTGGGGTGGGCCGTGAGCGGTCGGATTTCAGTTGTTGTCGAGGGCTGGGAGTGTGAGCGCGACGATCTCGTGGCGGTTCATCGTGGCACCGCGAGAGCGGTGAACGTCGGCGTCGGGTAGTGCGTCGATGACTTCGGTGCTGAGGCCTCGAATGTCGAGGCCACTCCGGCCGAATGGCGGTGACGAACTCTCCAGGTGCCCGTAAATCGTGGCGGCGACGATGGGATCCTTCCGAGCGAGCAAAAGGGGTGCGACTTCCAGCGGGCGTCGAGCCCAGCCCACAGTCGTTCGTCGAAGGCCTGACGGACAGTGTGGGCCAGCGTGTCGAGCGCGAGATCGTCGCCGGCAATGGTCCTGGCCCAGGCCAAGTTGACCCAAGACCAGGTCGTCGATATTCCAACCGACTCCTCGAGCCGCATCACCTCATCGATTTCGGTGAACAGTCGGTCGAAGTTGGGTGGGTCGGCGACGTACCACCGAGCAGCCGCGGTGCGCAGAGCATCGGCCATGAAGCTCGGGGCGCCGACCGCACGCGTGGCGGCGAGCGCAGCACCGGCGTCGGCCGCGATGGTGGTCGGAGTCTGGGTTTGAAGGATCGCGACCGTCGCCCAGCACCGATAGATGGGATCGACAACGGCGGGCAGTGTCGAGCGGAGCTCTGTGGCGATCTCGATCGCCTCCTCGGAGCGGCCGGCCACCATGTGCCCGAAGAGCATGGTCGCACGTGCGGCGGCGGCGGTGCTGGGGGTCGTGGCGGCGGCGGTGGCGAGTTCGGCGAGTGCGACGCCTCGGTCGGGGTCGCCGCCATAGGTCGCCCACCAACTCTCGGAAATGATCGTGAATGCGTCATGTCGTGCGGTCGTTTCCGCCAGCGCCATCGTGCGGATGACCCACTCCTGGTGATCGCGTCGAACCCGCATGAACCCGAAGTCGAGCGTTGCTTCGATGAGGTGGTGGGCGTGGTCGATGTCGCCGGTCGTGATGGCCCAGGCGTGCGCGGCGCCGATGTTCTCCCAGTCGTCATCGAACCGGTCGCCGGCGACGGCCTGATCGGGACTCTGCCAACGCTGATTGAGGCGTTGCGCGACCTCGACGAAATGGCGGAGATGGGCATCGCGCAGCAGCATGGTTTCGACGCGATCGTCGAGGCGTTCCTCGCCGTATTGGCGCAGCGTCTCGAGCAGCCGGTAACGGGTGCCCCGGTCGCTGCGGGACGCGACGACCATCGACTTGTCGACGAGATCACCGAGCAGATCGACGATGTCATAGGAGTCGAGGTCGTCGCCGGCGCACACCGCTTCAGCAGCAGCGAGATCGAAACTGCCCGCGAACACCGACAACCGGTCGAACAGCAGCTGCGCCTCCGGTGACAGCAGCTGATATGACCAGGCAACCGTGGCCCGCAACGTCTGATGCCGCTCGAGCCCGCCGTGACCACCGCTGCGCAGCAGCCGGAACCGGTCGTCGAGACGCTCCAACAACTCGCCGGGGCTCAGTGAACGGATCCGGGCTGCGGCCAGCTCGATCGCCAACGGGATCCCGTCGAGGCGTCGACAGATCCGCGTGATCGCCTCGCCGTCGGCGGCGCTCGGCTCGAAGCCGGCGTCGGCAGATCGGGCCCGCAGGATGAACAACTCGGTGGCGTACCGCTCGTCGAGCGATGCGATACGCGTCACGGTCTCACCAGCGACACCGAGCGGTTCGCGGCTCGTGGCGATGATCGTCACAGTCGGACAGCTGGCAACGACCGCGTGCACGACCTCGATCACCGAGTCGAGCACGTGCTCACAGTTGTCGATGATCAACAACATCCGCCGACTCAGACACCAATCGACGATCGACTCGATCATCGTCGAACCCGGTTGCAGACTCGCGCCGAGCGCACTGCCAATCGTGGTGACGACCAGATCCGGATCGGCCACCGGTGCCAGCTCCACCAACCAAACCCCGTCGACGAACTCGTCCGCGACCAGCCAGCCAATCTCGATCGCGGCACGCGTCTTGCCGACCCCACCCGAGCCGGTCAACGTGACCACACTTACCTCGGCCAGATTCGCTACGCGCCGTTGCAGGCTCGCGAGGTCACCGACCGACTCGGTCTGGAGTCGAGGCAGGTTCCCCCGCGTGAGTTGGCTGGTGAGCACCGGGGTGTCGAGCCACTCGTGACCGTCACCGGCGACGCCATAGACGCGCACCGGCTCGACCACGCCCTTCAACTCGACCGAACCCAGATCGACCAGCTTCACGTCGGCCATATGCTCCACGAGCCCCGCCGTGAGATCCGACACCAGCACCTGACCACCGTTCGCGGCACCCATGATCCGCGCCGCCCGGTTCACCGCCGGCCCGAAGAAGTCACCGTCGCGTTCCTCGGCCTCACCGGTGTGAACCCCCATCCGCACCCGCAACACCGGACCACCGCTCCACGCCTCGGCGCACAAGTCCCGCTGTGCGGCCAACCCTGCGGCGATCGCATTCGCCGCCCGACTAAACACCGCGGCGACACCGTCGCCGGCGGTCGAGAACACGTGGCCGCCATTCGCCTCGATCGCGCCCCGGACGATCTCGTCATGACGAGCCAACGCCGCACCCATCGCATCAGGAAACGAATCCCACAACGGCGTCGACCCGACAATGTCGGTGAACAGGAACGTCACCGTGCCCGACGGTGCCGCCACGATCCCCCCGCCACCATCCATCGACCAACCGTACCCCCAACCCAACCGACCAACCGCTGCCGATGTCCGGTTGAGGACCGCCATGTGAGACGGCTTCGAGACTGCCCCCGACCGCCGGCTGTGTGATGCCCAGCCGCAATCGTGGTCGACCGGTGGCGTGTGATGACGCAGCACACCGTGAGGAGGCTCCTCGTCCGAGACTCCTACGGCCAAGACTCAGGCGAACTCAAGACCCTTAAGTCCTACTTCGGACTCGCACGAATCGTCGGCCCCGCAGCCGGCGTCCCCATCCTCGGCCAGTGGCCGGTCCCGGAACGACGACGAGTACTCGCGTACGTCGCAGAAGGCGGCCGCAAACCGTGGACACGCCGCTTCATCCGAATGTGCGAAGCGCACGGAGTTGACCCGGCAGACCTCAACGACTGGGTGACACCCATCTTCGAACTGTTGGGCCACGATGTCGCGGTGTGGGGCATGGGTGCGTTCGTCGCAGCCATCCCGGCCGGCATCATCCGCATCGAACAACCGGCCCCACCGCTCGCCGCACGCCGCACGAAGCCCGCCTGAGCGTCGCCAATGTCTCGTCGGCGTTCCACACGCCGTCACTGTCAGGATCACACGAAGGCTGAGTGTTGTCGGGCTGGCAGGGGTCATCGTTGACCGGGCACCCCGGGACTGTAACCACGCGCCCTAGTAGCGTGCAGCGATGGCTGACATCGTCCTCGTCCACGGTGCATGGGGCGGCTCATCGGGCTTCCGGAACGTGCGCCCGCTGCTGCAACTGGCCGGGCACAACGTCTTCACCCCGAGCCTCACCGGCATCGGCGAACGCTCACATCTGACCGGGCCCCACGTCGACCTAAACCTGCACATCAAAGACGTGACCAACGCGATCTACTACGAGGACCTCGACGACTTCGTGCTGCTCGGCTTCTCGTACGGCGGCATGGTCGTGACCGGCGCCCTCGACACGATCGGTCACAAGGTCCGCCACCTCGTCTATCTCGACGCCCTGGTGCCCGGCGACGGCCAGTCCGCGGCGACCCTCATGGGACCGTTTGCCGACGCGATCGTCGCGTCAGCAGTCGAGGGACTCATCCCGCCGGTCCCCCGCGAGCTCGATACGCCCGAGGCCACGGCCTGGATGAACGAGCGTCGGTCCATGCAACCGGTGAGCACCTTCACCACCCCGATCACGCTGTCGACCCCGCTCGAGGAAGCGCCCTTCAGCCGCACCTACATCAAGGCAACCGCAGACCCCAACGAGAAGCCCGATTCGGCCTTCTGGCGAGCGGCGCGCCACGCCAAGGCATCGCCCAAGTGGAATTATCACGAGATCGCCACGAACCACATGATCCCGCAGATGCGCCCGCGCGAACTCGCCGACATCCTCCTGCCGCTCGCGGCCGCCGGGTCTGCCTGACCCACCTGTTTAGGTGGGGCTGCAGTGCCCACCACATAATCACCCTCAGCAGGATCCGTCCGGTTGAGGACCGGCATCTGAGATGGGATCACCCAGCGCAATTCGAGGCGGTGACAAACGCGAAGTCGTTCGCGGTGGCTTCCCTTCATCGGACGCGTCGCAGACCTTGATTCTCCGATGCCCGAGGCCGGGCGGCATGTGACTGTGCCTTGTTCTGCGCGGTCAGTGCCGGTCGAATACGAACAACGACCAGGGTTCGGGGACCCCTTTCAGGATGTGTTCGCCGCGATCGATGAAACGAAAGTCGGAGCCGAGGAGCAGGTCGACGATCGTTCGGGACACAAGGACCTCGCCGGATGCCGCTGCTCCCGCAACTCGTGCTGCGATGTGGACGCTCATGCCTGCGATGTCTTCTCCGCGGAGTTCGCACTCGCCGGCGTGCACCCCGGCTCGCACGTTGATCTGCATCTCTGCAAGAGCGTCGACGATCGCGCGTGTGCATTGGAGAGCAGCGCTGGGCGTGTCGAAGGCTGCGACGAAGCCGTCGCCGGTGGTGTTCACCTCGCGCCCAGCGAAGTGCTCGAGGTGGCGTCGCACCGTGCGATCGTGGGCATCCAGGATCGCACTCCACTTCCGGTTTCCCAAGGCGCTGAGCTGTTCAGTCGAGGACGCGATATCGGTGAACACGACGGTGAGGAGCTGTCGTCGCGCCACAAGCGGCGCAACTCTCCCCGTCAGGAACGAAGCGACCTCGGAGAGGATCTCCTCGTTGTCGTCGCCGAACAACAGACTGCTAGCGCTGTGCGTGTCGAGGAGCTGCGCCCCGGGAATCGCCGACGCGAGGTACGACGCAAACGACTGTGTGCCCGGGGTCGATATGACGAGCGTCGGCACAGACACCCTTCCCAGGAGGGAACGGACGTCGAGCTCATGCCACACGCGACGGAAATGCTCCGCCGCCATACCAGGCGTTGCTGCTGCGCGAGTGAGACGTGCCAGCGCATCCAGCTGAATCGGATCCCCGGCGACTGAGGGCCAAGGCGCTCCGATCGCGTTCGTCCCCCACACCGATCGCAAGAGCTCGACCAACTCGCTGATCAGCTCCTCGCTCCAGCCATCGGGGTAGTCCTCCGCCCAGGCGTACCTTGCGGCCGTGTTGGCCAACACCAACGCCCGCACACGCTCGGGATGCTGTTCGACGAAGTTGATCGCAACAGGGCCCGCCTCGGCCTCCACGAACAACGCGGCCGACTCGGACTCGACGGCGTCGAGCACCGCCAACAGATCAGCGGTCCACTCGTCCACTGTCGGAGCCGCTCCTCGGTGCAGGCGCTCGGAAGCACCCGTTCCCCGCCGGTCGAACAGGATCAATCGGCTGAACGACGCCAGACGTCGATTGAACGCCGCTTCAGCCGCAACGTCCCATTGGAGATCCAGGTGACAGAACCCGTGGTGAAAGACCAGATCGATCGGACCGTCCCCGATCACCTGATACGCCAACTGCAAGTCGTCGACCTCGACGTAACGGGTCGTCGGAGTCGTCAGGTTCACAGCCACATCATCGCACCCGGCGAGACACCGGGAAGCAGATCGGAGCCCAAACTGGTCTCGGCGAAGTCGGTCACCTTTCAGTTTCGCCGTGACATCACATTCACCGCCGACCGGAAGCGTCCGGTTGAGGATCGCCAACGGAGACGGCTCGCATCGCATCCCTCATTGGTTCGTCAGGTGGACATTCCGTGCGGCGGGCGTCCCAATTCGGCTTCGGTAAGGCAGGCTCAGCTATGTTGTCGCTTAACGGCTTCGAACACCGCCGCAAGATTCGGCCCGTGGCCAGCGGCTACCGAAGCGTTCAGAGTTCGCAACACGGACTCGAACAGATCCGTATTGACTCCGCTTGTCCGGCCGAACTCGGTGATTGCATGAAGGGCCTCTGCACCGCTGGCAAGCCGAAGATTCGTGCTCTCATAGCTCCCGGCAGCGATCATGGCGACGTACCCCTCGAACATCGCTGGCATCTGTGTGATGCCTTTGCCGATGACATCAGCGAGCAGATCGAGCGGGGCGCCCGAGGCATCACACATGGCTGCGGCACTCACGAACGCGTGGGCCGTGACGTACAAGAAGGCCAGCGCACTTGTGTTGATCACGGCGGATGCGGTCGGATCAGCACCGAGATACCTGATGTCGCCGCCGATAGCGCCCAGTAGTGATTCGCATTGCGCGAACGCTGAGGGGTCGCCTGAGATGAGGACCTGGCACTCGGCTGTTCCTACGACGTCCGGGAATGCCATGATCGAGCCGTCGAGATAGGCGGCGCCATGCGCCGTGAACCATTCCGCGGCATCGGCCACCTCGGTAGGGACACCGTTTCCGAGTTGGATCAACGCCTTGCCTGCCAGTGAGCCCACGATTGCTGGGTCGTCAAAGAGCGCTGCTGCGACGTCATACCCGCGGACGCAGACCACGACGACATCAGACCTCGAAACAGCATCACCAACCGACGAGGCCACCGAAGCACCTTCAGCGGCCAGGGGCCGACACTTCTCGCTCGAACGATTCCACACCGTGAGCTCACGACCAGTCCCAGCAATGGCCCTCGCAAGCGCGGATCCCATGGCGCCCAAGCCGACCACGCTCACCGTCAGACTTTCGCTCACCAAGTCCCCCTCACTTGCTGCGCCGCCGAATCCGGTTCGGTCACCGACGCTCGTCGTGCGCTGTTGAATTATCGCACGAATTGCGGGTGTCGAGATCGAACCGCACACCGAACAGAGGCAGCAGGGACATCCGTCCCTCGGGCTGAATCCAAGAGGCGCACAATGAGAGCGCGGCGTCCGGTTGAGGACCCGCATCTGAGACGAGGTTGCCAAGCGCCACAGCGCGGCCGGAGAGCACCCGATAACGCGAACGCCGTAATCCCCCAGCCGACGCGCAACGACCACAACGGTACGGCCCAACCGTGACGCGAGATGATCGCAGGCAGTCACCGACGGTGGAGCCACTCCAGCAGCTCCGCAGGAGCGAGCTTGCTGGTTCGTTCTCCGTATTCGTTGAGCAACGTGTCGGGCAGGGCGGTGACACCTGCACCAGATCGACCCTGGCGGAAGAACTGGTCGGCGTCCTTGATGACTCCACGGTGATCAGGGATGAGTTCATGGCTTCGGCCCTTCATCGCAGCGAACGTCGCCTCGCCAGCCAAAGAGTCCACCTGGTCGGGATCGACGGCGAAGCCGAGTTCGTCGACGAGTCGCGCCATCTCGCCGGGCAGGTTTGCCAGAAGGTCGTCGTAGTGCACGAGCACGACATTGTGGGCGTCGCGGCGCTCCCAGGCGTCGGAAAGATGCCACATGACTCCGGGGAGCGAGTCGAGATTCTCGGCGTAGTGGCCACTCCATCTGATCCAGTTGGTCATCCAGGTCACGAGATCAAGTTGCGCCCGGGTGGGTCGCGACTCGGTGCCGGTCAGCTCGGCGATTCGTTCGCGATCGAGGTTGCCGCCTTGGTGGTAGAGCGACACGGCCATGTCGAGCGGATCGCGAGCGACCACGACGTAGTGGACGTCGTCATGCAGCGGGAGTCCATCGAGGGGTGTGTGCGTCTTGATGAACCGCCGATGCTGCTGGTGTTCGAGCACTGCGAAGAGGTCGGACTCGGGGATCGCCAACCAGTCGAGCCACGGGGAGAGCTCTGAGAGCGGACGTGGCAGCTTTGGTGTCTCGAACACGAGCAGTGCGCAGATCATCTGCATCCATGTCGTACCGCTCTTTGAGCGGGTACTGATGACGATGTCGCCCTGGCGCGGCGAGAACCTCTCCCATCGTCCGCTGTCCTCGTCGGGCGATCGATACCTCAGCGGCTCTCCTCCCACAATCCGAAGCGTACGGAACAGGAATCCGTACGGTCGGGCACTCGATAACGCTCCGCATATTCACTGTTCGTTCAAGCACGACCGCGCCGCACCACGGCCCAAGCAGCGCACCCGATAATCACTGTCGGAGGGCTGGCGTGCCGACTGGCCACTTGCGGCGCCAATCGGCAGCTCTGCACCGATCGCGCCTACGGCCGGGAGCGCAGCTCATCCAGCGCAACGCGTGGGTCATCCTGAGAGCGATAGTCGAAGTGGAGTTCGGGAATGGCGGCCATGGCGCTGGATGATCCGATCATCTCAGCGCATCCCCACTCCTGAGCGAACACGGCGATCGCCTGGCCGCGCCTTCCTTGCCGAACGATCCATGTAGCGCTGCCGCCGAAGATCGTCGGCAGGTACGTGCGTCCAGTTGACGTAAGGAACTGCGCCAGCGACTGTCGTTCGTCGACTTCGAGAACTCGCTCCTCAGGTTCGTCTCCAGCCGCAACGTCATCCCGCGTGAGTCGAACCTGCACGACCGCATCGTGTCCGTTCTGCCGACCGGGCGCAACCCCATACGAATCTCGACGCGCGGCCGCATCCGCCCGATAGTGCCGCGCATAACTCGAGGCGCGTCGCCTGAAGCGCGTACGAGTACAGCCCGAGTGCAGCGCTCGGAAATCGCGATGGAGACAGCCGGAGCCGGGGCGATGCCGCTGCCGATATGTGCGCCTGCGCCACCGTTGTCGTCGATTGGGACGCGCCGGACTGTGCGGTTGATCGTCGAGCGACCAGTCGTGAAGATGGACTGTTCCCCAGACCGCATCGGTACGTTGTTGCGGTGTCGAGTGGTGAGCGTCTGCATTACGTCAGCGATGTTCGGGCCGACGAGGTGATCGTGCGTCGCGGCCGACGCCGTGAGCGCTGGCCATTCGCCGACGAGGGAGCCTTGGCCGACTTGCTCACATCACTGCGGGACGAAGGTCTCCCCTTTCTCGAGACGGAGCACGGCTGGCCACCGGCGGCGGTGTTCGCCGCCTTTCGTGAACGAGGCCTGACCGACGGATGCTACGCGTCAGTCACTTGGACCGGACCCGACGCACCCCTCGTAACGACAGACCGATAGCGACCATCGACCCGTCCTGGAACCGCGGACCACCGCGTCTCGAAGCGCGTTCGATCGCGCGCTCCGTAATCCGGTCCCAATCGACAAGGACGCGTGCGATACCGGCCCAAGCAGCGCACCCGATATTCACGGGGCGTGCAGGCGGCCCGTTGAGCCGGCCGGGAGCGTAGGTGGGCAGTTAGGCGCTCCCCAGGGCGGACTCGATGGTTTCCACGATTCTGGCGAGGCTGGCTTGGCGCTCAAGGTCCTTCGGGTGACACGCCGCGAGCATGGCGCGTTGTTCTGCGAGGCTGAATTCGACCATGCTTCGTTCACGTTCGGTCCACGATGCGGGGCGCGCCAATAGCTCGTCGAACGCTTCGTGGTCGGCGGTATCGGGCATCCGGGCAGACTGCCCGGTACATGCGTCCGACGCAAGTGCCGATCTCAGCCCGGAGACCGCCCCTCAACGGCAGGTGGAATCTCGGCGACGCCGCTCCCGACGGTGACTGAGTTCGCCCCTTCCCGAGCACCGGAAATCACGCGACCGTCCGGATCATTCGTCGGTCGACGTAGCAACGAGCGGCAGCTACGGGCTCCCTGCGAGCCACTGCGGGAGTTCATCGATGCGCCGCAGCCGTCGAGGTCCACCGCCGTGCTCCTGCTACGTGGCCAGTCCTCCAACCACAGCATCCCCGTGGCGGGACAACGCAAGACGGTCTCCCAACCGCCGCCGCCCACGCCGAGCCGCTCTAGATGCGCCGCAAAGTCGCGAGCGTCGTCGTCCCATCGTTCCAGAACGTCCGTGGCGACACATGGATCAGACCGAGTCATGTCGGTCAGCCTGCCTCATCGGAGAATCCGGGTGGCGCCGAAGCGGCAGGTCGGCGCTACTTCGTAAACGTAGTGTCGATGATCCGCCCGGTCGCCGGGTCCGGTTCGCAGTTGGACGAGTAGGTCCACGCCTGCAAGATTCCGTCGAACTTGACGCCGTGCCAGCACTTCGCCGTTGTCTCACCCGGCACTAGCTCGGCTCGCCAAACGACCTCGTCTGAGGGCGTGACGCGGAGAATGTTTCGGAACGGGTGCCACGCCAACACACCATCCGGCCGACGTTCGGGATCCAGCAACACGACGACGTCATTGGTGCCGGGGACCGCCGTCGACGCCACTACAACGCCTCCGTCGATGGTCCGCTCCACCCGCCCAGATTGCCGGGTATGTGCGGCAGGCGCAAGCGTCGACCTCGGCCGAGCGACCGCTCGGTATCGGAACGCATAATCACTGCTGCTTGGGTTCCGATGGTGACCGAGTTCGGACCAAGCCGAGCACCCGATACCCACGTCGCCGTGCCAGTGGCCCGACGAGACGGGCGGGAGCGTAGATCGGGAGTTCGGCACTATTCGTTCGGTCGCAACCGCCGACGGATGCGCCAGCTGAGGCCGTCACGATCCGCCTCGACCGAGCCTCCGGTCAGATCGCGTAGCCGCGAAATCAGGGCTCGCATGTACGCCTCTCCTTCATCGTCTGGCGGAGAGCCGAAGTGGTGCCAGCGACGGGACTCGAAGAAGAGCGAGGCACGGACGGCGCTCTCGGACTCGGGAAGCCGCTGCACATGACGCCACGCGTCCAGGGCCGGGTTCGCGATCGCGGTGAGCCCTTCGACGCCTCCATGCCTGTCGTAACCGAAGTACGACGTGGTGGCGAACTGCATCACCTCCTGCAACGGCGCGTCATCCGCGGGGACAGCAATACGCGGCACACGCGGAGGATGCCACACTGCGGTGCCAGACAGGGCAGTTCGGCAGTTCGGCAGTTCGGCGTGCCTAGCTCGGCTGCCGGAGTTGGAACAACCGCTTGAGAAACCACACGCAAGCCTCGTCCTCATCAGTGAAGGTGTGCTCCTCGTACCGCGACCCGTGCTCGCTGATGAAGACTCTCCACTCTTGACCCACGGCGATGATGCACAGTGCTTCGTGTCGGTCACCGTCGAAGCTGTAGTAGGTCGGGTCGACTCGTGCTCCCTTGACGATCTCTTCGGCATCGCTGACTTTCACGACGCACACTCTGTCCGAATCGAGAACTCGATCAGCAGTTATGCACTCCTGGCTCGCAGCGCGTGCGCAGCTTCGTCCGTTCCCGCCAGCACGCCGGGGACCGCAAGGTCAAGCAGTTCGAGTACCTGCACCAGCCGACGAGCGAGCGAATCGGTCGAGATCGCCCTCGGGAGCCGAGTCAGTGAGAGGCCCTTCGCATCGGCTGCATCGGCGAGGACCTCGAAGGCGATCAAGGCTCCACCGACGGGGCGAATCGCCACGGTGAGGTCGCCCTCCAGCCAGTCGGCGGTCACCGAGATCGCTGCTGCGTCATTGACCAACTCGATGGAGCTACCGCGGTGAGATGTACTCACACTCACCGCCCAAGGCCCTTGAATGCGGGTGACGTCTCAATCGTGGACGAGGCGGCGCGGATCAACCTGTCGGTCTCCACAGGGCGACCCTACTGACCGGTATCTGCGCCTGACGCAAGTGTCGATCGCAGCCGGGAGACCGCTCGGCATCGACTCGAGTAAGCGCTGTGACGTCGCCCCAGATGGTGACCGACTCCGGCCCAACCGTGACACGAGATAACCCCGACGTGTCGGTGGGGTGGTGTCGCCACCAGAGGTCCCATTGAGGATCTTGATGTGCCGAGCGCCGGCCGTGGCCGAGGGGCACCGAGCGTCGGACGTAGGCTCGCAAGATGCCAGGGCAAGGTTCAGTGGGCCCATGCCACCTCTGCGGCACGAAGATCGAGCCCGAAGCCGCCTTCGTCAACATCGGCCCCACCGACTCGAACGATCCCGATCGTCCAACGAAGAAACGATTCGTGCGCCAGGGCACCGACATTCACGGATGGTCCCCATTTGTGGTGGCTCATCCAACGTGCTTCGCCCAACTCGAAGGCGAGGACGCACTCGACGCACTGATCGCGTGCCCGCTGGGCGGTGAGTAGCGCCGCTGTCACGCAGCGATCCACACATAGCACCCGGCCTGTAATCCGACCGGCGAGACGGCGGCTGCGTGCGAGTTCGGCCCAAGTCCTGCGCTGCGTAATCGCCGTTCTGCACCCTGTTGATTGACTGCGGTGCGTGGTGCGGTGATGGCGGGCCTGGACTGGGGGACCACTCAGCTACGGTCGCCCTGATGAGTCGCGCCGAGGTCACGTGGCAGAGGACGGTCGCACCGCACTTCGACTTTCTGACGGAGCACGGCTTCCGGCCGCTTCCAACGAAAGACGGCTCGTTCTGGGCGACTTCGTGCCACTACGGCTCTGCGACGGCCGCCGTCGAGGTGACCCGAAGCAACGAGTTCCGACGCGTCGAGGTATCACTCATCCGGCTGGTCGACGGCGCCATACCGCCCTACCCGATCTGGGTGACGTCTGAACCGCTGCACCACACACTCCTCGACAACGTGCTGGAGGCGTGTCAGTCTCCAATGCTCAATGACTCGGCGCTCGCCTACGGACTCGGCGCCAGGGACATCCAACGCCAGCTTGTCTTCTGGGCAGATGCACTGCGCATCGTTGCCCCGGAGTTCTTGGCCGGCGACCTATCGGCGATTGACGAAGCCGAGGACGTCATCCGTGCAAGGGTCGCTGAGCACCCGCAGGAGATTGTCACTTGGCTTCCCGACGACGCAAGCCAAGACGATGAGAGCGCTGCGATGGAACAGATGAGGATTGAAGTTCCTCCTGAGGTTTCCGTCACGACTCGCCGATACCGCCGAAGTCCAGAAGGGCCAACCTGACCAGCTGCGTGCCACCGGAATATCTACAGATATGGCGCTGGTCGAGATCTGTTCGCCGGGCCACGGATCGCGCCCAGCCACCTCGTGTGACCGAATCGTGGCGTCTGCGAAAACGGGCGGAACGTCGAAGGTTAGGAATGTCAGGCGTGGATAGGGGTCATCACCCGACGGCGTAACCGAAGACTCGACCACGAAATGGCCCTCGGAGCCGCCGACTTGACGCTCGATGGTCAGCCGTAACTCGGCGGCGCGACCTCCTCCGAGTACAGCCTCCCCGGTACCCGAAGCAGCGACCGCATCAAGAGCGTCGGCGAATACTTCCAAGTCGACTGATTCAAGAATCGTCTCGAGGTCACCTGTGAACGGTGGGCTCGTCACAGCGATAACGACGTGCACCCACCGATCAGAATCCGGCACGGGTGTGCACTCGACCCGCAGCGATGACAGCGACAACACCGTCGTGCTTGACGCTGTGGACACCCGCTCAGATTGCCCGGTATGTGCGCGCTTCGCAAGGCATCACGCTGGTCTTGCTCGAGATATCTATCGTTGGCCCATGGCCACAGGCGGCGAGGCGCTTGACGACGAGATCCGGGCGATCGTGCTCGACGCACTGATCGCAGGTCGCGCGGTCGACGACATCGCCGACGTGCTCCGCCCGCTTCACGCAGAGGGCTCCACCTATCCGGCCTCGGCGCTCATGGACCTTGCGGCCGACGCGTACCTCGCGTGCGGATCGAGTCGGACTGATCGACTCGAGGTCGACGGGCTCGCGGAAAGGATGCTGCCCGAGGACCCCGCCCGCGGCAACGTCGGCCACTCGAAACGCCGCCACTGCATACAGGGAGCGATCATGATCGCCGCTGGCGCCGAACCGGAAGACACCGGCTGGTGGTCCACCGACGACCTTTGGCGACATGCGTTGGACGCTGCGGTGGTGTTCATACGGGCAGCGGCGGAGCGCCAGGGCGCGCCTGTTGAGGACGTCTGCGGTTCGCTCGCAACTACCTGACCGTCCTTGTCGCCTTGCGAAGCGCGCATATACCGGGCATTCGGCGCTACCACGTGCGAGGTACGTACGATTCCCACCAAGGCTCTGCCTGAGTTTCGATGAGGCGGGCAACGTCTGCCGCAATCCTCGCGTAGTGACGCCCGGACCGCACGAGGCCCGCGTCGGCCTCGTAGCTCCGTGGCCCGTACACGAACCAATGGTCGCCATCAGGAAACGTCGCTGCACCAAGTCGCGGACGGTTCGGCGGGTTGATATCGCGGGCCGTCACCTTGCCCGGCGCGATCGTCTTGCCCCGCAGCTGGTCGTCCATCCCTCGACCCCGCACGTCGCGATCCTCGACTACGAAGCTGCCACCAGACGAGAAGTACTGGACGCTGACGAGTTCGAGCCGGTCATCACGTCGTCGACGCCAGTGCGGCAGCGAGCCCTTGAAACCACGCGGACGAAGCGACTCTGCGGCCATCTGTTTCAACGCCGCGTCCATAGCCTCGCGAGCCGTCGTCATGCCGGGTGATTGTGCCACGCATACAACACCAGCACCGATCTGCCGCTCGGCGTGCACGAATCGGCAAGGATCGAGTTGTGTCCATCAATGAAGCGGAAGTCGTGAGCGCTGCCATCGTGGCGTGGACGGGGCGTCGGGGTCTCAAGTCATCCAAGCCGTGACGAGGGTCGCGTCGTTCGCGGCGCTCGGCGAGGAACGAGCGCTGACCGTGCTGCCCGTGGTGTTCGAACTTGAACGTGAGTTCTACGAATCCGACGCGAGGCACACCACGGCTGACCTCGCGGCGATGGGCACCGTTGCCGCATCGCAGTTCCGACTCGCCCACCCCGAAATCAGCGTCGAGGCTGTCGAAGCGCTCACCTGGTGCTAAACGTTCGACTACAAGTAGCTACGGCCGAACTGCCGATAGGTGCTGGCAATGCGCCGTCACTTTCGGTTCGGCCCGTCCTGCGAGTTCAGTGAGGTCTGCGTTGCCAATGGACTTGCCAATGGATCTGCGCCGGACTGCTCGATAATGGCCGTCACGATCGAGACCAGCCGGACGTTGGGGGTAGTGTTATGCCTGCTCAACCCGTACGAAACGATGTTGGGCGGTACGGGCCGGACGGTCGTGGCTCTCTCAAGGTGGCGGCACGGGTTCGAATCCCGTACGGGCTGCCAAGAAAAGATCAGGTCAGAGGCCCTCGCAAGAGGGTCTCTTTCCGTTTCGGCTTCCGTTGCCCATGGCCCGCCCATGAACGACAATGGAGGTCACGCCATGAAGGGATCGATGCGCCAACGGGGTCGGCGTGGGAGCTCAGGGTCTACCTGGGTGCCGACCCGGTCAACGGGAAGCAGCGCCATCCCACGAAGACCGTTCGTGCCGGCAAGCGCGAGGCCCAGCGATCGCTCAACGAGGTGATCGTCGAGGCCGAGCGGGGCCTGGCGACGAGGACGACTGCGACCGTGGGCGAGCTCCTCGATCGGTGGTTCGAACTGGCCCGGGAGGACTTCTCGCCGAAGACGACCCGAGAGGTCATCGGTTACATCGAGCGCAACCTTCGCCCGGCGCTCGGTGACGTGCGGCTCAGCAAGCTCACTACTGCGTCGCTCGACCGTTACTACCGCTCGCTCCTCGTCGACGGCGGCCGCAGGTCGTCCGTCGCGCCGGGCACGATCCGGCGCATCCACGGGATCCTTCGCCGTGCGCTCGCCCAGGGCGTGCGGTGGGGGTGGCTCGGTGTCAACCCGGCTGTCTCGGCCTCACCGCCACGCGTGCCGCAGCCGGACATTGCTCCGCCGAGGCCGACGCAGCTTCGGAGGTTGCAGGCGGCGATCGACGTGGAGGATCCGGAGTTCGGGGTGTTCGTCCGACTGTCGGCGATGACGGGAGCGCGCCGGAGCGAGATGCTCGCGCTCCGTTGGTCCGACATCGATCTCGAGCGGGGCGTCGTCACGATCGGTCGCGGCCTCGTGCAGGGTCCGGACGGGCTCGTGGAGAAGGACACCAAGACCCATCAGATCCGACGGGTGCGGCACTGCGCCCGTTGTCGACGCGTTCGTGTTCGCGGGCGACGTCGCCGGTTCGACGCCGTGGTACCCGGACTCTGCCTCGCGCCGGTTCCGGAAGGCGTGCGATGACGCCGGGCTGACGGGGGTGCGCCTGCATGACCTCCGGCACTACGTCGCCACCCGTCTGCTGAGCGCCGGCGTCGACGTACGGACCGTGGCAGGTCGCCTGGGACACCGCAACGCGGCGACGACGCTCAACGTGTACTCGCACTTCGTGCCAGGGGCCGACCATGAAGCGGCACAGATCCTGGGTCGACTCAGCGCAACGCCCGAAGCCGGTGAGTAGGCGTGCTGCGGAGGCGATCGTCACGCCGCTTCCTCGTCCGGTGTTGAAGCCGGTGGCTCGCCCACGAGCATCCCCATCAGCCGGGCGATGGGCACCACCAACCGTCGCCCCAGCCGCACGGTCGGGATCTCGCCGTGCCTCACTCGCTCATACGCCGATGTTCGCGAGATCCCGAGCATGACTCCCGCTTGAGCGACCGTCACCGTCAAGCGCTCCTCTCCGACCCGTCCACATCGTTCCGAATCGTCGCTCATACTCGAACATGACTCTCGATTGACGAATTCGTGACGCGCTCGGACCGATTTTCCGTCTCGACCGTTTCCGAACGTGCGTCTACTCCTTCAATGCTCTGGACATCTGCACCAACGGTGCGCCGTACCGTCCGCGGGTTGTCGAGGACGGCCGGAGTGCAGCGCGACTAGCCTGTGCGCGTGGACCTGACGGAGCTGATCGAGACCCGCCCGGGAGTCCGGAGCGGCAAGCCGTGTTTCGTCGGGACGCGCATCGCCGTCTACGACGTCTTGGACTATCTGGCGTCCGGGATGACGGCCGAGGAGATCGTCGCCGACTTCCCCGAGCTCACCGAGCGTCACGTCCGAGCGGCGATCGAGTTCGCAGCGCTGCGTGAGCGCCGGCTCGCCACCCCGGCGTGAAGCTCCTGTTCGACCAGAACGTGTCACGGCGTCTCGTTGCGATGTTCCCGATCGAGTACCCAGAGAGCCAGCACGTCACCGAGGTCGGGCTCGACACGGCAACCGACGCCGAGATCTGGTCGTATGCCGGCGAGCACGATTTCGTGATCGTGTCGAAGGACTCCGACTTCCGCCAGCTCGCGTTCCTGCACGGCCCGCCGCCGAAGGCGATCTGGGTCAGGCTCGGCAACGCCACCACGATCGAGATCTTCGACGCGCTGCGGGACAACCGCGAAGAGATCGTTCGCTTCGGTGCCGACGCCGACGAGGCGCTCCTGGTCCTTCCCTGACTGTCGATCGGGCGCCGACGGAACAGCCCGTCTCGGCACACCCGGGTATTGATCCGTGACGTGGTACGTGACCATCGGGATCGAGCGGGTAGTGATCCGTGACCTCGCGTCGTCACTGTCGCGGCATGGAGGGCGCTCAGCGGCGACCGGGGAGGCCGAGGAAGTGGTCGTCCGACGCCGAGCGGATGCGCGCCTACCGCGCCCGACAACGCGAGCGAACGGCCCGACTGGTCGACCCCGCTCTGGCGCCCGAGGTGCTCATGGAGAATCGCAGACTTCGTGAGCGCAGCTCAGCTCGAGGACGAGCGCGACCGCCTTTGGGCTCAAATCGTCCGATTGCAGGGTGAACTTCGAGCTCGGGCGACGGACCATCAAATGCCTGAGACCCATGCCGATGGCGAGCCGAGTGGTCTTGCCGTCCCGCGTGCAGAGCGACGTCGACGGGAGCGCGAGGCAGCGCGTCGAGAACGTCGACGGACGTAGCGCCTCGAAGTGAACGCTCACGTGTGCCCCCGGCGGACGCGACCCCCCTCCCTGGACAACCGTGCCAGCTACCCGGAGTCGGAGATCCCAATGAGTCAGACCGTCCCTACGTCGGCGGGACGTGATGCTCTGATCGGACCTGCACCCCCGGGATCATGCGGTGTGCGGCTTGGGCATCGAAGCGTGCGGGTCATCAGACGATTGACGACGGGTGAGTCGAGAGGCGATACCGGGCGTCCTCCGGCCTCACTCGGACCAGTTTGCGGCGAGCGGGTAGTGCCACCCCAGATGCCGTACTTCTCGTGATTTTCAGGGGGCCGCCCCCCTACCGGGCATTCCGCTCGGCTGGCTCTCCGCCGCTGAAGGCCCCTGTGGAGTGACGGATCGTGAGGACCGCGTGGGCACATGGCTTTGGCCTCTGGCGAGGCCTCCTGGATGGGCGCCAGCATGGACTCATCGGAGGTGCGCCATGTATGGGTGGAATCTTTCGGTTGTCGTGGCACTCCTGACGATCAGCGTCGCCGGATGTGGTGGAAGTGACGGCGCTGACTCGACGACGCCGGCGACCACTGCGCTGTCGACGACCACGTTGCCGGCATCTGATCAGTTGTTCGCCGTTGACCAATCCGAGCTTGACGCCTCTGCCACCAACATGACCGAGATCACCAAGAAGTTGGCCGACTCGTTCAACGGGTTCGACCAGGATGCAGCAGCACCATTGGCTGGCCCTGGGTTCCAGGCCATTGATCCGGTCTATCCCGAACTCGGCTTCACCAGCATCACCGGCTACTACTCCTACTTGTCCGGGCTCTTCGACTCGAGCGAGACGGTGCGGGAGATCGTTGTCAACGCTGACGGCTCTCTCACCAGAGTGGATTGGCCTACGTTCTTCCTCACCGAGCCCGCCGGATTCGACGGACCGTTGAAGTCGGCACGTCACCTCCTAGTCGACGATGGGCAGGTGATCCAGTTGATGCATCTGTTCGAGCAAGGCGATGCCAGGCTCTACGCCGAGCCGATCAGCAAGATGATCCCGTTCGCAACGGTGGGCATTCCGCTCGACAAGAGCGTGGCCGACATCAACGCACAGGCCGATGCCGCCACTGATCTCTCTTCCCGCTGGTCAGCGGCGTGGACAGCACATGACCCAATGGCTGTCCAAGCGCTCTACGCCGACACGGGGGTACGCCACGACGAGTACGCCGGCCCACCACGAGCGCCTGCGGATGTGGGCATGTGGGCGACTCGGTTGTTTGCGGCATATCCCGATCTCACCGTCACTGTTGACGAAGCCTTCGGCAGCGGTGTCGGTCCAGCGATGCTGGCCGATCTCACGATGACGGTGAACGGGGCGTCGTGCACGGTGCGGGTCGGTGTGGTGTGGACGATCGACAGCAATCGGTACATCGAACGCGAGGACGTCTACTACGACCCAGCAACGTTGGTGGCATGCGGCTGGGTCCGTTGACCGAGGAGTCGTCTCGACCACGGCGCAGCGGGTCCAGAACTGCTGCTCGCTGTGGGGCACCGAGGTCACCGAGCGAATCGAGACACTGATGCGGCGATATCGAGTGTCCTCGACCTCGTCGAGCAGGGACTCGTTCTCCGGCCCTGAATGCGCGCCGCTCATTCGTGGCGGTGATCATCTGTGGCTCTTGCGGCGAGCGCGTACCTGGCATTCGGCCGGGGTCGGACTTCGACTTGGTGGGCGTCGTGTCAATGGCCCCTAGTCCCCGCTGCGACCGCGGGTCGACAATGTGAGGAGAGGCTCGGCAAAGGAGGCCCAGCGATGACACGAACGACGAAGCACCGCCTGACGATGATCGTTCTGCTCAGCTCCCTGTCGCTGTCCTCGTCGTTTCTCGTCGCGTGCGGTGACGATTCTGACTCCTCCTCGACGACAGCATCCCAGGCCACTGCCGCGACGACCACGGAACCCGAGTACATCGTCCCCGGCGGAGCAGCACTGAGCGAGCGCCAGCGCGAAATGGTGAGCATGGTCGAGCCGTACATAGCCGCATGGCAGGCCACCGATGGCGACGGTGTTGCATCGTTCATGACCACCGACGGCTACATCCAGTATCCGGAGGACAACTCGATCTACCGCGTGAGCGACGGGACGCTTCAGGAGAGAGTCACCAACGGCCCGTACGACACACTCCACACCGTTGCCCCGATGACCGTCTACGACAACTGGATTGTTCTGTCGGGCAGGATCGATTCAATGAGCCTGGACTGGTTGTCGGTCGTGCGGTTCACCTCAAGCGGTGACTTGAAGATCATGAGCGAGACGATCTTCATCTGAACGCGCTGCGCACTCGGACAGAGGGTTCGGCCGCGCAGAGCTGCCATGAGCACTTCGGCCGCCAGATGAATTTCATGATGAAGGTTGTAACCCTTCGCTGCCTCCGTCCACCCTTGCCGATCTGCTCGGCTCGCGTGCCCCGGAAAGCGGTCCTGGGGTGCTCGACAACGGCATTGGGCCGTGGCTCTGTGTGCGTTGATGGCCGCCTGCGCGACCGGTACCGGCGAGGTGCAGACGACATCGACGACGGCTGGTTGGACCGCGCCGGTGGAGCCTCTCGTCCAGCGTGTCGCCCGACTGGCGTTCGTCGGCGACCTGATGCTCGGACGCAATGTGTCACCCGTCGTCGACGGTGATCCCGGGGATACCAGCCTCGCAGTCGCACGCAGCCGACATCCTCGGGCCCGGCCGCCGACAACCGCAACAATCCAGGTCAGAGGCCCTCTCCGGCGTCGCCGGCGAGCGCTTGCTTCTGAAACGTCAGGAATCGTCGTCGGGTAGACCTCGAGCGGTCGCAGAGCGGGTGCCGGAGCGGAGCCGGCGGCCGACTCGACGAGCGATCCGGTAGAACACGAACGCGACCACGACGGAGGCGACGGTCAGCAGTGCGACGACAACGACGGCCAGCTCCGGGCGGGACATTGCGAGCGCCATCACGACGAACACGAGCCCGTCCTCACCCAGGCTGACCGCGACGTTCGACACCGGCTCGGGCGAGGCATTGACGACGAGACGCGTCGATGCCTTGGCGCTGTGACTGCTCAGCGCCAGCAACACCCCCGACACGGTCAGCGCCGGTACCGACAACTGCGTGTCCGTCGCCGTGCTCATCAGGTACCCACCGACGGCGGGTCGGATGAGGGTGTGCACGCTGTCCCATGCCGTGTCCACGAGCGCGATCTTGTCGATCACGAACTCCACGAGGAACAGGACGACGGCCACGCCGATCACCCACCACTGCTCGATGAACGATGGCGCCTCGATCCAACCGAAGCGTCCGGCGACACCGACGAGCGCCACCACGCCGTAGACGCTGATGCCCGACGACCATCCCGCCCCCATGGCCGTGCCGATGTCCACGGCGACGGTCTAGCAGGGCGTGCGACGACAATGCGTCCTCCGTTGTGCCCTAGCGGGACTTCAGCGGCGAGGTGCTGATCACGGATCACCCGTCGTTCGGCCCATGACCGACCGGGAACCGGTGCAGTGCTGGCCTGGCGAAGTCGCACCGTGCGCAAGACGTGCCGAATCGTCGCCGCGTACTCTTGGAGGCGATGGGCTCGGTACCGCCGTCGTCGTCCGCTCATCCGGCGGTGTGGAAGTTCGACTACCCGATCTACCACGCCGAGTCCCGGGCGCAGTGGCGCGCGTGGCTCGAGGCGAATCACGACGCCACGCCCGGCGTCTGGCTGTGCTCGTGGAGGGCGGTCACCGGCCGACCGACGTGCCCGTATCCCGAGGTGGTCGAAGAGGCGATCTGCTTCGGTTGGATCGACTCGACCGCGACCCGCCTCGACGATGACAGAGGATTGCAGCTCCTCACACCACGCAAACCGAAGAGCACGTGGACCCGGCTGAACCGGCGGCGAGTGGCGGACATGGAGGCAGCTGGGCTGATGACCGACGCCGATCCCCTCATCGAAGGCAACGGCTGGTGACGATCCTCGATTCCGTGGAGGACCTCGTGGAACCCGACACCTCTCCGCCGCACTCGCACCCGGCGGCACGCCTCGCATGGGACGCGTTCCCCGCGAGTGCCCGCAAGGCGATGCTGTGGTGGGCGATCAGCGCAGCGAAGCACGACACCAGAGCGCGCAGGATCGAGACGATCGTCGACAAGGCTGTGAGAGGCGAGCGCGCCCAGGGGTGAAGTGGCTCGGAGCGCTCGCCACCTGTGCAATGACCGATTGTGAAGACCGTGTGGGCACGTGGCTTTGGCCTCTGGGGAAACCTCCTGGATGGGTGCCAGCATGGGTCTCAGAGGAGGTGCATCCATGGCTTGGCTGATCGTGGCCGGTGTGCTGGTGTTCTTGGTGCTGCTCGTGGCCAGCTCGCTCAAGGTGGTGACCGAGTACGAGCGGGCGGTGTTCTTCCGCCTCGGCCACCTCAAGGGCGCGAAGGGCCCCGGCCTGATTCTCGTGATCCCGGTGATCGACCGCATCGTCCGAGTGAGCCTGCGAACGGTCGCCCTCGAGATCCCGGTGCAGGAGCTCGTGACCAAGGACAACGTGACCGTGCGAGTCAACGGCGTGACGTACTACGTGGTGCGGGACCCGGTCCGGGCGGTCATGACCGTGCAGGATTTCCAGTTCGCCACCGCCCAGGTGAGCCAGGTCACTCTGCTCACCGTCCTGCGCCAGGTGGATCTCGACTCGCTGCTGCGCGAGCGCGAGACCATCGGCAGTCGGCTGCGCACCCTCATCGACTCGGCCACCGAGCCGTGGGGCGTCGAGGTCACGATGGTGGAGATCAAGGACGTCGAACTCCCCGAGCAGATGAAGCGGGTCATGGCCCGTGAGGCGGAGTCGGAGCGGGAGCGGCGGGCGAAGAAGATCCACGCCCAGGGCGAGCTGGAGGCGGCAGAGACCCTCGCCAGTGCCGCCGGGGAGATGGAGCGCCACCCCATCGCCCTGCAGCTGCGCACGCTCTCGACGCTCAGCGAGATCGCCGCCGAGCGCAACTCGACGATCATCTTTCCGCTGCCGTTCGAGCTGCTGCGGGCGCTCGAGCACCTCGCCGGGCCGGCCACGCCGGTGGACCCCGGCCCGCCCGCCGAGGAGCTGCCCGCCGACGAGCCGCCCGCCGACGAGCCGCCTGCGGTCGAGTAGCGCAGGTTGTCGATCCGCTGGCGCAGCGAGCAACACGGGCCGGACTGAACTGATCGACCGATTGCGTTCTGGTCGATGGTCCCTGGCGGGAGGTCTCGCGATCGGCAAGTCTCGTACCGTGCGACTCGAAATCACCCAACGTGCGGATCTTGCGGTTCGCGCCCTTGTCCTGCTCGACTGCTCGTCCGACCGCCTCAAGAGTGCAGATCTGGCGGAGGAGCTCGGCACGACCCCCGGCTTCGTCCCGCAGGTCATGGGTCCGCTGGTACGGGTGGGCTGGGTCCGTTCGACCCCCGGGCCGACTGGCGGTTACGAGCTGCTCGTCACGCTGGGAGCGCTCACCGTGCTCGAGGTGATCGAGCAGATCGACGGCCCGACCGATACGGGCCGCTGTGTTGTCGCGGAACGACGCTGCAACGCCGACGAACCGTGTGCGCTGCACGTTGCGTGGGCCCACGCCCGCAGTGAGTTGCGGTCGTCGCTGGCAGGTCTCACGCTCGACAACCTTGCAGGAGGGTGTTGACGCCTTCGTGATCGCTGTCGCCGCACTCGCGACGACTCGACGCAGCTGCTGCTCGAACCTCCTCCGGGACCTTCGACCCTGGATATCCATAAGTCACATAGTCATAGATTGATGGACAGGCGCCGATCGCCGGTCGGCCGACACAGGAGGTCCAGATGAACACTCGATCGACCGTGCGAGGCGCATTCGCGGTGGCGCTCGTACTGACTGCTGCCGCGTGCGGAACCGACGCACCTGATGCGCCGGGCGCATCAGGTGCAGCACCCGCGGCCGGAGAGCTGGCCAGTGTGTCTTCGGGAGAGCTGTCGGCCGGTGATTCGGTCGATTTCCTCGCCACCGAGTTCGCCTTCGCTCCGTCGGACGTCGTGGCCGAGCCCGGTGCTTACACCGGCACGCTCGTGAACGACGGAACGATCGAACACGACATCACGTTCGACAACGGCGAGGCCATCGTTGCAGCGGCCGGCGAAACCGTCGAGTTCGAGTTCGAGGTGCCCGAGGAGGGTGTCCGCTACTGGTGTTCGATCCCGGGCCACGAGGACGCGGGGATGGCCGGGATGATCAACACATCGACATCGGCATCGGCGGCCGAGGAGACTGCAGCGCCCATGGAAGGCCACGGCGCCGTCGGCGACGCAGCGACGACGGTCGAGGCCGATCCCGACGCACCGCCCTACGAATACCGTGACCCGAGGGCACCCGCACGAGGCGAGGGTGAAGGCTTCACCTTGACTCCGGGTGGCGCTGCCGATGGTGGCGACCTGATCGACGTCGAGATGGTCGTGGAGGAGAAGCAGGCAACCGTCGCCGAAGGCTTCGTGCAGCAGATCTGGACGTTCAACGGCACGATGCCGGGTCCGGTCATCCGTACACAGGTCGGCGACACCGTGCGGGTCCACCTGATCAATCCGGCGGAGGCGACGGTGTCGCACTCGGTCGACTTCCACGCTTCGCAGGTCGCATGGAACGACGAGATGAGGTCGATTGCGCCCGGTGAGGAACTGATCTACGAATTCACGACCGACTACGCGGGGGTCTGGATGTACCACTGCGGAACCGATCCCGTGCTCCACCACATCGCCAACGGAATGTTCGGCATGGTGATCGTCGAACCCGAAGGTGGTCTGCCGCCGATGGAGAACGAGTTCTTCATCGTGCAGCACGAGTGGTATCTCGGCCCGCAGGGCGAGGTGTCGTCGTACGCCAAGGCCAATCAGGCCGCACCGGCTCCGGACTTCGTGATGTTCAACGGTGCGGCGTTCCAGTACAAGGACAACCCGATCCAGATCCCGACCGGCGAGGAGGTCCGGTTGTTCGTCCTCGACGTCGGCCCGTCGATCGATTCCTCGTTCCACATCGTCGGCACGATCTTCGACAACGTGATCAAGGAAGGCATCCAACTGGAGCGGGGCAACGAGGGCAACTGGGGGTCCCAGGCCGTCGACCTGGCGCCGGCGCAAGGTGCAGTGATCGAACTGAAGGCCGCCGAGGATGGGCTGTACCCCATGGTGACGCATGCCTTCAACTTCCCCGGCCGCGGCGCCGTGGGCCTGTTCCAGGCTGGTGACGGCGAACCCTGATCCAGGCGCGAACAGTCAGGCGAGAATCGGCACGACCACGACCGGGCACGGCGCGTGGGTGATCGTGTGATGCAACCAGTGGGCGACGTCGTGGTCGGCGTCGCCCACAGGCGCGTCAGCGTCCTGATGCAGTCCGACGACCAGAAGCGAGGCGGTGGTGCTCTCCTCGGTGAGGACCCGTGCGGGTGAGCCGGGTGGCGCTGACCAGGAGATCGGCAGGTTGTTGTCGGTCGATCGTTCGATCGATTCGGCCGCCGATTCCAGATCGTCGAGCGCCCAGTCGGTCGCCATGTCGCGATCGATGTACCAGGCCATCACGTCGAGGAGCCCGTCGCTTCGGAAGACGGGCCGGTTCGGCACTGCGCGAATCAACCGCAGTGCCGTGTGGTGTGCATCGGCGTACTGGGCAGCCCATCGGAGCGCAGCGCTGGTGGCAGTGCCGTGCCCGACCCCGGCGACCACCGTGTTCGTCGGTGCAGCGGGCACCTCGTCAGAGACGATCGCGATCGGGCAACGAGTGCGCTCGAGGAGCTGCGTCGTGGTTCGCCCGAGGCGGTGCGCCAGGCGACCGGAGCTTCGACCCACGACGAGGAGTTGGGCGTCGAGGTCGTCGACGACTCGGAGCAGCTCGTCGGTGCAGTCGCCCGCTCTCGCCACGGAGCGAACGATCGTTCGGCCCGTCGTCGCCATCGCCACCCAGGCGTCGAGATCATGTTGTGTTGCGGACGGGGCATCATCGCCGGCCCGGACGTGCACGGCATGTACGACGTCGCTGGGCGCTGCCGAGTTGCACACCCATTCGAGTGCTGCTCGCGAGTTGGCCGATCCGTCGAGGCCCACCACGGCGGAACGAATGAGCGACTCCGGTCTCACGATCCCACCATATGTCCCGAGGATGGATCACCAATCGGTCGAGTCGCCGGCCGGACCGTCGTCCATACTGTCTGTCAGCCATGCCACGACCCGACGACCTCCCTGCGGCAGCCAACTTCGTTCGCGAGTTGGTGATCGCCGACATCGAACGCGACACCTTCGGTGGCCGCGTGCAGACCCGTTTCCCGCCCGAGCCCAACGGGTACCTGCACATCGGCCACGCCAAGGCGATCACCGTCGACTTCGGCATCGCCGAGGAGTTCGGAGGCGCCTGCAACCTGCGCTTCGACGACACCAACCCCGACACCGAAGACACGAGTTACGTCGACGGCATCGTTGCTGACCTCGCGTGGCTCGGGTACCCGATCGAGGGTGAGCCGCTCTATGCGAGCGACTATTTCGAACAGCTCTACGACTGGGCCGAGCTGCTGGTCACCAAGGGGTTGGCCTACGTCGACGAGCAGGACGGCGAGATGATCTCGGCGCAGCGCGGCGGCTATGGAAATCCGGGAGTCGAGAGCCCGTTCCGTGACCGGCCGGTCGAGGACAACCTCGAGTTCTTCCGGCGCATGCGGGCGGGCGAGTTCGCCGAGGGTGCAGCGGTTCTGCGAGCCAAGATCGACATGCAGCACGAGAACATGCAGTTGCGTGATCCGGTCATGTACCGCATTCGTGGTGTGCATCATCATCGGACCGGAGCGCTGTGGAACATCTATCCCACCTACGACTGGGCCCATGGCCAGAGCGATGCGATCGAAGGCGTCACCCACTCGTTGTGCACGCTCGAGTTCGACAGTCACCGTGCGCTCTACGACTGGTACCTCGAACAACTCCCGCTGCCGTTCGAGCGGCCCCGCCAGACCGAGTTCGCCCGGCTGGAGTTGACCCACACGGTCACGTCGAAGCGGCGCCTGGCGAAGCTGGTCGAGAACGGCACCGTCGACGGGTGGGACGACCCGCGCATGCCGACGCTGCGTGGTCTGCGCCGACGCGGCTACCCGGCGTCGGCGATCAGGGAGTTCTGCAACTTCATCGGGGTGTCGCGCACCAACAGCCGACACCAGATCGAACTGCTCGAGTCGTTCGTTCGTACCGAGTTGAACCGCTCGGCGCTGCGCCGGATGGCGGTGATACGTCCGCTGAAGGTCGTCGTCACCAACTGGCCGACCGGTGACAGCGGCGAGCCGGTCGTCGAGATGGTGGAGTTGGCGAACAACCCCGAGAATGCCGACGACGGGACGCGGATGGTGCCGTTCACGGGCGAGTTCTTCATCGAGCAGGAGGACTTCATGGCCGAGCCGGCGCCCAAGTATTTCCGGCTCTCTCCGGGCAAGGAGGTTCGTCTGCGAGGGGCCTACTTCGTGACGGCGACCGGCTTCGACACCGATGGTGACGGCAATGTCGTCGAAGTCCAGGTCACCTACGACCCGGAGACCCGAGGTGGTACAGCGCCCGACGGACGCAAGGTCAAGTCGACGATGCACTGGGTGTCGGCGGCACATGCAGTCGACGCATCGGTGGCGCTGTACGACCGCCTGTTCACGGCGCAGATCCCGGGAGAGTCGACCGGTGATGCGTTCGATGACCTGAATCCCGAGTCCCGGGAACTGCTCGTCGATGTCAAGGTCGAACCGGCACTGGTCGACGCTGCACCGGGCCAGGTCGTCCAGTTCGAGCGGCTCGGCTACTTCGCGCTCGATCCCGACCAGCCGATGTTGTTCCACCGAACGGTCGGCCTACGCGACGAATGGGCCAACATCCAGAAGCGCTCCTGAGTACTGCGTCAGGATCGTGCACCGGCGGTCCGTTGCGAAGATACCACTGGACGTGATGGTTCGAGCGGCCAGCGTGGCGGTACCTTCGTGGGCATGAAGAGAGCAGTCGGGTGGGTTCTCGCCATCTCGGGAGCCGTGGCATTCATCGTTCCCGTGGCCGTCGCGAGCCAGACGGCAGTGACAGCGGAGGCGGCTTCGGCGTCGGGCACCTGCGCACCACAACCCGTGGGTGGTGCTGCTGCCACGGCGCCGTTGGTCAGTTACACGGCCATCAACCCGGTTCGTCTCGTCGACACCCGGAGCGCGATCGGTGGGTTCGCAGGGCCCATCGACCGCGGCTGCACGATTCGTGTCAACCTCGGCGCCGACGTTCCGGCATCGGCGCAGGCGGTCGCACTGTCGATGACCGCCGTGTCGCTCGAAGCCGACTACTTCACCGTTTACCCGTGCGCGGCCGGACTCCCGCAGACGTCGAACCTGAACTCGCGTGCGGGAGTTCCCACGCCGAACCTGGTGGTAGCGATCCCCGACGCGAACCGCGAGATCTGCGTGTTCAGTCACGGCAGGTCCGACCTGATCATCGATCTCGTCGGATGGTGGTCGGATGGTCCCGACCGGTTTGCGTCGATCGAACCCGAGCGGGTGTACGACACCCGTGTGCCCGGATTCGCCCCGCTCGCAGCCTTCCGTGTGCGAGAAGTCGTCATTCCAGCGACGACCATCGCCGCTGACGCGACGGCCGCAGTGATCAACCTCACCACGACCAACTCCACTCGTGGGGGCTACATGACGGCGTTTCCCTGTGGGGAGCCGGCGCCACCTTCGTCGAACCTCAACTGGATCGCCGGCGAGGACCGAGCCGTGGGAGCCATCGTCGGTCTCGGTCTGGGTCGGACGCTGTGTCTCATGTCCGAGGTGCCGACGAACGTGATCATCGACGTCACCGGGTACTACGCACCGGCACCGGAGTTCAGCCCGAGTGCATCGCTGCAACCCGACAGCGGTCGTCGAGTCGTCGACACCCGCAACGCGATCGGTGGTCCGCAGGCCCCGTTCGCCGCAGGTGAGATCCGATCGTTCGACCCGGTGGCCGGACTTGCCAACGCCGATGATGCGTCGGCTGTGATGCTGAACTTCATCTCGACGAACTCCACGGCCAGTGGCTACCTCACGGTGTTCCCGTGCGGCGCGGCCGTGCCGTACGTGTCGTCGCTCAACTTCACAGCCCGCCAGGATGCCACCAACCTCGCGACCGTCAAGATCGGCGACGGACGCAAGGTGTGTGTGCTCGCGTCGGCGCCGACCGAAGTCATCGTCGACGTGTTCGGTGTGATGAATGCTCCTGCGGGATCACCCTTCGAGCGATTGACGTTCGACAAGCCGACCTGGCCCGACTTCGATCCTGCTGCCACCGACTACGTCATCGAGTGCGGTGCCGGTGCCGGTGTCTCCAACGTGACCATCGGTCTCGGTCTGCTCCCGTCGACGGCCGTGTACGTGATCGTCGCCGGCGGCGCGCCCATTCCGATCGGCAACGGATCGCTGACCGTGCCGATGCGGACGGACGACTCGTTGGTCGTGGCCACGACCCGACTCGGTGTCCAGCGCAATTATCACTTCCGCTGCGTTCCGCTCGACTTCCCGAGGCTCACCGTGAACCGCCCGGGCAGCCCGACGCCCGGCTGGTACCTGACGACGTTCGGGTTCAGCAACCCGGCGATCGGCGAGTTCGTGGCGATTCTCGACAACTACGGTGCCCCGGTCTGGTACAAGCGGATCTCGCGCGAGGTCATCGACGCCAAACGTCTGTCGGATGGTCGGTTGGCGTTCACCCCGACGTTCGGGCCGTTCGGTGTCGTGCCGGACCAGGGCTACTGGGCCACCAACCTCCAGGGTTCCTCGACCGAACGCTTCCGGACGACCGACCCGGTTGCGCTGCCCACCGACCACCACGACTTCCTCGAGATTCCGGGAGGACACGCCCTGTTGAGCTACCCGCTGGTGACGGGCGAGAACCTGACGCCGTTCGGCACGGGTTCGGACACCTATGCGGACGGCGTGATCCAAGAGGTGAGTGCAGCGGGTGCGGAGATCTGGAGGTGGAACACCAGCGATCACTTCGCTCCGAACTCCTCCACATTCCCGATCAACTTCGTCGACACCCTCGGGCTGCCTGCTGCATTCGATGCGTGGGACGTGTTCCACCTCAACTCGATCGACCGCATGCCAGACGGTGACTACGTCGTGTCGGCCCGGCATCTCGATGCGGTGTTCCGCGTCGATCGCTCGTCGGGCAACCTCGACTGGGTCGTGGACGACTGGACGACCGGAAACACGCCACCCCGTCGACCCGAGCAGCTGAAAATCATCGGTGATCCCTACGGTGGTCCGAAGCGGCCACACGACGCCCGGTTGGTCGGCGACGTCCTCACGGTCTTCGACAACCAGACCGGTATGCCCGGGCGGCAGTCCCGTGCGGTCGCGTATCGAATCGACGAAGGGGCACGCACCGCCACGATGTTGTGGGAGTTCCGCAACAGTGGGGCGAACCCGGGTCCGACCTTGGGAAGCGTGCGTCAGGCGGCTGACGGTTCGATCCTCGTCAACTGGTCGCAGGGACTCCAGCCGATCA
Organism: Ilumatobacteraceae bacterium; assembly: GCA_963716235.1. GTDB lineage: Bacteria > Actinomycetota > Acidimicrobiia > Acidimicrobiales > Ilumatobacteraceae > Sva-07. Next base: position 50,036 of record CAVQTE010000020.1, on the reverse strand, counting down.
TCGAGGAACTGGCGCCCAACGGCACGCGCTTCACACGCCTGATGTCGATCACGATCCCTGGTGCCTCGTCGTACCGCACCGTCAAGTACGCGCCCGGTGACTTCGACGTCAACACGCTGCGCTCCACCGCCGGCGGTCCGCCGATCACCCTGCCCTGACGTACACGACGTGTCAGACACGTCGTGTACGTCAGCCTTCCCAGTACCAGTAGCAGCCGTACTGTTCGGGATCGCCCCAGGTGACGGAGTCGCGGGGCTCGAGGGTCTGGCGGTCGGAGAACTTCATCTGATCGAGACCGATCGTGACCAGTTCGTCGCCGATGGCGATCGAGCGCTGCAGCGGGTTCCAACAGCCCTGCAGGTTCGGGTCGCCGTGGCTGATCGTGCCACGAGCCGTGAGCTCTCGGCCGTCGAGTTCGGCGACCACGGCGCCGCCGCCCGCACCGGTGATGTCCTTGGCGAGGCAGTCGACCGCGGGTCCGCAGTCGCCCCAACCCGGTGACACCGGCAGCACGATCGTGCCGTCGGGCTCCCAGAACAGGAATGCCTTGTGGTCCCACTCGACCTCGCTCTGCCCGCCGATCGGCAGGGTGCTGATTCGCTGCGGGTTGGACGGGTCGCTGACATCGAACAGGCTCAACTGGGTGCCGGTCGTGCGCCCCTCGTCGGTGGCGTCCTGACCGACTCCCAGCAGGAGGCCGTCGCCGACCGGGTGGAGGTACGCCGAGTAACCGGGGATCTTCAGCTCGCCGTCGAGCACCGGATCGGCGGGGTCGGACAGATCGATCACGTAGAGGGGGTCGACCTGACGGAATGTGACGACGTAGCCGACGTCGTCGATGAAACGAACGGCCTGGATCTGTTCGCCCTTGCCGAGCCCGGAGATCGACGAGATCTGCTCGAGGTCGGTCCCGTTCGGGCGCAACACGTAGACGGTCGACTCACTCTGGTCGCCGAAGTCACCCCAGTTGTCGGTAGTGGTCGCCACACGGAGGTCACCGTTGTACTCACTCATCGCGAACTGGTTCAGCAACCGGCCCTCGACCTCGCCGGAGGCGATGTACGTCGCGCCCGTCCCCTCATCGAGTTGGAATTGGTGGATCAGCGTGGGCGGTGGACCTTGAAGATCGTCGGGCTCGGTGGTCGATGGGGCGACCTCGGTGGTGTCGGGGGTGGTATCGGGCGGCTCGGTGACGGCCGTGGTCGCGGTCACTTCCGTTGTCTCCGGCACGATCGTCGGGTCGGGCGACGGGTCAGACGAGGGGGCTGCGACTTCCGGTGCGCCGAGAGCGCCTGTGGATGGCTCGACCGTTGCGGTATCGCCTTCCATCGGCAGTGGCACCGGCCCGCCCCACTGCCAGTCCCAGTTCTGAGTGGCGATGTAGAGGTTGTCGGTCGAGGCGTAGACGGTGTCACCGGTCGACACGATGCCCGCCGAACCGACGGGAGTGGCGTCGTTCTGGACGTCGATCGAGGCGATCCACGTCAATCCCAGACCGGCGAACTCGCCGGGGGCAGCGACGTCCTCGCACGACAGCACGGTCGACATCGGGCCGAAGCTCCCGTCGCCCGCCTCGTCGAACTCACGCGGAAGCCAGTCGTCGACGCTGGAGTCGGCGATGATCTGCTTGTTGCGCTCGAGCGCCGACTCCTCGTCGAGGCCGAACTGGTTCGGCTGCACGAAGGGGAGGCGCTGGTCGAACGTCGTCGAGATGACGAGTCGGGCAACACCGTCGGTCGACCGAGTGGCAACGACGTTGCCCTCGAGGTGGGTGCGTCGCAGCAGCGACGGGTTCGTCGGATCGGACACGTCGTACAACGAGACGATGGTGTCGGGCGAGCCTGACCAGCTCGACGTGACGACGATGAGCCGGCCGCCGTCGAGCAGCAACTGGTGCGAGCCCTGCGGGAGTTCGGGTTCGGCGACGACCTCGGCGTCGGCGACCGACACGATGCGAAGCCCATCGGTGTTGGCGACGTACACGTAGCTCCCGTCGGTTTCCACGATGTCGCCCTCGTCGACACCCACCTCCTGGGTGTTCGTGCCCGAGTAGTCGACGCCGGCGGATGGTGCCGATGGCGCAGCTTCCTCTGACGTTGACGCACTGTCCGTGGCTTCACCCGTCTCCGCGAGCCGCATGTCGCCGCCGACGGCGTAGCCGCCTCCGCCGAGTCCCCACGCTGTGACGCGTGCGGACGCCTCGGTCTGCATGTAGTCGAGCAACGCAGGGCAGTCGCCGAAGAACTCCAACCGGGAGGAGAAACCCTGCGGCCTCGAAGCCGGCGTGGTCGTGGTCGCACCGACGGCAGATGTCGATGGAACCGCAGTCGTCGACTGCGTGGTCGAATCAGTCGTGGTCGAGCCATCGCTGCTGCACGCAGTGATGGCAATGGCGACGCTCGCGACGAGCGTCAGTGGGATGAGCCGTTCACGCTTCATGTGTGTTGGACGTCACAGCCCGCCCCGTGGTTCCATGCTTGACGAAACCTGAATGAGACGCGGGGTCTCGTTCATCGGCTTCGAGTGGGAGGAGGACGGCGGCAGCCTCGGTGAGATGCTCGACCCAGCCGTCGGCCCCACCTGGCTCGACGAGTGGGAGCACGACGAACTTCGAGGTCCCGACGTCGACGAAACGTCTGATCAGCGCCGTCAGCTCGTCCCACGAGGTCGCCACGAGTTCGCCGGGACCATCGAGGTCGGGCCGTCGCTTGGCGAGTAGTCGCTGCAGGCGTTCGGGGATCGGGCCGAACGAATACGGAATGAGGACGCCGTAGTGGTCGTCTTCGATCTCACGGCCGTGTTCTGCGCACACCGCCTCGATGACGGTGCGGCCCGCCTCGGCGTCGGCGGGGGTGACGAACGATGGAAGCCAGCCGTCGGCGAGCCGCCCGACACGGCGGAGTTCGGACGGTGCAATGCCGCCGAGCCACACGTCCAACCGCCCGGGGGCGGGCAACACCGTCACCTCGTCGTAGTGGTACCGGTCACCGTGGTGGGTGAACGGTCGGCCGGTCCAGCACTGGCGCATCACGGCGAGCATCTCGTCGAACAACGTGGCCCGCTCCGATCGTTCGACCCCGAACGCCTGCTGCTCGACCGGATCGACGGCGCCCAGTCCGAAGGCAGGGAGGAGACGGCCGCTCGACATCGTGGCGAGGGTTGCCAACTCCTTTGCGAGGACGACGGGGTTGCGGCCCGGCAGCACCATCACCGAGGTGCCGAACTTGAGGTTCTTCGTCCGGCCGGCCCCGAATGCCATGGCGACGAGCGGGTCGGGTGCCGGCCCGCTGATTCGTTCGGACAACCACAACGAGTCGAAGCCGAGCTGCTCCAAGGTGTCGACGACCACGGCGTAGGAGGGGCCGTGCAGATCGGTCGATGTGCCGAGGCCGTACCCGATGCGAACCTTCATGTGTCGATCGTGGCACAGGCTCGATCGAGGGAGTCAGCCGGGATGGGCGGGCGCGATCAGCGGTGGTGAGGGTGCACGCGCAAGGGGACCTGCCCGCGCTGTACCCGACCCGTCTGGATCCAGCTGGCGACGAACGCCACGATGATCACGGGCAGCACGATGGCGACCTGCGGAACGTCGCCTGCAGCGGAGACCGCGACGGCGAGAACTGCCGCGGTGATCGAGATGATCACGGCGAGCTTCACGGCGGCGTTCCAGGTGCGATGGCTGAGTTCCACGGACTTGTTCATAGTTCGTCGAGCTGTCGAAATCTCGTGTGACAGCATCTCGACAACCACTTGTCACCCGACCGCCATGTTCGACATCGAATCGCGCGGTAGTACATGACGAGTAGGTGACGCCGAGATGGCCGGGAGGTGGCCGGGAGGTGACAGCACGCGACGTTCTAACGTCACGTGGATGTCGGCCACGATCGTCCAGTCATCCACTCCGCTCGACTTGTTCCGCCTCGACGGCCAGGTCGCCCTCGTGACCGGCGCGTCGTCCGGGCTCGGCGATCACTTCGCTCGCGTGCTGCACTCCGTGGGTGCGCAGGTGGTGGTGACCGCACGTCGCTCGGATCGACTCGAGCGACTCGTCGATGAGCTGCCCGGCGCGGTGGCGGTCACTGCAGATCTCGCATCGGCCGACGACCGCGAGCGACTCGTCGCCGAGGTGGTCGAACGATTCGGGCGGGTCGACGTGTTGGTGAACAACGCCGGTGTCGGTGAGGCGGTCGGCGTGGAACACGAGAGTCTGGAGTGGTTCCGCACGGCGATGGAGGTCAACGTCACGGCGATCTGGCACCTCTCGAAGCTGACGGCGCCGGCGATGATCGACCATGGTGCGGGGGCGATCGTCAACGTGGCATCGATGCTCGGGCATGTGGGATCGACGCCGGTCAAACAGGCGCACTACTGCGCGAGCAAGGGTGCGGTGGTGAACCTGACCCGCGAACTGGCACTGCAGTGGGCCCGCAAGGGCATCCGGGTGAATGCGTTGTGCCCCGGATGGTTCCCGTCGGAGATGACGGAGGGGATGGCCACCGACGAGGCGAGCCAGCGATTCATCACGACCAACTCGCCGATTCCCCGGATGGGTGAACTCCACGAACTCGATGGAGCGCTCCTGCTGCTCGCGTCGCCGGCGGGTACGTTCCTGACCGGCCAGAGCATCATCGTCGACGGCGGCTGGACCGCCCGCTGACGCTCGGTGACGCTGTGAGCGATGTGCGCACGACGCGCCCACATTGCTCACCATTTGGCGGATTGGCGGGCGGCGAGGTTCAAACTGCAGGACGGAGTCGGGAACTCATCTGTGGTCGCGATGCAAGTGTCTGCTCGATCGAATCGAGCGTTGCGTCGAGGTGGTATCGAAGGTCGGGTTCGCCGACGCGTTGGACGAGCCAGCCGATCTCTGCGCAGCAACGATCCCGGAACTTGTCGCGAGCAGCTCCCTCCCGACTGAAGTGTGAGGGGTGGACATCGATCTCGAGGGCCCAACGGCGCGACGGAACGGCGAGATCGAAGCGCAGCTCCCCATACCCGCGCACGGTCAAAGGGAACTGGCGCACGATGTCGATCATTCTTCGACGAGCGAGATGATCACCCACGACGGATTCCCAGTCGGACCCGGCGGGGCCTCCCGGCAGGCGGGTGTCCAGAAGCCCCAAGAATCGGGACGCGAATGGGCGGCCGGAGGTTCGCGTGTGCTCAGCGACCTCGTGGAGCGTCTGGTTGGTGAACCATCGTTGGTCGAGGCCCTGTTCGATCATGGAGACGACGGCAGAATCGGTTGCGTATCGCACCATGTCGACGACCGTTCGGCTCTTCGATGTCAACCGGATGCCGTCGGTCCGAGTGATGATGTCCTCGTCGCGAACCATCGCAGTTCGGTAGGTGCGGAGCCAAGGCGCCCGTCCCGGTTGCCCGTGTGGCTTGACGATGACATGGACGAGTCCGTCACGGGGAACGCGCCGGAAGCCCCACAGTCGAGCTGCAGTTGGCCCGGCAATTGCCACGCCTGGCCGAGAGAGCGAAACAGCCAGACTCCTGGCGGATTCGGACTCGGTGTGCGACACCAAGCGATAGGCGCCGTCGATGACGCGCTCCAACAAGCCTGCGTTCACGAGCCGATTGATGCGGTCAGGGCCGACTCCGAGTTCGAGCAACTGATTTCGCGAAACGATGCCGAACTGGCCGGCCGCGGTGTGCGCCAGCCGGGTGAGTGTTGTGGTGTTCACGAATCCTCCATGTCAACGGTGTGGACGCAGCCGTCGGAGAGAGTCGGAAAGGCCGACGGTACCGATTCGCCCTGCCCTCGCCAACGTTGTGAGCGATCTGCGCAGTTCCCGCGCACAACGCTCACAACGGGCGGGGCGAGGGTGGGGCGGAGCGAGCGGACGGTGTCGTGTCAGCCGAGAAGTCGGCCGGCCTTGGCCAGGGCTCGTACCTTGTGGGCGGTGCGAATGGCCTGGTCGCCGGCGATCTGGCCGGTGACGGTCGAGTACGTCGGGTAGATGTGCATCAGTCCGGACAGCTTCGACAGTTTGAGCCGTGCTCGCGTGGCCAGGGCGAGTTCGTGGATCACTTCCCCGGCGTGGGGACAGATCGCGTGCGCCCCCACGATGCGGCCGCTCGCCGTGACGATCACGATCTCGCCAACGGTGACGCCGTCGGCTCGCGCTCGATCGGATGCGGCGATGGCGCGACGATGGACCGCCGTCCTGCGCCTGCCGTGGCGCTCGACGGCTTCGGCCTCGGTCAACCCGACGTGAGCGACCTCCGGATCGGTGAACGTGCACCATGGAACGAGCGCGGGCGGCGTGCCGCTGCCGGGCAGGAACATGTCGCGCACGGCGAGCGCCGCGTCGTAGGCAGCCGCATTCGTGAACAGTGCTCGCCCGGTGACATCGCCGACGGCATAGATCGTCGGCACGATCGTTCGGTTGTGTTCGTCGACCGCGACGCCGCGCACCGTGATCTCGATCCCGAGTCGATCGAGGCCGAGCGAATGGGCATTGGGCGTGCGGCCCGCCGCGACGAGGATCCCGGCCGCTGTGACCCTGTCGCCCGCATCGGTCCACACGTCGACTCCGGCGTCGCCGCTTCTCGCCTTCACCGCGGGGGAGCCGAGCCGGACGTCCACACCCTCGGAGCGGAGGATGTTCGCGAGCAGATCGCCGTGATCGGGCAAATCCTTCGGCAGCAGCCTGGGGGCGCGCTCGATCAACGTCACCGCCACTCCGAGCCGTTGGAGTGCCTGGGACGTCTCGCACGCCATCGGGCCGCCACCGACCACGATCAGCGAGTCGGGCGGCCGCTCGATCTCGAAGAGGTTCTCGCTGGTGAGGATGTCGATGTCGGCGATGCCGTCGATCGGCGGAATGAACGGTCGACTGCCGGTGCACACCAGCGTGAAGCGAGTCCGCAGCACCCGGTTGCCGACGGTGACCTCACGCGGCCCGGTCACCACGGCCTCACCCTCGATCACCGCGACGCCGAGATCTCGGAACCGGTCGGGGTTGTCGTCGGTGCGGGCGATCTCAGCCTGCACTGCAGCAATGCGTCGCCACACCGCATCGAGATCGATCGACGGCTCGGTGACGTTCACACCGAACAGAGCCGCGGTCCGAACCGTCTGCGCCACACGCGCGCTCGCGAGCAGGGCTTTCGACGGTACGCAGCCGGTCCAGAGACAGTCGCCACCGAATCGAGAGCGGTCGACAGCAGCCACACGGAGTCCGAGATCGTGTGCCGCCAACTCGGCGGCGAGGATCCCGGCCGAGCCCATCCCGACGACGACGAGATCGAACTCGTCAGCTCCCTGGCGGAGCGAGACCTTCACGAACGTAGGCCGATCGGCATGTTCCGAACCTACTGCGGTGCGCATGCGACGGCGGCCGAACGGGCGAGGAACTACGGTACGCACGACAACCTCATCGGTCGCCTACCCGAAAGACAGAGCACGTTCATGAAGAGCTGGATCCAGGAGTTCAAGGAATTCGTCAATCGCGGAAACCTCGTCGAACTCGCCATTGCGTTCGTGCTCGCCGCGGCGTTCGGACTGGTGGTCAACTCGATCGTCGCCGGCGTGATCATGCCGATCATCGCGGCGATCTTCGGCGAACCGAACTTCGACAGCATCACCATCGACATCGGCGATGGTGTGATTCTGATCGGCACCGCGATCACGGCGATCGTGAACTTCCTGATCGTTGCCCTCGTCTGTTTCCTGATCATCAAGGCGTACAACAAGATGAAGGGACCGGTCGACGAAGACGCCGGTCCGAGCGAAATCGACCTCCTCACCGAGATTCGCGACGAACTGCGCTCTCGCTCGTCCTGAACCCGCGATTTCGCGACGCGATGCCCGCCGGCAGCCGCGACCCGCTTCAATGGAGGAGATGCTCCGCCGCTCGTCGATCGTCGCGCTCGTTGCGCTGTCGCTGACGTTGGCTGCCTGCGCAACAACCGGAGGCGACGCCACCGAGAGCACCGTTTCGGTCGGGTCGCCCGTGCCGACCATCGCCGGTGTCGGCGTCCTGCCCGACACCGTGCCGGCCAACCGTGAGCCACTGGTGATGGTGCCACCCCCGGTGAACGACGACGGCACGACCGCCGATCTCGTCGGCGACATCGTCGCTGGAAACCGGGTCCTGATCATCGGCGACTCGATCATGGCATCGACGTCGTCGCGGTACGGCGGGCAGATGTGCGAAGCACTCGTCCCACTCGGCTGGGAGGTTGCCGTCGAGGCCGAGCCGAGCCGCTTCATCGACTTCGGTAACCGCGTCCTCGACAAGGTGCTCGTCCGCAACCCTCCACCCGGCGAGGACTGGAATGCCGCAGTGGTGTTCCTCGGGAGCAACTACGGCGGTGATCAGGCGAGGTACGAAGCTGAGCTGCGCATGATCCTCGAGCGACTCGCACCTCGCCCGACGCTGCTGTTCACGGTCACCGAGTACCGGCCGAACTACACCGAGGTCAACGAAGTCGTCCGTCGGCTGGGCTCGGAGTACGACAACGTCACCGTCATCGACTGGCAGGCGATCGCCGAGACGCCAGGCGTGCTGAGCAGCGACCGGCTCCACCCGACCGAGACGGGGCGAGAGGTGCTCGCCCAAGCGGTGGCCGGTGCACTCGGCCCGGTTTCGATCGGCGACGGCGCATGCTTGAAGTCGGTGTTCCGCGACGACTCGGCGGTCGGTCGCGGCACCGGCGGTGGCTCGAGCGTCGGTGGCTCGACCGGTTCCACCACGAGGGCGACGACGACGACCACCGTACGTCCGTCGTCGACCACGACGTCGGTGGCCGGCTCGGGTTCCGGTGGGACCGCCACCACCACGACGATCCCGGGCGGGGGGACGCCGACGACGACGGCCGTGCCGACGACGGCCGTGCCGACGACGGCCGTGCCGACGACGGCCGTGCCGACGACGGCCACGCCAACGACCGCCACGACGCAGCCGCCTGCGACAACCACGGTCACGACGCAGGCCGCCACGCCAGCTCCGCTCGATCCACCACCCAGCGGCTGATCCGACGACGTCCCTCTAGCCTGGTCGGGTGCTGCAGGCTCAGGCGATCTCGGTGGAAGTGGGTGGACGACTCCTCGTCGACTCTGCCAGCTTCACCGTCATGGCTCGCGACAAGGTGGGCATCGTCGGGCGCAACGGCGCCGGCAAGACCAGCTTGTTCAAGGTGCTCGGAGGCGCCAACGAGCCCAAGTCGGGCAGGGTCGTGCGCAAGGGTGGCTTCGGCTATCTCCCCCAGGACCCGAAGATCGATTCGGCGCTCGACGGCCGTTCGTGCGTCACGCACGTGCTGTCCGGCCGCGGCATCGACGACGAGATCACGCGCATCGAGAAGCTCCGCATCGCAATGGAGGAGAACCCCGACGAACGCAACGTCGGTCGCTACTCGGAAGCCGAGGAGGCATTCCGCACCACCGGTGGATACGCCGCCGAGAGCGAGGCGCGCGCGATGGCTGCGGGTCTCGGCATCCCCGACTCGAGGCTCGACCAGCCGATCAGCACCCTGTCAGGTGGTGAGCGGCGGCGCGTCGAGTTGGCGCGGATCCTGTTCGCCGGTTCCGACGTGTTGTGCCTCGACGAGCCGACCAACCACCTCGACGTCGACGCCAAGACCTGGCTGCTCGGTTTCCTGCGCCAGTACAAGGGCGCACTGCTCGTGATCAGCCACGACCTGGAACTGCTCGACGAGTCGATCACTCGCGTGCTGCACCTGGACCGGGCGACCGAGACCGACGTGGGCGAGATCGTCGAGTACCGCGGCACCTACAGCCAGTACCAGCGGTCGCGGGCCGACGACGAGCAGAGGCTCGCCAAGAAGGCGATGCTCCAGGCGAAGGAGATCGATCGTCTCCAGACCGTCGTCGACCGTTTCGGTGCGAAGGCCACGAAGGCGGCCATGGCGCACAGCGTGGAGAAGCGGATCGCCCGGCTCGAGGACCAGCGGGTGCGCGGTCCGCAATCGACCAAGACCATGACGGTGCGGTTCCCTGATCCGCCGAAGTGTGGTGAGACGGTCATCCGCGCATCCGGGCTCTGCAAGGCGTACGGCGGCCCGACCATCTTCGAGGACATCGACTTCGACCTCGGCCGTGGTGAGCGGCTGCTCGTGTTGGGGCTCAACGGTGCCGGCAAGACCAGCCTGCTGCGAATCCTTGCCGGTGAAACCGAGGCCGATCTCGGAGACTTCCAATTCGGCTACCACGTGCATGCCGGCTATTACGCCCAGGAGCACGACAACCTGCGCACGGACGAGTCGTTGCTGACCAACATCCGCGATGCGGTTCCGGAAGGGATCAACCTCGGCGAGACGCAACTCCGAGGGCTGCTCGGCATGTTCGGGCTGTCAGGCGACAAGGTGTTCCAGGACTCGGGCACGTTGTCGGGCGGCGAGAAGACCAAGCTGGCGCTGGCGATGCTGATGGTCGGGCGCAACAACCTGCTGCTGCTCGACGAGCCGACGAACAACCTCGACCCGCCGTCACGCCAGGCGGTGGCCGACGCGCTCGTGGACTGGCCGGGAGCGATCATCCTCGTGAGCCACGACGAGGAATTCGTGCGTGAGCTGGCACCGACCAAAGTGCTGCTGATGCCCGACGGCGACGTCGACTACTTCTCCGACGACTGGCTCGACCTCGTCACCATGAGCTGATCTCGCTACCGTCGGTTCCGTGAGCAGTGTGGACACGGTGGTCGATGATCGGGGGGTTGCCACGATCACGATCGACCATCCACCGATCAACCTGATCACGATGGAGGTGTTCTTCGAATTGGGGGCGTCGATCCAGGAGCTCGCCGACGACGACTCGGTTCGCGCGGTGGTGATCCGTTCGGCGAACCCCGAGTGGTTCCTCGCCCACTTCGACGTGGCGGCAATCCAGCAGTTCCCACGTGTCCAGCCGATCCCATCCGAGATCGGCCCGTACGACCAGATGTGCGAAACCCTGCGGACGATGCCGAAGCCGACCATCGCCGTGATCGGGGGACGGGTTGGTGGAGGCGGCAGCGAGTTGGCGCTCGGTTGCGACATGCGATTCGCAACGCCGGATGCGATCTTCAGCCAGCCCGAGGTCGCCATCGGGATCGTTCCGGGCGCGGGCGGCACGGTGCGACTGCCACGCCTCATCGGCCGGAGCCGGGCGCTCGAAGTCGTCCTCGGCTGTGACGACGTCGATGCGGCTACGGCCGAGCGTTGGGGTTGGGTCAACCGGGTCCTGCCTGCCGACGAGATCGACGCATTCGTGGACCGGCTCGCTGGGCGGATCGCGGGGTTCGTGCCGCACGCTGTGGCCGCTGCGAAAGAGAGCGTCGTGCGAGCGGAGGTCGGTGTGGAGTCGGATCTGCTCGCCGAGACGGTTGCGTTCAACTCGACGCTGGCCGACGACGAGACGCATGTGCGGATGCAGCGATTCCTCGACCTCGGCGGCCAGACGCCCGAGGGTGAGCGCCGCCTCGGCGAGTTGGCCGGCGAGCTCGATGACGCAGACGGCGACGACGATCAGCCGACGCCGAGGGCGTCACCGGCGTCGGTTCGCAGACGCTTGTAGTCGACCTTGCCGTTCGCCGCGCGACCGATCGTGTCGACGACGACGATGTGCTTGGGCGCCTTGTACGCAGCAAGGCGCGTCTTGACGTGAGCGATCAGTGCGTCGGGATCGATCGTGGCCCCGGGCCTCGGCTCGACGACACCGGTCACAACCTCACCGAATCGCTCGTCGGCGAGACCGACGGCGACTGCGTCGAACACGTCCGGATGTGTCTTCATCGCCTCCTCGACCTCTTCGGGGAAGATCTTCTCGCCGCCCGAGTTGATGCAGACCGACCCGCGTCCGAGCAGCGTGATCTTGCCGTCGGCGTCGATCGTCGCGAAGTCGCCCGGGCACGAATACCGCTGGCCGTCGATCTCGAGGAACGTGCGCGCCGTCTTCTCGGGATCCTTGTAGTAGCCGATCGGCTGGCGGCCGCCGACCGCGAGCCGGCCGATCTCGCCGCTGCCCGGCTGAAGCGGGCGATTCAGGTCGTCGATCACGATCGTCTCGGGGCTCAGCTCGAACTTCGCGGTCTCGGCGGGGGCGCCGGCCGCAGAGACCGACGACCCCATCCCCAGGGCCTCGGACGAGGAGAACGCGTCCATCAGCACCATGCCGGGGTGATGATCGAGCAGGCCCTGCTTGGACTCCTTGGACCACATCACGCCGGAGGACACGATGCCGACCAGCGACGTCAGGTCCCAACGCCCCAGGTTCGCGTCCAGTGTGCGCAGGATCGGTTTGGCGAACGCGTCGCCGACGATCGAAATCGAGTTGACGCCTTCGCGTTCGACCGTGTCGAGCAGTTCGACCGGATCGAACGTCCGGTTCGTGAGCGTGACCACGCTCCCGCCGCCGGTGAGCGTGCTGAGGCAGGGGAAGTTGCCTGTGCCGTGCATCTGTGGGCACGCCGGCAGGAAGCGGCTGCCGGGGGCCGTGAAGGTGCCCCGGAGATCATCGATTGCGCCGTCCTCGTCGATCGGCCGCCCGAGCGATGCGGTGAGCTTCACGACGAGGTCGTCCTGGCGCCACATGACCCCTTTGGGCATGCCGGTGGTGCCACCGGTGTAGAGGAAGTTCAGGTCGTCGCCGCTACGGCCCCACGCGGGGACGACACGCGCCGCCCCACTCGTCGCCGCCGTCTCGTACGGCATGGCCCACTCGGGGCACACGCCCCCACCGTCATCGACCCAGAGCCAGGACCTCACCTTCGGGAGGCGGTCCATGATCGCTTCGATCGTCGGCGCGAACGTGCCGTGGAACACGACGGCACCGGCGTCGGCGTTGTCCCACAGGTAGAGCAGCTCGTCGGCGGTGTACCGGTAGTTGGTGTTGACCGGAGCGAAGGCTCCCTTGAACGCGCCGTACATCGACTCGATGTACTCCGGGCCGTTGTACAGGTACTGGGCGACCGCCTGCTGACGTTCGAGCCCGGCGTCGAGCAGGTGCCGCGCGACGCCATCAGCTCGGCTGTCGACCTCGGCCCACGTGCGGCGGTCATCACCATGGATCAGGCAGAGGGCGTCGGGCAGCTCGTCGGCGACGACTTCCCAGATGTCGGCAAAGTTCCAGTTCCCCATCTCGTCGTTCGTACCACCCACGCGGAGTCCCGGCGAGCCAGGCCGTCCCACGACCGATGAACGCCGCGCTAGGACATGGTGACGAGGCTGCGGAAGCGGCCGGTGAATGCTGCGGTCCCGACGGCGAGGACCGAAGCGGCCAGCACGACGATGCCTGCCGAGCGTGCGGTGGTCGAGAGCGTGCCGTCGACGACGATCAGAGCCATCGCGATCCCTGCGGCCAGCCAGCCGACTGCGGCGATTCGCAGCGACACCCGCTCGACGAACGTCAGCTCGGGATCGTCGGCCACCGCCGTCGTCGGCGCACCATCGTCACGCATTGCTCGCTCGATCCACCGCACGGGCGACGTGACCGCCAGTACCACGAGTGGCGCCCACACCAGCACCACCGCAGCGAGCCACGCACGGTCGGACATGGTCAATCCCTCACCGGGCCCGACCGCGGCGACGACAGCGTCGCCGGCGTACACGGCGATGGCGGTCGTCAGCAGCGCGAGCAGCGCCTTGACGTAGCGCAGTACGAGGCCCCTCAGCCGCAGCGCGTGGCGCGCCATTCCGTACTCGATCTTGACGACCTCGTCGAGCAGTGGGCGACTGCGTGCCGCCGCCAACTCGAACAGGCCCGCCGCCCGTGAGACGTCGTCGCCGTGCGATCCGAGGCCGCCGTACACCTCCAATTGACGGTCGACGCGGCGGCGGGACTCGTCGTTCGTCGGCACCAGCAACTCGACCATCGACGGGTCGGTGCGGAGGCGCTTCAACTCGTGGCTCGCAGTCGGACCGAACTCATCGGACGGGAGTTTCAGCGACGTCATCGTGAACCGCGGGGTGAACGTCGCGGTGCCCTGAGTACCGATGTGGTTCGCGTGGAAGTAGAACCGGGTGAGATCGGCGAACAGCAACCAGAGGGCCGCCGCCGGCACCGCGAGCATGGCGACGACCGCAACGGTCAAGGCGCCGTCGGCCGCGCCGAATCCGCCGTCGACGAGCGAGCCGAGTATCCCCGTGATCGAGTCGCGAGCGACCACGGGCAAGACCACGAGCAACCCGGCGCCCGACAGCATGCCGACCGCAATGCGGTGGAACGTCGACAGTCGCACCTCGCAGCGCTGCACAAACGCCCTCGCGGCTGCACGTTCGTCATCAGTGAGTGCCGGAGCATCAGTCGAGCCGGCGTCCATCACCCGAGTATCACCGAGCAGACCCCCGTTCGTGGGGGACCCTCGGCCGGCACTCCCGTCAGCGGATGGTGACGGGCATCGAGTGTTCGGCTCGAACGTCAGCGTAGAAATCGTTGCCCTTGTCGTCGACGACGATGAACGCCGGGAAGTCCTCGACCTCGATCTTCCACACCGCTTCCATCCCGAACTCGGGGTATTCGAGCACGTCGACCTTGCGGATGTTGTCGAGCGCGAGCCTCGCCGCCGGGCCACCGATCGAACCGAGGTAGAACCCGCCGTGAGCGGCGCACGAATCGGTGACCTGCCTCGACCGGTTGCCCTTTGCCAACATGATCATCGAGCCGCCGGCGGCCTGGAACTGTTCGACGTAGCTGTCCATCCGGCCCGCGGTGGTCGGTCCGAACGATCCTGATGCGTACCCCTCGGGCGTCTTGGCCGGACCCGCGTAGTACACGGCGTGGTCGCGGAGGTACTGCGGCATCGGCTCGCCTGCGTCGAGGAGTTCCTTGATCTTCGCGTGGGCGATGTCGCGGGCGACGACCATCGGGCCGGTCAGCATCACCCGGGTGGTGACGGGGTACTGCGACAGCTCGGCGAGAATGTCGGCCATCGGTCGGTTGAGATCGATGTGCACCGTCTCGGCGTCGCCGAGGTGCTCGTCGCCGATCTCGGGCAGGAACCGAGCAGGATCCTGTTCGAGCTGTTCGAGGAACACGCCGTCCTTGGTGATCTTGCCGAGCGCCTGGCGGTCGGCGGAGCACGACACCGCGATGGCGACCGGGCAGGATGCTCCGTGGCGCGGAAGCCGGATGATGCGCACGTCATGGCAGAAGTACTTGCCCCCGAACTGGGCGCCGATACCGGTGCTCTGGGACAGCTTCAGCACCTGTTGTTCGAGGTCGAGGTCGCGGAAGGCATGCCCCTCTGGTGAGCCGGCGGTGGGCAGCGAGTCGAGGTAGCGCGTGGACGCGAGCTTGGCGGTCTCGACCGCGAACTCCGCCGACGTGCCGCCGATCACGACGGCGAGGTGGTAGGGCGGACACGCCGACGTGCCGAGCGACTGCATCTTGTCGAAGATCCAGGGGAGCAGCGTGGCCTCGTTGAGCAGCGCCTTGGTCTCCTGGTAGAGGTAGCTCTTGTTCGCCGAGCCGCCCCCTTTTGCCATGAACAGGAACTTGTAGGCGTCGCCGTCGATCGCCGAGATCTTGATCTCCGCCGGCAGGTTCGTGCCGGTGTTCCTCTCGGTGTACATGTCGAGCGGCGCCATCTGGCTGTAGCGGAGGGCCGATGTCTGGTACGTGTCGTAGATGCCGTGGGCGATGGCTTCCTCGTCGCCCCCGCCGGTGAACACGAACTGGCCCTTCTTGCCCTTCACGATCGCCGTGCCGGTGTCCTGGCACATCGGGAGGACGCCACCGGCCGCGATCGCTGCGTTCTTGAGGAGGTCGAGGGCGACGAAGCGGTCGTTGTCGGACGCCTCTTCGTCGTCGAGGATGTTGCGCAGCTGCTGGAGGTGGCCGGAGCGCAGGAAGTGCGCGATGTCGTGCATCGCTTCGGCGGTCAGGCGGCGGATCGCCTCGGGCTCGACCTTCAAGAAGGTGCCTTCCGGCGTGTCGAACGTCGACACGCCGTCGGTGGTCACGAGGCGATACTCGGTGTCGTCGGCCCCCAACGGGAGTAGTTCGGTGTAGGAGAACGGGGGAGCCTCAGCCATACCGCGAGCCTACGACCGCTCGCGGAACCCGAGGAATCGAGAACGGCCCGCGACCTACTTCGACATGAAGATGACGTCGTCGGGGATCTCGGTCGTGGCGGGGTCGATCATCTCGCCGCCGCGGAAGATCGAGTCGAGGAACGTGATCGCGAACGTATTGGTCAGGTCCTGGGCGCGCTCGATGTCCATGATGCCGTCGCCGCATCCTTGCGCGGCCTGCGACTCGAGGAGTGGTCGAGTGAGGGTCTGGAGGTCCTCGGGCCACGTGGGGAGGAGATCGAGGTACCGGCACGCATTCGTGAAGCTCTGATGCTGACCGGCGACGAGTTCGACCCGGTAGAGGGGGTCGCTGCTGCTGAACTCCCACGCCCGCGTGACGTTCGGTTCGACCGGCGTCGACGCATCGTCGGTGCCCACGATGATCATCGCCGGCACGGTGATCGAGGCCAGCTGCTCATCGGTGATCGACTTGCGGTTGCGGGCTGCCTCGATCTCCTCGGGGGTCAACTCTGGCGTGGCAGGATCCTGGGAGTTCGCGCACCGGTCGACACGATCGGGGTTCGTCGTCGTGGTGGTGCTCTGATCGATCGGAGGTCGGTCGCCGCCGATCGCCGGGGCGAGCGGAATGATGGCATCGATGCGATCATCGGCGGCCACTGATCCGAGCTCGTTCTCGTAGCCCGTGACCGCGGCGAAGGTCGTGAAGCCCCCCAACGAGTGGCCGGTCACGGCGATGTTCTCCGGGTCGACGTTGGCGACGAATCCGACGGTTTCGGTGCTCGTCGGGTCGAGCATCCCGTTGATCATCGCCTGGACATCGTTGACGCGATTCAGGGCGGTGACCGGACCGGTGGTGCGGGTGCAGAGCAGGTCGTCGAGAGTGGTGTTGCCGGTGTGGTCGGCGGAGGCGACGATGTAGCCGTAGCTGGCGATCGCCTCGGTGTAGTCGGAGGCGATGTAACGCAGGCCGCCGCTGCCATGGGAGTAGATCACCAGCGGGAACGGGCCGTCGGCCGACATGGAAGTCGGCTCGGCGTCGACGGCGTTGTCGGAGATGTCGAACAGGCCGGGGATCAAGGTGTACTCGTGCGCCGGAGCGCCCGCGGCGTCGTCGAGCGGGAACCACACGTCGACCGTCAGCGGCCGTTCGCTGTCGGCGTTGACGGTGATCGTCTTGACCCCCACGTCGTAGGGGCCGGGCGCCAGGACCTCCAATGGCTCCAATGGGGCCTCGGTGTCGACCGGCGCATCCGTGGTCGTTGGCGTGTCCGGCACGGTGGACTCGGCCACCTGCTCGGTCGTCGCTGCCGGCTCCACTGCGTCGGTCGAGGTGCCTGCGTCGTCATCGCTGGAGCAGGCGGCGAAGGCGAGGGCGGAGGCGATGGTCAGAGCGATGAGGGGTGAACGCACGCCGGCAAGCTAGTGAGCCGGGCGGTCCACCGCCCAGTCGGCCCAGCTTCTCACGAGAAGCGCTGGTCGGGTCGGTCAGAACGTTTCGATGAGGAGCGCTGTCGCGGCGACCGTACAGATCCCGAGGACCGCCGGGCGGATCACCATCGGATCCAGGTGGTCCTTGATCAGTCGGGCGGTGACCACCCCGAGGGCGATGCCGGGTAGCAGCAGCGCGGTGAGCTGCCACTGGCGAACCCCGATCTCGCCGGCGAGGGCCAGCGCACCGACCGAAAGGACTGCTCCGATGGAGAAGAACGCCGAGATGGTGGAGCGCATCGTCGCCGGATCGGCGTTCTGATAGGTGAGGGCCATCGGCGGCCCACCGACGCCGGTCGTCGTGCCGGCGAATCCCGATGCCAGTCCGGCGACCATGAGCGAACGATCGGTCGGGCGGAACCGGATACTGGTCATCGAGGCGGCGACGGCGAACAGCACCGAACCGGCGACCATGATCGCCAGCACCTGGTCCGACAGCGCTGCGACCACGAGCGCACCGACGATCACTCCGGGGACGCGACCCAGCAGGGCGAATCCGACCTGTCGGTGTTCGATGTGGGAGCGGTCGATCCACGCCACCGTGAACGTGAGCGGGAGGACGCACAGCACGATCGCCACCGGAATGAAGTCGGGGTCGGCGAAGGCCAGGACCGGCGACGCGATCATCCCGACACCGATCCCGATCGACGCCTGCACCGTCGCGCCGACGTACACGGCGAACACGCACGCCAAGGCCATACCGATCGAGAGACCGAACATCAACGGTCCTTCATTCGGTCGGGGGCGGCAGTTGCGGGATCGATCGGCCACTGGTGTTTCGGATAGCGCCCGGCCATGTCCTTGCGGACGTCCGTCCACGAACCGCTCCAGAAGCCGGGGAGATCGGCGGTGACCTGGATCGGTCGATCAGCCGGAGACAGCAGATGCAGCCTGATCGGGACACCGCCAGCTGTCGGATGCTCGACCACGCCGAACAGATCCTGCACGCGCACTGACGCATCGGGCTGCTCACCGCTGTAGTCGATCGGCACCGACCGGCCGCTCGGCAGTTCGAGTCGTGCCGGGGCGAGGCCGTCGAGCTGGCTCCCCACCGACCATGGCAGCTGGCTCCGCAGGACCGTGACGAGGTCGAGCCGATCGAGATCGCCGCGTCCGGTCGCGCCGGGGAGGTACGGCGCGAGCCATTCGTCGAGCGTGCTCACGAGTGCACCGGTCGACCAATCGGGCCACGGGTCACCGAGCGACCGGTGGAGGAACGCGACCCGTTGCTGCAGGCTCTGGGCGACGTCGGTCCAGCGAAGCACGCGCAACTCGGTGGATCTCACGCGAGCCATGAGAGCTGCAGTGGTCTGCTCGCCGGGTTCGGGGCGCCCCGTTCGGCGGCCGAGCTGGATTGCGCCGAGCCGCCGCTCGACCGATTCCACGAGGTCGTCGCGGTCGGTGTCCCATTCCACGGTGCGTCGCTCGCTGATGTCCGGGCCGAACGCGGCGATCACCTCGTCGGCGTCAACGGCTGCGGCGAGCCGGATGCGGGCTCGATCGCGTCGGCCATCGAGGTCGGCGACCACGACGAAGAGCTCGTCCGACAGCGAGTCGTCCTCGGGCAGCCAAGCGCCCGACCCCGAGCGGAGCTGGAACTGGCCGGTGCGACGCCGGCCGGCGAGCCGGTCCGGGTATCCGAGCAGGAGAACCGCACCGGCCCGATCGGGGTCGACGCGGTCGGGATCGAACTCGATGCCGGCCCGTCGGGCGAGGTCGGCGGCGCGCTCGCGGAGCCGATGCACGGTGCCGCGATCGGCTGCGTCGTGGCGATCGCGCCCGCACAACACAGCGACTCGAAGTGCGATCTCCGCTGGAAGATCGTCGGGACGGCCACGGAAGATGTCACGCTCCTCGACGAGCGTGGCGACGACGCAGGCGAGTGAGGTTCGGTCGACGGCCACCATGCGCGCCAGCCGGGGGTGCACGGGCAAGCCGAGCATCGCTCGACCGAGCGGGGTGATCGAGCCGTCGTCGGCATCGACGGCGTACAGATCACGGAGGAGTTCGCGGGCCTGCGCCAGTGCGCCTGATGGCGGCTCGTCGATGAATCGAAGTTCGGAGCCTGCGCCCCATGCCGCCAGTTCCAGCGCCAATCCGGCGAGGTCCGCCTGCATGATCTCGGGCGATCGGTGACGGGTGCGCGTTCCGTGCTCGATCCTGCTCCACAGTCGATACGCGGCACCTGGCTCGGTGCGACCGGCACGACCGGCGCGTTGCTCGGCTGATGCACGGCTCGTCGACACCGTGGTGAGCCGGGTCAACCCCGTGCGCGCGTCGAAACGCGGCTCCCCGGCGAGGCCACTGTCGACCACCACGCGTACGCCGTCGACCGTCAGGGATGTCTCGGCGATGTCGGTCGAGAGCACGACGCGCCGCCGGCCCGGTGGCGATGGGGCGAGCGCAAGGTCCTGTTCGGTGGTCGTCAGCGCGCC
Organism: Ilumatobacteraceae bacterium; assembly: GCA_963716235.1. Classification (GTDB taxonomy): domain Bacteria; phylum Actinomycetota; class Acidimicrobiia; order Acidimicrobiales; family Ilumatobacteraceae; genus Sva-07. The sequence continues at coordinate 30,126 of CAVQTE010000020.1, read as the reverse complement.
GGCGAGCGCATAGACGTCGACGTCGGGCCCCACCACGTCGTCGAGCTGCGACTCGGTCCGGCGGATCTCGCCGATTCCCGGCAGGAACACCAGGATGTCGCCGGACTGCTCGCGCAGTGCCCGTGACACCGCGGCGACCACGGCCGGTTCGATCCGGTCGGGTCGACCGGGGCTGCGCTTCGTGGAGCGACCCCGCGCACCGCTCGTCGGCGCCTGCGGCATCCAGTGCATCTCGACGTCGAACATCCGGCCGTCGCTCGCCACCACCGGCGCGTCGAGCAGACGGGTCAGCCCATCGACGTCAGGAGTGGCCGACATTGCCAGGATCCGCAGGTCGGGCCGGATCGTCGACGCCACGTCGAGCGCGAGCGCGAGGCCGAGGTCGGTGGTGAGGTTGCGTTCGTGTACCTCGTCGAAGATGACGATGCCGACGCCGGGCAATTCGGGATCGTTCTGGAGTCGGCGAGTGAGCACCCCTTCGGTGACGACCTCGATGCGGGTGCTCGGCCCGATGTGACGCTCATCGCGAGTCTGGTATCCGACGAGCTCACCGACCGCCGATCGTGTCGTCGAGGCCATCCGTCGTGCAGCGGCGCGGGTTGCGAGGCGGCGAGGTTCGAGCATGACGATCCGCTGCTTGCCGAGCCACGGTTCCCCGAGGAGTGCGAGCGGGACGACCGTGGTCTTGCCGGCGCCCGGCGGAGCGACGAGCACCGCCCGACGATGGTCACGGAGTGCGGTGCGAACCTCGTCGAGCGCCTCGACGACAGGAAGGTCGGGAAGGCCAGGTTGGTCGCGCGATGGCCCGCTGGGCACGGGGTCAGCCGAGCGAGGGCGAGCCGCGGAACGGCCCTGGGTCACCTGGGCCGGGCACCGGGATCGAAGTCCACCACGTGACGGCAGCGATGGCGTCAGCGACCGCTTCCCACTCGTGCGGATTCCAACCCTCGGCGGCCGCAGCGACGACCCCGTCGACCCGAGTGAAGACGAACGCCGGGAGTTCGTCGAGGCCCATTGCCTTGACGGCCGCACGATCGGGGTCGCAGAACACGAGGAACCGGTCGGCGAGCGGACCGAGGAACGTGCGCGCCTCGACCGGGCCGGCGGTGACGATCAGATTGATGCGTGCATCGGAGCCGCGGAACTGCTCGAGCACCCGGCTGGCTGCGCGCAGGATCCACGAACTCTCGTTGGTGTACGGGTCGAGGACGACCGACGCAAGATGGAAGGTGGTCAGCCACTCCATGACCGGGCGGGCTTGACCGATCCCACCGTCGACGAGCGGTGTGAGGACGAGATCTGTCGGGAGCTTCTCGCCGACCTTCGACGGGACGGTGCGTGTGGTGTCGGAAGTCGTGTCGGCCACGGAGCGCGATCGTAGCGACTGACACCGTTGATCGGGGTATTCGCCCTCACCGCGAGACGTCACCTGCAGCGGCGGCTACGGTCACGGGCGTGCATCCGATCGAGCATCTCCGCTACGTCGCTCGGGCGCAGGGGGCTGATCCGACATCGCTCGTGGAGGAGACGGCGCACGCGCTCGGATCGCTTCGTTTCGATCCATCGGGCCTGGTGGTTGCGTGTCGACGCATCGTCGAACGGCACCCGTTCACGGGGCCGCTGTGGTGGTTGTGTGCGAACGTCTCGACCTCGGCCGAACCGTTCGAGGCGGTGTGGGAACTGGCCGACGAGATTCGAAGTGACCCCACCGGGGCGAATCTGGCGGCGGTGATTCCTGACGAGGCGACGGTGGTGACGATCGGTGATCCCGACGTGATCGGTGCGGGACTGATCCGTCGTGGCGACATTCGCGTGGTGGCGCTCGATGCCGGACACACGGCGACGTCATTCGTGCGGCGCATGGAGCGTTACGACGTCGATGTCGAGCCGGTCGACTCCGGCGTGGCCGGGGTCGTGGCTCATCACGCCGACGTGGTGCTGATCGAGGCGCTGGCGGTCGATTCCGGTCGGGCGGTCGTGCCGGTCGGGTCGTCGACCATCGCTGCGGCCGCGCTGGCGTGGGGCACGCCGGTGTGGCTGGTGGCCGGTGTCGGCCGACGCCTACCGTCGGGGTTCATCGACGCGATGGTGGCCAAGGTGGTGTCGATGAGCGGTGACTGTGACCCGTGGGATCTCGACGTCGAGGTGCTCCCCACGTCGATGTTCACCCACGTGGTCGGCCCGCACGGCCAGGTCCCCATGGGCCCGCCCGCCATCGTCGCCGAGTGTCCCATGGCCCACGAACTCCTCCGCCACAGCCCCATCTGACCGCGCCCCCATCGACCCGCGCCCCATCCGGTTTGCGTGACGGCTTGGTTGGCCCATCCCGACGGAAGTGCAACGCAAACGTCGATTCATGAAGCGGTCGGTGGGTGGGTCGGTGAACGAAGGCGGAGACGCAGGGTGTTGCGGACGAATGTGGAGTGCTTCACCACCTCGTCGTACGTGTACTCGTACACCCGGTAGCCGAGGTCCTGGAGTTCATTTCGTCGTTGGGCGTCTCGGAGCCGGTCGCTCGGCGCCGCATGTCCTTTCTGGCCGGAGACCTCCACGACGACACCGAGCCGGTCGAACAGGAAGTCGACGCGAGCGACGTTGCGATCGTCCGCGCGGAACACCACTTGCGTCCGGGGGCGCGGCAGCCCCGCTTCGCGGACGAGTTCGAGGAATCGACGCTCGAGCATGGTGTGGCCTCCGGCATCGGTCAGCATCTCCTCGACCCGAAGACATCCCCACCGGCCCGACCCGCGCAGGTCTCCCAGCTGCCGCAGGATCACTTCGGGCGAGGAGAGGTGCAGGCGAACTGCGCTGTCGATCGCCGCCTCGATCCGCCGGGGGTGAGCGCGGGCAAGGGCGAGATCGAACACCGTGCGGGTTGCCGACATCGTCCGCAAGCCGTCGACCACCAGGTGGTCGATCGGTCTCAGCCGAGTGGTGGTGTGCACCACGAACGGCACGATCGCGGGTCGTCGGCCCCGATCGATGGTGAACTCGACGGCGCGGGGATCGGACCGATCGAGTCCGTGGAGTGCCGCCGCCGCTTCGAAGCTGACCCAACTCCGCTCGCCGAGGCACAGCAGCCCGGCGCGGAGGCGACGCCGATGCGTGTCAGGCGAGCCGCGCAGGGCATACACACGAGGGGCGATCCGACCGATCACTCCGTCGGCGACCAATCGGTTCTGCTGCCATGTCGAGATGCCGACGTCTCGGAGCTGCGCGGTGGTCACCACGCCGTCCTGGTCGGCGGCGAGGTTGGTGAGGGCGGTGTCGAGCTTCATGCCCACCCGTGGGTCCCGCAACTCGTCGCCGGCGGAAAACCGGGGTGGGCGAGTTCAGATCTGGCGGGTGGCGGGGGGATGGCCGAGGATGTCGGTCATCACGTCGCGGGCCTCGGCCTTGCGGTCCTCGGTCACGAAGACCCGCGCCATTGGTTCACGGCTGGTCATCAACGGGTTGAGGCTGTAGTCGTCCGAGGTCACCGCAGGGATCCCCTGGGCGTTGAGTTCGTCGACGATCATCGGGGCCATCCACTGCGGGATCCATCCGGCCTCCACGGTCCGGTCGGGATTCGGGGGCAACGGCGGGTGCTTACCGAACACCCAGTGCCAGGCGGAACGAAACGTGGGCATCGGCGATTCCTCGGTCAGGCGGATGCTGTTTCCGCAGCGTGAACTGACTGTACGAGCGGGTCGTACCTGTTGTCCACGTGTCGAGCGATCACTAGTGTCGGCCTTCTCCCGGCACTCTCGCCGGGCCGTCGACGAACACCGAGGGACTCATGGCCAACATCATCACAGCGGCGCTCCTGCAGACCGACTGGACCGGTGACAAGGAGTCGATGATCGTCAAGCACGAGGACGCTGCCCGTGAGGCTGCCGCCCAGGGTGCGCAGATCATGTGCTTCCAGGAACTCTTCTATGGCCCGTACTTCTGCCAGGTGCAGGAGGCCGAGTACTACGACTACACCGAGTACATCCCCGACGGCCCCACCACGAAGCGGTTCCAGGCGCTCGCCAAGGAACTCGACATGGTGATGGTGCTGCCGATGTACGAGATCGAGCAGCCGGGCGTGTACTACAACACCGCAGCAGTCATCGACGCCGACGGGACCTACCTCGGCAAGTACCGGAAACAGCACATCCCGCAGGTGAAGGGCTTCTGGGAGAAGTTCTACTTCCGGCCCGGCAACGGTGGCTATCCGATCTTCGACACGGCCGTCGGCAAGGTCGGTGTCTACATCTGCTACGACCGGCACTTCCCCGAAGGGTGGCGGGCACTCGGTCTCAATGGAGCCGAGATCGTGTTCAACCCGTCGGCGACCCACCGGGGACTGTCGGAGTACCTGTGGGGCATCGAGCAGCCGGCGGCCGCTGTGGCGAACATGTATTACGTCGGCGCGATCAACCGGGTCGGCATCGAGCCGCTCGGTGACAACGACTTCTACGGGCAGAGCTACTTCGTCGACCCGCGAGGCCAGTACGTGGGCGACAAGGGCGACCCATACGAGCCCGAGCTGATCATCCGCCAGCTCGACATGGATCGCATCAAGGAAGTGCGCGATGGCTGGGCGTTCTACCGCGACCGGCGCCCGGACGCCTACGCCGAACTGGTGGAGGGCTGACATGGCGACGCTACTGATCTCGGGTGGAACGGTCGTCTCAGCCGTCGGACGCCGCCAAGCCGACGTGCTCATCGACGGCGAGAAGGTCGTGGCCATCCTCGCTCCCGGCCAGGCAGCAGCGATGGGTGTTGCTCCCGATCGCGCGATCGACGCCACGGGCAAGTACGTCGTACCCGGCGGTGTCGATGTGCACACCCACATGGAGCTGCCGTTCGGCGGCACCGAGGCGTCCGACACGTTCGAGACCGGCACGACCGCAGCGGCGTGGGGCGGTGTCACCACGATCGTCGACTTCGCCGTGCAGAACACCGGCTTCAGCGTGCATGACCAGCTCGCCGTGTGGCACGAGAAGGCGGCCGGCAACTGTGCGATCGATTACGGCTTCCACCAGATCATCGGCGGCGTCGACGACGAGTCGCTGAAGGCGATGACCTACCTCGTCGACAACGAGGGCATCACGAGCTTCAAGCTGTTCATGGCCTACCCGGGGGTGCTGTACTCCGACGACGGGCAGATCCTGCGGGCCATGCAGAACGCGTCGGAGTCCGGCGCGATGATCATGATGCACGCCGAGAACGGCATCGCCATCGACGTTCTCGTCGCGCAGTCACTCGCTCGGGGCGACACCGACCCCAAGTTCCACTCCCTCACCCGTCCGGCCGAGTTGGAGTCCGAGGCGACGCACCGGGCCATCCAGCTCGCCAAGGTCGCCGGCAACGTGCCGCTCTACATCGTCCACATGTCGGCATCGGAGGCGCTGGAGGAAGTGGCCGCCGCGCAGCATGCGGGCCTCAACGTGTTCGCCGAGACGTGCCCGCAGTACCTGTACCTCACCCTCGAGGATCAGCTCGCCCAGCCGGGATTCGAGGGAGCCAAGTGGGTGTGCTCCACACCGCTGCGCACCAAGCACGAGCACCATCAGGCCGACCTCTGGAAGGGTCTGCGGATGAACGAGTTGGCCGTGGTGTCGACCGATCACTGCCCGTTCTGCTTCAAGGATCAAAAAGAGCTCGGTCTCGGGAACTTCTCCAAGATCCCCAACGGGATCGGCGGCGTCGAACACCGGATGGAGCTGCTGTACCAGGGGGTCGTGCTCGGCGAGATCAGCCTCGAGCGTTGGGTCGAGACGTGTTGCACCACTCCGGCGCGCATGTTCGGCCTCGCGCACAAGGGCGTCATCGAGCCGGGTGCCGACGCCGACATCCTCGTGTGGGATCCCAGCCGTCGGACGAAGATCGGCATCAACGACAAGCACCACATGAACATGGACCACTCCGCCTACGAAGGGTTCGAGATCGACGGCAAGGTCGACACGGTCATCAGCCGTGGCGCCATCGTGATCGAGAACGACACCTACGTCGGCACCAAGGGCCACGGCAAGTTCGTCAAGCGCGGCCTCAGCACCTATTTGCACTGATTCGTCGAGCCAGCTCTCGCCGGCCGACCCGACCGCCAGGGAGGCGGCCGGACGGAGGGCGAGGAGAACCGAAGGGCCGACGAGCCCGACCACGAGGAGAGCACATGAATCGGATTTCGCATTGGATCGACGGACGGATCGTCGAGTCGACCTCGGGGCGCAACGCCCCGGTGTTCAATCCGGCGACGGGAGAACAGACGGGCGCCGTCGACCTCGCATCGGTCGGCGAGGTCGACGCCGCGATCGCTGCCGCGAAGGCGGCGTTCCCGGAGTGGCGGTCGACGTCGCTGTCGAAGCGCGCCGAGATCATGTTCCGGATGCGTGAGCTGGTCGACGCGAATCGCAAGGAGATCGCGACACTGCTCACTGCCGAGCACGGCAAGGTCCTCACCGACTCTCTCGGTGAGGTCGCCCGCGGGCTGGAGAACATCGAGTTCGCCTGCGGCATCCCGCAGCTCATCAAGGGCGACTACTCCGAGCAGGCGGCGTCGGGCATCGACGTGTACTCGATCCGCCAGCCGCTCGGCGTCGTCGCCGGCATCACCCCGTTCAACTTCCCGGCGATGGTCCCGATGTGGATGTTCGCCAACGCACTCGCCTGCGGCAACACCTTCGTGCTCAAGCCGAGCGAGAAGGATCCGTCGGTGTCGCTGCTGATGGCCGAGATGTTGGCGCAGGCCGGACTTCCCGCGGGATGTTTCAACGTCGTGCAGGGCGACAAGGTCGCCGTCGACCGGATCCTCGAGCACGACGACGTCGCGGCGGTGAGCTTCGTCGGGTCGACGCCGATTGCGAAGTACATCTACGAGACCGGAACAGCGAACGACAAGCGCGTCCAGGCGCTCGGCGGGGCCAAGAACCACATGCTCGTGCTCAGCGATGCCGACGTCGACATGGCCGCCGACGCTGCCATCGGTGCCGGGTACGGCTCGGCCGGCGAACGGTGCATGGCGATCAGTGTGGTGCTTGCGTCGGAGAGCATCGCCGACGAACTCGTCGCCAAGATCGCCGAGCGGATCCCCGGCGTGAAGGTCGGCCCCGGTAACGAGCCGGGCAATGAGATGGGCCCACTGATCACCGCCGAGCATCGTGACCGGGTCAGGGGGTACGTGAACAACGCCCCGGAGGAGGGAGCGACGCTCGTCGTCGACGGACGTGCGGGCGTGCCCTCTGAAGGCTTCTTCCTGAACCCGACATTGCTCGACAACGTCACCACCGACATGAGCTGCTACCGCGACGAGATCTTCGGACCGGTGTTGAGCGTTGTCAGAGTGGCGGGCTACCAGGAGGGCCTGGAGGTGATCAACGCCAATCCGTACGCGAACGGCACGGCGATCTTCACCCGCGACGGTGGCGCCGCCCGCCAGTTCCAGTTCGACGTCCAGGTCGGCATGGTCGGCATCAACGTGCCGGTGCCGGTGCCGGTGAGCTACTACAGCTTCGGTGGTTGGAAGTCGAGCCTGTTCGGCGACACCCACATGTACGGACCCGAAGGCATCAACTTCTACACCCAGGGCAAGGTCGTCACCAGCAAGTGGCCGGACCCCGCCACCAGCACCATCGACCTGGGCTTCCCGGAGACGCGCTGATGGACGTCGGCGTGGTGCTCCAGACCACGCCCCCGGCGGCGCGCGTCATCGATCTCGCCAAGCGGGCCGAGACCTACGGATTCAGTCACATCTGGACGTTCGACTCGCACATCCTCTGGGAGGAGCCGTACGTCATCTACTCCCAGATCCTGAACGAGACCCGCAACGTGATCGTCGGGCCGATGGTCACCAATCCGGCCACGCGCGACTGGACCGTCACCGCGTCCACCTACGCCACGCTCAACGAGATGTACGGCAACCGCACGGTCTGTGGGATCGGGCGGGGTGACTCGGCGGTACGGGTCACCAACGGCAAGCCCACGACGCTCGCCACCATGGCCGAGTCGATCCACGTCATCCGTGAACTCGCCAACGGACGCAGCGTCGACTACAACGGCTCGACGATCGCGCTGCCGTGGGCGTCGAAGAGCCGGCTCGAGGTGTGGGGCGCCGGGTACGGCCCGAAGGCGCTCGCGCTCATCGGCGAAACCTGTGATGGCTTCATCCTGCAGCTCGCCGACCTCTCGATCGCCGAGTGGACGATCGGCGCTGTTCGCTCGGCCGCGAGCGCCGCCGGTCGTGATCCCGACGACGTCACGATCTGTGTGGCCGCACCGGCGTACGTCGGCCCGATGGACGACATTGCCCACATGCGCGACCAGTGCCGCTGGTTCGGTGGCATGGTCGGCAACCACGTCGCCGACATCGTCGAACGGTACGGCGAATCCTCGGCGGTGCCCGCGGCGCTGACGGAGTACATCAAGGGTCGTGAGGCATACGACTACAACCAGCACGGTCAGGCCGGCAACACCCACACCACGTTCGTCCCCGACGAGATCGTCGACCGGTTCTGCATCCTCGGCCCGGTCGAGGCTCAGCTCGAACGGCTGCACGCACTCGCCGATCTCGGTGTCGACCAGTTCGCGATCTATCTCCAGCACGACGGCAAGGATCACACGCTCACCCAGTACGGCGAGCACGTCATCCCGGCTCTGCGCGAACAGGCCCTGGCTCGTTCGTGATCGCCCGGGGCGCCCGTCGAGCCGCACTGTTCGTCGTCGCCCTGCTCTGCGTCGCGGCGCTGTGGGAGCTGTACAAGGTTTTCGGGCCCGAGGATGGAGCCGAGGTCTTCGGTTGGCGGCTCGTCCCGAGGTCGAGCGACCGGGCCATGCCGCACACGTGGGAGATGTTCCAGCGGTTGTTCGATCCTGAGGTGCGTGGCCAGGACACGCCGATCTGGCTGGCTGTACTCGGCTACAGCTGGTACACGTTCCGGATGGCCCTCGTCGGGCTGCTGCTCGGCGGGGTGTTCGGGATCGCGCTCGCCATCGTGATGTCGCGGTTCAAGGTGATCGAACGGGGTCTGCTCCCGTACGTGATTGCCTCGCAGACCGTGCCGCTGATAGCTCTCGCGCCACAGGTCGCCGCGCTCGGCGGCAACTGGGACCTGCCGAAGTGGACGTGGGTCGCAGCGCTCGGGGCGTTCCTTGCGTTCTTCCCGATCGCCGTGGCGACCCTCAAGGGGTTGAGTTCCGCCCCGGCCGCGTCGCTCGAGCTGATGGACAGCTACGCCGCAGGATGGTGGCGAACGCTGGTGAAGCTCCGCCTGCCGGCCGCGGTGCCGACGATGGTGCCGGGGATGAAGCTGGCGGCGACAGCGGCGGTGATCGGGGTGATCGTGTCGGAGATCTCGACGGGTGTGCGGGGCATCGGCTTTGCGTCGCTGACGTACGGACAGAAGGCAACGAGCGACCCGGCCCAGCTCTACACCGCAGTGTTCGGCGCGGCGACGCTCGGACTCCTGATGTTCGGCCTCGTCGTGGCGGTCGAGGCGGTTGCGATGAGAAACCGCCCGCAGGAGGCAACAGCGTGAGCGCAACCGAATCACTGTCGGCGTCGGCCGCCGTTGTCGTCGACCGTGTCTCGATGGCATTCAACCCGGGACGGTCGAATCAGGTCGACGCCCTGGTCGGCATCGACCTGTCGATCCGCTCGGGCGATTTCGTGTCACTGATCGGCCCGTCAGGGTGCGGCAAGTCGACACTGCTGCGGCTCATCGCCAACTTGATCGAACCGACGTCGGGCACCGTGCTGGTGAACGGCAAGGCGGCCAAACAGGCCCGCCTCGACCAGGACTACGGGATGGCCTTCCAGCAGTCCGGTCTGTTCGAATGGCGCACCGTCCGCAAGAACATCGAATTGCCGCTCGAACTCAAGGGGTGGGACAAGGCGAAGCGTCAATCACGGGCCAACGAGATGCTCGAGCTGGTCAAGCTCGCCGACTTCGGATCGCACATGCCGTGGCAGCTGTCCGGCGGCATGCAGCAGCGCATCGCCATCGCGCGAGCCCTGGCGTGCCATCCGCCGCTGCTGCTGATGGACGAGCCGTTCGGTGCCCTCGACGAGATGACCCGCGAGCACATGCAGGCCGAGTTGCTCCGAATCTGCGATGCAGCGCAGACCACGGTTGTGTTCGTCACCCACTCCATTCCCGAAGCGGTGTATCTGTCGAGTCGGGTCGTGGTGATGTCACCGAGGCCGGGCCGGATCACCGACATCATCGATGTGGATCTCGGCTCCGAACGCAATGACGACACCCGGGAAGACGATCTCTTCTACAAGAAGATCACCGAGGTGCGCGAGGCCCTGCGCGGTTCCGAGGGAGCCGGGCGGGCCGGTACGGCCAGTGGGCTGGGGGTGGAGGATCGATGAGAATCCTGCACTGGATCTGGAAGGTGCTCGTTCCGCCCTTGATCGTCGGGGTGTTGTTCGTCGGTACCTGGCAGATCATCGTGCGGGTGTTCGACCTCCAGCCGTTTCTCCTGCCGGCGCCGTCGGCGATCGCCTCGACGCTTGGTGACAACTGGAGCAAGGTCGCCGACGCAATGCTCGTGACGGGAGCGAACGCCCTGGTCGGCCTTGTCTTCGGCGTGATCAGTGGCGTGGCCCTCAGCTTCGTGTTGATGCGGTTCAACGTCGTGCACGAGCTCGTCACCCCGTTGGCCGTGGCGCTCAATGCGATTCCGATCATCGTGCTGGTTCCCGTGTTCAACAACATGTTTGCCAGCACGACCGAGATTCCCCGACGGTTGATGGTGACGCTGATCGTGTCGTTCATCGTGCTGCTCAATGTCGCCAAGGGCCTGCGTCAGGTCAGCGCGACCCACATGGAACTCCTGCACTCCTATGCGGCGTCGCCGTCGGAGATTCTCCGGAAGGCCAGGATTCCGAATGCCGTGTCGTACCTGTTCACGGCGTTGAAGATCGCGGCGCCGGTCGCGGTGATCACGGCCTTCGTCTCGGAGTACTTCGGTGGCAGCCAGAACGGGCTCGGCTACGGAATCACGTCGAATGCGGCGATCTCCAAGACGGCCGCGTCGTGGGGATATGTCGTCGGGGCGTGCCTCCTCGGTCTCGCGTTCTACCTCGCAGCGGTGCTGCTCGAGCGTCTGGTCTCACCTTCTCCAGGATCCATCAACCAACAAGCACGGGGTGCGAGCCCCGGGGGAGCAACAGCATGAACAAGCAACGTGTCCGATTGGCGACGGCAGGAGTCGTCGCGCTTGCACTCATCGGTGCCGCCTGCGGCAGTGATGACGATTCGTCGGCGCCAGCCGATTCGACCCCCAGTAGCGAAGCGCCGGGCGACTCGACGGCCGGTGGCGAGCCGGCAGCCGACTGTGCGACGCCAGAGCCGGTCAGCCTTCAGCTGCAGTGGTTCACGCAGGCGCAGTTCGCGGGGTACTTCGCTGCGCAGGAGAAGGGCTTCTACGAAGACATGTGCCTCGACGTGACCATCGTCGAAGGCGGCGTCGAGATCGTGCCCCAGACCCAGCTCGCGAACGGCGACGTCGACTTCGCGCTGGCGTGGGTGCCCAAGGCGCTCGCCAGCCGCGAGGCCGGTGCGGACATCGTCAACATCGCCCAGATCTACCAACGCTCGGGCACGTTGCAGGTGAGCTTCGCCGACAAGAACATCACCACACCGGAGGACTTTGCCGGCAAGAACATCGGCAACTGGGGTTTCGGTAACGAGTACGAGGTCTTCGCAGCGATCGGCCAGGCCGGACTCGACCCTGCGACGGACGTGACACTCGTGGGTCAGCAGTTCGACATGGTTGCACTGCTCGACGGCTCGATCGACGCCGCCGAGGCCATGACGTACAACGAGTACGCCCAGGTCCTGGAAACCATCAACCCTGACACCGGAGAGCTGTACACGCCGGAGGACTTCAACGTCATCAGCTACGAAGAGATCGGTGTCGGCATGCTGCAGGACGCGATCTGGGCCGATGCCGGCCGGCTGGCCGACGATCCGGAGTACAAGGATCAGGCAACCCGTTTCGTCGCTGCATCGATGGCCGGCTGGACGTATTGCCGCGACAACGTCGAGGAGTGCCGCGACATCGTCGTGGCGGCCGGCTCGACGCTCGGCAGCAGCCACCAGTTGTGGCAGATGAACGAGGTGAACAAGCTCATCTGGCCGTCACCTGACGGCATCGGTTACATCAACCAGGCAGCCTGGGACCGCACGGTCGAGATCAGCCAGAACACGCCGAACCTCGACGGGGCAACCGTTCTGACCGCGCCGCCGACGGACGGCGCGTTCACGAACGAGATCGTCGAGGCAGCGTGGGCGATGCTCGCCGACCAGGGCCTCGACCTCTTCGGTCCTGACTTCGCTCCCATCGAGGTCACCTTGAACGAGGGTGGTGAGTGATCACCTGCTGACGCTCGTCAGCTGATCGCCTACAACGTGTGAACAGTCTGCGCCAACTGAGCGCAGACTGTTCACACGTCCGGCCAATGACATCACCCGTCGTCGGATTGCAGTTGCCGCGGGGGCCGTGCGCTAGCTTCTCGATCGCTCACGTAGCGGGGCTGGATCCGCGTGAGTCACGGCTGCGGCCGTGTGGGAAGGGCATCGGCAACCGCCGGTGTGGACCGACGCAGGGAGATCACCGTGTTCACAAACATCGTCGCCGCTGAAGGCGGCTATCAGCAGTTCGTGCTCGGGGGCGGTGAGATGACCGTGCTGTTGCTGTCGGTCCTCGCTGCGCTCACGGCGATCGCCGTCGGATTCCAGCTGATGCGTGGCGTGCTCGCGGCAGACCAGGGGACTCCGAAGATGATCGAGATCGCTCTCGCGATCCAGGTCGGCGCCGCCGCCTACCTCCGGCGACAGTTCAAGACCATTGCCGTGATCATGATTCCCGTCGCGGCGATCGTGTTCCTCACCTCGACCGAAGTACTGAAGCCCGACGGCGACGTCGCCCTGACGTGGGCGCAGTCCGGCACGTTCCGCACCCTGGCGTTCGTCGCCGGTGCGTTCCTCTCAGCGCTCACCGGCTTCATCGGTATGACCCTGGCCACCCGTGGCAACGTTCGCACGGCCGCGGCAGCCAAGTCCGGTTCGCTCCCCGCTGCCCTCAAAGTCGCCTTCCGCACCGGCGGTGTCGCCGGCATGTTCACCGTGGGCCTGGGTCTGCTCGGCGCCACCGTCATCATCCTGCTGTTCCAGAACACCAGCTCGGCCATCCTGGTCGGCTTCGGCTTCGGTGGCTCGCTGATCGCCCTGTTCCTGCGAGTCGGGGGTGGCATTTTCACCAAGGCCGCCGACGTCGGCGCCGACCTCGTCGGCAAGGTCGAAGCGGGCATCCCCGAAGACGACCCCCGCAACCCGGCCACGATCGCCGACAACGTGGGCGACAACGTGGGCGACTGTGCTGGCATGGCGGCCGACCTGTTCGAGTCGTACGAGGTCACCCTGGTCGCCTCGATCATTCTCGGCGTGCCGGCGTTCGCCGCCATCGGCGCCAACCCGGCGCTCGGCCTGGTCTTCCCGGTCGCTGCTCGTGCAGTCGGCGTGGTCGCGTCCATCGCCGGCGTCTACGCCGTGCGAGCCAAGGAGGGCGAGACGAACGCTCTGAAGCCCATCAACCGAGGGTTCCTCACCGCGGGCATCATCACCGTCGTCGGCACCGCACTGGTGGCGCTCCTCTACGTCGGCAACGACAACGCCAACGAAGGTTGGAAGTGCTTCGGCGCCGTCGTCATCGGTCTGGTTCTGGCGCAGGTGGTGAGCCGCCTCACCGAGCACTTCACCGGCACCGAACACGGTCCGGTGCAGGAGATCGCCGCCGCCACCCGCACGGGTCCGGCTACGACAATTCTGTCGGGCACGGCCTCGGGCATGGAGTCGTCGGTCTACGCCATCGTCGCCATCGCCATCGCCATCGGCACGGCCCTTGCGCTCGGCGGCGGCAACCTGCAGTTCTCCTTCTACCTCGTCGCCCTCACCGGCATGGGCATGCTCGCCACGACGGGTGTCATCGTGTCGGAGGACACATTCGGCCCCGTCGCCGACAACGCGGCGGGCATCGCCGAGATGTCGGGCGAGTTCGAGGGTGAAGCGGAAAAGATCATGGTGAGCCTCGACGCCGTGGGCAACACCACCAAGGCAGTGACGAAGGGCTTCGCCATCGGCTCCGCGGTCATCGCGGCTGTCGCCATCTTCGCCAGCTACATCGAGACCGCCGCCAACGAGACGCTCCCCCGGGAAGCGATCGACACGTTGAACCAGACTGCTCGCGGTGTGTTCGACTCCATCCCGATCAACGTCGCGGACCCGAAGGTCTTCATCGGTCTGCTGATCGGCGGCTCGGTGAGCTTCCTGTTCTCCGCGCTCGCCATCCGCGCCGTCTCGCGCACCGCCGGTGTCGTCGTGCAGGAAGTGCGCAACCAGTTCGCCGACGGCAAGATCATGTCAGGCGAGCGTCTCCCCGATTACGGCCCGGTCATCGACATCTGCACCAAGGCCTCGCTGCGCGAGCTCGCCACGCCGGCACTGTTGGCCGTGCTGACCCCGGTGATCATCGGGTTCGGCATCGGCTACACCGCTCTCGGGGCGTTCCTCGCGGCCGTCATCCTCACCGGCCAGTTGATGGCCAACTACCTGTCGAATGCGGGTGGGGCGTGGGACAACGCCAAGAAGTACATCGAGGACGGTAACGAGGGTGGCAAGGGCTCCGAGTCGCACAAGGCGGCCGTGATCGGCGACACCGTCGGCGACCCGTTCAAGGACACCGCTGGCCCGGCGCTGAACCCGCTCATCAAGGTGATGAACCTCGTGTCACTGCTGATCCTGCCGGCGATCATCGCGCTGTCGAACATCGACGAGAACAACCCGATCGTGTCGAGCCCGAAGCCGGCCGGCCTGGCGATTGCCGGGGTGTCGCTCGTGGTGCTCATCGGCGCGGTGGCCTACTCCAAGCGGTCCGCCGACGTGATGATCGAGCCCACCGTGCCGGACCAGGAACTCGCTTCCCACTGAGGTGCTGGCGTTCTCGTGAACTCGTTGCGGAACTACTCCGCAACGAGTTCACGAGAACCGAGTCAGGCGAGGGTGGCGTCGGCGACGCTGAGCGCAGCGTCGAGGATGGCGAGGCCATCGCGCACGAGGTCGTCGGGGCTGTTGCACGGCGGCACCACGTGGATGCGGTTGGCTGCCGACAACGGCCACATTCCGTTCGCCTTGCAGTCGGCGACGACGGCAGCGACGGTGGCGAGAGGAGCCGGCTCGCGCGTCGCCCGGTCGGCGACGAGTTCGACCGCCCAGAACACGCCGAGGCCGCGGACCTCTCCGACGCTCGGATGACGTTCGGCGATGTCGCGTAGAGCGGGGCCGATGATGTCGTCGCCGAGGTGACGGGCCTGTGCGAGCACACCCTCCTCCTCGAAGATGCCGATGCTCGCCACAGCCGACGAGCACGCCAGCGGGTGCCCCGAGTACGTGAGCCCGCCCGGGAACACCCGCGTGTCGTACGCGTGGGCGATGTCGGTGGAGATCACCACACCACCGAGCGGGAGGTAGCCCGAGTTCACGCCCTTCGCGAACGCGATCAGGTCGGGCTGAGCGTCCCAGTTCTGCCACGCGAACCACTGGCCCGTGCGACCGAAACCGGCCATCACCTCATCGGCGATCCAGACGATGCCGAACTCGTCACACAGTGCTCGCAGCCCCTCGAGGTAGCCGGGCGGGGGGACCAGGATCCCGTTCGTGCCGACCACCGACTCGAGGACGATCGCTGCGATCTTGTCCGTTCCCTCGACGAGGATGGTCTCGCGCAGGTGGGCCAGTGCCCGTTCGGTCTCCTGTTCGGGCGACTCCGAGTAGAACGCGGAACGGTACGGGTACGGCCCCCAGAACTTCACCAGTCCCGGCACCGACGGTTCGTTCTCCAAGCGCCGCGGTTCGCCGGTCAGCCCGACCGTGAGGGCCGTGCCACCGTGATAGCTGCGGTACGCCGACAGCACCTTCATACGACCCGTGTAGCCCTTGGCGAGCCGGACCGCGTTCTCGACGGCCTCGGCGCCGGCGTTCGTGAAGAACACCTTCTCGAAGTGTCCGCCGGCTCCGTCGCGATTCGCCTTCTCGACGATCAGTCGTGCGGCCTCGCTGCGCTGGTCGTTCGCGAACGGCGGGGCCACCATGCACAGGGTGTCCGCTTGGTCCTTGATCGCCTGGATCATCTTCGGGTGCTGATGCCCCAGGTTCATGTTCACGAGCATGCTCGTGAAGTCGATCCAGGTCGTGCCGTGCTCGTCCCAGAACCTCGAGCCGAGCGCGCCGGCAATCACGGTCGGGTCCAGTGCTCCCTGCGCCGACCACGAGTGGAACACGCGGGAACGATCGTTGGCGTAGGCGTCGCCGAGGAGCGCAGACGGTGCCGACGTATGGCTGGCGGTTTCGACTGTGGTCATCTGCCGAATCGTAATCGTCGGGCCGGCACTCCGGCGTCGGTGGTCTTCGACAACGGTTCCTGGCGTGTGACACACCGTGGCACATCGATGTCACGCAGTGAGGGTGTCCGACAGCTGACAGCGCCGTTTCCACGATGTCCCTACGGTGACTCGTAACCCAAACAAGGAGTACTTGATATGCGTCCACTTGCTCGAATTCCGTTGGTTGCGACCGCGGCGCTCATGCTGTTCACCTCCACTGCCTCGGCGCAGATCGGGAGCGACGTCCTCGGCGGCGACGGCCCGACCGTGCTCGATCCTGGTACCACCCCGCCGGCGAGCGGTGTCGCTGTGTTTGCTTCGTGCACCGTGGCCAGACGGACCGGTACGACGGTGTGGTTTGGCTACAGCAACACGCTGGCCGAACGGCGCGTTGCGCTCGTCGGGCCGAGCAATACCGTTTCCGTCAATACCGTTGCCGTCAACGGCGTTGCGAACCGGGGCCAGACGACCCAGTTCCAACCCGGTGTCGTGGACCGGGCGTTCGCAGTCACCGTGCCCAACGGATCGTCCGCCACCTGGACGGTCACACCGGCAAGCATCCTCGGTGTGAGCGATGCGCCGTCATCGGCCACGAGTGGTTCATCAACGCCGGCGTGTCTCACCGGTGTCGGTGTGCGCTCGGCGACGCCCCAAATCGTTGGAGGCCTCGTTCCGACGATCTCGTCGCAGCCGGCGAACCAACTCACCAGTTACGGACTCCTCAAGCGGTCGTCGCAGACGTTCTCCACGAACGGCGTCGTCAGCGCCTGCTCCGATGGCGGTGTTCCGCTCCCGCCGCGGGTGCTGTGGGGCTACGACGTGAGCCCTCCGGGCCAAGCCGGCGGATTGGTCGTCCCTGCGGGTGCCGCCTACGAGGCGCTTGCGGCTGACAGGGTGATCCGCACGGATTCGGCGAACGGCATCACTTTCGAGCGTTCGTACCAGGCGACTCGTCGGATTGTCGATCCGCAGCGCATCAGTGTGTTCGGATCACTGCAGGAACAGCTGGCCAACACCGCTCAGGTCGCCTGGGGCTACAGCTCGCTCAGCGTGATTGCCGACGTCGAAGCCCGCTGCCAGTTCGCCACCGGGATTGTCCGAAGCGCCACCACAGTGTGGGTTGATCCTGAGGCCGGGAGCGGGTTCAACTTCCACACCGTGACCGACCAGGCCTCCCAAACGACACGGCCGGCATCGTTCTGCCTTGCGCCGTATCCCACCATCGGCTGCGACGTTCGGGCGATCGGCGTCGGCCCGGGCGGATCCAAGTTCCGCTGATCACGGCTCGCCGCTGTCTCGACCGTGCTGAAACAACGGTCGAGACAGCACGCCGAGAGCTTCGTCGAGCCGGGCTGACTCGTCGGCACGACGTTGCCTGTCTGGTGCCCGATCGTCAGCCGCACGGCGGGCATCGATCGCAGCGATAGCCGCCTGTTCCGGCATGATCCGATGAAGGTCGGCTCGGGTCCGGGCCTCGTGAAGCCACTGTCTCGCCGGCCGAGTGGTCACCGTCGGCGTCGGTTGCGACGGCCAGTAGCCGTCGGACCGTGGTGGGCAGCAGATGGTCGTCGCCGAATCGGTCGACCACGTCGATCAGACTCACCGCACGTTGGGTTGCAGCGACGATGTTGCCGGTGAGGAGCAGCGACTCGATCAGGCCGACATCCTGGAAGGCGGTGGCCTCGTCGCCCTCAGCAGCCAGCACAGCGACGCAGGCCTCGATGCCGGCTACCTGCGTGCCGTCACCGAGGCCCGCACGAACCATCGCTCGCAGGCTCAGGCCGGTTGCGAGGGCGGCCTCCTCGGCGTGGCCCGCAGCGGCGAGCACCCGGGCTGCGTCGACCGCCAACGAGTAGGCCGTCTCCACGTCGCCGAGTTCGACCAGAATCGAGGCCTGGTTCATCTGGCTCGTGGCGACATTGACGACGTCGCCGGACCGACGAAAGGCTCGCCCTGATCGGGAGTAGCCATTGACCGCCTGCTTCCACTCGCCCGCGATTGTCGGCGATGAGCGCGAGGTTCCCTTCGGCGAGACCGACCAGACGCTCGTCGCCGCTCGCGTGAGCGGCCTGCAACGCCTCGTGCCCTGCTGTGTCGGCATCGGGGAGGCCTTTGGCACTGCGCAACTGCTCGATCAGCGACCAGGCATGGAACTGCAGTGCCGGCTCCTCGGCTGCGGTCGCAGTGCGACTGGCGCTCGTCGCCAGGTCGAGGGCGCGATCCCAACGGTCGGACCAGACAGCGATCCATGCCTGCTCGATGAGGAGTTCGCACTGGACGATCGGGTCAGCGAGCGGTGCGACGCGGCGCGCCCGCCCGAGGTGGGCGGACGCAGCCCGGAGTCGGCCCGACGTACGTGCACACGTCGCTTGGCGCACCATCAGTCTCGCGGCGCCGACAGGTGACGCCGCGGCCGCAACAGCCTGCTGCAGGGCCCACGCCTCGAGATGTGTTCGCCTGGCCATCTTGGCAGCAGTGGCGAGGCGTTCGGCGAGGCCCACGATCTCGACGTCGGGCCGATGCAGACGTTGCGCGGCCAGCAGCGCCCGCTCGAAGTGGTGCGACGCCTCAGCGCTGGCGCCCGCACCGAACGCCGCTTCGCCTGCGAGTTGGGCCCATCGCAACGTTCCGGCGTCGTCGCCCGCCTCGAACCAGTGGTCGGCCACAACCGCCGGAGATGGCGCATCGGTCTGTTCGAGTCGGCGCGCCGCTCGCTCGTGCACGATTCGACGTCGTGCCACTGCGAGCCCTGCCGCCGCGACGATGCGAGTCGCTTCGTCGGGGAACCTGAGGTCGTCGCCATCGAGTACCAAGGTGCCATCTGACTGCTCCGCGATGGAACGGATCTGCTTGCGACGTGATCTCGGCAATGGCAGCAGCATCCGCGACCTTGCACGACGCCCCGATCAGCGCCACCGTCCGCACCAGCCGTGCAACGCCAGCGGGGAGTCGGTCGATTCGGGCGGCGACGAGTGCCTCCAAGGTCGGAGGAAGATCAGATCTCGGACCGAGCCGAGCCAAGCCCTGTGCGAGCAAGGGTGATCCAGCAGCCGCGTCGACGATTGCATCGAGATCCGCGTCCGACAAGGGCCGATCGGACGCGTCGATCACGACCTTCCTCACGTCGGTTGCGTCGAGCGGGCCCAGCTCCAGCTGAAGTGCATTGGTGCCAACGCTCGGTTGTCGCCCCGTCATCACGAGCCGGCGACCCTGTGGCGTCGCCTGCAGCGTGGTGGCCACCGCCCTGACCACGCTCCATGAGGCTTCATCGAGGTGATGGTGGCCGTCGATCACCACGATGAGTTCGGGCGGCCACAGCTGCGCCAGGTCGCGGGCGATGCTGGCGATTGCCTCGACCCCGGCCCCGGTGGTCGTCGCGGCAATGTGTTTCGTGCGACGCCCGAATGCTTGCAGCGAGATCGACTCCCATGCGCCAACGCCACCGAGCGCCTCGACGAGTCGGCGCACAGCGAGCAGCGGAGTGGAACTGTCGATCACATCGACCCGCAGGGTGGTCACTTGGCGATGCCCGTCGAGTACTTCGCTCACGATCCGAGACGACCCGAAACCCGCAGGCCCGAACACCTCGATCACCGGCGACGTGCTGACCGCCGCACGAAGCTTGCGCACGGCGGCACGCCGACCCCTGAACGGCGCCAACGTGGCCTCGGAGTCAACCGGGCCGATCGGATCGGCGTCGGTTGACAACACCACGGCCGCCATCTGAGCGGCGCGCTTGCCCTTGACCGTGAACGCCGGCACCCAGCCGACGCCGAAACGGCTCGGCAGCGTGTCGACGAGGGCCGCGCTCGCAAGTACCGTTCCCGGCTCCGCTCGGTAGGCCAGCCGCGCCGACAGGTTCACCGCGTCGCCCATCACCGTGTAGGTGCGTCGCCGGGGATGCCCGACGTCGGCAGCGAAGACCAAACCGATGTTGGCACCGGCGCGAACGTCGAGCCGATCGGTGGCAGCGACGATCCGTTGGAGAGCGATCACCAACCGTTCACCGTCGTCGCCGACCGTGGCAGGGACGCCGGCCGCAATGATCAGCTTGATCCCGTCGGGTGCGACATCGGTACTGATCAACGTCACATCCAGCGCGCTCGATGCCTCATCGACGGCAGCGAACAACGTGTCGGTGGCGCGCTTGATCTCAGCGAGATTACCCGCCAGGCGGTCCAGGCCGGAGACCGCAACGAACCCAATCGCAGCAGGCCGATGCGCAGGTTCCACGCCGGCGCAACACTGCGTTGCGAACCGCAGGCGCCAACACCAGCGGCCCAATCGAGCAGCGAAGTAACCAGGCAGTCATCGTCGCGTCGTTGTGGGTTGTGCCCGCTCGGGCTTCGGACGGCTCGTGTTGCGCAGCAGTGCCACGCCATCGGAGCGTCGACGTACCCGGGTCGTCCCCAGGTCGGCAACGAACGGTCTCGCTGATGGCGATCTGACCGGCATGGGCAGCTGCCTCGCATCGCAACACTTCGGTCACGGCGGGGCCGTACGGCATGACCTCGGTCCACGAACCCGACCAGCGATGCAGCAGCAAGTCCCCGCAGTGGAGGCCGATCGATTGTGACAGCCGGACTCGGCCACCGGGCGCCTGGATCGCCGGCAGGTCGCGGATCGTGCGTTGCATGGCCACTGCGGTATCGGCCGCACGCTCCAGGCGGTCGGGACCGATGAACGCAATGAACAGTGCGTCGCCGCCGAAGCGCAGGACGTGTCCATCACCGGCAATCACATCGTCGATCAGACGCTCGAAGCATGTATTGACGATGTCGGTGAGCGTCTCCGAGCCGACTCGGCCCAGGGCGGCGAGGCGTTCGGTGAGTGCGGTGTATCCCGAGACGTCGACGAACAGCAGTGCGGCATCGACGCTGCGATTTCTCCTCGACGACGAGGCGATGGTCGCCGTCAATCCGTCGACGTATGCCCCGAGGTCCGAATGGTCATCGTCGCAAGCGCGTGTCACGACGAATCCGCTCGGCGTCGGAGCCCCACCGGGTCGACGACTTCGATCGTGCGGCCATCGACGGTGATCAGCCCGTCACGTTCCATCATCGACAACAGCTGGTTGATGCTCTGGCGCGCCCCACCGAGCAACTGTCCGAGCTCCGACTGGGAGAATTGCAGCTCGAGGACACGCGCACCGCCCATCTCCGACAGGAGGTACTTCGCGAGCCGGGCACCGAGATCGAGAATCGTGAGGTCCGACAGGCGGCTCGACGTGCTGCGCAGGCGCCGTGACAGCTGCGTCACCAGCGCCCGGTAGATGGCAACGTCCGCGTCGAGCGCTGCGCGAAAAGTTGCGCCGGAGACCTCGACGACAGTTGTCGGCCGCAGCGATGCCACCGATGCTGATCGCACTGTGCCGTCGAACACCCCGAGTTCGCCGACGTGATCTCCCGGGAGCAGCACGGTGAGTGTCGGCTCGGCCCCATCCAACGCCGTGGTGAACGATCGCAACAGACCGTCGGCGATGAAGAAGACCGACGTCGGCTGGTCGCCCTCGTGAATCAGCATCGCCCCGCGATCCAGGCGCTTCACCCGTGAACTGCGTTCCAGCAGCTTCAGAGTCTCGTCGCGAGCATCCTCCAAGAGGGCGCTGCGCCGCAACACGTCGTGAACCGAAATCGGCGTCATCGGGTGCCGTACCGGCAGACGTAACCGGTGTGCACATGCTGCTCGAGGTGGGTAGCCATCGCCGGGTCGACGGTTGCAATCTTCGCGATCGAGCGTGTGATCGCCTTGCGCACCGAGGTGCGGGCGCGTTCGCTTGCGTCGTTGAACCGCCTGGCGTCGCCCAGACCCAGGGCTTCGAGCAACTGCGCACTGACGGCCTCGAGTTCATCCTCCGTGGCTTCACGGTCACCCACCTCCTCGTCGAGGTTGTACCTCAGCATCTGGACGCGAGCGCGGAGCGCTTCGACTGCATCGCTGTCGAGAACTGCCTGACCGGCTTCCTGCGGCTCGATCAGGTACGCCAGACGCGATGCCGAGATGTCGGTACCAGGCGCGGCGCACAGGGTGGCCAGATAGCGCAGGCCGATCATGTTGTCGTACACCGACGTGTTACCCCGGAATGTGCACTGCCAATGACTCGGGTCGATCCGCTCGAACGTGATGGGCGTCGCTGATACGGGCAGTTCGGCCTTCCACGAGTCGAGCCAGCCGGACCACGTCGTCACCCAGCCGGTCATGGCGAACGCTTCGGCGTCGGCGAGGGCATCACCCAGGAGCGTCCGTGCCTCGGCGACGTTCCCGCGTCGGTGCATGAGGAGAGCTCGATCGGCAGTCACGATCGCTGCGTTGGGTCTATCGCCGCGGGCGTGGGCCAGATCGATCGCTGTCGCGAGCGCCGCCTCGCCCCCCGCCAGATCGCCGCTCGCGGCCATGGCCATGCCATACGGCCAGTCGACCCAACCGAGATCGGACACTGCCATGGACATCGAGAGAGGAAGCCCCTGAAAGGGCTCCAGTTGTGACGCGATGTCGGTTCCCAGGTCTGGGTCGTCCAATTGGA
The DNA here is from genome assembly GCA_963716235.1 of Ilumatobacteraceae bacterium. Lineage (GTDB taxonomy): Bacteria > Actinomycetota > Acidimicrobiia > Acidimicrobiales > Ilumatobacteraceae > Sva-07. Next base: position 7,192 of record CAVQTE010000020.1, on the reverse strand, counting down.
ATGCCATGTGCGCCAGGACGTGCATGGCAATGAGCCAGGTCGACGGATGGTACGAGTGCATGTCGGGCGATGAACGGTGGAGCGCAATGATTCGATCGGCTGGCCCCCGCTCACCGACGTGGAGTGCGAACATCGCTGCGGTGGTCGCGAGAGCCCGTTCGCTCGGCAGCATGGCCGGGGACTGCGCGGCGTCGGTGGCGAACTCGGCGAGCTCTCCGTGGCGACCCTGTGAGAACCGGATGTGCGCAAGGTGCCCCGCGTAGTAGGTCCACGCATCGGCGTCTCCGACCGATTGGCCGAACTCGAAGCACTGTGCGGCAGCGATCTCGGCCTCTTCGAAACGGCCCGCATTGATCAGCCGTCCGACCGCCATTGCTTCGACGATGAACTGAATGCTCGCGCAATGAATGGTCAGGCAACGCAGCTCCAGCGTCCGACGTGCGCGCGGGGCCCGCTCGTCGGCGATCATGGCGAGCGAGACGGCCTTCCAGCACTGTGCCAGGAGCGCGAGTACGGGGTCGCCCGACTCGGCAGCCGCGGTTGTCATCTCGTCGGCCAACTCCAAGCGGTGTCGGGCGTATTGAGGTCCGAGCTTGGCGTGAATCATGATCGACAGTGCCTCGGCGCGCATTCGCGCGGTGCCCGACTCGCGGACCTCGTCGAGGAGTCGCTCGAGGTCGGCGACATCCCGACTCTGGTACGACGCCTCGCCGGCGAGGCGGACCCTGAGGCGCAGTGCCCGGCTCGCATCCACGGGTGCCACTGCTTCCAGTGCACGTTGTTGGAGCGCTTGGACGCTGGCCGCGACATCGTCGGATCGGTGTTCGCCGAGCCAGATGCCTCCGAGACCTGCTGCAGCATCGGCGAGCACCACGGCGTCGCCCGTCACTTCTGCTGCTGTCGCAACGCGTTGGTACAGCTCACGGGCTCGCGTGAGGCGGCCGGCGCCGAGTGCTGCGTCGGCATGTGCAAGCTGGTGATCATTCGGGAGTGAGCCACCAGAGAGCCCGGTGAGCAGCGCTGCTTGGTCGTATGCATCCAGCGCCGCCTCGAGGGTGCTGGTGCTCTCGAAGAACACCGCCGCCGCGAGCGACAGCTCGACAGCGTCGGAGGTGAATGTCGGATCGACCTCGGCCAGAGCACTTGCGTGGGCGGCCGCAAGCGGCAGCTGCTGCATCGGCCCGCCGCGAAGAGCGGTGACGGCAGCGCGATGAACACGTATTCGATCGGTCGGTGAGAGCCATCCGCTGACGACCTCGCGAATCAACTCGTGAGAGAAGGTGATGTTCGTTCCGGACGCAACGAGACCCGCGCGCTGGCCGGCTTCGACCACCTCGAATGCCTCATGCTCGGTGCAGCCGGTAATCGACAGGAGCTCGCTGATTGTGGTCGTCGGGCCGTATGTGGCCGCCGAAGCCAGCAGTACTCGATGGGCGGGCGACAGCGGACGAGCAGCATGCTCGACGCTTGATCCGAGATCCTGCAGGTGTTCACCGGGGTCGTCGAGCGCCAGAACGGTTCGCTCGATTGCAAGGGGGAGGCCACCGGTGAGCGTGACGAGCGCATCGATGAGTGAGGAGTCGTGGTGGTCGACTCCACCGGCTCGGAGGAGTTGGACGACGTCATCATGATCGAGGTGGCCGAGCGGGAACTCGTCGGCGTCGCGGGCAAGTTCGTCGAGTTGCGTTCGGCGGGTCTCGTCGAGTTCATCGCCAGGCCGTGCCGTGATGACAACCAGTGCGTTCGGCGGAGGTTCGGCACGTGCGAGAAAGCGTGTGAACAGCAGTGTGGCGTGGTCGCTGAGATGGATGTCGTCGATGACGATCACGACCGGCCCGCAGCCGTCGAGTTCGGCGAGCATGGCGCTGAAGGTCGCGAGTCGGTCCTGGGCTGCATCGGAGGTGAAGAGGTGGTCGGTTTCGCGGTCGAGTTGGGCAAGAACCTGACGCCATGGCCACAGGGGCGAGCTGTCGTCCCAACACCTCACCCAGATTGTCCGGGCATCGGCGGCGTCGAGTGCTTCGCGAACAAGGCGCGTCTTACCAATGCCGGCCGGACCGCGCACGAGTTGCACAGCGTGGGGATTCGAGCCGACGCTGCCGGCCCGGCGGCGGAGGAGGTCGGCCTCGCGAGTGCGCCCGATGAAGGGAAGAGGTGCGCCGCCTTGCACGTGGTCACCCTAGTGAGTCGGCATTCGTGAACTCGGGTGAACCGGTCCTCCGAACAGGACGATCTAGGGTTTGCACATGGCAGAGATCGTCGAGTTTGCAAGCAACGGTTCGAACGCATCGGGTTACCTGGCGCTGCCCAGCAGCGGGAGCGGGCCGGGCGTGATCGTCGTCCAGGAGTGGTGGGGTCTGGATTCGGGCATCAAGGAGATGGCCGACCGCCTCGCTGAAGCCGGTTTCGTCGCGTTGGCGCCGGACCTGTACCACGGCGATCTTGCCGGCCACACCGAGATGGACCGCGCCGCCGAACTGATGAACTCCATGCCGCCTGATCGTGCGGGACGCGACATGAGCGGCGCCGTCGACTTCCTCGCCGACCACGACGCCACCATCGGTGACGGCATCGGGGTCGTCGGGTTCTGCATGGGTGGCATGCTCACGTTCATCCTCGCCGCGCTCCGACCCGACAAGGTCAAGGCCGCGGTGCCGTTCTACGGCTTCCCGCAGGGTGACAGTCAGCCCGACTACTCGAAGATCGAGGCGGCCATCCAGGGCCACATGGCCGAGCACGACGACTTCTTCCCTCCGTCGGCCGCGATGCACCTCCAAGAGGAACTGAGTGCCCTGGGCAAGGATGTGTCGATCACGGTGCACCTCGGCACCGGTCACGCGTTCATGGCTCCGCACAACGCGCTCGGCACCCAGGACGAGGCCAAGGTCGCCGAGATCTGGCCGCAGGTGACTGCATTCCTGCACGACAAGCTCGGCTGAGCGGCGTCACCGATGCGTCGATTCGATGCGGTCCTGTTCGACGCGGGCGGCGTGCTGGTGCTGCCCGATCCGACGGTGATCGCGCCGTTGCTCGCCTACTACGGCGGTGACGCATCGCTCGACACCCATCGCCGGGCTCATTACGCCGGAATGAGGGCGAAGTCCGACGTTGCGGCGTCCGAGACGGTGTGGGCGCCCTACAACGAGGCCTATGTCGCAACCGTGGGGGTTCGGCCCGATGATCGAGCCGAGGCCGCACAGGTCTTCGACGGTGCCCGACACGCTCCGCTCTGGCGGTGGATGATTCCCGAGACCCGGGTCGCGCTCGATGCGATGGCAGCCGCGGGGGTGCCGATGGGCGTCGTGTCGAATGCGAGCGGCCAGATCGAGGGGATTCTCATCCGCGAGGTCTGTCAGGTCGGCCCGGGCGACCACGTCGAGATGCGCTGCATCGTCGACAGCCATGTCGTCGGCGTTGCGAAGCCGGATCCGGCGATCTTCGATCACGCGCTTGCGTTCTTCGCTGAATTCGATCGTTCCCGGATCGCGTACGTCGGCGATTCGGTGACGATGGACATCGCCGCGTCGTCGGCGGCCGGCCTGCATCCGATCCTGCTCGACCCCTACGACGACCACGCCGACGCCGACTTCGAACGCATCCGGTCTGTCTCCGACCTCGCCGCCGAACTCACCTGATGTCGCGATTGGGGTCTGACCCCAATCGCGACGCTGGTCAGGTCGAGGTGGAGATGAGTTGGCGGGCGATGACCTTGAGACACAGGGTCTCGTCGGCGCCCTCGAAGATCGACAGGACGCGTGCGTCGACGAAGAGGCGGCTCACCGGGAACTCCTCGGCGTACCCCATGCCGCCATGGATCTGCATCGCCTCGCGGCTCACCCACTCGGCGGCCTTGCACACGTAGGCCTTCACCATCGAAGCCTCCATCGCCCCCTCGCCCTTGGCCATCAGCGTGGCAACGGCGTAGGAGAACTGGCGACCGGCCTGGGTGAGCACGGCCATGCGGCCGAGCTTGGCGCGGGTGAGCTGGTAGTCGATGATCGCCTCGCCGAACACCTTGCGGTTCTCGGCATAGTCGAGGGCCGCCTCGTAGGCAGCCTGCATCACGCCGACGGCGCGAGCTGCGGTCTGCAGTCGGCCGTTCTCGAAGCCGGCCATCTGGTAGTAGAAGCCCTTCCCGAGCCCGTCCTCCCCGCCGACCTGGTTCTCGGCCGGCACCCACCAGTTCTCGAGGGCGATTTCGTAGGAGTGCATCCCGCGGTAGCCGATGGTGTCGATCGGGCGGCCCTCCATCTTGCCGACCCGCTCGATGCCGTCGACGACAGGGCCGGCCTGGGTGAACTGGAAGCCGTGGCTGTCGCCGCGCGGCTTGGGCACGATGAACAACGACAGGCCGCGGTGGGTCTTGCTGCGATCGGGATCGGTGCGCGCGAGCAGCGTGAGCGCATCGGCGCGGGCACCGAACGTGCACCAGGTCTTGACGCCGTTGATGACCCACCCGTCCTCGCCGTTCGGGCCGGATGCAGGCGTGGCGGTCACCTTGATGCCGGCGACGTCGCTGCCGTAGTCGGGCTCGGTGACGGCGACGGCGGGCATGACCTCGGCAGTCGCGAGCTTCGGCAGCCAGTGTTGCTTCTGCTCCTCGGTGCCACCCTTCACGAGCGCCCGTGTGAGGATCTCGGGCCGGGTGATCAGCGAACCGCCGATGCCGAGGCTCGCCTTCGACAGCTCTTCGGTGGCCGCCACCATGGCGATGTACTCGGAGTCGCCGCCCTCGCTGTAGCCGCCGTACTCGGCGGGCACGCTGAGGCCGAACGCTCCCAGCTCGGCAAGCCCGGTGACGATCTCCTCGGGCACGTCGCCGTTCGTGCGGTGCACGTGCTCGGCGTGCGGCGCGATGACGTTGGCGGCGAATGCTCCGAACGTGTCGGCCACCATCTCCATGTCGTCGTCGAGGTGGCGCGGGCCGGGCTGGTCGGCGAGTGAGGCGAGGAACTCCGGATCGCGGAACTGCGAGATGAACGCGTGGGCGTTGGCGAGCGCATCACGTTCGACGCCCCACGCCTGCTCGCGTCCGAGCAGCTTCGACGCCAGCTCGTGGAGCATGTCGGCGGCGAACGCGCAGGTGATCTGTGCCTCGAGCTCACCCTTGGCCCCGTAATCGAGCAGCGAACGAGCCGTCGCCACACCGGAGGCTGCATGCGCGAGGTCGTAGGCGAGCACCTGGTGAACGTCGGGTCCACCGGTGGCAGCGAGGTGCCGCACGGCCTTGCCGACCACGCGGTGGGCAAGATCGATGGCCTCGGCGGCAGCAGGAAGATCGGGAGCGACGATCGCAGTCATGCCAAGAACCTACCGGTCGGTACAGGACGCGGCCATTTGAGCCGCAACCGTCACAGTCGGCCCGGCACCGTGTGACGGATTGCTGCCACGATGGAGCGATGGCTTCGCTGTGTGTGTTCTGTGGTTCGAGTTCGGGGAGCGATCCCCGTCACGTCGAAACGGCGAGATTGCTGGGAAGGTCGCTGGCCGCCGAGGGGCACAGACTCGTGTACGGCGGGGGCCACGTCGGCTTGATGGGTGCGGTCGCCGACGCGGCGCTCGAGGCAGGTGGTGACGTCATCGGCGTGATGACCGAGCAACTGGTCGCCGCGGAGGTCGCCCACCTCGGGCTCACCCGGCTGGAGGTGGTGCCGAGCATGCACGAACGCAAAGCCCGGATGGCCGAGCTGTCCGATGGAGTGATCGTGCTGCCAGGCGGTTTCGGCACGCTCGACGAGGCCTTCGAGATCATCACCTGGAATCAGCTCGGGCTCGTCGCAGTCCCCGTCGTCTTCCTCGATGTCGTCGAGTACTTCGGGGAGCTCTTCGAGTTCATCGAACGCAGCGTTGCGGCTGGATTCGTGAGCGATGGTCACGCACGATCGGTGCAGCGTGCCGATTCGGTGGCCGAGACGCTCAGGCTCGCCACATCGGCGCCGGCCGCGTTCGCGCCGAAATGGCTGGGCTGACTCAGACGCAGGGACTGCCCGGCGCGGGCACGATGGCTCCGTCGGCAGTGATCTCGAAGCGCGCGCTGGGCTCCCGCAGGAGCTGTGCTTCGACCAGCGCATCCTGAGTCGCCGGGAGCGATCCGTTGAGTACGAGATACATCTCCGACGCGTCTGCGAGTGCACGATGATCGAGGTCGCACGCCGCGGCGTCTGCCCCGGCGAGCCCTCCGACGGCAACCTCGACGGCGTCGCCGATGCTGCCGACCCGTGCCGGCGGAGGCGTGGTCTCGGCCGTCGTTTGCACCCCGCCGATCGTCTCGTCGGTCGCTGCGGTGTCGTCGGCCGACGATGATCCGCAGGCACTGACCAGCGCCGCGGCAACGACGACCGCAAGGAGAAGAGGACGACGGGACATGTCGGTTCATCGGCCGCTGGAGCTGCGTCCTGAAGCAGTTCTTCGTGGGGGCACGGATAGTTTCGGATCGTGCGTGGACGTTCGATCGTGGCGATTGCAGTCGCCACGCTCGTCGTGGTCTCGTGTTCCACATCGCCGGGGGTGTCGACCTTGCAGGCCGACGAGATCTCGGCGATCGAGCCCGACCCGTCCGTACCGGTCACACCGGAGCCCGGAACCGGCTCGATCGAGTGGGGGCCGTGTGTCGATGCCCAGGCGGCGACCGTCGACATCGAGTGCGGATCGATCGCGGTGCCGCTCGACTACGGCACCCCTGATGGCCGGTTGATCGACATCGCCGTTGCCAGGGTGCCGACCGCGGACGACGACGAGCGAATCGGCTCCCTGGTGCTCAATCCGGGTGGCCCAGGGGCGTCGGGTATCGACTTCCTCCAGACGGTGGCGCTGGTCATGCCCGAGGAAATCTCTCGCCGGTTCGACCTCGTGTCGTTCGATCCGCGTGGCGTCGGAGCGAGCACCGCGGTCGAGTGCGACAGTGCCTTCGACGACGACATCACGCTGCTCGACGACGGCGACGATGCCGGTTGGGACGCCCTCGTCGCCGAGGCCGAGGGACGGGCCTCGACGTGCACCTCCGACACGATCGAGATCGGGTCGTGGCTCGGAACGAACAACGCGGCACGCGATCTCGACGAGATCCGCGACGCGGTCGGCGACGATCGATTGAGCTATGTCGGGTTCTCGTACGGCACCCGACTCGGCGCCACCTACGCCGAGCTGTTCCCCGACAGGGTGCGAGCGTTGGTGCTCGACGGAGCAGTCAAGC
>CAVQTE010000019.1:0-49719 GCA_963716235.1 Ilumatobacteraceae bacterium | reverse complement strand
ATGAGTTGGCGGGCGATGACCTTGAGACACAGGGTCTCGTCGGCGCCCTCGAAGATCGACAGGACGCGTGCGTCGACGAACAGGCGGCTCACCGGGAACTCCTCGGCGTACCCCATGCCGCCATGGATCTGCATCGCCTCGCGGCTCACCCACTCGGCGGCCTTGCACACGTAGGCCTTCACCATCGAAGCCTCCATCGCCCCCTCGCCCTTGGCCATCAGCGTGGCAACGGCGTAGGAGAACTGGCGACCGGCCTGGGTGAGCACGGCCATGCGGCCGAGCTTGGCGCGGGTGAGCTGGTAGTCGATGATCGCCTCGCCGAACACCTTGCGGTTCTCGGCATAGTCGAGCGCCGCCTCGTAGGCAGCCTGCATCACGCCGACGGCGCGAGCTGCGGTCTGCAGTCGGCCGTTCTCGAAGCCGGCCATCTGGTAGTAGAAGCCCTTCCCGAGCCCGTCCTCCCCGCCGACCTGGTTCTCGGCCGGCACCCACCAGTTCTCGAGGGCGATTTCGTAGGAGTGCATCCCGCGGTAGCCGATGGTGTCGATCGGGCGGCCCTCCATCTTGCCGACCCGCTCGATGCCGTCGACGACAGGGCCGGCCTGGGTGAACTGGAAGCCGTGGCTGTCGCCGCGCGGCTTGGGCACGATGAACAACGACAGGCCGCGGTGGGTCTTGCTGCGATCGGGATCGGTGCGGGCGAGCAGCGTGAGCGCATCGGCGCGGGCACCGAACGTGCACCAGGTCTTGACGCCGTTGATGACCCACCCGTCCTCGCCGTTCGGGCCGGATGCAGGCGTGGCGGTCACCTTGATGCCGGCGACGTCGCTGCCGTAGTCGGGCTCGGTGACGGCGACGGCGGGCATGACCTCGGCAGTCGCGAGCTTCGGCAGCCAGTGCTGCTTCTGCTCCTCGGTGCCACCCTTCACGAGCGCCCGGGTGAGGATCTCGGGCCGGGTGATCAGCGAACCGCCGATGCCGAGGCTCGCCTTCGACAGCTCCTCGGTGGCCGCCACCATGGCGATGTACTCGGAGTCGCCGCCCTCGCTGTAGCCGCCGTACTCGGCGGGCACGCTGAGGCCGAACGCTCCCAGCTCGGCGAGCCCGGTGACGATCTCCTCGGGCACGTCGCCGTTCGTGCGGTGCACGTGCTCGGCGTGCGGCGCGATGACGTTGGCGGCGAATGCTCCGAACGTGTCGGCCACCATCTCCATGTCGTCGTCGAGGTGGCGCGGGCCGGGCTGGTCGGCGAGTGAGGCGAGGAACTCGGGATCGCGGAACTGCGAGATGAACGTGTGGGCGTTGGCGAGCGCATCACGTTCGACGCCCCACGCCTGCTCGCGTCCGAGCAGCTTCGACGCCAGCTCGTGGAGCATGTCGGCGGCGAACGCGCAGGTGATCTGTGCCTCGAGCTCACCCTTGGCCCCGTAATCGAGCAGCGAACGAGCCGTCGCCACACCGGAGGCTGCATGCGCGAGGTCGTAGGCGAGCACCTGGTGAACGTCGGGTCCACCGGTGGCAGCGAGGTGCCGCACGGCCTTGCCGACCACGCGGTGGGCAAGATCGATGGCCTCGGCGGCAGCAGGAAGATCGGGAGCGACGATCGCAGTCATGCCAAGAACCTACCGGTCGGTACAGGACGCGGCCATTTGAGCCGCAACCGTCACAGTCGGCCCGGCACCGTGTGACGGATTGCTGCCACGATGGAGCGATGGCTTCGCTGTGTGTGTTCTGTGGTTCGAGTTCGGGGAGCGATCCCCGTCACGTCGAAACGGCGAGATTGCTGGGAAGGTCGCTGGCCGCCGAGGGGCACAGACTCGTGTACGGCGGGGGCCACGTCGGCTTGATGGGTGCGGTCGCCGACGCGGCGCTCGAGGCAGGTGGTGACGTCATCGGCGTGATGACCGAGCAACTGGTCGCCGCGGAGGTCGCCCACCTCGGGCTCACCCGGCTGGAGGTGGTGCCGAGCATGCACGAACGCAAAGCCCGGATGGCCGAGCTGTCCGATGGAGTGATCGTGCTGCCAGGCGGTTTCGGCACGCTCGACGAGGCCTTCGAGATCATCACCTGGAATCAGCTCGGGCTCGTCGCAGTCCCCGTCGTCTTCCTCGATGTCGTCGAGTACTTCGGGGAGCTCTTCGAGTTCATCGAACGCAGCGTCGCGGCTGGATTCGTGAGCGATGGTCACGCACGATCGGTGCAGCGTGCCGATTCGGTGGCCGAGACGCTCCGGCTCGCCACATCGGCGCCGGCCGCGTTCGCGCCGAAATGGCTGGGCTGACTCAGACGCAGGGACTGCCCGGCGCGGGCACGATGGCTCCGTCGGCAGTGATCTCGAAGCGCGCGCTGGGCTCCCGCAGGAGCTGTGCTTCGACCAGCGCATCCTGAGTCGCCGGGAGCGATCCGTTGAGTACGAGATACATCTCCGACGCGTCTGCGAGTGCACGATGATCGAGGTCGCACGCCGCGGCGTCTGCCCCGGCGAGCCCTCCGACGGCAACCTCGACGGCGTCGCCGATGCTGCCGACCCGTGCCGGCGGAGGCGTGGTCTCGGCCGTCGTTTGCACCCCGCCGATCGTCTCGTCGGTCGCTGCGGTGTCGTCGGCCGACGATGATCCGCAGGCACTGACCAGCGCCGCGGCAACGACGACCGCAAGGAGAAGAGGACGACGGGACATGTCGGTTCATCGGCCGCTGGAGCTGCGTCCTGAAGCAGTTCTTCGTGGGGGCACGGATAGTTTCGGATCGTGCGTGGACGTTCGATCGTGGCGATTGCAGTCGCCACGCTCGTCGTGGTCTCGTGTTCCACATCGCCGGGGGTGTCGACCTTGCAGGCCGACGAGATCTCGGCGATCGAGCCCGACCCGTCCGTACCGGTCACACCGGAGCCCGGAACCGGCTCGATCGAGTGGGGGCCGTGTGTCGATGCCCAGGCGGCGACCGTCGACATCGAGTGCGGATCGATCGCGGTGCCGCTCGACTACGGCACCCCTGATGGCCGGTTGATCGACATCGCCGTTGCCAGGGTGCCGACCGCGGACGACGACGAGCGAATCGGCTCCCTGGTGCTCAATCCGGGTGGCCCAGGGGCGTCGGGTATCGACTTCCTCCAGACGGTGGCGCTGGTCATGCCCGAGGAAATCTCTCGCCGGTTCGACCTCGTGTCGTTCGATCCGCGTGGCGTCGGAGCGAGCACCGCGGTCGAGTGCGACAGTGCCTTCGACGACGACATCACGCTGCTCGACGACGGCGACGATGCCGGTTGGGACGCCCTCGTCGCCGAGGCCGAGGGACGGGCCTCGACGTGCACCTCCGACACGATCGAGATCGGGTCGTGGCTCGGAACGAACAACGCGGCACGCGATCTCGACGAGATCCGCGACGCGGTCGGCGACGATCGATTGAGCTATGTCGGGTTCTCGTACGGCACCCGACTCGGCGCCACCTACGCCGAGCTGTTCCCCGACAGGGTGCGAGCGTTGGTGCTCGACGGAGCAGTCAAGCCGATCGACGACTTCACCGAACTCGATGCCGAACAGGCCGCGAGTCTCGACCGGGCGTTCGAGCAGTTCGCGCAAGCGTGCGATGCCGATGCCGACTGTGACCTTGCGGCGGTCGGCCCGACGCTCGAGGTGTACTCGTCGCTCGTTTCGTCGATCGCCGAGCAAGGGAGCATCCCGACGGACGAGCCCGATCGCGTCGTGACCCCGGGTGAACTGCAACTCGCCGTGATCGCCGCGTTGTACTCCACGCAGTTGTGGCCGGTGCTCGCACAGGGGATGTACGAGGCCTCGGTCGACAACGATGCGACGCTGCTGCAGGTCCTCGCCGACAGCTATCTGGGTCGTCAAGCGGACGGCAGTTACGACAACAGCCAGAGCGCAGGGTTCACGATCAACTGTGCCGACAACTCGATCAGGCCACCGACCGAGGTCGTTCGAGTCGAGTCCGAGGAGATCGCATCGAACTCGCAGTGGTTCGACGACTTCCTGCGGGCCTCGACGGGCTGCATCGGTGGGCCGCTGCCGATCGATCCCCTGATCATCGGCGACGCCGACGGCGCGCCGCCGATCCTCGTGATCGGCAACACCGGCGATCCGGCCACCCCGTACGAGTGGTCGGTGGCGATGGCCGACTTGCTGACGTCGGGCCAGCTCTACACGGTCGACAGCGACGGACACACGGCGTTCCTGTCGGTGCCGTGCGTGACTCCGGTGGTCGTCGACTATCTCGTCGACCTGGACATGCCCGCACCCGGTGCGTCGTGCGTCAACGACGAGGCGTCCGATTCGTTCCCGCCGGCAGGCCAGGGCGACTTCGACAAGGTGATCGCCCTGTTCGATTGTCTGCGCGAGAACGGAGCAGACATCCCCGAGGTGACGATCGGCGACCTGCTCGCCGATCCGACCGGCGAGACACTGCTCGAACAGATCGATCCGACCGATCCGGCATTCGTGACGGCAGCGCTCGCCTGTCAGGATCTGATCGGCGACCTGTAGGGCGGTGTCCTCACAGCGGACACACAGAATTTCGGGGTTGTCCCCAGGAATCGTCAGGGAATTCACACCCAATCGGCACTGACCTTCCACAGGGCAGGTGGTTCATGATGGGCCCCATGATCACCCGAGCCCTTCCGACATCTCGTCAGCGGTTGCTGCGTCAGCGCCAACACGGCGCGGTCCTGGCACAGTCGGATCGTCGTGAACTCGAACGCGCCGGTTGGCGTACGACGCTCGACTTTCGCGAGAACAACGTGCGCGGGCGCGACGGTCGGCTCCTCCAGGTCGAGGAGATCTGGCACGCTGAAGCCGAACGGGATCCGACGGGAGCCCGACACCGCGGTGTCGACTTCATCCAGGCCACGGCCGAGTCGGTCGACGAGGTGTGGGCGAAGTTGCGCCGGCAAGCCGAGTTGGCCGACGTCAAGCGGGGCGACGTACCCGCTGCGCAGGCAAGTTGACACTTTCTGCACGCGACGGTTGACACGCGCGTAGTTTCACTGCTGTAATTACGTGCCCCGTCACCACGACATGTGGTGCCGAATGGGGTCGTGAGCGGGGGGAGACCACCACATCTCGTGGTCGCTGACGATTCCCCGACGAACACGAACACCACCACGAACACCACCACGAACACCACCACGAACGATTCGGAGAACCGGGTGACATTGATCGATGACAACGTCGGAGCGACGCAAGGGCGACCGACCGACGAGAAGAACGTCGACGAGCAGACCGATACCCAGATCGAGTCCACGGCGCCGGCGCTGCGCGACACCGCGAAGGGTGCCGCTGTCCCCACCTCGACACAGCCCGGAGCCGCCGGGATGCGGGTGAAGAAGCGCAGCGGTGCGCTCGAGCCGGTCGATGTCAACAAGATCGTCAACTCCATCGCACGCGCGTCGGAAGGGCTGCTCGGCGTCGACCCGATGCGCGTCGCGACCCGCACCATCTCGGCACTCGCTGATGGTGCCACGACCCGCGAACTCGACGACTTGTCGATCCGTACAGCTGCCGGCCTCATCGTCGAGGAACCGAACTACTCGCGTCTCGCCTCGCGTCTGCTCGCCACGGTGATCGACAAGGAAGTCCGCAACCAGAACATCCCGTGGTTCTCCGAGTCGATCAAGGTCGGCCATGCCGAGGGCCTCGTCGCCGATCACGTCCTCGAGTTCGTCGAGGCCAATGCGCCGGCGCTCAACGCCGCCATCGACTCCGACCGTGACCGCAGCTTCGAGTTCTTCGGTCTGCGCACCGTGTACGACCGCTACCTGCTCCGCCACCCGTCGCGTCGTGAGGTCATCGAGACGCCCCAGTACTTCTTCTTGCGCGTGGCCTGCGGTCTGTCGACCGATGTCGACGAGGCAGTGAGCTTCTACGACCTGATGTCATCACTGGCATATCTTCCGTCGAGCCCGACGCTCTTCAACTCGGGCACGTCGCACAGTCAGATGTCGAGCTGCTATCTGCTCGACTCGCCCGAAGACAGCCTCGAGGGCATCTACAAGCGCTACACCGACATCGCCAAGCTGTCGAAGTTCGCCGGTGGGATCGGTGTGGCCTGGCACCGGGTACGCGCGAAGGGCAGCCTCATCCAAGGCACCAATGGCCTGTCGAACGGCATCGTGCCCTGGCTGCGCACGCTCGATTCGTCGGTTGCGGCGGTCAACCAGGGTGGTCGCCGCAAGGGTGCCGCCTGCGTGTACCTCGAGTCGTGGCATGCCGACATCGAAGATTTCCTGGAGCTGCGCGACAACACCGGCGACCATGCTCGGCGTACTCACAACCTCAACATCGCCAACTGGATCCCCGACCTGTTCATGGAGCGGGTGGAGAAGGACTGGCAGTGGTCGCTGTTCGATCCCAAGCAGGTGCCGCACCTGACCGACCTGTTCGGCGACGACTTCGAGCGGGCCTATGTGGCCGCTGAGGAAGCGGGCCTCTACGAAAAGCAGGTACCTGCCCGCCAGCTGTACACCAAGATGATGCGCACGCTGGCGCAGACCGGCAACGGCTGGATCACCTTCAAGGATGCCTCGAACGAGAAGTGCAACCAGACCGGAGCCTCCAACGACGACGGCACCCCGCGCGTGGTGCACCTGTCGAATCTGTGCACCGAGATCCTCGAGGTGACCGACCAACAGAACACTGCGGTGTGCAACCTCGGTTCGCTCAACCTCGGTGCCTACGTCGAGGCCGGACCGAACGGCGAGATGGAGTTCGACTACGCCAAGCTCGGCGCAGTCGTGCGTCAGGTCGTGCCATTCCTCGACCGGGTGATCGACATCAACTACTACCCGACCACCGAGGCCGAGTTCTCGAACCACAAGTGGCGCCCGGTGGGCCTCGGGCTGATGGGCCTGCAGGACGTCTTCTTCAAGAAGGGCTTCGCCTTCGACTCGGCCGACGCGAAGAATCTGAGCCGCACCATCTCCGCCCACATCTACTTCCACGCACTGTGGGCGTCGACCGAACTCGCCGAGATCAACGGACCGCACGAGGCGTACGAGGGAACACGCGCCGCCAACGGCGATCTCCAGTTCGACCTGTGGGACACGGCGAATGGCGGCGTCACGCCGCCGGCCGAACTCGACTGGGACGCGCTACGCGCCCGCATCAGCGCCCACGGCCTTCGCAACAGCCTCCTCATCGCCATCGCGCCGACCGCCACGATCGCATCGATCGCCGGGTGCTACGAATGCATCGAGCCGCAGGTGTCGAACCTGTTCAAGCGCGAAACGCTGTCGGGTGAGTTCATGCAGATCAACCGCTACCTGGTTCGTGAGCTCCAGGCGCGTGGCCTGTGGGACGAGCAGATGATCAGCGACATCAAGCGTGCCGAGGGATCGGTGCAAGACGTCGAGCGCATCCCCGACGAGCTCAAGGAAGTGTTCCGCACGGCGTGGGAGATCCCGCAGCGGGCGCTGATCGACATGGCCGCCGAGCGAGGCGCGTTCATCGACCAGAGCCAGTCGCTCAACCTGTTCATGGAAACGCCGACCATCGGCAAGCTCTCTTCGATGTACCTGCACGCGTGGAAGGCCGGTCTGAAGACCACCTACTACCTGCGCAGCCGCCCCGCCACCCGCATCAACCAGACCACCACGGGCGCCGCCGCCAAGGCACCCGTGACGCCCGCAGCGCCGACGCCTTCGGGTCCGTCCGGTGGTGGCGCTCCGGCGCCCGCACCGCAGATCAAGACCTACACCGACGAAGAGGCCGTTGCGTGCAGCCTCGAGAACCCCGAGTCCTGCGAGGCATGCGACTGATGGCCCTCATCGACCCGATCACCGACTACGCGTCGGCGCTCATTTCCGATCCCAGCGGTGACTCCCTGGCCGACGCGTTCGGGTCGGCGTCGCCGATCGGCGCCAGGCGACCGACCAACATCCTCGACCCCGGCTACGACCTCACGTTGCGACCGATGCGGTACCCGCAGTTCTTCGAGATGTATCGCGACGCCATCAAGAACACGTGGACCGTCGACGAGATCGATTTCTCCGACGATCTGGTCGACCTCGACCGCAAGTTGATGCCGGCTGAGAAGCACCTCGTGGGACGTCTCGTGGCATTCTTCGCGACGGGCGACTCGATCGTGTCGAACAACCTGGTGCTCAACCTGTACCAGCACATCAACGCCCCCGAAGCCCGGATGTACCTGTCGCGCCAGCTCTACGAAGAGGCGTTGCACGTGCAGTTCTACCTCACGCTGCTCGACAACTACATCCCTGACATGGCCGAGCGCGAGGCCGCGTTCGCGGCGGTCGAGAACATCCCGTCGATTCGGGCCAAGGCCGAGTTCTGCTTCAAGTGGATCGACTCGATCCAGGGCTTACAGCGCATCGAGACCGCCGAGGAGCGCAAGCAGTTCCTGCTCAACCTGATCTGCTTCGCCACGTGCATCGAGGGTCTGTTCTTCTTCGCTGCCTTTGCCTACGTCTACTTCCTGCGTTCGAAAGGCCTCTTGAACGGTCTCGCCGATGGCACCAACTGGGTGTTCCGCGACGAGAGCTGTCACATGAACTTCGCGTTCGAAGTCGTCGACACCGTGCGCAAGGAGCAGCCCGAGCTGTTCGACGATCAGCTCGAAGCCGACATCCGCGACATGCTCAACGAGGCGATCGACTGCGAGCACCTGTTCGCGGCCGACGTGCTCGGCGAAGGCGTGCCGGGCATGAGCCTCGGCGACACCCGTACCTATCTCGAGTTCGTCGCCGACCAGCGACTCGCGCAGTTGGGGTACGCCCCTGAGTTCGGCTCCAAGAACCCGTTCAGCTTCATGGAGCTGCAGGACGTGCAGGGTCTCTCGAACTTCTTCGAGCGCACCGTGAGCTCCTACCAGACCGGGGTCGAAGGCAACGTCAGCTTCGACGAAGAGTTCTGATCGCGATTGGGGTCTGACCCCAATCGCGATCAGCGGTAGAGGTCGGTGTGTTCGCCGAGTTCGGGGCCGACGTCGCTGATGGTGCCCGGCGTGCGGGAGAACTTCGGGACCACACCCAGCATCGCTGTGTCGACTCCGGTGCGTGAGACGTGGCGCTCGATCATGTCTCGGGCGAGGTAGTGCTCGTCGGTGAGCATGTCGGCAGCCGTGTACACGCGCCCCGCCGGCACGCTGAATTCACGCAGGAGCGCGAGCAGATCCTCGGCGTCGATGGTTCGGGTCCAGTCGGCGACCAGCCCGTCGAGTTGGCGCTCGTTGACGCCTCGGGCGACGTGTGTTGCATACCGGTCGTCCCGGGCGAGGTCGGGGCGTCCCATCGCGTCGCACAGCCGGGTGAACACGGTGTCGGCATTTCCCGCGATGAGTACCTCCGAGCCGTCACGAGTCGGATACGCGTTGGCCGGAGCGACACCCGGCAACGTGCCACCGGATCGGTGGCGCAGCACACCGGCGACGTCGTAGTCGACCATCGACGACTCCATCAGCGCAGCGACTGCCTCGTAGATCGCCACGTCGACTTCCTGCCCGAGCCCGCTCTGAGCGCGCTCGTGCAGCGCGGCGAGCGTGCCGATCACCGCGAACATGGCTGCGAGCGAGTCGCCGAGGCTCACACCGCATCGCGCCGGCGGACGGTCGGGGTCGCCGGTGGTGTGGCGGATTCCGCCGACCGCCTCGCCGATCGATCCGAACCCGGCTTCCGACGATCGTGGCCCACTCTGGCCGAAGCCGGAGACGTGCGTGACGATGATCCCAGGGTTCGCCGTGGAGAGCGTCGCGTGGTCGAGACCGAACTTGGCGAGCACGCCCGGCCTGAAGTTTTCGAGGACGACGTCGCACTCGGCGGCGAGACGCTGCACGAACGCGAGGTCGTCGGGGTTCTTGAGATCGGCCACGACCGACCGCTTGTTACGGGCGATGATCGGCCACCACAGGCTGGAGTCGTCGACGCTCACCCCCCAGTGGCGCATCGGGTCACCGTCGGGCCCTTCGATCTTGATCACCTCGGCCCCGTAATCGCCGAACAATTGGCCGGCGAACGGTCCGGCGATGAAGTTCCCGAGTTCCAGGACCCGCACGCCCAGCAGCGGTCCGGTTCTGGTGGCCGATTCGGTGGTCATGGACTCTCTGTCTAGCCCCTTGCCCATCGAGTCGATGATCTCGCCCCGACACGCGAGAGACTGTTGCGGTGATGCCCCTGCCCGAGTCGGTCGTGCTGCGAGACGTGAGCTTGCGCGACGGGCTGCAGGACGAGGAGCCGATCACGACGCAGGCCAAGTTGGCCATCTTCGAAGCGCTCGTCGCGTCGGGGATCCGCGACCTGGAGCTCACGAGCTTCGTCCGACCCGATCGGGTCCCGGCGATGGCCGATGCGGAGGCGTTCTGCGCGGCGACACACTCGCTCGCCGAGGCCGGCGGCGTCACGCGATGGGGGCTGGTACTCAACGGGCGTGGTGCCGAGCGGGCGCTCGCCGCCGGCCTCACGCACCTGCAGTACGTCGTGTCGGTCAGTGACACCCACAGTCGTCACAATGCCGGCGTCGGCACCGACGAAGCGCTCGACGCGTTCGAGCCGTTCGCAGCGGCTGCCCTCGATGCCGGAGCCGTGATCGAGATGACGCTGGCGACCGCGATGGGATGCCCGTTCGAACATCGTGTCGACCCTGATCGGGTCGTCGAGGTCGCCCGCCGTGCCGTCGCCGCAGGTGCGTCGTCGATCGGGCTCGCCGACACCATCGGTGTGGCCGTGCCGACGGAGGTCGCACGCCTCGTCGAGCGCACGCTCGGGGCCGTCGACGTCGCCGTCGGTGTCCATCTCCACGACACACGTGGCCTCGCCATCGCCAACGCGATCGTGGCGCTCGAACATGGCGCCACACGGCTCGATGCCAGCGTCGGCGGACTCGGCGGATGCCCGTTCGCGCCGAACGCCAGCGGCAACGTCCCGATCGAGGATCTCGCCCACGCTCTCGACGCCATGGGTGTGTCGACGGGCCTGGACGTCGACGGGCTGGTCACCGCGGCGGGCGTCGCGTGCGATGCCGTGGGCCGCGAGGTATCGAGCCACGTCGGCCTCGCCGGCCCCCGCTTCACGAAATGACCTGGTGACACCCGCCACCCAATCGTTCCTCATGGTGTCGGACACCATGAGGAACGCGGCGGTACCGTGATGGGTGATGGCAGATCACTGGCTCACGAGCACCCGGGTCGCGATCGTGGCGGGCAAGGGTGGCGTCGGATCGTCGACGGTGGCTGCCGCGTATGCGCTGGCGGCAGCCCGTGAAGGCGCCGATGTGCTGTTCGTCGCCGTCGACGGCCGACCGGGTATGGGCCCGTTGCTCGGCGGGCGTGAGCTCGACCAGAACGATCGCATCCTGCGACGCATCAAGGGCGCCGGCCAGGTTCGTGGGCGCACGATTCCCGGCCGACCAGGCGTTCGGTGACTATCTCGAACTCAAGGGCGTCGGTGGCATGTTGCGTCGGGCGGCGTCGGCAGCGTCGCTCCCGATGATCGCTGCGGCGACGCCCGGCCTCGAACACCTACTCGTGCTCGGCAAGATCAAGGAACTCGAACGAGAGCGGGCGGCCGACCTGATCATCGTCGACGCTCCGCCCGCCGGTCACGCTGCACCGTTCCTCCGTTCGGCGACCGGGCTCTCCGACGTCGTGCAGTCCGGACCCGTGCGGGATCAGGCCGTCGAGGTCGATGCCATGCTGCGCGATCCGGCTCGTTGCCAGGCGATTGATCGTCACGCTGCCCGAGGAGACGCCGGTGACCGAAGCCGTCGAGCTGGCCAACGAGCTGACCGGCGACATCGGGATGGCCCTGCTGCCACTCGTCGTCAACGCCTGCTGGCCCGAACGGCCGGGGTTGTCCAAGACACCTGCGATGGCCGCGCGTTCGCAGAAGGTCACCCTGTCGCCGACGGCGAAGGCGGCGCTCACCTCGTCAGGCGAATTCGGTCGCGAGCGCCTCGATCGCCAGCACCATCAGATCGACCGGCTCTGCTCCACGCTCGGGCGATCGATGGTGACGCTTCCTCGTCTCCCGACGCCGCGGCTCACGCTCCACCATCTCGGCGTGCTCGCCGATGCGCTGGTCGGGCCGCTGATCGATCCGGACGAGGTCTCGACATGAGTGCACGCAGGAGCGAAGTTGCCGAGTCGTTCGTCGACGCAGTGGCCACGGCGGCACTGATCGTCACGTGCGGTCCCGGCGGCGTCGGAAAGACCACCACGGCTGCGGCACTCGGCGTCGCGGCGGCGCGCGCCGGGCGCCGAGTCGTCGTGGTCACCGTCGATCCCGCCCGGCGGCTCGCCGACGCGCTCGGTCTCGAGCCTGGTGCCGCGTCCGATGCGCCGCACCGCGTGAAAGGCGTTCCCGGTCTCGGTGTCGACGAGGCTTCTGGTGAGTTGTGGGCGTTGATGCTCGACGCCGCCTCGACGTTCGATCGGCTCGTGCACGAGCAGACCTCCAACGCCAAGCAGGCCGAGGCGATTCTCCAGAACCCGGTCTATCGAGCGATCTCGGGTTCGCTGTCGGGGGCGCAGGAGTACATGGCGATCGAGCGACTGCACCAGCTCCACACGAGCGGTGAGTGGGATCTCGTCATCGTCGACACGCCACCGTCACGCCATGCGATCGACCTGCTCGAGGCACCTGACCGACTCATCGGATTCCTGAGCCACCCCGTGTACCGCACCCTCACCGCGGGCCAGCGGGCGTTCGCCAGGGTGACCAACGCTGCGGCCTCGATGTTCCTGTGGGCGGTCCGCCGACTCGCCGGACCGCAGATCGTGGAGGACACCGTCGAGTTCTTCCGATCACTCGCCAACATCGAACCCGGTCTTCGTCAGCGAGCCGGCGAGGTGTCGGTGCTGCTGCGGTCGGAGACGGCGACGTTCGTGGTCGTGTCGAGTCCGCGGGCCGAGGCGATCGGCGAGGCCGAGCATCTCATCGGAGCGTTGCGCGACGGTGACTTCCCGTTCGCCGGCGTCGTGGTCAACCTGATTCATCCGATGCCGATCGAGCTTGCACCCGCCGACCGGGCCGCCCTTGCCGACATCGGTGACGGGCCGCTTGCCGATCACCTGGCGTGGCACGACGAGCTGACCGAACTCGCCACTGCCGAGCGCGAGGAGATCGCGGTGCTCGCCGACCTCGCCGAGGATGTGGTGGTGGTCGAACTGCCGCTGATGTCGGTTGACGTGCACGATGTCGCCGGGCTCGTCGGGTTGGCCGATCGCCTGGTGGGCGGCAACTAACGTCGTCCGCGTGACTGCAGTCCCCGATCAGCCTCATCGCCGGCTCGAGAGCCTGATCGACGAGCTCTTCGCCCGTCCCGACGGTGAGGGCCGCAGCTTGGCGTTGCTCGTCCAGCAACGTGGTGAGGTGATCGCCGAGCGCTACGGGGTGCAGCCCGAGAACATCTTCCAGCCGGAGTTCGTGGTCACGGCGGACACCACACTGACGAGTTGGTCGATGGCAAAATCGATCACCCACGCAGCGCTCGGCTTGCTGGTTGCCGACGGTCTCGTCGATGTTGCCGCGCCGGCAGCGGTCCCCGAATGGGAGGGGACCGACAAGGCCGAGATCACGCTGCTCCAACTCCTCGAGATGCGCTCGGGCCTTCGTTTCGTCGAGGACTATGTCGACGACGGGGTGTCGCACTGCCTGGAGATGCTGTTCGGCGAGAGCGGGCCGAGCCATGCCGCATACGCCGCAGCGCTTCCGCTCGATCATGCGCCCGGCACGGTCTACAACTACTCGTCCGGGACGACGAACATCATCGCTCGGATCATCGGCGACATCGTGGTCGGCGCCGTCGGCGGCGAACCCGACGAGCGGCGGAACGCAATCGAGTCGTTCCTCCACGAGCGCCTGTTCGCGCCGGTGGGGATGACCTCCGCGGCACCGAAGTTCGATGACGCCGGCGACTTCGTCGGTTCGTCGTACGTGTACGCGACGGCGCGCGACTTCGCGAAGTTCGGCGAGCTGTACCGACACGACGGCGTGACATCCGATGGTGACCGCATCCTCCCCGAGGGCTGGTCGATCCAGGCCCGTGGCTTCTCGGCGCTCGACCCCGACAACGGGTGCGAATACGGCCGGCACTGGTGGATGTGGCCGGAGATCCCGGGCAGCCTCGTCTGTCACGGCCACGAGGGCCAGTACGTCGTGGTCGACGCCGACCGCGAGCTGGTGGTGGTGCATCTCGGCAAGACACCATCGGACGAGTCCGCCAAGCTGCGTGCCCGCCTGTGCGACATGATCCGACTGTTCTGATCGATGGATTGGTAGGAAGGACAGGTGACGGATCGAGCCGAACGCGAAACGGACGCCGTCCGCGGGTCGCTCGATGGCGTGCACGACACGACGCACGAGATGGATCGTGGTGTCCTGCCGACCGGAGAACTCCCAGCGCTCATCCGGGCTGAGAGTACGTCGAAACCGAGGATCCGACCGATCCGCCTCACGGTCAAGGCGCTGCTGTTCGTCGTCATCGCCGTCTTCCTCCTGCCACCCGTCCTCAGCGGCTTCAGGCAGGCCATCCAGACAGCCCGTGAGGTCAATCCAGGGCTGCTCGCGGCTGGCTTCGCACTCCAGATCCTCGCCCTCTTCAGCTATTCGCTGCTGACCCGAGCCACGCTCGGGACCGCCGGTCGTCAGCTCTCGATGGCGCGCATGTTCCGCATCCAGCTGAGTACCAAGGCGTTGTCGAACATCGTGCCCGGTGGCAATGCCGCGAGCTCGGCACTCGGCTACCGGCTCCTCACATTGTCGGGGATCAGCGGGCCCGACGCCGGGTTTGCGCTGGCGATGGCAGGGATCGGCTCGGCAGTGGTGCTGAACGTCATCTTCTGGACCGGGCTCATCATGTCGATCCCATTCCGAGGGGTCAACGAGGCGTACAGCCTGGCGGCGGTTGCCGGCATCATCATCATCGGCATTGCCGGTGGTCTCGTCGTCGGCATCATGGACGGCTCGGGTCGGGCCGAACGATTGCTGCGATGGATCGCTCGCAGGTTCCGAACCGACGAGGACAAGTTCGCAGCGGCACTCCACCAAGTCGCGGAACGCCTCGAGGAGCTCGTCAGGGATCGCCCGTTGTTGCGCAAGGTGGTGTTCTGGGCGATGGCCAACTGGCTGCTCGACGCTGCATCGCTGTGGGTGTTCGTCCAAGCGTTCGGCGGCACCCTGAGCCTCGACGCGCTGCTGGTTGCATTCGGCTTGGCCAACGTGCTCGCCGCGATTCCGATCCTCCCGGGTGGACTCGGCGTGGTCGACGCCACGTACCTGACGACCCTGGTGGGCTTCGGGATCCCGCGACGTGTGGTGGTTGCGGCGATCGGCACCTATCGCCTCGCCCAGTACCTGATGCCGATCGCGCTCGGCGCGCTGGCCTATGCCTCGCTGCGTGTCGGGCCCTGGAAGATCGAGAAGCGTGACCGCCTGGTCGGACTGCGCGATCTCGCACGGGCCGAGTCGGAGAAGGGCGAGTCTCGCCTCGACTTCGCGCTGCGGTTCGGTGGCAAGCGTCCGACGGCCGACGAGGCCGACGATCCCGCGCTGCAGGCAGTGATGAAGCCCGACCCCGAAGCACCACCGCGCGACGACTGACGGCTTTCGTCAGACCGACGATCGAGCGGTACCGTCGCATCCATGACAGTGCACGAACGCCCCTTCGGTCGGTACCTCGAGGATTTCACCCCCGGCGACGTCCTGCGCCACTGGCCCGGCAAGACGATCACGGAGTACGACGACCATCTCTTCTGCATGATCACGATGAACCACCATCCGTTGCACACGAACGACTGGTTCGCCGCCCAGTCGGTGCAAGGACGCAACGTGGTGGTCGGCAACCTCGTGTACAGCCTGGTCCTCGGCATGAGCGTGCCCGACGTGAGCGGTTCAGCGATCGCCAACCTGGAGGTCGAGACGCTGCAGCACAAGTTCCCGACGTTTCACGGCGACACCATCCACGCCGAGACGCGGGTGCTCGAGGTGAAGGAGTCGTCGTCGAAGCCCGACCGGGGCATCGTCAAGGTCGAGACGAAGGGCTTCAACCAGGACGGCAAGGAAGTCTGTTACTTCATCCGCAAGGTGTTGATCTGGAAGCGTGAGTTCGCGCCCGACCGCAAGCGCCCGTACGACGGCACCGACGTCTGGGCCGACTGAACTCCCGGTGCCGTGTCGTCGCGTGGTCGATTCCGGCGCCGTCCTGGCGTGGGGGGCGCACGATCTGCGCGACCTGCCGTGGCGCCGTGAACGTGATCCATGGCGGATCGTCGTCGCCGAGGTCATGCTCCAGCAGACCCAGGCCACTCGCGTCATTCCGAAGTGGACGGCGTTCCTCGACGCGTTCCCGACGCCGTCAGCGTGCGCCGAGGCATCGTTGGCCGACGTGCTCCGACTCTGGCAGGGGCTCGGCTATCCGAGGAGGGCGAGGAATCTGCATGCCGCGGCAACGGCCGTCGTCGACCGCCACGTTGGTCGGTTGCCCGACGACCTCCAAGCGTTGTTGGCACTTCCCGGCATCGGGCCGTACACCGCGCGAGCGGTGCTCGCGTTCGCCTTCGAACGCGACGTGGCGGTCGTCGACACGAACATCGCTCGAGTCCTCGCCCGCACGACCGGCGAGCGGCTGACCCCGAAGCGGGCCCAGGCCGCCGCCGACGAACTCGTGCCGGTCGGCGACGGCTGGCTGTGGAACCAGGTGTTCATGGATCTGGGTGCCGGTGTGTGCCGTCCCACGCCGACGTGTGAGGTGTGCCCGCTCACGTCGTCGTGTGCATGGTTCGTGGGCGGCCTGAGGGATCCCGACCCGGCCGTCGGCTCGGCCGGGGTCAGCACGCGCCAAGCACCGTTCGAGGGCAGCGACCGTCAGGCCCGCGGTCGCGTCCTGAAGTCGCTGAGTACCGGCGCGCAACCACGTGGCGCGTTCGACGCCCGCATCGTCGACAGCCTCGTCGCCGACGGTCTCGTCGAGGCTCGACGGGGCCGCCCTCACCCTGCCCGAGTGAGACGCAGGGTCAGACCCGCGTCTCATTCGGGCAGGTTGGTGGGGGGTCGGGGTGACGGCGTACGGTTGGGTCGTGCGTCCAGCCAGAGATTTCTTCCGTCCGCTTGCCGTCGGGGCTCCCGAACCCGTCCGCGAGATCCCGTTCCCCCCGAGCCGGATGATCCACTTCTTCCCGCCGTCGAACGACAAGATGCGCTCGAAGGTGCCCGAGATCGCACCGACGGTCGACATCTTGCTCGCCAACCTCGAAGATGGTGTGCCCGCCGACCAGAAGGAAGCCGCCAGGGCCGGACTGATCGAGGTGGCCGACACCGTCGACTTCGGTGACACGCAGTTCTGGACCCGGGTGAACAGCCTCGACTCGCCTTGGGGTCTCGATGACCTCACGGCCGCGGTACTCGAGGCCGGGGAGGCGCTCGACGTGATCATGATCCCGAAGGTCGAGGGGCCCGAGGACATCCACTACGTCGACCGACTGCTCGCCCAGCTCGAAGCGAAGGCAGGGCTGACCGAGCCGTTGCTCGTCCACGCCATCTTGGAGACAGCCAGGGGAGTGGCGAACGTGGAGGAGATCTGTGCTGCGTCGCCACGCATGCAGGGCCTGTCACTCGGGCCGGCCGATCTCGCCGCCAACCGGCGGATGAAGACGACCCGAGTCGGCGGTGGGCATCCCGGCTACCTGGTGCGCGCGGATCCTGCCGGCGACGACATCGAGGCGCCCCGCACGACGTACCAGCAGGATCTGTGGCATTACACGATCGCCCGCATGGTCGATGCCTGCGTCACCAACGGCATCCTGCCGTTCTACGGGCCCTTCGGCGACATCAAGGACACCGTGGCCTGCGAGGACCAGTTCCGCAACGCCTACCTGCTCGGCTGCGTAGGTGCGTGGAGCCTGCATCCGGTGCAGATCGCCATCGCGAAGAAGGTGTTCAGCCCCGACCCGGCCGACGTGGCCCACGCCCAGCGGGTCATCGACGCCATGGGAGATGGCACGGGAGCGATCATGCTCGACGGCAAGATGGAGGACGACGCCTCCGTGAAGCAGTGCCGCGTCGTCGTCGAACTCGCCCACGCACTGTCCGAACGCGACCCCGAACTCGCCGCCCGCTACGGCTTCTGAGGAGCACTGATGACTGACGCTCTCCGACCCCGCCGCTCGGTGCTCTACATGCCGGCTGCCAACGAACGTGCGCTGGAAAAGGCGCAGACGATCCCGGCCGACGCGATCATCTTCGACCTCGAAGATGCCGTGGCCCCCGACGCCAAGCCCGAGGCCCGCGCCAAGGCCGTGGCGGCAGTGCAGTCAGGTCTGTACGGGACCCGGGAACTCACGATCCGGTGCAACGGCCTCGACACCCAGTGGGGACGCGACGACGTGCTCGCGGCAGGGGCTGCGTCACCGTCCGCTGTGGTGATCCCGAAGGTCGACTCGGTCGAGTACGTCGACCAGGTGTCGGCGCTGCTCGACGAGGTGGGTGCACCTGCGAGCGTCATGATCTGGCCGATGATCGAGACGCCGACGGCGATGTTCAACGTCCGTTCGATCGCCGCACATCCCCGAGTCGCCGTGCTCGTCATGGGCACCAACGACCTCGCGAAGGAGCTGCGCTCACCGCTCGTGCCGAGTCGTCATCCGCTCGTACCGCACCTGGCGACGGCGCTGCTCGCCGCTCGTGAGGCCGGCAAGGTGATCCTCGACGGGGTCTACAACGACGTCAAGAACCCCGAGGGGTTCGAGGCCGAGTGTCGTCAGGGCATGGAGATGGGCTTCGACGGAAAGACACTCATCCACCCGAGTCAGGTCGAACCCGCCAACGCGATGTGGGCGCCGTCGGCCGACGACATCGACTACGCCGAACGCGTCATCGCTGCGTTCGACGAAGCGGTCGCCGATGGGCGTGGAGTGGTCACGGTGGACGGACGCATGATCGAGAACCTCCACGTCGACAATGCCGCGCCGCGTGCCTGGCGACTGCCGCCGCCATCGCCTCGCTCACCTGACCCCCACCCGAGACCCAACCCGAAAATGTGGCGAAATGTGCACTCCGTGCACATTCCAGCGCACATTTCGGGTGTGGAGGGGGGATTTCAGGGCGGGGAGGTGACCGTGGCGAGGATGTCGTCGAAGGCGGCGTCGGCGTAGGCGATCATCTCGGCGTCGGTGCGATCCTGGATCGGGTGCGGGGTGAACACTCGGGCGACCGACCCGAACCCCAGCGCCGAGGACTGGGCGACGGCGGCGTCGACGAACTCAGCCGAGGCGATGAACATCCCCGGGACGCCTCGCAGTTCCAGATCGCTGATGTCGTGCACACTGCACGACGTGCAACTGCCTCAATCGGCCAAGGCCTCGATCACGACCTGACACTCGACCGAGATCTGATGGCGAAGATCGACGGGCGCCGGCTTGGTGAATGTCGGCTTGCGATATCGCTTGACGTTCGCGCCGACCGCCACGAGCCGCTCTTCGATCCGGTTCAGGAACACGTCGCCGCGCGGCTTGGAGATGTCGAGAAGCCCGACCGTCAGCCCGGACAACGAGGCGGGCCGGGCCAGTCGCTGCCGCTCGGCGACGTTGCGTTCGCCGGTCGGATCGAGGATCGTACGGGTGGGCGTTGCGGTGGAGGCCATGGGCTGCTCAGTATGTCACGGCTCGGGTGACGGGCGCCGAGCCGATCTCACCGTTCGCCCAGCCGCCGATGATCTCCGAGAACAGACCTGCTCCGCCACCCGCGTAGGCCAGCATCAACCCGCCGGGTCGGAACTTCGGCATCGACGGTGCGTCGGCGAACCCGACGGGAAGACCCTCGGCCATCCCGTCGGCCCCTCGGACAAGGTCGGAGCCGGGCCGGTTGAGGTGGGCCGAGATGCCCGCAACGATCTGCTCGCGATCCCACCCGGCGTCGGCGAACACCCGAGCGTGTTCGGGCCCCATCACCAGGATCGCGTCGAAGCCGAGGATGAGCTTGGGGTGGTGAAGTGCCTGCAAGCTCGCGGCGAGCGATCGGGCGAGTGATTCCGGGTCGCGCGACAGCTGATCGACGACGCACCGAGTGCCTTCACCGGCGAACACGGTGAGTGCATCGACGCCCGGCTCGATTCCGTGCTCACCGGCGAGCGTGCCGTAGGGCGAATCCACGTCGTTCTCGGCGAAACAGAACCCGATCTTGCCCGGGCTCCCATGGGTTGCCCGGTCGATCTCGCCCGGCCGGCCACCGCCGACGTTACGAACGATCAGCTGCAGCGCGCGACCGATCGTGGAGTTCGCGCGGTTCCCCTGACCGAGTGCGTTCCCGCCGGAGTTCATCCCGATCGCACGGGTGCCCGGGCCGCTGCAGACGATCACCGGACCGACCGGCATCGTGGTTGCGAGCAGGCCGTGCATGTTGAACTGGTTCGTGCACGCCGCTTCGACGGCGGTCAGGACCCACGGCAGGTACTCGGGCTTGCATCCGGCCATCACCGCAGCGATGGCGACCTTCTCGACCGTCACGTCCACGAGGTCGGGCGGCACGGTCGCGACGATGTCGCTCGGCGCTCGAGTCGTGCCCGTCAGCATGCGCATCACGCGCTCCTCGGTGGGCGGCACGACGGGCAGGCCGTCGGTCCACCCGCGAGTGAACATCATCTCCATCTCGTCTTCGGCCTGGGCCACGTCGATGCGACGTGACGCGAGGATCGACGCCCCGAACCGGACATTGAGGGCATCGACGAGATCAGGATCGACGCTCATCGAACCGCATCCCGGCCGCATCGCCGGGAGATCCGGCCCCAAACCCGTGATTCCGGTGACGCGCTCCCACTCCTCGCGATGCCAGCCGACCGTGCGTTCGATCTCGACGCCGTCGACGACGCGGATGACGGTGGGAACGGTCTCGATTCCGTGATGCCAGCTGACGGCGAGGTCGTCATCGTGCACAGCGGCGACGTCGCCGGGGAAGTCGGGGTCATCCTGGGTGTAGACGGTCAGGGTTGCGGCGCCGTCGAGTTGCACGAGGACCGGACCGACCGAATGGCAGGTGGCGCACTCCTCCTTGACCACGATGACGATCCCGTCGGGGAGTACTGGTCGATCGAACGTGTCTGCCATGGGCCGACGGTAGCAACCGGCGAGGGTGTGCGACGTAGGTCACCTCTCCCGAGTTTGCGTGGAGATGTGCCGAACGATCTATCGTGCGTTCATCGGGGGTTCACAGAGTCCAGATGCTGGATCAGGCGGCATGAGGGTCACGTTTCACGGTGTCCGTGGGTCCACTCCGTGCCATGGTGAGGAGATCGCTCGCTACGGCGGCAACACCTCGTGCGTGTCGTTGGAGATCCCCGGGATGGATCCGGTGCTGTTCGACCTCGGCACGGGGCTGCGGTACTTCGGCCAGACGCAGCCCGCCGACGAGCCGTTCCGCGGCACCTGCCTGCTCAGCCACCTCCACTGGGACCACATCCAGGGATTGCCCTTCTTCAAGCCGTTCCTGCGACCCGGTGCCCACGTCACGATCTACGCCCCGGTCCAGCCCGGCGACATCACGGTGGCCGACGTCTTCGCCGACACGATCAAGCCACCGCTGTTCCCGATCCACTTCTCGATGTTCCCCGGGATGGTCGACCTCCACGAGATCGGCGACGACGAGTTCGCCATCGGCGACGCAAAGGTCATGACACGCCTGATTCCGCATGTCGGGCACACGGTCGGCTACCGCGTCGAGTGGGGCGGACGGTCCGTCGTCTACATGAGCGATCATCAGATGCCTGCCGACGGCTCGCACTCCGCATGGCCCGGTGTCCTCGAGCTGTGTGCAGGCGCCGATCTCCTGATCCACGACGCGCAGTACACGCCCGAGGAGTTCGAGACCAAGCGTGACTGGGGCCACTGCACGCCCGAGTACGCCGTGTGGCTCGCCGCCACGACTGGCGTCAAGCGCCTCGCGCTGTTCCATCACGATCCGGCCCACGACGACGACGACCTCGACACGATCCTCGGCGCAGCGATCGAGTGCGCGGCCAAGCTCGGCGTCGAGGCGTTCGCCGCACGCGAGCGAACCACCGTCGACGTCTGAAGCGTTGTCGTCGCTCGCTGTCGTCACCTCGGTCCTGCTCGGCATTGCGTTCCTGGTTGCCGGCGGTTCGAAGATCGCCGCCGGTGAGGCGTGGCCCGCACAGGCTCGGGGCCTCGGAGCTCCCTCGTTCGTCATTCCGGTGTGCCGTGGTTCGAGATCGTGCTCGGCGCTGTGCTCGTCGTGCAGGTGGCGCCGATCCCGGCGGCTGTCATCGCACTGGTCACCCTGGTGGCGTTCACCGGCCTCATCGTCCGGCGTCTCGCACAGGGGGAGCACCCGCCGTGCGCATGTTTCGGTGCGTGGTCGGCCAAGCCGCTCGGTCCGGGCCATCTCGTCCGCAACGGCGTGCTGATGCTGCTGGCCGTCATTGTCATCGCCGCCTGACGCTCACGATGTGCTGGCACATCGTGAGCGTCGGCGCGTGAGGGTCAGGTGGTGGCGAGGATGAAGGTGAGGGTGCGGGCTTCGTCGCGCCAGGCGTCGTAGCGGCCGGTCGGGCCACCATGGCCGGCGCCGAGTTCGGTCCGCAGCACGATCGGTGCCGAGCCCGTCGACACGTCACGAAGCCGCGCGATCCACTTCGCCGGCTCGTGCACGCTGACCCGCGGGTCGTTCAGGCCTGCGGTCGCATAGACGGCCGGATAGTCGGCCGCGACGGTGTTGTCGTAGGGCGAGTACCCGAGGATGCACGTCGCGTACGGCTCCACGCGAGGGTCGCCCCACTCCTCCCACTCGGTCACCGTGAGCGGGAGTGTCGGATCGCTCATGGTGCTGACCACGTCGACGAACGGCACCTCGGCCACGACGCTGCAGAACAGATCGGGCCGCTGCGTCATGCACGCCGCAACGAGGAGGCCGCCTGCGGATCCACCGCGGATCGCGAGTCGATCGCCGTCGACGATGCGCTCGGCGATGAGGTGCTCGCCGCAGGCGATCGTGTCGTCGAACGTGTTCCGCTTGTCGAGCAGCTTGCCGTCGAGGTACCACTGGCGACCGAGTTCACCGCCGCCACGCGGATGAGCGAGCGCCCAGACGAACCCGCGATCGAGGAGCGACAAGCGGGCAACCGAGAACCATGGCGGCATGGACGCTTCGTAGGCGCCGTAGCCGTAGAGCACACCTGGCGCGGTCGCGTCGAGCGGCGTGTCGACGTGGTGGACGATGTCGAGGGGTACGTGTGTCCCGTCCGCGGCGGTCGCCCACAGCCGTCGGGTCCGATACAGGTCGAGGTCGACCCCTGGTGTGGGGATCCGGCGCAACAACGTCCGTTCACCGGTGGCGACGTCTTCGTCGTACAGCGTCGTCGGCATGGTGAGCGACTGGACCGTGAACCGCAACAGGTTCGTCTCCCATTGCGGATTGGCTGCCGGTTCGACGTCGTGGGGGTCGTCGCCGAGGTCGATCACGCGCTCGGTCAGATCGCGGAACAGCACTCGCAGTCGAGGCTGGGCGTCGGCCCATTCATGGATCACGAGATGTGTCGCGAACGCTTCGGCGCCGAGAATGCGTCGGCCCGGAACGTGGGCGACGAGCTCGGTCCAACTCTCCGGTCGGGCAAGGTCGGCCCCGATCGGAGCGGTCAACAGCCGGAAGTCGACAGCGTCGTCGTTCGTGTGCATCACGAACAGCTCGCCCCAGTGATCGATGCCGTATTCCACGTCCGGCCGCCGTTCGAGCACCACGATGGGATCGGCGGTCGGACGGTCGGTCGAGAGCAACCGGGTCTCGCTGCTCGTGCGGCTTCCGGAATGGATCACGATCCACGAGTCGGAGCGGGTGGAGCCGATGCCGACGAAGAACCGTTCGTCGGTTTCGTCGAACACGCAGACGTCGTCGGCTCGCGGTGTGCCGATGCGGTGGCGCCACACGCTGGCTGGGCGCTCCTGGGCGTCGGGCGTCACGTAGAAGAGCCACTGGCCGTCGCGTGACCACGCGACGCCGGCGTTCGAGGTGACGTCGAGTTGATCGTCGAGGTCATTGCCGGTGTCCAGGTCTCGGATCCGCAACGTGTAGTGCTCGTCGCCGGCGGTGTCCGTCGACCATGCCGTGAAGCGATGATCCATCGACACGTCGAACGCTCCGAGGTCGAAGTACTCGTGGCCGTCCGCCTCGATGTTCTCGTCGAGGAGAACGTGCTCGGTGGCTCGGTCGGCCGAGGGGCCGCGGTGGTGGACGGGGTAGCTCTGGCCCTCGGTGGTGGAGGTGACGTACCACCACGGACCGAACTCGACCGGTGTCGACAGGTCGGTCTCCTGTACTCGGCTTCGGATCTCGTCGAAGATGGTCTCGATCGTGTCGGCGAGGGGGTCGAAGAACCGTTCGGCGGCAGCATTCTCGGCTTCGAGATACGTGAGCAGTTCGGGGTCGTCGACCTGGCGCATCCAGGCATACGGGTCGTCGACGTCGCCGGTCGGACGCTTCCAGATGTGGGGCCGCTGCGGCGCTCGAGGCGTGGTGGCGGCGTGGTCGTTCGTCAGCTCGGCTTCTTCGGTCACGGTCGGGCCAATGTAGGCAGCCAGCGGTACGGTTCATGCACCATGCGAGTCTGGATCGACCAAGACCTGTGCACCGGTGACGGGCTGTGCGTCGACCACTGTCCCGACGTGTTCGTGCAACTCGAGGACGGCATTGCCTATGTCGCCGAGAGCGGTCAGGTGCTCAACGATCCCGGTGGGTCGGGCAGCTTGGCGTGGGTGACCGAACGACATCTCGGCGATGTGATCCATGCGGCCGAACTGTGCCCCGGCGAGTGCATCTTCATCGAGGTCGAGGCCGATGTCGACGTCACTGGTGACGACGAGTTCGTCGACCTGGTCGACCTCGCCGACGACGCCGCGGCCTGACCGGTCTGTCGGGGTCGGGTCCGGAACGACCGGGTCTGTCGGAAGCCCCGAGGGAATTGTTACTATGGCGGTAGTGCTAATTCGTCCCGCCGTTCTTCATGGAGGATCCCGATGACCAGCTTCGATCTCGACCTGAGCAAGTACAGCCTCGGTTGGAGCGACGAGGGCGTCGAGTACGCCTTCACGCCCGAGAAGGGCATCAATCCAGGCGTGGTCGAGCAGATCTCGTGGTGGAAGGGTGAGCCGAACTGGATGACGCAGATGCGTCAACGTTCGTTGCGGTTGTTCGAGAAGAAGCCGATGGCCGAGTGGTTCGCGGTGAACATGCCCGACATCGACTTCCAGGACATCTACTACTACCTGCGTCCCGCCGGCGAGCAGGTCGACGACTGGGACGACCTTCCCGAAGAGATGATGCGGACCTACGAGAAGCTCGGCATCCCCGAAGCCGAGCGCCAGTACCTCGCCGGCGTGACAGCCCAGTACGAAAGTGAAGTCGTCTACCACAAGAACCGTGAGGACCTCGAGGAGCAGGGGATCCTGTTCTGCGACATGGACACGGCGCTGCGCGAGTACCCGCATCTGGTGAAGGAGTACTTCGGCACGATCATCCCGCCGGGTGACAACAAGTTCGCTGCGCTCAACACCGCCGTGTGGTCGGGCGGCTCGTTCATCTACGTGCCGCCGGGTGTCGAGGTGTCGATGCCGCTGCAGGCCTACTTCCGGATCAACTCCGAGAACGCCGGCCAGTTCGAGCGCACGCTGATCATCGCCGACGAAGGCTCCAAGGTCCACTACATCGAGGGCTGCTCGGCGCCGGTGTACACGAGCGACTCGCTGCACTCGGCCGTCGTCGAGATCGTCGTCAAGCCGCACGCTCGCGTCACGTACACCACCATCCAGAACTGGTCGCCGAACGTCTACAACCTCGTCACCAAGCGGGCGCGGGTCGAGGCGCACGGCCACATGGAGTGGATCGACGGCAACATCGGCTCGAAGCTCACGATGAAGTACCCGGCCGTCTATCTCGTCGGTGAGGGCGCGACGGGCGAAGTGCTGTCGGTTGCGTACGCCGGCGCCGGCCAGCACCAGGACGCCGGCGCGAAGATGGTCCACGCGGCCCCCAACACGTCGTCGAAGATCGTCTCGAAGTCGATCTCGAAGGACGGCGGGATCACGACTTACCGCGGGCTGGTGCGCATCGACGAGGGCGCAACGGGCGCCAAGAGCCACGTCGAGTGCGACGCACTGATCCTCGACGAGAACTCGGTGTCGAAGACGCTTCCCTACATGGAAGTCGCCGAGCGTGACGCTCAGATCGGCCACGAGGCGACCGTGTCGAAGATCGCCGACGAACAGCTCTTCTACCTGATGAGTCGGGGCTTGTCGGAGGAGCAGGCGATGGGGATGATCGTCAACGGATTCATCGAGCCGATCACCAAGACCCTGCCGATGGAGTACGCCGTCGAGTGGTCGCGCCTGATCGAGATCCAGATGGAGGGCTCGGTCGGCTGACCCATCCGGCCACCGCGTGGGATGGCCGGATGGGTCAGGGGTTGTCAGATGTAGTAGCCGAAGACGTCGATGATGAACTGGGTGCTTCCGGCCTGGTTGCCGCAGAACACCTTGATCTTCCGGTCGGCGTCGACCGGCACCGTGACCGTGTTGGCGATCACGTGGTTGGCCGGGATCCAGTTGAGCAGCGACGTTTCGGTCGATGCCGTGGTACCCGCGGTCACGGCGAGGTAGTTCGGGCCCGTCGTGTCGACGGCCGTGACGTTGATGTGCACGGCGGTTGCTCCTGCGGGTACGGCGTTGGGAAGCGTGACCGTGCCCCTGGAGTCGTGGCCGTCGGCGACGCTGACCACCCGGCTGGTGTTCGGTGCCAGGAGGCCCTTGTCGGCGTAGTCGGGCTGGCGGGAGTCGTAGGCGCGTTGCGGGGTGATCGCGTTGTACGAACCGGACGTGGGCGTGCCTGCAAGCTTCACGAAGCGAACTACGCCTGCTGTCGCGGTCGGCACCGTGAACCAGAGGGTGCCGTCCTTGTCGACGTACAACTCGCCGGCGACGTGCTTGCCGGGCGTCGGACCGCTGACTGCTCCGTCCAACGGTACGAAACGCATCTGGGCGCCGCCCAGCGAAGCGACTGCGAGGCCTGTCGGCACGGGATCCGTGGCCGCTGCGGCTGCAGGCGCCAAGTTGGCGGCGACGACACCGAAACCAGCGGCAGCTGTCGTCGACCCGTGGACGCCGTTGGCAACCTCAGCGTTCCCATATCCGCCGACCTGCGCCGGGAATGGGGCGGTCGCTCCGGGGATCGCGCCCGCGACGCTCAACGAGCTTGGGCCTGCGGTCCGAGCGGCTGCCGGGTCGTGTACGAGCGTCGTAGGAGTGGCGCTCGTGTTGGTCAGCGCAGCTTCGCCCAGCTCGAGGTTGTCGCCGTCGGCAGCGGACGCGGTGCCATGGTTCAGCAGCGACGGCGCCGGCGGCGGCGCCGGCGCCGCCGATGGCGAGCTTGCGCAGGAGTGCGCGTCGATCGTTGGGTGCTTCTTCGGTGTTCTCGGGTGAGATGGTCGTGTCTGACATGGCAGAAAGCTCCTTGATTGGCGGGGTGACCTTTCGAGACGGCGGCCGCATCGCGACTGCCTTAACACAACTGTAATCTTCTGCGTCGGCTGATGAAAGGCGCGCCGGGAAGTTTCCGATTTCGCGTCGACTCAAACCGTGTGACGCACAGGTCCCTGTCGTTGTCGCTGCCGTAGAATCTCGCCATGCCGATGCGGATCGAGTGCAAGAACTTCGAGAGCCGTTCGTACCCGAACGGCGACACGGTGAGGAAGTGCAACCTCGATCTGGCACCGGATGCACCATGGCGGTGCCCCGAGAACTGCCCGAAATACGAGCGTCGCCTGGCCGACGTTGCGTGGACGCACGGCACGCTCGTGGTGCCGCCGACGCCGCCCGAGCCCCAGGGTCTCGACGATGGATCCGCAGCAGCGGTGCTCGACGAGGCCGAGGAGATCCTGAACGCGGCCGGGTCGAGCATTCGCGCCGAAGTCGAAGCCGAGAACGCGACGAAGCCAGGCATGTTCAAGCGCCTCTTCCGCCGCAAGCGCTGACCCCCGGCACCCCAATCGGAAACTTGCGCCGATACGTGCACCCAGTGCACATATCGGCGCACATTTCGGGTCGGGAAACAGGGGCAGTCGAATTACACCTACGCGCGTAGGAGAATTGTCGGGAGCCCGCAGGTACACTGCTTCGCGTGTCTGCGTTCACCCCTGACGCGGTACGCGAACTCGGTGGAAGCTGGTCCGACATGCGTCTGGCCGCCGTCGAACGATTCGCGGCCGCCCCGCTCCCCACTCCATCGGAGGAGATCTGGCGCTACAGCCGGATCGATCGGCTCGACCTCGACGCGTTCGCCCCGGCCGCCTGTGTCACCGAGGTCGATGCACCCCGTGACGCGGCCTCGCTGATCGTCGACGCCGAACCCGAGTTGTTCGCCGACGAGACTCCCGACGTCTTCGCCGAACTCAACCGGGCGTTCATGTCGCCCATCGTGATCCGTGTGCCCGCCGGCAAGGTCGTCGCCGACGCCATCGTCGTCACGCACCACATTGCGGGTGATGGTGTTGCGGTGTTCCCACGATTGATCATCGATGCCGGCGCCGACAGTGAGGTGACCGTCGTCGAGCGCTTCGTCGCCGGCGATGGCGCCGAACACGACCGTTCGCTCGTCGTACCCGTACTGCAGGTACGAGCAGCCCAGGCGGCGCGCGTGAAGTATCTCGCCATCAACGAGGTCGGCATCAACACGTGGCAGATCGGCAACCAGCAGGCGGTGGGCGATCGCGACTCCTCGACGCTGCTCGCCACGGTCACGCTCGGCGGCGACTACGTGCGTGCACGCACCGAGGCCCGACTGTCGGGCAAAGGCGGCAGCACGAAGCAGGTCGCCCTCTACTTCGCAGGCGGCACCCAGATGCACGACTTCCGCACCATCCAGGACCACGACGCACCGAACACC
This sequence comes from Ilumatobacteraceae bacterium, assembly GCA_963716235.1. Classification (GTDB taxonomy): domain Bacteria; phylum Actinomycetota; class Acidimicrobiia; order Acidimicrobiales; family Ilumatobacteraceae; genus Sva-07. The sequence continues at coordinate 20,825 of CAVQTE010000019.1, read as the reverse complement.
AGCAGCGACCTGCTGTTCAAGGGTGCTGTGCAAGACCATGCGGCCAGCGTGTACACGGGCCTGATCAAGATCCGCAAGCACGCCAACGGAACCGTGGCGTTCCAGACGAACCGCAACCTCACGCTGTCCGAGGGCGCGTGGGCCGAGAGCGTGCCGAACCTCGACATCGAGACCAACGACGTCAAGTGCAGCCACGCCTCCACGGTCGGCCCGATCGACGAGGAGCAGCGCTTCTACCTCGAGAGCAGGGGCGTACGTCCGGAGATTGCCGAACGCCTCGTGGTGCTCGGCTTCTTCGAAGAGGTCATCTCGCAACTGCCGGCCGGCCAGATCGCCGACGATCTGCGCATGCGGGTCTCGAACAAGCTCGACCTCGGCTCTGCCGCCTCGCGTGAGGCGGTGTCGGCATGAGCGCAACTCCGGTCTGCGCGTTCGACGACCTCGCCGACGGCACGGCCCGCAAGTTCGTCGTCGACGGCGTCGCCGTTGCCGTGGTGCGTATCGGTGACGACGTCTACGCGATCGGCGACGTCTGCAGTCACGCGAACGTGTCACTCTCGGATGGCGACGTGTGGTGCGACGAGCGCGAACTCGAATGCCCGAAGCACGGCAGCGCCTTCCATCTCGAAACCGGCGAGCCGAGCACACTCCCGGCGACACAGCCGGTGCCGGTGTACTCCGCATCGGTCGTCGACGGCCACATCGTTGTCAGTCTGGAGGCGTCGTCATGAGCACACTCGAGATCCGCGGCCTGCGCGCCGCCGCCGGCGGCAAGGAGATACTGAAGGGCATCGATCTCACCGTGTCGTCAGGTGAGGTGCACGCCGTGATGGGGCCCAATGGGGCGGGAAAGAGCACGCTGTCCGGCGTCGTCATGGGCAAGCCCGGATACACCGTGCTCGATGGCTCCGTCACCCTCGATGGTGTCGACGTGCTGGCGATGGCCACCTGGGAACGCGCCGTTGCGGGTCTGCATCTCGTCATGCAGTATCCGACGGAGGTGCCCGGCGTGATGCTCGACGACGTGTTGACCGAGGCGTTGTCGTCGCGTGGTCGCTCGACCGCTGGTCTGGACCAACTGTTGCGCGTCGAGGCGGAGCGGATCGGGTTCGACGAGCGGTTCCTGCACCGGCCGCTCAATGTCGACCTGTCCGGCGGTGAGAAGAAGCGCAACGAGACGTTGCAGCTCGCCGTGCTGGCACCCAAAATCGCCATCCTGGACGAACTCGACTCCGGTCTCGACATCGACGCGTTACGCGACTGCGCCCGTCGGGTCGAGGCGATGAGCAACGAATCGAACGAACCGCTCGGGGTGCTGGCGATCACGCACTACAACCGCTTGCTCCACGAGCTCAAGCCCGATCACGTGCACATCCTCGCCCAGGGTCGCATCGTCACGAGCGGCGGTCCCGAGCTCGCCGCCCAACTCGAGACCGATGGTTACGCCGCCTTTGCAGGCGCCGAACCCGAGGTGGAATCGTCCGGCGTACTCGACGACCTCTTCTCGCTGTGAGCTGACCGCACGGGCACGACGCGTCGGGCGCTACCGTCGCTGGCCATGAGCAACGCCGACGAGGAACAGCAGCACCGCAACGTGGTGCGCGTCGTCGAGGCGGGCGCATCGATCGGTCTCACGGTCGACCCCGTTCGGTTCCCGGAGGGCACCAAGACGGCGGTCGATGCAGCGAACGCCATCGGCTGTGGTGTCGGCCAGATCGTGAAGAGTCTGATCTTCGCTGTCGACGGTGAGGTCGTGCTGGCATACGTGAGCGGCGCCAACCAGCTCGACGAAGCGAAGTTGGCGTTCGCTGCCGGCGGCCTGAAGTGCGGCCGGGTCGACGCCGACGCGGTGCGGTCGGCGACCGGGTTCCCGATCGGTGGTGTGCCGCCGTTCGGACACGACACCGACCTGCGCGTGTTCGTGGACCCCGATCTTCTCCAGTACGACGTCGTGTGGGCTGCGGCCGGAACCTGGCACGACGTGTTCTCGCTGACTCCGCAACAGTTGGTCGACGCGAGCAGTGGGATCGTCGTGGATCTGGCGCGTCGATGAGTTGGCAGGTTCGCCGAGACGAGCTGCACGATGCGATCCGCTCATTGCGGATCGCCGACTTCGATGGTCGAGTCTCGATGGTGGCGAGCGGCGCGCACGTCGACCAGCCCAGCTACGAACGATGGTTGAAGGTCATCGGCCAGCCTCACGGCCGACATCGCAAGGTCTGGGAATGGTGCTTCATCCTCGAGGCGCTTCACGCCCGCGACCTGCTGCGCCGGGGGGTGTCTGCCGTCGGCTTCGGCGTCGGCACCGAACCGATCGTCGCGGCGTTGGCGGCTCACGGGCTGTCGGTGCTCGCCACCGATCAGGCCGCCGAGCACGCCGGCGCATGGGGCGACAGCGGACAGCACGCGAGCGCCATCCAGGCCGTGCAGCGACCAGACCTCTGCGACCCGGCGCAGTTCGACGAACTCGTCAGTTTCCGACCCGTCGACATGCGGTCGATCCCGACCGACATCCGAGGGTTCGACGTTGCGTGGTCGTCGTGCTGTTTCGAACATCTGGGGTCGCCGGATGCAGGTTTCGACTTCGTGATGGAATCGATGCGCGTGCTCGCGCCGGGCGGCACCGCGGTCCACACGACCGAGATCGACTGCGATGGCGGCCCACTGCTCGAGATCGGGACGGTGGAGCACGGCGATTACGCGTGCTTCTATCGCCGACAGGACCTGAAGCGCCTCGTGACCCGCCTGCGAACGGCGGGGCATGTCGTCCACTGCAACTATCGGGTCAGCCGCAAGCACCCACTCGAGATCGCGATCGATGTCCAGCCGTACCACCACGACCCGCACCTTCGGCTGCAAGTCGGTGACCGCGTGGTGTCGTCGTTTGGTCTGGTGGTCACCAAAGGTCCGTCGTCTCGTGACGATGAATCTCAGAACATCTCGACGAGCCAGTAGCTCGCCCACACGCCGAACAGTCCGATCTGGAGCACGCTGGACGACACGATGACGGGTATCACGGCTCGGCGTGGTCGGGCCCAGAGTGCGAGCGCCGAAGCGAGTGGGAATGCCACGGCGGCGTAGCGCGGTGCGGCGCCCGCGATCTGGACGACCGCGGTTGCCGACAGCAGCATGACGACGCAGTAGGTCGCGTCGACCGGCGTGAGCGTGCCACCCTTCCAGAGTGCGAGGGTCAGCGCGAGCAGCGCCAGCACCACGAGGTACTGCCAACGGTCGAGGTTCGTCAAGAGGTTGAAGACGGGGTTGCCGACGGTGTTTCCCCAGCCGTACCGCTGCGTCAGGAAAGGAGCGCGCGCTGTGCCGGTGAGCCAACGTGCGAACCCGAGGTACGCCACATACGAGGCGAGACAGAGTGCCGGAGCGATGAATGCGCGCAGCCGGTCGGCCCACGTTCCCGACCGGTTGCGCATGTCGATCGCTGCTGCAACGGCGAGCGGCGCCACCATCAGCACCCCGGTGTTCTTCGTCCAGACCATGAGGCCGGCGAGCGCTCCGGCGAGCACCCATCGCCGGTGGCGTGTGGCGAGCAGCGACCCGGCAGCGAACGCGACGAAGAGCGGTTCCGTGAGGGCCGACGACAAGAAGAACGCGAAGGGTGCCGCCACGTTGAGCGCAATCGCCCAACGGGCGTCGGTCTCGTCGTAGCCGTCGACGAGGACGAGTCGCCGAACGAGGTAGAGGAATCCACCGAAGAGCACGAGGTCGAGCAGCAGCATCATGGCGCCTGCCTCGACGCCGGTGATGCCGTGCAAGGCTGCGATGGTCAGTGGATACAGCGGCGGCCAGGAGAACTCGTTCCAGGCGCGGCCACCGTCGGGTGTCACCACGTTCGGAAGTGCTGGGCGTTCCACGTCGAGCCACTGCCGCGACAGGTTCTCGTAGTGCACGGCATCCCAGTTGTACCACTGGTGCACGATGCGGAGCGACGACACGTCCTGGCGGGCGGCCTCGACTTGCGCGTTCGCTGCCTCGAAGTCAGCGGCGCGGCTTGCCTCGAACACCTCGGCAGCGACGATGCCGCCCACCGACAGGATCAGCCGGCTCACAACGACGAGCGTCACGATGAACACGACGGCGCGGCGACGATCGTTGACGGCCCGCTCGTGACTCGGAGCCCCGGGCTGTTCGCTCACGATCACGACGACGAACCGTAGCCGTGCGCCTGAGCCCGCCGGCGGGGATTGTAGATTGGGCCGATGGACCTGCCGGCGATCGAGGACGCGCGGGGAGTCGATGTCAGCCAGATCCGGCGACAGTTGGAACTTTCCGTTCCGGAGCGGGTGCGTTCCATGGTGGACGCGACGAACACCCTGTTGACCATTCAGCAGCATGCTCGTCGTTCCATCGAGCATCGAGCTGGCTGATGTTCGACCCGGTCCGGATCTGCGAGATTCTCAACGACGAAGCTGTCGACTATGTGATCGTCGGCGGATTCGCATCGGTCGTGCACGGTTCACCGCTGCCGACCCGGGACATCGATGTCGTTCCGTCGCGACGATCCGACAACCTCGAGCGTCTGGCGCAAGCGCTGCGCCGGATGAACGCCATGATCCGCACGGATCGTGAGCCGGTTCCGGTGCTGATCGACGGGCCGTTCCTGGAGGCCATGCCGCTGATGCTCAACCTTGTCACCGACTTCGGTGATCTGGATCTGACCTTTGCACCGTCGGGCCCCCTCGGAGGTTTCGACGAGTGGAACGCGAATGCTCTCGTGGTCGAGGTCTCCGAGGGGACGTCGGTGGCGATTGCTGCGCTCGACGACATCATCGAGTCCAAACGCGCAGCGAACCGACTCAAGGACCAGATGGCCTTGCCCTACCTCGAATCGCTCCGCGAGCAGATCGAGGACGTCTGACCGGACGGTCAGACGTCGGCGCGGTCGAGGGCGTCGGCGAGTGTGTTCCAGCCGAGCACGGCGCACTTGATCCGCACCGGGAACTTCACGACCCCCTGCAGCGCTTCGAGGTCGCCCATCGGAACGGCGTCGTCGCCGGGCTGCGCCTCGTAGCCCTCGATACCCACCATCGTCTTGAACTTGCGGATCAGGGCCCGGGCCTGGCTCACCGGTTTGCCGATCACGGCCTGGGTCATCATCGACGCGGACGACTGGGAGATCGAGCATCCCTGGCCGCCGATCTTCACATCGCTGACGATCGCGTCGTCGCCTTCACCGTCGACGAGGAGGTAGAGCGTGATCTCATCACCACACAGTGGGTTGTGGCCGCGGGTCTCGATCGCCGGCGGCGATTCGAGTTCGCCGCGGTTGCGCGGCGTGCGGTAGTGGTCGAGGATGATCTCGCGGTAGAGGTCGTCGAGGCCCGGCATCAGAACCCGAAGATATCGGTTGCACCGTCGAGCGCATCGGCGAGAGCGTCGACGTCGTCGGTTCCGTTGTACAGGTAGAGGCTCGCCCGAGTGGTCGACTGCACGCCCAGCACCTGCATCAGCGGCTTCGCGCAGTGATGGCCGGCGCGAACGCAGACGTTGCGTTCGTCGAGGATCTGACTCACGTCGTGCGGATGCAGACCACGGAAGGCGAAGCTCAACACGCCGCCGCGCACGGCAGTGTCGTCGGGCCCGTAGATGGTGATGTCGTCGCCGAAGCGACCCTTCAGCGTGTCGAGCGCATAGCGCGTGAGCTCGATCTCGTGCTGGCGGACGGAATCCATGCCGAGGTCTTCGAGGAATTCGACTGCGGCGCGCAGCCCGACGGCCTCGGTGATCGGCGGCGTGCCGGCCTCGAACTTCGCCGGCACGGGAGCGGTGGTGTAGCCGTCGAGCGTGACCGTGTCGATCATGTTGCCGCCGCCGAGGAACGGGGGCATCGCGTCGAGCAGTTCCATACGTCCCCACAACATGCCGATGCCCGACGGGCCGCACATCTTGTGGCTCGAGAACGCAACGAGGTCGGCATCCCAAGCCTGAACGTCGGTGGCATTGTGTGGCACGTACTGACATGCGTCGACCACGGCGACCGCACCGGCATCGTGAGCGGCGGCGCACAGCGCAGTGACGGGCGGGAGCGTGCCGAGCACGTTGCTCATGGCGGTGAACGAGAAGACCTTGGCGCCGTCGAGGAGTTGGTCGAGGTCGGTCAGATCGAGCTGGCCGTCGGCGGTGAGCGGCACCCAGCGGATCTCGATGCCACGCTCCTCGCGCAGCATCTGCCATGGCACGATGTTGGCGTGGTGCTCCATGTGGGTGAGTACGACCACGTCACCTTCGCCGAGGTTGGCGACACCCCATGAACGGGCGACGAGGTTCAGTGACTCGGTGGCGTTCTTGGTGAAGATCACCTCGTCGGGACTCGCCGCGTTGATCAGGCGGGCGACGGCGCGTCTGGCGCCCTCGTAGGCCTCGGTGGCCTCACCGGCGAGTCGGTAGGAGCTGCGGTTGATGGGTGCGTACGAGGTCTCGAGGAACTCGGTCATGGCGTTGATGACCTGGCGTGGCTTCTGCGAGGTGTTCCCCGAGTCGAGGTAGACGAGGGGTGCCCCGTCGATCCGACGCGACAGGATGGGAAACTCCTTGCGGACCGCGTCGATGTCGAATGCCATCAGGCTCGGGCCTCGCTGGCCGCAACGTCCTTGAAGGCGTCGTAGCCGTCGCGCTCGAGTTGTTCGGCGAGTTCCATGCCGCCGCTCGCGACGATGCGACCGTCGACGAGGATGTGGATGCGGTCGGGGGTGACCTCGTCGAGCAGGCGCTGGTAGTGGGTGATCAGCACGACACCCATCGTGGGTCGTTCGGCGCGTACTTCGCGAATTCCCTGCGCCACGATCCGCAGTGCGTCGATGTCGAGGCCGGAGTCGGTCTCGTCGAGGATCGCGAGTTCGGGTTCGAGAATGGCCATCTGCATGATCTCGTTGCGCTTCTTCTCGCCACCGGAGAAGCCTTCGTTGAGGTAGCGGTCGACGAACGACGAGTCCATGCCGAGGCGCTTCATCCACTCCATGGTGGCGATGCGCAGCTCGAGTACCGAGAGGTCGATGCCCTTGCGTTGCGAGAGGGCTTGGCGCAGGAACTGGATGACCGAGACACCGGCGATCTCCTGGGGGTACTGGAAGGCGAGGAACATGCCGGCGACGGCGCGCTCGTTGACGGGCCACCCGGTGATGTCGTTGCCGAGAAAGGTGATGGTGCCGTCGGTCACCTCGTACTCGGGAGACCCCATCAATGTGCTCCCGAGCGTGGACTTGCCGGAACCGTTTGGGCCCATGATCGCGTGCACCTCACCGGGTGCGACCACCAGATCGAGGCCCCGCAGGATCTCGTCGTGGCCACCCTCCGCTGGGCGCACATGCAGGTTGTCGACTCGGAACAGGGTGTCGCTCACGTGGGCAATTCTATCCCCGCCATGAATTCTCCCTATCCCCATAGGAGAAATTCAAAATGAGACGGAGGGCGTTCTGTGCGGAATGGGTCTCACCGTGTGAGACGCATTCCGCACAGAACCGAAAGAAGCGGCCGCCGGCACCGTGTGACGGTCAGGTGGTGCGTTCGATGTGTTTGGCGACGAGGTTCTCGAGGGCCTCCTGGTGGCCGCTCGAGCGGGTCGGCTCCTTGTCGGTGCCGAGTTGGGCATCGTGGAGCTCTTGGAGGGTGACCTTGCCGGCGAGGATGTCGTGCTCGGCGGACCAACCTGCATACCGGTCCTCGCGCCGACGATCGAGCTCGCCGTCGTCGATGATCGCTGCGGCCGCGACCAGCGCTCGGGCCATCGTGTCCATGCCACCGATGTGGGCGTGGAACAGGTCGTTGCGGTCGCTCGACTGACGGCGCAGCTTGGCGTCGAAGTTCATCCCGCCGGTGGTGAACCCGCCGCCGCGGAGGATCTCGAGCATCCCGAGTGTCATCTGCTCGACCGACACGGGGAACCGATCGAGGTCCCAGCCGAGACGATCGTCGCCGGCGTTGGCGTCGATCGACCCGAAGATCCCCGCAGTGAACGCCGTGGCGATCTCGTGGGCGAAGTCGTGGCCGGCGAGCGTGGCGTGGTTGACCTCGATGTTCACCTTGACCTCGTTCTCGAGGCCGTACTTCTGCAAGAAGGCGTACACGGTCGCGACGTCGTAGTCGTATTGGTGCTTGGTGGGCTCGAACGGCTTCGGCTCGATGAGGATCGCGCCCTCGAAACCGATCGTGTGCTTGTGTTCGATCACCATGTTGAAGAACCGTCCGAGCTGGTCGAGCTCACGGCGCATGTCGGTGTTGAGCAGCGTGTCGTACCCCTCGCGACCGCCCCACAGCACGTAGTTCTCGCCGCCGAGCCGCTTGGTTGCCGTCATGCAGTGGGCGACCTGCGCGGCTGCGTAGCGGAACAGGTCGGGATCAGGATTCGTGGCAGCACCCGCCTGGAACCGTGGGTGCGAGAAGAGGTTCGCGGTGCCCCAGAGCAGGCGGAGGCCAGTGCGCTCCTGGTGGCCGGCGGCCAACTCCACCATCTCGTCGAAGTTGCGGCACGACTCGGCGAATGTCGAACCCTCGGGAGCGATGTCGCGATCGTGGAAGCAGTAGAACGGTGCGCCGAGCTTGGAGAGGAACTCGAATGCAACCTCCATCTTCTCCTTTGCAGCGTCCATCGGGTCGAGGCCGGGCTCCAGCCACGGTCGATCGAGTGTGCCGGCGCCGAAGATGTCGATGCCTTCGGAGTTGAACGAGTGCCAGTACGACACGGCGAAGCGCAGTTGCTCGGCCATCGTGCGGCCGGCCACCACGCGGTCGGCGTCGTACCAGCGGAACGAGAGCGGGTTGTCCGACTCGGGTCCTTCGAAGCGGATGGTGTCGATGTCGGCGAAGAAGTCATTGCTCATGTCGGGGCGCGTCCTGTACTCGGTCTGTTTGCACCTGACGTCGGGTCACATGCAACGGGATGTTTGTTGACAAGTATGACAAACCTCGATCTAGAGTGCAACCCATGACCGCGGCTGCTCGAACTCCCCACGTGCGGAGATCGAATCTGGCGCTCGTGCTCGAGCAGTTGCGGCGTCGCGGATCGTGCTCGCGGTCACAACTCGTCGCCGCAACCGGGTTGACCCGCAGCGCGATCGCCGGCCTCGTCGGCGAGCTGGAGGCAATCGGGCTCGTGGTCGAGGCACCGCCGTCACCGGACGGCCGACCCGGTCGACCGTCACCCGTCGTGCGGGTCGACGACCGGTGGGTCGTTGCACTCGCCATCGAGATCTTCGTCGACGAGATCGGCGCCGCGATCGTCGCGCTCGACGGCTCCATCGTCAGCTCGATCCGAGTGGCGCGGCCACGCGCACGCGTCGCCGTTGCCGAGACGATCGCCGACGTTGCGGCGCTGGTCGACCGGTTGGACGCACAGCTCCGGAACGTGCCGCATCCGCGGGCCGGACATTACGTGATCGGGTGCGGCGTGTCGGTGCCCGGACTGGTGCGCGATGTCGACGGGGTGGTCGTCGCTGCACCGAACCTCGGGTGGGTCGATGTGTCGCTGGCCGAGGCGCTCGCGTCGGTGCTCGGTCGTGAACTCCCGATCCACGTCGGCAACGACGCCGACCTCGGCGCCCTCGCCGAGTCGCGTTTCGGAGCCGGTGTCGGCTCCGATCACATGATCTTCGTGTCCGGTGAAGTCGGCGTGGGTGGAGGCCTCGTCGCAGCCGGTCGGCCGGTCGTCGGACACCTCGGGTTCGCCGGTGAGATCGGCCACCTTCCCGTCAACCCCGAAGGCCGGCGATGTCGTTGCGGATCGGTCGGCTGCTGGGAGACCGAGGTCGGCGAGTCGGCGCTCCTCGAGCGGGCCGGCCTCGACCCCGACGGAGGGCGCGCCGCCGTGGAGGAGTTGCTCGATCGCGCCGCGGGCGGGGATCCGCGTGCTGTGGACGCGCTCGGGTCCGAGGCCCGCTGGCTGGCGATCGGGATCGCCGGGCTCGTGAACGTCTTCGATCCCGACACCGTGGTGCTCGGGGGTCTCTTTGCGCGGATCCTTCCCGCGGTCCGAGCACAGCTCGACGTGGAACTCTCGGACCGTCGCTATCTCGCCGCGCGCCGAGATGTTGCTGTCGTCGGTGCGGCCCTCGGCCCGCAAGCGGTGACGGTCGGCGCGGCCGAGCTCGCCTTCGGTCCGCTCCTCGACGACCCGGCCGGCGTGATGGGCGCCGCAGTCGCCTGAGGGTCAGTGAGTGAGTGCCATGGCGCGATCGGGACGCAGGAGGAACGGCGTGAGGTGTGCGGCGAGGTTCGAGAACGGGAGGACGTCCGCGTGCAGATCGATACCGAGAATCTCCGTCATGAACCGTCGGCGGGCCAGCACTCGCTGCCAGGCATCGGGATACGCGGCAGCGAACGCCGACCGGAGCGACTCGTCGGCGAGTGCCACGCCATCTTCGATGTTGGTCGTGAAGTAGGGCGTACCGGTCGCGGGGATGATGTCGCACTGCAGCGCCATGCCGGAGCGCAACTCGATCTTCGAGCCGGGAAACACCGGCGAGTTGACCCACTCGTCGAGGTGGAGTTGGTGCCCGGGGTTGAGGGAGACCCCGAAGAAGGGATCGCCCAGATGGCGGTCGACGACGGCCTGGAGTTCGCCACCGACCTGCCCGACGTGCAGCGCGCCGTACCAGTCGGCGACCGCCTGGAAGTAGGGAGCGACGAGCCGCGGCACATAGTCGATGACTCCCTCGGGCAGCTCGGCTGCCTCCTCGACGACGAATCCCGCCCGGCAGTTCAGCGCTCCCCAGATCCCGAACGCGATCGTGAACGGGTCCCCTCGTTCGATCGGTCGGTCACCGGGACTCAACAGGCCGTACCGCGCCCGTGGCCCAGCGCTGAGCATGAGATGGCACGACAGCGGCGAGCCGTTCCATTCGAGCAACCGGGCAGCGTCGCGTTCAGTCATGCCGGGTTGCAGCCCGGTCAGCACGTTGCGCACGCTGTGGGAGGTCTGACATGCCGCCCACTCGAACGCCGCGAGCTGTTCGACCTCGTTGATCACCCGCAGTCCATCGGCCGCGTTGACGAGCAGTTCTGTCGCATTCTCCACCAGCCCGGCAGGGCCGACGGCCGACCGGAGTTCATCGACGAGGAACGCCGGCGCCTCGATCGTTCTGCGGTTCGCGTAGGTCTTCCAGCCGACGACTCCCACTCGACTGCCGGGCCCGATGCCCTCGTCGCGCAACGTCTCGGCGAGTGGTCTCGAGTCGTCCCGCGCCTGGCCGGGCAGGCTGAGGTCCTGGAAGCGGACCGGTCTCACCGGGAGCGCTGCCGCCGCTCCGAGGTCGAAGCATTCGTTGCCGAGCAGGATGGCCGGGTCACCTGTGGCCGCGACGATCAGCACCGCTTCCTCGAAGCGTGGGTCGAACCCGGTCAGGTAGGCGATGTTGGCGCTGTGCTCGCGGTCGGCCCACACGACGACGTGGTCGTAGCGGTGGGTCTCCATGGCCGACCGCAGCCGATCGAGACGACCGGCGAAGATCGACGGCGGCAGCAGTGGTTCGTTCGCCGGCATCCCGAAGTCCGGCAACGTGATCTCTGCCAGACGTGCTCTCGATTCGGTCATGTCGTCACTCCTCCGGGCAGCCATGGGGTCGCGTCGGTGGCGCCCCGCTCGATCGTCACGAACTGGTCTGCGTCGACCGTCATCCAGGGTCCGGTCTCTCCGTCAGGCCACTGGATGCGGACCTCGGCCTGGTCGGCGTCGCCGAGACCTTCGTGGATCCAGCCGCTCTTGCCGCCGGCATGGCCACCGCCGACGGTCACCTCGCGAACAACCGTGCGATCACCCACCCTGACCTCGACCCACGCGCCGACGGCGTCGACGTTGGGTGCAGGTTGCTCCAGTTGAACTTCGATCCAGTGGCCCATCGGGCCCGGTCGTTCGGCGTCGCCGCTGCCGACGTTTCGCCACAGGGTGGGGTTCGCCTCGCGGTTGACGACAACGAGGTCGAGCAGCCCGTCGAGGTTGAGGTCGACGAGCGAGGCGCCGCGTGCCCGCTCGTACCTGACGATGCCCGCGGCCTCCGCCCCCTCCACGAACGTGCCGTCGGCCTGGCCGATCATCAGGTTGCTCGGATCGAGCGTTGCGTGGTCCGGTTGCGCCTCCACGTTGCCCTTGCTGATGAACAGGTCGACGATGCCGTCGTTGTTCGCGTCTTCGAACTCGGGATGCCACGCCGTCGACGGGAGTGGGTCGCCGCCCGTGTACGGACGCTGCGTCGTGACGCCTGCCTTGAGTGCCATGTCCTTGTACGTCGGCTGTGCCGGGCCGTTCTCGAGTGTCTGCAGTTTGTTGTCGCCCTGGCTGGTGAGGAACACCTCGGGATACCCGTCACCGGTCAGATCCCGGCTGGCGATGCCCATTCCCCAGATCTGCAGCGGCCGCCATCCGTCGGCCTCGCTGTACTCGCGTGGCGCCTCACCCTCGGCGACGTGCCACAGCTGTTCGCGTCCGTCGATGTAGTAGTTCCGGTCGTTCGCGATGCGCAGATCTCGACGACCCGAACGATCCCAGTCACTGAAGAGCATCGACAGCGCGCAGTACCCCGGACTGAGTTCGATCGGCGCGTCGTAGCCGTCCCCCGCCGACGTGGGGCGTACCAGTTGGCCGACGTCGCAGGCGTCCTCTTCGAGCGTGCGGTAGTTGCCGAACGCGAGTGTCGGAAGTGCGTTCGATCCCTCCCACGCAGCGCTGAACGCGGTGGTCCAATCGTCGCCTCCATCGAGACCGAGTTGCTCGGTGGCGTCTTCGAAGCGGCAGTCGCCGAGCCCGCGCAGCATGACGTTGGCCCCGCGTCGCAGAACGGCGAGATCCATGTACCCGTCGCTGTCGACATCGAGCGGATAGGCGCCGGTCACCGCCGTGAGGTCGGTGGTGGATGAAGCGAGCTGATCGAAGCGGAGCGCACCGCCCACGTCGCTCGCGTTCCGGTAGAGCGCCGCCGGCTCTGTTCCCCCGGCGAAGTAGAGGTCGGCGAACCCGTCGTCGTCGCAATCGAACGCGGCGACACCTCCGCCGACGAAGTGCTCGTAGGCGCCTTCGTAGGAATGGTCGATGCCCGAACCGCTCGTGTCGTCGACGAACCGCGGCGGTGGGGCCGCGGTCGACGGAGCGCTCGATGCATCGTCGCGCTGCGCCGAGACGACCACCGCCCCACTACTGCCCCGGCAAGTGCGACCGCGATGGCGCCGGCGACCCACCAACGACCCCGCGCCGGTCCCGAGCGACTCGGCCCGTCCGAAGCGGCGGCTGGCGGCTCGTCGGACACGGATGAATTGAACCACATCCGCGTCGCCGCCCGACTGCGGCCACGATGCAGAACGTGTCGCTGCGCGGTGTTGTAGGTTCCGCCGGTGATGCAGTCGTCCCGACGTCGTTCTCACCGTTGGGCAGGAGTGATCACAGCGGTCGTCCTCGTCGTCGGCGCCGTGCCAGCGTGCTCCTCGGACGACTCACCCGCGTACGCCGTCGAGGACTGCGAACGTGAGGATTTCGACGGCCGGTCGGTGGCGCGAGTGTGGGACGAGACCCTCCTCCAGCTCATCCGCGAAGTCGTCCCGGCGCCGACCGTCCACGCTCGGAACCTGTTCCACACCTCCGCGGCGATGTGGGATGCCTGGGCGGCCTACGACCCCGACGCGGACGGCTACTTCGTGACGGAGAAACTGAACGCCGATGACGTGACGGCCGCCCGCGAGACGGCGATCAGCTACGCCGCGTACCGGCTCCTGCTCTGGCGCTACGCAACGGTGTCGGATCTCGAGGCGGCGCCCGACGAGTTGGATGCCGTGATGGCATCGCTCTGCTACCGCACGGACTACGAATCGACCGACGGCGATGACCCCGCTGCACTCGGCAACCGGATCGCCGAGGCCGTCATCGCGTACGGGAGCACCGACGGAGCGCTCGAGGACGATCGCTATGTCGACAGCTCGTATCGGCCGGCCAACGACCCCATGATCGTCGCTGATCCCGGCACGGTGATGCGCGATCCGAATGCGTGGCAGCCGCTCTCGCTCGGTCTGCAGCTCTCGCAGAATGGGCTGCCGATCCCGGGCAACGTCCAGACGTTCATCGGTCCGCAGTGGGGCTCCGTGACCCCGTTTGCGCTCACACCGTCGCCGACCGGCACACCGATCGACCCGGGGCCACCGCCGCGCCTCGGTGACCCGGCGACCGACGCCGAGTTCAAACAGGCTGCGCTGGACGTGCTTCGCTACAGCTCCCAGCTCGACCCGGCCGACGGCGTGGAGATCGACAGCCAGCCCGGCATCGCTCGGCAACAACACGCTCGGAACCAACGATGGGACCGGGTACGACGAGAACCCGGTCACGGGTGAGCCGTACTCGCCGCAGACGACGCTGCGCGCCGACCTCGACCGCGTCGTCGCCGAGTACTGGGCCGACGGCCCGAAGTCGGAGACGCCGCCGGGCCACTGGAATCTGATCGCCAACAGCGTTGCCGACACGCCCGGCTTCGAGCGGCGTTTCGGGGGCAGGGGCCCGAGCTCGATCCGCTGGAGTGGGATGTCAAGACGTACTTCGCGTTGAACGGCGCAACGCACGATGCAGCGATCGCCGCGTGGGGCCTCAAGGCCTACTACGACTCGGTGCGTCCGATCTCCATGATCCGGTACATGGGTGGTCTCGGTCAGTCGAGCGATCCGGACGGGCCGTCGTACGATCGGGACGGATTGCCGCTCGAGGCCGGGCTCGTCGAAGTGGTGACCCTCGAGTCGAGTGCGCCCGGGCGAGCGGCACGAGCAGCTGGCGGATCACGTCGGTGAGGTCGCCGTGTACGCATGGCAGGGGCGCCCGGAGGATCCGGAGACGCAGACGAGCGGTGTGGGTTGGATCCGCGCGGTCGACTGGGTGCCGTATCAACGGCCGACGTTCGTCACCCCGGCCTTCGCCGGCTACGTGTCGGGACACAGCACGTTCAGCCGCGCGGCAGCCGAGGTGCTGACCGCCATCACGGGCACGCCGTACTTCCCGGGCGGGCTGTTCGAGTGGACCGTCACACGAGGCGACCTGATCCACGAAGCCGGACCGGTCGCCGACGTCGAACTCCAGTGGGCGACGTACTTCGACGCGGCCGATCAAGCAGGGATCTCCCGGCTGCACGGAGGCATCCACATTCCGCAGGACGACGTCGAGGGCCGCATCATCGGAGCCGAGGTCGGCACCGGCGCCTGGGCCCTGGCCCAGCAGTACTTCGACGGCACCGCTCAGCCGTAGATCGGACCGCGAGGTCGAGTCGGGACGTAGGTCCTTTGTCGAAGAGTCTCAGAGGTGTAATGTCCCAGCGGCTCGCAGCTCACCGTGAACGCGAGTGATTCCAAATCCCTGACATCTATTATTCCTGAGGGGGAGTAGCACATGAAAGCACGACACTTGGCATCAGTTGCCGTCGTCGCCGGGTTGATCCTTGCCGCATGCGGCAGCGACGAAGATTCGGCCACCGAAGACTCAACGGCCACCGAAGGCACAACGGCCACCGAAGGCACGACCGCTGCTGGTGGCGGCGGCGATTGCGTCGTCGGCGTCTCCTGGAACAACTTCCAGGAAGAGCGCTGGGGCAAGTTCGACGAGCCGGCCATGAAGGCGGCCATCGAGGCCGGCGGCGGCAGCTACGTCTCGAACGACGCGAAGTCGTCGGCCGAGACCCAGGCCAGCAACGTCGAGAACCTGATCTCCCAGGGCGCCAACGTCGTGGTGATCCTCGCCCAGGACGGCGAGGCCATCATCCCGTCGGTGCAGGCAGCGACCGATGCCGGCGTCCCCGTCATCGCGTATGACCGTCTGATCGAAGACCCCAGCGTGCTCTACCTCACGTTCGACAACCAGCTGGTCGGCGAGATGCAGGCCCAGGCGCTCTTCGACATCCAGCCCACGGGCAACTGGGTGATCATCAAGGGCAACTCGGCCGACGCGAACGCCGACTTCCTGCGCGCTGGCGCCGAGAAGGTCATCGGTGAAGCCGTTGATGCCGGAGACATCAAGATCGTCGGCGAGGCCTACACCGACAACTGGGATCCCGCAAACGCCCAGACGACGATGGAGGGCTTCCTCACCGCTGAGAACAATGCCATCGATGTCGCCCTCGTGCAGAACGACGGCATGGCCGGTGGCGTGATCGCCGCACTCGAAGCGCAGGGCCTCGCCGGCCAGGTGCCCGTGTCCGGCCAGGACGGCGACCAGGCAGCGCTCAACCGGGTCGCCCTCGGCACGCAGTCCGTGGACGTCTGGAAGGACGCCCGTGCGCTCGGCACGGCCGCCGGTGAAGCTGCTATTGGTCTGTGCGCCAACCCGGATCCCGCCGCTGTGGCAGGTGCGGCGGCGTTCAAGACGCCGGGTGGCAACGAGCTCAGCTCGATCTTCCTGGAGCCGATCCCCATCACGCAGGACAACCTCGATCTGGTCGTCGACGCCGAATGGATCAGCACGGACGACCTCTGCCAGGGAGTCGAAGCCGGCTCTGTGGCGGCCTGCCCCTGATCGTCAACTGACGACGAACACCCTGTAGTGGAAGTGCCCCCCGCCCGAAAGGCGGGGGGCACTTCCGTACTCGTTGCAACGTGATGTAGAAAAGGCGTGACGATGACTGAAACACAAGCGGCCCCGGCTCCGGCAACCGCTTCGAAGTCGGGTTGGCGGTCGGGGCTGGCATCGGCCGAGATCGACTCCCGTATGGTCGGCATGATCCTGGCGACCGCCGTGATCTGGATCAGTTTCAACATTCTGTCCGACGGTGACTTCCTGACCGCTCGGAACCTGTGGAACCTGTCGGTGCAGAGCACGTCGATCGCCATCATGGCGACCGGCATGGTGCTGATCATCGTGTCCCGCAACATCGACCTGTCGGTCGGTTCGCTGCTGGGGTTCCTCGGCTACGTGATGGCGATGGTCCAGACCCGCTGGATCCCCGACGCGTTCGGCCTGGAACGCTGGTACACCTGGATCCTGGCCCTGGCTGTCGGCCTCGCGCTGGGCGCGCTCGTCGGTGTCTTCCAGGGAGTCCTCGTCGGGTACGTCAAGATCCCCGCGTTCATCGTGACGCTCGGCGGGTTGCTGATCTGGCGCGGCCTGATCTTCCGCTTCCAACAGGGCCAGACGCTCTCCCCGCTGGACAGCACGTTCAAGTTGATCGGCGGCGGGCCGAGAGGTGCGCTCGGTGACTGGAAGAGCTGGCTGGTCGGCGGGATCGCCTGTGCGTTGATCATCGTCAGTCTCGTGCTCGCCCGGCGCCGTCGTCAGCGCTACGAGCTTCCGCTGCGTCCGATGTGGCTCGACGTCGGCATCGGTGCGCTCGGCTGTCTCGTGGTGGTGGCCTCGATCGGCCTCGTGGCGAACAAGTACATCTCCCCGATCACCGGGAATCCGACCGGGATCGCCTACCCGGTCGTCATTCTCATCATGGTGGCGATCCTGATGACCTACCTGGCGCAACGTCGTCAGTTCGGTCGCTACGTGTACGCCTACGGCGGTAACCCCGAGGCTGCCGAACTGGGTGGTATCAACACCCGCAAGGTCGTCATGCTGACCTTCGTCCTGATGGGCGTGCTCTGCGCGGTGAGCGCAGCGGTGCAGACCGCCCGCCTCGATGCGGCCGTGACGAACCTCGGCGTGACCAACGAACTCGACGTCATCTCGGCGGCGGTCATCGGCGGCACGTCGTTCGCCGGTGGTATCGGCACGATCCCCGGCGCAGTGCTCGGCGCGGTGATCATGCAGTCGCTGCGTTCCGGCATGGTGCTGCTGAAGGTCGATTCCCCGATGCAGGACGTCGTGGTCGGCTTGGTGCTGATCACGGCGGTCGGTCTCGACTCGACCCTCCGCAAGGGCGCGAAGTGAGCAGGAGGAGCCATGACCGATCTCGCCACACCTGACACCTCGACCAACGCCGGTGATGCATCCAGTGTCCCGCTCGTCGAGCTGCGTGACATCCGGGTGTCGTTCGGCGGCGTGCATGCCGTCGACGGCGTCACGATCGATCTGTACCCCGGTGAGGTCGTCGCCCTCGTCGGCGGCAACGGCGCGGGCAAGTCGACACTCATCCACACGCTCGCCGGCGCGCATCCCGCCGACGGCGGACAGATCCTGATCAACGGCGAGCCCGTCACGATCAACAACCCCCGTGATGCCCGCACGTACGGGGTCGAGACGATCTACCAGAAGCTGGCGCTCGCCGACAACATCGATGCGGCCGGGAACATCTTCCTCGGGACGCGAGCTGAAGACCCGGTTCGGCTCGCTCGACGACTCGGCGATGGACTCCGCGACGCAGAAGCTGATGAAGCGTCTGAACCCCCGGTTCAAGAACCTCCGCACACCGGTGAAGTCGCTCTCGGGTGGGCAGCGCCAGTCGGTGGCGATCGCCCGGGCGGTCCACTTCAACGCCACGATCCTCATCATGGACGAGCCGACCGCGGCGCTCGGACCTGCCGAGACGGCGGAGGTGCGTGACCTCATCATGCAACTCAAGTCCGAGGGGATCGGGATCTTCCTGATCAGCCACGACATCCACGACGTGTTCGACCTCGCCGACCGGATCAGCGTGATGCTCCAGGGCAAGCTCGTCGGCACGGTCAACAAGCACGAGGTCACCAAGGACGAGGTCCTCGCGATGATCATCATCGGCAAGATGCCCGGTGAGGTGTCCCAGAGGAGATCGCCGAGATCATCCAGTGAACGAGACGCGGGGTCAGACCCCGCGTCTCATTTGCCGGGCACGATTACCAGCCGCGTTCGATCCACTCGTCGAGGTGTGGGCGTTCGGCGCCGATCGTCGTGTCGAGGCCGTGGCCGGGCAGCACGATCGTGTCGTCGGGGAACGTGAACAGCTTCGAGGTGATCGAGGTGATGATCGTGTCGAAGTCGGCATTCTCGAACGAGGTGTTGCCGGGGCCGCCGGGGAACAGCGTGTCGCCGGTGAACAGCAGGGGCGTGTCGGCGAGCGCGAACGAGATCGACCCTGGGGTGTGGCCGGGGTTGTGGATCGCATGGAGCCGGAGGCGGCCGACTTCGATCACCTCGGCGTCGTCGATGAACACGTCGTAGCCGACCTCCTTCAGCATCGGCGCGTCGAGCGAGGTGACGGCGACCTCGTAGCCCGCTTCGCGCATGGCCGGCACCGCCTGGATGTGGTCCCAGTGCCCGTGCGTCTCGAGCACCCGCTTCACGCCGAGGCGCTTGCACAGCTCGAGGAGCTGCTCGTGCTCGTTGGCTGCGTCGAGGAGGACCGCCTCGCCGGTCGCGAGGCAGCGCACGACGAACACGTTGTTCTCGTACGGCCCGACCACCACCTTGTGCACTTCGGCATCGGAGTTCGACCAGTGGAGCGTGTCGGGAGTCGCCATGCGCACAGTCTGGCAGTCGTGGTGCGGAGTCACTGGTTAGCCTGCGGGATCGTGGCTGACTCCGATCCTGGTTCGACTCGTTCGTTCGACTCGAGCGAGGTGGATGCGACGCTTGCGTCGACGCTCGATTCGCTCGACGATGCCGAGAACTATCGCAACTGGATCGTCGATCTGGCACGACCGCACCTGGCAGGCCCGATCCTCGAAGTCGGCGCCGGTCATGGCACGTTCACGGAGAGCTTCGCCGCCTTCGGTGCTGTCACCGCCGTCGAGCCGGGCGGCCACGCGGCGACGGTCCTGGCGGATCGCTACGCATCAGACGATCGGGTGACCGCCGTCGATGGTGTGGTCGCCGATGTCCTGGCTGAGCCCGTGTTCGGTTCGGCCGTGATGATCAACGTGCTCGAACACATCGCCGACGATCAGGGAGTGCTGCGCGAGATCGGCGAACGCCTGCAGCCCGGCGGTGCCTGGTGATCTGGGTGCCCGCCTTCCAATTCCTCTACAGCCCGTTCGACGAGAAGCTCGGCCATGTCAGGCGGTACCGCAAGCGCGAGGCCGAGCGCGACGTGCGACTCGCCGGCTACGAGGTGGTCGACTCCCGCTACGTGAACATGCCGGGCTGGTTCAGCTGGCTGCTGCTCGTGCGACTCCTCGTCAGGAACCCACGTCGGCGACCACCGTGAAGATCTTCGACCGCTACATCGTTCCGGTCGTGCGATGGGTCGAGGACCGCATCCGGATGCCGTTCGGTCAGTCGGTGTTCATCGTCCGGGGAAACCGCTCGCCTGAGGGACGCGGTCAGTACCCCCCGGCGAGTCGGGCGACGACCGGGCTCGCCCGACGCAACCCGATGCGCACGCCGGGTGGCGAGTACGCCACGATGCAGTAGATGGCCCGGACGCCGTCGTGCCAGCCGATCTTCTTGCCCTCGGCGTAGGTGCGGCCGGAGTAGAGATGCCCACCTCGTAGACCCGCCAGCGGCGCGCGGCGACCTTGGCGGTCATCTCCGGCTCGATGCCGAAGCGGTCCTCGTCGAGGTCGATGCTCTGGAGCACCTCGCGCCGGAACGCCTTGTAGCAGGTCTCCATGTCGGTGAGGTTCAGGTTGGTGGCCATGTTCGACAAGCGTGAGGACCCTGTTGCCGAGGGTGTGCCAGAAGTAGAGGACGCGCTGGGCTCGCCGCCGAGGAAACGCGAGCCGTACACCACGTCGGCCTTGTCGTCGAGGATCGGTCGAGCACCTTGGGGTACTCGGCGGGTCGTACTCGAGGTCGGCGTCCTGCACGATCACGATCGGCCGTCGCCGGCGAACCCCGGCCGCAGGGCCGCGCCCTTGCCGCGGTTCACCGGCTGCGGGAGCACCCGGAGCGGGGGTCGTCGTACGTCCGCAGGATCGCCCGGGTTCCGTCGGTCGAGGCGTCGTCGACCCGATCACCTCACCGACGAGCGGCGATTCGAGCACGCGGTCGATGATCGTCCTGACGGTCT
>CAVQTE010000018.1:0-134125 GCA_963716235.1 Ilumatobacteraceae bacterium | reverse complement strand
GCTGCGTTCCGCTTCGACTCGACGGTGCCCGGCGGCACCCGTGTGAAGACCGCAGGCGTGACACACGTCGGTGTGCTACCGACCTACACCCGTCGCGGGCTGCTGACGCAGATGATGCACCGACTGCTACACGACTCCCACGACCACGGCAACGTGCTCGCGACGCTTCACGCGAGCGAGACGTCGATCTACCGGCGCTTCGGATTCGCGATCGCAACCGACGCAACTGCCGCCGTCATCACATCCCGGCACACCAAACCGTGGCGCTCGGCACCGCAGCCCGGTTCGATGCGACTACTCCCACACACACAGGTCCTCGACGTCGTGCCCGATCTGTACGAACGAGTCGCCCGGTGGCACGTCGGGTCGATCAGCCGGCCGGCGTGGATTTGGCCGCGGATTCTGAAGGACGCATCGCAGCCAACCGCGGAGCTCTACGGAAAAGGATCGTTCATTGCCGTTCACTCCGATGCGAGCGGTGCCGACGATGGCTTCGTGTTCTACGACGTCGACTGGGATGAGACGTTCGCCCGGAACCCGACCGGCATCGGCAAGGTGCGCGAGATCTGGGGGGCGTCGTCGGCCGTCGAGATCGAACTCTGGCGCTACCTGCTCGACATCGACCTGATCACGACGTGGAAAACCGCTCCCCGCCCTGTCGACGAACCGGTCCGGCGTGTCATGCACGACTCACGCGCCTACGAAGCGGTGCACCGTCTCGACGAACAGTGGGTCCGGATCCTCGACCTGGACGCTGCGCTCTCGGCTCGTACCTACGGGCCGGGCCGGCACAGCGTGAGCGTTCGCGTGCACGATCCGATGTTCGCGACCAACACCGGCACGTGGACGATCTCGGCCGACGGCGCCGAGCGCAACGACGGCCCGGCCGACATCGAGGTCGACATCGCCACGCTGTCGGCCGCCTACCTCGGCGGCGTCTCATGGCACGACCTGGCGGTGTCCGGCACGCTGACGGCGACCGACAACGAACTGGAGCACCTCGACACGCTGTTCGCGGTCCGCCCCGCCC
This sequence comes from Ilumatobacteraceae bacterium, assembly GCA_963716235.1. Classification (GTDB taxonomy): domain Bacteria; phylum Actinomycetota; class Acidimicrobiia; order Acidimicrobiales; family Ilumatobacteraceae; genus Sva-07. The sequence continues at coordinate 133,095 of CAVQTE010000018.1, read as the reverse complement.
CGTTCTGCGGCACCGGCTACTGACCCCGCCCGATCAGGGGCCGGAGAAGATGCCGTCCTTGATGTCGTCCTGGCGCGACATGTACTCGACCTTCGGGTCGTAGGTGTTGCCACCGTCCTGCTCGCCCTTGGCCAACTCCGCACGCCCGACGACGAACCAGTGGACTTCGTCCGGGCCGTCGGCGAGGCGCAACGTGCGCTGGCCGGCGTACATGTCGGCGAGCGGCGTCCACTGCGACACGCCCGTGGCGCCATGCATCTGGATCGCGTTGTCGATGATCTCGCAGGTGCGGATCGGGACCATTGCCTTGACGGCGCTGACCCACACGCGAGCCTCGGCGTTGCCGAGCACGTCCATCGCCTTGGCAGCGGTGAGCACCATGCGACGCATCGACTCGATCTCGATACGGGACTGGGCGATCATCTGCACGTTGCCACCGAGATTGCCGAGGCGCTTGCCGAACGCCTCACGGGTGAGCCCGCGCTTGACCATCAGGTCGAGGGCCCGTTCGGCCTGACCGACAGAACGCATGCAGTGATGGATACGGCCCGGGCCGAGACGGACCTGGGAGATCTCGAAGCCACGACCCTCGCCGAGCAGCACGTTCTCGTAGGGCACACGCACGTCGTTGAAGCGCAGGTGCATGTGCCCGTGCGGAGCGTCGTCCTTGCCGAACACGTGCATCGGCCCGACGATCTCGACGCCAGGGGTGTCCATCGGAACGAGGATCTGGGACTGGCGCTGATGCGGTGACGCATCCGGGTTGGTCTGCACCATCGTGATCATGATCTTGCAGCGCGGATCGCCGGCGCCGGAGATGTAGTACTTCTCGCCCGTGATGACCCATTCGTCGCCGTCACGCACGGCCTTGCAGGCAACGTTCTTGGCATCGGACGAGGCCACGTCGGGCTCGGTCATCGCGTACGCCGACCGGATCTCGCCACTGAGGAGCGGCTTGAGCCACTTCTCCTTCTGCGCCGGCGTGCCGACACGTTCGAGCACTTCCATGTTGCCGGTGTCGGGTGCAGCGCAGTTCATCGACTCCGACGCCAACGGGTTCTTACCGAGCTCGATCGCGATGTAGGCGTAGTCGAGATTCGACAGGCCCTCACCGGTTTCGGCGTCGGGGAGGAAGAAGTTCCACAAACCCTGCGCCTTGGCCTTGTCCTTCACCGACTCGAGCAGCTCGAGCTGACCGGGCGCATACGTCCAGCGATCGGCCCGGCCCTCGCCGAGGCGGAAGAACTCGGCGGTGATCGGGTCGACCTCGGTGTAGATGAACTTCTTCACCGCCTCGTACAACGGTCGGACGCCCTCGGACATCCGCAGGTCGTACATGTCGGGCGTGGATTCCAGAGCGGTCATGGTGCTTCTCCCAGGTTCGGCGGACGCCTGCAAACCTAGTGACGACCGTCCCTGGCCGTCGTATCGACCGTGTACACGCTCCGAGACTGCTGCGAGCGCCGTGACCGTGCGGTCGGCGCTCCGCCCGGAGCCGGCCAACCCTCGAGTCCTTCGAGATAGTGGAGGAGCTGGTCCGCAGCGAGCGGCTTGGAAACGTAGTAGCCCTGTACGACATCGACTCCGAGTTCTCGGAGTGACGCCAGGACGTCAGACGTCTCGACTCCCTCGGCGACGATGCTGAGACTCAGCGCGCGACCGAGTTGGATCGTCGACCTGACGATGGATTCGGCGCGTCCGTCGCTCAGCAGAGCGAGCACGAACGTCTTGTCGATCTTCAGCTCGTCGATCGGGATTCCGAGGAGTTGTGACATCGACGAGTACCCGACCCCGAAGTCGTCGATCGAGATGCGGATGCCGCGTGAGCGGAGTTCGTGGACGTTTCGTGCGACTCGATCACTTTCCATGCTGAAGCACGACTCGGTGACTTCGAGGGTCAGCTTCTCGGGAGGGACCTCATGCTGTCGCAAGAGAGCATCGATGCAGTCGCTGAGCGTGTCGTCGAGGAGGTCGTGGCGACTGACGTTGACACTCATCTGCAGATCCCAGCCGAGGTCTCGAAAGCACCTCGCCTCGGAGATGGCCAGCTGGAGCACCGAGCGGGTGAGCGGTGACATGAGTTCGACCTGCTCGGCGAGGGGGATGAAGCTGTCGGGGTAGAGCAGCCCCCGAGTCGGGTGAGGCCAACGTACAAGTGCCTCGACACCCCGGATGGTCATCGTCGAGCAGTCGACGGTGGGTTGGAAATGCAGGACGAGTTGCTGCTGATCGATCGCCGTTCGGAGTTCCTGAATCAGAGCCATCTGGTCGCGGTCGTTCGCATCGCTCCGCCGGTCATAGGCGCAGATGGCCACATTGGTGCGCTTTGCGGCATACATCGCGACGTCAGCGCTCCGAAGCAGCTCGAAACCCGTGCACCCATCGTGTGGAGAGACGGAGATTCCGATGCTTGCAGCGACCCCAATCCTCAAACCGTCGAGAGCGACCGGGGCCGACAGGACATCCACGAGTTCCTGGGCGAGCTCGAAGAGCTCATCGCCGCTTCGGTCGACGCACACGACCGCGAACTCATCACCGCCGATACGCGCGACGCGCGCCCGATCGCCGAGCTGATTGACGAATCTCCATGACACGATCCGGAGGAGTTCGTCGCCTGCGTGATGACCCAGCGAATCATTCACGTGCTTGAAGCGGTCGAGGTCGACGAGCAGGATGCCGACCGACGTGGCACCCGAGGCAAAGGTCGCTTCGATCGACTCGAGAAATGCGCGGCGATTCATGAGGCCAGTGAGCAGGTCCGTCCGAGCATCGCGGAAGCTCTGCGACGTGGTCCGCCGGATCTCTCGCGAGGTGAGCGCCATCCGTGCGATCACGGCCCCGAGCGCACCGAGGGCCAACACCATCGTCGCCGTCGCCGTAGTGCGGAAGTACGAGAAGGTGACCAGCACCAGAGATGTCAGACCGAAGACGACAGGGACCAAGATGACACCGTCGGGAGTCCCATCTCTGTCGTTTCCCTGCGGCGATCGCCGCTCATCGCGAGGCCACGAGGCGAGTGCGATGAAAAGGACCCCAACTGCCCATGACCCCTCGAGCAGTGTTCCGCCGATGTAGGCGTCATTTGCCGATTGTTGGAGAAACACGATGTCGCCGGCAACGAAGCAGGCAACGCCGATCAGGAGCAACTTCGCCTGCATTGTTGGTCGGAAACCCAGTGGTGCGAGACCAGCGACGAGCAAGACGATCAAGAGCAGGTCGAAGAGCGGATACGACAAGCTGACAACTGCCTGCACCGTGCTTCCCGTCACCGCCAGAACCGGACCCAACCACCAATACGCGGCTGCAGACGCAATCGTCAACCCGGCAATGAGTCCGTCGAGACGAATACTCGTGAATCGCAGTCCGAAGGAGCGGCGGCTCATCATCGCCACCCCGATCGCGAAGGCGGCATACGAGGAAAGGTATGCGGCATCGCTGGATGCTGGAAATGGAACGGGATCGAGATTCTGGTCGTGGAGCAGGTACAGCAAGTTGGCCACGCAGTTCAGGACGATGCCAACGGCCATCGCGCACCACGCTCCACGCAGGATCTCCGTCCGCTGCAGGCGCAAGAGGAGCGGGACGACGATGATGATCGATGCGATGTTGCCGATCCAGCCGTCCCAGAGTGTGCTGTACCCCGACGGCCCTCTCGTCACCAGCACCAACGATCCGCAGTAGACGACGACGACTGCCACGGACGCGACGTGCCACAGCCACTCAGCTGTCACCCGACGTGGAAGCAATGCCGACCACGCAGCGGTCGGGGAACGTACCTGGCCCCGAGCGACCGCCGATGGAACCTGCACGGGGATCTATCGGCACCGCTCTGCAACAAGTTGAGCGGTGCCGATTCCCGTGCGACCACCCACGAGCGACGACGTTGATCAGGAGTTCGGCGTGAACGTTCCCTCGAGGTGCCACACACCAACGAACGAGTCGAACGACCCGCCGACGATCTGGCTCGTCCAGTCGAGGACGTACGCACCCGTCTCCGGATCGATCGTGCCCACGGGCGCCTCACCGGCCCCGTCCGGCTTCGGTGCGCCCTGGTTGAAGGGCGCATTGCCGTAGTAGGCGGTGAACGCTGACAGATCACCGGTCAACGCGCCGTCGGTGGCGGTCAACATCGGCATCGCCTCTGCCGGGTCGGTCGCACCGGCAAACGCAACCGCGAAGAACGTCACCGGGGCGAAGATCGCATCTGCGAGGCCGTTACCGGTCGCATCGAATGCGGGATCCGGCGCGGCTTGGTAGGTGCCGGTCACGAGCCCGCCGTCGGTTCCGGCGGTGAGCCCCGAGTACGTGGTGTCGACGCAGGCCGAATCGGCGTTCGGGATGAACGGCCCGGCCTCGAGGGTGCCACCCGGCTGCAGCATGCGGAAGTACGAGCCCGTCAGGTTCGCCGCGTCGGTGCAGACGGCGTCGTCGATCGAGAAGGTGCCCACGAGCTCGCCGTCGAACGCTGCGGCGGGTTCCGTCGTGGGCGCCTCAGTGGCCGGCGGCGAGGTCTCCTCGGTCATTGCCTCGGTGGTCTCGGTCGCGTCGGTAGCGTCGGTCACCTCGGTCGCGTCGGTCGTGGCGGTGTCGCTGGAATCGTCGTCGCTGCCGCACGAGGCAGCGACGAACGCAACAACTGCGAGCGATGCGAGCAGTCGCCGATGGGAGAGATGCCTGGTCATGTTGACTCCTTGCCGGCCGATGCCGGGTTGTTGGGGGATGTTGTCGATCCGTCGGTCGACCGCGATCGGGACCACAGCGCGATGGCTGCGAGTCCGGCCACGAGGACACCGGGGATCACGAAGAACCACGGGAACAGGTCGAACGAGGGCAATGCGTCGACGGCGGCGTAGTTGTCGACGTTGTCGCTCATGGTGGCAACCATGGGGTTGAAGTCGGTGAGGATGGTCGGCCAGTCAGCCGACCACTGGCTGATGGCAGGGAATTCGGCCGCGTCACCACCGGCCGCGACGAGCATGGGCAGGGCGTTGGCTCGCAGCTGACCCTCCGCTGCGCCCAACGTCACGAAGTATCCCTGCACCGACTGCACCCGCTCGCGCGTCATCATCGGCCGGAAGTCCTCGATCATGTCGGCACCCTGAGGCGCTCGGTCGAACATCTGGAACGCAACGGGTGCCGCAGCAACCGCGATCCCCAGACCGAACAGCACCCACAATGCGGGCCGAGCACGGCGATCGGGCGTGCGGCGTTGGTACAGCGCGACACCGGCCACGATGACGATCAACGCGCCGGGAATCACGAAGAACCAGGGGAACATGGGGAACGGGGGAAGCGCGGCGACGGCCGCATAGTTGTCGAGATTCGCTTCCATGCGATCGATGAGATCGGTCATGTCGGCGTCGACGGTGGGCCACTGGTCGTTGAGATTCGCCACCGACGCGAGGACGGTGTCGTATTGCGATGCCTCGACCGCTCCCGATGTCACGAGTGCGTCACGGAGCGATTCGATCGACTCGGTGTTCGCCGCATCGATCTCCACGAGGTAGCCGCGGAAGCGCTCGACCTGTTCGACCGTCATGTACGGCTCGAAGTCCTCGATCATGTCGCCACCGAGGGGCGCCCGCTCGAACATCTGGAACACGAACGGCGCCACGATCATCCCGATCCCGACGATCAACGCTCCGATGATCGGCAGGTTCCGACTTCGCGACTGCATGACACTCCCGTCCGTGAGCCATTGCGGCCCGGATCCCATTCTCCGGCCGAGAATCCTTCGCCCCTAGGGGCGAAGGTCACGCAGAATGCCAGAGGTCGGCGGTGAACCCGTAGGTGTTCACCACGCCAGCGTCCCGTGGCCGAGCGGTGTCGTCGGATGGACCCAGCCGACGTCGAGGCCATCGACATCGACGCACGGACCGAGATGCTCGACGACGCCGAAGCCCGACTGGGACCGCACCATCATCGGCGCCAGGCCACTTGGAGCATCGTTGCCGTCACCTCGGCCGGCACGCAGGATCCATGCCGCTGTCTGGCACAGCGACGCGTCGACCCGCCGTGCCATGCCGTCGGCCAGGGCGGCATCGAGCGCACCCATCACCCCTGCAGCAAGCGCGAAGCCCGTCGTGTAGTCGGTGGCCGCACACGGCAACATCGCGGGCGGTCCGTCACCGAGCGGGTCGGGGCACAGTCCACTCGTCGACTGTGCGAGCTGCTCCCACCCGGCGCGGTCGGACCAGGGACCCTCGTGGCCGTAGGCCGACACCGAACCGAAGACGCCACCGAATCCGTCAGCACGCAAGGACGATTCGTCGAGCCCGTACCGAGCAACCACACCCGGCCGATACCCCTGCACCACCACGTCGGCTTCGAGCGCCAGCTGCCGGAGTGTTGCGAGCTGATCCGGGTCGGTCATGTCGCAGTGGGCCTGGCGTTTGCCATGACCGGTGTCGATCACGAACGCCGGGACGACCGGGACCTGGGGTCCCCGAACGTGCAACACGTCGGCGCCGAACGCTGCGAGTGTGCGGCCACACGTCGGCCCCGCCAAGACGCGGGTGAGATCGAGCACTCGCAAGCCATCGAGCGGGCGCTGCGGCGACGGTTCCCAACGGAGTCCGACAGCGTCGGCGGCGGCGCTGACCACGACGGCCGGCCAGGAACACGCGAGCTTCCCGTGCGGGTGGGCCTGCCACTCCGCCTCGGTCCGGATGATCGCGGCACACCCGCGTCGCGCCGCCACCGCATCCTCCAGCCGACCCGACTCCCACTCGCTCACCGCCGAACCGATCGTCGCCTCATCGGAGTCGGCAGGTAGCTCGAGAAGTGCGGCCAACCGATCGACGAGCGGCGCAAAGCCACCGTGCAGATGGATCCACCGGTCGTCCGCGCATCGGTACCGCCCGACCCACGGATTCTCGGCGTTCGTGCGCACCATCGACTCGCCGTCGACGCGCATGAGCGCGAAGCCGATCGTCGACGCCGCGGCATCGGCGACGTCGACGCTCACGGTTCCCGGATCTCCATCAGCCCGACGGGCGAGGATGCCAGCGGCCACGCCGGCCTGGGCGAGTGCCACCGCCGCGATCTCGCCGACCGGCCAGGGCGTCGGCAACACCGGATCGGAGCCCGTGATCTCCACCGACTCGTCCCCGCGCCACCCACCCAGCTCGGTCAGTTGATCGAGACGCGCACGGTCCATCGGGTCCATCATCGCATCGCACGACGAGGACTCGCTTGGACCGACGGATCAGTTACCTGGGCTCGGCCCGGCGCATCGAGAGGAACTCGTCGATCTTCAGCAGCTTCGGTGGGCGTTTGGCTCCGGGGGGAAGTCGCTCGAACGCCTCGTCCGCGGTGATCAGCTCGGGGCCGACGAGATCGACGGTGTCGCCGCCGATCTCGAGCGTGGCCGTGCCGGCGGCGATGACGTTCTGCACCCAATCCGACCGCGACCCGTACACCAACATGAAGAGGAACCCGTCGTCGACCTGGAGTGCTTCGAGCGGCGTGCGATACGGCTGGCCCGATGAACGACCGACATGGCGGATCACCTGCCACTTGCCGTTGCGTACCGACCGCGGGTTGAACACCCGTTTGTTGATCTGTCCCCACCACAACGGCATCGGCATCGCTCACCTCCGGCTTCCGATGATCACCGTAGCGGTCTCACGCCCGATGACCGATCGGTCGTCAGTACCGATCCACCCAACAGGTCCCCCTGGTCTGCACGTCGTGCGGCATGATCGTGCAATGGCACACAGTCTGATCAGCAGGCCCATGGGTGAGGTGACCATTCAGCAGGGTGCAGTGGTCTCGAAGGTCGTGCATCGCGGCGAGCGGATGGACGTCACCGTGTTCGGCTTCGACGCCGGCGAGCAACTCACCGAGCACCGGGCGGCACGCGCTGCAGTGGTGCAGGTCCTGTCCGGACGGCTCCGCTTCGTCGTGGACGGGGACGAACTCGATCTCGGCGAGGGATCCTGGCTGCACATGGACGCCGGTGCTCCTCATTCGCTCGAAGCGATCGAACCGACCGTGATGTTGTTGACGCTGTTCGGTTCCTGATCGAGAAGCGGGGCTCCGCTCGCGCGCATGGAGACCGAGATCACAAACGGTTCGCTCGTCGCCGGCCGCTCCGGCTTCAGTGCGTCGGCGCGTCCAGGAGTGACGGCTCGTAGTCCGGTGGGATCTCGAGGTCGAGCAACTGCAGGATCGTCGCCGCGACGTTGGCGAGGCCTGCGGTCGGCAGATCGTCGCGAAGGTGAATCGGCGACCCGGCGTAGTCGTGTATGGCGAACATGACCGGGTTGAGTGAGTGCGCCGTCCGCAGCTGGGGTTCGCCGTCGTCGCTCATCAGCGGCGTGCCCTCGCTGTTGCGCTCCACCTTGTCGTCGGCGTTGCCGTGATCCGCCGTGACGAGCAGACATCCCGACGCGGCTGCGACGGCATCGGCGATTCGGCCGATGGCCAGGTCGACGCTCTCGACCGCGATGCGAGTCGCGGCGAGGTCGGCGGTGTGGCCGACCATGTCTCCGCCGGCGAGGTTCATCCTGATGAAGCCGAACTCGCCGGAGCGCACCGCCTCGATCGCGGCGTCGGCAGTCTCGGCTGATTTCATCCAGGGTCGCTCGTTGAAGGGCACGAGGTCGGAGGGGATTTCGACGTAGGTCTCCAGTCGGTCGTCGAACTTGCTGGATCGGTTGCCGTTCCAGAAGTAGGTGATGTGCCCGAACTTCTGCGTCTCCGCGCCCGCCCACTGGGCGATACCCGCAGACGCGATGATCTCGCTGACAGTCGTGTCGACCGACTCGGGCTCGACGAGGTATGCCGACGGAGTGTTCGTGTCACCGTCGTACAACGCCATCCCCGCGAAGTAGACGTCGGGAACGCGCTCGCGGTCGAACTCGTCGAACTCAGGTCCCGCCTCGAACGCTTGAGACAACTCGATCGCGCGGTCGCCGCGGAAGTTGAACATGACCACGGCGTCGCCGTCGACGATCCTGCCGACGGGTTGCTCGAACTCGTCGACGACGGTGAAGGCGGGGAGCAGTTGGTCGCTGCGCACACCGGTCGAGCGACCCCACTCGACGCCGGAGACGAGATCGGTGACGGGATGCGCCTCGCCGAGCACGTGCGAGCGCCAACCCGCTTCGACGATGCGCCAGTCGGCTCCATAGCGGTCCATGGTCGTGACCATGCGTCCACCACCGGACGCGAACCGGATGTCGACCAGCGGGTACTTGGCGAACTCTGCCTGGGTCAGGTCGATGTACCGCTCGGCCGAGGGGTCGGGCACGTCGCGCCCGTCGAAGAGCGCGTGGATTCTGATGGTCGAGATCCGGTCCTCGGCTGCCTGCCGGAAGATCTCGAACAGGTGGCTGATGTTGGAGTGAACGTTGCCGTCCGACAACAGACCGATCAGGTGGAGCGTCCCTCCACCACCGGCACAGACGTCCACGATCTCCCGCCATGCGTCGGACTTCCAGATCGAACCCGACGCGATGGCGTTGTCGACTCGTTTTGCCCCCTGATCGAAAATGCGTCCTGCACCGAGGATGTTGTGACCGACTTCGGAGTTGCCCATGTCCGCGTCCGAGGGAAGTCCCACGGCGCTTCCATGAGCCCTGAGCGTTCGGCATGACTCGGACGCCAACTGGTCGAGATTCGGCGTGTCCGCGAGAGCGACCGCATCGAAGGCATCGCCTTTGCCCACGCCGATGCCGTCCATCACGACGAGCACGAGTGGACGGTCGCGGCCCAACTGACTTGCGGAGCTCATGCTGTTCTCGATTCCTCGCATATGTGAGACCGCCACGTGACCGGCGGTCGGCGGGGGACGCCCGCGAGTCTACGAGGTCAGCCGCAGCAGCCGGCCGAGGAGCCGGTGCTGCTGGACACGACGGTGTTGGCCAGCTGTTCGGTGTCGCCGTGCTTGACGTACCACTCCCAGCGATTGCCGTCCGGGGCGTGGACCCAGGTCTCCGTCTTTTCGGCGTAGCAGCAGACGGTGTCGTCGACACCGGTGGTCGCGAGCCCGGAGTCGGCGAGGCGGGCCTCGGCGGCCACGACTTCGGCGGCGGTCTCGGTTTCGACGCCGAGGTGGTTGATCGAGCCGGCCGGACCGGCGCCTTCGAACAACACGAGCTTGAGCGGCGGGTTCTCGATCGCGAAGTTCGCGTAGCCGGGCTTGGTCTTGGCCGGTTCGGTACCGAACATCTTGCTGTAGAACTCGATCGCCTGATCGAGGTCGTCGACGTTGAGGGCGAGTTGCAGACGCATGGGTGGACTCCCGTGGTGGATGGTGGTGATGAATGGGTCGATCGACTGACCGAACGACACTTTGACAGTGATCGATATGTTAGCACTACGCATCGAAATCTGTCAATATGTAATCTGTGGCAGCCCTGGAAGCAACACCCGAGCCCGAGCTGTGTTGTGCGCCGTTGCTGCGGTCGGCACTCGACGAGGAGCAGGCGTCCGAACTGGCCGAGCTGCTGAGAGCGCTCGCCGACCCGGTGCGGTTGCGACTGGTCTCGATCATCGGAACAGCTGAGTCGGGCGAGGTGTGCGCATGCGACCTGCCGGCACTGGTCGATCGCACGCAGCCCACGGTCAGCCATCACCTGTCGTTGCTGGTGCGAGCGGGGGTGCTCGAACGCGAGCAGCGCGGCAAGTGGGCCTGGTTCCGCCTCCGTCGGGATCGACTGGCCGCCGTGGGTGACGCGTTGGTGAACGCGGGGTGACTTCTTTCAATTTATTTTGATTCAATACTTACTGAGCGACTAGGCTCGTCCCGATGGAGCATGCGGACGTTGCTGACTCAGTGGCCCAACGTGCAGCCGTCCACGCCGCGTTGGGTGAACCGGTCCGCCTGGCGATCGTGGAGGACCTCGCAGTCAGCGACCGCTCGCCGACGGAGCTCGCCGCTCGGTTCTCGGTGCCGACCAACCTGCTCGCGCATCACCTCGATGTCCTCGAAGATGTGGGATTGATCGAGCGGTTCGTCTCGGCAGGCGACCGCCGCCGCCGCTATGTCCGCCTCGTGCGCGCACCGCTCGCCCGGCTCGGTGTTGCCACGGCTCGGCCCGCAGGTCGGATGTTGTTCGTGTGCAGTCACAACTCTGCGCGTTCGCAACTGGCAGCAGCGTTGTGGACAGCTCGTACCGGCGGGGCGGCGACGTCCGCGGGCACGCATCCTGCCGATCGCGTCCATCCCGAAGCGGTCGCTGCGGCGTCGCGTGCCGGGTTGGACCTGAGTGGCGCCGAGCCCCGCATGCTCGGGATCGCCGGACATGCCGTCGTCGTCGTGACGGTGTGCGACCAGGCGCACGAGGAACTCGATCCCGAGCCGGGTTGGTGGCACTGGTCGCTGCCCGATCCGGTCGAGGACGGTCGCGCCGCGGCCTTCGACGCAGTGATCACCGAACTCGACGACCGCATCAGCGCCGTCGCGAACTGAGAAGAGGAACCACCGATGACCGACGACCGGATCCAGCTGACGACCGAGGAGAGTACGCGGGTCGGCATCAACGGATTCGGCCGCATCGGCAGGCTCGCCGTGAGAGCCCTGCGCGAGCAGCCCGACCCTCGAACTCGTCCACGTCAACGAGCCGCTCACCGACGCCGCAACGGCGGCACACCTGTTGGAGTTCGACACGGTCCACGGACGATATGGCGGCTCCGTCTCCGTCAGCGACGGCCAACTGGAGATCGACGGAGCGGCAGTCGGCTACTCGTCGATCGCCACACCCGGCGAGGTGCCGTGGGATGCCGCCGCCGTCGACATCGTGTTGGAGTGCTCCGGCAAGTTCCGCACCGTCGACCTGCTCGCCCCGTACTTCGATCGCGGAGTGCGCAAGGTGATCGTCGCCGCCCCGGTCAAGGACGACCGCGTGCTCAACATCGTGATGGGCTGCAACGACCATCTCTACGACCCGGCCGTCCACCACGTGGTGACGGCGGCATCGTGCACGACGAACTGCCTCGCCCCGGTCGTCAAGGTGCTCCACGAGCAGATCGGGATCGAGCGCGGCGTGATCACCACCATCCACGACGCCACCAACACCCAGGTCGTGGTCGACGCACCGCACAAGGACCTGCGACGGGCCCGCTCCGCACTCAACTCGTTGATCCCGACCTCGACCGGCTCCGCGACGGCGATCACGATGATCTACCCCGAACTGATCGGCAAACTGAACGGCGTCGCCGTAAGGGTTCCGTTGCTGAACGCGTCGCTCACCGACGCCGTGTTCACGATGACCCGCGACGTCACGGTCGAGGAGATCAACGGGCTCCTACGCGACGCGGCCGACGGTGAGCTGAGGGGAATCCTGGGGTTCGAGGATCGGCCGTTGGTGTCGGCTGATTACACCAACGACACCCGCTCCGGCGTCGTCGACGGCCCGTCGACGATGGTCGTCGACGACCGCATGGTCAAGGTCTTGATCTGGTACGACAACGAGTACGGCTACGCCTTCCGCATGATCGACCTAGCTGCCAAGGTCGCCAGGGTCGCCAAGGTCGCCGACAGCATCGAGCCGCGATGATGAATCCGAGTTCGACGTGAAGCTGCGCAACTACGTTCTGGTGACCGCCGGCTACTGGGCGTTCACGCTCACCGACGGTGCGCTGCGGATGCTGGTGCTGCTCTACTTCAACGAGCTCGGCTACTCCCCGATCGCGATCGCCTTCCTATTCCTGCTCTACGAGTTCATGGGGATCGTCACCAACCTGATCGGTGGCTGGGCCGGCGCCCGCAGCGGACTCAACCGCACGCTGCTCCTCGGACTCGGTCTTCAGGTCATCGCGCTCGTCGGGCTCACCTTCCAAGACCCGAGCTGGGTCGAATGGGCGTCGGTTGCGTTCGTCATGGGCCTCCAGGCGCTGTCCGGGATCGCCAAGGACCTGACGAAGATGAGCTCCAAGAGCGCGGTCAAGTTCATCGCCGGCGAGGGTGCGCTGTTCCGCCTCGTCGCGATCCTGACCGGCTCCAAGAATGCACTCAAGGGCCTCGGCTTCTTCCTCGGTGCAGTGCTGCTGTCGTGGATCGGCTACGACGCCGCGCTGTGGTCGATGGCGATCATGCTCACCGTCGTGCTCGTCACCGTCGCCGTGCTCTTGGACGAGGACATCGGTCGGGCCAAGGTGAAGCCCCCGCTGCGGTCGATCCTGTCGAAGTCGACGGCGATCAACCGGTTGTCGGCCGCTCGGTTCTTCCTCTTCGGGTCGCGCGACATCTGGTTCGTCGTCGCGCTCCCGGTCTTCCTCGCCGACGTGCTGGGCTGGTCGTTCGAGCAGATCGGCGCGTTCCTCGCCGCCTGGTTGATCGGGTACGGGATCGTGCAGTCGTTCGCACCCCGCCTGCTGCGACGCTCGATCGCGAGCGTCGACGCCGAAATCGGCGCAGCGCGCACCTGGGCGTTCGTGCTGGGTGTCGTCTCGGTGTCGATGGCGGTCGGCGTGGCATTCGACGTCGCGGTCACCGCGGTCGTCGTCGGTGGGTTGATCGTGTTCGGCGTGGTGTTCGCGATCAACTCGTCCCTGCACTCGTACCTGATACTGGCGTATTCCCAGGGAGACGACGTGTCGCTCGATGTCGGCTTCTACTACTCTGCGAACGCGGCCGGACGCCTGGTCGGCACCCTGCTGTCCGGCGTGCTCTATCTCTGGGGAGGCCTCGACGCTGCGCTCTGGGGATCCACCGCGTTCGTCGCCATCACGTGGCTGCTCACGCTGAGACTGCCGCCGCTCATGCCCAGCGACAAACATGCGCCGACCACGTCGATCGCACGCTGACCCGATGGCGGAGGTGGACGGGAATCGAACCCGCCGGACGGGGATCGCCCGTCCCAACCGCTTTGAAGGCGGCGGAGCCCACCAGGTGCTCGGACACCTCCGGAGGCGACGCTACCGCTCGCAGTTCCGACCGCCTGCGTTGTGGACGACATCGCTGATCGGTACTCTCGTCTCACCGACTCCCTCCATGTACTCACCCGAGGCCTCCGGCCGATTGGGGGAACGTCATGGTCACTCTCTGTTGGGCCGCCAAGGGCGGCAGCGGAACCACCGTCGTCGCTGCGTCGTTTGCGCTGAGTTCGACGCATCCGTCACTTCTCGTCGACCTCGATGGCGAGCTTCCCGTCGTGCTCGGACTCCCTGAGCCCGACCGCCCCGGTGTCGCCGAGTGGCTCGCCACCGACACACCCGCCGAACAGCTCGCCGACCTGTTGATCGACATCGCCCCACACCGCTGGCTGCTGCCGTGGCGGTCCGGCGCAACGTGGGCCAACCGAACGGCACCACCGATCGAGCCGACCGCCATCCGTTGGGGCCAACTCGGCGACTGGCTGAACGACTGGACCCGGCAATGGGGATGCGACGTCACGATCGACGCCGGAACCGGCCAACCCCCACCACCGCTCGTCGAGCGCGTCGATCGATCGCTGCTGGTCACGCGCCCCTGCTACCTCGCACTGCGACGCGCGGTGCGGGGCGAGACACGACCGACCGGTGTCGTACTCGTCGACGAACCGGGGCGAGCACTGTCGCAACGCGACGTCGAACACGCTCTCGGGGTGCCGGTGGTGGCAACCGTCAGCTTCGATCCGGCGGTGGCGCGGGCGGTCGACGCGGGCCTGCTCACAACCCGCCCACCGCGCGTCATCTCGAGGGAACTGCGTCGAGCCGCCGCGTGAACGTCACCACCGAGTTCGTCGAGCCCGACCCCACGGCCAGCGTCGACGACGACAGCGCAACGGTGTCGGAGATCTGTCGACGCGTCGCCGACCGGCCGGGTGACACGCGCGCGTTGGTGATCGAGGAGGTATGTCATCTGGCGCCCTTGCGCACGGCACGCGACAAAGAACGGCTCGCCGACGCGGCGCTCGCCCGACTGCGCGGGCTGGGCGAACTCGACGTGTACCTGCGCGATCCCCACGTCGACGAGGTGATGGTCAACGCCGGTCGTTCGATCTGGATCGAGCGCCATGGCGCCCTCCACCACGTCGGCGCACTCGAGTCCGACAGCGTCGATCATCTGATCGAACGGGTCCTGGCACCGCTCGGCCGACGCGTCGACCGGTCGTCGCCCATCGTCGACGCTCGCCTGCCCAGCGGTGCGAGAGTCTGCGTCGTACTTCCACCGGTCGCCGTCGACGGCGCCTGCCTGGCGATCCGTCGGTTCGCTCCCCGCGTCCGACCGCTCGATTCGTTCGTCGATGTCGATGGAGCGACGCTGCTGCGCGGCGTGATCGATCAGCGGTGCAATGTCGTCGTCTCGGGAGCGACGTCGTCGGGGAAGACGTCACTCGTCGCCGCGCTGCTCGCAAGCGTGGCCCGCACCGAGCGACTCGTCGTGGTGGAGGACACGACGGAACTGCCGATCGAGCATGGTCACGTGGTTCGGCTCGAAGCCCGACCGGCGCTCGCCGACGGCCCGACACCGATCACCGTGGCCGACCTGGTACGAACGGCGTTGCGGCTGCGACCGGACCGCATCGTGGTCGGCGAAGTGCGCGGCGACGAGGTCCTGGCGCTCGTCCAGGCGATGAACACCGGCCACGACGGATCACTGTCGACGTGTCATGCAAACGGGCCACTCGACGCGCTCCTGCGGCTCGAGACCCTGGTGCTCCAGGCGTCGCCCACCTGGCCGTTGGCGGCAATCCGCCACCAGCTCGCCCGCTCGATCGACGTGGTCATCCATGTCGATCGAGCGCCGGGCGAGCCGGGCCGCCACGTCAATGCAGTGTGTGAGGTCGTCGCACCAGGCGCCGACTCGACCATGCCACCGACACTCCGCACACTCGGCGAACGTCGCGCCGACGGATCGTTCGCGATGTTCGCTCAACTGAGCCGAGGACGCACATGACCGTCATCGCCCCGGCGCTCGTGGCTGCGCTCGTCGCACTCGGTGCATGGCGCCGGCGACCGCGCGCCGGCCGCCCCGTTGCACGTCCCGCCAACTCGAGGGGAGGTGGCGTCCACCCATACTCGATGCTCCTGGCACGTCGAGCCGAGCGGCGCCCACCGTCGGCGAGCGCGGTTGCCGAGTGGTGCGACGACCTCGCCCGCCAGCTCCGATCGGGCTCCACGTTGCGCGACGCCATGACGACCACGCTGCCGAACGACCCGGCAACTCGACGCGCCACCGACGAGCTTCGGCGCCGACTCGACCGGGGTCGGTCGATGGCCGATGCGTGCGAGTCGCCCGGCAATGCCGGGACGCACCTCCGTCTCGCAATCATCGTCATCACCACGGCCGCACGCCTCGGAGGTTCATCTGCACCGGCGATCGACCGCACGGCCGGCACGCTGCGTCAACGCGCGGTCGACGCCGACGAGCGCAGCGTGCACGCCGCCCAGGCCCGATTGTCGGCGCACGTCCTGACGGCAGTCCCGCTCGCCATGCTGCTCCTCCTCGTCATCGCCGACGACGACGTACGAGCGACGACAACGTCGACGCTCGGCGCCACCTGCATCGCTGTCGGCCTGTCACTGAACGCGATCGGCGCGGTCTGGATGCGGCGAATCATCGGAACCGCTCCATGACGACCGTCGGCGTCGTCGCGGTCGCCCTCCTCGTGGCTTCGATCGGTGGGGCGCTCCGACCGGTCGTGATCGGCCCACGACGCACCCTCCCGCGACGATCCGACTCACCGACACCAGCGTCGCACTCCGCAGCGCTGCTCCGACACGCTCGAATGGTCGCGTTGGTCGCCGCGCTGGTCGCCGGGATGGTCGTCCTCACGCCAGTGCCGACAGCCATCGTCGCCGGCGTCATCGTGCTCGTTCGTCGAACCCGGCCGATCCGTGCAGCACGCCGCCGGCGCAACGACGCCGAGCAGGCGCTCCCCGATGCACTCGACCTCCTCGTCCTCGGGATCCAGACCGGCCTCACCCCGCAACAGGCCATCGCCGAACTCGCCCGCAGCGCCCCCGAGTCCGTGCGCGGCGCATTCGCGTTGACGGTGCACCGCTGCGAGCGTGGCCAGTCGTTCGCCGACGCGTTGACGGCACTCCCCGAGACACTCGGCCCCAAGGCCATCGGCCTGGCCGATGTGATCGCCACGAGCGACCGCTACGGTCTGCCACTCGGCCCCGTGCTCGATCAGCTCACGACCCAGGCCCGCGACAGTCGCCGACGGCTCGACCAGGCTGCTGCCCGCAAGCTCCCGGTGCGGCTGTCGTTCCCTCTGGTCGTGTGCACACTGCCGTCGTTCGTCCTGCTCGCGATCGCTCCTGCAGTGATCGCCGCTCTCTCGTCGCTCGGTGGATCCGCCTGGTGACCCCCATGCCACACGTCGAACGGAGCACCTCATGCCCACCAACCTCACCCTCATGCTGCTCGTCAACCTCCACACCGCGGCGAACAACCTCGCGTCGAGCACCCGGCTGCGGCGCGGCGACGACCGTGGCCAGGCGACGACGGAGTACGCACTCGTTCTGCTCGCCGCGGCTCTCGTCGGCCTGATGGTCGTCGCGTGGGCCACAGCAGGAGGCGGCGCCGCGCGGATCAGCAGGCTGTTCAACAGCGTGATCGACTCCGTCATCGACAAGGTGTGAACGCAGGCCAACCGCTGCGAGCAGCACGACGAGGGCGCTCGACGAGCGGCCAGGCTGCCGTCGAGTTCGCGCTCGTGCTTCCCGTCGTGATCGTCATGACGTTCGGGCTCGTGGTCGTGGGCATCGCCGTGCGGAACGAACTCGCCGTCGAGCTCGCCGCCCGTGAAGGTGCCCGCGCCGCGGCGGTCTCGGCGAACCCCGCCGCCGCCGCCGCGGCGGCCGCCACCCGGGCAGTGCAGCTCCCCATGAAGATCGCCACCACGAGCGGGCCGGCGACCGTCACCGTGACGGTGACGCACGTCGACGCCGTCGATGTCGCGATCATCGGCGCGTTGATCGGTCCGATCACGCACACCGCCTCGGTCACCATGGCCATCGAGCCTCCATGACCCGTACAGTTGACCGCCATGACGATGCGCACGACGGTCTCCACGGTGGGAGGCGCCACCGTGGTCACGCTCGACGGCAGCGTCGACCTCGCCGCAGTCGGGACCCTCCACGGCGACCTCGCCCGCGTCATCCGGCGCCATCCCGGCGACTCGGTGATCGTCGACCTCGACGGCGTCGACGCGCTCGACGACGCAGGCCTCGGCGTACTCCTCGGCGCTGCCGCCGCAGCGCGTCAAGCGGGCGGCGACCTCGAGGTGGTCTGCAATCGGGCCTCGCTCCGCGAGCGCCTCGAACGCACCCGTTTCGACCGAGCCGTCGCTGTTCGGGCCACGATCGCATGATCGACGATGACCCGATCTTCCACCTTGCGCTGCCCGACGACTGGGCGGCCGCCTTCACCGACGGCCTGTACCTGATCTCGACCCGAGACATGAGGCTCGACGAAGTCGGCTTCATCCACTGTTCGACGCGCGATCAGATCGAAGGCACCGCCAATCGTTTCTATGGTGACGTGGAACAGCTCGTCGTGCTCACCATCGACCCGACGTTGGTCCCGTCGCCCATCGTGCACGAACCGCCGACTCCCGATCTCGACACGCTGTTCCCGCACATCTACGGGCCGCTCCCCGTCGCGGCCGTCACCCAAGCAGCCATGTGGTTGCGCGCCCAGGGCAGCGCCTGGGTGCTCGGAAGCCGAAACGCTGGGGTCTGACCCCAGCGTTTCAGGTACGTTGACGGACGTGACTCCCGAGACCGAGCTGCAGGAACGCCTGATCGGTTCGGTTGCCGAGTTGGATTCCCGACGGCTGCAACGTCGGTTCCACGGCGTCGAGATGAGTCCCATCGGTGAGGTCGAGGAGCGCCGGCCGGCGCGGTTCGGCGGCGAGGTACGCAGTCAGCAGCGATCTGCACCCGGCAGCCGCCCGAGCCTGCGGGTGACCATCCACGACGGCACCGGCTCAGCGGTGGCCGTGTTCACCGGGCGTTCGCGCATCTTCGGCATCGAGGCCGGTCGGGCCGTGCTGTTCGAAGGCGTCGCGCGACGCGAACGCGGTCAACTGGTCGTGTTCAACCCCGCGTACACGCTCCTGCCCTGACAGCGGCGGTCAGCGGCGAACGAGCAACGCCGACACCTCGGCCTCGGCCTCGTCGGTGACGAGCGCGATGACCTCGTCGCCGAGATGGAACGACGTGTCGCCGCGTGGAACCACGACGTCACCTGATCGCACGATCGCAACCACGCTCGATCCACGCGGGAAGCCTGCTGCGACGATCGTGCGCCCGAGGATCGGGCTGTCGGCCGACAGCGTCACTTCCACCAGACGAGCCTTGCCGCCGGCCACTTGGAGCAGCCGCACGATCGAACCCACGGTGACCGCTTCCTCGACGAGCGCCGACAACAGGTGTGGCGCCGACACGGCGATGTCGACACCCCACATCTCGGTGAACATCCACTCGTTCGCCGGGTGATTGACCCGTGCCATGACGCGAGGGACGCCGAACTCCTGCTTGGCCAGCAACGACGTGACGAGGTTGTCCTCGTCGTCACCCGTCACCGCCAGCACGACGTCGGCGCGCTCGAGGTTCGCCCTCGACAACTCACCGACCTCGCACGCGTCGGCGACCACCCACTCGACCGATTCGAGGCCGACTTCCGACCGGCGCCGCTCGATCTGGTGCGAGTCACGCTCGACGACGACGACCTCATGGCCGTTCTCGATCAGATCGCCTGCAATGAACGTCCCAACCTTGCCGGCACCGACGATGACGATCCTCACGACGTTCCTTTCGGCTCACTCGAGTCTGCCCACTCCGCCTGGAGATCGTCGACGCTGTCGTTGGACACCATCAGGTACAACAGATCACCGTCCTGCACGACGAGGTCGGGCATCGGCAGGATGCTCACCCCGAGTCGACGGACAGCGGCGAGACGCACCGTGCCATCGGCTTCGAGAGCGCCCAGGCTCGTGCCGATCAACGCACGCGACGCCGGCCGCTCCACGAGACACACCCCAGCGCCCGGGTCGACCCAGCGAATCGCTTCGACGTCCGGGCGCAACTGGCGCATCGACATGTCGATCGTGAGCCGAGCCGATGCCACCGTCGGGATTCCGAGACGCTCGTAGACCGCGGCGCGCCGCATGTCGTAGATGCGGGCGAACACTCGCTGCACACCGAACGCCTCTCGACCGGTTCGCGCCACGACGATGTTGCTGTTGTCACCGTTGGTCACCGCGGCGAGTGCGACTGCTCGTTCGACACCAGCGCTGCGCAGCGTGGAGCGGTCGTAACCGATCCCTTCGATCTGCTCGACGTCGAGCCCGGCGAGGCGTCGGAACGCCGAGCGATTCGTGTCGATCACGGCAACGGAGTGACCGAGCGCGAGCAGTCGCCCGGCAAGTCCGGAGCCGACGCGCCCGCAGCCGACGATCACCACATGGCCGCTCGCGCCCTCGTTCGCACGCACTCGTTCAATGTCGCTCACATGACCTCATCTCTCGATTTCGAGTTCGCTCAGGTCGCCCACCTGGATCGGCACCGACAGGATCGCCGTGTTCGGTCGCTGACGTAACTTCGATTTGATCATCAAGGCGCTCTGGTTGTGGAGGGCCTGATCCCACCAGTGCTCGACCACGAACTCGGGGAGGACGACGGTGACGACATCATCGGGACGTTCATCGTCCAGCTCGTCGATGACACGCATGACCGGCCCAGTCAGGTCGCGGAACGGCGAGAAGACGGTCCGCAACTCCACCGGGAGTTCGAACTTCTCCCAGGCATCCACCAGCGTCGACTCTTCCTCGGCGGAGGTCACGACGCTGATCGCCACGAGTCGGTCCGGGCGCATCGACCGCGCGTATGCAACGGCTTTGAGCACACCGAGGTTCACGCTGCCGACGAGTATCACGACGGTGTGCGAGTGGCGAGGGATGTGGTCACCCGGTTCGACCTTCAACGCCCTTCGGACCTCGTTGTAGTGGCGCTTGACCCGCCTGAAGACGACCACGATGATCGGGATCAGCACCACCGGAATCCATGCACCGATGGCGAACTTCGACACGACCACGACGATCAACACGATGAACGTTGCAATCGCCCCGATCGTGTTGACCACCACCCCACGCTTCCAGCTCGGTTCGCGCAACTTCTGGTGATGCCGCACCATGCCCGTCTGCGAGAGCGTGAAACCCGCGAACACGCCGACGGCGTACAGCGGGATCAGTTTGCTCGTATCACCGGAGAACGCCACGATCAGCAGCGCGGCAACCCCAGCGAGAGCGAGGATGCCGTTGGAGAACACGAGGCGATCGCCGCGGTTCTTGAGCTGCGCGGGCAGGTATCCGTCCTGCGCCAGGATCGACGTCACGCGGGGGAAGTCGGCGAATGCCGTGTTCGCCGCGAGGATCAAGATCGCGAACGTCGAGAACTGCAAGATGTAGTACGGCAGCGTCTCGCCGTTGAACACCTCTCGGCCCATGATCGACAGCAGCGTCTCGCTCTCGTTCGGGGTCGGCCGCAGCCGGCTGGCGAGCACCGAGATCCCGAAGAAGAACGTCGCCAGGATCGTTCCCATCATCAGCAGGGTGGTGGCCGCATGCTTCGACTCGGGCTTCTTGAACGCCGGAACACCGTTGGAGATGGCTTCGACACCGGTCAGGGCAACCGCGCCGGACGAGAAGGCTCGCAGGAAGATCAACACCGTCAACCCGGTGAGCTCGTTGCCGTGCGTCAGTTCGTTCAATGCCTCGGTGTTCGGCGCGAGCGGCTCCAGCGTGTTCGTTGCGAGCCGGAACAGCCCGACGGAGATCAGCGCGCCGAGGGCGAGAATGTAGACGTAGGTCGGCCCAGCGAACAGCCTCCCGGACTCCTTCATCCCTCGAAGGTTGGCGATCGTCATGATGGCGATGAAACCCAGACAGATCTCGACACGTTCCGGTCGGAGGGCCGGGAACGCGGAGGTGATGGCGGCAACACCCGCCGACACCGACACTGCGACGGTCAAGATGTAGTCGACGAGCAGCGATGCGCCGGCGACCAGTGACGGGGTCTCACCGAGGTTCTCGCGCGAGACGACGTACGACCCACCACCACCCGGATAGGCGAAAATGGTCTGGCGGTAGCTCGTGATGACCAGCACGAGGAGCACCATGACGATGATCGAGATGGGGATCAGCTGGTTGAGTGCGATCGAGAGACCGGCGACCGGAATCAGGACGATCAGGATTTCCTGGCTCGCGTAGGCCGTCGATGAGATCGCGTCGGAGGCGAAGACGGCGAGTGCCGTCGGAATACCGAGGCGTTGGTGTTGCTCGTCCTCGCTCGCCAGTGGCGAACCGACGAGCCTCCGCTTGAACTGACCGGTCATGAACGAACGCCGGCGCCGACCCACACGGCGTGCTTCTGTCTCGGAGGTGGTGACGACACGTTCTGCTCCTGTTTCCGGGTGCGACAGATGCCGCAGGGCCAGCGCCCACCATACCCAGCACGCCTGCCGCGAGCGATATGCACCTCGCGTCTCATTGCAGGTCCTCGCCTTCACGCAGATCGTCGAACTCGGATTCCTCGGGCGGTCGGGTGCGGCCGCCGGCGCGCTTGTCGGCGGCCTTGTCGTGCGCCCGCTGCTCCTCCTCCAGTGCTGCCTCTTCCTCGATGAGTCGTTCGAGGCTGTGCAGGCGAACCGAGTCGAGGGTGCCGGAGGCGATCGCAGCCTGCACGGCACAGCCCGGTTCCTGGTCGTGCTTGCAGTCACGGAACCGGCAGCTGTCCATCAGATCGAACACGTCGGCGAACGCCCGCTCGATGCCATGTCCCGACAGCCACAGGCTGAGTGCGCGCACACCCGGCGTGTCGATCAACCATCCCTCACCCGGCAGCGGCACGAGTTCCGCCGCCACCGTGGTGTGGCGGCCGCGCTGGTCGCCCTCCCGAACTGCCGATGTGGCCTGGCGCTGGTCGCCCACGAGCGCGTTGACGAGGGTGGACTTGCCGACACCACTCGCGCCGAGGAAGGTGAGCGTCCGGTTGCCGACGGCGTACTGGCTGATCGCGTCGATACCGTCACCGCTGATCCCACTGGCGAGCAGCACAGGCACCCCGAGCGACACATCGGCGAGCGCCACACGCCCGGGTTCCGCCTCGTCGACGAGATCGGTCTTCGTCAGCACCACGACCGGTTCGGCACCGGAGTCGAATGCCAAGACGAGTTCGCGTTCGAGCCGACGCGGGCTCGGCGGTGAACCCAGTGCGTGGACGAGGAACACCACGTCGATGTTGGCGGCCAGTGTGTGCGACACCGCGCGCATCCCGTCGAACGACGCCCGACGCGTGAACGCCGATCGCCGCTCGATGACGTGCTCGACCCGCTCGTCGTCGCCGGAGGCCACCACCCAGTCACCCACGGCGACATCAGCACCGATGTTCCGCACGCGCAGTGGCTCGGCGACACCGCGTGCTTCGTCCATCGACCGGATCACCGTGCTCCAGCCGCGGTCGAGTCGCGACACCCGACCCGGCGTGCCCGGAGCCCCGAGTGCCCGCCACGACTCGTCGAAATCGTCGGCCCAACCCAACGCAGGATCGGGGGCATCCATCGCGTCCGACATCGTGCCAAACCGTACCCGCGATGCGGTTCGGCCAATCCTCCGGCACACTTCGCTCTGACAACGGCGCATCCGACGCGCTCGACCACCCACCTCTCGATCCCCCAACACGAGGCACCGATGCCCAAACCTCTCGTCATCGTGGAGTCGCCCGCCAAGGCCAAGACGCTGTCGAAATTCCTCGGCAGCGACTACGACGTGCGCGCTTCGGTGGGCCACGTCAGCGACCTGCCGTCGAAGGGGCTCAACATCGACGTCGACAACGGGTTCAAGCCCACTTACGAGCTCACCGAGCGCGGGAAGACCGTCATCAAGGACCTGAAGGCTGCGCTGAAGGACGCTTCCGAGCTCTATCTCGCAACCGACGAAGACCGCGAGGGCGAAGCGATCTCGTGGCATCTCCTCGAGTACCTCAAGCCGAAGGTGCCCGTGAAACGGATGGTGTTCCACGAGATCACCAAGTCGGCCATCGACCATGCCGTCAACAACCCGCGTGGCCTCGACTACGGGCTCGTCGACGCCGCCGAGACCCGTCGCATCCTCGACCGCCTCTACGGCTACGAGGTGTCGCCGGTGCTGTGGCGCCGCGTCAACCGCGGCCTGTCGGCCGGGCGCGTCCAGAGCCCGTCCGTTCGGCTCATCGTCGAGCGCGAACGCGAACGCATCGCGTACATCACTGCCGACTACTGGGACATCGACCTCGGGACCGCCACCCAACCGGCCTTCGACGCGAAGCTCGTCGCGGTCGGTGGCACACGGATCGCGACCGGCAAGGACTTCAGCGACCGCGGACAGGTGTCGGCCAAGGTCATGGCACTCGACGAGGCCAGGGCCGTTGCGCTCGCCGACGGACTCGCCGACGCCCGGTTCACGGTGCGTTCGGTCGAGGAGAAGCCGTACCGATCATCGCCCAAGGCGCCGTTCATGACGTCCACGCTCCAGCAGGAGGGTGGACGCAAGCTGCGGTTGTCGTCGTCGCAGGTGATGCGCATCGCCCAGGGTCTGTACGAGCGTGGCTTCATCACCTACATGCGTACCGACAATGTCGTGTTGTCCGACGAGGCGATGCAGGCGGCTCGCGCCGCGGTCACGAGCGAGTACGGAGCCAACTACCTCAATGCCGCTCCCAAGCAGTACTCGTCGAAGGTGAAGAACGCGCAGGAAGCCCACGAAGCCATCCGGCCGACCACGCCGTTCCGGTCGCCCCAGCAGGTCAATTCGGAGCTCAACAGCCAGGAGCTCGCCCTGTATCGCCTCGTGTGGCAGCGCACGCTCGCCTCGCAGATGGCCGACGCAACCGGTGTGACCGTCAGCGTGCGGCTCGCCGCCAACGCCACCGATCGGACCACCGGCGAACTGACGGATTGCGAGTTCGCCGCCTCCGGCACCACGATCACGTTCCCGGGCTATCGGGCCGTGTACGTCGCGTCGAAGGAAGAGACCGGCGACGACGCAGCCGACAACGAAGCGCTGCTGCCGGCGCTCGCCGAGGGCGACGACGTGCCGGTCGCCTCCATCGTGGCGAACGGCCACACCACGTCTCCCCCGGCGCGCTACACGGAGGCGTCGTTGGTCAAGCGTCTCGAGGAGCTCGGCATCGGTCGACCCTCCACCTGGGCGTCGATCATCCAGACCATCCAAGACCGCGGGTACGTGTGGAAGAAGGGTCAGGCCCTGGTGCCGACCTGGACTGCATTCGCCGTGATCCGGCTCCTCGAGGAGCACTTCAATGCGCTTGTCGACTACGACTTCACCGCCTCGATCGACGCGGACCTCGACGAGATCGCCCACGGAACGCGGGCCAAGGACAAGTGGTTGAAGCGCTTCTATTTCGGCGACACCGGCGACGGCGACACCCAACCGATTTCCGCCGAGGCAGGTTTCGGCGAAGACGCCCTGCTGGGCCTCAAACGATTGGTCGAGGAGAACCTCGACGAGATCGATGCCGCCGAGATCAACACGTTCCCGCTCGGCGCCGACGCCGACGGCAACGTCATCGTG
This sequence comes from Ilumatobacteraceae bacterium, assembly GCA_963716235.1. GTDB lineage: Bacteria > Actinomycetota > Acidimicrobiia > Acidimicrobiales > Ilumatobacteraceae > Sva-07. Next base: position 107,581 of record CAVQTE010000018.1, on the reverse strand, counting down.
GTCAAGCCGGGCAAGTACGGCCCCTATGTGAAGCGCGGCGAGGACACCGCCAGCGTCCCCGACGATCTCACGCCCGACGAGCTGACGGTCGAGAAGGCGATCGAGCTGCTCGCCGCACCGAAGACCGACGAGCCGATCGGCGAACTCGACGGCTACCCCGTCTATGCCAAGAACGGCCGCTACGGGCCCTACGTGCAATGGGGCGACCACGACGATCCGCCCCCTGGCTTCGAGAAGCCGAAGATGGCGAGCCTGTTCAAGACGATGATCCTCGAGCGGATGACGATGGACGAGGCCGAGGCGCTGCTCCAGTTGCCGCGCCTGCTCGGCGAGGATCCCGCCGACGGTGTGGCGATCTACGCGAACAACGGTCGGTACGGGCCGTACGTGCAGAAGGAGAAGGACTTCCGCAACATCGACTCCGAGGACCAGTTGCTGCAGATCACCCTCGCGGAGGCGCTGGCGATCTTCAGCCAGCCCAAGGTCTTCAAGCGCGGTGGCTCCAACATGGCCGCCAAGGGCCCACTGCGTGAGTTCGGCACCGATCCGGTGAGCGAGCGGCCGGTCGTCGCCAAGGACGGCAAGTTCGGCGTCTACGTCACCGACGGTGAGACGAACGCGTCGCTCGGCAAGGGTGACCGTCTCGATGCCATGGCACCGGAGCGCGCTTACGAACTCCTGGCGATCCGCCGCGAGGCGATCACCGCCAAGGGTGGGCCCACTGCGAAGAAGCGCGCCACCAAGAAGAAGGCTCCGGCCAAGAAGGCTCCGGCCAAGAAGAAGGCAGCCGCGAAGAAGGCTCCGGCCAAGAAGGCCGCAGCCAGGTCGACCACGGCGAAACCGGTCATCACCGACCTCGCCGCCGACGACTGAGACCTCAGGTGAAGATGATCTGCCCGCCGGCGGCCATGGCGTAGAACTCGCCGACGGTGATGATGTCGTCGACTTCGTCGACCAGGTCCTCGCGCTCCATGCCGAACATCTCCACCGAGGCCAGGCAGGCGTACAGGCCGGCGCCCGTGTCGTGGATCATCTCGATGAACTCGGGGATGCCGGGGTAGTCGAGTTTCTCGATCTGCTTCTCCATGTACTTCGTGATGAGCCCCGACGCACCCGGGATGATCCCGGCGATCGTGGGCATGTGCAGGCCGGGGTTGCCGACAGCGGCCACCTTGATGTGGTCGTGGTGCCCCTTGTGGATCGCGTCCATGCCGAAGAAGGTGAAGAAGAGGTTCGCCTCGATGCCTTCGTTGCGGGCGCCGTTGGCCATGATCAGCGCCGGGTAGATGCCCTCGAGCGAGCCCTTCGACACGATGATCGAGACCTTCTCGATCGGGGCCGCGATGGGTGCGGTGGGGAGTGGATGTGAGTCGGTCATGTTCGATCTCCGATGAGAAGTGATTTCAGGTGAGAAGCGGGTGGAGACGCGGGGTCAGACCCCGCGTCTCATGTCAGATGCAGCCCTTGGGCTTGGGGATGCCGGCCACCAGGGCGGCGAGCTTGGCGGGACCCTTCGGGAACAACACGAAGAGTTCCTTGGTCGTGACGTCGGACAGCTTGCTGATCTTGCGAACGGTCGGCCCGGTGCCTTTGTCGAAGTACTCCGAGCGCATGAGGTCGATGACCACCCAGTGCCGGTCGGTCAACGGAGTGGGGACCCCGACCTCCTCGGCGATCTCGGGCGCCATCTCCCTGGTCCACTGGTCGGGTTCGACGAAGAAGCCTTCGTCGTTCACCTCGACGGCCGTGCCGGCGAATGTCTTGGTGGGCATGTAGGTGTCTCCTTCTGGGGATCGAGTGCTTGGGATCGAACGTCAGCCCGAAACGGGATGCTTCTTGCCGAACGTGGGCATGTCGGGGCCGATGCCGGGAATGTCACGCCCGGGCAGCAGACCGTGCCAGTAGAACGACTGGAACATCAGCTTGCCGAGGTGGTTGGCCCTCGACTCCTTGAGCAGCGGCAGACCGATCGGACCGGGGTAGTGGCCGGTCACGGGCTCGTTCTCGTAGTTGAAGTCGATGAGCAACGCCTTGGAGAAACCCGTCTCGATGAAGCAGTTGGCGTGACCGTCGTAGCTGTGCTCGATGGGCTTGCCGTCGATGAAGGCTTCCATGTTCTCCACGAGCACTTCGCCTTCGAAGTGCGTGACCGAGCCGGCCTTCGACGCCGGGAGGTCCGCGGCGTCGCCGACGACGAAGATGTTCGGCTTCACCTTCGACTGCAGGGTGGCGTTGTCGGTCGGGATGAACCCCAGTTCGTCGCCCAGGCCGGGCGAGTTCGCCACGTACGCCGCACCACCGTGCAGCGGGACCACCACCGCGATGTCGAAGTCGATCTCGCGTCCGTCGAATGCGATCAGCTTGCGCGCTTCGCCGTCGATTTCGCCGGTGTTGAACTCGGTGACCAACTCGATGCCCTTCTCGTCGAGCAACGAACCCAACGTTGCCGACGCCGTGGGCTTGGTGAACGCACCGTCGAGCGGCGTGACGTAGGTGATGGTGACGTCGTCGCGCACCCCCTTGTCGGTGAAGTACCAGTCGGCGAGGAACGCGAACTCGAGCGGAGCGACGGGGCACTTGATCGGCATGTCGATGACGTTGATCACCAGATGGCCGGATTCGAACTCGTCGAGCTTGGCGGCCAACGCCGTCGAGCCCTCCATGTCGTAGAACGTGAACACCGACTCCATCCAGCCCGGGCCGGTCATTCCCTCGGTCTCCTCGGGCTGCAGCACCGCGCCGGTCGCCACGAGCAACACGTCGTAGTCGAGCGTGGTGCCGTTCTCGAGAGTCACCGAGTTCGCCTCGATGTCGACGGATTCGATCGGGCACTGGTGGTAGTGGATGCCCTTCTTGAGCTGGCGATCACGCTTGCGGACGATCTCGTCGGGCTCCGTCAGGCCGAACGGGATGAACAGCAGCCCCGGCTGGTAGACGTGGCGGTTGTCCTGATCGACGATGTCGATGCGGAGCTGATCGTCTTTGTACTTCTTGCGGAGCCGATTCGCCGCCAGCGTGCCACCCGTCCCGGCGCCGAGAATCACGAGCCGCTTCTGCTCCACTGCAGTGTCTCTCACGATGTCTCCAATCCTGCACTCCGCAACGATTGCGAAGGCGTCTCACGTCGACGGTAAGGGGGACGCAACCGACTCACCACGGCCTTTCGTCCCAATCCCCTCGGGGGTATCCATGATCAAGGTGGGTGTTCGATGCCGCGAACGTCACGTGAGACGCCGCACCGTGTGACGGGTGGGGCAGTGGGGGTCGGTACCATCGGACGCCGTGACGAGCCGACCCGCCTACATCGCGTTCGAGGGCGCCGAGGGGTGTGGCAAGTCGACGCAGGCGAAGCGTCTGGCAGCCACGATGGGCGCTGTGTTGACGCGAGAGACCGGCGGCACGCCGGTTGGGGCACGTATCCGCGAAATCCTCCACGACACGAGCGTCCACAACCTTGCGCCCCGAGCCGAAGCGCTCCTGACCGCAGCCGACCGCGCCCAGCATCTCGTCGAGGTCGTCATTCCGGCGCTCGAGGCGGGCAGTCCAGTCGTCACCGACCGGTCGGTGTACTCGTCGCTCGCCTACCAGGGGTACGGACGTGAGCTCGACATCGACGAGATCCGCCACCTCAACGACTGGGGCACGGGCGGTCTCTGGCCGTCGACGGTCGTGTTCCTCGACACGCCCGACGAGACAATCGCCGAGCGAATGAGCGGGCGTGACCTCGACCGTTTCGAGGCGGCGGGAGCCGAGTTCCACGCCCGGGTCCTCGCCGGGTTCCGGGCCATGGCCGACGCCGACCCCGATCGTTGGATCACGGTTGATGCGGTCGGCTCGGTCGACCGCATCGCCGACGAAATCCACCACGCGTTGGTGTCCCGGGGAGTGCTGTGAGCGCAGGCCCCGTGTGGGACGACGTCGTCGGCCAGTCCGACACCATCGCCCGGCTGCGAGCGGCCGCCGACAACGGGCCTGTGCACGCCTACCTCTTCGTCGGTCCTGCCGGGTCGACCAAGCTGCAGGCGGCCCGTGCGTTCGCGACACGACTGATGACCGGTGGAGAGGATGCCGACGAGCGCGACGCCCGACTCATCCTGCGGGGCGAACATCCCGACGTCCACGAAGTTCGACGCGTCGGTGCCGCCATCTCGCGCGATCAGGCCGACGAGATCGTGCGCACCGCGTCGCTCTCGCCGTCGGAAGGATCGACGAAGGTGATGATCCTCGAGGAGTTCCATCTCCTCGCGGCGGTGGGCGCTGCGCGACTGTTGAAGACCATCGAGGAGCCGCCCGACTCGACGACGTTCCTGATCCTCGCCGACTTCATCCCGACCGACCTGATCACGATCGCGTCGCGATGCGCGCGGATCGACTTCCACGCCATCGGCCCCGACGTGATCGCCGCCCGGCTCGTCGGCGAGGGGATCAACCCCGCCGCTGCGATGAACGCAGCGCGCGCGGCACACGGCGATCTCGATCGGGCTCGAGTGCTTGCCACCGATCCCGCGCTCTCCGAACGGCGCGCTGCGTTCGCCGGCACACCGCATCGGCTCGACGGGAGCGGCGCCGTCGCCATGCGGGCGGCAGCCGAACTTCTCGCGTCGATCGACGCGGCCGCCGAACCCCTCGCCGTTCGACAAGCTGACGAGGTCGCCGAACTCGACGAGCGGATCAAGGCCTACGGAGAACGCGGCAGCGGCAAGAAGCAGCTCGACGAGCGCCACAAACGCGAACTGCGGCGCCACCGCACCGACGAACTTCGCGCCGGTCTTGCGGCGATGGCCGGCACCTATCGCGACACCGCCGTCAGCGGTGCCACGACCGACGTCGACGGATGTGCCGACGCCGTCCACCGCATCCACCGGGCGATCGAGGCACTCGACCGCAACCCCAACGAGAAACTCCTGCTCGAATCGCTCCTCTGGTCACTCCCCGACGCCCAGGGCACCCGCTGAATCGCGATCGGGGTCAGACCCCGATCGCGATTCGTATTCCCGGGAATCTTGATCTTTTTGTCACGCGGCCGCTGACGGGGGTCGTCCACAGGTGCCGGTAGGGTTGGCGCACGGAATCCCACTTCGTGGAAAGGGCACTCCATGTTCGAACGCTTCACAGACCGGGCGCGCCGAGTCGTCGTGCTCGCGCAAGAGGAGGCTCGCCTTCTCAATCACAGCTACATCGGCACCGAGCACATCCTGCTCGGGCTGATTCACGAGGGAGAAGGCGTCGCCGCGAAGGCTCTCGAGAGCCTCGGCATCTCGCTCGAGGCCGTACGCAGCCAGGTCGAGGAGATCATCGGCCAGGGCGGCTCATCGCCCTCGGGTCACATCCCCTTCACGCCTCGCGCGAAGAAGGTGCTCGAACTCTCCCTTCGTGAAGCGCTCCAGCTCGGTCACAACTACATCGGCACCGAGCACATCCTGCTCGGGCTCATCCGCGAGGGTGAGGGCGTTGCCGCACAGGTGCTCGTCAAGCTCGGCGCCGACCTGTCCCGTGTGCGCCAGCAGGTCATCCAGCTGCTGTCCGGTTACCAAGGCCCCGCCGGCTCCACCGGTGGCGGTCGCAGCGAACAGGCTCCGGCGGGTGCCGGCGTCGGCGCCAGCAAGGGCGGCGACGACGAGAAGGGTGGCAACAGCCAGATCCTCGATCAGTTCGGTCGCAACCTCACGCAGGCCGCCCGCGAGGGTCAACTCGACCCCGTGATCGGTCGCACGAACGAACTCGAACGCGTCATGCAGATCTTGTCGCGGCGCACCAAGAACAACCCGGTGTTGATCGGCGAGCCCGGCGTCGGCAAGACGGCGATCGTCGAGGGCCTCGCCCAGAAGATCGTCAACAACGACGTCCCCGACACACTCACCGACAAGCAGTTGTACACGCTCGACCTCGGCGCACTCGTCGCCGGATCGCGCTATCGCGGTGACTTCGAAGAGCGCCTCAAGAAGGTGCTCAAGGAGATCAAGACCCGCGGCGACATCCTGCTGTTCATCGACGAGATCCACACCCTCGTGGGGGCCGGCGCCGCTGAGGGCGCGATCGACGCAGCGTCGATCCTCAAGCCCATGCTCGCCCGTGGCGAGCTGCAGACCATCGGCGCCACCACCACCGACGAGTACCGCAAGCACGTCGAGAAGGACGCCGCCCTCGAGCGTCGCTTCCAGCCGGTGAAGGTCGCCGAGCCCACGCTCGCCCACACGATCGAGATCCTGAAGGGCATCCGCGACCAGTACGAGGCACACCACCGGGTCACGATCACCGACCAGGCACTCGTCGCCGCCGCGAACCTCGCCGACCGGTACATCTCCGATCGCTTCCTGCCCGACAAGGCCATCGACCTCATCGACGAAGCCGGCTCACGTCTGCGCATCAAGCGCATGGCGACCCCGCCAGATCTGCGCGAGATCGAAACCAAGCTCAGCGACGTGCAGGAAGCCAAGAAGCGCGCGGTCGAAGAGCAGCAGTTCGAAGAGGCCGGGCGCCTTCGCGATCAGGAGAAGACCCTGCTCGAGGAGAAGGCCCAGAAGGAGACCGAGGTCAGGGCCGAAGGCGTCGACCTGTTCGACGAGGTCGACGAAGAGGCCGTTGCCGAGGTGCTGTCACTGTGGACCGGCATCCCGGTGTACAAGCTCACCGAAGAGGAGACCGAGCGTCTGCTGAAGATGGAGGAGAACCTCCACAAGCGCATCATCGGCCAGGAGAGCGCCGTTGCCGCGGTCTCGCAATCGATCCGTCGCACCCGCGCAGGCTTGAAGGATCCCAAGCGACCGTCCGGTTCGTTCATCTTCCTCGGCCCCACCGGCGTGGGCAAGACCGAACTCGCCAAGACCCTCACCGAGTTCCTGTTCGGTGACGACTCCGCCCTGATCACGCTCGACATGTCGGAGTACATGGAGAAGCACACGGTCAGCCGCCTCGTCGGTTCGCCTCCCGGCTACGTGGGCTACGAAGAGGGCGGTCAGCTCACCGAAGCCGTTCGCCGCAAGCCGTTCTCGGTGGTGTTGTTCGACGAGATCGAAAAGGCGCACCCCGACGTGTTCAACACGTTGCTGCAGATCCTGGAGGAAGGTCGCCTCACCGACAGCCAGGGCCGATCGGTCGACTTCCGTAACACCGTGCTGATCATGACCTCGAACCTGGGCACGCAAGACCTCCGTAAGGCCAACGTCGGCTTCACGAGCGATGACTCCGCCATGAGCTACGAGCGCATGAAGGAAAAGGTCAACGAGTCGTTGAAGAACCACTTCCGGCCCGAGTTCCTCAACCGCATCGACGAGGTCATCGTGTTCCACGAGCTGACACGCGACGAGGTGTTGCAGACCGTCGACCTGCTCACGAAGCGGCTCGTCGGCCAGCTCGAGGGTCAGGGACTCGGTATCGAGATCAAGCAGTCGGCCAAGGAGCTGCTCGCCGACCTGGGCTACGACCCGCAGCTCGGTGCCCGTCCGATGCGCCGTGCAATCCAGCGCCACATCGAAGACGCGCTGTCGGAGAAGATCCTCTACAAGGAGTACTCGGCCGGCGAGATCATCGTCGTCGACACCGAGCCCGATCCCGACAACGAGGGCAAGCAGCGCTTCACGTTCACGGCCGTCGAGGGCTTCGTGCCACCGTCGTCCGTCGAGCTGGCAACAACGGCCACCGAGCACCCCATCGCGCCGCCGACGAGCGAGGGTGAGCTGCCGCCGCCCGAACTCCCCTGATCGCTGCAGCCCCTGCCGCGTGTCGTCGGGGGTTGCCCGTCATAATGGCCCGCGTGGTTCGTCGGGTTCTTGCAGCATGCGTGTGTGTAGTCGTGCTCGCGGGGTGTCGGCTCGATGTCGCCGTCGACATGACGGTCGAACCGGATGGCACGGGCACGATCTCGATCCTGGCGACCGCCGACGCTGAACTGGTCGCAGCCGTGCCGACGATCGCCGAAGACCTCGCCCTCGACGACATCGTGACCGCTGGATGGGCGGTCGACGGCCCGAATCCGACACCGGACGGCGGGCTCACCATCACGTTCACGCACGGTTTCTTCTCCGACGAGGAGGCGACCAATCTGCTCAACAGCCTGGGGGCGCCGTTCAACGAGATGTCGATGGTGCGCAACAGCAGCGGACAGGACACCACCACCCGACTCACCGGTCTACTCGGGTTGCCCGACGGGTTCGCCTCGTTCGCCGATGAGGATCTGGTGGCTGCCGTCGGCTCTGTGCCGTTCGCCGAACAGATCGCAGCGTCGGGCGCGACCCCGGCGTCATCGATGGGAATCACGATGCGCGCCGCACTGCCCGGCAACATCGATCAGGCGCAGTCCAACGGCACCCTGATCGACGACGGCCGACTCGAGTGGGTCGTGCCGCTCGACGGCACCGTGCTCGACTCACGGGCCGTCTCCGTTCAGTCGCCGGGCGACGACCGGTGGTGGGCGCGTCCGCTGTCGGTGGTCGCACTGGTGGCGTTGATCGCCTGGGTCGTGTTCATGACGCTCTTCATCGGTTACGTCGCCTGGGCGCGCTGGCAACGGACGCATCGCCGCCCGCCGGCCCGGCCCGCACCCTGAGCCGATGGTGTGCCATCGTTGAACATGCCTGACGATGCCGTGATCGTGACCCGGGTCGACTTCCACTTCGATGTGATGTGCCCGTTCGCGTATCAGACGGCTAAGTGGATCCGAGAAGTCCGCCGTCAGAACGACCTGATGATCGACTGGAAGTTCTTCAGCCTGGAGGAGATCAACCGGGTCGACGGCAAGAAGCACCCGTGGGAGCGCGAGTGGTCGTACGGCTGGTCGATGATGCGCATCGGCGCGCTGCTTCGACGTTCGAGCATGGACGACCTCGACCGATGGTACGAACGCGCCGGTCGAGCACTGCACGAGGAGGGACACCGTCCCCACGATCCGGAGGTCGCCCGGCATCTGCTGGAGCAAATCGGACTCGACCCGGCCGTGGTCGACGAGGCAATCGCCGATCCGACCACCCACGACGAGGTCCGCGCCGAGCACGACCGAGTCGTGGCCGCCGGCGGCTACGGCGTGCCGACGTTGTTCTTCCCCGACTTCGTCAACGACGCGGGCATGCCGGAGTGCCTCTTCGGCCCGGTCGTTCTCGACCCGCCGACAGGTGCCGCGGCCATCCGTCTGTGGGAGGCCACGACGGCGTGGCTCGAGTTCCCCTACCTGTTCGAGCTGCAGCGCCCGAAGAACATGGCGCACGGCGCAGTGATCGCCGATCGCCTCGGGCCGTACCTCGACGCCCGCGACTGGGTGTCGATCAACCGCGGCAAGGTCATCGCCTTCGAATGACCCCGCTTGCAGCAGGGGTCGGACCCCTTCTGCAAGACGCAACTCTGTCAGAGCCCCGGGTCATGATGGCGGCCATGAGCAGAGCGAGAGTCGTCTACGTGTGCAGCGAATGCGGTACCTCCCATCCGAAGTGGGCCGGCCGGTGTGCCGGTTGCGGAGATTGGAACACGCTGGCCGAAGACGTCGAGGTCGACACCGCCGACGTGCCTGTCGCCGCGTCGAGCCGTCCCGGTCCCACTCGAATCGGCGACGTCGGAACCGAACACGGGCGTCCGGTCACCACCTCGATCGCTGAACTCGACCGAGTCCTCGGTGGCGGCCTGGTCCCCGGATCGGTCACGCTCCTCGGCGGCGAACCGGGTATCGGCAAGAGCACGCTGCTGCTGCAACTGCTCTCCATGTGGTGCGGGCCGACGTTGTACGTCACCGCCGAGGAGAGTGCCCAACAGGTGAAGCGGCGCGCCGAACGCCTCGGAGCAACCCGTGACGACCTCTGGCTGCATGCCGAAACCTCCCTGGTGCACATCCTCGACGCGATCGACCGCATCCGACCCGAACTCGTCGTGATCGACTCGATCCAGACCGTCTCCGACCCGGCGCTGGGCTCACTGCCCGGCAGTGTCGGTCAGGTGCGTGGCTGTGCGCAACGCTTCGTCAACGAAGCCAAGGCGCGTGACGTGTCGATCATGTTGGTCGGCCACGTGACCAAGGAAGGCGGACTCGCAGGCCCGCGCGTCTTGGAGCATGTCGTCGACACGGTGCTCCAGTTCGAGGGCGACCGTCATCATGCGCTGCGGCTGCTGCGGGCATCGAAGCATCGTTTCGGGCCCACGAACGAGCTCGGCCTGTTCGAGATGGCGGCCGCCGGCCTCGTCGGGGTGCCCGATCCATCGTCGTTGTTCCTCGCCGACCGCCGCACCGGTATCCCCGGCTCAGCGGTCGTGCCGACCATGGAGGGACAGCGACCGATCGTGGTCGAGGTGCAGGCCCTGGCCAACCCGAGCGTTCCGGGAGTACCTCCCCGACGCAGCGCGCTGGGCCTCGACGGTGCCCGACTCTCGATGCTGATGGCGGTACTCGGACGCCGCAGCCGGGTGATGGTCGGCGACCAGGACGTCTACGCATCCACCGCGGGCGGCGTGAAGCTCAGCGAGCCGGGCCTCGATCTCGGCGTGTGCCTGGCGGTTGTCAGCGCGGTTCGTGATCACCCGCTCGCTGCCGACCTGGCCGTGTTCGGTGAGGTCGGCCTCGGCGGCGAACTCCGCCAGGTCGGCCACGCAGCGCGCCGGCTGACCGAGGCGGCGCGGCTGGGATTCTCGCGGTGATCGTCCCGACCAACTCGCCCGACTGCGACGCCGACATCAAGGTGCTCCGCGCGGCGACCGTGAGCGAGGCGATCGCCGTCGCCGGCCTCGGTTCGGGGACGCTGCGCGCCGCGGTCTGACATCGCGACAGGTCATCGGAACTTCGTCATCTAGGATCGGTCAATGGCCTCCCGGTACAGCGGCGTGAACGAAGCGATGCGCGACGCCCTCGCTCGCGTGTCGCCGGGGACTCCACTGCGCGACGGCATCGACCGCGTCGTTCGATCGAAAGCGGGCGCGCTCCTCGTGCTCAGCGACGACGCCGACGTGCTCTCGATCTGCTCCGGCGGATTTCTCGTCGATGCCCCCTACAGCCCGCAGCGCCTGTCCGAACTCGCGAAGATGGACGGCGCCATCATCATTTCTGCCGACGGTGGACGCATCGCTCGCGCCAATGTGCACCTCGTGCCCGACCCCAACGTGCCCACCAGCGAGACCGGTACCCGCCACCGCACAGCCGAACGTGTCGCCCGTTCGCTCGACGTCCACGTCGTGTCGGCGAGCGAGGAGATGGGCGTCATCAACGTGTACGCGGGCGGCGACAAGCGACAGCTCCAGGAGGTCGGCCACCTGCTCGATCGGGCGAACCAGGCGTTGCAGACGCTCGAGCGCTACAAGGTGCGCCTCGACGACGCCATCACGAACCTCACGGCCGTGGAGATCGAGGACGTGGTGACCCTTCGTGACGTGGTGGCCGTGGTGCAGCGCGGCGAGATGGTCCACCGGATCGCTGACGAGATCGAGACGATGATCATCGAACTCGGCGTCGATGCCCGACTGTTGAGGTTGCAGCTCGACGAGTTGTACGGCGAGATCGATGACGAACTCGACCTCGTCGTCGCCGACTACCTGCCACCCGGTCGCTCGGTCGCCGAAACCCTCGCCGGGATGACGCAGCTCTCCGACGACGACGTCCTCAACCTGCGCCTCGCCGCCGACGCGCTGTCGCCCGGTACGGATTCGACCGACCTCGGCCAGGAGGCCGCACCGAAGGGTTTGCGACTGCTCCACCGAGTCAGTCGATTGCCATCGGAGACAGCGACCAACGTCGCCAACCACTTCGGAGGGCTCGCCAAGCTCCAACGGGCGACGGTCGGCGACCTCATGTCGGTCAACGGTGTCGACGAAGCCACCGCCCGGGCAATCCGCGAGACGCTCAGCCGAGTCACCGAGTCGACCATCCTCGACCAGTACAGCTGACGTACACGATGTGTCGACTGACACATCGTGTGACGTCAGTTGGCGATGGTGGTGGGGGCCCTCGGGTCGGCGACCGTCGGCAGGATGGCATCCCACACGGCGACGTCGTCGAAGCCGAACGCCCAGAGGGCGACGCCGTCGAGGCGGTACTTCCGTGCAAGATCCATCCGCAGCCGAATGCCGTCACCGTCGACATAGTGGACCTGACGGGTCTGAACACAGGTGGTCGTCCCGTCGGTCACCTCGAGGTCGTACTCGAACATCCATTCACCCGTGTCGTCGACCCGGATCGGTTGTCCCTGGCGGCGAGCGATCAGGTCGTCGACCGAGCGGGCCGACACGGTCGTACGGCCCGGCACGTCGGCCGCTGGACACTCCCCTTCCACCGAAACCGGCCAGTTGCGTCCGTAGGCAGGCAGCCCGAGGACGAGCTTGTCAGGTGACCCGGTTGCCTCGATCGCTCCGGTGATTGCCGACTCGACCCAGTCGATGGGTGCAATCGGGCCGGGCTCGACAACCGAGTAGTCGTAGGCCATCATCCGGATCCGGTCGACGTGGTCGATGATGGCGCCGTAGTCGTACACCCAGTATCCACTCTGAGGCGTCTGGTCGCCGTCGTACACCGGCGGGATGCTCACCGTGAGGGTTCGCCCGTCGGCGTGGAGGGCGGCCCCCAGCTCCTCGATGAACAACACCCAATTCGGACGCGTGGTCGCCCATGTGTCGCGGCCGTCGGCGAACGCGAACTGTTCGTAGTCGATGTCGATGCCGTCGTATCCGCCGTCGGATGCGAATGCTCGGATTGCCGCGATGTGCTGCGCTCGGGTCGTCGGATCAGCGAGGATCGCCGCCATCGTGCCGGCGGGCAGCGCATCGATGATCGACGGAACGACGTCGACGTCGGCACCTTTCGCCTGTTCCATGAACTGCGCGGTGAGGTCGGCGGACGCATTCGGGTCGACGATGATCTGTTCGACCCCTGCTGCGTTGAACCAGAACGGCGACACCTCGCGGATCGATGGCACGCGCTGATCGAAATCGGGCAGCGACGCGTCGAGTGCCCAATACGGCACCCACGCATCGAGTGGAATGTCCGGTCTGGGTGGGAGAGGTTGCTCGTTCGAGGAGACGTAGACCGCCGCACCGGCGATCAGGATGATCGCAACCGCGAGGCCACCGAGCACGGCGAACCGGCGGCGCCGCCGCGTCGGCTCCTCATCGCCATCCCTCGGCGTGGCGTCGACGGCCGGTTCATCCAACGCGGAGACGTCGGAGTCGGGCGAGGTCGACACTGGCAAGGGAGTCGACGATGGTGAGCCCAGGGGCGGCAGCGACGGGGACGACATGGGGGACCCCCAGCGTCGCACACCCCGCGGCAACCGCAGAGGCAACACCGGTCGGCGAATCCTCGATCGCCACGCAGGTTCGCGGGTCGACACCGAGTGCTGAGGCTGCCGCGAGATAGGGCTCGGGGTCGGGCTTGCCGTTGGCCACCTCATCGCCGGTGATCGAGACCGCGAACGATCCCGCAGGAGCGGCCGCTATCACTGCGTCGGCCAGCGGCCGCCACGACATCGTGACCATCGCGCATGGCACACCCTCGGCGATGCATTCGGCGAGGAGTTCTCGGGCGCCAGGTCGCCACGGCAGTTCGTCGGCCACACGAGCGATCACTCGGTCGAGCAGCCAGTTGGCGATCTCGGCCGGCTCCATCTCGACGCCGCCCCGCGTACGGAGTTCGTGGCCGGCGTCGAGCAGGTCGAACCCGACGATCGAGTGCGCATCCGACGTCGTCCAGTTCCCGCCGTGGTGGCCGACCAGTTCGAACTCGCTGTCGATCCAGTACGGCTCGGTGTCGACGAGCGTGCCGTCCATGTCCCACAACACCGCCGCCAACCCAGTCATGCGATGCAGTGTGCCGTCGGGATGGTCAGGAGCGGAAGATGGTGATCTTGTCCTCACCGATGCGGGCACGCTTCTCGGGGTCGTCGATGCCCTGACCCTCCGACGGTGCGAGGCACAGCACGCCGAGCTTGCCCTCGATCTCGTTGTGGTGCACGGCGAGCGCGGCAGCGCCGACCTCGGTGAGATCGAAGGTCTTCGTGAGGAGCGGCTGGATGCGACCCTGGTCGAGCAGCTTGTTGGCTGCATACGACTCGGCGTAGTTGGCGAAGTGCGAACCGATGAGTCTCTTGAGGCGCATCCAGAAGTGGCGGTTGTCGAACTCGACCATGTACCCCGACGTCGCCGCGCACGTGACGATCGTGCCGCCACGCTTCACCGCGAACACCGACGCACCCATCGTGGATCGCCCCGGATGCTCGAAGACGATGTCGACGTCCTCGCCGTTGTTGACCTCGCGGATCTTCTTACCGAAGCGGCGCCACTCGGATTCGTCCTGAGTGTTCTCATCGGACCAGAACTGATAGTTCTCCGCCCGCCGGTCGATGACTGCTTCGCAGCCCATCCGGTTCAGCAGTGCAGCCCGCTCGGGCGACGACACCACGCCGACCGGTGTGCCTCCGCCGTTGAGCACGTACTGCACGGCGTAGCCGCCGATGCCGCCCGTGGCGCCCCAGATCAGCACGTTGTCGCCCTGCTTCATCTGAGCACCGTTCGCACTGACGAGCATGCGATACGACGTCGAGCTGCACAGGCCGTTGACCGCCGCCTCCTCCCACGACAGGTGGGTGGGTTTCGGCATGAGCTGGTTGGCCTTGACGACAGCGAGGTCGGCGAGACCACCGAAGTTGGTCTCGAAGCCCCAGATCAGCTGGTTGGTGGCGAGCATCGAGTCGTTGTGCGCGCTCGGGTCCTGGTCGTCGACGTAGTTGCAGTGCACCGTCACCCGATCGCCGGGCTTCCAGTTCCGTACGGCCGAGCCGACCCGCACGACGACACCCGAGGCATCGGAGCCCACGACGTGGTACGGCAGCGAATGGCGCTTGCCCCACTCGTTGTCGCGTCCCATCCGGTCGAGGAAACCGAATGTCGGCAGCGGCTCGAAGATCGAACTCCACACGGTGTTGAAGTTGATGCTCGACGCCATCACGGCGATGAAGACCTCGTCGGGTGCCAGTTCGGGCGTCGTCACGTCCTCGACGTGGAGCGACTTACGGGGGTCCTTGTCCCACGACTCGACCCCTTCGAACATCGCTGCCTCGTCACGCTTGACGACCGCCGCGCGGTAGCTCTCGGGAACGGGCAGGTTGGCGAGATCCTCGCCGCTGGCACCGGATTGGATGGCCTCGAGGAACTGTTGCATGACCCGCGACGTTACCGATCGGTAATCCCTACCCACAAAGCGGGCCCCCACCCCGAAACTTGCGCCGAAATGTGCATCCGGCGCACACCTGGGCACATTTTTCGGGGGGTGGAGGGTTGGGGGTAGCGTCGGGGGATGGCTTCCACAGGTTCGTACATCGTTGCCGGCGCTCGCACTCCGATCGGGAAGATGAGCGGCGCGCTGTCGTCGTTCTCCGCAGCCGACCTGGGCGGGTTCGCGATCAGTGCCGCACTCGAGCGTGCCGGCGTGGCGCCCGACGAGGTGCAGCACGTGATCATGGGTCAAGTACTCATGGCCGGTCAGGGTCAGGTGCCGAGCCGCCAGGCCGCCGTGAAGGCCGGCATACCGATGAGTGTCCCCTCGATCAACGTCAACAAGGTGTGTCTGTCGGGCCTGAACGCGATCTACCTCGCCAATCAGATGATCGCGGCCGGCGAGGCCGACATCGTGGTCGCCGGCGGCATGGAGTCGATGTCCAACGCTCCCTACATCGCCGACGGCGCCCGTGCCGGCTTCCGCTACGGCAACACCGAGCTGCGCGACGCCATCATCGCCGATGGCCTGTGGTGTTCGTTCGACGGCTGTCTGATGGGGCTCGGCACCGACCGGTACGCCGGCAGCGAGAGCATCAGTCGCGAGGCGCAAGATGCATTTGCCGCCACCTCGAACGAGCGAGCAGCCGATGCAATCAAGGAGGGTCGCCTGGCCGACGAGATCGTGCCGGTGGCGGTGCCGCAGCGCAAGGGCGATCCGATCCTCGTCGAGACCGACGAGGGTGTGCGGCCCGGCACCACCGCCGAGAGCCTCGGCGGTCTGCGCCCCGCGTTCGACAAGGACGGCACGGTCACCGCCGGTAACGCGTCGCAGCTCTCCGACGGCGCCAGCGCCCTCGTGATGATGTCGAAGGCCGAGGCCGAGCGCCGTGGCGTGGCGCCGCTCGGTGAGTTCGTGTCGTACGGGATGGTCGCCGGCCCGGACAGCGCATCGCTGCTCCACCAGCCGAGCCGGGCGATCCTGCTGGCCGCCGAGCGCGCCGGCGTCGCCATTGCCGACCTCGACCTGTTCGAGATCAACGAAGCCTTCGCCGCCGTCGGCATCGCCTCGATCGCGGAACTCGGCATCAGCGACGACATCGTCAACGTCAACGGCGGGGCGATCGCACTGGGCCACCCGATCGGCATGAGCGGCAATCGCCTCGCTCTCACGCTCCTGCACGAACTGAAGCGCCGCGGTGGCGGCATCGGCGCCGTGGCACTCTGCGGCGGCGGCGGCCAGGGCGACGGCGCGCTCTTGCGCACCGTCTGACCCAACCAACCGCGAATCTCGAGCTGCCGGGCGCGTCGACGCCCGGCAGTTCCGCGTCTGGGCGCTTGACGCGACGACCCAGGTCGCCAAATGGCGTGACGTTGTGTCACCGTTCGATCACGTTCGGTGTCAGTCGTGCCCACGTTGCGTGCTTGACACGCCACGTCACGTCGGTAAACTGACAGCTATAGCGACTTGTGTTACGGATCGTTGACGAAACAGTCGGACTATCCGTAATATGATCGCAATAATCAATCGAGTGAGTCAACGTCGCCTCACCCCCCTCTGGGGCATCATCGAAACGAATCGGCCCGTCCGCCCGCAACCGATTCGTGGAGATGGTGCCCCAGTCCATTTTCGGCCGCGGGACACCGGCGATCAGACACCGCCGATCAGTCGACGATGCGGCGACCTTCGATGGCGCGGCCGAGCGTGAGTTCGTCGGCGTACTCCAAGTCGCCACCGACCGGGAGACCGCTGGCGATGCGAGTGACCGTCAACCCGATCGGCTTCAGCAACCGGGCGAGGTACATGGCGGTGACCTCGCCTTCGGTGTTCGGGTTCGTGCACAAGATGATCTCCTCGATGCCCTCGGGCTCGATCCGAGCGACGAGTTCGCGTATCTTCAGGTGCTCGGGGCCGATCCCCTCGAGCGGGCTCATCGCGCCGAGCAGCACGTGATATCGCCCACGGAACTCGCCGGTCTTCTCGATGGCCACGATGTCACGAGACTCCTCCACGACGCAGACCATCGACGAGCTGCGACCGTCGTCGCTGCAGATCGGGCACAGCGATCCTTCGGCGACGTTGAAGCATCGTTCGCAGAAGCGGACGCGCGCCTTGGCATCGGTGATCGCGAATGCGAGGCGGGTGGCGTCCTCGGTGGGCACCTTCAGGAGGTGGAACGCGATGCGCTGCGCCGACTTCGGTCCGATGCCCGGAAGTCGACCGAGTTCGTCGATCAGAACCTGGACCGGCGCGGTGTAGTTGCCGGCCATCAGCCGGCCTCCTCGATCAACTCAGACCCCGGGAATGCCTCGGCCAGTCGGTCGATCGGTGTCTTCACCGACTCGGGCGGGGCATCGACGAGATCGTCCAGATCGACGTCGTCGTCATCGGGCAGTACGTGGGCGACGGTCACGTCACGCACGTCGTCGAACGGACTCGTCGGGTCCACGGGCGTCGCGGACGACGAAACGACGGCGACCCGTGCGGAGTCGTTGCTCGCTGCCGGTTCCCGATCGGGTTCGACGACGTCGTCACCATCGCTGCGCCCCCCGCCACCGTCACCACCACCGCCGCCGTCGACGAGTTCGATCGAGATGGCCGCTGCCGCGAACTCGGTGAGCGCCTTCTCGACAGCCGCACGGTGTTGCTCACACTTGCCGCGATGCACGGCGTTCGGAACGGACAGTGTGAGCACTCCAGCAGTGCTGCGCACGAACGTTGCCGGCGCATAGATCGCACGGGGCATCCCCTTCAGCGAGGGCCTGACCGTGTTCTCCCACGCATCGGCGGTGATCGAGTTCTGCGGCTGCACCCCTGTCGGCTCCGGGGCATGCTCGACCGCACCCGTGGCGACCAATTCCGGTTCGGTCGTGGTACGGCGGACACGGCCACCGAGCGCAGCACGACCGGTCGACGGATCGACCGGCGGCTGCACAGGCGACGGCGACGGCGCAGCGACGACCCCGTCGGCCAACTGGCGTTCGATGCGATCGAGACGCGCAACGAGTGCTGACGTGTCACTCGAGACACTGTCGGCGGTCAACTGCACCGTGGCCACGTCGAGCAGCACCCGCGGGTCGGGAGCGTGGCGCATCTCGGTCAGCCCTGTGCCGAGGAGTTCGATACCCCGCACGAGCCCGGCCGCGCCGAGACGCTGGGCCTGTTCGGCGAGACCGTCGAGGCGATGCGACGGCAACTGCACCAGTTCCGGCGCCATCAACGACAAGAACCCGTTGCGCAGGTAGCCGATGAGTTCCTCGGTCAACGTCCGCGGGTCGGTACCGAGCGAGATGGAGTGCGCCACCATCGTGAGTGCCCGCCCGGCGTCGCGTTCGATCATCGCCTCGACGAACTCGTCGAGAGCGAGGTTGGTGATGCCGTCGTCGCCCGTGCTCGCCACGAGCTCGAGCGCCGAGAGCGTGTCGCGAGCCGACCCGCCGCCGCGGGCGAGGACCTGTTCGATCGCCGCGTCGCTGACCTGGAGGCCCGCATCGGCAGCAACCCAGCGAACATGCTCGGCGAGCGTGTCGGCCGGGAGGAGGTGGAACTGCAGGTGCTGTGTTCGGCTGATGATCGTCGCCGACATCTTCTGCGGATCAGTGGTGGCGAGCACGAAGACGACGTGCGGGGGCGGCTCCTCGAGCGTCTTCAGCAACGCTGCCTCGGCAGGCTTCGACAGCATGTGGACCTCGTCGAGGATGTACACCTTGTGCCGGCCGGGGGTACCGAGCGAGGCCTTCTCGATCAGGTCGCGCATCGCATCGACGCCGTTGTTGCTCGCGGCGTCCAGTTCGTGGACGTCGTAGCTCGTACCACGTTCGACCGAGAGACACGACTCACACTCGCAGCACGGTTCGCCATCCTGCGGGTTCTCGCAGTTGAGGACCTTGGCGAGGATACGCGCCGTGGTGGTCTTGCCGGTGCCCCGCGGACCGGAGAACAGGTAGGCCTGGCCCTCACGGCCCTCGGCGACCGCGGTCCTGAGCGCCCGCACGACGTGGTCCTGGCCCTTCAGCTCACTGAAGCGGCGGGGCCGGTAGCGGCGGTAGAGCGACTGGATGGCCATCGCGTGCACGATAGCGATGGGATGTCACAGCCCGCGGACGTGACCACATCACACGACGCCCACTTCGTACAGTCGACGGGATGGACTCCCCCCTCGTGGCCCGTCGACGATCGTTCGGGTTCGTTGCGATGCTCCTCCTGATCGCCGCCGCCACCGTCACGGGCTGCAACGACGTGGTCGAGCCGGTCACGTACGACGAGTACCTCAGCGAACTGCAGGCCATCTGCACCTCCACAACCGAGCAACTGCTCGCCCTGCCGGCGGCACCCGAACAGATCGCCGTCGCCGACCTGGCCACGAGCGCCGCGGGGCTGCTCGACGACGAGGCCACTCGGGTGAGCCGACTCGACGTTCCGTCCGGTGACGACGTGTCGGTCGACGACCTCGATGGCGACCACCGGGCGTTCGTCCGCAACACCCAAGAACAGGCAGAGGCCTGGCGGGCGGTGGCGGTCGCAGCGCCGGACGAGCTCGCCGCGTCCACGCAGTTGATCGCCCAACTCGTCGGTGGCCGCAACGAACTGGCTGATTCGATGGGTGCTCCCAGGTGCGTCCGCGGTGATCTGTGAACGCGATGTCTGACAACGCGACGGGTGCGACCACTAGCCTTTGCCGATCGTGAACGAGCGCACACCTGTTCCCTCCCGACGCCCCCGCGTGCGCTCGCTGGTCCTGGTCGCGCTTGCGGCACTCGGCGCAGTCCTGCTGACCCCCGGGGCGGCCTTCGCCGAGAACTCGGTCGTCAGCTCGACACCCGCTGACGGCGCGTCGGTCGCCACCTCGCCCGCCGCGATCGAGATCACGTTCAACGAGGAGCTCGGCGAGGTCAACACGATCGCGGTGCAGTGCGACGCCGTGCTGTTCACCGTCGGGCCACGACGCGTGAGCGATGACCGCCTGACGCTCGCGGCGGACGTGGTCGATGCGCTGCCCAAGGGCGACTGCGTGGTCAGCTGGGGCGTCAGCGATGCCGAGGGACAACCCAACGGGTCGGGAAACCTGTCGTTCCGGGTCGAGAACGACGCCGCCACGGTCGAGACGACGCCGACGACCGACACGACGACCGACACGACGGACACCGCCGACGTCACCACCCCGAGTCCGACGACCTCGAACGACGAGGTCGCCGAACTGTCGAGCGTCGACTCGGGCCAGGGCCCGCTGTGGTTGGGCCGGCTCCTGTCGGTCCTCGGAATCGCGGTGCTGTTCGGTTCGCTCGTGCTCATCGCGGCGGCGTGGCCCGAGGGCGTCGAGTACCTGCTGGCCGTCCGATTCATCCGCGCCACCTGGCTCGTTGCGGTCGTCGGCTCGCTGCTGTACGTCGCAGCGGCGACGGCGGCCGTCACCGGCAGCGGCCTGGGGAGTGGTCTCAACCCGCTGAACTGGGTCGACCTGTTCAGCGCCGGCATCCCCGGCATCGCCGCGGTCGCCCGCCTCGTGCTCGTCGTTGCGAGCGCCTGGGTCGCGTTCCGACCCGATCGGGTGATCGACCCGGTCACCCAGATGGTGGCCTTGCTGATCCCGGGCCTGGCGACGGCAACCATCGGACTCAGCCGGACCGACATGGATCTCGCCCTCGTGGCTGTCCCCCTCTCGATCATCCACGCGCTCGCGATGGCCATCTGGATCGGAGGCGTCGTACTGCTGGCCCGCGTCGTGCTCGCCGGCCCGGGCGAGGAGGACCTCGTCCACGCCGTTCGCGGGTTCGGTCGGCTCTCGACCGGGGCGATCATCGTCACGATCGGCACCGGCGTCGTACAGATGATCCTGCTCGACGGCGGGAACCTGTTCGGGTCGTCGCACGGACGCGTCGTGCTGCTGAAGACGTTGGTGGTGGCGTTCATGGTGTTCATCGCCATGTCCGCCCGCCAGTACGTGAACGCGAAACTGCCTCGTACCAACGAGATGACCATCCCGACCGCCGACCGACTCCGCCGAGCATTCGGCGCGGAGGCCGGCGCCGGGTTGATCGTGCTCGCGCTCAGCGCCTGGCTGGTGAGCCTCAGCCCGCCGAACATCGACACCAGTGCCTCGGTCGACTACGCAGTCGTGTTGCAGGTCGAGTCGCCCGAGGCAGACCTCGACGTGACCGTGAAGTTCACCAGCAATGTGGTCGGCCTGTCGGGAATGTGGGTGCAGGTCGATGCTCCCGAGAGTGACCTGTCCGGTCTCGAGGTCGTGATGACGGCGCCGACCAACGACGTCGTCGGCAGCATCACCCAACCGGTGCCGCTGACGGGACCCGGTGTCGGCGTGGTTCCGCCCGCGCAGGGCATCCCGTTCTCCGTCGCCGGCGACTGGACGCTGACGCTCAACGCCGTGACCCCGAACGGTGTGTTCAACAGCGACCCACAGATCTTCACGATCCTGAACCCCGACGGCTCGGTACCGACCACCCAGCTGACGACCCCGCCCGTCGTCACCGTCACGATCCCCGCAACCACCACCACCGCCGGCTGATGTAACGATTGGTGTCTGACACCAATCGTTACATGGTCACGAAGTCGTGGAAGGAGATGGGTTCGGCGACGTCGAGTTGGTCGTAGGTGCACGACTCGGGGGTCCGATCGGGTCGCCAGCGGAGCAAGCCGACACCGTGGCGGAATCGACGACCTTCGAGCTGACCGAACGACACCTCGGCGACGAGCCCCATCCGGATCGGGACGAACGACAGGTCCTTGCCGGCGTTCCAACGACTGCCGCCACTCGTCGCAGCGCCGGCGGCGTCACCGTCCCACTCGGCCCACTCCCGCCACGGGTGACCCTCGAGCGCGTCGTGGGTTCGTGGCTCGAGTTCGGCGAGGAGTTCAGCTCGCCGCTTCACCGAGAACGAGGCGGCGACACCGACGGAATGCATGTCGCCGGCGGCGTCGAACAGACCGAGCAGGAGCGATCCCACTCCGTTGCCGTCCTTGTGGATCCGGTAGCCGGCGACGGCACAGTCAGCGGTGCGCTGGTGTTTGATCTTCGCGAGCGCTCGCTTACCAGGTTGATAGATCCCGTCGAGTGGCTTGGCAACCACACCGTCGAGCCCGGCGCCCTCGAAGCGATGGAACCAGTCCTGCGCCATCGCACGGTCGGTCGTGGCCGGCGTCACGTGAACGACGTCGTTCGCGGCCAACGTCTCGACGAGCGCAGCTCGACGGTCGACCATCGGCTCGTCGAGGAGTGACGTGTCGCCGATGGCCAGGAGATCGAAGGCAACGAATGCCGCCGGCGTCTCCACGGCGAGCCGGTTGATGCGCGACTCCGCCGGGTGGATCCGCTGGAGCAACGCATCGAAGTCGAGCCCCGCGCCCGAACCACCGGCCACGACGATCTCACCGTCGACGACACAACGATCGGGCAGTGCCGCAGCGAGCGGCGCTGTGAGTTCGGGGAAGTACCGGCCGAGCGGGCGCAGTTTGCGGGACATGAGTTCGAGCCGATCGCCGTCACGGAACACGATGCAGCGGAACCCGTCCCACTTCGGTTCGAAGAGCCACCCGTCGCCGTCGGGGATGGAGCGGGCGAGCTTGGCGAGCATCGGCTCCAGAGGAGGCTGGAAGGGCAGGTTCATCGGTGGACGTGGATCTGGTGACGAGGCAGCCATCGCCTCACAGTCTGGTCGATCTACCGGACCGGCCCGACAGCCACTAACTTCGCCAGGGTGACGAACTCGATGCACGACAAACTCGCCGACCTCGCGGAACGACGCGACCAGGCGATCCACGCCGGATCGCCCCGGTCGGTCGAGCGCCAGCACGAGAAGGGAAAGATGCTCGCTCGCGAGCGCATCGACTACTTCCTCGACGACGGGTCGTTCCACGAGCTCGACATGCTCGCCCGCCACCGCGCCCAGGGCGCCGGCCTCGAAGACCGTCCGTACACCGACGGTGTCATCACCGGATGGGGGATGGTCGACGGCCGCAAGGTGTTCGTCTTCTCGCAGGACTTCACGGTCTACGGCGGCGCACTCGGCGAGGTGTTCGCCGAGAAGATCCACAAGCTGATGGACCTCGCCCTCAAGGTCGGCGCCCCGGTCGTCGGCCTCAACGACGGCGCCGGTGCCCGCATCCAAGAGGGTGTGGTGAGCCTTGCCAGCTACGGAGGGATCTTCCATCGCAACGTGCTGTCGTCGGGCGTGGTCCCGCAGATCTCGGTGATCCTCGGCCCGTGCGCCGGCGGTGCGGTGTATTCGCCCGCCATGACCGACTTCATCTTCATGGTGCGTGAATCGAGCCACATGTTCATCACCGGCCCCGACGTGGTCAAGACCGTGACGGGCGAAGACGTCACGCTCGAGGAACTCGGCGGCGCGATGTCGCACGCCACCAAGTCGGGCGTCGCCACCTTCGTCTCGTCGGACGAGAAGGCCTGCCTCGACGACGTGCGCTTCCTGCTGTCGTTCCTACCGTCGAACAACCTGGAGGAGCCACCGATCGAAGACCTCGGCGACGACCCGGATCGGCTGTGCCCCGAGTTGCGCGACATCCTCCCCGCCAGCCCCAACCTGCCGTACGACATGACCGAAGTGATCCGCCACGTCGTCGACGACGGCGAGTTCTTCGAGTACTTCCCTCACTGGGCGAAATCCATCGTGTGCGGGTTCTCGCGTATCGACGGCATGCCCGTCGGCATCGTCGGCAACCAGCCCAAGGTCCTCGCCGGAGTGCTCGACATCGAGTCGTCGGAGAAGGCTGCCCGATTCGTGCGCACCTGCGACTCGTTCAACATTCCGTTGATCACGTTCGTCGACGTGCCCGGCTTCCTGCCCGGCGTCGATCAGGAGTACGGCGGCATCATCCGCCACGGCGCCAAGCTGCTCTACGCCTACTGCGAGTCCACCGTGCCGCGGATCCAGATCATCACCCGCAAGGCCTACGGTGGCGCCTACGTCGTGATGAACTCGAAGTCGATCGGCGCCGACCTCGCGTTCGCCTGGCCGACGGCCGAGCTGGCGGTGATGGGGCCGCAGGGTGCCGTCGAGATCGTCTACCGACGCGAACTCCAGCAGGCCGCCGACCCGGTCACCCGTCGCGCCGAACTCGTGCAGGAGTACACCGAGAAATACGCCACCCCGTACGCCGCCGCCGAGCGAGGCTACATCGACGACGTGATCGATCCCGCCGAGACCCGCCAGAAGCTCGTGGCCGGCCTGCGGATGTTGGCCACCAAGCGCGAGGAACTGCCGAGGCGCAAGCACGGCAACGTTCCGCTGTGACACGGCACGATCGATGAGCGACGCCAGCTCGATCCCCGGCCAACCCCCACTGCCCGGGTCGCCCCCGCCACCACCACCCTCCGCATTGCCCCCTCTGCCGTCCGCCGTCCCACTTCCGCCGGCCGCGGCGCCGCCACCACCACCGCCGCCGACGACGAGCTCGCCCGGGCCGCCACCGCCGGCAACGAGCCCGGCGCCGGCCGGCTACGACGCAGAACTCGCCGAACTCCTGGCACGGATCGACGAGGACGGCGACATCAGCGCACCTGCCGTCGGCACTGCGCTGACGAAGCCGACCGACGTGACCCGTCCCGAGCGTGCCGCAGCGGCTGTCATCGAGTCCGCTGGAGGCCTCGACTTCGACCCTGCGTTCGCCTCGTTCGGAGCGCGAGCCATCGGGCTGTTGATCGACCTCGTGATCCTGACGCTCCTGCTCGTGCCCGGCATGGCGCTGATCGTGGCCGGATCGACGCCGCTGATCCTGCTCGGTCTCGCCCTGATCGTCGCCGGTTTCGCCGTCGGAACCGTGCTCTACACACGTGCGATCACGTCGACCGGCCAGTCCGTCGGGAACCGCGTCGCCGGGACCAAGGTCGTCGACGCCCGCAACGGACGCCCCGTCGAGTCGGGCGAAGCCGCGCTGCGGTACATCCTGCGGTTCACCGTCTCGATCGTCTTCTTCATCGGGTTCCTCATCGTGTTCGCCGACCCGCAGCGCCGCACGTTCCACGACAAGACCGCCGGCACGGTCGTCACCAGGCCGCCACGTGAGTCGTGGTCGATCGACGACGAGGTCGCGACCCCACCGAGGGCCTAACGTGGCAGCGATGTCCGACGCAGCCAATGCCCAGACCTCCGTTCGGCCCGTGCCGACCGACGAGGAGGCCGTTGCGATCATGGCTGCCACCGAGGCGCTGTGGCCACGAGCGGTCGTCAACGGTCCGGCCGCGTCGGCTCGGAACCACGTGTGGCGATTCAGCGGCCGATGGTGGTCACGGCCGGTGCCGGCGCGCCGCGATCGTCCCTACCGCTGATCTGGCACACTCACGTCATGGAGATGCCACCGCCACCTGCTCCGACACCCCCACCACCACCGCCACCGCCACCACCTGGGTTCGGGTCGAATCCACCACCACCGCCGGCCGGAACGTCGCCGGTGATCCCTGCGCCGCCCTACGGAGCGGTCGCCACTGCACCGGGATATCCACCGTCGTACCACCAGCCGGCGATGGCCGGCGGCGAACGCGCCAGCTTCGGTACCCGGCTCGGCGCCTGGCTGCTCGACAGCCTCCTGTACGGGTTGCTGTCGCTCGTCTTCGTGATTCCCGGCATCGTGGTGATCGTCTCGGCGTTCAGCAACTGCGAATGGGTCGAGACGCGAGAAGACTCGTGGGAAGCCTTCTGCCCACCGGGCGAACCGAGCGGCGGCCTCATCGCCGGTGGGATCATCCTGATCGTGATCGGCATCCTGCTCTCTGTGTTCCTCTACGTCCGGGCGATGGGCAAGACGGGCCAGACGTGGGGCGCAAGGATCGTCGGGGTCAAGGTGATCGACGAACGCACCGGTGCCCCGATCGGTTTCTGGCGCGCCCTCGGCCGAAGCCTCTTCGCCAACATCATCTCCGCCAACGTCTTCTACCTCGGTTACCTCTGGATGCTGTGGGACGACAAGAAGCAGACCTGGCAGGACAAGGTCGTCAACTCGGTCGTCGTCAAGACCTGATGGACGTCACGACGGTCGCCGACGACCTCGTCGTCGTCCACGACGCGCTCGACTCACGCCGCTACGAGGGCCTCGCCGCCGACACCGAACACGACCTCGACGGTGTGTCGGTTCGCACGCTCGCCCGGCCGCACGGCGAGCTCCTCTGTTGCTTCGCGACCGTGAACGACGTGCACTTCGGTGAGGTCGAGGCGGGGCGGATCGACGATCTGACAGAGGGGCCGATCCGGCGCAGCGAGCCGGGAACCGAGCCGTATCCAGAGGTGATGAACCGCTCGGCGGCTTTCGAGATGGCAACGATCGACCCGGCAGCGGTGATCGTGAAGGGCGACCTCTCCCAAGACGGCCGCACCGAGGAGTGGGCCGCGTTCGAGGCGTGCTATCGAGCCCCCTTCGGTGACCGTCTCCACGTGGTGCGCGGTAACCACGACTCGTACCGCCACCAGGCGGAGTACGCGGGCGATCAGTGGATCGAGCTGCCGGGCCTGGCGGTGGCACTCCTCGACACCGCCATCCCGGGAGCGACGACCGGCGCGATCTCCACCGAGCAGTTCGAGTGGCTCGACGACCACTGCGCCGCCACCGATCGACCGGTGTTCGTGATGGGACACCACCAGCAGTGGATCGGCCATCAAGGGATCGGACAGGGCGTCGAGCAGAAGCGCAGCGACGACTACTTCGGTTTGCATCCCGACGCGAGCGACACACTCGACGACGCGGCCATCCGACGCACCGCGATCATCGGGTATGCAGCCGGCCACACCCATCGCCATCGGGTCCGACCGATGAGCCGGTCGGGGGTCCCGTCGATCGAGGTCGGATGCACGAAGGACTTCCCCGGCACGTGGGCCGAGTACCGCGTCCACGAAGGCGGTGTGATGCAGGTGGTACACCGCATCTCGACACCCGACGCGCTGGCATGGAGCGAATCGTGTCGGCACCTGTACGCCGACTTCGGCATCGACTACGAGACCTACGCCCTCGGAACCCTCGCCGACCGCTGCTTCAGCATCCCGCTGCGCTGACCCGACGAGGGCGACCGAGTTGTCACGCGGCGACCTGAACGATCAAACTCTCGCCGATGTCCATCGCGCTGACTCCTCCTGCACCGTCCACGCTCCTCGATCTGATCCATCGGTCCCGCGTTCGTGACGTCGTTGCCGTCGTCGGATTCGCACTGTTCACGGCACTCGCTGCCCAGATCTCGATCCCGCTCGGCTTCACTCCGGTGCCCATCACGGGTCAGACCTTCGCCGTGCTCCTCGCCGGCGGGGTGCTCGGTGCCAACCGCGGAGCGCTTTCGATGGGGCTGTACGTGATGCTCGGCGCGATCGGACTGCCGTTCTACGCCGACGGTGACGGCGGCTGGGCCGTCGCAACGGGTGCCACCGCCGGCTACCTCGTCGGATTCATCGTGGCCGCGTTCGTGGTCGGCAAGATGGCAGAGCACGGCCAAGACCGCAGACTGTCGACATCGCTGCCCGCGTTCCTCGCCGGGTCGCTGATCATCTACGGCTTCGGGGCAGCCTGGTTGGCGTACGACCTCGGCCTGCCGCTCACCGCTGCCGCCGGCGAGCCGAGCGCGATCTCGCTCGGTGTCGCACCGTTCCTCGTGGGTGACGTCATCAAGGCGCTCCTTGCCGGCGCGGTGCTGCCGGCAGCGTGGATCCTCGCCGAAGACCGTCAGTGATCGAGCCGGCGGCTCGATCACCGCGTCGCCGCCCTGCTCAGAACCCATCCGCGAACTCCGTAACACCCCCTTGTCATAGTTGACGCCATGGACATCGTCGTGTTGTTGATCACCGTGCTGCTGGCCGTCGGGGCTGCCATCGGCGGCTACCTGTTCGCGACCCGGCGTGCCGAAGCCGATCTCCTGGCACGTGACGCCGATCGTGCAGCAACCACCGATGGCGTGCAGTTCGCCGTCGAGGCCGCCGTGCAACAGGCGGTGGCCCAGGTGCGCGATCAGGCAACGGCCGAGCGCGATGCGGCGGTGGCAGCGGCACTGGAACAAACGGCGATCCTGCAGCGCGAGCAGTTCGGCATGCTCGCACTGGCCGCACGCGAACAGACCAACTCCGACCTGTCGGCGAAGAAGGACGTCATCGACGCTCGGCTCGACCAGGTCCACGCCGAGATGCGTACCGAGCTCACGAAGCTGAGCGAGATGGTCACCACGCTCGGGCGGTCGAGCGCCGAGAACTTCGGGCAGGTCACGTCGTCGCTGGCCGCGCACGCCGAGATCGCCAACACGCTCGCCGACTCCACCAGGGCACTGCGTGAAGCGCTCGCGAATCCGCAGGCCCGCGGCAACTGGGGCGAGCGGATGGCCGAAGACGTGCTGCGCCTCGCCGGGTTCCAGGAGAACCTCAACTACGTCAAGCAGACCCAGATCGAGGGCGGCACCGGGCGTCCCGACTACACGTTCCCCATGCCCAAGGGCCATGCCCTCTACATGGACGTCAAGTTTCCGATGGCGTCGTACCTGCGCTATCTGGAGGTCGACACCAACGCTGAGCGCGAGATGCACCTGAAGCGGTTCCTCCAAGATGTCCGACTGCGCGTGAAGGAACTCGCCAAGCGTGACTACTCGGGCGAGAGCGACCAGCCGTCGGTCGACTACGTCTTGCTGTTCATCCCCAACGAACAGCTCACGGGGTTCATCCACGAGCACGACGCGGCGTTGCTCGACGAGGCGATGGGCCAAAAGGTCGTGCTCTGCTCGCCGCTCACCCTGTTCGCGTTCCTCGGCGTGATCCGCCAGGCGTTCGACAACTTCATGATCGAGCAGACGAGCGACGAGATCCTCCAGTTGCTCGGCACGTTCTCGGCGCAGTGGCGCAAGTACAACGAGCAGGTCGACTCGGTGAAGAAGAAGTTCGACCAGGTCGATCGGGCCTTCGAACAGCTCACCGGCCCTCGTCGGCGCCAGCTCGAGCGACCCTTGCGCCAGCTCGACGAACTGCGCCTCCAGCGCAATCTCCCGGTCGACGGGGAACTCTTCGCGGCCATCGATCCCGATGATGTCGCCGATGACGACACCGAGACGCCCCCCGGCGGCACGATCAGGATGCTCGGCGCATGACGCCGTTGACCATCCGGTCGAGCACCCGCGGGGCCGCACCGCCTGATTGAATCGGGCCCGTGAGCCAGCCCGCGTTCGACTTCGGTGAAACCGAATTCGAAGATGTCTCCAATCCGACGTACTCCGTCGGCGAGTTGGCCGACGCCATCAACGACACGCTGCAGCGCGGCTTCTCCGACGGTGTGTGGGTCCGGGGGGAGATCACCGGGTGGAGCGACCGGGGCCAGCACGCCTACTTCACACTGGTCGACGACGCCGACCCATCCGATGGAACGGGCAACGGGCGCGGCAAGGCCGTCGTCAACGTCCAGTTCTTCGCCAACGCACGGATGCGGCTACGACCGTTGCTGCAGAAGAACCGGCTGCGTCTCGGCGACGGCATGAAGGTGCGGGTCTTCGGCTACCTCGACTACTACGCGCCCAACGGTCGCATCGGGTTGAAGATGACCGGAATCGACCCGCGCTACACGATCGGCGACATCGCCCAGTCGCGTGACGAGGTGATGCGGCGCCTCGTTGCCGAGGGTCTGCTCGACGCCAACAAACAGCGCCCGCTGTCGCCGATCCCGCTGCGCGTCGGTGTGGTCGCGAGCGTCGGTACAGCCGCATGGCACGATTTCCACGACGAACTGCAGCGCAGCGCGTTCGGCTTCCAGCTGACCGTCATCGACACGCGAGTACAGGGCGACTTCGCCGAGCAGTCGATCTCCGCCGCCATCACGACCTTGGCTCGACGAGTCGACCTCGACGCGCTCGTGGTCATCCGCGGCGGCGGCGCCCGTAACGAACTCGCCGTGTTCGACGCCGAGATGATCGCCCGGGCGATCGCACTGTCGACGATCCCCGTCCTCACGGGCCTCGGCCACGAGGTCGACCGCAGTGTTGCCGACGACGTCGCCCACACGATGCTGAAGACCCCGACGGCGTGCGCCGGCGAACTGATCGCCCGAGCGGCGCGATACAGCGCCGACAGCGAAGCCGCCTTCGCAGCGATCGTGCGGGAGAGCGAGCACGCGCTGACCGCCGCAACGGCCACCCTGTCGGAGACCGCCCACCGGATCGCGCGGCGGACGCATGCGGCCGTCGAACGCGCCGACGAACGCCTGGCCATGCGCGTCGACACACTCGCCCGCACAGCACCCGCCGCGCTCGAGCGCGCTGATGGCCGCCTCGACTCCATTCGAGCCCGAGTGCTCGACCGCGCGACCGCGGTCATCGATCGATCGGGCGACCGTCTCGACGTCATCGCTGCCCGTATCGGCGCCGTCGACCCCGCGGTGCAGTTGGCGCGTGGCTGGTCGATCACCCGACGCAGCGACGGCAGCGTGATCCGCTCCGTCAACGATGTGTCCCCCGACCAATCGATCACGACCGCTCTCGCCGACGGTGTGATCACCAGCACCGTCACGCACACCGCGACCGCCACCGACCAGAAGGACTGACCACCATGGCCGAACCCAGCCCCGGATACGCCGACGCACTGGCCGAACTCGACTCGATCCTGCGTGAACTGGAGGGTTCCGACGTCGACGTCGACCACCTCGCCGATCGCGTTGCCCGAGCGTCGACGCTCATCACCCTGTGCCGGGAGAAGATCTCTGCCGCCCAGCTCCGCATCGAACAGGTCACCGCCGACCTCGATGCGACCCCTGCCGACTGACTGTCGATGGGGTCTGACCCCAGTTGTGACACGACGGAGCATGAGCCCGACGACCGGCACTAGCCTGCGAACACGATGCCCGGATCAGCCCCGACCAGTCTGAGATCCATCGCGAACAGGGTCGAGGCACGGCTCGACGAGCTCCTCACCGCCGAACGTGATCGCTGGGCGACGTTCGATGCCGACCTCGCGAAGCCAATCGAGGAGATCCGACGGCTCGTCCTCTCGGGCGGCAAACGCCTGCGGCCGGCCTTCTGCCATTGGGGATACGTCGGAGCGGGCGGCGGTACCGACGACCAGATCGACGTCGACGCAGGCGCTGCCTTCGAGCTGATGCACGCCTTCGCACTGTTCCACGACGACGTGATGGACGATGCAGCGACGCGCCGCGGTCAACCAACGACCCACGCGGTCGCAGCTGTTGACCACGCCAGCAATGGTTGGGCGGGCGAGTCGCGTCGCTTCGGTGAGGGTGTCGCCATTCTCGTGGGCGACCTGGCCTTCGTCTACGCCGACCTCCTGCTCGAAGCCGCCCCACCCGAAGCGATGCGCGTCTGGAACGAGCTGCGCATCGAGCTCAACATCGGCCAGTACCTCGACATCCTCGGATCGGTCCAGAGCATCCGCGACGTCGACAAGGCCGAACGGATCTGCCGCTACAAGTCCGGCAAGTACACCATCGAGCGGCCACTCCACCTCGGCGCGCTGCTCGCAGCTCCCGAACGCGGCGACGAGTTCCTTCC
The DNA here is from genome assembly GCA_963716235.1 of Ilumatobacteraceae bacterium. Classification (GTDB taxonomy): domain Bacteria; phylum Actinomycetota; class Acidimicrobiia; order Acidimicrobiales; family Ilumatobacteraceae; genus Sva-07. The sequence goes on along the minus strand of CAVQTE010000018.1, from coordinate 75,929 downwards.
TGCGCTCAGCGCCTACGGCCTTCCGCTCGGCGACGCGTTCCAGATGCGCGACGACGTGATGGGCGCGTTCGGCGACGCCGACCTCACCGGGAAACCGGTCGGCGGCGACCTGCGCGAGGGCAAGCCGACCCCACTGCTCGCTCGAGCAGTCCGGTCGGCCACACGCGAGCAACGCGCCGTGCTCGATCTCGTCGGTCAGCCCGCGATGGATGACGAAACCGTCGCCCGAGTCCAGCAGGCAATCATCGACACCGGTGCACTCGAGGAACTCGAGGCACACATCGCGGCGTTGACCAGCAACGCAGTGACGTCGCTCGACGCGGCACCGATCACCGAAACCGCCAAGACCGAACTGATCGCCTTGGCCGACTACGTGAGCTGGCGGAACGTCTGATGAGGGTCGTGGTCGTCGGCGCCGGCCTCGGAGGGCTCTCCGCTGCGGCCCACCTCGTCGAGGCAGGCCACGAGGTGACCATCGTCGAGCGCGACTCGATTCCAGGCGGGCGCGCCGGAATGATCGTGTCGGACGGGTTCCGTCTCGACAACGGCCCGACGGTGCTCACCATGCCGAACCTGCTCGAAGCTGCGTTCAACGCATGCGGCGCCGAGATGAAGGATTACGTGACGATCAACCCGGTCGACCCGATGTACCGGGCCGTGTACGCCGACGGCTCGACGTTGTTCGTCCGTCATGGCCGCGAGGCAATGACGCAGGAGATCCGCGAATTCTCCGACGCCAAGCAAGCCGAGTCGTTCGGTGCCTTCTGTGACTGGTTGGAGAAGCTGTACCGAGCCGAGATGGACTCGTTCATCGACACCAACTTCAACACGCCGCTCGACCTGATCAAGCCGTGGAAGTCGGGGCTCGAACTCGTGAAGCTCGGCGGCTTCGGCAAGCTCGACAAGAAGGTTGCTTCGTTCTTCGACGACGAGCGCCTGCAACAGATCTTCAGCTTCCAGTCGATGTACGCCGGGCTTGCTCCGTACGAGGCACTCGCGATCTATGCCGTGATCACGTACATGGACTCCGTCGAGGGCGTCTTCGTGCCCGAGGGAGGCATGCACATGATGGCGGCCGGGCTCGCCCAGGCGCTGGTCGATGCCGGTGTGGAGATCCGCTACGACTCGCCGGTCACCCGCATCCTGCGGCGCTCCGGCGGTGCCGTCACGGGCGTCGAGATCGATGCGTCCGAACGGCTCGACGCCGATGCCGTGGTCTGCAACCCCGATCTCCCCGTCGCCTATCGCGAACTTCTTCCCGGAGTCCAGGCACCACGGACCGCACGCACCGGCAAGTACTCGCCGTCGTGTCTGCTCTGGGTCGCCGGCGTGAAGGGGCTGCCGCCAGTGGATTCGTCGCACCACAACATCCACTTCGGCAAGGACTGGGACGGCTCGTTCAAGGCGCTGATCGACGACGGGGTCCGCATGCCCGACCCCTCGATCCTCGTGACGTTGCACAGCCTCGACGACCGCTCGCTCGCCCCGGAGGGTCATTCGAGCATCTACGTCCTCGAACCCACACCCAACCTGAGCGGCACCATCGACTGGTCGAAGGAACGCGACACCATCGTCGAGAGCCTTCGCGAACGTGTCGCCTCGCTCGGCTACCCGACGGAGGTCGTCGTCGAGGAGATCTACGACCCGACCGACTGGGAGCGCATGGGCATGGAGCAGGGCACGCCGTTTGCGCTCGCCCACACGTTTTTCCAGACCGGCCCGTTCCGGCCGAACAACGTCAACAGGAAGGTTCCGGGCCTCGTGTTCACCGGATCGTCGACGCTGCCCGGCGTCGGCGTGCCGATGGTGCTGGTGTCGGGAAAGCTCGCCGCCGAGCGCGTCGAGCAATACGCGCGGCAGCGCTACCGATGAGCGTGCTCGCCTCGCTTCGCCGGAACAAGCCCCCGGTGCCGACCACGCACGGCCTGCCGACCGGTCCGGTCACGCTCGACGAGAGCTACGAATTGTGCCGCCAGTTCAACAAGCGCCACGGCACCACGTACTACTGGTCGACCAAGGTGCTGCCGAGGGTGAAGCAGCATCACGTCCACGCGTTGTATGCGTTTGCTCGCTACGCCGACGACATCGTCGACGAGATCCCGTCTCAGGGTGGCCGCGACGTGCCGACCGAGGTGCGCGCTGCGGCACTCGCCGACTTCGGTGACCGCTTCTTCGCCGACATCGACGCCGGCAGGTCGGACGATCCGGTCCTCAAAGCGGTCGTTCACACGGTGCGGGCATTCGGCATCGACATCGAGGCATTCCACCGATTCCTGCGATCGATGACGATGGACCTCACGATCGAGTCGTACGCCACATGGGACGACCTGCTCGTGTACATGGACGGCTCGGCCGCGGTGATCGGCGAGATGATGTTGCCGATCCTCGAACCCACCGACTACGACGCTGCGCTCCCCCACGCCCGCGACCTCGGCAATGCATTCCAGCTCACCAATTTCCTGCGCGACATCGACGAAGACCTCGACCGCGGTCGCCAATACATCCCGTTGGAAGACAGCGACCGCTTCGGCGTCGACCTCACCGCGCGGCGGGTTACGCCCTCGTTCGTGCGGTTGATGCAGTTCGAGATCGACCGCTGTCGCGCGCTGTACCGGTCGGCTGAGATCGGCATCGCCATGTTGCCCGACCGATCGGCCAAGTGTGTGCTCGCCGCCCACACGCTCTACGGCCGGATCCTCGACAAGATCGAAGCCCAGCACTACGACGTGTTCTCCTCTCGCGCCAGCGTGTCGACCACCGAGAAGGCGGTCATGGTCACCAAGCTCCTCCTCCCGTGACACCCACCACCCCGCCCCCACCCGTTCTCGTGAACTCGTTGCGCAACTATGCCGCAACAAGTCCACGAGAACGGTGGACTGGGGTGATTGCCGCAGCGGCGGGGACGGTGACGGTGGCGGGGATGATCGCGACGCCGTTGCTGCCGCAGGGTGGTCGCGCTCGGCGGGTGTTGTCGACGGTGGTGGTGGTCGGATCGTTCACCACCACCGCAGCCAATGCCGTGCGGCGATGGGGAGCACCGCGCGCTGCGGCCGCCGGGGCGGTGACCGCGGTTGCGACGACCATCGTCGAACGAGTTGGCACGCAGACCGGTCTGCCCTTCGGGCGCTACGCGTACACGGGCGCACTGCGGCCCCAGGTCGCCCACGTGCCGGCGATCGTGCCGCTCGCGTGGTTCGCCATGGGGCTCCCGGCACGCGAAGCTGCCCACGCTGCCCTGGGCGAACACTCGAAGCCCGTGACGCGCATCGCGCTCGGCTCAGCCGCCCTCACGGCATGGGACCTGTTCCTCGACCCCCAGATGGTCGGCGAGGGGTACTGGGTGTGGGCACGCCGGGGGCTGTACCGAGGTATTCCGCTCGGCAACTATGTCGGATGGTTCGTCACCGGGCTCGGCGTGATGGCGGCGCTCGAAGCGCTGTTGCCGCCCACCTCCTACATCGACGGGTCAGCCGACGCCGATGGCGCGCTCGTGGGCGAGTACACCTTCATGGGCGTGATGGAGACCATCGGCTTCGCCCGGTACTTCCGTGACCCGACCGTCGCCGTCGTCGGAGGGCTGGGCATGCTGCCGATCGCCGTTGCGGCGCTGATCGGCAAGGCTCGGGGCTGAGACCATGGACCGAGTGGCGATCATCGGGGGAGGCGTCGGCGGATTGGCAACCGCCATCCGGCTGCAAGCGCTCGGGCATCACGTCACGCTCTTCGAACGCAACGAGGTGGTCGGCGGCAAGCTCGCCACCTACGTGCGCGATGGTTACACGTTCGACCTCGGCCCGTCTCTCGTCACCCTGCCGCACGTGTTCGACGAGGTGTTCCGCACCGCGGCGACGACGCTCGCAGAGCAGATCGAACTCGTGCGGCTCGACCCACAGTTCCGCTACCACTGGACCGACGGTTCGACCCTGACGGTTCCCGACGAGGGCGACGACACCGCCGCTGCATTCGAGGAGTTCGCGCCAGGAGCCGGCGAGCAGTGGCGGGCCTTCGATGCTCGGGGCCGGCGGATCTGGGACGTCGCGGAGCGAACATTCTTCGCCGGGCCGATGTCGAACCCGTGGTCGCTGGCGAAGCGGTTGCGATCGCCGTTCGACCTGACAGCCATCGACCCGCTGCGCACGCTGCACCGGTCGGCCGAATCGTTCTTCGACGACCCGCGGCTGGTCCAGTGGGCCGACCGCTACGCCACGTACTCCGGTTCATCGCCGTTCGCCGCCCCTGCGACGCTCGCCTGCATACCGCACATCGAGGCCCGGTACGGATGCTGGTATCCGATGGGCGGGCTCGACGAACTCCGCAATGCGTTCGTCTGGGTCGCCACCGAGGTCGGCGTCGACATCCGCACCGCGACCGACATCGTGTCGATCGAATCGGGCGAACGCGTCACCGGCGTGGTACTTGCCGACGGGACCCACGAGCGCGCCGACATCGTCGTCGCCAACACCGATGCCGAGCATCTGTACGACGATCTCCTGCACGACAGCGTGGCGCTCGCGCGGGTGCGACTGGCCAAGCGATCGACGAGTGGGTTCGTGCTGTGCCTGGGTGTCAGGGGGCTCACGCCAGGCCTCACGCACCACAACGTCTGGTTCTCCGACAGCTACCGCAGTGAGTACGACCAACTCGACGCCGGGCGTCTCGCGGACGACCCGACGATCTACGCCTGCGTGTCGTCGGTGACGGATCCGAGCCAAGCCCCCGACGGCTGCGAGAACTGGTTCCTGCTGGTCAACACGCCGCCGGGCATCGAGGTCGATGCTGATGCGTACGGTGATCTGGTACTCGATCGGCTCGCCACGCACGGCGTCGACCTGCGACCCCGAATCGAGTTCCGCCACACGATGACACCGGCCGACATCGCCACTCGTTACCGATCGCCGGGCGGCGCCATCTATGGCACGTCGTCGAATGGAAAGCGTGCGGCATTCGTTCGGCCTGCCAATCGCGGGTCGAAGCCGGGCCTGTACCTGGTCGGGGGCTCGAGCCATCCGGGCGGGGGGCTCCCGCTCGTGACGATGAGCGCGAAGATCGTGGCAGAGATGATCACCGCAGACATCCGACGATGAGGACGTTGCGCGCGATGCTCCGTGCGGCATCGATCGGGCTCCGGGTCGGCGCCGGCACGGTGGCTGTGACGAGGCTCGTGAGGGTGGCCGCGATGGCGCCACCGGTGCGCCCGACGCTCACGCCGTTGTCGTCGATCAGCATCGTCATCCCGGCCCGCGACGAGGCCACCCGGATCGGTCCGCTGCTCGAGACGATCGTCGGCGCGCCGTGCGTCAGCGAGGTGATCGTGGTCGACGATCAGTCGAGCGACGCGACGGCCGTGATCGCACGCCGCGCCCGCGCCACCGTGATCGAGGGCAGTTCGCTGCCCGACGGTTGGGCGGGCAAAGCGTGGGCGCTGCAGCAGGGCATCGAGGCGGCGCGGTCGGACTGGGTCGTGACACTCGACGCCGACACGAGACCCGATCCGAGGCTCCCCGGTGCTCTCGTGGCCCGGGCGACGGGGGACCGCTTCGACCTCCTGACCGTCGGTGGCCGCTTCGAGCTCCCGACCGCCGGCAGCCGGTGGCTCCACGCCGCCATGCTGACGACACTGGTGTACCGATTCGGGCCGCCAGGGGTCCCCTCGTCGCGACCCGATCGCACGATGGCCAACGGCCAGTGCATGGCGTTCGAGCGCCGCTGGTTCCTCGAGATGGGTGGCATGGCACTCGTCAGCGGCGAGGTCGTCGAAGACATCGCACTCGCTCGCCGCCTTGCCACCGATGGATGGAAGGTCGGCTTCCTCGATGCCGACGAACTCCTCGATGTACGCATGTTCGAGTCGGCCGGTGACGTCTGGAACGGATGGGGCAGATCGCTTGCGCTCCCTGGAGTCGATCCCCGGAACCGTCAGCTGTTCGACCTCGCCGTGGTCGTGCTCGCGCAGGTGCTGCCCATCCCTCGACTGCTCACCCACCGGGGTGACGTTGTCGACGTGGTGCTCGCCGCAGTGCGGCTCGGAACCCTCGCCGGCACCCGCACGGCCTACACCCGCAACGATGCGGCCTATTGGCTGAGTCCGCTCGCCGATCCGCTCGCCGCATTCGCCATCGCCCAGGGGATCGCACGCCGCGGCCGCCAGACCTGGCGCGGACGCACCTACGGCTGATCGGCCGCCGAGGCTCGTCGATGGCCGAGCGCCGCCGTTGCGAACCGAAGCCCGATGAACGTCATCAACACACCGGTCGCCGCAGTGCGGTAGGGGCCCTCGATGACGAGTTGGACCACGGGGAACGCAAAGAACCCGACCTGCGCGGCACGGGCGAACGACCTGGTCAGCGCGAACACACCGAACAGCAGGGCGATCGTGAGTGAGAACGGCAGCGGTGCGTACACCGCCGCGCCACCAACGAACGTGAGGATGCTGCGCCCCCCTCGGAATCGAGCGAACACCGGGAAGGCGTGCCCGACCATCGCTGCGCCGGTGCCGACATAGGCGAGACCCCACACGCCGGGGTTGGCGAGGGCCACGCCGACCAGCGCGGCGATCACACCCTTCGACGCGTCACCGACGAACACCGGGATCGCCGCTCGCTTGCCCAGCGTTTCGCGGGCGTTCCAGAACCCCGGGTTCCGATCGCCGACCGTCCGCAGGTCGACCTTCGCCCTCCGTGCCGCCACCATGTTGGCAATCGGAATCGAGCCGATGAGATATCCCACCACGAACGTGATCGCCACATCGACGGCGATATCCGAGCTCATTGCTGACAGCATGACCGATGCATGGCCCGCATCGCGTCGTTCCACTTGATCCGCGAACCGAAGTGGAAGACCCCGATCGCCCTCGGTCGCCTCGGACTCGACCGGCCCCGGCTCAGCCGGGTCGACGGGCTCGTGTTCTGGCGCCTCCTCGGCACGGGGTCCGGCGACAACACGGGTGGCGGAGCGGATCTCGCGCGCACTGCGGTGTTCGCGGTGTGGGATGACGAGGCAGCACTCGATGCGTTCATGGCGACGAGCCGTCTCGCCACCCGATGGCACACGGCCCAGGAGAGTTGGCATGTGCGCTTGCGAAGCGTCGGCGGCCATGGCCGGTGGCGCGGCATCGATCCACTCGATGGCATGGAACAGGGATCGAGCGGCGGAGCGATCGCGATCATCACGCGAGCCGACGTGCACCGGCACTCGTGGAAAGCCTTCGGTGCGGCGAGCAACATCGTCGACGCAGAGCTTCACGCGGCTCCCGGATTGATCGATGTGGTCGGGATCGGCGAAGCGCCCGTCGGCCGACTCGCAACGTTCAGTCTCTGGGAGTCGTTGGCCGATGCGCGGTCATTCGCGTACTCGATGCCCGACCACATCGAGGTCATGCGCCGCACTCGCGCCGAGGGCTGGTACGCCGAGGAACTCTTCGCCCGCTTCGAGCCCTACGCGTCGACTGGCACCTGGAACGGTCGCGACCCGTTGGAGCGCCGCTAACCTCACCGCCTGCGCACTGCGCGCCCAGATAGCTCAGTCGGTAGAGCAACGCATTCGTAATGCGTAGGTCGTCGGTTCGATTCCGATTCTGGGCTCGATATAACACCAGGTAGGCATGAGGCCCCATGTGGCCCAGCTCGAAAACTGGTTTGTCCCATATCTGTCCCATGTTTCGCTCAGTGACTTCGTGGCACGAGGGAGCATTCGCCTCAAGCGGGAGCCTGACTACTGGGAGCTGCGCGCCTACGCAGAACCGGATGAGTTCCTTGGGTGGGTTCACGTGCCCGGTTCGGTCCGAGAGAACGGCCCCGCGAGCTTGACCCGGTCTTCAGCATGTGCCGCGATTTCGATCATCGCGTTCGCGCACGCGAGTTCGGCGACGACCGGTGCGTCGCCGAGCCGTTTCAGCTCGCTGGTGCGGGCACGATGCTCGCCGGAGCACTGATCGACGGGGACGAGTTCGGTGCGGAACATGAAGGTGCCGTGGTTCCATACCAAGACATCACGTACCCATCGGCCGGACCCCCGCTTCCATTTCGGGCTGAGGCCGTGCAGATCACCGCTCGTGACCCGGATCGTGCCGGCGAACTCGCCGGGTTGACGTTTGAGCCACCGTCGACGTCCGATCACGATCGCCGCGACGATCACGACGACGATGAGGTCGACGCCGAGCACGACCAGCAGGGCGATCAACACGTGGCACGGCCATGATCTCGTTGAACCAGCCGGAAGCACATTCCATACCTGCAGTGTGGGCCGAGGACGCACAGCGAGCATCATCCAACGAAGTTGATCGGGCGAAGGCGATCGTCATGGCGATGACTCCAACGGCGTCGTCGAGCAGCGGGGACCCCTCGAGGACGACGATGCTGCATGCGACTGAACCCGATAGACATCGCATCACCAAGCGAACCAGTAGAGGGACTTCTGACATGAGCGAGACACCATTGGATCTGCAACTCACCCGCCCACACCCTCAAGGTGAGTTGTTCCTCCTCCAACGCCAGGGCGACCATTACGAGGCCCTCGTGTACAACACCATCGGACAGAACCTGTGTCCCGCTGATGTGTTCCAGGGGATCGACGTGGTTGCGTTGGCCGCCGAAGTCGGGTGCGACGTCGTGTGGAGGAACCCTCGGCGGTATTGGATGATGGACGAGCTGAAGTTCAACGTGCTCGGCGAACCCCGCGAGCTCGGGGGCTTGATGTTCAACTTCGTGGCGAAGATGCAGTTGCCGCCCACCTTCGATGCTGCGGGCACCCAGGCCGACCAGGCCTACCGCCCGATGCAGATCCGCCGTGTCAACACCTACGTCTTCGGTGCCGGGCGTGCGGTGTACATGCTCCGTTCGCCCGAGGAGGTGACATGGGTGATGCAGACCTTCACCGATCACATCGCCACCGATCTCACCGAGGGGGACCTTGCGAATCTCGGTGATCGGCTAGAGCTGCCTGAGGGCTGGCGCTTCGGGTCAGTGGTCATCGATCGAGATCTCGTGATCGACACCACCGGCGTGGCCAACATCGTTCCCGATGATCTGGCGAACATGTATCAGGGCTGCATTGACGGCGTGAACAACTTCGACCCTTGGCAATGATTGTCGAACCTGAGCCGGCTGATGCGGAGTACGAGATGAACGACCAGGTGACGGTCACGATCGACAATTTCGTGCGGGCCGAGAGCGATCAGATGATGTTCAATCTGATGCACGCTGCGGGCGGCATCAACCAGTGGCACCACAACCGTGTTCCGACCCCGTTGGACGAGCAGACAGTCGTGCGAATGAACCGCGACACGCTGTACAGCTTCGCTGTCGTCGACCTGGCAGCAGGCGCCGACCTGACGATGCCCGACGGCGCCGACCGGTACGTGTCGTTGATGGTCGTGAATCAGGATCACTACATCAACCGGGTGTTCCACACCGGCGGTGTGCATCGGTTGACGATGGACGACTTCGACACTCGCTATGTCCTGCTGGCGATGCGGGTGTTCGTCGATCCGAACGATCCCGGTGACGTGGTCGCCGCCAACAGTATCCAGGACGGCCTCGCCGTCAGCGCAACGTCGTCGGAACCCCTCGTACTCGCCGAGTACGACCAGGGGTCCTTCGCTGCGGTTCGTGACGCCGCCGTCGAACTGGGGCGTTTCATGCCGGACCTCAGCAGGGCCTTCGGCACGAGCAAGTCGGTCGATTCGCTCAAGCACTTCATCGGAACCGCCATTGGCTGGGGTGGGCTCCCGGAGGAGGAGGCGTTCTACGTCAACGTCGACCCGAAGTTTCCACTCGGCGAGTACCGCATCGTCGTGCGTGACGTCCCGGTCGATGGCTTCTGGTCGATCTCGCTCTACAACCGTGACGGCCACTTCGAGGCCACCGACTCCGGTGGCTGCAGCATCAACCAGGTCACTGCACAGCGCGAGCCCGACGGATCGATCGTCGTCCATCTCGGCGCCTGCGGTGACGACCGACCCAACTGTCTGCGGATCATGGACGGATGGAACTACACCGTCCGCCTGTACCAACCACGTCCTGCGGTGCTCGACGGCAGTTGGACCTTCCCCTCCGTCGAACCATTGACCTGACCGACAGCGTGCCCGCGCATGCCGGCGCAATCGGCATCAACGAAGAGCTCGGCGTAGTCTCAGCACCATGACTCGGCAAGGCCCGGTCGACCTGCCGGTCCTCAACCGGATGCCAGATGTCGTGCTCGACACGGGTCGGACCTGCTTGCCGGATCTCTCGGTAGGCGATCAACAGCCTGACGCCCCAGGCTTCCCGGGGCGGCTGTTGCCAATCGGGTTGATCGCGCTGTGGCCCGCGGACTTCGCCAGAACTGAGCCGCACAGACCGGTGATTCGGTCGGCATACCTGATTGTTTCAACCCGTCGACCGGGACCTCTGGCACTGACGACTTCAGTACCAACGCTTCACGATCGGAGCGAGGAGGGTGTGATGCCTGATCCCGAAATGGCAGTGGCGACAACATGTGCTGGTCCAGACGTCAGCCGAACAAATCGGGCGTGGGCTCTGGTAACCGGCCTGGCGACAGCGGTGTGCGGCTTGTTCATCGCCATGTCTCCGGCCATGAACTGGGACGTGACGCGTTACTACCCCGTTCAATCCGGTTCCGGGTTCTCGTTCTCGGACCTTGATTTCGTCGAGGGCCACTTCTTCATGATGGGGCTCGACATGGACGGCTACTACTACTCGTTCTCCGGCCCTGGTGTCCCGGTGCTCATAGGTGGAGCGCTCGCACTACTCGGTGTCGCCACGGCGGTTCGGCAAGCCGTCAGCGCAATCGCGCTGTGGGCATTGTGGGTGGCGCTGTTGTCCTTGGTGGCAGCGGTACTCGCAGCAGCGATCGTCGGAGGCTGGGGAATCCGTGTCTGGGTCGGCGCCTCTGTGGTCGCAGCGCTTCTCATGGCGTGCCGAGCCAGTACCGACCAACGCGCGGCGACGATCGGCTCTCCGGCGCGTATGGGGTTGGCTTGGACATCACTGCTACTTGCGCCGTTCGGCGTGGTCTGGATCATTCGATTGGAGGACGTGTATCCGTTCCCTGTGCAGCTGCTACTGATCGCAACTCTGGTCTCGTGCGGTCTCCTCGCAGCCGGCATGGCTCTCGCGTTCGACACCCTCGTTCGGCGGCCTGCGTCCAAGAGCCAAATCGTGTCTGCCGTTCTTGCGTTGGTGCTCGGGGGCTTGATGTTCAGTGTTCTGCTCTGGCGTGCCTGGTAGACGCACAGTCCGATACCGAACCGAGTTTGCGTCCGGTCGACGATCGGCATCTGACCTGCGGGCACGGAGACCACGTCAGTGGACCCTCGGCTGTCCGATAGGGGGACGCCCGCCGGACGGTAAGTCCATCCGCTGGCCCAATGAGCGAAGCGATGCGAGCCGTCTCAGATGCCGGTCCTCAACCGGATGCTTTCTCTCGACGGGTGACGCCCGAATCCCTTGGAGAGACTCGCTAGCGCAGGGTTCGGGCCGAGGCAAGGTTCGAGTAGGGCGACAAGCCGATCGCGTTACCGGCCCGCACCCGATAGGTGTAGCTGGTGCGCGACGACAGCTTCGTGTCCGTGAACGACGTCGCAGTGCCCGACACCGTTGCCACCCGTGCAAACCTGGTGCAGCCGACGCCCTTGCAGCGCTCGATTTGGACCGAGGTCTGATTGGACGAGACGTTGGTCCAGCCCAGGCGGATCGAACTGCGCGACAGCGACGTCGCGGTGACGTTGGCCGGCGCTTGCGGCGCTGTCGGCGCATTCACCACGATCGTCACGACACTGGGGAAGCTGTTGAGACCGACCCCGTCGTACACCACCAAGGTGGCGTTGTACGCGCCCGGCGTCGTGTACGTGTGCGTCGTCACGTCACCCATGCCGGTGGAACCGTCACCGAAGGTCCAGATCCACGTCTGCAACGGGTTGGGACCCGTTGACGCACGTCCGTCGAACGTCACCGTGAGAGGCGCTTCGCCCGTGGAGGGGGTCGTGGTGAAGATAGCGACCGGCTCGAGCGGTGGGAAGTCGACGGCCTGCGCCGGCCCGGCAAACGCGCCCAGCGACGTCGCCGCCGCAGCAACAGCAACTGCGAGCCCGCGCCACGGACGTCCGATCCGCCCTGAGCCTCCACGCGCAAAGGGGTTCATAGTCATGTCAATGGCTCCTTTGTCCTCGATTGATCGATCCCGTCGAGCGCCGGACTTGGCCAAGCCTGGGCCGACGCCGATGGCGCCGACTGCGATGATGGCTTCATGATGGTGTGTCTCCTTCGGGTGTGGTCGTGATGGGGTGTGGAGCGGAATCGCGCGGACATCGATCAGCGTGCACGCGGCGGAGAGCGCGTCACCAGTGGACCATGGTCGTAGTACCGGCGGTCCGGCCGGGTCCGAGTGCCTCCCGCGCCGTGGCACTCGCAGCAATCGCCGACTCGGTCTTCGTTGCGCTCACTGGCTGACCGTTCAGACTCCCACTCGGTATCGGCGTCGTCAGAGTCACAAACAAGGCTCCGCCAGAGCTGCGACTGCGGCCCAGGCAGCGCACCCCACAATCGCAGGTCGCCTCGTGTCCGATAGGGGGACGCTGCCGAACGAGGCTTTTCGCGTTCGACACCGGTCGGAGAAGTTCGCCAGCTGTCTCATCTGGTGGGTCCCCAATCGGGCGTTTCGGTCGACAGTGATTATGTGGTGGGCTGATCGTGCTCCGAGATCACACAGTCGCCGGGACTGTGCGGCGAAGCGGGTTAGTAGATCCCGCTATCGACGGGGTGCTGTTGCACGGCGGTCTCGGTCTCCAAGTCGAATGGATGTACTCGACGTTGTGCTGGTCCAACGGCATCAAGAAGATGCCCTGCACGGTGTGGGGCGTCTGAAGCGCCGCTTCTGCGGAGAACCTCGTGATTAGTCACGGAACATGACCAATTTCCTTGACGGCCTGCCAACGTCGCGCGATTGTGAATCCCGGTGTTTCGAACCCGACGCACCAAATGGGGGGTCCGTCATCGACGGATCACGACGAGATGAGATGGGGATCGACATGCAACTTTTCACACGCCAGCTGATGACGGCTGGACCAGAGGACGCGGCTGCAGCCTGGGCCGTCGAGATGGCTGCCACCGTCTCCGCCAAGATGGGGACCGAGGTCGCACTCTGGGCCGCGGCTTTCGGTGCGCCGATCGGAGCGATCGCGTTCACCATGCGAGTCGAGGGCATCGCTGATCTCACGGCGAAGGCGGCTCCACTCGACGGTGATGCCGACTATCAGACAAAGCTCGCCGCGGGCGCAGACATCGTGGTCGGCCCGCCTCAGGATTCGCTAGCAACACCGCTCCACGGCGACCTCGGTGATCCGCCGCCCGTCGGTTCGATGGCCGTCGTCACGAACGCCGTGATCGCCAACGGTCAGTACGCAGAGGCGATTGGCTGGGGGATCGACGTTGCTCAGCACGTCACATCCGTGACCGGAATGCCCGTCGGCTTGATGATGCAGGAGTATGGCGTCTTCGGTCAGTTGACGTGGATCGGGATCGGGGCCGACGCGGCCGCGATCGACGCGTCGGCGGCGGCCAGCAATGGTGATGCCGAGTACATCAAGAAGCTGTCGGCGTCCGGCAGCCTCTTCGTGCCCGGATCGGGCCATCGTTCACTCGTGACACGAGTGGCCTGATCTTCGGCGGGGGAATACCCGGGTTCACGGCCAGTGGATCCGGGTCAACCCGAAAGCGCATGTATTCTTGCGGCTGGTGGGTTGCGCCCGAGCGCCAGGGGAGGGGGATGATTGACGTTGTCACGCATTTGGATGTCGCCCGTCCGGCCGCGGACGTGTTTGCGTTTGTCAGCGATCAGCTGAACGGTCCGCTCTGACAGAGCGGCCTGGACGAGGTTCGACGCACAACCGATGGCCCGATCGGTGTCGGAACCGAGCACATCTTCGTGTGCCGCTTCGCTGGTCGACGAATCGAATCACGCAACCGTTTCATCGAGTTCGAGTCCGACCCCCCCCGATGCGGCGTCGGTAATCGCGGTGTGCGGGAGTGTCAGCCAGCTCGAGTGTTCAGTGTCGTCGTAGATGTCGATACGGGCGGCAAGGAACGTAGTGGCGGTCGCTGGGGATTCGCCCGTGCCCGGGTTTCTGGCGAAACGGGGGAAGGCCCCGCCGGCGACCACGAGCCGGAGCCGCTCGCCGGAGGAGCGTGTCGGTGATGTTCGTTGATCGGCCAGTCGAGTCGACGAGGTTCAAGCGGACGAACAGTGTCCGATAGGGGGACGCTGCCGAACGAGGCTTGTCGCGTTCGACACCGGTCGGAGAAGTTCGTCGGATGTCTCAGTTGGGGTCCTCAACCGGACGCTTCCGGTCGTCGGGTGACGATGCAGTGGGCCGATCGAGCTCCGAGGTCCCACACTTCGCCGGCGATGCAGCGTCGACCGGAGCGTTCCGCTTCGTGATGATTCGGCGCGTAGTCGATCGGCGGTGAAGCTCAGTGAGACGGGTGTTGGTACTGGGTCTGTTTCGACTCGAAGACGATGTGGAAGTCAGTTGGCAGCGGTCATCTCGCGAGGACGACCGGGTCGGCAGGCCCAAAGTCTCTGTGCGCGGCCCATGTCGCGGTGTGACATTGGAGCCATGGAAGGCTTCGCGCGCCGAGAGTTCGCTGCGGTCGAAGAGACGTTCCGTCGGCAACTCGAGCACACGGATGGAGGGGCGGCCGTCACTGTCTTCCACCGCGGTGAGCCCGTGGTTGACCTGTGGGGTGGTGTCCGTACCGACGACGGTGATCCGTGGGAGGCCGACACGCTGGCGATGTGCTTCAGCACGACGAAGGGTGTGGCGTCGGCTGCGCTCCATCTGCAAGTGGAAAAGGGACTGGTCGACTACGACGAGCGGGTCGCGACCTATTGGCCCGAGTTCGCGCAGAACGGCAAGGAGAACATCACCGTCCGCCACGTCCTCAGCCACTCGGCCGGACTCCACCGGCTGCGCACCGTGATCGACAGCGCCCATCACATGCTCGACTGGGATCACATGGTCGAGGCCATCGCCGCGGAGGCCCCTGCCTATGAGCCGGGCACCCACTGCGGGTATCACGCGCTCACCTACGGCTGGCTGGTCGGCGAGATCGTGCGCCGGGTCACCGGCCGATCGATCTCGGACGTGATCTCGAGCGACGTCGACACACCCCTCGGCCTCGACGGGCTGTACCTCGGTTGCCCGCCCGACCAGCGTCATCGCATCGCCGAGCTCGCGCCGATGCGCATCTTCGGGCCACGCGTCCCTCGCGCGGTCCATCGAGTGAGGAGAGGGTTCACCGATCAGTTCGGCAAGGCCCTGAGCCTGGTGGGTTCGCCGGTCAACACACGGCGGATGGTCAACGCCCTTTTCCCTCGGGGCATGGAAGATGTGATGGCAGGCCCCGAGGTGATGGATGCCTCGATCCCGGCCGCCAACGGGTTCTTCACCGCCCGAGCTCTGGGCACCATGTACGCAGTGCTGGCCGGCGGTGGCGCTCTCGGCGACGTACGGCTGTTGTCGCGCGAGACGGTGAGACAGATCGGCGAGGAGCAGAACAACCGTCGCGACCTCGTGCTGGTGATGCCGATGCGCTGGCGGCTCGGCTACCACAAGGTCCTCGGGAACTACTCGGCATGCCCGAACGGCTTCGGACACTTCGGACTCGGCGGTTCGGGTGGCTGGGCCGACCCCACCAGAGAATTGGCCGTGGCCATGGTCTGTAACAGAGGAACCGGAACGCCCGTCGGCGACATCCGGCTGATGCGCCTCAGCAAGGACGCCATCGAGTCCGCGGATCAGTCCGGGAACGCGGCGTAGATCCCGCCCATCAGCCGAACGAGCGCCGGAAGGTGGCCGCCGATCACGGGCTTGCCCGTGGTGAGGAGTGCGACGACGAGTTCTCGGTCGGGATCGGCCCAGGTGAACAGATTCGACATGCCGACGTGGCCGAACGCGCGTGGCCGGTTCCATCCGTAGAGGCTGATCGACTCGGTGCCCAGCATGAAGCCCGTTCCGTAGCGCATCGGCACGCCGAGCATGCGATCGATCTCCATCCCCTCGCGGTCGGCGCGGACGGCACTCGCGACGGTTCGCTCCTCGAAGACCCTCGTGCCGTCGAGTGACCCGTCGTTCATCAGGCACTGATAGAAGGCGGCGATATCGCTGGCGGTGACGATCACGTTGGCTGACGGGATCACCGCGGTGAGGAACCTGGCGTCGTTCGACCTTCTCAGCACCGGGCCCCACGACTTGCCCAGCACCCGCTTCATCAACGGCCCGATGACGAACCCTGGTGGCAGGCCCGTCTCGACGTTCTGTGCGACCAGTTCGACCTGATCGGCAGCCACGCCGAAGTCCAACCAGCCCAGGCCGAGCGGCTCCTTGATCTCGGTCCGCAGGACGTCGCGGAGGCTCCGACCGGTCGCCCGCCGGGTGACCGCCTCCATGACGAGCCGCCGGGAAGAGGTTGACGGGCGTCTCGAGGGTCGACGGAACCGCTCGCCGATGATCGAACCGCCGGCCCGGGAGATTGCCGCGCGCGTGGCCAATCGCCCGATCGACGATCACCTCACCCTGATGGCGGATGCAGACCTGGATCGCCGGGTGCATGCCGGAGCGGTAGACGTCCTCGACGAGCGACCAGATCGCATCCGCTTCCTCGCCGGAACCCCGCTCGTCTCCCCGGACCGTGATCGTCTCGAGATCACGCGGGACGGAGCACCGCCGCGCAGCGACATCCACCATCTGATCGAACATCGGCAACGGCACGTCAAGCCTCTCCAGTCCTGTAGCCCGGTGTCGTGTCGTCGGTGCTGTCGGCAGTGTCCAGGCGCGCCCGCCGGGTGCCGAGGATTCCACTCGGGAAGCGGATGGCCACAATGACCAGAAGGATGCCGTTGACCGCGAGCTGGGCGTCGGTCGACCCGGGGCTCACCTGCTCGAGGGCCACCGTCAGCAGTCCTCCCGCTGCGAGCGCACCGGCGAGCAACGCTCCCAAGGGGGAAGCGACGCCGGCGACATAGACCACCGCGAGCACGATGACCGAATCGAGCACCCCGAACGAACTCGTCGTGACGAGTTCGCGCCGATATGCCAGCAAGGTGCCGCCGATCCCGGCCAGGAAACCGGCGATCGCGAAGGCCTCGAGTTTGACGCGGGCGACAGGGACACCTGCCGCCGCCGCCGCCCGCTCGTTCGAACGGACGGCAAGCCAGCGGCGCGCAGTTCCGCTGCGGCGGATCATGATCACTGCGATGGTTGCGAGGGACACGACGACCACGACGAGGAACCCGAACGCCTCTCGGGGAAATGCCTCTCGTGCTGCCGAGATCCGCAGGTCGATGCCGAACAGCGACGGTGGCTCGACCGTCGCTCCTCCGAGACCACCCGTCAGCCAGTCCCACCGGAAGAGCAACTCCTCGGTGGCCACCGCAGCGGCGAGCGTTGCGATCGCCAGCGTCATCCCGCGGGTGCGCAGCGCGGCGAACCCGACGACGATGCTGAGCGCAACAGCGGCCAGGGAGCCGAGCAACGGGGCGAACGGGAACGGGACGCCGAGCCCTTCGCTCAAGCGCACCATCGCGAATGCGGCGAGTCCGGCGATGGCGTACGTGGCCAGGGAGACCTGACCGACAAACCCGGTGAGTACGACGACCGAGAGTGCAATCACGGCGCTGATCCCCGAGACGATGATCCCGGCCCTCCACTCGCTGTCGAGCAGGAGCATCCCGATCAACGCGAGGACCGCGACCGACAGCACGATCGGCACTGCATGACGGTGGTCGGGTGCGTAGGGCAGCTGGAGGCCCGAGATCTCCGTACGGCGCGACGTCGATTCTCCCCGCAGCAGCAAGGTGACCAGGATCAAGACGAACGGAATCCCCTGCTGGAGGCCGATGTCGGGCAGCCAGTCCCAGTCGGCCTGCAAATTGAGGATCTCACTCTGGAGCATGCCGAGCGCCAGCCCGACTACCGCGGCGAGCGTGACCGAATTGAATCGCCCGGGAAGGGCAGCGGCCAGCGCCGGCACGATCAGCAGACTGCTCGCTGTCGCGTCGAGGCGAATGATCGGTGCCGCGAGGATCAGCGCGCCGCCGGCGAGGACCGTTGCGAGCGCCCAATTGACCGTGCCGATCGGGTCCGGTGAGACCCCCAGCAGTTTCGCTGCGTAGCGGTTCTCGGCGACCGCCCGCGTCGTCAGCCCGATCCGGGTGGACCGGTACGTGAGCGTCAGGAGTGCAGCGACGGTGATCACGATGCCCGCCAGGAGGTACCGGTCGAGTGGGGCGACCGCGCCACCGAGCGTGACGAGATCGTCAGGCAGCGGCCCTTCGATCACCAGTGCCGAGGCGCCCTGACGATCGAAGCGAAGCCCTGCGAGCGTGATGAAGTAGAGGAGCAGACCGAGCGAGGCGACGAGACCGGCCAGAGGTGGCGCACCGCCGAGCGGTCGGAACACGATCCAGTAGAGGGCCACCCCGATCAGCACGGCGTACAAGGCGACGAGGACCAGCGCGGTCGCCGTCGTGGGGCGGTCGACGAGGTGAATCCGATCGGGCAGGCCCAGGACGGGAAGTACGAGGTCTCCGGTGGCACGCAGCTCGTAGTACGCCAACGCGATGAACGTGCCGGTCGCCGCGTCCGCGAAGTTGACGACGCCCGAAGCGCGATGGGTGACGACGATGCCGATTCCGAGTGCCGCGATGACCGAACCGACGCCGAGTCCGAGGAGCAGGAACGTCAGGTGGCCGGTCACTCGAGCGCGGCGGCGAAGAGTTCGTCGGTCGGGATCCAGTCGGTGATCTCGACGGGATCCTGCCCGACCGCGTTGAAGGTGAAGAGAATCTGCTGTGGCGCACACAGCGCCGGCAGGCCCGGTACCTGCCGACCGTCGCACGTGTACGGGTGACCCCAGAACGAGGGTTCGTCGACGCTGCTGCGAGCGAGATCCAGGAGCCCCGCCGACGTGATGTCGTCACCGCCGAGCTCGCGGAGCATCGCGTACAGGTTCATGAAACCTCGGAAGCCGACGGTGCCGATGCCGCCGGCAGGTTCGGTTGCATACCGGTCGACGACGTCCTGGAAGATCGCTCCCTCGATGTCGTCTTCGCTGATTGGCCCCTCCGAGTTGAAGATCACTCCCAGGGCGGCCTCGCCGGATGCATCGAGGATGGACTCGGCGGCGCAAGAGCCGAAGAGGTAGAGCGTCGCATCGAGTTCGAGGGCGACGGCGGTCTCCATCAGCGGGACGCATGCTGCGTCGGCGGCGAGCACGATCACGGCTTGGGCGTCGACGTCGCGGGCCTTGGTGAGGATGGGAAGATAATCGGCGGCCGAGAACGAGAACGGGACGAGTTCCATGTCCAGTCCGAGATGCTCACCGACGACGGCCGCGTACTCGCGAGCCGCGACCTCGAACGGCTCGAGTTCTCCGAATGCGAGGACGACACGTTCGGCGCCGTTCTCCGCGGCGTGGGCGACCATTGCCGTCGCACCTCCGGCGATACCGCCGGAGAAGAAGAACACGTTGGGGCTGCGTTGCTCGACGAGGTTCGCCGGGATCCCACCCACGACGGCGAGTCCGTTCTGTTCGATCACCGGGTACGAGCCGTTGCTGGTGATGTCGACACCGCCGACGAATGCCACGACGCCGGCTTGCTGGAGTTCCAGTGCACACTGCTGCGATTGTTCGACGTCGAACCTGGAGATGCACGTGCGGATCTCGAGCGGACGGCCGTCGACCCCGCCGAGCTCGGTGTTCACCCACATGGCAGCTGCCTCGGCGGCCGCCCGCACCTCGGGGTACGATCCGAATGGTGTGTCCTCGTTGTTGATCATGCCGAGCAGGATCGGCTCGAGGGTGTCATCGGCCGGTGTCGCCGACGACGGCATCTCCCCGAGGAACCAGGACTGCCCCGCATAGGCGGCGACGATCGAGCCGTCGTTGCCGACCGTGGGCTCGGCCGACGGCGCAGTCGAACCAGAAGTGATCGGTTGGCTCCCCGGCGGATCCGTCACTCCTGTGGGATCGGCCTCGTCGGAGATCGACGTCGGCCCAGTAGTCCTGCCGTCGTCCTCAGGCTCGGAGCAGGCAGCAACGACGAGTGCCCCGACGAGCACCATGCATGCCATTCGCCCAGATCGACACCCTGTGATCGCGCTCACCTTGCTCCCCTCACGGCACCGTACCAAACGTCGGCCGGACCGAAGCAGCGTCGCCTCCAAGCGTTCACTTCTCGACCGCCGCGGACCACAGCTCGTCGAAGCTGGCCTCGACGCGGTCGACGAGATCGTGGAGATCGGGCATGGCGTCCCAGTCGGAGTTGAACCCCCAACACAGGCTGTCGTCGTAGCTCATCGAGCGCGATGCCCAGTGCCTGGTTCCCGATGAGGGGGAGGACCGGATACGCCTCCAGTTGCCGGGCACCGAGCAGGTACACGGGGACCCGCGGACCGGGGAGGTTGCTTACCGCCAGGTTGGCCGGCGTGCTCTGTGATCCCCGACGGAGGACCGGCCCCAGGAGTAGAGGAGGGAGCAGTTCGATCAGGTGACTCATGTCGTCCACGGTCACTGACGACGCGGAGCGCTTGAGCTCGCGCGTGGTGGCGACGATGTGCTCGAGACGCGACCAGGGGTCGGCCTCCGCGATCGGCAGCGGCACGATCAGGTTGGACACGTGGTTACCCATCGTCGCGGGATCGGTCTCGCTGCGGATGTTCACCGGCACCATCGCCCGGAGTTCGAGCGAGTCGACGCTCACGCCCCGCTGACGAAGGAACCCGCGCAGCGCGGCGGTCGTCAGCGCCAGCACTACGTCGTTGATCTTGCCGCCCGCTCGAGCGGCAATCTCGTGCACCTCCTCGAACGGGAGCCGCACCCAGTCGAAACGACGGTGGGGGCCGATCTGCACGTTCAGCGGAGGGTGATCCCCACCGATCGAGGTGTCGATGAGCCCGCGGAGCGCACTCAGCGAGAAGGGCGAGTCGGACGACCCGAGTCGACGAAGTTGCGTGCCCAGGAACTCGACGGGCGCGAACGAGCGGCGCCGGAGTTCCTCGACGAGGAGTTGCGCATCGCCCGGTGGCGGTCGTGGCACCCACTCCTTCGGTAGCTCGGGTTCTCGGTCGGGGTCCGACCCGACGAGTGACCCGATGATCGCGAGGCCTGCGATCCCGTCCGCCACGCAGTGGTGCACCTTGGTGATCAGGGCGAACCGGTCGCCCTCGATGCAGTCGACGAACCAGTGCTCCCACAACGGCTTCCCGCGGTCGAGCTCCTGCGACATGATCCGCCCGACCAGGCGCTTGAGCTGGCGGATGTCGCCGGGAGGCGGCAGCGCTGTGTGGCGAACGTGGTAGTGGAGGTTGAAGTCCGCATCATCGATCCAGACGGGTTGCCCGAAACCCCTCACCCAAGTGAGCTTCTGCCGCAGCCGGGGTGTCTCGTGCAGCTGGGCCTCGACGAACAACATGATCCGTTCGACATCGATACCGCCGGTGTCGATGCGCAGCGGCTCGGCGTCGAAGAGGGAGACCATGCCGACATGCATGTCACGCGGCCGTCCTCCATCGCCAGGAAACTCAGATCCTGGCCCGAAAGTCGCTCGTAGTAGGTGTCGCTCACGATGAGAACGTCCTGTCGTCGACAATCCTACGCACCGTGACCGGTCGTGGTTCCGGTCAGACCGCCACCATCGACTTGCTCGTCGAAGAAGAGATCACCCCGGCCGTCGATCACGGCGTCGCCGACACTCGGTTGACGCCAGATGAAGTACGGGCAGATCGTGCCGTCCTGGCCCCACGCCTTGGTGCACACTGAGTGACATGCGGATCGTGGTGGCCCTCGGTGGCAACGCCCTGCTGCGGCGGGGCGAGCGGCCCGACGCCGAGCCGCAGCGGCGCAACGTGCTGCGGGCAGCGGACGCACTCGCGCCGCTCGCACAGCATCACGAGGTCATCGTCACGCATGGCAACGGGCCCCAAGTCGGTGTGTTGGCCATGGAATCGGCCGACGATCCGATGTTGTCGCAGCCATTCCCGCTCGACCCGCTCGGCGCCGAGACCCAGGGCCTGATCGGATACTGGTTGGTGCAGGGCCTGCACAACGCCCTGCCGGGACGTGAAGTGGTGGCGGTGCTGACCCAGTGCGTCGTGGATTCTGCCGATCCCGCCTTCACCCGGCCGACCAAGTTCGTGGGACCGTCCTACGACGAGCCCACCGCCCGGGCACTGGCCGACGAGCGGGACTGGTCCATTGCACCCGACGGTGCTGTGTGGCGCCGGGTCGTGCCCTCGCCGGAGCCCTGCGAGATCGTGGAGGCGCCGTCGATCCGCCGGCTGGTCGAGGCCGGGGTGCTGGTGGTGTGCGCCGGGGGCGGTGGGGTGCCGGTCGTGCGGGGGGCCGAGGGTGTGCTGGTCGGTGTCGAGGCCGTGATCGACAAGGACCTCACCGCAGCACTGCTGGCCGAGACGCTCGACGCCGACGCCCTGTTGCTCCTCACCGACGTGGCAGCCGTCGAGACCGCGTTCGGGTCGCCCGACTCGCGGCCGATCCGGTCGGCGACGACGACCGAGCTGCGCACCCACGGCTTCCCGGCGGGCTCGATGGGCCCCAAGGTCGAGGCCGCGTGCCGCTTCACCGAGCGCACCGGCGGTGTCGCTGCGATCGGGGCGCTCACGGAGGCTGTGGCCGTGCTCGAGGGCAGGGCGGGCACCCGCGTGATCACCTGACCGAGCGAGCGCACTGCGTCACCGCATGGCGTCGAGCAACGCATCAACGTCATCGAGCGTCGTGGTCGGGTTCACGAAACAGCATCGGAACACGGTCTCGCCGTCGTGCACCGTTGGCACGAGCAGGCCCAGCCCGGACGCCAGCGCCTCATCGCTCCACGCTTGACATCGGTCCGCGTCCCAACCCGTCCGCCGGAACAGCACCACGCTCAGCTGCGGATCCATCACGAGTTCGAGGTGTTCGGCCTGCCGCACCCGGTCGGCGGTCGCACGGGCCAGCTCGATCCCGCGGGTGATCGCAGCGTCGTAGGCGGCCGTGCCGTGCGAGGTCAGTGAGAACCACAGCGGCAGCCCCCGTACGCGCCTGGTCATGTGGATGCCCAGGTCGCTCGGGTTCAGCGGGGCAGTCGTCGCCAGCGTCTCCAGGTAGCCGGCTTGCTGAGTGAGCGCGGACCGGGCCAGGTTCGGGTCGCGGTAGAGGAGGGCCGCGCAGTCGAACGGTGCGAACAGCCACTTGTGGGGATCGACGACGAACGAGTCGGCCCGCTCGATCCCGTCGAACCAGGGGCGGGCGAGCGACGACGCCATGGCGGCGCCGCCGTAGGCCGCGTCGACATGCAGCCACAGCCCACGGTCCTGGCAGACCTCGGCGACGCCGGCCAGGTCGTCGATGAGGCCGGTGTTGGTGGCACCGCCCGTGGCCACGACGGCGAAGACCTCCTGGTCGGCATGGTCGAGTGCTTCGCGCAGGAGGATGCCGGTGAGTCGGCCGTGTTCGTCGCCGGGGACCACGAGGACCGGAACGTCCGTGACCATCGCCGACAATCGCACCGAGGAGTGGGCGCTCGGGGCGACGGCGACCGCCGCAGGGCGGTTGGTGTCGTGTCGGCGCCGCCAGGTCTGTCGGGCCACGGTGAGCGCGGTGAGATTGCCGGCGGTGCCGCCGCTCAGGAACACGCCGCCCGCGTCCGACGGGAACCCCGCCAGGTCGGCCAGCCACCGCAGCGTCTGCATCTCGGCGTAGATGGCGCCAGCACCCTCCAGCCACCAGTCCCCGTAGATGTTGGCGGCCGACACCACGAGGTCGAAGAAGCTGGCGGCCTCAGTAGGTGCCGTCGGGACGAACGCGACATAACGGGGATGATCGCTCGAGATGCACGCCGGTGCGAGCACGTCACGGAAAAGAGCCAGCGCGGCGTCGGGCCCGAGCCCCCGCTCGGTGATCATCTGCCCGGTGGCGTCGCGCAGCTCCTCCGGTGTCCGGGGTCCATCGAGCGGCGGCGGGGTCTGGCGGAGCCGGTCGATCACGTAGTCGAGGATCAGCCGGGCCAGGCGCTCGCTCTCGGGGCCGAACCCGTGCATCGGTGACTCATGCATCGGGTTCCTCGCGGGTGGTCCAGCGCGTGATCCAGGGTGCCAGCAGTTCTGCGAGCCGTTCCTTGGTGCCGGTGTCGAGGTCGTACGCGACGTGGCGCACGACGCGGCCGCCGAGATCATGCCCCCTGAGGGCCGAGCCCAGGTCGATCGGTGTGCCCGACAGGACAGCGTCGCAGGTTGTGGCGGCGATGGTCGCCGCCAGGTCGGCGATCTGTTGCTCGCTGTAGCCCATGGCGGGCAGCACCGGGCCGAGATGCGGGTAGGTCTCGTACACCCCGCGGAGGGAGCCGACCGCAAAGGGACGAGGGTCGACGGGTTGGGCGCCGTGGGCCCGGGCGGCGACCGAGGCCGCGCCGAACGGCATGCCCCCGTGAGTGACCGTGGGGCCGTCCTCGATCACGAGCACCCGCTTGCCTCGGATGGATGGCCCGGCGTCGAGGGTGACCGGGCTGCTGGCGAGCACGATGTCCGCGCGCGGGTTCAGCCGCCGGAGCCCGTCCACCACTCCGTCCACCACGGCGGGCCGCTCACGGTCGGGCACGCTGTCGATCTTGTTGACGACGAGCACGTCGGCGAGCAGCACGTTGGCCTCGCCCGGGTGGAAAGCGAGCTCGTGCCCGGGCCGTAGGGCATCGACGACCACGATCATGACGTCGGGCTGGAGGAACGGTAGGTCGTTGTTGCCGCCGTCCCACAGCAGGACGTCCGCATCCTGCTCGGCCAGCGCGACCACGTCGGCGTAGTCGACGCCGGCGTAGACGGGGATGCCCTGCCGGACGGGCAGCTCGTACTCCTCGCGCTCCTCGATCGTCGGGTTGCTGGCGTCGATGTCATCGAGCGTGCGGAATCGCTGCACCCGCATGTCGTGCAAATTGCCGTAGGGCATCGGGTGGCGGATCAGTGCCACGACGAGACCGTGCGCCTGCAGCAAGTGCGCGATGGCCCGGCTGGTCTGGCTCTTGCCGGCACCACTGCGGGTGGCGCACACCGCGACGACGGGCTTTCGGCTCCGAAGGGTGGCGGTGCGCTGGCCGACCAAACGGAAGTCGGCGCCGGTCGCGAGCACCTGCGCCGCGAGGTGCATCACGTCCGTGTCGGCGATGTCGGAGTACGCGAACACCACTTCGTCCACGTCGTGCGTCCGGATCAGCTGGGCCAGCTCCGCCTGCGGCACGATCGGGATGCCCGCGGGGTACCGATCGCCCGCCAGATCGGGTGGGTAGGTGCGGCGGTCGATGTTCGGGATCTGCGCCGCCGTGAAGGCAACGACGTCCACACCGGGATCCTCACGGAACACGACGTTGAACGTGTGGAAGTCGCGTCCGCCGGCCCCGGCGATGACAACGCGCTTCATGCGGTCATCCCGAGAAGCGGGAAACCTTGGAGCCGCCGTCGGTCGATGTGCACATGGTCCCGTACCTCCACCCCCAGCGTGCGCTGCCGTTCGGGTGGGGTCCTAGGGTCGTTCGTCCCGGTGGCGGGGCTCGTCGCCGCCGAGACAGACCGCTGAGACTCAGATGCCGGTCCTCATTCGGACGCTCACCGGCGCATCGGCACGACCACGTGCGGCACGGTTTCTTGATGGATGAAACATTGATTGGATACGCACGATGCTCGACTGACGAGCAAGACCTCACCGCCCAACGCTAAGCGCTTCACGCGCTCGGCGTTGCGAGACATCGGTACACCCTTGCCCAGCGTGGGGTGTCGCTGTCGCTCGGCGGTCAGATCTACGACCCGGACGACCAGATGGGGAAGTTGTTCTTCAACATCCTCGCCACGTTCGCCGAGTTCGAGGTGGACCTGATTCGGATGCGCACCCGTGAGGGGATGGCCGTCGCGAGGGCTCAGCGCAAGTTGAAGGGCCGTCAGCCCAAGCTGTCTGCGATGCAGCAGCGGGAGCTGAAGAGGATGCATCAAACCGGTGAGTACACGATCTCAGATCTCGGTGAGTTGTTCTCGGTGTCGCGTTCGACGACTTGGTCAACTCCAGGGATTGATGACGTCGAGTTCGTCGAAACGCTGGAAGTCCTTGAGGTCTCGGGTCACGACGGTCATGTCGTGGACCAGGGCGGTCGCGCCGATGAGGGCATCGCGGAACGGTGCGGGATCCGGTAGGTGCAAGCCAGCCACGCGACGCGCCACGCGCTCGTCCACCGGGAGCACTCGACTCTTGAACGCTGCGGCCACGCTCTGGTCAAGCCATGCACGGAGGACTGCTCCCTGCGAAGGATCTGAACGCTCCATGAGCAACACGCCGTGCTCGAGTTCGTGGATCGTGATCGCGGAGATGAACAGCTCGGCCGACGGGACTTGCTCGGCCCACGAGGCAACCCCGAGGTTCGCCTTGCCGCTTCGCACCTTGCGGAGTTCGGACACGATGTTCGTGTCGAGTACGAACATCACTCGAACGCTGCCGGCCGCGCCCCGTCGGTGTTCCTCGGCGCCACGAACTCGATGTCCGCGACTCCTGCCGGCTCGGCGAGCAGGTCGAGTGCTCGGTGTGGTCCGACGAGTTCCTCGTAGTCGTCGAAGGTCAGCAGCACGTGTGCCGGTCGGCCCCGGTCGGTGATGTAGACCGGGCCGTTCTCGGCAGCCCTCTTGGCGCCGCTGGTGTCTTGATTGAATTGTCGGCTGCTCATCTGCGTCGTCATCACGCCTCCATGTAGTTACATATCTACAATAGGTGCCAGGTTCGGGGGTGGCAACCCGCCACATGTTTCGGCAGCCGCCGATCAGAACGCCGGAAGCGAGCATCCAGATATGGCGCTCAGGAACCGCGTCATCCCGATCACTGCCGACCGTCCCAAGACGTCTAGGGATCACCCGCGAAATGGCCCCCTACGCGCCGTCGGGGAACGGGTCTCGAGCCCCACCGCAAGGTGGTGTTCGACTGTCGAACCAGTGGAGGAGGTGAGGCGGGCCGTCTCAGACATGGGTCGCCCGCCGGACGGAATGTCCATCTGTCGGCGGGTCGAGTAGGGGGGCGTCTAGTACTCCCAATCCCAGGTGCCGGCGGCCAGGTAGACGATCGGTGCATCATCGGGAACCGACACGTCGAGTTCTGCGAGCGTTCGGGAGCCCACGGCGCCGTTCTCGGTGATGCCGTGGGAGGTCTGGAACTCGACGAGCGCAGCCTCAGTGCGAGGGCCGAGGATGCCGTCGACCACGAGGTTTGCACCGTGTTCGTTCAGAGCGTTCTGAATGTCGCTTGTGGGGTTCCATTCAACCCGGCCCCACATCGTGTCTGGTACTCGGAAAAACGTGGGGTTGTAGGTGTCGATGTCCTGTTCTCCGAAGGTCGCCATCGGATAGGCCTCGCGCAGATCACCCGCAGAGGAGCCCAGTCCAATCCCCTCGGCAGTCGTGAGGCTCACGGTCTCCGGTGGCGGGTTGTTCCCACCATGGTCGGGTCCAAACCAGGGCACTTCGCCGGCGATGACGTACCAGCCTGCGAGATGCGGGGCGTTGTCGCAGTCCGGTACCAGGCCGGAGGTGTCGTAACTGTTCAGGTCGGTGAACCCGACCGTGAGTCCAGCGTCGGCCCAGTAGGCGAACCGTCGTTCCGTGCACGACTCCAAAGGCCAGCCGCCTTGACCGGATTCGACGACGGTGGCATCGGGGGAGCCGAGTTGGTCGATCAGCCAAACTTCAACCTCGTCGGCCGCGCTCCCGAAACCGAAGGGACCAATGCCGTCGGGCCGCAAGATCCCCGTGTCGCCAAGGGGCGTTTCGGTCGTCGCCGGGATGGTGCCGGTCAACGTCGTAGTCGTGGTCGAGTTGGTGGCCACCGGTGGCGTCGTCGTCGTTTGCTCCGACTCGCCCGTCACCCTGGTCGTTTCTGACTCGTCACCGTTGTTGCCGCAACCCAACCCCGCGACCGTCAAGAGGAGCACAGCCACCAATGCCTGACGGACGGCACACATCATCACCTCCCGTGACGACACCAGCATCCATCGGGATGTCCGACCGTCGCCAGAGGCTTACGTCTGTCATCAGGATCCGGTCGAGACCGGACAGCGACAACCGCCCCGAATGGCCCGCTATCGGGTGCCCGATCGGGCAGGCCGTGCAGCGCCCGCACATATCGTGAGTGCCAGAGCCCGACGACCAACACACCGAGACTGTGCGACTTCCACCCAAGCAGGGCACCCATGATCGCCGGCCGCCTCGTGTCCGATAGGGGGACGCCCGCCGGACCCTCCGATAGGGGAATCTCGTGTGGACGGTTCGGGTGGCCTCGAACTCGCTGACGGACCTTGGCGTGAACGTCTCATCTGACGGTCCTCAACCGGACGTTTCCCCACCTGGTAGGACTGGGCAGAGCAGATCACAGATCTGGCGCGGCCCGAGCCGCGGCTCAGGTGTGGTAGTCGTAGAAGTACTCGTCGATCAGGCGCAGGTCGGAGTCGCGGGGATTGCGCGCTCGCCTGACGGCGGCGGGCATGCGGGTGAAGTAGTGCCAATCGCCGAAGCGGTCCCATTTGCGCACGCAGAAGATCGCGGGAGCCGATCGCACGTTGCGGAATCGGCGATTCGTCGCGCTTCCATGCAGCCGCAGCCGTCGAGCGAAGTCGAGATCCTCGGCGATCCGTAACGCGTCGTCGAAGCCGCCGATCGCGTCGAAGTCGTCTCGGCGACACCAGAACATCACCGCTCCGGATCTCGTCACGGTAATGACGGAACGCATGACGAGGCTGGTGACTGTCAGGCCGAGGGAGTTTCGTTCCGCGACGAAACGGCACCCTCCTCCCACGTAGGCGCCCGAGTCGACGAGGCGGTCAACTTCAGCGAGCGCGTCGGGGTGCATGACCGTGTCGGCATCGATCGTCACGACGACTTCACCAATCGATGCCGCGACTCCGGCATTGCGGGTCGCCGCGATGTTCCGGTGTTCGTCGACCACGACCACGGCACCAGCGTCCTCGGCGATCGACTGCGTCGCATCGGTGCAGCGGTTGGCGACGACGACGATCTCGGCACTCGAACCGCAACGAGCCACCGCGCATCTGATTGCCTCCAGCCCTCGCGGAAGCAGCGCCTCCTCGTTGTGAGCGGGCACGATGATCGAGAACCGAGGGCGCGAGGTCACGGTGGGGTATCGGCTGCACGGGCAGTCGTCTGAAGCCGCTGGTAGGAGTGCAGCGACCTCAGCCGTTCCGGCGCACTCGTCCAAGCGAGGCCGAATGCGCTCGGTATCGACCCTCGATGACCCATTCTCGGGACCGCGATGACCCGCACGCCTTCAGCCCTGATGCCGGTGATCGAAGATCACCCGTCCGAGCCGGTCGGCTCGGACTGGGCATAAGGACAGATCCTTCACGTGATCGACGCGTGCGAGGTCTCAGCAACCATGGGTGTCGATCACGTCCATGTCAATCCAAGCCGAGTGCCGGGAAATCACGGTGGCCCTTCGGCGATGTATGCTGATCTGCATGCACAGTACAAGCGTCCGGATCGATGTCGGCACCCACGACGAACTGAAACGCCTTGCGGCCGAGTTCGACACGACCGTCGGCAACACGGTTGCTCTCGCCGTTCGCGCGCTGCGCCAGGACCACATCGGCCGCCAGCTGCGCAGCGAACTCCGCAGCGACGAGACCGCATGGCTCGATGCAGAGCTCGGGTGACATCGTCAACCTCGACCTCGGACGACCCGAAGGGCGCGAAGCCGGCTACCTCCATCCGGCCGTCATCGTCACCGCACAACGCATTCTCGATGCCACACCGACCGTGATCCAGGTCGTGCCGCTGACGAGCACGCTGCGGGGCTTTCACACCGAAGTCGTCATCGAGCCGGACCCAGCCAACGGGCTCGAACAGTCGTCGGCTGCGCAGTGCCAGCATGTCCGCGCCGTCTCACCGGCACGGGTAGTCGACACACTCCGCAACGTGGGGCCACTGGCGTTGTCGCAAATCCGAGAGACGATCGCGGTCATCATCGACCTGCCCTGAGCCCCTCGGTCCATTCGCGACGACGACGCGACCGCTCGAGTTCGGCCCTCGTCATCACGACCATCCAACCGGACCACGCGCAGCATCACGTCCACATCGATCCAGACCGAGCAGCCCGTAGTCAAGGGCCGCCCGCGTCCGATAGGGGCACGCCCGCCGGACACGGCTTGTCGCGTTCGACGCCGGTCGGAACTATTCGTCGGATGTCTCAGATGCCGGTCCTCAACCGGGCAACGCCGGTCGACAGTGATTATGCGGTGGGCGTTGGCCTCGAGAAGGTGACTGCCTTCGCCGGAAGCGCGCTCGTCACGAGCACTTTCGAAGCGGGATTACCGAGCGGCGTCTGGACTCAGGTTCGAAAGGTGACCCGCTCGCGAAGCCAGTTCGCGAGCCAGGTCTCGTCGACCTCGCGTGCTGCGACGGCGAGCATTGCTTCGACGGCGTCGTCGGTTTCGGGTTGCTCGTCGTTCCATGACCCGTCGTTGAGGTCGATGAACAGCACGAGACAGGCCCATGCTGCTCGCTTGTTGCCGTCGGGCAGCGGGTGATTCCACGCGATCCGACACGCGAGCACTGCGGCCTTGTCGTACACGTCGGGGTAGAAGTCGGTGTCGCCGAAGCCGGCTTGCGGTGCGTGCAGTGCGGAGTCGGCGAGCTCGACGCGGCTGGCCTTGATGAGGGTTGCGGCGTTGATGCCAGTGACGTGCTCGGCGAGGTACCAGAACTCAGCGAGGCTGAGATAGCGGGTCACTTGGCGAGGCGGTCGAGGATCTCCCGGTCACGCTCGAGCAGTTTCTTGGCGCGGGCGGTGAAGTCGTCGTCGGAGCGGACTCGTTCGATCTCGGCGGCGAGTGCGTCGATGATGAGCTGGTTGACGCTCTCGCCTCGGACTCGCGCAACAGCTTCTGCGTCGTCGGCGAGTTCGTCGGGCAACCGAACGGTGGTCTGCTTGGCCATGACATCATGATACCACGATGCGATCCGGCGAACTGTTGCAGTTCACGTGCGCATATCGCCGGCGGTGCGGCGCGGAGCGGAGCGTTCCGGTCCGGGATTATCGCTCTCTCTGGGCTGCCTCGCCTAGTGCTTCGTTGTCGCGATCAGGGAGCGGCGCGCTGATCGGGCGTCGCGGGAGAACTGTCCCCGCCTGAGCCAGAGTCGGGGCAACGTCGAGAGTGCGATGAGCACTGTGGGTATGAGCACGGCGACGGGAGGGGCGCCCACGGCAAGGGCGAGAACAGCCATGCCCGTCAGAGCGAGCAGGAAGCAGATCGTGGCGCCCCGACCTCGCGTTGAGATGAGCAAGTGGGCTGGATCTTTGAGGCGGGGATTCAAATGACCCGCCTGAAGTAGGTGGTTGCCAGCCTCCCGGCGACGCCCTAGCCCGAGCAAGGCCTGGCCCGCTGCTCGGTGCCCCATTGCGTTCATCGGTTCGAGCGAGAGTCCACGTTGCGAGGACTCGAGCGCTGCGCGCCACTCGCGACCGGAGTTGTGGACGTCTGCGGCCAAGATGTGCGACTCGGCCCAGGCTGGGTCGAGTTCCAGCGCCTGTGTTGCGGCGTGTCTCGCGCATGCAAGTAGCTGGCTGCGCTCCCCGCTGTCTCCGACGCCGGTGTCAAGCCGTCCTAGCAGTGTTCGGCCGTACGCGTACCACACGAACGAATCCGTCGGATCGAGCTCTACGGCACGTCGCGCAGCGTCGATGGCTTCTTGGCTGCGATCCGCGGCGCGGTAGATCTTGGCGAGTGCAACCCAATGCATGGGCGATCCGGGTTCGGCCTGGATCGCTTGCTGCGCAATCACTATGGCTTCATCGTGTTGACCGGACTCCGCGAGTGCGACCGCAAGGAGGCTGCGTAGTGCGATGTCTTCAGGGTCGGCCACCAGAGCTTCTCGCGCCAGGGCCGTGGCGGCCGCCGGATTGCGATCGAGAAGGTGAACGATCGTGGAGTTGAGCTCCGGCGTCATCGCCGCCGTCCTTCCCGCCGCAGATAATCAAGGAGTTCATCGAGCCCGCCATCGCCGTTCCCGAACGCTGCGTATTGGCGAGCAACCTCCATCCAGGGACCGATGCTGGGCTGAACGCTCTGAAGACTGCTGAGCAGCTGATCTTGCGTGATCGGGATCACGCGACCCTTCGCCGCCGACTCGACCATCGCCATCTCGGTTGCGTCATCACAGACGAGTCGGACGTCGGCGCCGGAGTACGAGTCGCTGCGTTTGGCGAGCTGGTGCGCGTCCACATCCGTGGCCGTCGGGCGGTCGCGAAGGTGCAGCTCGAAGATGTGCCGGCGAGCTTCCAAATCAGGAGGGAGCACGAGCATTCGTCGGTCGAATCGTCCGGGACGGACGAGCGCCGGATCGAGGTCCCACGGGTGGTTCGTCGCACCGAGGAAGTAGACACCGTCATTCCTGGTCGACGCGCCATCGAGTTCGGCGAGGAGCTGATTGACCACGCCGCGCAGTGCTGCACCCCCGTGGCGCAACTCGCTCCGCTTGATGCCGAGCGCGTCGAGTTCGTCGAAGAACAGTACGCACGGCGCATAGCGACGAGCGTGATCGAAGATCGCTGCCAGTCTGCGTTCGCTGTTCCCCACATACATGTCGAGGACATCGTCGAGGCCGACCTCATAGAAGGACGCCTCCAGCTCACCTGCCAATGCCCGTGCGATGAACGTCTTGCCACACCCGGGCGGGCCCCAAAGCAGCAGTCCACCTCCCGCTGACTTACCAAAGGCCGCCTGCAGTGCCGGATTCCGCAGTGGACCGAGGAAGGAACTCTGAAGGCGCTCCTTCACCGCTTGAAGCCCTCCCACGTCCTTCAGCGTGACGACCGGCCGCGACAGCTCGCCAACGGCTGGTTCGACGGGCGCATCGGTTGCCGACCAACGGACCAGGAGTTCCTCGATGTCGGACAGTGCCGCCGTGTCTCCAGCGGTCCCGCTATGGCCGGGGTCGATCACGGGCGGTGGCCACGGTGAGGCGCGTTCCGGGCTTCTCGGCTGCGGCCAAGACGTATCGTGCGCGTCGATCATGCTCAAGGCTCGTGCGATGCGTTCGTAGCCCGACACGTCCTCGCCCAACTCACGTCCGCAACGGATCGCCATGTCGAGCAGGCCCGGGTGATCTGGATGGTGACCGAGCCCTTCGAGTGCCACGCTGAACGCATCGCTGTACCGCCCAAGATCGGCAAGGATCGCCACGAGTTGAGACCGCAAGTCGGCATCCTCAGGTACGACCAAGAGCGCGCGCTCCAAGGCATGAACCACACGATCCGGCGTGAGCATCGCTCAATTCATCGGCGGCTGAGCGATCCGCTTGAGACTTTCCCCGAATGGAACGTGACGGGGTTCGCGTCCCGTGTCACCGCCTTGGCGTCCAGCGGTAGTGCGGACGAGCTGAACTCGCGCCAGCGGCGGTTGCACAACGCGGAAGGCCGCACACTTCTGCGCCCGATATCACGTACTCCTCAGCACCTGGCGCACTGCACCACGGCCCCACTGCGGCGTCACGTAATCCCGCTGCCGGCTTAAGCGGCTGGGTCAGCTGCAGATGAATGCGCCGCTTTGGCCCTGGACGACGAACGAACCGTTCGCATCGATCTGTTCTTGCACCGACCTGCGCACGTCGTCGACGACCCCCGACCACGGCCGAGTGGTCTCCGCTTGGTAGTGATCCTTGACGCTCGCCACGTAGTCGGCGGCGACCGCAGCGTCGGTGACTACGACTGGCGCCGCACCGGTGGCGCGAACAGCGTGTGACCTCCGTGAACGCCGAGCGGAGTTGATCCTCACCATTGTCGAGCGAGAACGTGCGGGTCGACGGATCACGCATGTCCCAGCCGGGCGTCGCCGCTCGTACTGCGGATTCGACCAACGAGCGGAGAGATCGCATGTGCTCGACACCATTCGTGACGACCACGCACCGTCCGCCTGGTCGCGTCACACGCCGCATCTCCAACGCCGCCGCTGCCCGGTCGGCGACGTGGTACAGCATGTGCGGGGCGAGAACGACGTCGAACACCGACGACGGAAAGGGCAGCCGGGTCACGTCCGCGTTCACGAGGTTCTGCTCCGTGGCACGAGCGGAAGCGAGCATTCCTTGCGAGAGATCGCAGCCAATGGTCGTGATGCTCCACAACCGCAGTTGCGCCAGGTACAACCCATTGCCACAGCCGACGTCCAGAACTCGATTCGTCGACCCCGGGCTCAGCCCCGCGAGCTCGAGTACCCACGACACCAGATCGAAACGCGGCTGCTGATGCTCCCAGAGGCGCTGACGCGCCCGGAGGTTGCCGTCAGAGGCGTACTGCGTGGGCCGGTTCAACGACACCGTCCCATCTTGGTCCACCGCACACTCTCGAGAGTGCCGGTTGAGGCACGCCATAACCGGCACTCGATAACCCGGGCCTGACGACTCCAAACGCGCCGCACCGCGGCCCAAGCCGAGCACTGCATAGTCGCGGTGGCCGGGGCGCTCTTGGACACCAACGGGCTCCCTCGGGGCTCGTACGCCCTCGGTCGGTCGACGAAGATGACAGCGTGTACAACCACGAGCTTCCTGGCTACCAGTGTCCCTTCTGTCGGAATCTGACAACAGGGGCGTCTGACTTCCCGCTCGAGTTTATTCATCGCGACGAACTCGTCTTTGTGAAGATGAACCCGAAGTGGTGGCCGAGGAACCCAGGTGCGGTGCTGGTCATCCCGAACGATCACCACGAAAACGTCTACGACCTCCCAGTCGAGCTCGGGACGCCAATTCAGCGAGCCGTTCGCTCGGCGGCCGTCGCCATGAAGGCGGCATTCGGCTGCGACGGCGTTTCCACGCGTCAACACAACGAGCCCGACGGCAACCAAGACGTCTGGCACTACCACGTGCACGTCGTCCCACGATGGCGAGATGATCGTTTCTACGGCTCCAGGGGCAGCCTCGCTGACACGGACGAACTTCATCACCGAGCAGGCCTGCTGCGACAGGCCTGGCCGAAGCCCTGAGGCCGCATCGGTGATCTGTACTCCACAAAATCCGCGCGCAATCTCGCCGGATCTGTCGCCTTGAGGGCGCATGCTTGGACCTGCGTTGTCAAGCGTCGGGCGGTGGTCTGACGGGTCTGCCTTCCTCGAGGTATTCGTGACCGGCGAGCATGTGCCTGAGGCGGCTTGCCAAGACAGGAATCACGTAGTCGTCGAGCTCGTCGACGCCCACGTATCTCCATTCACGAATCTCGTCGGCAGGCAGCACGATGCGTGCGATCTGCGCCGGCGTGAGCGCGCCGCCATCGAACACGAACCGAAGCGCGCTCCCACGCCCGCCGGGCGTCGGCGGCCGATAGTCGACACCCAGGAGGCGTCGTGCCTCGACGTCGAGCCCGAGCTCTTCTCTGACTTCTCGGATGGCGGCAGCGGCCGGGGACTCGCCGGCTTCGACGACGCCGCCAGGCAGGTGCCAGACCTCGTTGTAGGTCGGCTTGACCAGCAGAATGCGCCCCGCTTCGTCAGTGAAGACGATCCCGGTGGCGACTTGCGCTGTGGGCTCGTACCACGACGGGAGCGGCTCGAATGCATTCTCGGTCACGGCACCCCATCTTCACCCACGGGCACCAACACTGACCGACCACGTCAACCGGCACCACCGATACTCACAGTCACGTAATCGCGTCACCGATCCGGCGGTGAGGGACACTCGCCACCGCGACGGGTCTCAGTAGTACCAGGCGCGGATCGCGGAACGCGATCAGCCCGGCGATGAGCAAGCCGATGAGAACCCGATCCGATGACGGCACCGGCGTAGTCATTGAGACCGATCGTAGTCACCACTTCGAGGTGGAGAGGTGGGCGGTCAGCCCTCCTAACGTGGTGTCCGACTTCCGGCATGGCGATCGCCGATCCTTGTGTAAGGCCCACACATATCGTGAGCGCAGTAATCCGGTCGGCAACTGCCCCGGTGCGCCACACTGCGGCCCAAGTTCCGCGTCACGTAATCACAAGACCATCTCGTCGTGTGTCCAAGCTTCTTGACGAGCGATCCAGCGACGGGCGATTCGACTCTGCTCGGCTTGGAACGGGCGGACGGTCGCCAGACCGGGAGGTGGAGCCCTGAGTGATCGGCCTTCGCAGAGTTTGTGCTCGGATACGCAGGGTCCGGGTCGGCCCGCCTGTTGTCAGTCCGGGATGGCTCGGTTGACGACCTCGACAGCGACGTTGGAAAAGTCACCAGCGACCTCGACCTTGGCCGGTGGACCGGTCTCAATGACGCGAAACGTGCCGGTCAGGGTGGTCGTGATCAGCAGAGCGACCAGCCCGAACGGGAAGAAGACCACAGCAACAACGAAGGTCCACACTGGCCGCCGTGTCCAATACAGCTGCAGCGTGGTCGCCGACGGCCACTCCACTCGGTGAGCTGGCAGACCGCTCAGACTGGTTGCGACTCTCGCCAGCCATGCATCACCGCGTTCAGGCAACGTGATCGTCTTCGAAGCCGAATCCGATCGCCCGGATCTGTCTTTGAAGGGGCCAGCCACGACGAGCACGACGAGAACCGCGACAGCGACGAACATCCCGACGATGACGAGTTCAGGTCCGGCAGGCACGTGGCCAACCTAGCCCGAGCCTGAGGAGTGCTTCTGGCGTTCGGTCTCGGACTGGTCAGGCTCGCCGGGGCCGGGCGAATCAGCCCAGCTGGCCCGTGATGTTGCTGTTCGGCCATCGGGGCATCCGATACCGACCGCACGAATCGTGGCCTCGCCATGTGTGACTCGTGGCGTTTGGGTTCACCCATCCGACAGTGGGACGCTCGTCAAGTTCGCCGCAGGGCACGTATCCGACGGCATCTCCGCCGAGGACCACCCGGCAGGAATGGCTTCGTGGCTGGAGAACCTCGGCGCGTATCTCGAAGGTTCGACTTCAAATCGAGCCACCCGATAACGCTCGGGGTAATCACGCTCAACCAGTCGACCCACCCACTCGGGTACGGCCCAAGTGCGGTGCCCGGTAATCCCCGGTCAAACGGATGTAAACGGAGCGTTCTGGTCGTCGATCTGATCGCCTTTGGTCGACGAGCGCGCTCATCGAGAAGTGGCGTTCCTGAGCAGCGTCGTGTGTCGAATTCATACCGAGATATGAGCGTCTCGAGGTGCGGAGGTGCCCGACGCGAGCCCAGCCATTCGAGAAGTTTGAAACGCTGGCCGGCTTGGCGGACATGTCGTAGAGCAAGCTGTTCGACATGGAGGTTCCAGTGCGGGAAAGTCCCGACGAAGACAAGTTCAGATCGGCGTACGAAGCTCATACGCGAGCACTGTTGGGCTATTCGCTGCGACGCACGGCAACGCCGGCCGATGCCGCTGATGTGGTCGCCGAGACGATGTTGACGGCGTGGCGTCGAATCGGCGTGGTGCCGGACGAACCAGAAACCATTCTGTGGCTCTATGGCGTTGCTCGCAATGTCATTGCAAACGGTGACCGCACTCACCGACGGCAGCGATGCCTCGCTGAGAAGCTCCGTTTTCAACTCGACGACGTGCTCGAAGAACCGTCGGTAGCCGATCCGGCTCTGGCCGCCCAGGTCAGCGTGGCGATGAAGTCGCTGAGCCCGGTTGAACACGAAGTGCTGACCCTGACCGCGGCAGAGCAACTCAGTCCGGCAGAGATCGCTGTGGTACTCGACATGAAGCAGAACACGGTGCGCACTCACCTGCATCGAGCACGCAGGAAGCTGCGGTCGGCGCTCTCAACGGGCACGTCGCAGAAATCCACGAGGAAAGCGAAACGCGCCGACGGCGCCGGACATGAAACAACAGAGAGCCAGTCTCTCCGCTTCCACGGAACTCAAGGAGCCCAGTGATGAATGACGAAGAACTCGACCGACTGGTAGCGCAGTCGATGTACAGCGACACCGACGTCCGATCACTGGACCTGCGGGTTGGGGAAGCCGATCTCATGGAGAACGTGATGAACAGCAGCACCCCCACTATCGAAGGACCGCAACCGGTCCAACCAAAGCCGACACGGCGCCGACGGAAACTGTTCGCGGGCCTCGTCGTCGGAGCCGCTGTCGCCACCGGTGCAGGGGTCACGTACGCGGTGGTCGCTGACCGGCTCAATTCGGACCAGGCCAAACTCGTGGACGATCTCGAGCCGAGGTGCGACATCGGTTCCGAGAACGCCCGCCTCGTTGCGAGCACCAGCAGCGTCGGGCGCACCGTGGAGTACTGGACGGTGGACGGCGCCAACTCCCATGCTGACCTCCTGTTCGAGAACGGCGCCGCATTCGGCGGCGGCGGATGTGGCCCAATGAGCCGAGCAGACGCCTACCCGCAGGTGCCGTGGGCCAACTACACATTCACCGCCGACCCCCGAGACGGAACCGGGCTCGGCCACTTCAACTTCTTCGGACAAGCACCGGCAGGCACAGTCGCCGTCGACATTGTGATGAACATCGGGACCGTCAACGTTGAGGTCACCTCCTCCGACGGCTACTTCGTCGTCCTCGCCGACCTACCCTTCACCGCGCCACCGCCCCCAGGCGAATCCGCGTCGCCGCTCGATGCCCCGCCAACGATGGACGTACTCGAACGTGTCGATGCATACGCAGCAGACGGCACCCTGCTCGGCACCGGCGGCCTGGGCGGCTGACGCCAAGCGCACGGGTAGGTGGTGCGGTTGAACTCGTGAGGTGGCTGCACCGTTCGGGTGCACCCACCTCACTGGGTCGCTGGGCGCGCGCAAGATCGTGACCGATCAGAACGTGCACGCCGTTGCCAGTCGTACCAGCGCGATATCCGGCATTCCGCTCATCGCCGATCACGCATAACGCGCACTCCGTAATCCGGTCGAACGCCGTCGAGCCCGCGCCACATCGCGATGCCTCTTTGTGTCAACCCCCAGATTTTCGAGGTGTTCGGGGCGCGTTGAGGTGGGGCCTCTGGCGGGGCCGGAGGTGGGGTCGTAGGGTTGGTTGTCGGGTCCGGGAAGTGACTGATCCGAAGAGCCGGCCGTTCAGGATGTTGAGCCGGTCACGCTGGATTTGATGTCGTGCCTGAGTGTCCTTCCCGGGCCTGCTGATCAGCCGTGGATGCGGCGGGCGTCGGCGACGAGCGCCCGGTAGACCGTGTTGGAGATGTGGCGCTTCAACGCCCGGATTGCTTCTTTGGAGTTCTTGCCCTCGGCGCAGTCGGCGGTCGTAGTACTCGCGTCCGGCGCACGGGTGGCGCAGCTGGGTGATGGCGGCGATGTGGATCGCGTAGTTCAGTTGCCGGTTGCCTCGAGGGTTGAGTCGGTGCCGTCGGTGCTCTCCCGATGACGCTTCGATCGGGGCGGTGGCGTTGTAGCTCGCGAAGTGCCCGGCCGACGCGAATCGGGAGACGTCACCGGTGTGGCCGATGATGAGCGCAGCGATGACGACGCCGACACCGCGGATGTCGGTCAGCGATGTTCCCGACGCGGCGACCGCAGCGCGGAGCCGCTTCATTGATGCCTTCATCTGTGGCTTCGTAGTGGGCGACGTCAGCGACGAACTCGCGGGCGACCTCGACACGATGCTGGGTGATCTGGTCTTGCTCGACGACCTGGTCGAACAGGTCGTTTGCCCTGGTCACGGTCATTTCCTTGGCCATCCCGCCCGGCAGGAGTTCCATCAACAACGCATGCAGCCGACACGCCGCTTTGCTCTTCAGCTGGCCGAGGTCGCGATGCCGTTTCGCCAACAGCTTCAACACCTGGGCGTGCTCATCAGCGCTCACGCGTTGAAGCCCCTCGACGCGCATCGCGGTGATCGCGACCGAGCGGGCGTCGTTCGGGTCGTTCTTCTGGGCTCGACCTGAGCCCAACAATCGGGTCCGTGTCGACAACGCCGCGGGCACGTCGATCACCGTCTCGCCGGCGGCGACGAGCTGCTGGGCGAGTAGGTAGCCGAGCCCGCGTGCGGACTCGATTGCCCACACCCGATCCTCGAACGGGACCGCCCACTTCGTCAGTCGCTTCACCTGTGAGCTGCACGCTCGAACACGCAGTTCGTCGAGCATCATCTCGTTGTTGTCGATCGCGACGGCGGTGTGTGTCGCCTTGTGCGGATCGATGCCAATCATCACTTTCATCGGGAATGTCTCCTTGTCTCGGTGGTGGGGAACCGAGGTGGGCACTCCTGATTTGGGTTCGTTGAGCTCGCGCCTCTTTCGAGCCACACCCCGGGTCAGAACACCGGCCGACAGACAGTTCGCGATCAGGTCAACCACGAAGGTGACAGGCCCTAAGAAGAGGCTGCCGACCGGCGCTCCGAACGCTACGACAACCGCCGCAACGCCCCTCGAGTATCAATCAGGCCCAAGCCGAGTGCCCGGAAATCCCGGGCGCGACGCCCGATTCCGGTCGGCTGCTGTGCGTGCGGGATGTCGATTGCCGATCTGTTGCATCCGTTTGGGCCTGTCGTGCGCCTTTACTGTTGATGGTGGATGACGGGCTCGTCGACGAGAGGGCAGAACAGCGCAGTGCGACTGGGCTGGCTCAGGCGCGTCTGTTCGACGAGCAACGAACCGGTCTGACACGCTTGGCGTTGCTGCTGACCGGCTCGCGGCCGGTTGCTGAAGAGCTGGTGCAGGATGCGTTCGAGCAGGTTGTGCGTCGTTGGGACGTCATTCACACGCCGGCGGGCTATGTGCGTTCGGCTGTGATCAGCGGGGCCAGATCGTGGGGTCGCCGAAGGACTCCGCCGCCGTTGGATCGACGCGACGTGGTGCGTCTTGATGAGGAGGCAGTCGCTGTGCGCAGTGAACTTGCAGCACTCCCGCACAGTCAACGTGAGGTCATCGTTCTGCGCTACTTCGCAGGCTTGAGTGATTCTCAGATCGCACTTGAACTCGATCAGCCGATCGGCACGGTGAAGTCGCATCTGCGTCGGGGCTTGGAACAGATGCGAAAGGCATTCACATGACGCATGACGTCGGATCCCGTCTTGAAGCAGCGCTGCGTCGGATTGCAGTTGCTCACGTGCCTGACGATCCGGACCAGGGCCTCACCCGCCCCGATCAGTTGACCTTCTCCGAAACCGGTGCGGTGAGTCCGACCGATGCAGCGCACCCATCGCAACCAACCGACACGGTGAGGCATCGGTTGCTGCTCGGCGTCGCGGCCGGTGTACTGGTTCTGGCCGGGATTGGCGCCCTGCTTGTTCTCGCATCGCGAGATGACAACACGGTGTCACCAGCGCAACCGGCATCGCCACTGGCGCCGGCCACCTCACCCGATGGTGGACCGCTCGCCGAGGTGCCGGTCGTGACGCTCGGTGTCACGAGCACGACGGCCGATGCCGATGCATGGTCCCGGTTGGCTGATAACCAACTCGAGGCCCGGTCGGAGCATCTCGTCGTGGCGACCGATGGCGGATTGTTGGTGTGGGGGGGCTTCGCCGGCGAGCGCCCATCTACCGACGGGGCGTTTTACGACTCGGCGACCGGGCAATGGCGCACGGTTCCGCCCGCGCCGCTCGCACCCGATCGCGGCGACGCGATCGGGGTCTGGACAGGCACCGAGGTCGTTGTGATCAACGGGATCAGTGGTGACGTCAAGTCCGCGGCCTTTAACCCGGCGACGTTCACTTGGCGTGCGTTGTCGGACCCGCCCGTCGACAACGCCGCCAACGCCTCCAGCCGGGCCGTGCTCATGGGCGACGAGGTCGTGCTCTTCTCGATCTTCGAAGACGGTGCTGCACCACAGAATCAAGTCGCAATCCTCGATGACCTGCAGAGCGGGCACTGGTCAGTCGCTGAGTCCCCACCGGTCGCGCTTGGTTCATCGGTGGATCTGGTCGCCGCTGGCGCAGACATGCTCGTGATCGGGCGAACGAGCGACCCAACCGGATGCGGAGAACTCCACACCCTCGTCTACACACCAGCTGAGAACTCATGGAAGGAGTTGTCGGCCGGACCGGCGTCTCGCCTCGCCGACCCAGTCACGGTGTGGACAGGGACAGAACTCTTTGTCGGCGGTGGCGGGTCATGCACCGACGGTGTCGCGGCGAGCGAGTTCGAGGTCAGCGCGTACCTCCTGAACCCGTCCACCGGAAACTGGGGGACCGCATCATCGGCGCCAGCCGGCTTCTATTCCTCATACCGGTATCCCGACCTTTGGACCGGCAACGCCGTAGCGACGATCACCCCCAATGGTCAGCCGCTGCTCTACGACCCGGCGACCGACCGTTGGCGCCTCGGCCCGGCGATCGACGCCCAGTACGCGATCGCGCCGAACCAGACACCCATGGTGCTGTTCGAGAATCGCCTCGTCGTTTCCGGGGGCAAGCTCACCGCGAACGGTGAACTGTGCTGCGAACCGTTCGGCGGCACCTACGCCTACACCATCCCCAACGGGTTCTGAACCACAGAAGCCATCACGAGGCGCCACGTCGTGGAGCCGCCCGATAATCGGCGCTCGGTAACCCGCCACCCGATCGACGATGACCACTCGGGTACGGCCCAACTCGAGCACCCGATATTCGCATCGGGGAAGGGTGAATCGTCCCGGGTTTCGGTAGAGGCTTCTTGGACGTGACTGTCGTGTGGGTTCAACGAGCCGTCCGGCCGATCGGATGTGCCGCAATGAGCACCGTCTACTCGTCGAAGATCAGGGATTCGGAGAGAGTGCGATGTGACTCGATGTCCTGTCGAAGCAATTCAATCTTCTGCTGTGCCAATGCGATGACGTCAGCTCCGGCGATGAACCGCCGAGGAGGTGGGTCCGCGTTCGAGAGTGCAATCAGTGCGGCCGCCAGCTTGGCTGGATCGCCCGCCTGTTGTCCGTCCTGCGCCGACCACCACTCGCGCCGTGCTTCACTCCGTCGGGCGTAGTCGTCGATCGACAACTCGGGCCACACCAACGACTCGGGGCTGGCGAGACCGGTGCGGAAGAAGCCAGGGTTCACGATCGTCGTGTGGATGCCGTACGGCTCCACCTCTTGGGCCAAGGCGCTCATCCAACCCTCCAACCCTGCCTTCGATGCCGCGTAGACCGACGAGTATTCGAATCCCATCAGCGCGGCCCCCGACGAGATCGCAATCAAATGACCCGACCGCTGCAGCCGCATCACCGGCAACGCGGACCGTGTCACGTTCATCGGACCGACGAGATTCACGGCCAGTTGCTGTTCGACCTGGCGTGGCGACATCTCCTCGAAGTAGCCCTTGAACGACGCCCCGGCGCTGTTGACCACCACGTCGATGCGCCCGAACCGTTCGACACCAGCAGCGACCGCTGCGTCCGCGTCGTCCTGGCTCGTCACGTCGAGCGCGGCCACGAGCAGGCGGTCAGAGGTGGGAAGTGCATCCGCAACATCAGTGGTTCGGCGGCCAGTCGCCACCACTGCGTGCCCGGCTTCGAGCGCCGCTCTCGCGAAATGGGTCCCCATCCCTCGACTCGCTCCGGTGATGAACCACACCTTCATGTCGTCCATGCGTCTCCTCCTCGATCGTCGGACCCGACAGTACCGACATCGCTTCGATGGTGAACCCGACGGCGAACAGCACCATCAAACGCCCGCACCGGCCGCGCAGACGGCGCCGCAAATAACGCGAACGCCGTAACGCGTCGCACGACACAACGTTCGTGTGCGAGTTCGGCCCTATTGCAGTGCTCGATAATCGTGGGTCGCGACCGTCCGATAGGGAAGTCAACCGGGCGCGCCACCGAAGCGTGGCGCTTGGTCACGTGGCCTGACCTGGGAAGTCTCATTTGCGTGGTACGACTCGAATCTCACTGAGAGCCCGCTATTCGTTACACCAAAGCGGTTGACGGATGCGCGGCGACCTCGGCAGCGACAACCGACTTGGGTGAGGATCCACGGGTGCCCCTGGGGCGGTCGCGAGGCCACCCGGCAATGCCGACCTCGTCCACCGCCCGTCGCGCCGCACCGCCGGCAATATGTAGGAGGTCAACCTCGAGTGACTCCCGCACATAGGACGACTACTCTCGGTGATTGGATGCAGTGACGGAAGCTCGCATCGCGATGCGACCGCTCGATCGACCGGGTGAAGGGGCAAGAGTGCGGCGTTCTGCTCTCAGGGCGTTGTCCGATGCTTTG
The DNA here is from genome assembly GCA_963716235.1 of Ilumatobacteraceae bacterium. GTDB lineage: Bacteria > Actinomycetota > Acidimicrobiia > Acidimicrobiales > Ilumatobacteraceae > Sva-07. The sequence goes on along the minus strand of CAVQTE010000018.1, from coordinate 31,810 downwards.
TCCCATATTCTCCGCAACACTGATCAACACGGAAACAACACAATGCGGACGGAATGCCTGCTCAGGGCGGATCTCGCCAACTGATACGGACGGCGTGGAACGCTTTTCTCGCATTCGTAATGCGTAGGTCGTCGGTTCGATTCCGATTCAGGGCTCCACCAGTCCGATCAATCCGGACTGAGGACGTCAGCATCCGACTCAGACGCGCACGACCTCGACCAGCGCGTCGAGCGCTTGGAAGTCAGCCGGGTTGCGTGTGTAGAGCGGCAGGCTCTGCGAGCAAGCCGTCGCCGCGATGAGCAGGTCGACGGCTCGCGCTCCGCGCGCCTTGCGTCCCGCGCCGACGACCGCGGCGTAGACACGGCCATACGCGCGAGAAGCCTCAGAATCGAACGGCAGTGGGTCGAAGGCGGCCTCTGCGCGTTGCAGTCGATCCTGACGGCGGGCCCGCTCATCGGGATCCTGGGTGGCGTGTGGCCCGGCGGCAAGTTCGGCCATCGTGATTGCGCTCACCGCTGACTCGATGGGCAGTCGAGCGTGGTCGAGGTGTTCGAGATCGATGATCACGGACGTGTCGAGCAGACCTCGTGGCCGTCGCTGGTCAGCCACGAGGTTCTGAATCTTGTGGAGCGATGTCGTCGAGGTCCGCTCGGAATCTGTCGGCGTCGATTGCCGGCGCACTGCGGAACATCGCCACAACGGTGTCGGTGGAGACGAAGCGGTGGCGTCGCATCGGGGTCAGTTCGCCGACCGGGGTCCCGTTACGCGTGACGATGAACGTCTCGCCACGATCGAGGCGCCGCATGATCTCGCCGCTGTCGTTGCGAAGCTCACGTTGAGTGATCGCCTGCGTCATGCTGTGAAAGTAGCACGGCGTGCTACGGTCACGCAACACGCGTGGCCAGCCGCGCGTGGCAGGCGGATTGCGCGGCGCTCGGCCTGCGCGCGGTGCCCGAGTCGATACGCGCACCGGGGCCGGCTCTGCGTACCATTCGCCGATGATGCGAGGGTCCCCGCTCCCGCCTCTCGATGAGCACTCGTTGTTCGTGTTCTGGTGTCAATTGCTGATCGTGCTCGGAGCGGCCAGAGCCGGCGGATACCTCGCTCGTCGTGTCGGGATGCCCCGGGTGATCGGTGAACTGCTGGCCGGCGTCGCGCTCGGTCCGTCACTTCTCGGGCAGGTCCGGCCCTCGGCCTTCGAGTGGCTGTTCCCGGTCAACGAGCGCCAAGCCGGGCTGCTCCTCGGACTGGCCTGGATCGGCATCGTGTTCCTCCTCGGGATCACCGGCGCCGACATCGACACCTCGATCATCCGGCGCCAGGGCCGAGCAGCGACCACGACGACCATCGGCAGTCTGGTCATACCACTCGCTGTCGGAGCGTTCGTGGGGTCACAGCTCCCCGATGGGTTCCTCGGCGACGCTTCGCGCACGGTGTTCGTGCTCTTCTTCGCCGTGGCATTCGCGATCTCCTCGTTGCCGGTCGCGGCGCGTATTCTCAGCGACCTCGGGCTCATGGATCGCCCGGTCGCCCATCTCGCTCTCGGCGTCGCCACCGCCAACGACATCGTCGGCTGGTTGCTGCTCGGCGTCGTCGTCGGTGTCGCCGAATCCGGAACGTTCGAGTTGGGTCCGCTGGGCGTCGCCATGCTCGTGGTGCTCGGTACGAGCTTCGTCGTTCTGAGATACGGGCCACGATGCCTCGACCGACTCAGCAACGAATTGGAGCAACGGTCTGGTGGCCAGGCGGCGGAGATCAGCCTCCTCACGCTCTTTGTCGTTGCCGTCGGCATGATCACCCATGCCGCGGGCATCGAAGTCGTGATCGGCGCATTCATCGCAGGAATTGCCATCGGGGGGAGTCGGCTTCGTCACAGCAGTGGCTTCGCCGCACTCGAGGCTGTCACCAACGGCATCTTCGCCCCCCTGTTCTTCGCCGTCGCAGGTATCCGGGTCGACCTCACCGCGCTCGCCGACGTGTCCGTCGCCACGTGGGCGGTTGTCGTCACGCTCGCGGCCACCGCAGCCAAGTTCGTCGGATCCTACGGCGGAGGCAGGCTGGGCGGTCTCGATCGAGGAGACTCCCTCGCGCTCGGCGCCTCGCTCAATGCACGCGGCGCCCTGGAGATCGTTGTCGCCACCGTGGGCCTGTCGCTCGGAGTGATCGGCACGACCGCCTACACAGCGATCGTCGTCATGGCCCTCGCGACGACCGCACTCACCGGACCAGTACTCGGCCTGATCTACCGCGAGCCGCACTGAACGCTCCCATGCCCGAATGAGGTCGTCGCCAGCTCAGCCGCCGACGAGACCCTCGGCCGCTGCTGATGGCTTGAAGTCGGGCAGGCGCATCATCCGGAACGAGTTGAGGAACCCGAGCAGGCAGGCAAGGACCGGCACCAGCATGGCAACCTGCAGTGCGAGGTTGCCCGCGTCGCTGTTGATCTGGACGATCTCGTCCTGGATCTCGTCGGGTTGCGCAGCGAGCAGTTCCTCGAGCTGCGTGGTGCTCACCAACTGAGCGTTGTTCTCCAGAGCGTCGGACACCTGCTCCTGCTCGGCGGGCGGGATCACATCGCTCGCCTCGGTCATGTTGATGAAGGTCGCAGAGAGCACTGCGAGCAGGATGCCGCCCGCAAGCGCGAGCCCGAACGACATCCCGAACGACTGGCCTGCGGAGTTCACACCTGCTGCCTCGCTGACACGCTGCTCCTCGATCGGGCCGAGGATGTAGTTGTTGAGCTGCGAGACGAGGAGGCCGAGCCCGGATCCGGCGACGAGGAGTGGAACCAGGAGCGCCCAACCCGACTCGCCGCGAGGAATGACCGGCACGATCAGGAGCATTCCGAGGAAGGCCAGGGCGAAGCCGAGGCGGATGACGCTGGCCGGACGCCGATCTCCGGTCTTCTTGCCGGCGAGAATCGCCACCGCGAACATCGTGAGCGACAGCGGCGCGAGCGACAACCCCGCCTGCATGGCGCTGTACTCCAGCGTGACCTGCAGATACAGGGGAATGGCAATCATGGCGCCGCCGAGTGCGATCTGCTGGAGAATCATTCCCAAGGCCCCGACGCGGAAGTTCTTGATCTTGAACAGGTCGGCATCGATGAGAGCGACACGCCCCTCGCGCTTGCACTTCACCAGCCACCAGGCGAGCACGGCCAGCGCTGCGGCGCCGATACCCATGATCAACCCGACGTACCCCCCACCCTCCTGCCACACGAGGATGCCGAGCACGAGGCCGCCCATCCCGACGATCGAGAGGCCGGCGCCGACCAGGTCGATCTTGCGAACCCCCGTGTACGCCACGTCCCTGACCAGCTTGATGTTGGCGAGCACGATCACGATGATCACCGCCTCCATCATGAACCCGACCCGCCACGACAGGTAGGTCGTGACGAAGCCGCCGATCAACGGCCCGATCGCAGCGCCGATGGCAGCCGACGCACCCACGAGGGCATACGTCTTCTTCATGGCGGCGCCCTCGAAGTTCCCGTGGATCAGCGACTGCATCGCCGGCAGCAGCAGGGACGCTCCGAGCCCGCCGATGATGGCCCAGAAGATGAGGACCGCCGTCATGCTCTGCGCCAGCGTCATCGCGAGGGCACCGATCCCGTAGGCCATCAATCCGAGCACGTAGGCCTTCCGGCGACCGATGAGGTCACCGACCTTGCTGCCGATCAGGATGAATGCGGCTGAGACGAGGGCCTCGATGGCGATCGCCGCCTGGACGTCGTTGACCGTCGTGTCGAGGTCTTCGGCGACCGCGGTGATCGACACGTTCATGATCGAGGTGTCGACGACGAGCACGAACATCGCCATTGCCAACAGCAACGCGAGCCGTGGATTGTCTGCCGAGGTTGGGGTCGGGGCGTCCATCATTTCGCTCTCAGCCTAAGTCGGCTTCGGCATCCTTCTGAATCTCGGCGGTGTCGGCGCTCGAGTAGACGCCCACGTACACCATGAACGTGTCGATTGCCATTGTCTTCTCCTCCGTTCGTTGAACCGTTCCCAACGCCATCTTGCGCGCGTCAGCGGGAACAAGCGTCACGCAGACTGCGTGATCCGATGCGGCTGGGGAGCTACGAGACGGGGTCGAGGCTCGCTCGATCGAGGATGCCGGGAGCCAGGAGGCCCAACTCGCGCGCCCGGGCGACGGCCTCGCTGCGTCCCGACACGGCCAGCTTGCGGTAGATCGAGTTCGTCTGGGTGCTCACGGTGTTCCGCGAGACGTAGAGCCGCTCGCCGATCTCCTTGAGCGACAGGTGGGTCTGCAGGTACGGCAGGAGTCGGAGTTCGGCCGTCGACAGCGTGGTTCCCCGCCCATCCGTCGGCCAGTTGGCCAGCGTCTGGCGGAGCTTCTCGGCTCGACCACCGAGGCGCCCGAGTTTGGGTCGGCGGTACAGGACCTCATCGATCTCGTGCAGCAGAACTCTGGCTCCTTCAGGATCGGCCAACGCGAGGTGCGCGTCGGCCATCTCGGCCCGCACCCAGACCGCGGCCCAGGGATTCACCCATGTGATCGATGTCCGCAAGCGCATCGCCTCGAGCAGGGCGGCGCGGCCACGCTCGGTCTCGTTGTGGTGGAGCAACCAGCGCGCCTTGGCCGCCTGGACGATCGCGTTGACGGCGTACTCTGACAGATGGGCCGCCGCGATCACCGAGCACGCGCCGTGAATGTCGCGTTCGGCGCTCGCCCAGTCGTCGCGATCCATCGAGAGCACGGCGCGGTAGGCGAGATATCGCGCGTGCGGGTCGTCGAATCCGAGCGCTGACGCGGTTTCGATGCCCTCCGAGAACAGCGCCGACGCCTCGGTGTCGTCGCCACGCAGCCAACGAGCCACGGCCAGGAAGCCGAGCGACGCCGGGCGCCAGCGGCCCCAGAGTGGCTCGGCGGCGACCACCGACGCCGCATCAGCCTCCATCTGCTCGGTGCCGTGCGCGCAGAGAAAGGCTCGGAACGCGGCGCAACCGGACACGAACGACGCGGCGTCGCCGGCCGGCGTGAGCCGTTCGATGTGGTCCGCCCACCGCAGTGCCGCGACGGCGTTCCCGGCCAACGCCGCCAGCCAGCCCGCCAGCCCGGCGAGCTCCGGGTCGCGTTCGATCGTCGCCTCCCCGAGCTCGCTCAGCCACTTCTGGGTGGTGTGGAGCCGACCCTTGTTGTAAGCCTCCGGGAGTTCCCTGACGAGCAACTCGGCCGCAATGGTGAGATCACCGCCGGCTCGCGAATGCTCGATCGTGTGCTCGACCGACCGGGCGGCAGCCCACCAGTGCGCAGCTCGGAGATGAAGTTGCGTGATGCTGTCGGCGCTGCTGCGGACAGTCTCGTCGAGCAGGACCGCCCGAAACAGCGGGTGGTATCGGAACCATTCGCCTTCGGCGTCGAGCGGTGTGATGAACAGATTGGCAGCGACCAACGACTCCAGGATCGCTGCGGAGTTCGTCGAGTCGCGGACCGCGTCGCACAACGACGGACACAGCACGTCGAGGATCGCCGTGTGGTGCAGGAAACTCGACGTCGCTGCGGGAAGGTCCGAGAGCACCTCGGATCGGATGAAGTCGGAGACAACACGATCGGGCGCTGCGAGCCCGGCGGTCGAGCGGATCGCGTCCTCGTGGGGGGCGAGCGCGAACAGCACCAGGCCCGCAGGCCAACCCTCGGTTCGCTGCAGCAGTTGCTGGACCCGCTCGGGCGTGTTCCGCATCCCTGCCTCGACGAGGAAGGCCTCGATCTCGGACTCGTCGAAGGCCAGGTCGGCTGCTCCGATTTCGAGCACTTCGCCGCGCATGCGCCGTCGCCCACCTGCGAGCCAGACCTCCCGGCGGCTCGAGACCGAAACCTGGACCCCGGAGGGCAGAAGGTCGAGCAGCAGGTTGATGACGTCACGGCACTCGAGCGAGTCGACCTCGTGCAGATTGTTCAGAACCAGCACGAGCGGGTCGTCGACAGCGTCGATCGACGCCACGAGGCGCGGCACGATCTGGCCGAGGATCGAGGCTCCGGGAGCAGCCACGTCCCTGAGCAGGGCGGGATCGATCGGCCTGATCCTGGCCACGGCGCTGCAGATCGAACTCACCAGGGAGACGCTGTCGTCGTCGTCCCGATCGAGTGACACCCACGCGAAGGTGCGGCCGTCCTGTCGTGCCCAGTCGGTGAGCAGTGTCGTCTTGCCGAAACCAGCGGGTGCGGACACGACGACCAGTGGGAGTCCAGCTCCTGCGGCGAGCCGGGTCGTCAGCCGTGGCCGGGCGATGGTCGCCGAACGCGTCTGCGGAACCCGTGTCTTCGAATCGACGAGGACGTGATGAACCTCTCTGGCATCGATTCGGGTACTCATGAGCAGGCTTCACGCTACCGCCCGGGGCAGGACGGGACGGATGTCCAGCTCGCGGAGACGTGAGCCGGCGTTCACATGAACTGGGTGACGAACTCGCGTCCAACGCGCCGGAGAATGATCGTCGGATGTTCTCGCGTTCGTCAACCGTGCGTTCGATTGCATCCTCGATCATCGAAGTGGGAACATCTCTCACCCGGAGATGAGGTCGGCGCCGTGCGCGTGACCTCGTCGAACGAATTCCAAAGGAGCGCCGACGATGGGGACAAAGGGCCGATCGAAGAGGAGCAAGAAGCAGCAATCGGCTGACGCCGGTGACGACGACGTCGCATCTGCGGCCGCGAAACCCGGCGCCAAGATGAAGCGCAAGGACTACGAGGCCGAACTCGAGGTGCTCCAGGGCGAACTCGTCGCGATGCAGGAGTGGGTCAGAGCCACGGGAGCAAAGATCTTGATCGTGTTCGAAGGCCGCGACACCGCCGGCAAGGGTGGCACCATCAAACGCATCACCGAGCGGGTGAGTCCTCGTACGTTCCGCGTGGTCGCGCTCCCGGCTCCGACCGAGCGCGAGAAGTCGCAGATGTACATCCAGCGCTACATCAAGCACTTCCCCGCCGCCGGCGAGGTCGTGATCTTCGACCGCAGCTGGTACAACCGGGCCGGTGTCGAGCCCGTGATGGGGTTCTGCACGCCGGAGCAGACCGAACGATTCCTCGATCAGGTCCCCGGTGTCGAGAAGGCCATGGTCGAGTCGGGAATCCAGCTCATCAAGTACTGGCTCGAGGTCAGCCCCGATGAGCAGACGCAGCGGCTCACGAGTCGCATCGACGACCCCCGCAAGATCTGGAAGCTGTCGGACATGGACCTCAAGTCCTACAGCCGCTGGTACGACTACTCCCGAGCCCGCGACGCGATGCTCGCCGCGACCGACACGTCGTGGGCCCCCTGGTTCATCGCCCACACCGACGACAAGAAGCGCGGCCGACTCAACATCATCTCGCACCTGCTCTCGCACGTTCCGTACGAGAAGATCGAGCGGCCCGAGGTCAAGCTGCCGCGACGTCAGCAGGCCCGCGGCTACGTCGAGCCCGACCTCCCGCTGCGGCACATCCCCGAGCCCTACTGACGACCGCGGAAACAGCAGGATAGGGGACAGCCCGATGACGACGACCGAGCAACCGACCGAACAGCCCGACACACGGTGGTACTCGCTGTCCGTCGACGATGCCGTCTCCCGACTCGGCGTCGATGCGGCATCGGGTCTCGGCGCCGACGAGGTCACGAGTCGACTGGCGACCTACGGCCGCAACGAGGTCGCCACGGAGCCGCCGCCGACGACGTGGCAGATCGCCAAGGCCCAGATCGCCAACCCGATGAACATCATGCTGCTCATCGTCGCCATTGCCAGCTTCGCGATCGGCCAGATCGCGACGGGCGTCGTCGTCGCCTCACTCGTCACGTTCAACGTGGTCATGGGGACCAACCAGGAGCGCAAGGCCATGGCGAGCGTCGACGCGCTCGCCCAACTGCAGGTTCCGATGGCCAGGGTGCGACGCGATGGCACGGTCGAGCAGGTCGACTCAGTTGGGCTGGTGCCGGGTGACATCCTGCTGGTCGAGGCCGGCGACCTGGTTCCCGCCGACGCACGCATCATCTCCTCCGCATCGCTCGAGGTACAAGAGGCGGCCCTCACCGGTGAGTCGGCGCCGATCGCGAAGGACAGCACCGCACTCGGCGACGAGGAGCAACCGCTCGGTGATCGCACCAACCTCGTCTTCCAGAACACCCAGGTCACCCGCGGCTCCGCAGAACTGGTCGTCGTCGCGACCGGGCAGTCGACCCAGATGGGCCAGATCGCGAACATGGTCACGGCGACCAAGCGCACCAAGTCGCCGCTCCAGATCGAACTCGACGGGCTCACGAAGATCTTCGGTTTCCTCGCCTGGGGCGCCGTCGCGATCATCGCGATCATCGGCATCGCACGCGACCAGGACACCGAAACACTGATCCTGCTCTGCGTGTCGACGGCGATCTCGGCCATCCCGACGGGGCTGCCCACGTTCGTGCAACTGATGCTCTCCTCAGGGGCGCAACGGCTGGCCGAGTCGAAGGCCGTGGTCAAGTCGCTGAACGACGTCGAGACACTCGGCGGCACCACCGTGATCAACAGCGACAAGACCGGCACGCTCACCATGAACGCCATGACGTCGGTCACGATGTTCACCGGCGGTTCGTGGTACAAAATCGAGGGCAGCGGCTACGCCAAGTCGGGTGCCATCCTCGGCCCGGCCGGTGAACCAACACCCGACTTCACCGGCCTCGCGCTCGGCCTCGCGCTGTGCAGTGACGCCACTGTCGCCGACGACGAGTCGATCATCGGTGACCCCACCGAGGCGGCGCTGGTCGTGCTCGCCGCCAAGACCGGTGTCGACGCCGAGGAGACGCGCCGCGCATTGCCGCGCGTGGCGCTCGTGCCATTCGACTCCGAGTACAAGTTCATGGCCACGTTCCACGACCGGCCGCCCCACATGGAGCGGCCGCTCCTGAACGAACCCCACTTCATGACCGTCAAGGGCGCGCCGGACGTGGTCATCGACCGGTGCTCGCTGGCGCTGTGGCACGGCGAGGCCGTTGCGATCGACCAGGTCCGCCAGGACCTGCTCGACGCCAACCAGGCAGATGTCCGAGAAGGGCCTGCGCGTCCTCGCCTTTCGCCGCCCGCGCCCTCTCCGACGACACCATGCGCGCCGCCACCGACGACCCGATGGGCGAAGTGCATGACCTCGTGCTCGTCTCGCTCGTCGGCATCATCGACCCCCTTCGCCCGTCGGCCGTCGAGGCGGTGCGCATCGCGCACGGCGCCGGCATCGACGTCCGCATGATCACCGGCGACCACACCGTCACGGCTCGGGCGATCGCCGACCAGCTCGGCCTCGGCCCAGGCGTGATCACCGGAGCCGACCTGCAGAAGCTCAGCGACGACGAGGTGAAGGAGCGACTGCCCGAACTGCACGTCTTCGGCCGGGTCGCGCCCGAGGACAAGGTGCGTCTCGCCCGCCTCATGCAGGAGACCGGCCAGGTCGTCGCCATGACCGGCGATGCCGTGAACGACGCCGCTGCCCTGAAGCAGGCCGACGTCGGCGTCGCCATGGGCAGCGGTTCCGAGGTGACCAAGCAGGCCGGCAAGCTGATCCTCACCGACGACAACTTCGGCACGCTCGTGCACGCCGTCGACCTCGGTCGCGACATCTATCGACGGATCTCGTCGTACGTGAAGCTGCAGTTGACGATCCTGTCGTCGGTGCTCCAGCTCATGGTCATCGCGACGATCCTGAACATCAACGAGGGCGTCGCGCTCTTCCCGATGCAGTTGCTGTTCGCGAAGTTCTTCGTCGTCGTCACCGTCGTCATCGGCTTCATCGTCGACGTTCCCGATCCGGGCGTCATGGAACGACCACCGCGGACCCCCGGTTCGAGGATCGCCACCGGCGCCCAGACCGTCCGCTGGGTGATCAGCGGCTTCATCATCGCCGGTTCGGCACTGGCGCTGCTCGCGTGGGGGCCCGGTGAGCCGAGCACCACCGACCCGTCGACCTCGATGACCATGGCGTTCACCGTCGTCGCGTTGAGTGCGGTGAACATGGGCTTCGTGATGCGCCGCGAACGACAGGTGCCCTGGTCGTCGCCGCTGTTTCCGTACATGGGCTGGATCATGCTCGGATGGGCATTGACCATCGCCGCCGTGGAGACCCGCCTGCTCCAGCGCATCCTCGACACCGTGTCGCTGACGCGGTGCACAATGGGCCCTCGTGATCGGTCTCTCGCTCATCTCCCCGCTGTTCGTCGCGATCGACAAGATCATCCAGATACGACGACTCGACCGCGAGCAGCGAGAGCACCCCTTCGCCGGCATCGCCACCGACCCCGGTGCCTGATCAGGTTTCGGCTCCGACCGGATGGCGGGGCATCGTCCCCGGCGTCACGGCGATCCGCACCTACGAACGGTCGTGGCTGCGCTTCGACCTGATCGCCGGCGTCGTACTCGCCGCGATCCTCGTCCCGCAAGGGATGGCATACGCCGAACTCGCGGGTCTCCCGCCGGTCACCGGCCTCTACACCACCATCGCCTGCCTGGTGGGCTATGCGCTCATGGGGCCCTCACGAGTGCTCGTCCTCGGGCCCGACTCGTCGGTGTCCCCGCTGATCTTCGCCGCCATCGTGCCCCTCGTGGTCGCCGCCGACGACCCGGACACGGCGATCGCGCTCGCCGGGATGATGGCCGTGATGGTCGGCCTGATCCTGATCGGACTCGGTGCGGGCAAGCTCGGCTTCGTCGCCGACCTGCTGTCGAAGGAGGTCCAGGTCGGCTACATGAATGGCCTCGCCATCACGATCTTCGTCGGCCAGCTCCCCAAGTTGTGCGGCTTCTCGACCGACGCCGACGGATTCGTCGACGAACTGCAGACCTTCGTCGACGGATTCCCCGACCGCAACCCCACCGCGCTCTGGCTGGGTCTCGCGACGCTGGCAGTGCTGCTCCTGCTGCCGAGGCTCACGCGCACCATTCCGGCCGTACTCGTCGCCGTCATCGGCGCAACGGTGGTCACCGGCCTGTTCGATCTCGACATCTCCACGGTCGGCACCCTCCCCGAGGGCCTCCCGAGTCCCGCGCTTCCATGGACGAGTGTGAGCGACGTGGCACCGATGTTGGTCGCCGCCGTCGGGATCACCCTCGTTTCGCTCACCGACACCATCGCCACCTCGACCGCGTTCGCGGCGCGACGCGGCGAGGAGGTGAAGCCCGATCAAGAGATGATCGGCATCGGCTCGGCCAACATCGCGGCCGGGTTCTTCCAGGGATTCGCCGTGTCGACGAGCAGCTCACGCACGGCGGTGGCCGATCAGACCGGCGCAAAGAGCCAACTCACCGGCCTGGTGGGTGCGGGCATGGTTGCGCTGCTCCTGCTGTTCTTCAACGGGCTCCTCAAGAGCCTCCCGCAGACCGCGCTCGCTGCGGTCGTCATCGCCGCGGCATTCTCACTCGTCGATCTTCCGACGCTGCGCCGCTACCTGAAGGTCCGCCGCAGCTCGTTCTACCTCTCGCTCGTCGCCACGGGCGGTGTGGTCTTCTTCGGAGTCCTGCAGGGCATCCTCATCGCCGTGGTGCTGTCGATCCTGCTGTTCTTCAGGCGCAGCTGGTGGCCACACGGAGAGGTGCTCGGCCAGATCGACGGTGAGGCAGGCTGGCACAGCGCCCACAACGGTGCCGTTGCCGAGGAGACCCCCGGCATCGTCGTGTTCCGGTGGGAAGCGCCACTGTTCTTCGCCAACGCCGGCATGTTCCGTCAGCAGGTGCGTCAACTCGTACGCGAGCGCAAACCACGGTGGGTCATCCTGCAATGCGAGGCCATCACCGACATCGACGTCACCGCGGCCGACGTGCTGGAACAACTCGACCTCGAGCTGAACGCACAGGGCATCAATATCGCATTCGTCGAACTGCGCAGCCGGCTCAAGGACCTCGTCTACCACTACGGGCTGTTCGCAACACTCGATCGCGACCACTTCTACGATTCGATCGAGGCGGCCCTGGCGGAGATCGACTCGGTTGCGACCGGCGACGACCCGGACGGCATGATGCCCCGGGGCGACGAGCAAGGGAGAATGTGACCATGACATCGCGTCGTACTGCCGGCATTGCTGCGCTCGTCCTCATCACCGCAGGTCTGTTCGTGATGGCGTACACGGCCGCTCGGTCCTTTCCACGTGGCCTCATCGCAATGGCGCTCCTGCTCGTTGCGATGGTCGCTGCCTGGGAGGCACTTCGTCGACGCGGTCCTGCACGGACCACCCTCCTGGTCGTCAGCATCCTTCTCCTGGTCGGATTCGTCGCGGTGCTCATGAGGGGCAGGATCCTCTTCGAAGCCATCCTGGTGGCCGTGCTGTTCGCGCTCGCGTGCGGCGGCCAGCGCGAACGGCTTTCCGCATCCACGTCCCGCTCCCCGCCGCCGAAGCGCCGAAGCGTGCGGTCGTGATCTGGAACCCGAAGTCCGGGGGCGGCAAGGCCCTGGCCGCCAACCTCGATGCCGAGGCACGCGCCCGCGGGATCGAGCCCGTCGAGTTGCGCCCTGGCGACGACCTCATCCAACTCGTGCGCGACGCCGTGGCGAACGGCGCCGACGCGCTCGCCGCGGCGGGAGGTGACGGGACGCAGGCCCTCGTCGCCACCATCGCCGCCGAACTCGACCTGCCGTTCGCATGTATTCCGGCCGGCACGCGGAACCACTTCGCGCTCGATCTCGGCGTCGATCGCGACGACGTCGTCGGTGCGCTCGACGCCTTCGTCAACGGAGGCGAACGACGCGTCGACCTGGCCGAGGTCAATGGCCGGGTGTTCGTCAACAACGTCTCGCTCGGCGTCTACGCCGAGGCGGTCCAGCGGTCCGGGTACCGCGACTCCAAGATCCGCACCGTGCTCGACACGATCCCCGACTTCAGCGCTGCCGACAGCAACGATCACGTGTTGGAGTACACGGGTCCCGATGGAATCAGCGGCCGGCGCGCCACCGTGATCATGGTCTCCAACAACTCCTATCGGCTCGGCACCTTCGTCGGATCAGGCACGCGGCCCAGTATCGACGATGGCGAACTCGGTGTGGCCGTGGCAGAGGTGACCTCGAACGAGGCTCGTGGGCGGGGACGATTCCGGCAATGGACAGCGACCCACGTTCGAGGTCGGCTCCGACGGCGCCCGTGCCGGCAGGCGTCGACGGTGAAGCACTCATGCTCGATCCACCGCTGCGGTTCGCCATCCGGCCCGGCGCGCTCCGGGTGCGCATCGCACCACAGCACCCGGGCGCATCGCCGTCCGCCGCGGCGCCGGACAGCATGCTCGACGGCGCCCGCAAACTGTTCCACATCGCCCCCACGGCTGACCCACCCCAACCTCGACCGAAATGTGCGCTGGATGTGTGCATCCAGCGCACACGCCAGCGCATTTTTCGGGATTGGAGCGGGGTCAGGCGGGGAGGGGTCAGGTGGGGAGCAGGACGGGCGGGAGCCAGTCGTCGAGGCGTTCGGTGATGGCAGCGTCGCTCTTGCCCAGCAGGTGGCCGTCACCGGGCAGCATCACGACCTCACCATGCCCGGCGATCGCCGCGACCACGTAGCTCGCCTCAGCCGGCAGCAACTCGTCGCGGTCGCCATGGAACAACAGCAGTGGACGACCGTCGAGTGCTCCAGCCACCTCGCAGCCCGCCGACTGTGTGGCGAAGGTGACCACGCCGACGACCGACACCGGCATGACGACCGCACAGCGAACAGCCACCGCGCCGCCGAAGCTGTGCCCCATCACGACAACTCGCTCGGCGCCGGCATCACGGGCCAGCTCCACGCCGCAGGCCAGATCATGCGCGCACAGATCGAGATTGTTCGGTTCTCGATACCCGACCCGCACGAAGCGCACGCCCCGAGCCGCCCATCGCTCGCCGAGCGAGTGGTACAACGCATGACCGGGGCCGAGCATGCCGCCCAGCGCACCGCCACACGCCACGATGGCAGCACCGAGCGCGGTTGCGGGCGCCGGCTCGTGCGTGAGCACCGTGAGCAGCCCGCGCCGCGTGTAGATCTCACGGTGTCGAAACGTCGGCGTCACCTCCACCTCGGTCGCGGCCAGCACGTGCAACGCCTCGAGCGCCGTCGGATCGGACGGATCCGTTGGTTGCTCCGCTCCGTCGACGTCACCCATGGCTCACTACCGTACAAACGCACATGCCGAGCCCAGCCAGCGGAACCAAGTGCGGTCGACTTCCGGAACCGCACCGATCGGGAACACGCCCGTCGGATCGGACGCGCCTGGATCGAGATGCGCCGCGGTGCCGGCGCATCTGCACTGCGCTCCTACCTGTTCGGACGCGAGACGCCACTCGAACAGGGCCAGATGGACGCCCTCGATCTGCTGTCGCGCCGCAACGACCGGCCGATGAAGGAGCTCGCCGCCCGACTGCGCGTCGATCCCTCGACCGCCACCCGGGCAGTGCAACGACTCGAAGCCGACGGCCTCGTCGAGCGGTACTCCTCCGCCGAGGACGGCCGGGTCGTGCTCGTACGGATCACCGCCGAGGGCACCCGGCGACACGATGACGTTGCCGCTCGACGGTCGACGGCGATGATGCACATCCTGAGCGAGTTCGAACCCGGCGAGCGTGCCAGCTCGCCGACCTGCTCGACCGATTCGTCGAGTCGGTCGACACCGTCATGACACGCATGGTCGATCCGAACAATCAGGAAACCCCCTGACCCCGAGCGGTCGGCCCGGTACAGTCCCGCCCATGGCCGACCAGGCAACGTTCGCCGCCGAGGCGATGCAGTACGCACCACAGCTCTACTCCGGTGCGCTGCGCATGACCCGCAATCGCTCCGACGCCGAAGACCTCGTGCAGGAGACCTACCTCAAGGCGTACCGGAGCTACCACTCGTTCACCGAGGGCACGAACCTTCGTGCCTGGTTGTTCCGGATCATGACGAACACGTTCATCAACTCCTACCGAGCGAAGCAGCGGCGGCCGGACGAGACCGAACTGGGTGACTTCGAAGACCTCTACCTCTACAGGAACATCGGAGCGCTGCAGAACGCAGCGGTCAGTCGGTCGGCCGAGGAGTCCCTGATGGCACTGCTTCCCGACGACGAGGTGAAGCAAGCACTCGAAGACCTCCCCGACAACTTCCGGCTGCCGGTGATACTCGCCGACGTCGAAGGGTTCTCGTACAAGGAGATCGCCGAGATGCTCGACATCCCCATCGGAACCGTCATGTCACGGCTGCATCGGGGAAGAAAAGCGATGCAGAAGGCGTTGCACGATTTCGCCCTCGCACGGGGGCTCGTGGCCGCAGAGGAGCAGGGTTGATGGATGACGAGGTGAACAGCGAAGCATCCAGTCAGCCGACTGCGACCCGCGACTGCAATCAGACGCTGCGAGAACTCGACGTGTTCCTCGACGGCGAACTGTCCGACGAACAGCAAGGCGCAATCCGACACCATCTCGACGGATGCATGGACTGCCTGGGTGCCTTCGACTTCCACGCCGAGCTGAAGGCGGTCGTGGCGGAGAAGTGCCACAACGACGAGATGCCACCCGACCTGCTCGCCAAGATCGAGCTGTGTTTCGGCACCGACTTCGACGGCGACGGCCAGATCGGCTGATCGATCGCCGGCGCGTCGAGAACTGTGTGCGGGTCCGACCCGGGGGTTAGCCTCTCCGATCATGCTCGTCGCAAACGTGTGGCACTGGTGGATCGGCATTGCGCTCGTTCTCGTCTCGGTGATCTTCCTGATCGTGTTGGTGGTCGGCTACATCAAGTTCGTGTCATCGCAGAAGTACCCGACGGCGAAGCAGCAGCGCGCCCGGCACACCGACCTGTAGCTACGGCGGGCATGCTGAGACCCGGCATGCGCGACCTGTCCACCCTCCTGTCTCGCTGCACCTTCCCGCCCGCCGGCACCGCCGTCGTGTGCGGACTCTCCGGTGGAGCCGATTCCACGGCGCTGGTTGCCCTCGCGATCGAAGCGGGCTGTGCAGTCACCGCCGTCCACGTCGACCACGGCCTGCGCCCCGGCGCTCACCACGATGCCGACATCGCCGCAACCACCGCAGCACGCCTCGGCGCGGAATTCCGCGTGCATCGTGTGGAACTGAGCGACGGACCCAACCTCGAGGCGCGGGCACGCGACGTCCGTCGCAGCGCACTCGGCCCCGGAGCGCTCACCGGGCACACGGCCGACGACCAGGCCGAAACCGTCCTGCTGGCGCTGCTGCGGGGCTCCGGTGCCACGGGCCTCGGCGCCATCGAACCCGGCCCACAGCATCCCATTCTCGGCTTGCGCCGCTCCGAGACCGAAGCGCTGTGTCGCCTCCTCGAGCTCGAAGTCGCCGACGACCCCACCAACACCGATCCGCGCTTTCGACGCAATCGCGTCCGCCATGAGGTCATCCCCCTGCTCGACGACATCGCCGAACGTGACGTGACGGTGCTGCTGAACCGCACCGCATCGCTGTTGCGCGACGACGATCAGTTGCTCGACGACCTCGCCGCACGCCTCGACCCGACCGACGTCGATGCGCTCATCGACGCTCCCGTTCCGTTGGCAGTGCGAGCCGTGCGCCGTTGGCTCGCAGACGACGGCTATCCACCCGACGCAGCCGGCGTCGCTCGCGTGTTGGCCGTGGCGCACGGCGAATCGGCCGCCTGCGAGCTTGCCGGGGGTCTGCGAATCGAGCGGCGCCGCGACCGGCTGGTTCTTTTCCCGACCGGGTCCGCCACCCGGTAGCCTGGCCACCCGTTATGACGTCCTGCGCCTGCCCGGAACCCGCCCGCTGATGCCCCCTCGGTTGCGTGGCAAGTGGGCGCTCGGGATCACCCCGCGTAATTTCACGTGGATCCTCAAGGACAAGCTCGCGATCTGCGAGCGGCCCGGCGGGGTCGGCGACAGCCATCGTCGGGTGCGGCGCCAGGAGGAGATCATCTGGCTGCGTGAGAACGGCTTCGGCTGCGTCCTGTCGATCATCGCTGCACCCCACAATCTGCACAACTACGACGAACTGCAGTTGCCCTACCGGCACCGCCCGTTCAACAGCGAGCACACCGATCAGTACCTCAAGGCGCTGTACACCGAGATCCGAGACCTGCTGCGCCACGGCACCAAGGTGCTCGTGCACGGCGACGAGGTCGGCGACCGCATCCTCGGCATCATGGGTGGATACATCCGCTGGGCGGGCCTCATCGAGGAGCCCACGCAGGCCATCCAGGTGACCGAGCGCCTTGCGGGACGACCACTCGATCCGTTCGCTCGCGAGATCATCCTGCGCGCGCACGACTTGCGCTGAGGGCCGTCGTCAACGAATCGGCGGCGACACTCGACACGCCTTGGTGTCGATGAACAGCAGCGGCAACGGATCGACTGCCACATTGGCCGGCCTCACCTCGAAGTGCAGGTGGAAATTCGTCTCGCCCGAGGTGCCGCTGCTGCCGACGAAGCCGATGACGTCGCCGGCCTTCACGGTGTTCCCTTCGACGAGACCGTGAGGGTCCTCGGCGAGGTGGTAGTACTTGTAGGTCGTCTTCGTCTCCGCGTCGTAGAGGGTCCAACCCCACCCCGCGGTCCCTGTGTTCGTGTAGCGCTTCGTCAGGGTGCCGGCGGCCACCGCGAACACCTCACGGCCGGCACTTCCCATGATGTCGATCCCCTCGTGGAGGCGGGTGTCGAGATCGCGTCCGTCGCCGAAGTTGTCGAGGACGTAGCAGTCCGTGCCCGGGTCGACCGGAAACTGCAACTTCCCCGCCGGAACCGCAGGCTTCCGCAGAATCAGCCGTTCCGCCGGCACGAGGGCCTCTCCCGGTTCGTTCAGCGCCACCGGGGCGCTGACCCCTTGCGCCTGCGTGAACGACCCCGCGCCGACGAGACTCACGATCGTGGCAACGACCAACGAACAGGCCCGGGTTCGCGTCGACATGGCCATGACGACGTATCGGCACCCCCCACCGCAGACTTGACCCTCATGTACGAGTAGCGTTCATCTCATGGCCGGGCGTCGAGTGTTCGTCAGTGGTGTCGGGGGCGAACTCGGCACCTTGGTGGCGAGTCTCCTCGAGGCCGAGGACTGGGTCGGCGCGCTCTCGGGCATCGATACCGATCCACCCCGTCGGCGCCTCAACCGCACGGTGTTCCACCGCATCCACCCCGACGAGCACGATCGAATCGTCGACACCGTCGTCGACTTCAATCCTCACGTCCTCGTCCACATCGGCGTCTGGGAGCCCGACGCCCGCGCCGCTCCGAGCGAAGCGGCGACGCTCACGGACCAGGCGGCAACGTCGATCATCGGTGCAGCCGCGGAGTGCCCGGCGCTCGAACACGTCGTCGTGCGCAGCGGGATCGAGATCTACGGTCGAGCACGAGGTGCACTCACCCGCCCCTGTGAGTCTGCTCCGATCCAGCCGACCAGCGACTGGGGCCGGACGGTCGCGGCCATCGAACGAACGGCCGCTCAGGTCGGCAAACGTGTCGGGGTCAGCGTCGGCGCACTTCGCTTGGCCCCCGTCCTCGGGCCCCACGTGCCGTCGCCGCTCGGGCGCCTGTTACGGATGCCGGCCGTACCGTTCAGCGTGCTCGCCGACCCACCGTTCGCCGTCATCGAAGACCGCGACGCCGCCCGGGCGTTCGTCGCGGCGGCACGGACCGGGCTCTCGGAGCCCGTCAACGTCGTCGCATCCGGCGCGATCACCGCCCTCCAAGCCGCACGCCGAGGCCGGCGGATCCCTATCCCGTTGATCGGGCCCGACTGGCAGATCGTTCGCACGCTGAGCCACTTGGCCGGCGCACCGATCCCCGACCACGTCGCCGAGGTGCTCCACCGGGGGCGGCTCGCCGACAACACACGCATGCGAACGCTGCTCGGTTTCGAGGCCGAGACCACCACGACCGAGGTCATCGATCGGCTGTACCACTGGCCGAGCATCATTCGTCAACCCGCACGAGTCCAGGTGGCCTGATGGTACGCGCACCCGTGATCAGCCTGAGAGCCGGCGACGTCCCCTCCGGCATGGTCGACGACTGGGGCCGTGACCCCGCCCTCGTGGCCACGGTGATTCGCCTGGCCAATCTGCGATGGGACGTAGCGGTCGGGGGCAGCCAGTACCTCCCCCGGCGCAAGGGCGCCCTCATCGTGGTGAACGCACGCCGGTTCGCGTTGTCGCCGATCTACGCCGCGCTCGCGCTCGCCGAGACGCTCCATCAACCCGTTCGCTTCGTCGGGCGTCCGGACACCGCGCCGGTCGGGGCGTTCAGCCGACGCATCGGTGGCCTGCTCGACCACCCCGAGGAAGTCGCCGGCGCCCTGGCGGGCGGCCAGCTCGTGGTCATGGGGGCCGAGCACGGAGCTGTCGGTCGCGTCGATCACACCCTGGTCGGCGCGGCATTGTCGGTCGGCGTGTCGGTGTACCCCGCCGCCACGTCGAGCAGCCCGCTGCGGCGTGGAGCCAGACTCGAGATCGGCCCTGCATCGAAATCGTCACGTCGACGGCGCGGTCCGTTGTCCGAACTCGAACTCGCCGACCAGGTGCGTGTCGACATCGCCATGCTGCTCGACGAGTTGGGCGAGCTGCACACCGGCACCCCCCTCGACTGGCTCCCGTTGTCGGGGCTCGGAGGCGCCTGATGTCGTACATTCGCAGCTCGGACGGCACTCGCATCCACTACCAGGTCACCGGTCGTCCGGGAGCGCCGCCGATCCTGTTCATCCAGGGTCTCGGCGCCGACAAGAACGGTTGGAATCTGCAACGGCTCGCCACGGCACCGTGGTACCGGGCGGTTGCACTGGACAACCGGGGGGCCGGTCGCAGCGACAAGCCCCACGGTACGTACGACCTCGAGCAGATGGCCGACGATGCCGTCGCCGTGCTCGACCATGCGGGGGTGGAGACCGCCCATGTGGTCGGTGCATCGATGGGCGGGGCGATCAGCCAGATCGTCGCCGTGAAGTACCCCGAACGAACTCGATCGCTGACGCTGGCGTGTACCGCCGGCCGCAATCATCCGTGGCGTGAGGAGCTCCTCACGAGCTGGCGCGACGCGGCATTGGAACGCGGCATCGCCTCGATGGGTCACGAAGCGGCTCGTTGGGTGATCGGCCCCCGGTCGTTCCGCCGGCTCCTGCCGGCCATCGGGTGGCTCGGGCCACTCGCTCCCGTGCGCCCGGCCCATGCGTTCGCCGCCC
Source organism: Ilumatobacteraceae bacterium (assembly GCA_963716235.1). GTDB lineage: Bacteria > Actinomycetota > Acidimicrobiia > Acidimicrobiales > Ilumatobacteraceae > Sva-07. Next base: position 11,701 of record CAVQTE010000018.1, on the reverse strand, counting down.
AGTGCGACGCCATCCTCGCCGCCGGCGAAATGCATCAGGACCTGATCGACCGACTGCCCGACATCACCGTGCCGACACTCGTGATGGTCGGCAATCAGGACATCCTCACTCCACGAGGCGACAGCGAGGACCTCGCCGACACGATCCCGACCGCCGAGCTGGTCGTCATCAGCGGCGCAGCCCACGGGTTCATGGTCGAGCACGCCTCCACGTTCAACCGGGTGTTGTTGGAGTTCCTGGGTCGAGCCGAGCGGGCCCACCAGGCCAACGTCAGCGAGCAGGCTCGGCTCGACGACGCACTCGCCGCCAGCTGATGCGGGTGGTGATCGTCGGGGCCGGCATCAGCGGCCTCGTTGCGGCCGACGAACTCCGGGCCGCCGGCGCAGACGTCTCCGTCGTCGACAAGGGCCGCTCACCCGGCGGTCGCCTCGCCACCCGGCGCATCGGTGCTGCAACACTCGACCACGGAGCCCAGTTCTTCACGGTGCGAACGCCCGCCTTCCAGCATCGCGTCGATGCCTGGATCGAGCGGGGTCTGGTCACGGTGTGGTCGCACGGGTTCGGATCCACCGACGCTCACGAGCGGTACGTCGCACCAGCCGGCATGAATTCACTCGCGAAGGACCTGGCAGCGGGCCTCGACGTGTCGTGTTCGACGATGGCCTTCGCCGTCCGCCCGACAGGCTCGCAGTGGAGGGTCGTCATCGACGACGGTTCGGTGCGCGTCGCCGACCGGGTCGTGGTGACAACGCCACTCCCGCAGGCGTTCGCGCTGCTCGCCGACGCATCGATCGAACTCGACGACCGGTTGATGCGCACCGAGTACGACCGCACGATCGCCCTCTTGGCAACACTCGACCGCCCGCCGCGGATCGAGGCGCCCGGAGGCGTCCAAGGCCCGAACGACCACGTCGCCTTCGTCGCCGACAACGTCGCCAAGGGCGTCAGCGCCACCCCCGCGATCACGCTGCATGCCTCCGCCACGTGGAGCGAGACGCACTGGGAGCGCGACACCACCGACGTGATGGCCTCGCTGGTCGACCTCGCCGGTCCTTGGCTCGGCGACGCAGCCATCGTCGAGGCGCACGTGAAGAAGTGGCGCTTCGCCACGCCGCGAACCCCGTGGCCCGATCCGTGCTGGGTGTCGGCCGACGGCGGCATCGTCCTCGCCGGTGACGCGTTCGACGGACCGCGCGTCGAAGCTGCTCACAATTCAGGGCTCGCCGCTGCGCACGCGCTGCTGCGTTAGCCGGGTGAATCGCGGTCAGCGAGCAACAGCTTCGCCGCAGCGCACTGCGACGACCTGTCGAGTTTCGAGGTCGACGATCGTCACGCTGTCGGGACCGAATCGCCGCAGGAAGTCCGAGAAGGTGGGGATGTCCTCGCCCTCGCAATCACGCTCGATCACGGGCGCGTACGGAATCCTCCAGCCGTTCTCGAAGACTGCCTCACCCTCGTCGAGGTCGATGATCGGCGGGAGCTCGACGGTGGCGCGCGGCGCCGCGGGAAGGATCGAGAACCACACCACGGCATCGCCGAGCGTGTCGGCCAACAACACGCACTGATTGTCCTCGGCGAGCTCGGGACAGTCGATCTCACCGAGCGTGCCGGGAGCAATCCGTACGACCCGGTCGCCGGTGAGGCTGAGGTCGATGTAGCCGGAGGTGGCGCCGGTCGGACCGATCCGGAAGTCGGTCGACTGCTCGACCGACACGATGGGTTGGAACACGTCGATGCGTCGTTCGACGGGCTCGGGATCGATCACGGATTCGATCGGGTCGTCGTTCAACAACAGCGCTCGTGCCAACAACGCCAACGCCGCCAGTGCAGCGATTGCCGCCACGAAGCGCCAACTGAACAGCTGCCTCACGGCGCCGATGCCACCAGGCCCGACTCCGGTGCAGCGGCCACGACCACTGACGCAGCACGGTATGCCGCGGCCGCAATTGCGCCGAGTACCTCGTCGGAGTGCCCGAGGCCGACGAAGATCGCCTCGTATGCCCCGGGCGCCATGGCAACTCCCTCGGCGAGCATCGCCTGGAAGAACGCTGCGTACGCGCGCTCGTCGGTTCGCTTGGCGTCGTCGAAGTTCTGCACCGTGCCGGCGGCGTTGCCGCACACGATCCCGACAAGCGTCCCGACGACGGGAAACGACGCCACGAAACCGGCGGCAGAACACGCGTCGCGCATCGTTGCCGACAGGTGCCGCGCCCGCGCCATCAGCTCGATGTACACATCGGGTGTGAGTTGATCGAGCGCAGCGAGTCCGGCGGCCGTCGCGATCGGGTTGCCCGCCAGCGTTCCCGCATGGAACACCGGTCCGAGTGGCGACAGGTGCTCCATCACATCGGCCCGACCGCCGACGGCGCCAATCGGTAGTCCCCCGCCGATGACCTTGCCGAAACACGTCAGATCGGGTCGGACGTCGTACTTGGCCTGCGCACCACCGGTGCCGACGCGGAATCCGGTGATCACCTCGTCGAAGATGAGCAACGCGCCGACACGATCACACTCGACTCGTAGACCGTCGAGGAACCCGGGCGCCGGCGCCACGACGCCCATGTTCGCCGCGATCGGCTCGACGATCACCGCAGCGACGCGGTCGTCGAGTTCGGGCACGACGTTGTAGGGGGCCACGATCGTCGAGGCCACCGCACCGGCTGGAACCCCCGCAGTGCCGGGCAGACCGAGCGTCGCGACACCGCTGCCTCCGGCCACGAGGAGCGCGTCGGTGGCTCCGTGGAAGTTCCCGGCGAAGGTCACGATCAGATCGCGCCCCGTCACCCCGCGTGCGAGGCGAATCGCGGTACTCGTGGCTTCGGTGCCCGAGTTCATCAACCGAACACGCTCGCAACTCGCCACTCGCGCACCGATGGCCTCGGCGAGCTTCATCTCACGTGGCGTGGGTGCGCCGTACGACGTTCCGTCGCCGACGGCGGAGCGGACCGCCTGGGTGATCGCAGGATGGGCGTGACCGAGGATGACCGCGCCGTAGCTCTGGACGAGGTCGAAGTAGGTCGTCCCCTCGACATCGGTGATCGTTGCGCCCGCGGCACGAGCCACGACGTAGGGCTCGCCACCCACCGCCTTGAACGCGCGGATCGAGGAGTTCACACCACCGGGGATCGCTCGGCGGGATCGCTCGAACAGGACGTGGTTCGACGGCACCCCGGCGCCCGTACAGACGGTCGGCGTGCACCCTGCAGCGACACACGCGACAGGATCGCAGTAGGTGATCGCGGAATCGGTCACGGAACGAACTCTCCCGCTGCGACCGATTCGGCGAACCAGCGAGTGAAGTAGGTGAGCACGATGTCGGCGCCGGCGCGCTTGATGGCACTGAGATGTTCCAACGCGACGGCATCCCGATCGATCCAGCCACGATCGGCGGCGGCGTGGATCATCGCGTACTCGCCACTCACGTGATACGCCGCGATCGGCACGTCGACACGGCTCGCTGCCGTCGCGATGACGTCGAGGTACGCCAGCGCCGGCTTCACCATCACGATGTCGGCGCCCTCGGCGAGATCGAGGTCGATCTCGCGCTGCGCCTCTCGGTCATTGCGCCAGTCCTGCTGGTAGCCCTTGCGGTCGCCACCACCGACGATCGACACCCCGACGGCATCACGGAACGGGCCGTAGAGGGCGCTCGCATACTTCGCCGAATACGCCATGATCGCGACATCGACGAAACCGGCGCCGTCGAGCGCTGCTCGGATCGCCGCAACCTGGCCGTCCATCATGCCGCTGGGCGCCACGACCTGCGCACCCGCTGTCGCCTGCGCCACCGCGGCGCGTGCGTAGATCTCGAGCGTTGCGTCGTTGTCGACGACACCTCGGTCGTCGAGCACCCCGCAGTGCCCGTGGTCGGTGTACTCGTCGACACACAAGTCGGCCATCACGACGACGTCGTCGCCGAGGTCGCTGCGCAGGTCGTCCAACGCGAGCTGCACGATGCCGTGCGGGTCGAACGCTCCGCTGCCGACGGCGTCCTTGTGCGCCGGCACGCCGAAGAGGATGACGCTGCGCACGCCGAGGCCGGCGAGCGTCGCGACCTCCGCCCGAAGCGAGTCGCGAGTGTGTTGCACCACACCCGGCAGCGACTCGATCGGCTGCGGTTCGTCGATGCCCTCACGAACGAACAGCGGCGCCACGAGGTCGTCGACACGCAGGTGATGCCGGGCGACCAGGTCGCGCATCGCCGGCGACCGCCGGAGGCGACGTGGTCGGGACGACGGAGTCGGCAGCAGCTCGGACGGCACGCCCCGAGCCTAACGGTGGGGTGGCGGGCCTGGTCGTCGACCAGCCGGTAGCGTGCTCGGCGTGTCCGTCCAGGCCTGGTTCTCCCACGACGAGATCTCGGCGGTGCCGGGATCGACGCTCATCCTGCCGCTCACGATCCACAACCTCGGCGAGGCAACCGAGTCGTACACGATCGTCCCGGCGGGCCTCGCAGCGAGCTGGACCAACGTGTCACGAGGCAACCTCACCCTGTTCGGTGGTTCCCAGGAGGTCCTCGAGATCGAGGTGAGCCCACCCGAGCTGGCGACGACGACGGCAGGACCGACGGCGATCGCCATCCGGATCATCCCCCTCGGCGACGCCGACGATGCCATGGTGGCCGAGACGACGATCGTCGTCGAGCCGTTCGACGACTGCCGACTCGTCGCCCTCCAGCCGATCCAGCGCGCTCGCCGCCGTGCCACCTACGAATTCATGGTCGAGAACCACGGCAACACCGTGGCGAGTTGCCGACTCCATCTGATCGACTCGAGCGATCGGGTCGACGGCGACTTCGACCCACCCGCCGTGGGGGTCGCCCCTGGAGCAGCCAGCCTCGTGCGGCTCAAGGCCCGCGCCCAACGTGGTGGTTTCCGGCATCACTCACGAACGCTCGACTTCGACATCGAGGCCGGCCGTCAGGGATTCGCCCCGGTCACCTCGTCGCTCGCACTGGTCCAATCACCGACCATCCCCACCGACGCGATCACCAAGGCGATCGCGGTCCTCGTCCTGCTGGGCGGCCTGGCGTTGGCCTGGTTCGGTCTCGTGAAGCCGACCATCGAGGATGCCGTCGCGTCCGAGGTGTCGACGCAGGCCGTCGCTCCCCCCGGGTCGACGCCGGAGGGCGGCGTCACGACGACTCTCCCCGGCGAACCCGCTGACCCGGGCGACACGGCGGTCGTCGCTGAGCCGAGCTTCTTCCGGCTGTCCGTCGCCCCCGCACTCACTGCGGTCGCCGACACGTCCCAGACGATGGCCGACGGTGAGACCTTCGACATGACCGACGTTCGCATCGAGAATCCCTTCAACGACAAGGGCGTCGCCACACTGCTCGTCAACGGTGAGCAGGTCTTCGTCTGGTCGTTGGAGAACGTCCGCGGATCGGTCTTCGAACCGAGGATCACACCGATCCGTCTCCAACCCGGTGACATCGTGGCCTTCTCCGTGAAATGCGACGAAATCGGCGATGCGACACGAGCGACATGTACGACGGCCGTCAACATCGGCGGCGAGACGATGGCCGCCGCCTCGAACTGACCGACGCCCCGAACTGACCGACCCCCGAACTGACCGACTGCCCGAGCGGGCTCAGAACCCCAGTCCGAAGCCGGGCACACCGTTGCTCGAAGTCTGCTGTTCGATGACCTCGACGATCGCTGACGCGGCCGAACCGTCGGCAGCCTGAGCAACCACGAGCCGCTGTCCACCGCGCTCGGTCGGATCGACCGGCATCGAGAGCAGGAACCCACCGTCGGCGTTCGTCGTCACGGCCAGCGCGTGCGCCGAGTCGTCACCGAACAGGATCGACACGGGAGTGTTCGGCGGGAACCCGCTCCCACCGATTCCGAGGTCGTTGCCGGCCTCGACTTCACCGGCGGCGACCTCGAAGACCGGGTCGTAACGGCCAACACCACCGGCGAGCATCGTCGTGTACTGACCGAGCGGCGTGACGGCCTTGACGAGGGCGGTGCGATGTCCTGGACCCGTCGGGCTGAAGGTGACGCCGACACTGCAGGTGGCGCGCGGGTTGAGAATCTTGCCGGCGCAGCTGTTGCTGACGATGGCGAAGTCGGCGGGGTTCGCTCCGCTGACCTCGATCGACGACACCGACGTCGGTGCCAACGAGATGTTCTCGACGTCGAACAGGATCTCCGGACTCGTCTGGCCGATGACCACGGTGCCGAGGTCCTTGCCGCCCGGATTTGCGCGCAATGTCGGATCGCCGCCGGTGCCGCGCACCGTGGAACTGACGCTGACCGCTCCGAAGCCGGTCTCGGCAACGGTGAGGGTGGCCGACACCGGCCCGGGCGCGTCGGGCGTGAAGGTGAGGCGTACCGTACAGTCGCCGCCCGGAGGCACCGGAGCTCCGAGGACGCACGTCCCCTCGCTCCGGTTGATGGCGAAGCGGCTGTTGGAGACCGTGACCGTCGACGGCGTGAACGTGGTCGGGCCGTTGTTGATGACCGCCACGAAGTACTCGTCGCTGGTGAAGCCGACCAGGGTGGACCCGACGTCGGCCTCGGCGATCGACAGCGTCGGCGGGGACGAGATGGCCACCACCTGGCGTCCCGGCACCGAGCCGGGAGCGAGTTGCGACCCGGCGAGCGTGTCGAACGCGGGCAGTCCGACCCGTGTCGCTGAGCTGCGGACGCGAGTGAGCAGCAACCGCCGGGCGAACTCCATCGGCGGCCACCGCGAGCCGGCGCAGCGTGCCCCGAACGGCATCGGCAACGAGCAGGTCACCGTCGTCGGCCTCACCACCGCCCGATGCCTCCACGAGCTGAAGGTTGGCCGCCTTGGTGATGAAGGCGACGAGTTGCCCCTCGGCGCTGAGCGCCGGCTGTGACGACGACGCCGTTCCGGCGACAACCGGGTCCGAACCCTCGACGCTGCTGACCATCTTCATCGCCGTGCGGCTGACTTCGTCGTAGATCCCGTTCGCGTCGATGTCACGGTCGAGGCGGAACACCTGCGTGGGGCATCCGCCACCGCACGCCGGGAGCACCGCCGGCACCAGGCCGACATCTGCACTGGTGAACGCGACGACTCGCCCGTCGCGTGACAGCACCGGGTCGGAGGCCCCGACGACGGTGGGTTGGCCGTCCACGCGAACCGACACGAGTCGAACTGCAAGGAAAGGGTCGGCTTCGTTGCGGTCCCAGACGTAGATCTGGCGGGTCGCAGGACCACCGGGCGTCACGCCGGTTCCCCAGCCCGCCACGGCATCCGTCGATGCGGCATCGGAACGGTAGGCGACGAATCGCCCGTCACCGGAGATCGCCGGTTGGTCGAGTCCGGCATGGACGAACTGTGTGTCGGGCGTGGAGATCGGCGTGCCGGCGACGAGCGTCGAACGAGCCGGATCGGTGACCGGCACCTCGAGGTTCACCAGGCTGACGGAGGTGACCTGACCGGTCTCGATCGACTGCGTCGCCGGATGGGTGTACGCGATGAGTGTCCCGGACCGTGACACCGCCGGCGTGTCGACCGTGCTCACGTCGTCGCGTGCCAGACCCGAGCCGTCGGGTCGTGTCGACACGAGTTCCCACGCCCCCAGCGCTCCGCCGCAGTGAGGCAGCTGCAGTCGATACACGTCCCAGCGATCCCCGGTGTCGTCGTCTCGGAACACGTCGAGCGCCATCTCGGTGACCACCACGATGCTGCACCCGTCACCCGACAGCACCGGATGCACCGAGTTCCCCGCGCGTTGGCCCTCGGGCACCGTGGTGACCTCGGCGGTGACACCGGCGTCACGATCGGTGAGGTAGATCGTGTTGGCGCGCGAGTCGATCGGGGCCACCCCGTCGTCGCTCGCCATCGGGATCGCCTGGTAGGCGACGAATCGGCCGTCACCCGACAGTGAGGCGTTCGAGCCGCTGCCGGAGCCGATCGAGTCGCCGACCGTCGGTCCGTCGAGCGGCGCTGCCTGCTCGATGACCACATTCACCGTGCGGAGACACCGGTGGTGCTCGTGGTCAGGACGAGACCGGCGCACAACAGGGCGGACGCGCCAACGAGGCGACGCCGCCCGTTGCGTTCGACCACGTTGCTCCTCATTTCGCTGGCTACATCCGGGGTGTTGATTGTGTCATGTCTGTGCGCGCATCGTTACGCGGGTCAAGAAGTCGTACGAGCTCGGTCACGAGTCCATCGAGAGAATGATCGGCAGCGGTGCTCGTCACCTTGAGGCCCAATCGTCGGGCCACGGCAGTCGTCGTCGGGCCGATGGAGACCACGATCGGCGGTACGGCAGTCCCGAGTGCCTCGAACCAGGCCGTTGCGGCCGAGCCGCTGGCGAACAGCACCGCGTCCCGCGCCGTCGATCGAGCGTGGATCGGGCGTTCGCAGCACGGTGCGGTATGCCACCACCGGGGTCGCCGTGTGACCGGCCAGGCGCAGCCCGGCAACCAACGTGTCATCGGTCCGATCGCCCTGGGCAACCAGGAATCGTTGCCCGGGTTCCGCCACCGCACACAGTTCGTCGAGCAGGGACTGCGCGCGCTGGGTCGACGGAACCACGTCGACCGGTCGTCGCGCGGCATCGGCGAGCACGCGGGCGGTTGCGGTGCCCACCGCGGCGAGTCGTACCAACGGCGCATCGGCCGCCGCAGCTGCCACCCGCTCTGCCCCGGCCGGCGACGTCACGACGAGCCAGTCGAACTCCGTGAGTCGCTCGAGTTCCCGCTCGGCGCCCGCATCGGCCGGCTCGACGACCTGGATCAGCGGAACGTGAACCACCGTGGCACCGCGTGCCTCGAGCAGTGCGGCCAACTCACCCGGACGCTCACGAGTGACGAGCACACGGCAGCCGGTGAGTGGTCCCGTCACCCCGTCACCCCTTCACCCGAGGGCCGACTGTGCGCCGAGAGCCGCACGGCGAGCGATCCCGAGATCGTCCGAGGTCCCGGTGATCGCCACCTCGGCCACGATCGACTGTCCCGTTGCGAAGTCGGCGAGGAACACCGTGAGGCGACCATCGCTGACGTGGCCACCCACCGGCAGTTCAGGTACTGAACAGGGTACAGGGTTCAGGAAGATTGTTGAGAAAAAGAACGAGCCGGAAAGGCCGGAGAGTGGGGCTCCCCGGTCTTTCTCCGTTATAAGCCTTATTTCCGTCCGCCGTCACCGGGCCGACGAAATGGAGAGAAGACCATCGGCGAGAATCATCGACCGGAGCTGACGCAGGGCAGCCTCTGGAAAAACATCTGGCATCTCTCGTGGCCCACCTTCTTCATCATGGTCTTCAATTTCTTCGTGGGCCTGGCCGATCTTTACGTGGCAGGGTTCATCGGCCCGGACGTCCAGGCGGCCATCGGCTTTGTCTCCCAGCTTTTCTTTATCGTCATCATTGTCGCAAACGCCATCGGCATCGGTACGATTGCCATGGTGTCGCGTGCCGTCGGGGGCGCGAATGCCGGACGCGCCGTCGAGATCGCCCGGCAGTCGATACTTTTCGGGGTTGCCGTGGCCGTCTTCATCACCGCCGCCACGATCCTCTGGTGCCGCGAGATCGTGGCGCTGGCCGGCATGCCCGGGGAGATCCGCGTTGTGGCGGAGGATTTCCTGCGCATCTTCGCCTTCGCCCTCGGGCCGAACTACCTGCTCATCATCGTCAATGCCGTCTTCCGCGCGGCAGGCGATGTGAAGAAGCCCCTGCTCACCATGTTCTTCGTGAGCCTGGTCAACATCGTTGGCGACTTCGTCCTCGTCTTCGGGATTCCTCCCTTTCCGGATATGGGGTACCGGGGCATCGCCGTTTCCACGGCCTCGTCCTTCACGGCAGGGATGCTGATCAGCGTGGCCCTGCTGGCCACGAAACGCTGGAGGGGCGTCTTTACCGAGCCGTGGGGCGTCAGCTTCCCCACCATTCGGAGGATCATTGACATCGGCTGGCCGTCGGTTTTCCTGCAGGTCGCCTGGCAGGCGGGGAGCATCGTGCTCTACAACATCTTGTCGCGGCTTGGCGAGGGAACCATCACGGCACTCGCCGCCCTGACCAACGGCCTCAGGATCGAGGCGATCATCTTCCTGCCCGCCTTTGCCCTCAACATGGCCGCCTCGGTCCTTGCCGGGCAGAACCTGGGCGCCGGCGACCCGGGCGGGCCGAAAAGCTGGGCTGGAAGACGGCAGGGGCGGGCATGGTCCTGCTGGGCGGGCTGGCCGTTCCCGTCTTTATCTGGGCCGAGGCCTTTGCGTCGATCCTGGCCCGCACACCGGAGGTCCTTGCCGAGACGGCCAACTATCTTCGGATCAACATGGTGTCGGAGCCGTTTTTGGCCCTGGGGACCATTCTCTCCGGTGCCATCACCGGCGCGGGCGACACGAGGGCCACCATGTGGATCATCGTGGCCTGCATGTGGGGTGTGCGGCTGCCGCTTGCGTATCTTTTGGCAATCACCCTGGACTACGGGCCGACCGGGGTATGGGTCTCCATGGTCGCCTCCATGATGTGCTACGCCTTACTCATGGCCCTTCGGTTCCGCGGCGGGCGGTGGAAGCACGTGAGGGTAGAGTGAAGGCACGGAATATTGGAATAATGGAATGATGGGGAATCGAAGAATTAGTCAACCGGGAAATGCCCCAACATTCCGGTATTCCATCATTCCAACTTTTTTGCCCCTTCGGGTTGTGGTAGGATCAATGTGCAACCCTGCAGGAGATGATCGATGACCACCGGCGAGACGATCCGGAACATTATTGAAAAGTACCGCAGCATCGCCGTCTATGGCATGTCGAAGGACCCGGGGAAAACGGCCTACTGGGTACCCCAGTACTTGGCCAAAAAAGGGTTACGACATCATCCCCGTGAACCCTACCGGCGAAGTGATCCTGAAGCGCAAGAGCTACCCCGACCTGAAGTCGGTCCCGAAGCGGATCGATGTCGTCCTGGTTTTCCGTCGCTCCGAGGATGCGCTGGAACCCGTCAAGGAGGCCGTGGCGCGCAAAAAAGAACGAGGCGATATCTCCGTTGTCTGGCTCCAGCAGGGGATCCGAAACGAGGAGGCCCGGAAACTGGCCGAGGAGAACGAAATCGTCTTCGTGCAGGACCGTTGTATGTATCATGAGTATCGGATGATCTACCTCATGGACGAATGAGCGGCTGGTGAAAGAGACCCATCTGCTGCGTTGCGCTTCGTCCTGCGTCGCTCGACGTACGCGCCAAGTACGCCTCCGCTCCTCGGTCTCGCGCGCCTTGCAGCTGGGCCTCTTTGACCAGCCTCAAAACTAGCATGGCAGGCTGGCGACCGGGGGCTCCGTGAAAAAGAACAGGGTCCCGAAAATGACTGTCATGGACGAATAGCCGCGTTGCGGCAGGTTCAAGGGGCAAGGGTAAAGAGAAGATCATGTGTGGGCGATTTACACTCGTGAGTCCCTATGTTGCCGTCACCGAGCGGTTTCACGTTTCGGCGTCCCCGGCTCTTCGCCCCCGTTACAACATAGCGCCGGGCCAGGACGTCCTCTGCGTGATCCGTGACGGCGAAAACCGCATCGAGCCTCTTCGGTGGGGCCTCGTCCCGTCCTGGGCTAAGGACCCTTCCATCGGCAACCGGCTCATCAACGCGCGGGCCGAAACGGTGGCCGAAAAACCCAGTTTTTGCAGCGCCTTCGCGAAACGCCGCTGTCTCGTTGTGGCAGACGGGTTTTATGAGTGGCGCCCGGCGGGAAAGCGCAAGGTACCCGTTTACATAGTACTCAA
>CAVQTE010000017.1:0-102111 GCA_963716235.1 Ilumatobacteraceae bacterium | reverse complement strand
GAACTCCAGGTCAGGTGGCGGGGGCGATGACGATCGAGCCGTTGTGGCCCCCGAAACCGAAGTTGTTCGAGATCACCGGACCGGGTTCCCATGCACGGGCGTGGCCCATCACGAGGTCGATGTCCATGTCGTCGCTGATCTTCGTGGTGTTCGCCGTCGGTGGGATCAGGCGGTGCTCGATCGAGAGGAGCGCTGCTGCGGCTTCGAGTGCACCCGCTGCGCCGAGCGCGTGTCCGGTGACGCCCTTGGTCGAGACGACGGGAACGGTGCCGGGTCCGAACACCGCGGTGATTGCTGCTGCCTCGGCGGCATCGTTGAGGGGCGTTGAGGTGCCGTGTGCATTCACCTGCTTGACATCGCCGGGTTCGATACCCGATTCCGCGAGTGCGAGCCGCATGCAGGCGATGGCGCCGACACCACCGGGTGCCGGCGCAGTGATGTGGTGAGCGTCAGCAGTGCTTGCACCGCCGAGAATCTCGCCGAGGATCGTCGCTCCACGTGCGACGGCGTTCGACCACTCCTCGAGGATGAGTACTGCGGCGCCTTCGCCGAGGACGAATCCGTCGCGCTCGGCATCGAACGGTCGGCTGACACCAACGGTGGACAGCGCTGTCATGTTGCCGAATCCGGCCAGTGCAGTCGGAGTGGCGGCAGCTTCACTGCCGCCGGTTGCGACGGCATCGACGACCCCCCAGCGGATCAGTCGTGCTGCATATGCAATCGCGTGGGAACCCGCGGCGCACGCAGTACAGATCGTCTCGTTCGGGCCCTGGAGTCCATAGCGCATCGAGATCGATGCGCCCGACGCGTTGGCCATCATCATCGGAACGAGGAAGGGCGACACCCGGCGTTCGCCCTTCTCCAGCCTGACCTGCACCTGCTCCTCGATGGAGTGGAGTCCACCGACGCCGGTGGCGAAGATCGTGCCGAATCGAGCGGCATCCACCCCGATGGCATCGACGCCGCCGGCCTGATCGAACGCCTCGCCAGCCGCGGCGACAGCGAACTGTTCGACGCGGTCGGTGCGGCGCGACTGCTTGGGATTGTCGAAGTAGGGCGCAGGATCCCAGTCCTCGATGACGAGCGACTGGCCTTTGGTTGCGCCGGGACCGAGCAGTCCGTCCCAGAACGCGTGACGACCGATGCCGGTCGGTGCAACGACGCCGAGACCCGTGACTGCGACCCGTCGGCCGCTGCTCATCAGAGCTTGGCGACGACGATGTCGTACGCCTGCTGGACTGTCTCGACCCCTTCGAGGTCCTCCTCGGGAACCGCGATGTCGAACTCCTCCTCGAGTGCCATCACGAGCTCGACGAGATCGAGACTGTCGGCATCGAGATCATCACCGAAGTTCGCTTCCGGAACGATGGCGCTCTCTTCGACGGACAGCACCTCGACGGCACACTTGCGGAAACGGGCGAACAGTTCTTGATCCACGGTCTTCTCCTTGATGTTTCGGCGATGTCCGGCTCGACGTCGTTGGTTGTCGAGCCGGGTTGAAAGTGTAGGCACACCGGGTTCGGCACACCGATGATCGAACAGTTCGCGGCGGTCAGTGGCCCATGCCGAGGCCGCCGTCGACCGGAATGACCGCCCCGGTGATGTAGGCCGCGTCGGCCGAGGCGAGGAACGCCACGACACCGGCGATCTCGTCGGGCTCGGCCATGCGCTGCAACGGCACCATCGCGGTGAGGTCGGCGAGCCGGTCGTCACCGAGCGCAGCGGTCATGTCGGTGGCCACCGGGCCGGGAGCCACCACGTTCACCGTGATCGACCGAGATCCGAGTTCGCGGGCCACCGATCGGGCGAAGCCGACGAGGCCGGCCTTCGAGGCGGCGTAGTTGGCCTGTCCGGCCGAGCCGAGCAGCGCGACCACGGAGGACACGAGCACGATCCGACCCGATCGCGCCTTGAGCATGCCGCGCGACGCTCGCTTCACGATCCGGAAGGCACCGGTCAGATTGGCGTCGACGACGGAGGTGAAGTCGTCCTCGCCCATCCGAAGCAAGAGACCGTCACGTGTGACGCCGGCATTGGAGACGACGACCTCGACGGTGCCGCCGAAATGTTCCTCGATCGCGGTGAAGGCGGCGTCGACCTCGTCATTCGAGGTCACGTCGCACTTGACGCCGAACAGCCCCGGGGGTGGAGACGAGGAGTTGTAGGTGACGGCGACGCGGTCGCCGAGCGCCTCGAAACGGCGGGCGCAGGCGAGTCCGATCCCGCGGGATCCCCCGGTGACGAGAACGATACGTCCGGTGGCAGCGGTCATGTGGAAGCACTCCGTTCGTGCGCGGCCTGATTCCAACGAATCACGGCGCTGGCGGAGGTCATGCCGGCGCCGAAGCCGACGAACAGCACCAGATCGCCATCGGTGACACGACCGGCGTCGAGGGCGTCGGCAAGGGCGAGCGGCACGGATGCCGCCGAGGTGTTGCCGGTGCGATCGAGAACGATCGATGCCCGGTCGAGGCCGATCCCGAGACGATCGCAGGAGGCCGAGATGATGCGGAGGTTCGCCTGGTGGGGGACGACGAGTGCGACGTCGTCGGCGGTGACACCGGCGTGGGCCATCGACTTCGTGGCGGAATCGACCATGACCCGTACGGCGCGCCGGAACACCTCCTTGCCCTCCATCTGCAGCAGGCCGCCGTGCTCGCAGTACAGGGCGTCCTCGGCACTGCCGTCGGAGTGGAGATCCCATCCGAGCAACTGTCCCGGTCCGTCGACCGCCTCGATCACCGCAGCTCCTGATCCGTCGGCGAACAGAATGGCGGTGTTGCGATCGGTCCAGTCCGTGATGCGGGCGAGGGTGTCCGTGCCGATGACCAGAATCTTGTCGGCGCCGGTCGCGATGAACCCGTGTGCGGCCACGAGTCCGTAGACCCAACCTGAGCACGCGGCGTTCGCGTCGAAGGCGCCGCAACTCAGGCCGAGTTCGTTCTGCACGGTTGCGGACGTGGCCGGTACGAGGCGATCGGGTGTCGTGGTCGCGAGAATGAGCAGATCGATCTCAGCCGGGTCGACGCCGGACATCTCGAGTGCCTGGCGGCCGGACTCGACGGACAGACCTGTCGTGGTGCCGCCGACATGGCGCTCGCGAATTCCGGTGCGGTCGACGATCCAGGCGTCGCTGGTGTCCATCGTCTGTTCGAGATCGTGGTTGGTGACGATGCGATCCGGCAGGGCGGTACCCCACCCCGTGATCACCGCCCCTCGGGTGCCGATCGGTACTGCTGGCATCTGGTCAGTTCCCCTCGCTCGTCATGATCCGTCACTGCGCAGCCAGGCAATCGGCTGGCGTGGCGTGACACGTTCGGTGTCGAGGGCGATGTAACTCTGGAGAATGCCGGCGAACGGCGAACGGACCTCGACGTCGCCGACGTGGCCGAGCACCGCTCCGACGGTGATGACGGATCCCTCCGTCAACGATCCGATCGGCGTGAAGATGCCCGCCCCAGGGCTCACCACGAGACGCTCGACAGCGAAGAGGTGCTCGCCCTCGTGCTGAACGGGGGCTGACGTCGTGCGGGCTCCGACCCACTCGATCAGCTTGTCGAGATCCTCTGGGGTCGACACCGAGATCGTGCGTCCGTCGGTGACCGTGCGTTTGGCCATGCCCGTCAGCACCGCTCCGGGCCCGAGCTCCGCAAAGTCCGTGACGCCGCTCTCGGCGAGCGTGAGCAGACAGTGCTTCCAACGCACCGGGCTCGAGAGTTGAGCCGACAGCAGACTTGCCCAGTCGGCGCCCTGGTCGTGGGCCAGCGCGTCGACGTTCGACACGACGGGGACGTCGGAGTCACGCGGGTCGGCCGACGCCAGCGCTGTGCGCAGCCGGTCACGCGCGGCCGTCATGAAGGGCGTGTGGAAGGCCCCGGACACCTGGAGCGGCATCACCTTCTTGGCGCCGAGTTCCTTGGCATGGACGGTCGCCGCGTCGACGCCTGACGGCGAACCGGCGATCACGACCTGGCCAGGGGCATTGAAGTTGGCGACCCACACCTCGGCATCGGCTCGGCGACAGGCGATCTCGACGTGGTCGTCGTCGAGGCCGAGTACTGCCGCCATCGTGCCCGGCTGGGCGAGCCCGGCATCGTGCATGGCGGCGCTGCGCTCGATCACCAGTCGCACACCGTCGTCGAACCCCAGTGCCCCGGTCGCGGTGAGCGCCGTGTACTCGCCGAGGCTGTGGCCGGCGCAGTAGCTGGGCTCGATGCCGAGCCGCTCGACCGCATCGAGCACCATCAAGCTCGACACGAAGGTCGTCAGCTGTGCGTTGCGGGTGTCCTTCAATTCGTCGGCATCGGCGTCGCAGAGCAGCGCGCCGACATCGCGGGCCGCGATGTCGCTTGCCTCGTCGACGAGTTCCCAGCTCTCGTGGTCGCGCCAAGGCAGTCCCATGCCCGGGCGTTGTGAGCCCTGGCCGGGGAAGGTGAATGCGAGCATTCGAACGAGGCTAGACCTCCGCCGATGTTCGCACGAGCTACCGCCCGGTAAGCCCGCTAACCTCGGCCATCACACGCGCCCCGGTAGCCCAATTGGCAGAGGCAACGGTCTCAAACACCGTCAAGTGTCGGTTCGAGTCCGACCCGGGGCACTGTGCACGTCCTGAGCGGCGCCCCAAGTAGATTCGGCGTTCTCATGGGCAATTGGCTGGTCGAGCGGCGCCTCTCGCAGGTGGCGATCCGATTGAAGTCGTTGCGCTCCGAGTTGTCGGTGATCGACGAGCAGATGATCCACCTGGGTGACGACGCCGACGACCAGGCCATCCGGGCGCTCGTGTCCGAAACCGCGGGCGCGTCGTACGAGGCGCGCGATGCGCGTCGTCACGTCGATGCCCTGGCCAAGCATCGCTCGAAGGTCGTCGAGGAGATCGCATCGCTGGAACTGCGCCAGGACGAACTTCTCGACCGCATGTGACGGTCGGGTCAGCTGACATGCTCTTCTGATGGATCCAGTGACCGCACGCAAGACCTGGCGCACGCTCGAACCCGTGCACGGCGCCATCTACTTCGTGCCCGAGGCCCGCGAGGAGTACGCCGCCATCGGCATCGACGACCGGATGCGGGGCTATTTTGCCTCGCGGGTAGCGCCGATGGGTGCGGTGCCGGCATCGGTGGTCATCGCCACGTTCTTCAACTTCGACCCCGACCTGGTGCGCGCGAGCATGGAAGGTGTCTGGGATCAGGTCACCCCGGAAGCCATGTCTGCAGCGCGGCTGAAGGCTGTCGATCGCATGCTGCGACGGTTCGCGCCGGAGGGCGTCGACGGGCCCGACATGGTCGAGGCAGCAGAGTTGGCACGCGCCGCGGCACTCGCCGCTTGTGAGCGCCCCGAGGGGCGACCGTTGTTCGCCGGTCACGCAGCGCTGGCCTGGCCGGACGAACCGCACCTCGTGCTGTGGTTCGCCCAGACGCTCCTGCGCGAGTTCCGTGGCGACGGGCACATCGCTGCGCTGACCGTGGAGGGGCTGAATGGCTGCGAGGCGCTCGTCACACACGCAGCGGCCGGTGATGTGAGCTCGGAGATCCTCAGGGCCACGCGGCAACGAACCGGCGACGACTGGCTCGCTGCCGAGGAGCGGTTGCGTTCGATCGGCTGGCTCGATCCCGACCTCGCGTTCACCGAACTCGGTCGGCAGCGGCGCGCCTGGATCGAACAACGCACCGACGAACTCGCCGCCGCCCCGTACGCCGCGATCGGCGTCGATGGCTGTGAGCGACTCCGCGAACTGGTGCGACCCATCAGCAAGGCGATGGCGTCGGCGTTCGGATGAGTCCGGTGTCGGACTTCACCGTGCGCCCGATCGGCAGGGTCGTGTCGGATCGCAGCGGCCGAGGCGACGACGAGTGGGGCGACGTGGAGAGCACGATTCAGCTCGACGCCGAACGGTTCTCACCCGACGCGCTCGCCGGGCTCGACGAGTTCTCGCACGTCGAGGTCATCTTCCTGTTCGATCAATTCGACGAGGCGAAGGTCGGCACCGGAGCCCGACACCCACGAGGGAACGAGGACTGGCCGAAGGTTGGGATCTTCGCCCAGCGAGCAAGTTCTCGTCCGAACCGTCTCGGTGTCACCACGTGCGAGGTGGTGGACGTCGACGGTCTCGCGGTTCGCGTCCGCGGACTGGATGCGATCGACGCCACACCGGTCATCGACATCAAGCCATTCATGCGCGAGTTCCAGCCCCGCACCGAGGTCCGCCAACCTGCGTGGGTCAGCGAGCTGATGGCCGACTACTGGTGAGCCTGCGTGCGGTGCAGGAGCGGATGCCGGCCGTCACCTGCTAGATAAGGACCATGCCGTTGCGTGTCGTCATCGCCGAGGACGAGGCCATCATCAGGATGGATCTCCGTGAAACCCTCGAAGAAGAGGGCTACGACGTCATCGGCGAGACCGGTCGGGGCGACCAGGCGGTCGAGCTCGTCCGCGGGCTGCAGCCGGATCTGGCGATCCTCGACATCAAGATGCCCGGCATGGACGGGCTCGAGGCAGCCCGCATCATCAACGGCGAGAAGATCTGCGGCGTGCTGATGCTGACAGCGTTCAGCCAGCGCGAGGTGGTCGAGCAGGCCCGCGATGCCGGCGCGCTGGCATTTCTCGTGAAGCCATTCCAGAAGAGCGACCTGATTCCGGCCATCGAGGTGGCGATGGGACGCTTCAAGGAACTTCGTTCGCTCACCGGCGAGATCGATGCGCTCGGCGAGCAACTCGAATCCCGCAAGGTCGTCGACCGCGCCAAGGGCGTGTTGATCGACGAAGCCGGAATGTCGGAGGCCGACGCGTTCTCGTTCATCCAGCGCACGGCGATGAGCGAACGGACCCGGATGCGTGATGTCGCCGACCGGATCCTGGACGGCTCGCTGCGTCCGGGTGCCGGCTGATCGCTGCGATGGGCACCTACCTCGTCGTCGACGGCAACTCGCTGACCTATCGCGCGTTCTTCGCGCTGCCGACCGACATGGCCACCGCGAGCGGTCAGGTCACCAACGCGGTGTTCGGATTCACGTCGATGATGATCAACGTGATGAAGGACCACCGCCCCGATGGCGTGCTGGTCGCCTTCGACCGTCCGGAGCCGACATTCCGTCACGAGGCCGAGCCTCTCTACAAAGCGCAGCGTGACGCGGCCCCGGACATCCTGCGCCAGCAGATGGGTCTCGTGCGCGAAGTGCTCGACGCGATCGGGATCGCCGCCGTCGACCTGTCCGGATGGGAGGCCGACGACCTGATCGCCACGGCCACCGATCGCCTCGTCGAGGCCGGGCATCGGGTGATCATCGTGACAGGCGACCGCGACAGCTACCAGCTCGTTCGGGACCCCGACGTGATGGTGCTCTACAACAAGCGCGGCGTCAGCGACTACGCGTTCTACGACGAGGCGGGGATCGAGGACCGAACCGGTGTGACCCCGGCGTTGTACCCGCAGTATGCCGCCTTGCGTGGCGACAGCAGTGACAATCTGCCCGGTGTCCCCGGCGTGGGCGAGAAGACGGCGGCGAAGCTGATCAACACGTACGGCGGCCTCGACGGCATCTTCGAGCACGTCGACGAGCAGACGCCCAAGTTGCGCACCAACCTCACCGAGCACGAGGACCGGGCCCGAAAGAATCTCGACTTGATGCTGCTGCATCACGACGCGCCGATCGACGTCGATCCCGCCGATCTCGCCGTGACGCCGAACGCCGACGAGCTGAAGCGGCTGTTCGACTTTCTCGAGTTCCGGACCCTCGCGGGACGCCTCGACGAGGCGCTGTCGGCAATGGGTGCCTCGGTCGACCTCGGACCCGCCGACGAACGTGCCGAGCTCGTGGCCGAGGTGACAACGGCGTCGTCGGCGGCGGAGGCCGCTGCAGCGATTTCGGCCGCGGCGACGCTCGATGTCGCGGCCACATGGCTCGGTGAACCCGGCCGGACTCCGCTTGCCGGCATCGCCGTGGTCGTCGACGCGTCGAAGGCCGACGTCATGTGGATCCCCGCCGACGTGCTCGCCGACGATGCCGTGCGAGGGGCGCTCGGTTCGCACACCGACCTGCGCGGACACAACGTGAAGCCGCTGATGCGCTCGCTGTTGGAGTTCGGCGTCGAGGTACGGGGCCTCACGCTCGACACGGCGATCGCGGCGTACCTCATCGACCCTGCCGAGGCGCGCTACACCCTGCCCGACCTCGTCGAGAAGTACACGAGGTTCGCCAGGCCCTCCGACGACGCCGCCGGCAGTGGCCAGCTCGATCTCGACGGCACGTCGCTCGGTGACGCCGAGCTGGCGGCTCGCGATGCGCTCGCAGTCAATGCACTGGCCGAGCCGATCGTGGCGAGCATGGAGGCCCAGGGGATGGCCGAGCTGTATCGCACGATCGAGAACCCGCTGGTGCTCGTTCTCGCGAAGATGGAGCACGTCGGCATCGGGGTCGACGTCGACGAGCTCCGGGCACTCGGCAAGCGACTGTCCGACGAGGTCCAGACGCTGCAGGGGCAGCTGCGCGAGGTGGCTGGTCGCGATGATCTGAACCTCAACTCGCCGAAGCAGTTGCGCGAGATCCTCTACGACGAGCGCGGCTTGGCGCCGGGCAAGAAGACCAAGACGGGCTTCTCCACTGACGCCGCGACGTTGGAGAAGATCAAGGACCAGTGGCCCGAGTTCCTCGAACCGCTGTTGCGTTACCGGGAGGTCGAGAAGCTCCGCAGCACCTACGGCGAGGGCCTGCTCGCAGAGGTCGCTGACGACGGTCGGATCCACGCGACGTTCAACCAGACGGTGGCGCGCACGGGTCGGCTCTCGTCTGACCGGCCGAACCTGCACAACATCCCGGTGCGCACCGACGAGGGGCGCCAGTTCCGCAAGGCGTTCGTCCCGGCGCCGGGCACGACGCTGCTGGTCGCCGACTACAACCAGATCGAATTGCGCTGCATTGCTCACCTCGCCAAGGACCCGGGTCTGATCGAGGCGTTCACGAGCGGGCAGGACATCCACAACGCCACTGCGGCGAGGGTGTTCGGTGTCGATCCGACCTCGGTCACCGTCGAGCAGCGGTCGAAAGCGAAGATGGTGTCGTACGGGCTCGCGTACGGCATGGAGGCCTACGGCCTCGGCCAGCGGCTGAACATTCCGACCGAGGAGGCTGCGATCATCCTCGACGCGTACTTCGTGGCGTTCCCGAACGTGAAGAACTACATGGATCGCACGGTGATCGAGGCCCGTGAACGCGGGTACACCGAGACGCTCTTCGGGCGTCGTCGGCCGATTCCCGAACTGATGAACTCGAACTTCCGGGTGCGTCAGGCGGGGGAGCGCCAGGCCATGAATGCCGGCATCCAGGGCCTCGCTGCTGACATCTTCAAGGTGGCGCTCGTCGACATCGATGCCGCTCTGGTCGCCGGCCGCTACGAGAGCCGCGTCGTGCTGCAGGTGCACGACGAGGTGATCGTCGAAGTGCCCGAACGCGAGCACGACGTCGTGGGCGACCTCGTCGTCGGACTCATGCGCGATGCTGCCGAACTCGACGTGCCCCTCGAAGTGAACGTGTCGTGGGGCGAGACGTGGGCGTCGGCCAAGGGTTGATGCGGGGCTGACGTGAGGGAACTGCAACCACCCGTCGGCTCGAGCGGGGATACGTCTTCGATCTGGCCGCCGATCAGCTCGAAAGACTGACGCCTGTGGTTGATCGCGACCACTGGTTCGAAGATCTGGCCGACCACATGGGTACGGCCTACGACCGCTATGCCCACACCAAGGGCACGGTGCAGGAGGTCGACCACGTGGTCAGCGTGCTCGATCTGACGCCCGGCGACCGGGTCCTCGACGTCGGGTGCGGTACCGGTCGCCACGCGATCGAACTCGCTCGGCGTGGGATTGATGTCCACGGCATCGACATCAGCCAACGCTTCATCGACATTGCGCGACATCGCTCGCCACTCGTGACGTTCGAGCGGTGTGATGCTCGGTCGTTGCAGTTCGAGGCCGAGTTCGATGCGGTGATCTGCCTGTGTCAAGGGGCGTTCGGGATGATGACCGCCGACGGCGACGACGCTGCGGTGGTGGCCGGTATGGCCCGATCGTTGCGGCCGGGCGGCGGGCTCGCACTGAGCGCGTTCAACGCCTACTTTGCCGTGAAGTATCACGAGGACGCCGCGTTCGATGCGCTGACCGGTGTGTCGCACGAGATGACCGAGATCCGCTCGGAATCCGGTGCATCCCGACGGGTCGATCTCTGGACCGGCTGTTACACCCCTCGTGAACTGCGACTTCTTCTCGGCGCACACGGTTTCGAGGTCGATTCGATCTCCAGCGTCGAACCCGGCGCCTACGGCCTTGCCCAAGCGACCACCGAATCCCCCGAGTTCCTCGCCATCGCCCACCTCCCCTGACCAGCCACCTCCGAGAACCAACCCGAAAAGTGCGCCGGATCGAGCGCTGGATGCACATATTCCCGCACATTTCGGATTGGGGCGGTCGCTGGTAGCATGGTCGGCTGCGTCACGCCAGTGGCGCGTATCCAGCTCCTCAACGTCCGTTTCGAAAGCAGTCCGTCCCTTGTCCGACACCGCAACCACCTCCGAGTCTCCCGTGAACCAGATGGGAACCTTCGACGACGAGGGCGTCTACACCCCCCGCGAGATCGTCTCCGATGATCTCGGTATGTCGTTCGCCGATGCGATCGATGGCACGATGGTCACCGTCGAAGACGGCCAGCTCGTCCACGGAACCGTCGTCAAGATCGACAAGGACGAAGTCCTCCTCGACATCGGCTACAAGAGCGAAGGTGTCATCCCCGCTCGTGAGCTGAGCATTCGCAACGACGTCGACCCGTCAGAGGTCGTCTCGCTCGGTGAGGCCGTCGAGGCCCTCGTTCTCACCAAGGAGGACAAGGAAGGCCGCCTCCTGCTGTCGAAGAAGCGGGCGCAGTACGAGCGTGCGTGGGGCGACATCGAGGCCAAGAAGGAAGCCGACGCCGTCGTGTCCGGACCGGTCATCGAAGTCGTCAAGGGCGGCCTCATCGTCGACATCGGCTTGCGTGGCTTTCTGCCGGCATCGCTCGTGGAGCTGCGACGCGTTCGCGACCTCGCCCCGTACATCGGCGAGACCGTGCACTGCAAGATCATCGAACTCGACAAGAATCGCAACAACGTGGTGCTGTCACGCCGGGCCTACCTGGAAGAGAACCAGAAGGAGACCCGCGACCAGTTCCTCACCAACCTCAAGGTCGGCGAGGTGCGCGAAGGCACGATCTCCTCGGTCGTCAGCTTCGGTGCGTTCGTCGATCTCGGGGGCATGGACGGGCTCATCCACGTCAGCGAGCTGTCGTGGAAGCATGTCGACCACCCGGGATCGGTCGTCGCCGTCGGCGACCCCGTCAAGGTGCAGGTGCTCGACGTCGACTTCAGCCGTGAGCGCATCAGCCTCTCGCTGAAGGCAACGCAGCAGGATCCGTGGCAGGAGTTCGCCGAAGGCCATCAGGTCGAGCAGCTCGTCTACGGCCGAGTCACCAAGCTCGTCCAGTTCGGCGCATTCGTCCAGGTCGGCGAAGGCATCGAAGGCCTGGTGCACATCTCGGAGATGTCGGCGCATCACGTCGACTCGCCCGAGCAGGTCGTCACGCCCGGTGAAGAGCTGTGGGTGAAGATCATCGATCTCGACCTCGCTCGCCGCCGCATCAGCCTGTCGATCAAGCAGGCCGCTGAGGGTGGCGAACTCGCCGCCGAGTACCGGGAGCACTTCGAGGTCGACTCCGCCGGCAACTGGGTCCAGGGTGAAGCCTCGGCCGAGGCCGAAGCTGCATGGTCCGAGTACTACGGCGAGGGCGGCGAGGGCGCAGGCACCGAGCCCGTCGAAGTCACCGACGAGTCGGGTGACGACATCGTCGTCGTCGAGGACGTCGTCGTCGAGGACGTCGTTGTCGACGACGTCGTGCTGGAGGAAGCGCCCGCCGAGTGATCCTGGTCGGTTTGACCGGGGGAATCGGAGCGGGCAAGTCGACGGTGTCGGCGATGCTCGCCGAACGCGGTGCGGCGATCGTCGATGCCGATCAGATCGCCCGTGACCTCCAGGCTCCGGGCAGCCCGGTCCTTGCCGCGATGGCCGAACGGTTCGGCGATCACATCCTGCTCGCCGACGGTGCGCTCGATCGGGGTGCTGTGGCCAAGATCGTCTTCAACGACGAGTCGGCGCTGAAGGATCTCAACGGCATCGTCCACCCGGCGATGCAGGACGAGATCCAGCGTCAGATCGACGTGCATCGTGGCACTGATCGCGTGGTGGTGCTCGACTTCCCACTGCTCGGCGAGAACCCTCGCAAGGGGCTCGTCGCCACGATCGTCGTCGACATTCCCGTCGATGTGGCGGTGCAGCGTCTCGTCGATCAACGCGGGATGGACGAAGCCGACGCCCGAGCCCGTATCAACAGCCAGATCAGCCGCGAGGACCGCTTGGCCACGGCAACCCACGTGGTCGACAACGGCGGCGATCGTGACTCGTTGATCGAGCAGGTCGACGCGCTGTGGGTGAAGCTGAACGAGCTGTCGCCCGATACTTCACCCGATCCTTCAGCCGAGGAGTGACAACGTCATGTCCAGCACCGGCACGTCCGGGGCGGGGGTGGACGCGTAGGTCGTCGAGTGGTGGTCGCCGAGGTCGGCGAACGCCTGACTGACGAGATCCCAGTACGAACGTCGGATCGCGGCTCGGTGATCGTCGCGGGCCGCCTCGTATCGCTCGACGGCACTCGGCCGCGGGACGTAGGTGACGATCGGCAGGCCCGCGAGGTCGGTCTCGATCCGGTCCGTCACGTCGGTTCGCTCGTAGTCACGTTCGCGCCAATCCAGTCGGGCGAGCTCCTCCTCGGTGACCCGCACAGCGACGCCGTTGCAGTGTTCGCCCTCCGCGTGGACCAGCCCGAGCGAGATGACCACACCCTGCTGGACGTCGATGTCGTCGTGGCGCCAGTCCCCTCGCAGGTGCAGTGACCCGTAATTCCATCGCCGTCCGTACCCGTGGAGATGGACGGCAATGATGTCACCGGGCGCGACCTGGCGTCCGATGGTCGAGGCCAACGAGGTCGGCGACACCAGCGACCCGTAACCGAACACCCATGTGTCGGTGTTCATGTGCGGAAGTGTTCGTGGACGGCCCCCACGAGCAAGCGCACGCCGAGCGCGATCGACCGTTCGTCGACGTCGAAGTGGCCGGCGTGGAGGTCGAGCGTGGGACCGACCGGGTCGCGCACGCCAAGGCGGACATAGGTACCCGGAACCTCACGAGTGAACCACGCGAAGTCGTCGCCCCCCCAACTCTGCTCGACCATGGCGACCGAATGCGCGCCCACCACGTCGACGGCCGCACGGAGGAGCGTCTCGGTGACGTCGGCATCGTTGACGACCGGTGGGACGCCGTGGGTGTAATCGATCTCGAGGACAGCACCGGACTCGCCGACGATCTTCACGACTTCGGTTTCGACGAGTTCGGGTAAGCGCTCCCAGACCGGGAGTGAGGGGGTTCGGATCGATGCCTTCAGTTCACAGTGGGTGGGGATGACGTTGGCGGCATCGCCCGCGTGGATCGCTCCGAACACGAGCTTCACCTGGGTGGGATCGTCGAGTCGGCCGGCGACGCGTCCTGGAAGCTCGTTCACGATTTGTGCGGCGAGCGACACGAGGTCGACGGTGAGTTCAGGACGCGCGGTGTGTCCACCCGGCCCGACGATCCGGATGACGGCCATGTCGGCAGCCGATGAGATCGCGCCCGACTTGAGGCCGATCGTTCCGACATCGAGTTTGGGTTCACAGTGCACACCGACGATTGCTCCGACGCCGTCGAGTCCACCATCGCCGATCACGTCGAGAGCACCGCCGGGTACCCGTTCCTCGGCCGGCTGGAACACGAAGCGGACCGGTCCGGGCAGATTGTCTCGGTGATGGGCGAAGTACAACGCCGCGCCCAGCACGATCGTGGTGTGGACATCGTGCCCGCAGGCGTGGGCGACGCCAGGGTGTCGGCTGGCGTACGAGACATCCTTGTCGTCGGTCATGGCCAGTGCGTCGAGGTCGGCGCGCAGTGCGAGCAGCTGCTCGAACCCGCCATTGCGGTTCGTCGGAGTGAGATCGCACACGAGACCGGTTCCCACTGCCAGGCGACGCGGTTCGAGCCCGGCCAGGCGGAGTCGTTCCTCGACGAGCTCGGTGGTCGCGTGCTCGGCGCCGCTGAGCTCAGGATGGGCGTGGAGGTTGCGTCGCAGAGCGATGAGGCCTTCGCCGTGTTCATTCAGCCACTCAGCCAGTGAGGGTGAGACGGTGGTCATGAGGGGAGTTCGTCGGCGGCCAGGCTGTCGACCAGGAGGTGGACCACGTCGACGAGCGTACCGCCGGCCTCGACGACCTTTCGCTGGAGCGTTGCGCTCGTGCCGACGTCGAGCAAGGTGAGGAGGTCAGCGAGCTGGGCCGTCGTCCCGAGCCCCTGCGCCGTGGGGCCGAGTTCGTCGACCAGGTCGGTCAGAAGGTCGCGTACCGATCGCCGATCGGGGTGCCCGGTGTCGGGGTGCTCGACGATCAGGTCGGCATCGATGCCGAACCGGGCCGCCAGCCACCGGTTCTCGCGCACGGTCCACTCGCGCGGCGCACTGGGCAGCGTGCCGTCGTCGATGCGGGAATTGCACCAGGCCACGAGCGTCTGGGCGAGTCCGGCGAGCGCCACAGCCTCGCGCACGGTCGGGGTTGCGTCACACATGCGGAACTCCACCGTGCCGAAGTCGGGGTGCGGGCGGATGTCCCACCACACCTCGCGGATGGAGCTGATGCACCTCGAGTCGAGCAGCGTCGACATGAAGGCCTCGAAGTCGGTCCAGTCGGCGAGCTGTGGCGGGAGCCCGGCGGTGGGCAGCGATTCGAACACTTTCGACCGTGCCGATGCGAGTCCCGAATCTTCGCCCTCGAAGAATGGGCTCGACGACGACAGCGCCAGGAACAGCGGCAGGTGACGCCGCAGTTCGTTGATGATCGCGATCGCACGAGCGCCATCGCTGACACCGACATGCACGTGCAAGCCGCAGATCAGGAGCCGACGAGCGGGCCACTGCATCGACTCGATCAGTTCGTGATAGCGCAGATCGGGGCTCACCAACTGATCGCGGGCGAGCGCGAACGGATGGGTGCCCGAACTCATCAGCGCGAGGCCTCGCCGATCGGCGGCGACACGAAGCTCGGCGAGGGTCGTGCGAAGGTCGTCACCGGCGTCGGCAGGCGTTTCGCAGACGCCGGTGATGATCTCGATCGTGCTCTGGAACAGTTCGTGCTTGGCCTTCGGGTGTTCACCTCCCGGATGGGTCGACCCCAATTCGGCAAGCAGTTCGTTGGCGGCCGAGACGAGGTCGCCGGTGGCGCGGTCGACCACGTGGAGTTCCATCTCGATGCCGACCGTCGGCCGTTCGTTGTGGGTGAACTCGATCGTCATGATGCTCGACGACCGATCATCCCGATCAACGGTAGCTGTCGAGGGCTTCGGCCACCTGCTCCGGTGTGGTTGTCGGACCGAACCGAGCGACGACGTTGCCTCCCTTGTCGACCAGGAACTTCTCGAAGTTCCAGGTGATGTCGGTGCTGTCGCCCTCGCCGGGTTGTTCCGCCTTGAGCCACTGGTACAGCGGAGCGGCGCCGTCGCCGTTCACCTCGATCTTGTGGAACATCGGGAACGTCACCCCGTACTTCGAGGTGGCGAACTCGAGGATCTCTGCGTCGGATCCCGGTTCCTGCCCGGCGAACTGGTTGCACGGAAAGCCGAGGACGGTCACGTCGTCGTTGTCGTCATGAAGTGCACGCAGACCTGCGTACTGAGGCGTGAGGCCTCAAGCGCTCGCGACGTTGACGATCAGACAGATCTGACCGCTGAACTGGTCGAAGGAGACCGGCTCACCCGTGATCGAGGTCATCTCGAACTCATGGAAGGTTGACATGGCGGGAAGGCTAGCCGGGTCACCACGGTCGCCGAGTGGTGTGGATAACATCTGGCCACACATGTCCGCCGACCGAAAACGAAGTTGACGCCGTGCTGACTGCTCTCGGGCTGATCGGTGTCGTCGCCTTGATCGCCGCGAACGGCTACTTCGTCGCCGTGGAGTTCGCGTTCGTGGCGGCGCGCCGGAGTCGGTTCGTCGAGCAGGCGCGCGAGGGTGATCGCCGCTCGAAACGGGCGATCGACGTCCACAAGCGACTCGGTTTCATGTTGTCGGGAGCGCAACTCGGCATCACGGTGACGACGTTGGCCCTCGGTTTCATCGCCGAGCCGGCCATCGCTTCGGTCTTCGCCCCCGTACTCGAAGCGGCCGGCGTCCCCGAATCGGCGTCGCTCGGGATCGCCCTGGTGCTGGCCCTCGTCTTCGTCACGATGGCGCAGATGGTGTTCGGCGAACTGGCGCCGAAGAACCTCGCCATCGCCCGCCCCGAGCCCGTCGCCCGCTCGTTGGCTCCATCGACATGGATCTTCATGCGGGTTGCCGGGCCGGTGATCCGCCTGTTCGACGGCGCCGCGAACCGCCTGCTCCGACTCGTCGGAGTCGAGCCGGTCGAGGAACTGCACGGCGCGGTGTCGACCGAGGAACTCGATCTGATCGTCGATTCGTCTGCCGAGAGCGGCCACTTGACGTTGCTGCAGGCACAGTTGCTCGAGCGGGCCATCGACTTCGGTGAACTCGAAGCATCCGACGCGATGGTGCCGTGGAACCGTGTCGTCACCATCGACGCCGATGCGACCGCTGCCGATCTGCGCGACCTGATGTCGTCGTCGCATTCGCGATTCCCGGTGGTCGACGACGACGATCGGGTCCACGGCGTCGTCCACGCGAAGGACCTCCTCGGCGTTCCCCGCACGGAGTACGAGACCACGGCCGTGACGTCGCTGGTGCGCGAGATCCTGGCCGTGCCCGAAGCGGCCGGACTGAGCGTGGTGCTCGCCGAACTTCGTGCGCACGCCACCGAGATGGCCGTCGTCATCGACGAATACGGCGGGCCCGCCGGAGTGGTGACACTCGAAGACATCGTCGAGGAACTGGTCGGCGACATCGAGGACGAGTACGACCCGAGCGCTCGCGGTGAGCACGTCGAGATCGAGTCCGGCGTGTGGTCGGTGGCCGCGAGTTCGCGTCCCGACGAGATCGAGCGGATCACGGGATTCGACCTGCCCGACGGCGAGTACGACACCGTTGCAGGTCTCGTCCTCGACCGCCTCGAGCACATCCCGGCGGTCGGCGAGTCGTTCGTCGTCGACGGGATCGAGATCGAGGTCCTCGAGGTCGACGGATTCGCGATCCAGCGTCTGCAGTTGCGGATCGCCGAGACCGACGACGATGTGGACTCCGACGATGCCGAACGTGGCGACCGATGATGCTCGCCGCGTCCGACGGGATCCAGGTCAGTTGGTCGAGTCTCGGTCTCGCCTTCGTGCTGCTCGCGCTGAACGGGTTCTTCGTCGCCGCCGAGTTCGCGCTCCTCGCATCGCGTCGCTCGCGCATCGAGCAGCTGGCGGTCGAAGGCGACAAGCGGGCCAAGCACGCGCTCGCAGGGCTTCGTGAGCTGACGTTGATGTTGGCGGGCGCGCAGCTCGGCATCACGATGTGCTCGCTCGGGCTCGGTGCCGTTGCCGAACCTGCTGTCGCTCGCATCATCGAGGGCGCACTCGGCGAGCTGTTCACCCTGTCGGATACGGCTCGCCACATCATCGCGTTCACCATCGCATTGTCGATCGTCGTCTTCCTCCACATGGTGGTGGGTGAGATGGCACCGAAGTCGTGGGCGATCGCCCATCCCGAGAAGTCGTCACTTCTCCTGGCGCGACCCTTCCGCATGTTCGCCCGGGTCGTTCGACCGATCATCCGCCTGCTCAATTGGATGGCGAACGTCGTGGTGCGCCTGGTCGGTGTCGAACCGCAGGACGAACGAGCGATGGCCCACTCGCCGAGTGAGCTCCTGTTGCTGATCGACGAGTCGGCCGGACGCGGCGGAATTGCGGCCGACGAGCATCAGCTCCTGGCGCGCTCGCTCGAGTTGTCCGGCCTCACTGCGGCCGATGCAATGACACCACGTCGTGACATCGTCGCCGTTCCCGCGGAGGCGACTGCGGCCGATGTCGCCGCCGAGGCGCATCGGACCGGACGCACCCGCGTGATCATCCACGAGGGCGATCTCGACCACGTGCGGGGATTCGTCCACGCGAAGGACGTGATCCGACTCGACATGGGCATCTGGCCGACGACGCAGGCGGGCAGCATGGCTCGCCCCGTGATGGTCACTCCCGAGCACCATGGTCTCGAAGACCTGCTGCTCGAGATGAGGACCGAACGCCAACACATCGCACTGGTGATCGACGAACATGGCCTCGTTCTCGGCCTGGTGACCCTCGAAGACGTTCTCGAGGAGCTGATCGGCGACTTCGACGACGAGTCCGACCGTCGCCTGGGTGAGTGCGAGCAACTCCCCGACGGGAGCTACCAGATGAGCGGGTCGACCAGGGTCGAGCACTTCGAGGAGTTCACAGGTGTGCAGCTGCCGGAGGGCGACTGGCAGACGGTGGCCGGATACGTCATCGATGCGTTCGACGACATTCCCTCGGAGGGCGACCGAGTGCTCACCGACATCGGCGAGTTCGAGGTGCTGAGGATGGACGGGTTTGCCATCGACGCGCTGCGTATTCGCATGACCGTGTCGGGCAACCGTCCGGACTGACACGGCGATGCCCTATCCCCGCCGACTCCTCAACGACCACGAGAACGTCACGGTCGACCTGCACCCGCACTGGTGGTTCCTGGCGGCACCCACGATCGCCATCGTCGCATCGATCGGCGCTGCGGTGGCGACGCTGGCGATGACCGACGCCGACACCACACAGCAGTCGATCGCCGGCTGGGGCTCGCTGATGGCCCTCGGCGCGTCAGCGGTCTGGCTCGTGATCAGGTACTCGAAGTGGCTGACCACACACTTCGTGATCACGAACCTGCGGATCATCTTCCGGTCCGGACTGGTGTCGAAGCGGGGCATCGAGATCCCGCTCGACCGGGTCAACACGGTGCACTTCCACCAGGGTCTCATGGAGCGGATCGTCGGAGCGGGCGACCTGCTCATCGAGTCGGGAGGCGAGTCCGGCCAGCAGCGATTCACCGACATCCGCCAGCCCGATCGAGTGCAGCGGGTCATCCACGCCGAGATGGACGTCGGTCGTCAGCGCAGAAGTGGCGGTGAACCGCTGACCGATGTCGCCGACCAGCTGGAGCGCCTCGAGTCGATGCTGATGCGCGGGAGCCTCACGCCCGATGAGTTCGACCGCCAGAAGCAACGGCTGCTCGGCCCGTGAACGCCCCCAGTCGCTTCGTGAGCCTCGTGCCGTCGACGACCGAGACGCTGCTCGCGCTCGGCGCCGACGTCATCGCGTGCACGAAGTTCTGCGAGCAGCCGGATCTGGTCCATGTCGGTGGCACGAAGAATCCTGACATCGACGCGATCGTGGCGCTGCAGCCCGATGTCGTCATGCTGGACCGTGAGGAGAACAGGGTCGAGGACCACGACGAACTGCTGCGTCGAGGTGTGCCGGTCTTGGTCAGTGATGTTCGCAGCGTCGACGACGCACTGTTGCTCGTCGACGACCTGTGTGATCGGTTCGATCTCGTCCGACCGCCTTGGTTCGACGGAGCGATGTCGGCCGCTCCCGTCCGTGCCCGTCGCACCGCGTTCGTCCCGATCTGGCGGCGTCCTTGGATGTCGATCAACGGCGCCACCTACGGCGGCTCCGTGCTGGGCCGGATGGGTGTCGATCTGGTCACCGACGGGTCGGATGTCACGTATCCGGTCGTGGAACTCGACGAGGTGGCCTCACCTGATTTCGTCCTGGTGCCGAGTGAGCCGTACGACTTCACCCAAGCGCACCTCGATGAACTGCGAGTTGCGTTCCCTCGGGCGCGGATCGTCCGCCTCGACGGGAAGGACCTGTTCTGGTGGGGAGTTCGGACGCCTCGAGCGATCCGCCGGCTAACCGCTGTGCTCGATGTGCCGAGCGCCGTCGGAGGCGACGACGTTCCAGCCCTCGGTGAGTGATCCGGGCGTGCTGATCGCCACGACGCAGCCGCCGAAGCCACCGCCGGTCATGCGGGCGCCGAACACTCCCGGTGTCTCGAGCAGTCGGGCGACCGCGTCGTCCATGATCGGCGTGGACGTCTCGAAGTCGGTTCGCAGGCTCTCGTGGCTCTGTGTCATGAGGGTGCCGGCGCCGACGTAGTCGCCACGCTCCAGCGCCGCCGCGAAGTCACGGACCCGCTGATTCTCGGTGACCACGTGGCGCGCCCGCCGCATCGGGATGTCGCTGAGTGCCGCGGCGTGTTCGGCGACGTCGTGGACGGTGGCCACGCGGAGGGGGCCGAGCACTCCTTCGGCTCGTGCGCATTCGGCGACGCGGTCGGAGTACGCGGAGCCGAGCAGCGTGCGATGGGCGACGAAACGGACGACCACGTCGATGTCGGTCGGCACCGGTACCTGGGTCACGACCAGGGTGTGGCAGTCGATCATCGTGGCATGCCCCGCCTGTGCGGTGGCGATGCAGAGCTGGTCCATGATGCCCGTCGGGACACCGGTGGCGGCGTGCTCGGCGCGTCGGGCGGCGAGTGCGAGTTCCGTGGGTGTTCCGTCGAACCCGAGTGCGAGTCCGATGGCGCACTCGAGCGCAGCGCTCGACGAGAGCCCGGCACCTGCTGGGATGCTGCTCGTGACCTGCCCGACGAGGCCAGTGGTCGCGCCGACCTCGGCGGCCATGGCTGCGACGTACGTGCCCCACTGAGGATGAAGGCTCGACGCGTCGCCGGCGAACGGCACGATGACGTCGACGTCACCTTCGTGGGCGTCGGAGCGCAGCGTGATCCGGTCGCCGCCGGGTGAGTAGTCGATCGTGGTCCCGCGGTCGATCGCCATCGGGAACACGAGCCCGCCGGTGTAATCGGTGTGGTCACCGATGAGGTTCACCCGTCCGGGAGCATGTACTCGGTGGTCGAGTGGTCGTTCGGACACGCCGTCACCGTAGTGGTGTGAGGTGCAGCCGGAACTGTGCCGGACTCGCCGACCTCGCCGGTGACGCCGACGTCCACACCGTGGTCGTCCGCAACGGGGTCGTGTTACATGCACCCGGCAACTTGAACGGCGGTCGCACCGACCTGGACAACCTCCTGCCGCTCTGTGTCGGCGTCACCACAAGATCCACGACTCGGGTCGGGAGTTGACGCTGGGTGCGAATCGGGAGTTCACGATCCGATTCCCCGAAGGCACCGTCCGAACCACCGGACCGCCCACCAGTCGCGCCGCCTGAACCACGTGGTGGCTCCGTTTGCCGACGGTCCGAATCACTCTGCAACACTCGTCCCATGCCACGCGCTGTACTCCCGACGGGGATCGAACTCGAGTACGTCACCACCGGTGATCCGGCCGACCCGCCGCTGCTGGTCGTCAACGGATACACGAGCCAGCTCATCTCGTGGCAGCAGGGCTACATCGATCAGTTGGTCGCTCAAGGCCTCTTCGTGATCCAGTTCGACAACCGTGACGTGGGCTTGTCGAGCAAGCTCGACGGCCAGCGCGTGTCGCCCGGCGCCGTCCTGACGGCATCACTGCAGGGTGATCCGATCCCGCCGGTGCCGTACACGTTGTCGGACATGGCCGCCGACGGCATCGGACTACTCGACCATCTCGGGATCGATCGGGCACACATCGTCGGCAACTCGATGGGCGGGATGATCGTGCAGACGATGGCGATCGAGCATCCCCGGCGGATCGCGAGCGTCACGTCGGTGATGAGCAGTCCCGGCGACCCTCGCGTCGGCCGACCCACACCGGAGGCCCGCGAGGCGTTGCTCGCGCCGCCTCCGCCCGATCGTGACGACTACATCGCTGCCTCGCTGAACTCGAGGATCTGGGCGTCGAAGAAGTACCTCGACCCGAACTGGCTGCTGGAGCTGGCGGCTGCACAGTACGACCGTTGTTTCTATCCCGAAGGGGCCACCCGCCAGCTCGCTGCCATCTATGCATCGGGCGACCGAAGCACGGGGCTCGCGGCGCTGGAGGTTCCCATGCTCGTGATCCACGGCCGTGACGACACCCTGATCACCCCGGAAGGCGGCGAACGCACCGCCGAACTCGTCCCCGGATCGCGCTATCTGCTGTTGGCCGACATGGGCCATGACCACCCGGCACCCCTCTGGCCCGTCCTCGCCGAAGCCATCGGCGGCCACGTCCGCGCCAGCATGATCAACCACTCATCCACGAATCGGAGCTGACAACATGGCTGGACCACTGACCGGATACCGCATCATCGAAATCGCCGGCATCGGCCCGGGGCCGTTCGCGGCGATGCTGCTCGCCGACATGGGTGCCGAAGTGGTTCGTGTCGAACGCGCCGGTGCGGTTCGCGGACCGCTGCCCGAGGGGGCGCACTACGACGTCTTGCTGCGCGGCCGCCGCAACGTGGCGATCGACCTGAAGCACCCGGACGGAGTGGAGGCGCTGCTGAGCCTCGTCGAGTCGGCCGATGCGCTCATCGAAGGGTTCCGCCCGGGCGTGATGGAACGTCTCGGCGTCGGCCCCGACGAGTGTCTCGCCCGCAACCCGAAGCTCGTGTTCGGGCGGATGACCGGCTGGGGGCAGGAGGGCCCGTACGCCCAGGCCGCCGGCCACGACATCAACTACATCTCGCTCGCCGGCGCCCTAGCGCACTTCGGCCGTGCCGGCGAGGCGCCGGTACCGCCGCTCAACATGGTCGGCGACTTCGGCGGCGGCGGCATGTTCCTCGCCTACGGCGTGGTGTGTGCCCTCCTGGAAGCGCAGCGCAGTGGCCAGGGCCAAGTGGTCGACACGGCCATGGTCGACGGTGCCGCAGTGCTCATGTCGATGTTCTGGGCATTCCGGTCGATCGGCATGCACGACGAGAACGCTCGAGGCACGAACCTGCTCGACACCGGCGCCCACTTCTACGACGTGTACCGCTGCAGCGACGGCGAGTACATCTCACTCGGATCGATCGAGCCGCAGTTCTACGCCGAGCTGCTCCGCCTCACCGGTCTCGAGGGTGACGAGCAGTTCGCCCGACAGATGGACAAGGCCGAGTGGCCGGCGTTGAAGTCCCGGCTGACCGAGGTCTTCGCCCAGAAGTCGCGAGCCGAGTGGTGCGAGATCATGGAAGCGACCGACGTGTGCTTCGCCCCCGTGCTCACGATGGGCGAGGCGGCCCGGCATCCGCACAACGTGGAACGCAACACGTTCATCGACATCGCCGGAACCACCCAGCCAGCGCCCGCCCCACGGTTCAGCCGTACCGTGCCGGAGGTGTCGATGCCACCTGCGTTCGCCGGTGCCCACACCCGCGAGGTGCTCAGCGAGTGGGGTGTCGGTGCCGACGTCATCGAGTCGTGGGAATCGTCGGGAGCGGTGAAACAGGCCGAGCCGGCGGCCGGCTGAGCATGGCAACGCTGGTCTGCTTCCACGCCCATCCCGACGATGAGGTCATCAGCACCGGTGGCACCATCGCGCGCGCCGCGGCCGAGGGGCACCGGGTGGTCCTGGTCGTGGCAACGAACGGCGATCACGGTGAGGTGCCCGACGACCTCGCGCCCGGCGAGACGCTCGTCGATCGCCGACGCGTCGAGACCGAAGCGTCGGCTGCAGCGCTCGGTGTGGCCCGGATCGTGTGGCTCGGCTACACCGATTCGGGCATGACCGGATGGGAGCAGAACGGCGATCCTGCGAGCTTCCTGCGTGCCGACCTCGACGAGGCCGCCGAGCGACTGGCAGCAGTGCTGCGCGAGGAATCCGCCGAGGTCCTGACCATCTACGACTGGCACGGCAACTACGGCCATCCCGACCACATCGCGGTGCACCGCGTCGGGTCGGCAGCGGGACGCCTCGTGCCGTCCGTGCGGGTGCTCGAGGCGACCATGAACCGCGACGCCTTCGCCCAGATGATCCAGGCGATGCGCGACGCAGGCGTCGAAGCCCCCGACGGCGCCGACGGCGACTTCGATCCGCACGGTCCTGCCGACGACGGCAACCCGATGGGCATGCTGGAGGCCGACCTCACGTTGGCCGTCGACGTGACGGAGCACCTCGCGGCCAAGCGTGCGGGGATTCGCTGCCATCGCAGCCAGATCTCCGACACGTCGTTCTTCTTCGACATGCCCGACGAGGTGTTCGCGATGGTGTTCGGCACCGAGTGGTTCATCGAACACGACGCCCGGCCGCCCGTCAGGCGAGGCTGGATCTTCGAGCCGACCTGACCGGGAGATCCCCGTCTCGTCGGCAACACTGGACCATGATGGCGAGCATGAATCGGCGATTGGTAGCTGGATTGGTGGTAGTTGGCCTGCTCGCCACCGCATGTGGTGGGTCCGACGAGTCGGCGAGCGAGACCACGACCGAGTTCACGCTGCTCCCCACGACCACTCCGCCATCCTCGACGTCGACGACATCGACGACCACCACCACATCGACGACCACAACCACCACGTCCACCACCTCGACGATCGTCCAACCCTCGACCACGGTCGTCGATCCGGCAGTGCTCGCGCTGGTGCTCAGCGGTGACGGCATCGGAACCGCCGGGTTCGGAGCTGAACCCGACGGGGTGATCGCCTATCTCGGGTCCTATCTCGGCGAGCCCACGAACGACACCGGCTGGGTCGATCCGTTGACCATCGGGATCTGCTCGGGCAGCGAACTCAGGCGGGTGTCGTGGGGCGTCCTGACACTGCTGTTCGGTGATGTGTCGTCCGTGGTGCAGGGCCGTCGTCACTTCTTCGGGTACACCTACGGCGATCAGGCCGAGATCGGGGCGGCTCCCGCCGGACTGATGACGAGCCGCGGCGTGATGATCGGGTCGCGTGTCGTCGACGTCACGGCGGCGTATCCCGCAGCGCAGATCCTCCCCGAGGACGACTTCACCCCGCCGTTCTTCATCGTCAACGACAGTCTGCGGGGGTTCCTCACGGGTGTCGACGATGCCGCCACGGTCACGGCGATCATCGGCGGCGACGACTGCGGCATCTAGCCGGAGCGAGATCGCGCAGACCCTTGACCCTGAACGACCTGCACGAAGCGCTCGCCTGGTTCCTGGTGTCGGCCAATGCTGCCGTGGGCATCTGGGCGCTCGTCGCTCAGTACGTGCCGGTACTTCGGGTTCGCCCGCTGTGGTGGGCGATCGGCGTGGCGCAACTGTCGGTGTTCGCAATCGCCATCGTCGGGGTGTTGATGGTCAATCGCTACGACATCGAACTCGACCAGTTCCACGCCCTGTACGGCTTCAGCGCGATCGTTGCCGTCGGCATCCTCTACAGCTACCGGGGGAGCCCGTTCGTGAAGGACAAGGTGCACCTGTTGTACGGACTGGGCAGCCTGTTCATCATGGGCCTCGGCATCAGGGCCATGTACCTCGGAACGCACTGACGCCGATCCCCTGGGGCAGCTTGGCGGGATCCCACGACAGGTGTGCCAGGCCTTCCTGGCACGCGAACCGGTCGGTCATCCCAGCGACATAGGCGACCGCCGCCCGTAAGGCCTCCGTGCTCCCGGCGTCGAGCTGCCCCTTCGCCTGCTCACCCAGTGCGGCGGCCACGGTCTGGGCGGGGATGGCATGGGGCCGGTCGGCGTAGTGCTCGACGAGCGCGCGCAGGAGTGAGACGACGGCGCTCGCCTGTTGCTGGCTGGCCGGGCGGAGGTAGATGTGTTCGTAGTTGAACCGGCGGAACGCCGTGAGGGCGTCGGCGACCCCGGGTGACATCCCGATCCGGCCGGTCGCCGTCGTCGTCTCGACCATCGCTCGCACGAACGTGCCGAGCTGACGAGATCGGTCGCGTCCGCACTGCTCGGCGACGATCGGCGGCAGCATGTCGGCGGTGACGATGCCGGCAGCGACCGCATCCTCGAAATCGTGACAGACGTACGCGATCCGGTCGGCCCACGACACGACTTCGCCCTCCGGGGTCTGCGGTGCGGGCAGGCTCCACGAGTGGTTGCGGATGCCATCGAGCGTCTCTGAGCACAGGTTGAGCGGCCGCAACGTGACGTCAGCGCCCCACGGGGCATGGTCGAACCCGCCGTCGAGGTACGGCGACAGGGCATCCTCGCTGGCGTGGCCGCCGGGCCCATGGCCGCAGTCGTGGCCGAGGGCCATGGCCTCGATGAGCGGGACGTTCAGGCTGAGCGCATCGCCGACCGAACGGGCGACCTGGGCCACTTCGAGCGCATGGGTCATGCGGGTGCGCTGGTGATCGTCCGGGAACACGAAGACCTGCGTCTTGCCGGCGAGACGTCGGAACGACGAGTCGTGCAGGATGCGGTCACGGTCACGTTCGAAGCACGTGCGATACGGATCAGGAGATTCCTCGACGCCACGATTGCCTGCGCCCGCGGCGCGTGTTGCGTTGGTGGCGAGCAGTTGCGACTCGGCCTCCTCGCGGGTTTCGCGTGTGCGCACGACTGCCTCACCGACCGTCGCCGTCGAGTCCGCGTGCGCAACGACGATGTCGTCGGCGCCGTGGCCGGTCATCGTGGCCGCCCACCGATCGGCGCGATCGGCAGCCGAGTCGGGGAACGGAAGGCCGGTCATTGCCGAAACGATACGAGATGCCATCCGACTGACGGCGTTAGCCTCACGGGAATGTCGCAGTTCGTCGACGAGTGCCAACTGAACGTTCGTGGAGGTGACGGCGGCGCGGGCTGCGTCAGTTTCCGTCGGGAAGGACCCGAGTCGATGGGCGGGCCCAACGGAGGCGACGGTGGTAACGGTGGCAACATCTGGCTCGTCGCCGACCACAACGTGTCGTCGCTGCTGGCCTTCCGCGACCACCCGCACCGGCGTGCGGGCGACGGCGTGCACGGCAAGGGCAAGGACCTCCACGGTCGGCGCGGTGAGTCGATGGAGATCACGGTGCCGATGGGCACCGTCGTGTTCGACATGTACAGCGGCGACATGCTCGCCGAGCTGGTCAACCACGGCGACCGGTGGCTTGCGGCCGCTGGCGGTCGAGGTGGCCGAGGCAACGCCAAGTTCCTGTCCAACAAACGGCGCGCGCCGAGCTTCGCCGAACAGGGTGAGCACGGCGAGGAGCGTTGGCTCAAGCTGGAACTCAGATTGTTGGCCGATGTCGCACTCGTCGGGTTCCCGAATGCGGGCAAGTCGACCTTCATCAGCGTGATCTCGGCTGCCAAACCGAAGATCGCCAACTATCCGTTCACGACGCTCGAGCCGAATCTCGGTGTGGTGCGTGTCGATGACGAGACCGAGTTCGTCGTGGCCGACATCCCTGGCCTCATCGAGGGCGCCAGCGATGGCAAGGGGCTCGGTCACCAATTCCTTCGCCACGTCGAGCGCGCCAGGGTGCTGTGTCTCCTGCTCGACCTCGCCTCGATGGACGGCGTCAGCCCGCAGGAACAGGAACGGATCCTTCTGCACGAGCTCGGCGCATACCAACCCGAACTTCTCGAGCGTCCTCGCGTCACCGTGGGAACCAAGGCCGACAGCGTGCAGCCCGACGAGCTCGCCGCACTCGGTTGGGATGGCCCGATCATGTCGTCGGTGACCCGCCAGGGTGTCTCCGAGGTGGTGGGTCAGCTCGCTCAGCAGGTGCACGACATCCGTCAGGCGATTCAGTGGGCCGAGGGCGTGGTCGTCCTGCGTCCCGAGGTGAGTGGCGCCGCGGTCGAACGAGTCGGCGACGGTGAGTTCCGTCTGCTCGGCCGCGATGTCGAGCGCGTCGTGGCGTTGAACGACGTGACGACTCCCGAGGCGCTCTCGTACATCGACTACCGCCTCGACCGGCTCGGCGTGCCCAAGATGCTCGCCAAGGCGGGAGCGCGCGAGGGCGACGTCATCTGGATCGGCGAGTTCAGCTTCGAGTATTCGCCGGACCTGTAGGCGCACGAGTTCCATGAGAGTCGTCGCGAAGATCGGCACGGCATCGATCACCGACACTGGGGGAGCGATCGATGTCGTGGCCATGGCAAAGCTCGCCGACGAGGTCGCCGGGTTGCGCGTCGATGGCCATGAGGTGATCGTGGTGTCGTCGGGGGCCGTCGCGGCCGGTGTCGCGGCGCTCGGCCTGCCGGCCCGACCGACCGACATGACGACGCTCCAGGCGATCTCGGCTGCCGGGCAGAGCCGCCTGGTGGAGGCCTACAACCAGCAGTTCGCTCGCCACGGCTTGGTCGGCGCGCAGGTGCTCCTCGACCCGCACGACTTCGTCGACCGGACGCAGTACCTGCACGCCCGCCGCACGATCGAACGGTTGCTCGAGCTCGGCTGCGTGCCGGTGGTCAACGAGAACGACGCGATCGCCAACGACGAGTTGCGCTATGGCGACAACGATCGCCTCGCGGCGCTGGTGGCGAACAGCGTCGGTGCCGATGTGCTCGTGCTGCTCACGGACATGGACGGCGTGTACACCGCCGATCCGCGTCGCGATCCATCGGCGACGCTGATCCCGCTGGTTCGGCGGGACGATGCGCTGCTCGCGGTCAGTGTCGATGCCGGCGGGAGTGGGCGCGGGAGTGGCGGCATGGCATCGAAGCTGACGGCAGCGCGGATGGCGTCGTGGTCGGGCCTGCGCAGCGTGATCGCTCGGGCGTCGCGCCCCGACGTGCTTGCCGGGGCGGTGTCGGCCGAACTGGTCGGCACCACGTTCGAGGCGCACGATCGCACGTTGTCGGCACGCAAGTTGTGGATCGCGTTCGCCGCCGAGGTGATGGGAACGGTCCATGTCGATGCGGGTGCCGAGCGGGCGCTGACCGACCGGCCCAACAGCCTCCTGCCGGCCGGCATCGTGGCGGCGGACGGTGACTTCGCCGAGGGCGACACGGTCGACATCGCCGGTCCGTCGG
The DNA here is from genome assembly GCA_963716235.1 of Ilumatobacteraceae bacterium. GTDB lineage: Bacteria > Actinomycetota > Acidimicrobiia > Acidimicrobiales > Ilumatobacteraceae > Sva-07. The sequence continues at coordinate 73,233 of CAVQTE010000017.1, read as the reverse complement.
GCCGGGCATTCGCTCGTGGACTGGTCGCCGTCGATGCCGAGGTGGTGCGCAGCGTGCTCGGGCACCGCACCGGCGACCTCCCCGCAGGCGTCAACCACGAGGTGGTCCATCGCGACGATCTCGTCGTCCTCCCCTCCTGACCGGTTTGCGTTGCACTTCGGTTGGTGCGGGCCAATGGAACTGCAACGCAAACCGGGTGGGAGCGGGTGGGACGGGCTGGGACGGGGTGGTTTGTCAGGTCCGGTGGAGGCGTCGGCGGACGGCGTCGAGTTCGGGGGCGCCGAGTGCGTACAACACGCCGAGGTAGACGCCGACTCCCACGACAGCACCCACGCCGAGCCGAACGACCGCATCGAGACCGGCGTTCCCGCCGACCTGATTGGTCACCAGCCACACCGCTTCGGCCATCAGGAGCGCGGCGAGCAGCATCGGACCGATGCTGGCAAGGATCGAACGCACGGAGAATCCCGGCACCTTGTAGCTCAGGACCTGCATCGCCCACACCGACGAGATCAGGTACGCCAGCGCAAACGCCAGCCCGAGTCCGAGCACGCCGTAGCGATCCACGAGGACGAAGGCGAGCACGATGTTGATGAGGTTCTCGACGACGTTGATCTTGAACGGTGTCTTGGTGTCCTTGTGGGCGTAGAAACCGCGGAGCACGAACATGTAGATGGAGAATGCACCGAGGCCGAGAGCCAGCCCGGCCAGTGCCCGTTGGGCGGCGTCGGCATCGGCGGCACTGAATTCGCCTCGCTGGAGGAGCGCTCCGATGATCGGTTGACGCAGTACGAAGATCCCCACACCCGCCGGGATCGTGAACAGAGCGGTCATCCGGAGGCCGAGTGAGGCCTGGTCGACGAAGCCCGCTCGGTCGCGGCGCGCCACCGATCGCGACATCTCTGGTTGGAACGTGGTGGCGATCGAGACCGCCAAGAGGCCATGGGGGAGCACGAAGAAGGTGAATGCGTTGATGTAGGCGCTCGCACCGCTCGATCCGGGTTCGGCGAGGTTGCGGACCACGAGGAGGGCCACCTGGTTGGCCACGACGAATCCGATGGTCCAGAACGACAGCGACAGGAGCTTGCGCACTGCCGGGTGACGGACGTCGAAGTTCGGGCGGAACTTGAACCCCGTGGCGAACATCGCCGGGATGAGCACGGCCGCCATCGTGGCGATCCCGACCGTTGCGCCGAGCCCGAGCGTCCAACGGAGACGGTCGTCCGAGAGCACGTCTTCCAGCTGCCAGTCGGCCGAGCCCGGATTCGGCAACGACAGCAGGAACGCGATGATGATGATGTTCGGCAGGATCGGGGCCCAGGCAGCGGCGAAGAACCGTCGGCGGCTGTTCAGGAATGCATTGGCGAGGCCGACGAGTCCGTAGAAGAGGATCTGGATCAGGAAGATGCGCGCGAGAGTGGTTCCGACCGATCGGTAGAGGTCGGCGTCGACGCCGTCGGCCACGTTGACCGAGTACAACCCGAAGATCAGGGGCGCGGCGATCACGGCGACGACGGTCAACGCCGCCATCAGCGTCACCGACACCGTGAGCACCACGTTCGTCGCCTCGTCGTCGTCGGTCTCGACGAAGGTCGAGAACAACGGCACGAGCGTGGCCGACAGCAGGCCGCCGAGCAGCAGCTCGTAGACGATGTTCGGGGTCTCGTTGGCGATCAGGTAGGCATCGGAGAGGGCTGTCTGGCCGAGCACGTAGCCGAGGATGATCAACCGGAACAGTCCGGTGATCCTCGACAGCGCGGTGCCGCTGGCAACGACGACGTTGCTCCGCAGCAGCCCACTCATTCGAGCGAACGCTAGTGGTGTCGGACCTGCCAGACGAGGAGGGGGTGGCGGTTGCGGCGCTCGCGTGGTCGTTCGGGGTCGGGAAGTGCCCGTAGCCGCTCGAGGACGGGAGCAACCACGCGAGCCCACGTGGCGTCGTCGACGTCGAACAGCGACGAGTAGACGCGGTTCTCGATGTGGTCGATCTCGTCGGCGACGGTGCTCGTGAACCTGTCCCACGGCGTGTACCCCTGGTGCGCGAGCGACAGCCCGTCGACGTCCGCCTCGACGATCCGGTTCCTATCGAGGCGCGCGGTGCGCAGGGGAGCCAGCCCGTCGATGATCGTCGCGATCTCGTCGGCCGGGTCGAATTCGGAGTTCGACAGGATCGCGATCACGCGCCCGCCGGGCCGCACGATCCGCGCGGCCTCGTTCAACGTGGCGATTGGGTCGTCGACCAGCTGCAGCACCCAGACGAAGTAGGCGGTGTCGGTGCAGTCGTCGGCGAGCGGGAGCCGATCGACGTCCGCGATGGCGACGCGGTCACCCAGTCGGGCAACCGCCGATCGCAGCATCGCATCGCTGAGATCGAATCCGAGCGGATGGATGTCATGGCGTCGCAGGCCGTTGGCGATGACCCCGGTTCCGATCCCGAGCTCGACGACGGTCGGGCCGACGATCCAGGCCGACAGGGCGTCGGCGAAGGTGTCGCCGCGCCGTTCGCCGCCGCGTGTGGCGTCATAGATCGATGCGACCCGATCGAACGAGGTCCCAGGCATACGGCGAGCGTAGGGCATCCCAATTGACCCGTGGGTCAAGCCGCCGGGTAGCGTTCGATGCCATGACCACGACGGATGCCGGGGCAACCGGTAGCACCACCCACCGCTTCGAGAGTGTGCAGTCGGTGCGCGACGCCCTGCGCGACGTGAGCTATCTCGCCGACGACGGCATCGCCGGCGTGGCCTACCTCGCTGACCGGCTGCAGAAGCCGATTCTCGTCGAGGGGCCTGCCGGAACCGGCAAGACCCAGCTCGCCAAGTCCATCGCCGAGATCACCGACGCCCGGCTCATCCGACTGCAGTGCTACGAGGGCCTCGACGAGTCCAAAGCCCTCTACGAGTGGAACTACAAGAAGCAGCTCCTTCGCATCCAGACCGAGCGGGGCGAACAGGGAGAGGACTGGACGGAGATCAAGGACGACATCTTCTCCGACGAGTTCCTCCTCACCCGTCCACTGCTCGAAGCGATCACGGCCACCGATCCTGTGGTGCTCCTGATCGACGAGGTCGACCGCGTCGAGGTCGAGACCGAGGCGCTGCTGTTGGAGATCCTGTCCGACTACCAGGTGTCGATCCCCGAGCTCGGCACGATCACGGCCACGCAGATCCCGCTGGTGTTCCTCACGTCGAACAACACTCGTGAACTGTCCGAGGCCCTCAAGCGTCGGTGCCTGTACCTGCACGTCGACTACCCGCAGCTCGAACGCGAGAAGGAGATCGTGCTCGCCAAGGTGCCCGACATCTCGGAGCATCTCGCCGATCAGGTCGCCCGTATCGTGCGCTCGATCCGTCAGCTCGATCTCAAGAAGTCGCCGAGCGTGTCGGAAACCCTCGACTGGGCTCGCACGCTGTTGCTGCTCAACATCGACAACATCGACGAGCAGACCGCCAAGGACACGCTCCACGTGCTCCTCAAGTACCAGACCGACATCGCCAAGGCGGCCAAGGAGCTCTCCGTGGAGAGCAGCTGATCCGGGCGCTCGACGAACGGTAGGCGCACACCCCATGCTCGATCTTCTCAACGGCTTCGTCGTCGAACTCCGCAACGCAGGGCTGCCTGTCAGCCTCACGGAGAACCTCGATGCGATGGAGGCCGTACAGCACATCCCGATCGAGGATCGTGAGGCGTTCAAGTACGCGCTCGGAGCCACGCTGATCAAGAACCATGCGCACTGGCGCAGTTTCGAGACGGTGTTCGAGGTGTACTTCAGCCTTCGTGGACCCGAGTACAAGCTGGTCCAGGGTGGCGACGACGAAACCGACATCGACGAGCTGTGGCGCGAGCTGCAGGAGCAGCAGCAGGAGGGTGCCGGCGGCGCCGGTGGGCTCGACAGCCTGACGCCCGAGGAAATCGCTCAGATGCTCATGTCGGCGTTGATGAACGGCGACCAGGGTGTGATGCGGGCGATGGCCAAGCAATCCGTTCAGCGCTTCGCCGGCATGGAGCCCGGGCGACCCGTCGGCGGCACGTACTACCTCTACCGCACACTGCGCAACCTCGACCTCGACGGCATGCTCGAAAAGATGATGGAGCAGGCCCGTCAGGACGCCGACGGCGACCTGACCTCGCTCGAAGAGCGTCTCGAGAAGGAAGAGTTCGAGCATCGCATCGAGCAGTTCAAGGGCGAGATCGAAGCCGAGATTCGTCGCCGCCTGGTCGCCGACCGGGGTGCCGAAGCCATGGCCAAGACGCTTCGCAAGCCGCTCCCCGAAGACGTCGAGTTCATGCATGCGTCACGTGACGAGATGGTGGCGCTGAAGAAGTCGCTGTACCCGCTCACCCGCAAGCTCGCTGCACGTCTGGCCCGCAAGCGCCGCCACGGTCGCAAGGGTCCGCTCGACTTCCGCAACACCGTGCGGCATTCGCTCAGCTACGGCGGCGTGCCGGCCGAGCCGAAGTTCAAGTACCCGCGTCCGGCCAAACCCGAGCTGGTCGTGATCGCCGACATCTCGGGGTCGGTCGCGGCGTTCGCCCGGTTCACGTTGATGCTCGTGTACGCCATCCAGAACCAGTTCTCGAAGGTCCGCTCGTTCGTCTTCATCGACGGCATCGACGAGGTCACCGACTACTTCCGTGCCACCGAGGACATCGCCGAGGCGATCCACCGGGTGAACACCGAGGCCGATGTCGTGTGGGTCGACGGCCACTCGGACTACGGCCATGCCTTCGAGGTGTTCTGGGAGCGTTACGGCAAGGACATCGGTCCGAAGTCGACGGTGCTGCTCCTCGGCGATGCCCGCAACAACTACCACGCCAGCCAGGCCTGGGTGGTCAAGGAAATCGCGCAGAAGGCCCGCCACGTCTACTGGCTGAACCCCGAACCCCGCAGCTACTGGAACACCGGCGACTCGATCGTCGGCGAGTACGGCACCCACACCGACGGCGTCTACGAGTGTCGCAATCTGCGCCAACTCGAGGCGTTCGTCGAGAAGCTGGCCTGAACCTCCCTCCACCTTCCGAAATGCGCGGGAATCGGCCCACCGAAGCCCGTCAGGACCGTTGGTAGTTCGGGGCTTCCTTCGTGATGGTCACGTCGTGGGGGTGCGACTCCTCACGGCCGGCTGCGGTGACCCGCATGAGGCGGGCGCTGCGGAGGGCGTCGAGCGTGGCGGCGCCGGCGTAGCCCATACCCGAGCGGAGACCGCCGACGAGCTGGTAGGCGACGTCGCCGAGCGGGCCGGCATACGGCACACGACCCTCGATGCCTTCGGGTACGAGCTTGCTGCTCCCGGCGCCGACGGCGGTCTTGCCGCCCGACGACTGGCCAGTGGCGTATCGGTCCTGGCTGTCGCCGGTCATGGCGCCCATCGAACCCATGCCGCGGTAGCTCTTGTACCGGCGTCCCTCGAACAGCTCCATCTCGCCAGGGCTCTCTTCGGTGCCCGCGAGCAACGACCCGAGCATCACCGTGGACGCACCGGCGACGATCGCCTTCACGATGTCGCCGGAGAAGGTGATGCCTCCGTCCGCGATCACCGGAATCCCGAGTCGACGCGCGCGCTGGGACGTGAACCAGATCGCCGACAACTGGGGCATGCCCGCCCCGGACACCACGCGGGTTGTGCAGATCGAACCGGCTCCGACACCGACCTTGACGCCATCCGCGCCGGCGCCGGCGAGCGTTTCGACGCCTTCCTCGGTGACCACGTTGCCGGCCGTCACCGGCAGATCGGGCCACGACCCCTTGATGCGCTGGATGGCCTTGACGACATTCGCCGAATGGCCGTGGGCAGTGTCGATCGACACCGCGTCGACACCCATTGCCACGAGCGCCTCGACACGCTCCTCCAGATCGGCGCCTACTCCGACCGCAGCTGCGCATCGCAGCCTCCCACGGGCGTCACGGGAGGCGTTCGGGAAGTCGAGTCGTTTCTGGATGTCCTTGACGGTGATCAAACCGGCGAGGTGACCATTGGCGTCGACGAGGGGAAGTTTCTCGATGCGGTGCTGCTGCAGGATCGCCTTGGCCTGATCGAGTGAGGTGCCGACCTCGGCGGTCACGAGACCGTCGGCAGTCATGAAGTCGGTGACGGGTCGTTCGAAGTCGGACCCCTCGCAGAAGCGGATGTCGCGGTTGGTGAGGATGCCGACGAGTCGCCCGTCGGGGTCGGTGATCGGAACGCCCGAGAACTTGAAGCGGTGCATCAGGGCCTCCGCCTCGTGGAGCAGGGCGGTCGGGGCGAGGGTCACCGGGTCGGTGATCATGCCCGACTGCGAACGCTTCACCTTCTGGACCTCCGACGCCTGGTCCACGATCGACATGTTGCGGTGGATCACACCGATGCCCCCGTGACGGGCCATGGCGACCGCCATCCGGCCCTCGGTCACCTTGTCCATCGCGGCGGACACGAGGGGAACGGCCAACTCGATGTCCGCGGCGAACGTCGCCGACGTGTCGACCTCGTCGGGCAGTGTCTCGGAGTAGCCGGGGATCACGACGACGTCGTTGAAGGTCAGGGCCTCGAACCGGTCGAAGAAGTCGTCGTTCGGGCTGGTGCGGCGTTGATCGGTCATGCGGAGACCTCCGTGCGGTCGGGGGTGGCGGTACAGAGCGAGGAGAGCGTGTCGACGAGGAGCCGGTGCTCGGTGGCGTGCACGAGTTCGGCGAATGCGTCGAACCCGGCGGCGGTGTCGATGTCGATCGTGGCGGTTCCGAGCACCGGACCGTCGTCGACACCTTCGTCCGGGACCAAGTGGACCATCACGCCGGTCTGCGTGCGAGTGCCGGCGATCGCGTCGTCCCATGCCCGTTCGATGGCGCGGGTGCCGGGTAGATCGCCGGGGAGGGCCGGGTGGAGGTTGACCACCCGGTTCGGGAACCAGCCGAGGAAGCTCATCGTGAGCAGGCGCATCCATCCCGCGAGCACGACCAGGTCGGGGTCGAAACCCGCGACGACGTCGGCGAGGCGGGCGTCGTAGTCGGCGCGTTCCTCGCCGGGGTGCACGCCGACGTGAACGGCAGGAACCCCGGCGGCGTCGGCGCGCTGGAGTGCGAAGACATCGGCCTTGTTCGAGACGACGGCCACCACCTCGGCCGGGAGGCGGTCATCGGCGCAGGCATCGATGATGGCCTGGAGGTTCGAACCGCTTCCCGACACGAGAACGACCAGTCGCCTGGCCCGTGTCGGGCGGTCGGTGTCGGTGGCTCCCATGTGTCGAACCTAGCGATGGAGAGCCACGGCACCGATGAGGCTGAACGAAAAATCCATCCGCACACCATTCCGCCATGCCGAAATGTGCACCGGTTCGCGCGCCGAGCGTGCACAGGGCGGCATGTTTCGGGGTTCGGGTGGGTTCTCGGGTTTCAGGTGAGGTGGACGGTGCCGGAGCCGGGCCGCAGGGTGCCGATGATCCAGGTGGGCTCGGCGATGGTCGCCCGCAACGCGTCCGCCTCGTCGGGGGCGCACACGATGACCATGCCGATGCCCATGTTCAGTGTGCGGTAGAGCTCGTCGGTCTCCATCAGCGGCGTCAACTCCCGTGCGAGCGCGAACAGCGGTGACACCGGCCACGAACCGAGTTCGATCACGGCGTCGACGTCGTCGGGCAGCACCCTCGGGAGGTTCTCGGGGAGGCCCCCACCGGTGATGTGGGCGAGGGCCTTCACGTGACCCGAATCGAGCGCAGGACGCAATACGTCGAGGTACGAACGGTGCGGCTCCAGCAGCGTCTCGCCGAGTGGACGATCGAAGCCGTCGGGGACGACGTCCATCGGGATCCAGTCGAAGATCTTGCGCAGCAGCGAATAGCCGTTGGTGTGGGGTCCGCTCGAGGTGACGCCGATGAGCACGTCACCGGCCGCGACGTCGGCCCGGGGGAGCAGCTCGGACCGTTCGGCCACGCCGACGAGAGTGCCCGCGATGTCGAACGCACCCGGCTGGTAGACGCCCGGCATCTCAGCGGTCTCTCCGCCCAGCAACGCACAGCCAGCTGCCCGACAGGCGTCGGCCATCCCGCGCACGACCTCGGCGACCATGTCGGCGTCGAGCACGCTGGCGGCGATGTAGTCGAGGAAGAACAGCGGCCGCGCCGACTGGACGAGCACGTCGTCGATGCAGTGATTGACGATGTCCATCCCCACGCCCCGGACCATGCCGAGTCGAGCGGCGAGTTCGACCTTCGTTCCCACGCCGTCGGTCGACGCCACGAGCACCGGATCGTCCAGCTCCAGGATCGCCTTCGCCGAGAACACGCCACCGAAACTGCCGACACCCTTGAGCACGCCGTTGTCATGGGTGGCCTCGACGGCCGCCTTCATCTCGGAAACGGCGCGACTGCCCTCGTCGATGTCGACCCCGGCCGCGGCATACGACGCGAGGCCCGCGCCGAGCGCGCGCCAGCCGATGTCGCGTCGCACCTGCATCCCGTCGAAGTGGATGTTCGCCATGTGCTCGTACGCGGCGCGACGGGCTTCGGCGAGATCGAAGCCGATCCCGGTGACCGCCAGCACCCGACCACCGGCAACCCGACCCTCGGCGTCGACGGCGGCGTCGAACCGCAGGGTCGTGGTGCCGTCGGGACCGATGACGCCGCTCTGCATGTGATCGGTGACGGTGGCCCCGGTCACCGGGGCGGCGGGGTACCCGGGCGCCGCAGCGACAACGGTGAGCGCCGACTGCGCGCGCACGACGAGTGGGATGTCGTCGAGCGATCCCCGAGTGCACGCCAGGGCCAGATCGGCGAGGTCGGTCTCGAGCAACGGCAGCACGGCCTGGGCCTCCGGATCACCGAAGCGGACGTTGTACTCGATGAGCCGTGGACCGTCGGCGGTCAGCATCAGCCCGGCGAACAGCACACCGACGTACGGCGTTCCGTTCGCCGCGAGGTGGTCGAGGATCGGCTGGACGAACGTCGCCAGCAGTTCATCGGCCGAGTAGGGGACCGGAGCCGGGGCGTAGGCGCCCATGCCACCCGTGTTGGCCCCGGTGTCGCCCTCGCCGATGCGCTTGTGGTCCTGGGCGATCGGCAGTGCCACGGCTCGGGAGCCGTCGCAGAGCGCGAGCAGCGAGCATTCGGGACCGTGGAGCCGCTCTTCCAGCACGAAGGGGCCGACGGTGGCCGCCGCCGTGATCGCGTCGACGGTCTCCGCATCGGTCGACGGCACCGTGACACCCTTGCCCGCGGCGAGGCCGTCGAGCTTCACGACGATGGGGCGCGCCAGCCGGTTCCACCAGGCGATCGCTTCGCCGGCGTCGTCGAAACGGCCGAACGCCGGGCCGGGGATGCCGAGTGACGTCGCCAGCTCGCGGGCGAACGACTTCGACGATTCGAGTCGGGCCACGTCGGCGGTGGGGCCGAAGCACGGGATGCCGCGACGCTGCGCATTCGTCGGCGACACCGGCGACGAGCACCGCTTCGGGGCCGGGGATCACGAGATCGGTGTCGTCGGTGGATGCGTCACCGAGGGCTGCCTCGATGCGCACGTCGTGGCCGTGGTGCCGGCAGGCCCACACAATCGCTTGCTCGCGGCCACCCGATCCGATGACCAGTACCCGCATCAGGCGAGCACGCCTTCGAACGAGAGCTTGGGCTGCGCATCACCGACGTTCATCGGATACCGCCCGGTGTAACAGGCATTGCAGTAGCCGTCGTCGTCGTGCGCGGGGGTGTCGGCCACCGCCAACATCATCCCGTCGAGCGACAGGAACGCCAGGCTGTCGGCGCCGATGTGCTCACGCATCTCGTCCACGCGGAGCCGTGCGGCGATGAGGTCGCCATCGTGGCCCATGTCGACGCCGAAGTGACACGCGTGCGTGATCGGCGGACACGTGATGCGAACGTGGACCTCGGTCGCTCCCGCGTCTCGCACGAGCTTCACGAGGGGCCCCGCAGTGGTGCCGCGCACGAGCGAGTCGTCGATCATCACCACCCGTTTGCCCTCGAGGTTCTCTCTGAGCGCATTGAACTTGAGGGCGACGCCACGCTCACGGATGTCCTGGGTGGGCTCGATGAACGTGCGGCCGATGTACCGGTTCTTGATCAGTCCGTCGTTGAAGGGGATGCCGCTCTCGTTGGAGAATCCGATCGCGGCCGGGATCGACGAGTCGGGCACGGGAATCACCACGTCGGCGTCGGCCGGAGCTTCCTGGGCGAGCTGCACCCCGAGACGCTGGCGGACGTGGTGGACGTTGCGGCCGTCCCACACCGAGTCGGGGCGCGAGAAGTAGACGAACTCGAACGTGCATCGCGCGCCTCGTGGTTGGGGAGCGAGCACCTGTGACCGGTGCATCTCGGCGCCGATCAGGGTCACCATCTCGCCAGGCTGTACTTCCTCGATGTCGACACATCCGAGCGTCGACAGGGCGCAGGTCTCGCTGGCAACGGCGTGACCGCCATGGGGGAGGCGGCCGATCGACAGCGGCCGGAAACCCCAGGGGTCACGCACGGCGATCACGTGGTCGGCCGCCAGCAGCACGAGCGAGAATGCGCCCTTCCATGCCGGCAGCGTGCGCTCGATGCGCTCCTCCCAGGTCTGGCCGCCCGCGGCGGCGAGCATCAGCGTCATCACCTCGGAGTCGCTGGTTGCAGTGAGCCCGAATCCCCGGTTCAACAGCTCGTCACGCAACGCCGGCGCGTTGACGACGTTGCCGTTGTGGGCGAGGGCCAACGGCCCGTGCATCGTCTCGACCAGGAACGGCTGGATGTTGCGCTCCGCATTCGAGCCGGTGGTCGAGTACCGGGTGTGGCCGATGGCGTGGTAGCCGGTGAGGGGTGCAAGCGCTTCCGGCGTGAACACGTTCGCAACGAGACCCGCCTCTTTGTGGACACGAGCCCGCTTGCCGTCACTGACGGCGATCCCTGCGGCCTCCTGGCCGCGATGTTGCAGCGCGAACAGGCCGAAGAATGCCAGCTGTGCCACACCTTCGCCGTGCGGCGTCGAGATGCCGAGGACCCCGCATTCGTCCTTGGGGGAGTCGTCGTTCGGCACTGCTGTCACAGGGATGGGCCGGTGAAGTTTGGTCATGTCAGGTGATCTCCAGTCGAGCGACAGCAGCGTTGATCCGTGGCCCCGCAGGGTAGACGCCCGGGACGAACGTGGTCCCCGTGATGCGCTCGTAGGTGTTGATGTAGCGCGCCGACGTGGCGCTCCACACCTCGCGAGGCAGTTGCGGGATCGGGCCGTCGCCGGTGTAGCCCGCATCGGCCAGTGCCCGACGGACGACTTCCTTGTCGAGGCTCTCGGGTTCGGTGCCTGCCATGACGCGTTCGTCGTAGGTGTCGGCGATCCACCAGCGGGAGGAATCCGGTGTGAGCACCTCGTCGATCAGCAACAGTTCACCCTCGGCTGTCACGCCGAACTCGAACTTCGTGTCGGCGAGGATGAGGCCGGCCTCGAGCCCACGTTGGGCACCGCGTTCGAACATCGCGAGGGCTGCGGCCTCGACGGCGGCCCACAGCTCTGCGTCGACGAATCCCTGCTCGACCACAGCGGTCGACGACAGCGGTTCGTCGTGGGCCCCGGCTCCTCCCTTGGTTGTCGGGGTGATGATCGGCGCGGGAAGTGGCGTGTTCTTCCTCAGCCCGTCGGGGAATGCATACCCGTAGATCAGGCGTTCGCCCGCTGCGTATCGGGTCCACAGCGCGGTGTCGGTGACGCCCGTGATGTACCCGCGAACGATCACTTCGACGGAGAGCGGGGTCGCTTCACGCGCGAGCAGCACATTCGGGTCCGGTGTCGACAGCGCATGATTGGCGACGAGGTCGCGTGAGTGCTCGAACCACCACCACGAGAGCTGGTTCAGCACCTGACCCTTGTACGCAACGCCTGCGATGATGCGGTCGAATGCCGACAGCCGATCGGTGGTGACGAAGAGCCTCCGATGGTCGGAGAGTGCGTACGAGACTCGCACCTTGCCGTCGCGTCGATCGGTCAGCGGGAGGTCGACATCGACCAATGGTTCGGGCAGTGCCGACAGTTCGTCGTCCATCACAGACCCTTGGCGTGGCGGACGCCGTTGTCGAACAGGCGCAGACCCAGATGCGCTGCGCCGCCACCGCCGCGTCGGTGGTGGGGATGTTGGCGCGCGACGATGTGATTCTCGGGGTGCGGCATCAACCCGAGCACCACGCCGGAGGCGTCGCTGACTCCGGCGATGCCGGCCACCGATCCGTTGGGATTCGTGCTGCGATAGCGCAACGCCACCTGCCCGGCTGCCGCGAGCCCGTCGGGATCGGGGTGGACGTAGCGGCCCTCGCCGTGGGCGATCGGGCAGTGGATCGCATCGTCGATGTCGCGCGTCCACACCGACACGCTGGTGGGGAGTGGGTCGAGCACGACCCACCGACAGTCGAAGCGACCCTGGGCGTTGTGGCCGAGTGCGCCGGGAAGCAGCCCCGTACGGGTGAGTACCTGGAAGCCGTTGCAGATGCCGATCAGCGGCCGTCCGGCGTCGACGAATGCTCGGAGCCGATCGCCGAGTCCGACCATCAGGTCGAGCGCCAGCATTCGCCCGGCGCCGAGCGAGTCGGCGTAGCTGAAGCCGCCGGCGACGACGGCGAGTCGGGCCTCGTCGAGGAGGTGGGGTCGACGGATCAGTTCATCGGCCAGCACGATCTGCACCGAGGCTCCCGCCAGTTCGAGGGCGAGTTTCGCGTCGTGGTCACGGTTGGTTCCAGGTCCGGCGATGACGAGTGCTGGAACTCTGCTCATGCGTCGACCTCGCCCTGGAACGCCCGGACGAGCGCGTCGAGCGGCAGGGATTCCACCCCGGTGATCCGGAGCGCCGACTCGTCGTTCACGGTTCCGATGCGCATGGCCCGGTTCTCCATCACCTTCAGGAACGCCGCCACGCGTGGCGGCTGGACCTCGACGACGAGTCGACCGCACGACTCTGCGAACAGCGCAGTGGCGAGGTCGTCGTGGGGCAGGCGGTCGATGGTGGCGCCGAGTCGGCCGGCGATGCACATCTCGGCGAGCGTCACAGCGAGGCCGCCCTCGGCGACGTCGTGGCACGACTCGATCAGGCCAGCTCGCATGGCCGCGTGCAGATGGCGATAGTCGGCCGGAGCGTCAGGCACCGGTGAAGGCGCCAGGCCAGGACGGCTCGGAGCGCCGCACACCATGTCGAGATGCGAACCGGCGAACTCGGTGCCGGTCTCGCCGATGAGGAGCAGGACGTTGCCGGGCTCGGCCAGGTCGGGCGTGATGCAGTGGTCGGCGTCGGGCACGTGGGCAACCGCAGTGATCACGAGCGTGGGCGGCACTGCATGTCGTTGCCCGTCGGAACCCACGTACTCGTTGTTGAGTGAGTCCTTTCCCGACACGAACGGGGCGTTGTACAAGCGAGCAGCGCCGCAGCACCCGTCGACGGCCATCACCAGTTCACCGAGCGTCGACGGACGCCGGGGGTCGCCCCAGGAGAAGTTGTCGAGCAGCGCCACCCGATCCGGGTCGGCGCCGACGGCGACCACGTTGCGCATGGCTTCGTCGACCACGGCGTAGGCCATGGCTTCGGGATCGTGCAGGCCGTACCACGGATTGACGCCGATGCCGATCGCGATGCCCTCGGTCGCGGTTGGCGCGGCGAGGACCACCCCATCGGCGGGACCGTCGCCGGCCGCTCCGACCAGCGGTCGGACGACCGTGGATCCGAGGATCTCGTGGTCGTACCGGTGGATCGTGCCGGCCTTCGAGGCGATGTTCGGATGAGCCAGCAACTCGAGCAGGGTGGCGGCGGGATCGGTGACGGTGCGGGTGGTGCGGTCGGTGCGGTTCGGTGTCGGCAACTCTGCCTTCATGCGCCGTTGCGGGCGGCCATCGTGGAGAAAGGCGGTGTCGATGTCGACGACCGTGTCGCCGCCGTTGCGTACGACGAGTTGGCCGTCACCCGTGAACGACCCGATGTCGGCGACGTCGACGCCCACCCGTTCGCACCGCTGTGTGAGTGCATCGAGGTGCTGGGGCGGTACTGCCACCACCATGCGCTCCTGGGCCTCGGAGAGCCAGACCTCCCAGGGGTCGAGCCCGGCGTACTTGCGCGGAACGAGGTCGAGTTCGACCTCGGCGCCGACACCCTCGGCCATTTCGCCGATCGCCGAGGAGAGGCCGCCGGCACCACAGTCGGTGATCGCCGAGTAGAGATCCTCGGCGCCGATGAGTGCATCGATCAGGAGTTTCTCGACGATCGGATCACCGATCTGGACACTCGCACCGGCGACCTCGCCGGTGGTGGCGTCCATCGTTGCCGACGAGAACGTTGCCCCGCGGATGCCGTCGCGTCCGGTGGCGCCCCCCAGCACGACGACACGGTCGCCGGGAAACGGTCCGGTGTGCAGTGGGCGCGACGTAGCGGTGCCGATACACCCGGCGAAGACGAGGGGGTTCGTGGTGTACGCCGGGTCGTAGAGGATCGCGCCGGCAACCGTCGGCAATCCGATCTTGTTGCCGTAGTCGGCGACACCGTCGATGACGCCGTCTCTGATACGACGCGGGTGGAGCGCTCCGTCAGGGAGATCGTCCATCGGGAGATCGGCGGGACCGAAGCACAAGATGTCGGTCACGGCGATGGGTCGGTGGGCGATGCCCAGCACATCGCGGATCACGCCGCCGACGCCCGTGTTGGCGCCGCCGAAGGGTTCGACCGCGGACGGATGGTTGTGCGTCTCGGCCTTGAGCGCAATCGTGGTGCCCTCGGTGAACTCGATCACCCCTGCGTTGCCGACGAAGGCGGACCGCACGAACCCGGCATCGATGGAGTCGGTGCAGTGGCGCAGTTGAACGAGCAGCGGATCGATCGTGCGATCGCCGCCGTTGCCGTCGGTGACGTCGATGATCGCCCGGAACGTCTTGTGGGCGCAGTGTTCGCTCCAGGTCTGCGCCAGCACTTCGATCTCGACGTCGGTGATGTCGCGGCCGAGACGTTCGTATTCATCGCGGATCGCGCGTAGCTCCTCGATGTCGAGGTACAGCGAACGGGCGTCATCGATGCTGCGGAGCCCGTCGTCGTCGAGACCGCGAATCACGATGATCTCGCCAGCCGCGCTCGATGGCGTGACCTCGACGTGCGGTGGCTCGATCGTGCCCTGGCACCACCGTTCGATCACGGGGTTGGCCACCAACCGGCGGACCAGTTCGTCGGCGTTGTCGGGCTCGATGGCATCGCCGAACTCCACCCTCCGACCGGTGGCAGTGGCATCGGCGTCGACGCCGAGCTGGCCGGCAGCGTGCCTGAGCGCGTCGGCCGCGGTGTCGGTCACGCCGGGCAGGAAGGTGATCTCGACGCCGTGGCCGGTGGGGAGGTCCCAGCTGCCACGTTGCAGTAGCGGGTCGACGAGCACGCCGTGCAATCGGTCGAGGTCGGTGGGGTCGAGTTCCCCGTCGATGAAGACGATGTCGGCGACCTCGATCGGCTCCGGCGCCCGAATGCCGACAGCGTGGGCAGCTGCGCTGAGCGCCACGGCTCGGGGGTCCCGGTCGAGTGTGCGAATGGTCAGTCGATGCCGGGTGGACACCATTGCGACCCTACGGATCGCGCCGCCGAGGCCCGGGCTGATTGTACGAAATGTCTACGTCGCTACCCCTGAGCAGGGCAGATCAGATCCCGAGCCTGAACATCGACGAGGCGGTCAGCGATTGCACCATGTCGTCGGTGGGAAAGACCGGCTGCCACGAATCGGGCGAAAGCGATGTGATCGTGATCGTCTCGGCGCCCAGTTCGGCGGGCATGATCGACTTGCGAACGATGCCTGCATCGTCGATCCAGAGTTCGATGCTGAGCGTCTCGACCGTGTCGGAACCCGGTTGCAGGATGACGCCAGGAGACAGAGCGACAACGGGCTCGGGAGGTGCCGGCGCAACGGTCCCGTCTGCCGGCGGCGGGGCAGTCGTCGGCACCGCGGTGGGCAGGTTGAATGCGGCAGGGTCGATCGACACGAGCAGTCGCGTGGTGGCTTCGGTGCCGACGGTTGACTCGGTCGCCCGATCGATGACAGCCGACTCTCTGAGAGGCGGCGGAAGGATCTGGTCGAGGGAACGGATCCAGCGAGTGATACCGAACTCCGAGTCGACCGGGAACTGCCCGCGGTCGAGCCGATACCAGGTCGTCTCGTCGACGCGACGGATGAAGGCCGTGTCCCAGAGTGTCAGGATCTCGAGGTTCGGGGCTTCGGTGCGCTGGATGAGCACCCGTGAGACGCCGGTCTCGAAGTCCGTTGTCACTTCGAACGTCTGCGGTCCCTTCAGCGCGTCCGGGCGTTCGACCAGGAAGGTCGCGGTCCTGATGGGGTCGACTGGCTCGGCCGGCGTCGGGAACTCGAGCGCAACAGCCGGTTCGGCAATGGACTCCTCGCCACTGGCCAGTTCCATGAGATCGGATCCGTAGGTGAAGCCGGCGTAGGCGATGCCACCGATCGCTGCGAGCACGACCCACCAACTGAACATCCGTCGCGCGGAACTGCGCTTCTTGACGCCGGCCGGCTTCGTCGTCGGCGACGGCGTGTTCATCGACGTGGCAAACGGGTTCGCGGCGGGAGCCGTCGGCGGTCGTGGTGCGACCGGGGCCACGTGCGGGAGGAGCGGGGCGCTCTGATTGATCAGATTCGGCGGTCGCAGAGATGGTGGAGGTACCGGTGGCGGTGGCGGATAGCCGTTGACCCCGGGGATTCCGGCTGATGGCGCCTGGAGTTCCGTGGTTTCCTGCATGATGACCATGTCATCGGTCGGCACGGTCGCAGTCTTGAATTCCGACGTCAGGTCTCTCGTAGTCTCCTGGGGTGGCTGGCGCGTGGATCGTGGTGGGTGCCGGAACTGCGGGATGCGTGGTCGCCGCCCGCCTTTCGGAGGATCCCGACCGTCACGTCGTGCTGGTCGAGTCGGGCCCCGATCTGGTGGCGGGGGCCGTGCCCCCGGAGATCGACGCCGACAACTTCTTCGGCGCGGCCCATCTGGTGGAGCGCAACGACGGTGACGTGCTGGCCACACGAACCGCCGGAGGCACGGCGCGCCCGTATCGCCGAGGCCGGGGTCTCGGAGGTTCGTCGGTGGTGAACGCCATGGTTGCCTTGCGTGGCGATGCGAACCTCTATCGATCGTGGGGATGGGACGATGCCGACGCAGCCTGGTCGGCGATGGCGCTCCCGGAGGAGCAGCCGCTCGAGAGTGAACTCGGTCCGATCGATCGGGCGCTCGTCGGCGCCGACAGCGACGCACGACGTGTGCCGCTCACTCGGCGTGACGGTCGCAGGGTCACCTCGGCCGAGGCGTACCTCTGGCCCGCACGGGCGCTGTCCGAATCTGACGGTTCGAGCCGATACCACCGTTGAACGTGTGGTGCTGGACGGTCGCCGCGCAGTCGGCGTCGTGCTGTCGACGGGCGAGGAGATCCCGGGCGATCGCGTCATCCTCGCGGCCGGTGCCATCCGGACGCCGGCGCTGTTGTTGCGTTCGGGGTTCGACACGCCAGGGATCGGCCTCCGTCTCCAGGACCACCCGTCGGCACCGCTGACGCTGGCGTTGCGCAACGGCGTCCCCGTCGATCCGGCGGGGCTGGTCATCGGTACCTTCCGCCAACGCAATGGCGTTCAATTCCTCCCGATGAACCACCTGGGCCCAGATGCCCCGCATCTCGGAATGCTGCTGGTGACGTTGATGACCCCGAGCAGCCGTTCAGGGACGGTCCGCCTCGATCCGCTCGGGGAACCACTCGTCGACTTCGCGCTGCTCGATGATCCACGTGACCTCGGTGCACTCGGCAGAGGAGTACTCGATGCGGTGCGGATGCTCGGAACGGCGCCGTTCGCGGAGGTCGTCGACCAGGTGTATGTGGATGATTCGGGCACCACCATCGACGCGCTCGGCGACGTCGCGTCGATCGAGCGGTGGCTGCCGGCGTCGCTCGGCGACTGCGTGCATGCATCGGGCAGCTGCGCGATGGGCTCCGTCGTCGACGTCGACGGTGCCGTGTTCGGCTACGAGTCGGTGTACGTCTGCGACGCGTCGGTGTTCCCCACGATCCCTGACGCGAATACGCACCTCCCCACGACGATGCTCGCTGAGCGGCTGACTGCCCGTTGGCGACGGGGCCACCCATGACAAGATGATGCGATGGCAGCGACCGACTACACCCTGGGCCTGCACGATCTGGGCAATGGCTGTTTCGCGTATCTCCAACCCGACGGCGGTTGGGGCTGGAGCAACGCCGGTCTGATCGTCGGCGAGGGAGAATCGCTGCTCGTCGACACCCTTTTCGACCTCGACCTCACTGCGGCGATGCTCGACGCGATGACTCCGGTGATGCACAGCGCGCCGATCGACACGGTGGTGAACACCCACGCCAACGGCGACCACTGCTACGGCAACGGCGAAATCGTGCGTCGCCGGCCCGACGTCGAGATCGTGACATCAACGGCGACCGCCCATGAGATGGCCGATGTCCCGCCGGCCATGATGGCGGCACTGAACCAGGCGCCCGGCGATGTCGGTGACCTCTTCCGCTCGTTCTTCGGAGCGTTCCACTTCGATGGCATCGAGCTCGTGACCCCGACGACGACGTTCGATCGCCGACTCGACGTCGAGGTCGGTGGTCGCCTCGTCGAACTGATCGAGGTCGGTCCTGCTCACACCTCGGGTGACACGATCGTTCACGTACCCGACGCGCGCACGATCTACACGGGCGACATCTTGTTCATCGGCGGGACGCCGATCGTGTGGGCGGGTCCGTTGTCGAATTGGGTGGCCGCATGCGATCTCATGCTGGATCTCGACGTCGAGACCGTCGTGCCGGGCCACGGGCCGCTCACCGACACCGCAGGGATCGTGGCGGTGCGTGACTACCTCCGCTTCGTCGATGCCGAGGCAACCGAACGCCAGGCGGCGGGCATCGATGCGTTCGATGCCGCACGCGACATCGGTCGGCTCCTCGGTGTCGACGAACGGTTCCGCGAGTGGGGCGAGTTCGGCCGGATCGCGGTCAACGTGGAGACGGTCTACCGCACGCTCGACCCAGCGCATTCGACCCCGGACGTCGTCGAGCAGTTCCGCCGCATGGCGGAACTCGAACGCGGCTGATTTCATGACGAGCTCCCCGCGCGACGTCGATGTCGTGGTGATCGGCGACGGCCCGGCCGGCAGCGCACTGGCGTGCGCCTGTCGGGCGCGTGACGTCGAGGTCGTGCTCGTCGGCCCCGACGACGAGTGGAATGCAACGTACAGCACGTGGATCGACGACGTTCAGGGTGTCGAGGCCATCGGCGACGACGTCGACGGTGTGCTCGGACAACGGCTCGAGACCATGGCCGTGTACACCGCGCAACCGGCGGAGATCGCCCGTCCCTACGGCGTCTTCGACAACGGGATGCTGCGAGCCCGCCTCCGTGACGGTGTCGAGCACCTCTCGGGCACAGTGGTCGACGTTCGCTCGCCCCACGGCGACCGTCACCGTGTGGTGTCGGCCGACGGATCCGAACTGCGGGCGCGACTCGTCGTCGACACGAGCGGCTGGCCCTCGTCGTTCGCCCGACTCGCTGGAACAACGCCGCCGGCATGGCAGACCGCCATCGGCGTGGTGTTGGCGGAACCACCGACCGGTGACCTCGGACGGCCCACGTTGATGGACTTTCGCGCCGTCAGGGGGACAGCGGGTGACGGCCGCCCGTCATCGATCGGTCCGAGAGGCGTGACGACGTTCTGTTACACGCTGCCCGTTCGCGACGGATGGTTGGTCGAGGAAACCGTGCTCGCGGCACGGCCCGCGGTCGAGCCGATAGCGCTGCTCGCACGGTTGGCCGCTCGGCTCGGGCGGCATCCCGACGACGTGTTGGCCGACTCGGTGCGAACGGAGTACGTGCGCATTCCGCTCGGTGGGAGTCGACCGGGCATCGACGAGCCCGTCGTCGCCTTCGGTGCCGCAGCGGGTTACGTCCACGCGGCGACCGGTTTCAGCGTGGCGTCGTCGCTGCGGGCCGCGCCACGCGTCGCGTCGGCGGTCGTTGCAGCATTACAGTCGACTTCGGCCGTCGCCGATTCATCGGTCGTCGCCGAGGCCGTCTGGCCCGCGGAGTTCCGCCGCAGCCGAGTGCTGCACGACTACGGGCTCGAGCTGCTGCTGCGACTCGACGACGAGGAGGTTCGGGCCTTCTTCGGCGCCTTCTTCGCGCTGCCGATCGAGCAGTGGCGCGGCTATATGCGCATCGACACGCCACCGTCGGAGGTGGCCGCCGTGATGACGAAGCTGTTCAGGGCGTCGTCGTGGTCGATGCGGCGTCGATTGATGGCGGGGAACCCGACGACGTTCGCACGACTTCTCCGTCCGTGAGGTCGAGATCCCGACGGCGACGTGCGACAGTCGAGCGGCGGACCGCCAGCGCCCATCCGAGCAGCACGGCGGCGGCGAAGATGAACCACTGGACGGCGTAGGACAGATGGGGGCCGTCGCTCGACGTCGGCGGTGGGACGGGTACCGGATCGCCGGCGGCGATGT
The DNA here is from genome assembly GCA_963716235.1 of Ilumatobacteraceae bacterium. Lineage (GTDB taxonomy): Bacteria > Actinomycetota > Acidimicrobiia > Acidimicrobiales > Ilumatobacteraceae > Sva-07. Next base: position 52,756 of record CAVQTE010000017.1, on the reverse strand, counting down.
TCGGAATGCTGCCGATCAGGTCGAGATACACCGGGGCCAATTCGCCGGGAAGCTGCTCGTCGAGGCGTTCGAGATCGATCCGTCGGACCTCACTCAGCGGCCCGTCCGAAGCGTCGGTCAATTCTCCGAGTTGGCGGCCCGGAGGTACCCGGATCCGACCGAGCAACTCGATCTCGCCTGCCGGCGGTGGGCGAACGTCGTCGGCGAGCAGGATGAACCCGCGGTTGACCAGGATGGTGGTGTCGCCGTCGATCAATGCAGTGAGGACGTTGTCGCCGGCCAATCCATCCTGTGATCGGTTGAACCACGTGATCTGATCTGTCAGGTATTCGCCGGTCACGGTGACCTGTCGCCATTCGACGGCAGCGGGATCCGTGCGTGTCAGAGGAAGGAGCTCGTCGAACGGGACCGGCGGCTCGTCGATCCGCTCCGTCACGGTGGCGTTGAACGCCTGTCGTTCATCGAGGCGGCGGAGCTGCCACAGGGCGAGCCAGATCATCAGGGCGATCGAGCCGAACACCAGGAGGTGGAAGGCGATCCATTTCGGACTCAACAGGAAAGTACGGCTCGACCCGGACATCTCGGGCCCGACGGTAGCGGCCGCCCAGCACTACCGTGCGTCACGATGAGCCCTGACGACATCACTGCAGCATGGTTGTCCTCCGTCCTCGGTGGCAAGGTCGATTCAGTGGAGGCGCGCCCAGTCGGCGACGGGCACGTCAGCACGACCATTCGACTGTCGCTCGTCACCGACGACCCCTCGATCCCGTCGTCGATCATCGCCAAGGTGCCTGCCGAGGACGAGCGGAGTCGAGTGTTGGCGGCGTCGGTGCGCAGCTACGAGCGGGAGGTGAAGTTCTTCCGCGAACTGGCCCCCACGGTCGACATCCGGATGCCGCGCTGTCATCATGCCGACTGGGACCCCGCCACCAACGACTACGTCGTGCTGCTCGAGGACATGTCGCCGGCCGAACAGGGCGACCAACTCGCCGGTTGCTCGATCGATCGAGCCGACCTGGCCGTCCGCGAGCTGGCCCGGCTGCACGGTCCTCGGTGGAATGACCCCACACTTTCCGACATCGACTGGCTGTCGGGCAACGAACCGGCATCGAATGGTGACGGCTACGCGATGATGTGGGCACTGGTGTTCCCCGGCTTCGCCGCGACCTACGAGCGGTATCTCACCGCCGACATGCTCGACCTCGCCGAACGGTTCGGTGAGCACATCGGTGCGTTCATCGGCGGACGGACCCGCCCGTTCTCGCTGGTCCACACGGACTATCGCCTCGACAACATGCTGTTCGGTACCGACGCCGGCGGTCCGCCGATCACGGTGGTCGACTGGGGTTCGCCTGCTCATGGCATGCCGATCACCGATCTGTCGTACTTCATCGGGGCCGGGATGCTCATCGAAGACCGCCGTACCCACGAGCGCGATCTCGTCGCCACCTATGCCGAGGCGCTCGGCGAGTACGACGTCGACGTCGACCGGGACTGGCTGTGGCAGCAGTACCGGCGCGAGGCCTTCCACGGCGTGTTCATCACGGCAATGACCTCGCAGATGGTGACCATGAACGCCCGCAGCCTCGACATGTTCGGTGCGATGGCCTCCCGGCATCTCCAGCACGCCATCGACCTCGACTCCCTGGCGCTCATCTGACCGCGCTGGCCGCCGGCGACGTGCTCTTCAGAGCCGGCGACGAGGGTAACGAGATGTTCGGTGTGATCTCCGGACTGGTCGAGTTGCGTCGCGGCGACCAGCCACTCCAACGGATCGGACCCGACGGAACGTTCGGTGAGCTCGCCATCATCGACGCCGAACCCCGCACACTCACTGCGGTGGCGATCGAAGCGTCGGAGATCGCGGTCATCGACCAACGTGACTTCCTGTACCTCGTCCACGAGACACCGACGTTCGCGCTCGACGTGATGCGCTCGATGTCGCACCTGATCCGCCGGCTCAGCGTCGGAAGCTGATTCCCCGTACGTTCGGGGTCCTGCAACAGGGGTCTGACCCCAGATGCAAGACTGGTGCAATGGAGTTGCCGGACTTTCACATCCCGCACGCCGAGAAGATCGAATGGATGATCGCAACGACCGGATGGGCGCTGGAGCCGATCGCCGCCGACGTCGAGGCCGAACCACCCACACCCGGCTACGCCTATTCGATCGGGATGCCCGCAGCGGTCGGCTTTCCCGACGTCGCCGTGTTCGGGCTGACTCCGGTTGCTGCCAACGGTCTCGTCACGCTCGTCGCCGATGCGTGTCGTGGCGGCACCGAGATTCCGCTCGGTGTCGAACTCGTTGGGTTGCTCGACAACGATCTGCGCTGCATGTTCGCGCCCATCGACCTGGTCCGGTGGGGGCCGTGGTTCTCGACCGCAGCGGCCTGGTACCGAGGCGCTCCGTTCGAGATCGTGCAGCTGCTCTATCCTGACCGCAACGGGTTCATGCCGTACGAAGCCGGATTCGAACAACGCATGACCTTCGCCCAGCCGGTCATCGGTACCGTGTCATTTCCGTGAGTACCGCCCGCCCTCTTCCCGTGACCGGCGCCTGGAGGCCCGGCGACGAGCCAGGGCATCGCCGGTTCTTCACCTTCGCGACCGACCGCCGGTTTGCGCTCGACTGCGGTGTTGCACTGTCGGACGTGACCGTTGCCTACGAGACGTGGGGTCAACTCGACGCCGATGGTGCCAATGCGATCTTGCTGTGTCACGCCTGGACGGGCGACAGCCATGCCGCCGGTCCCGCCGGTCGAGGTCACCCCACGGCTGGATGGTGGGACGAGACGGTCGGGCCGGGCAAGCCGATCGACACCGACCGGTACTTCGTCGTGTGCGCCAACGTGTTGGGTGGATGCCAGGGCTCGACCGGCCCGGCATCGCCTCACCCCATCGACGGACGCCCGTACGGATCGAGGTTCCCGGTCGTCACCATCCGCGACATGGTCCGCTCACAGGCCCGGCTCATGGAGCACTTGGGTGTGCCACGCTGGCTGGCGGTGGTCGGCGGCTCCATGGGCGGCATGCAGGCGCTCGAATGGGCCGTGATGTATCCCCGTCGGGTCAGGTCGCTCGTGGCGATCGCCACCTGCATGCAAGCAACCGCTCAGCAGATCGCGTGGGGTGCCATCGGTCGACGGGCGATCCGCCTCGACCCCAAGTGGCGCAGCGGTGACTACTACGACGCCGAACCCGGCGACGGCCCGGCCGAGGGACTCGAGATCGCGCGCATGGTTGCGCAGGTGACATTCCGCAGCGACAACGTCTTCACCGACCGGTTCGGTCGCGAACTCGCCGACAAGGCCGCCGTCGGCGACACGCTCGGGATGTGGCAGCGGTTCGAGGTCGAGCGCTATCTCGAGTACCACGGCCAGAAACTGGCGCGCCGGTTCGACACGAACAGCTATCTGGCCATCGGCAAGGCCATGGACCTCCACGATGTGGCTCGCGGGCGCGGATCGCTGGATCGGGCGATGCTGCGGGTGACGGCGCCGACCATGGCGGTCGGGATCTGGAGCGACATGCTCTATCCGGCGTATCAGCAGCAACAGATTCATCACACTTTGCTCGCCAACGGTGTGCCGAGCGAGTACGTCGAGATCGACTCGCCGCACGGCCACGACGCGTTCCTGATCAACAGCGATCAGCTCGATGAGCCGATCGAACGGTTCATCGCCTCCGTCGCCAAGTCCGACAGCTGAGAGACACCAGGAGTCGCAGCGGTGCCGGAGGGGCTCGAAGCGGAGATCTGGCGATCGGCGATCGAGGTCACCGTCGGTCGAACCATCGAGCAGGCGTGGGTCGACGAGCGTGTCGCCGTGCCTGGGTTCGCCGACGTGGTCATCGGCGCCACGATCGCCGGGGTCAGGCGTGCCGGCAAGATCGTGCTGGTCGACACCGATGGCCCGACGATCGGCCTGCACTTCGGGATGACCGGCCGGGTGGTCATCGACGGTGTCGCTCCGATCGCCCGACTGCAGTACGCCTCGGATCGCGACGACCCCGATTGGGATCGGCTGCGGGTGTCCACCGGCGGCGACGTTCCGGCGATCAGATTCAACGACCCGCGCCGGCTCGGCCGTCTCAGTCTCGATCCCGACGTCTCGGCACTCGGTGTCGACTTCACGTCGGTCACTGCTGCGCGACTGCGCCAGGCACTTGCCGGGCGCAGACCGGCGATCAAGACAGTGCTCCTCGACCAGACTGCCATCGCCGGGCTCGGGAACCTGTGCGCCGACGAGGTGCTCTGGTGGGCGGGGATCGACCCACGGCGCCCGGCGGACGGTCTCGACGATGGCGAGATCGACCGATTGGCACACGCGATTCGTCGCCGCCTGCCGATCATGCTGCGGCGAGGCGGAAGTCACCGTGGCACCCTGTCGCCGGCGGTGCGCGCCCAATGTCCGCCATGTGACCGCGACGGCGGCCCGTTGCGGCGAGACACCATCGGTGGTCGTACTGCCGTGTGGTGCCCGATGCACCAGAGGTGACGTACGTGATCCGACACAACCGTGTTCGAAACTGGCACAATCTCGGTTCCGTGCGAGAACTCACCACTCCGTTGTCGAACGCCGTGCGCGGTTCGGTGATCGCAGCACCGTTGTTGCTGGGTGCGGGTGACCCAGGTTCGACGCGGCTGGTCTACGCGATGGTGGCCGGCCTCGTTGCGATCGGTGTCCTCTTCGTCCTGTTGGGAATCTGGCTGTTTCGTCAGACGAGGTACGACCCGCCCGTCCTCGCGCCGCTCGAGCGCATGGGCGACAAGGAGTGGCGCCGTCAGCGTGACCCTGCGACGCAGCGCCGTGTGCTCGATGAGGTACGTCCCGCGGGTGCCGAGCCGCTGCGCCACGAGCCGTCACCGCCGAACCTCGATGCCGAGTTCGAGTTGGCCGAGCGCCCCGTCGCCTCGATGAGCGATCTCGAACCCTCGACGCAGTCCGTCGGACCCTCGATGAGCGATCTCGCTCCCCCGACACCGGAGTCGAGGACACCGACACCGAAGGGGATCGATCGCCCGGATCTGCTCGACATGATCGAGGGTTCGCCAGATGAAGCCGAGGGGTCGTCAATCGTCGTCGAGGGTTCGCCAGAAGTTGTCGAGGGTTCGCCGGACGGCGTCGCCTAAGGTCGTCGACGTGGCAACCTTCGATCCCGACGAGATGGTCCAACGGTTCAAAGAGCGCGCGGCAGCGGTGAAGAAGCGTCCGATGCCGCCCGTCGAGGGGGAGGGGCGGCGCCACTTCATCGAACAGTCGAAGCTCGACTTCCAGGATTTCGCGATGCTCGGCGATGCCGAGGTCAGCCTCGACGACGGCGTGCTGACGCTACGGATCGATCTGCGACCGCCCGAACAGCGCTGATCAGATCTGCCATGGATCTCGTTGTCCGATCCGGGGTCACGACTGCTACATTGTGCGTTCCTCGCGGACGTGGCTCAGTTGGTAGAGCGCAACCTTGCCAAGGTTGAGGTCGCCGGTTCGATCCCGGTCGTCCGCTCCAGAAACCCCTGCAGTGCAGGGGTTTCTTGCGTTATGCAGGATCAGTGCGTCCAGGGTCCCGCAAACCGGCACGGATCGCGCACTGATCGTGCAGGAGTCGTCGAGGTCGGCTGGTTCGAGCCGATACGTCGGTCGCCTACGGTGTCCGTATGACGATCAGGGTCGTGCAATGGGGGAGCGGGAACGTCGGGCGCGCGTCGATCGCGGCCGTCGCCGGACGCCCCGACATGGAGATCGTCGGATTGCTCGTCAACAACCCGGACAAGGTCGGGCGCGACATCGGGCAGCTTGCCGGTATCGCCGATCTGGGCGTGACGGCCACCGATGACGTCGAGGAGATTCTGGCGCTCGAGGCCGATGTGGTGCTCCACATGCCGCTGCCGTCGCTCGTGTACGGCGATGACCCGGGGGCCGACCTCGACGACTTCTGCCGACTGCTCGCCAGTCGCAAGCACGTCATCACGACCGTCGGCTACATGTACCCGAAGGTCTACGGCGACGACGTCATGCACCGACTGTCGAGCGCCTGCGGCGCGGGTGGGGTCGCGTTCCATGGAACGGGCGCCAACCCGGGATGGTTCGGCGATCTCCTCCCACTGCTCATGTCGGGTCTCTCGCTGCGCATCGATCAGATCGCCGTGCAGGAGATCAGCAACTTCCAGTACTACCCATCGCCCGAGATCATGTTCGAGATGATGAACTTCGGCCGCACGCCCGAGGAGTTCACGTTGCGATCGGAGCGCCATCGCACCTGGCTCGACGGGCTCTTCACCGAGGCCGTCCAGATGGTGGCCGACGGGATCGATGCCGAGATCGACGAGGTGTCCTCGGAGATGGAGACGTGGGTCGCCACCGCCGAGCTCGACACCGCGGCCGGCACCGTCGACGCGGGGACGGTCGCCGGGCAGCGTTGGCAATGGCGAGCACTGGCGGGTGGGCGCGCCCTGGTCCATCAGGAGACCGTGTGGCGAATGCATCGTCACGCAGCACCCGACTGGCCGCAGGGTGACTGGTCGATCCGGATCACCGGCGAGCCCGAGATGCAGCTGACGCTCCCGCACTCGTGGAATCGCGACGTCCTCGGGTCGACTGCAGCACACGCGATCAATGCCATCCCGTACGTGGTGGCTGCAGGCCCGGGTGTGAAGACGTTCCTCGACCTGCCGCTGATTGCCGGCCGCGGGAGCGCCTGGCGTCGCTGACGTCCGACGCCGAGATCAGATCGCCTCCGTGTTACTACTGGTGTCTGACACCAGGTGTTACACGAGGGGGCACGATGTCGGAGGCAGACGAGCTGGCAATCGACGAACCGATCGCGCTCGCCGACGTGAACTTCTTCGACCCGCAGATCAACGACTGCCCGTACGGCGCCTACCGCACGATGCGCGACGAGGCACCGGTCTGGTTCGACGAGCGCCTGCAGGCCTATGTCGTCACCCGCTACGACGACGTCCGCGCGGTGCTCATGGACGCCGAGCGTTTCGTCAACTCGCGTTCGGCCAACAAGCGCGCTCGTACCATCTCGCCCAAGATCCTCGCGCTCTACGAGGAGAAGGGGTGGGTGCCGGCGCCGACACTCGCAGGGCGCGACGACCCCAATCACCGTGAGATGCGCAACCTGTTCAACCACGCGTTCCGCCCGAAGCGCATTGCGGAGCTCGAACCGAAGATCAGCACACTCGCCGACGAGCTCATCGACGCGTTCATCGAGGACGGTATGTGCGACTGGGTGAGCCAGTTCGCCGTGCCGCTGCCGCTGGTCATCATCGGCGTTCAGATGGGCGCCAACCCCGACGACATCTGGCGGATCAAGGCATGGACCGACGCCTGGGTGCAACGGCTCGGCCTGATGCAGACGCCGGAGGAGGTCGTCTGGTCGACGGAGATGGAGATCGAGGCCCAGCACTACTTCCAACCGATCTTCGAGCGGCTCCGCGTCGAGCCCGACGACACGTTGCTCTCCGACCTCGTCAATACCCCGATCCCGGAGTGGGGGCGCTGCCTCACCGACGAGGAGCTGCACGCCGAGATGATGGCCGATACGTTCGTCGGCGGTTCGGAGACCACCACGAACGCGCTGTCGGGCGGCGTTCGGCTGCTCATCGAACACCCCGATCAGTGGGATCGGCTGAAGAGCGATCCCGACACGTACCTGCCGGCGCTGGTCGAAGAAGTGCTGCGGCTGGAATCACCGGTCCAGCGTCTCACTCGGACTGCTGCCGTCGACGTCGAACTGCACGGCGTGACGATCCCGGCCGGCTCGAGCGTGCTGATCGGTTATGCGGCCGCCAACCGCGACGAGCGTGTCTTCGAACAGCCAGCCCGGTTCGACCTCGATCGTGCCGACGCCAAGAAGCACGTCACCTTCGGGTTCGGCACCCATTTCTGCATGGGGGCGCCACTCGCGCGCCGGGAGCTGTTCTTCGGTTTCGAGGCGTTGGCCCGGCGCATCGACGAGATGTGGTTCCTCCCCGACACCGACCTGACGATCGCCCCGAACTACTTCCTACGGGCGCTGAAGGAACTCAGGATCGGGTTCCGTCCCGAAGACGAGGCAACGACGTGACCAACCCGTTCGATGCTGCCCGCACGGCGACGATCGATCTCGACGCGACCGACGGCGCCCGCGCGAAGTTCGACCACATGCCGATCGGTCAGGCCGTCGACATGGGACACGCCGACGACGGCACCCCGCTGTTCGACCCGCGGATCTTCGACAGCAGCGAGTTCCGCCGCAACCCGTATCCGTACTACCGGATCCTGCGTGATCACTATCCGGTCTTCCACGATCGCCTGCACAACTGCTACTACGTGACCCGCTACCGCGACATCGCGGCCTGCTACTTCGACGAGGTCGGGTTCAACACGATTCCCAAGGGGTCGTCCTCGGGGGTGCTCGGCAACACCCAGCTCGAGCTCAGCGGCATCGAACACCGCCGCCGCCGCAACATCTACGGCCGCCACCTCGTGGGTGCCGCGCTGACCAAGCGACTACCGGCACTTCGCCAACTCGCCCAGGAGCTGATCGAGCAGTGGTGGCTGCCCGGCAACCCGAAGGGCGTCGAGTTCGACGACGGCACCGTGGTCATCGAGCTCGGCCGGTGTTTCGCCAATGAGTTCCCGATCAGCGTGGTCGCCCAGGTGCTCGGCATCCCCCAGGACGCCCGTCAGCAGTTCACCTGGTGGTACGACGCGATGATGTCAGGGCTCGGGGGTAGCGACACCCACCACGACGGTCTCGTCGCCCGTGAGGACCTCGAGCACTACGTGGGATCGCTGGTCGAACAACGGCGGACCGCTCCGACGTACCTCTACGACGAGGCCGGTCAGCAGATCTGCATGGACATCGTCTCCGAACTCTGCCACGCCGAGATCGACGGCGACGTCATGTCGACCGAGGAGATCACGTCGTTCGTGGCCCTCGTCGTCGGCGGCGGTGGAGAGACGACCCGCGGCGCGATCATGAACCTCTGGTACCTCCTCCTGCAGCATCCAGAGCAATACGCCGCGGTCATCGAGGACCCCGACCTCTGGAACGCCGCCTTCCACGAGATGCTCCGACACTCCACCTCCATCGGCGGCCAGCCACGACACAACACGTTCGACGTCGAGATGCACGGCGTCGTGATCCCGGCCGGCTCGCTCGTCCACATGGTCGATGTGTCGGCGAACCACGACGACAGCATCTTCAGCGAGCCCGAGCGGTTCGACATCAACCGAGCCGACCTCTACAGCGACAAGATCCTGCGGTCGGGCCACGACAAGGAGGGGCGCAGCAGCCACATGGCATTCGGCGTCGGGCCACACCTGTGCCCCGGCGCGTGGATCTCCGAACAGGAGACCGTCATCGGTGCGCAGGTGCTCAGCGAGGTGTTCCGCAACGTCCGGATCGACATGGATCGGATGCCGAAGGATCTCGACGGTGAGGCGCTCGCCCCGATCGGACTCGGTTCGATCCGTCAGCTCTGGCTGCGATTCGACCTCACCGAGTGATGAGCGGGTACGCGGAACACGACGACGAGCCGGCGCCAACCGCTGGATACCGTACCTACGAGGTGTACCAACGCGAACGGGTGGCGGAGTCCGCCAACCTGCTCGCGCCCCGGGAGCTGATCGGCGACGAGATGCTGACCTCGCCGTACCGGCTCCTGACCATTCTGCGGGAGCACCATCCCTGCTATCGCGACTGGGTCGGCAACCGGTTCTGGATCACCCGGTACGACGACGTCACATCGGTCTTCGCCGACGACGCCAACTACGAGACGCGATCGAAGCGCTGGTTCGCGGGGACGGAGGGATTCGGCCGGGATCTGGGTGCCGAACTCCCGGTCCTGTGGGCCCGGGCGAATCGCATCGACGCGCACGTCGAGCAGATTGTCGAACGGGTCCTCGCCGACCTCGGCGAGGACCCCGATCTCGCGACTGCGTTCGCAGCGCGGCTGCCACTCGAGTTGTGGGGTGCCGTGCTCGATCTGCCCGATGGCGACCTGCCGGAGTTCGCGGCGCGTTACTGGCGGATGCAGCGCGGCGCTGGCTGGGATCCACGTGCGCAGCGAGACGGGTACACGGCGGCGATCGAACTCTCCCGGTACATCGAGCCGCTGCTCGCCGAGCGGCGCGCCGACCCCGGCGACGATCTCATCAGTGCGGCGGCCGACATCGAGGTCGACGGTGGATCGATCAGTGCCGCCGACATCGTCGCGACCATCTGGGAGGCCGATCACGAGACGCTGCACGGTGGCCTCGCCAACATGTGGTTCCAGCTGTTGACCAACCCGGAGCAACTCGAGACCGTCCGACACGATCGACGCCTCGTCAAGTTCGCATGGCTCGAAACCCTGCGGCACAGCCCGCCGGTACACAGTGCGTCGCGCTTCGCTCGCCACGAAGTCGAGCGATTCGGCCGCCTGCTTCCCGACGGAGCCCTCCTCACGTGCTCCGCAGCGGCCGCGAACCGCGATCCCCGCGTGTTCCACGATCCGGAGGCGTTCGTCGTCGAGCGCAGCGACCTGTGTCAACGCGAGCCGCGCGGCCAGTACCGGGCCGATGGCCTCGCGTCCGGCATCGCCTTCGGCCTCGGCCGGCCGTCGGTGCATCCGGCCATGCCGAAGGACCGCCCTCGCTCGAACTATGCGCTCGTCCGCGATGTGGCGGTGCACGCGTCGCGGATGCTGCTCGATGCCCGCCCCGACATCCGGCTGAGGTCGGGAGCCGAACCGGTGATGCGTTCACTCCGACTCGGCGAGATGTTCACCTGCTGGCGCCTCCCCGTCGAGTTCTGACCGGTCGGGGTTACAGGGTGTCGGGGGGTGGGAGCACGCAGTCGTGGCCGGCGTACAGGCCGACGTTGTTGCCGGTGCGGCCCTCGGGTCCCTCCTCGAGCAGGTCGACGAGGACCTGCGCCACCTGCGCCGGTTGCATCCACGTGGCCAGGAAGTCGGGGTCGGGTTCGGATCCGAGCCAGCCGCGAAGCATCGCAGTGTCGGTGGCGCCCATGCAGATGTTGTTCACGCGGACGTGGTGGCGGGCGAGTGACTTCGCCCAGTCGAAGGTGAGACCGTTGAGCGCCCACTTCGACGCGTTGTAGAGGTCCATCGAGCCGTGGCCGTGGTGGGGATGGCAGTCGGGGCACGGCTTGACGTGGTCGGTCGAGATGTTGACGATGTTCCCACCGCCGTTCGCGATCATGATCGGCGCGACCGCTCGTCCGAAGAGGAACGCGCCCTTCGTGTTGGAGCCGAACAAGCGGTCGAAGTCGCGCGCTGCAGCATCCCAGTCGTCGCGAGGTCCGGACGCCATGACCTCGCCCGCATTGCTGATGAGGACGTCGATCGTTCCATGCTCGGCGACCGTGGCGTCGACGACGCAGCGCACGTGCGCAGCATCCGCGACATCGCCGAGATGCCCCGTTGCGCCGATCGCAGCGGCCGTCTCGAAGATCGAATCGTCGCGATCGGTGACGACGACAGGGCAACCCTCGGCGACGAGCCGTTCCGCGAAGGCGCGGCCGAGACCACGCGCTGCCCCGGTGACGATGACAACACGTCCTGCCAGGTATCCCATGGCGCTAGCCGACGGGTCCGCTGAGCGCGACCACTGCCGTACCGGTGACGACCTGTTCACCGTCACGTTCGAGCCAGACGGCGCATGTGGCGTGCTGTTCGTCTCCGACGACGTCGATCGACGTCACGGTTCCATGGGCAGTGACGTGATCGCCGTCGAGGACGGGACTGCCGAAGCCGACGCTGAGACGGCGAATGCTCTGCTCTCCCTGCCACGCCATCAACATGTTGGCGATGTAGGACAGATTGAGCGGGCCCTGGTTGATGACCTTGCCATCGAGGCCCATGGCCGTGGTCGCGTCGCGATCCCAGTGGACCGGATAGGGATCGCGCAGGATGGCGGCCATCGTCTTCATCCGTTGCGGATCGACCACCGCCATGGTCCAGGGCGGAATCGAGTCACCGACGGCAGTCATGTGTCCGCCCTGTAGAACCGCCACGTGTTGGTCACCCGCGCAGCGAGTTCGCCATCAGGCTCGGTGAGTTCGATGCTGAAGGCCACACGGTCGTAGCGGCGCCCGGCTTGTGTCGTTCGCGACTCGGCCGACACGATGCCTCCCTGCGTGTCGTAGGGCACGCCCTCGCGGAGCGGACGGAAGTACTGCCAGTCGTATCCCTCGAGCCCAACCGACCCGGCGCCCGCGGCGCGTCCGAGCTCGAACAGTTCGGCGATGGAGGTCCCCGATCCCTGGAGCGGTACGTGGAACAGCGCAATGGGGTGGACGAGGTCGTCGGTGAGCTGGTCGCATCCCGTGCAATCGGTCAGGAGGAAGTTCTCCCAGTGTTCGATGGTGCGAACTCCACCCGGGAATCGATGCCCGACGAGCGAGGCGATGTCGAACGGCGCGTCCACCGGTCGAACCGTAGTCCCGGCAGGACTCGCACGTGTCGACCGGGACTATGTTCGTAGCCGATGAGCACCCCCGGCAGTCAGGAATGGTTGGACTCGGTCGTCGAGGACGTCGTCGATCCCGATGCGCCGATCATCGACCCGCACCACCACCTCTGGCCCGAGGGCGAGGGGATTCCGTACGTACTCGCCGACCTGCTCGCCGACCTCGCGAGCGGGCATCGGGTCGTCGACACGGTCTTCGTCGAGTGTGGCGCCGCGTACGACCGGGGCTCGGGTGACGGCGCATCGCCGGTCGGGGAGACGGAGTTCGTCACCGCCGAGGCGGAGCGGGCACCGCGCCAGGTGATGGGTGGCATCGTCGCCCACGCCGATCTCACCGACGCGGAACATCTCGATGCTGTCCTCGACGCTCACGAGACCGCTGCACACGGCCGGTTGCGCGGCATCCGACATGCGGGTTCTCACGCGCTGCATCCCGAGGTGCTCATGATTCCAGGTCGGGCGCCGGTGGGGCTCTACGCCGACCCAGCGTTTCGTGCCGGTGTCGCCAGGCTGGGGGAGCGGGGGCTCACCTACGACACGTGGCACTACCACTATCAGAACCAGGACTTCGCCGACCTGGCTCGCGCCGTCCCCGGCACCACCATCGTGCTCGATCACTTCGGCACACCGCTCGGCGTGGGGCCGTACGCATCTCAGCGCGAGCAGATCTTCGGCCAGTGGACTGCCGACATCGCCGCGATCGCCGCGTGCGACAACGTGGTCGCCAAGATCGGGGGGCTGGCCATGCCCGACAACGGGTTCGGGTGGCACACCGCCGAGCGACCTGCGACCTCGGACGAGTTCGTCGCCGCGCAACGGCGTTACTACGTGCACACGATCGAGCAGTTCGGACCGAGTCGATGCATGTTCGAATCGAACTTCCCCGTCGACCGGTTCTCGCTGTCGTACCGCGTGCTGTGGAACGCCTTCAAGAAGATGATCGCCGACTTCTCGCCCGACGAGCGCGACGCCATGTTGCGCGGCACCGCAGCTCGGACGTATCGCCTCTGACCTGGTTGACCGGATCAGGTTGGCGGCATCATGGCAGCCATCACTTCGCTCATCATCTGCGAGCGAGGTGGCATGCCGGGGAACTCTTCCGGTTGTGACGGGTTCAGCTGTTCGCCGATGCTGTGGAACCGCTCGAGAGCGATCTCGAGGAAGTCGGTGTGCGGGAAGACCCAGAAGCGATCGGACCGGACCGCGTCGGCGACGAGGTCGGCAACGGCTCCCGGCTGCATGCCCTCGGCGATCGCCCGTTTCACGTAGTTCGAGGTGATCTCGCCGCCAGGGGTGGTCTCGGGGAGATCGCCCAGTTCACTCGGCCAGTTCCGTTCGGACTCCATGATGCCGGTCTTCACCCAGCCGGGGCACAGGCAGCTGACCCCGATCGGCATCCCGGCCGCCTGCATCGAGTGGTAGAGCCCCTCCGTGATGGCAACGACTGCGTGCTTGCTGGCGTCGTACGGCGCTGCGAATCCGGGGTAGAGCCCGGCGATCGACGCAGTGTTGACGATGTGGCCGCCGCCCGACATGACGAGATGGGGCAGAAATGCACGAACACCGTGCACCACGCCCCAGAAGTTGACGCCCATCACCCATTCCCAGGTCTCGATCGGGCCGAGCCAAGGATCGCCGGCGCCGCCGACCCCCGCGTTGTTGCACACGACGTGAACCGCACCGAACCGCTCCATGGTCGCGGCGGCGAGCGCGTCGACCTGGTCAGCCTTGCTGACATCGGTCACGATCGTCAGCACGTCGACTCCGTGTGCACCGACCTCGGCTGCCGCTGCTGCGAGCGCGTCCTGCTGTACGTCGGCGAGAACCACCGAACAACCCGCCGCCGCAAGCGCATTGGCGAGTGCCAAACCGATCCCGCTGCCACCCCCCGTGACGACGGCCACCTTGCCTGGTCCGAGTTCCATTTCCCTGCCCCCCTTGGTCGTGATTCGATCAGTTCGACGAACCTACTGGACCGATTCCGTTGCGTGACGACCCAGCCGGGGACCGGTAATGGCGTAGGCTTCCCGGACCATGGGAAAGGACCGCTGATGACCGAGAACTCCGTGATGACCCACCGCAACGTCGGTGTCCTGTCGGTCGAAGCAGTGGAAGCACCCGAGATCGTCACGTCGGCGTGGATCGATGAACAGCTTGCGGAAACCTACGAACGCACGGGCCTCAAAGCCGGAACGCTGACCGAACTCGCAGGCATCGAAGCTCGTCGGTGGTGGCCCGAGGGCGTGACGTTCGACCAGGCGGCTGCGCTGGCGGGTCGGGCCGCTCTCGATGCGTCAGGTATCGATCCAAGCCGCGTCGGGATGCTCATCTCCACGTCGGTCTGCAAGCACCATCTCGAGCCGTCGGTCGCATGCTCAGTGCATCACCAGCTCCAGCTCGCTCCGAGTTGTCTCAACTTCGATGTCGGCAACGCCTGCCTCGGGTTCATCAACGGAATGCAGATCGCCGCCAACGCGATCGATGTCGGAGCGATCGACTACGCGCTGATCGTCGACGGCGAAGGCAGCCGCTACATCCAACAGAACACCATTGCTCGCCTGCAGCAGCCGAACATCGAGGCTGCTGACGTGTTCGCCGAGTTCGCGTCGCTCACACTCGGATCAGGCGCTGCGGCCGCAGTGCTGTGTCGGCTCGACGAACATCCCGAGGCGCACCGCCTCGTCGGCGGTGTCGCCCGAGCGGCCACCCAGCACCACGAGTTGTGCGTCGGCGACCTCGAACGGATGGCCACCGACACGCACGGGTTGCTGGTTGCAGGTCTCGATGTCGGGGAGGCGGCCTGGAAGCATTCCGGGCACCACTTCGACTGGGAGGTCGGCATGGACTGGTACATCATTCACCAGGTCAGCCAGGTGCACACCCGGCTGATGACCGAACGTCTGGGCATCGACCCCGACAAGGCGCCACTCACGTTCCCGCAGTTCGGCAACGTCGGGCCGGCGGCCATCCCGATCACGCTCGCGAGCGTCGCCGATCGGATCGAGGTCGGCGACCGCGTGCTCTGCATGGGGATCGGTTCCGGCCTGAACACCAGCTTCACCGAAATCGTCTGGTGACCCGGGGGTTCGACACTGCCGGGGCCGAACCTTCCTGGTTGCCGCAGCCACCGACAGAGGGTGATTGGCGCCGCTGGGATCTCGAGCCGCAGTGGTCGAGATTCGTCGACGTCGTCAGCCACACCGGCGGCACACACCGCTGGCACGTGCTCGACACCGGCGTTCCCGATGGTGCTGACGCATCGTCGACTCCGACGGTGCTGTGTGTTCACGGCAATCCGACGTGGGGGTACGCCTGGGCGACGTTCCTGCGCCGCTTGCACGGCCGCTACCGCGTGATCGCCGTCGACCAGCTCGGTATGGGCTTCAGCGAACGCGTCGGGCGACGCCGCTACGCCGATCGGGTGCGCGATCTCGATGACGTGATCCTCGCGCTCGGGCTCCCGGGGTCAGCGCCGCTCGTCGTCGCGGCCCACGACTGGGGTGGAGCGATCGCCATGGGTTGGGTCGTTCAGGACCCGCGTCAGATCGCAGGCATGATCCTGTGCAACACGGGCATCGCCGTTCCCGAGGGACGCAAGGCGCCGTCGATCATTCGCCTCGCTGCGTGGGCGCCGATTCTCGACTTCGTGTGTCGGGGCACGCCGATCTTCGTCGAGGGCACGTCGCGGCTGTCGCGCGGCAGGATCTCGAAGGTCGATCGCGAAGCGTTCAGGGCTCCGTACCCGACTGCGCCATCGCGTGCCGCGATTGCCGACTTCGTCGACGACATTCCGTTGAGCCCCGGACATCCGTCCGAGATGGCGATCGCCGAGGTGGCCGAGCGGCTCGGGAGTGTGCGGGCCCCGGTGCTGTTGGCCTGGGGTTCGAAGGACCCGGTGTTCAACGACGACTTCGCCGCCGACCTGGCCGCGCGACTCCCGAACACCACGATGCATCGATTTGCGAAGGCGAACCACCTCGTGATGGCCGAAGAAGATGTCGCAGGCGTCGTCGACGCGTGGCTCGATGACCTGTTCGACGGGCGGCTGACGTCGGCTCGCGCGGTCGGCGAGCACGGTGCTGCGCACGACGAGTCGACGGCTGAAGATTCGGTGTGGTCGACGATCCTGTCCGGACGCGACGATCAGCGCGAGGCGTTCGTCGATCTCGCTACAGGCGATTCGATCACGTTCGCCGAATTGGCGCAGCGGGTCGAAGGTGTCGCCGTCGAGCTCGTCCGACGGGGGATGCGGCGCGGTGACCGCGTGGCCATGCTCACGCCGCCCGGTGTCGATCTCGTTGCTGCGGTGTACGGCGTGTGGCGCGCCGGTGGCGTGACGGTGATCGCCGATCGTGGGCTCGGGCTGAAGGGGCTCGGTCGAGCAGTCCGCTCGACTCGCCCGTCGTGGGTCATCGGCCCGAAACGAGCATTGGCCGCGTCGACGGCGCTGCGCTGGGCGCCGCGGGCCACTCGGCTCGACGTCGCCGAGCTCGTCCGAGCGACGTCGGGTGAACTGCCGCCGCAACCATCGGGCGATGATCTGGCCGCGGTGCTCTTCACATCGGGGGCAACCGGCCCGGCCAAGGGCGTGCAGTACCTCCATCGCCAACTCGTCGCCCAGCGTGACGCACTGGCTGCGACGTACTCGATCACCTCGGGCGACCGGCTGGTGGCGGCCTTCGCTCCGTTCGCGCTCTACGGTCCGGCGCTCGGCATTCCGACCGCGCTGCCGAACTGCGATGTCACGAAGCCTGCTGAACTGACGGCTGCGGCGCTCGACGAGGCCTGCACTCGGATCGGAGCGACGCTGGCATTCGCGTCGCCGTCGGCGCTCGCCAACGTCGTGACGACGGCCGATGGGTTGTCGTGGGCGGGCCTCGAGGCACTGCGCGTCGTGTTCTCTGCCGGCGCTCCGGTCCCGTCCGAGACACTCCACGCCGTTGCCGGGCTTGCCCCGAATGCCACGCTGCACACGCCGTACGGCATGACCGAGGTGTTGCCGGTCGCCGATGTCGAACTTCGCGAGATCGTCGCCGCCGAGGCAGCTGATCCGGACGGCGGGGTGTGCGTGGGCCACCCGGTTTCGGGCGCACAGGTTCGCATCGTGCCGCTCGACTTCGACCCTGACGAATTGCCCGAAGCGGTCGCCGGCGGTCTGATGGGGGAGATCCTGATCCGTGCCCCGTGGGTGTCGGAGGGGTATCTCGGGCTGTGGGCCACGCAGCGCGCGGCCCGGCCGGGCTCGGGGGAGTGGCATCGCTCGGGCGACGTCGGTCACGTCGACGCCGACGGTCGACTGTGGGTCGAGGGTCGGGCGGTGCACGTGATTCAGGGCGTCGACGGCCCGATCACGCCGGTCCCGGTCGAACGAACGGTGGAACGAGCACTCGGGGTGCCACGCTGTGCTGCCGTGGGAGTGGGACCCGTCGGAAGCCAACAGCTCGT
Organism: Ilumatobacteraceae bacterium; assembly: GCA_963716235.1. Taxonomy (GTDB): domain Bacteria; phylum Actinomycetota; class Acidimicrobiia; order Acidimicrobiales; family Ilumatobacteraceae; genus Sva-07. The sequence continues at coordinate 34,851 of CAVQTE010000017.1, read as the reverse complement.
GGTCGTGCTCGAGGAGCCGGATGTGGCCGGTGGCCCTGCGGGTGCCGACGTCGCCGCCGGGGTGCGCTCGGTTGTCGGCCGTCCGGTCGCCGCCGTGTTGACCGTGCCGTCGCTTCCTGTCGACATCCGCCACAACGCGAAGATCGATCGCGCCGCCGTGGCCATCTGGGCCGGCGACGTGTTGGCCGGCCGACGCGTCCGAAGACTCGCGTGACGGCAATGAAGGTCCTGGTCACCGGGGGCTCCAGTCTGATCGGTGCCGGCGTGGCCAATGCGTTGGCAGCTCGTGGCAACGACGTCGTGTGCCTGCAACGCAATCGCTCGGCGCTCGTCGACGCCACTGTCGCCCAACATCTCGGAGACATCCGCGATCGCGAGGCCGTCGTGGAGGTCGCCACCGGTTGCAACGCCATCGTGCACGTCGCCGCCAAGGTCGGTGTGGTCGGGCCATGGGAGGACTATCGGTCGATCAACGTCGATGGAACGGCGAACGTCATGTCCGCTGCGCTCGGTCGAGGTGTGCCGCGGGTGGTGTACGTGTCGTCGCCATCGGTCGCGCATGGCGGCGAGCCGATCGTCGGAGGAACTGCCGAAGCGCCGGTCCTGGGTCGTCGGCACGCGTGGTATCCCGAGTCGAAGGCGATGGCCGAGATCGCCGCGCTCGATGCCGCGTCGGGCGACGTGGGCGTGGTGGCCGTCCGGCCGCACCTGGTCTGGGGCCCCGGCGACACCCAACTCGTCGGCCGGATCGTCGAGCGAGCCCGTGCGGGTCGCCTCGCGCTGGTGGGGGGCGGCCGTGCGTTGGTCGACACCACCTACATCGACAATGCCGTTGCGGCGCTGGTCGCCGCGCTCGACGCCGTGCAACCGGGTGCAGGGTGCTCGGGTCGGGCGTATGTCGTGTCGAATGGTGAGCCCCGGATGATTCGTGAGCTGGTCGAGGGGATCTGCTCGGCCGCCGGCGTGCCCTTCGCCCCCCGTGATGTGTCGCTCCGAGTCGGGCGATCAGCCGGGGCGGTCGTCGAACGGGTGTGGCCGATGCTGCGACGCAGCGACGAACCGCCACTCACCCAGTTCCTCGCCGAACAGCTCGGCACCGCGCACTGGTTCGATGCTCGACCGGCACGCGATGACCTCGGCTACAGCCCCGCGGTGTCGATCGATGAAGGGTTGCGGCGCCTCGGTCTGTGGTTCGACGAGCACGCGGCTCGGTGATCGACTGCCCGAGATCGGGGCGGTGCCGCTATCCTCGGCTCCTGACTGGCGACGTGGCCGAGTGGTTTAGGCAACGGCCTGCAAAGCCGTGTACATGAGTTCGATTCTCATCGTCGCCTCCAACCCCTGAGCAGGAATTGTTCCTGCTCAGGGGTTCTTTTGTTTCTGCCGGGCGTTGCCGCTGTCGGCCGGTGACACTGCCGATCAGCGCCGAGGTGGTGCGGGATGGCTGTGCACATGATCGAGCAGGTCACGCACGCTCGCCGTGGCCAGGCAGATCACCGAGTCGGCGGCACCGTAATAGAGGTCGAGCGTGTCGCCGTCGTCGCGGAGGATCCAACCGCACGGGAACACGACATCGGGCACATCGCCCTGACGCTCGTACGGCGCATGAGGACCGAAGACCCATTCGTTGCCCCGCTGGACCACCTGCGTCGGGTCGTCACGATCGAGGAGGGCAAGACCGAGTCGGTAGATCGATCCCGATGCGGTGGTCTTGACGCCGTGGTAGCAGATCAGCCACCCGTCCGACGTGAGCAATGGTGGTGGCCCGAGGCCAACCTTGTTCGCGTCCCACCACCCTCCTCGACGCGCCTCGAGGAGGACCGACGCATCGCCCCAATGTCGGAGATCCGGGCTCCACGACAGCCACACGTGCGCTCCGAGGTCTGCTCGGGGAACAGGCCTGTGGATGAGGGCCCAGCGTCCACCGAACTGCTCGGGGAACAGCGCCGCGTCCTTGTCCTCGGGCGACATCAACACTCCGTGACGCTCGTAGGTGCGGAAATCCTTCGTCGTCGCGAGACACACCAACGGCCCGCCTGCCGAGTACCCGGTGTACACGATCAAGTAGTCGTCACCGACCCTGGTGATGCGAGGGTCCTCGATCCCCCACTGTTCCTCGAACGTGTCGATTCGGGGTTCGAACCGCCGGTGGTGGTCGATCGTCCAGTCGCTGCGACCATTCGGTGACGTCGCGACCGCCAAATGCGACAGGCCGGAGCGGAACTCGACTCGGACGAGGAGCAGCGTCTCCCCTTCGAACAACGTGGCGGCAGGGTTGAACACGGTGTTGACCATCCGGGGGAAGTCCGCCGCGGTGAGGATCGGATTGGCCGCGTCTCGCCGGAACAACTCACGCGGATCCACATCATGGTCGGTCATGTTTGCCTCCAGTGGCTTCCTTCGGGTGCCGATGCACCCACTGACAGCATCACTACCTCAGCTCGGACCATGATCACGACACCAGCGACCTCCCAGACCATGAGTGACCAGCCGGTTCGTCGCGCATCGACCGAGCCGGTGGTGCCGGCGGGCTCGGTGCCCGGGTACGGTCCGATCTTCAACGCCGGACTGCTCCATCACGATGGTCACTTCCATCTGTTCGCGAGAGCAGTGCGCGACACCTACCGGCTCAACGACGGTCCGGGGCCGAGATTCCTGGACTACGTGTCGGACATCGCCGTCTTCAAGTCGCACGACGGTTTGACCTACGAATTCGCCTACATCCTCGCCCGAGCCGGCGACCACGGCGTCGACTGCTTCGAAGACCCACGGGTGCAGATCATTCGAGATTCGCGCGGCGAGCACGTGGTGATGACCTACACCAACCTGCCCTCCGATCCGGACGAGCCGTGGCGGGTCGGTGCCCACCTCCTGACCCACGACGGCGTACGATTCCACCTCGATCCCGCCAGCGGTCGACTGCTGAGCCCCGAGGGTGTCAAGGACAAGGACGCCGTGCTGTTCAACCTCGTGGACGGCAGGGTCGCACTTCTCCACCACATCCACCCCGACATGCAGCTTGCGGTGTTCGACGACCTCGATCACCTGTGGAGTGCTGATGCCCACTACTGGGACGCCCACCTCGCGGCGCTCGAGCAGCACACCATCGTCCGGTGCTCGCCGGGAGCACTGGGTATCGGAGCCGGTGCGCCTCCCGTGCAGTGCAAGGACGGGTTGCTGCTCTTCTTCCACGAGCGACGCTCTGACGGCGTGTACACGATGAACCTCGCGCTCCTGGATTCCAGCTCCGGCCGGCCCATCGGGGTCCATGGCGATGCTCTGATGGTGCCTGAACTCCAGTGGGAGATCTTCGGAGACGTCGACAACGTCATCTTCGTCCAGGGAGCGCATGTGGCCGACGACGGTGACACGATCACGCTCGTCTACGGAGCGGCCGACCGGCATGTCGGGGCGGCCCGGGCGTCGATACGTCATCTGCTCGAACTCCTGCGAGTCGACCTCGCCGACGACGAGGCTGCCAGCACCTCGGCAGCATGAAGGGTGGATGTGGAGCCCCATCATTGTTCAGCTGGCGAGCTGGCGACGCTGCGTAGCGCACTGCAGCGGTCCGGTCATCAGACGATGGAAACGTTCACCAACGATGGGCCAGTCGTAGGCGGCGCTCTCGACTCGAGCGGCGGCTTGCATCGCCGCTCGAAGGGACTGATCGGTGAGGATTGCCGTCACCGTCGATGCAATCCCGTCGGGCGATTCATGGTCGACGACAATGACGGCGCCGGTCGCGCTGAGCTCGATGGCATGAGGGAACGCCGTCGCGACCACCGGTTTCCCCGCGGCGAGTGCCTCGACGAGTACGCCGGAGGTGACCTGGTCGCGCGTGTCGTAGGGAAGCAGCACGACGTCCGCGCTGCGGATGATGGCCCGTAGTGAGTCCCAAGACCGGTAGCCGGCAGAGAAGTCGACGAGGTCGGCGACGTCGCGGTTCTGGGCCAGCTCCTGCAGCGACTCGCGGTATCGCTCTCCTTCCCGGAGCAGGACGTTGGGATGTGTCTCTCCGGCCACCACGTAGCGGACGTCGAGGCCTGCCGAACGCATCTGCGCGACGGCCTCGATGCCTCGCTCGATCCCCTTCCCCGGACCGAGCAGACCCCACGTGAGCAGGATCGGCTCGACCGACCCGCGCGGCCGTTGTGCGGACAGGTTCGGGGTCGCACCATGGGGCACGACTGCGACCTTGGGCGGTGGGACGTCCTGCACTCGCAACAGACGCTCTGCCGCCACGGCGGTGTGGACAACGACGAGTTCCGACGACCGCACCAGGGCATCGACGATTCGATGCTGTGAACTGGTCGGGGCCTCGAGCACCGTGTGGAGAACGGTGAACACCGCAGGACGACACATCTCCACGAAGGCGACCACATCGACGCCGTCGACACCGGGGTAGATACCGAATTCGTGCTGTACGAGTACCGAATCGAACGGGGACGCAAGCGCAGCCGCTGATGCTGCTCCTGCGGGCTGGGCTCGCACCCAATGACCCACCACGTGGTCGGTGTCCGAACCGACCTCGGTGTCATCGACAAGTCGCAGCACCTTGCTGTCGAGGCCACACGTCTCCAGACCGTCGCGAAGATTCGCTGTGTAGGTGGCGATACCGCATTCGGTCGGTGGAAACGTGCCGACCAGCACGACCGACTCGCGGGCCCTCTTCACATCGGGTAGCAGGGCACCAGGCATCTCTCCTCCCTTCGCTCACCCCACCTTCTATCATCATGCACCGCCGAGCGGCCTCTGCATAGTGCCAAAGGGCACGCGCTCGTGACTCCATGTGGCGATCTCACGACGCAATGCGGGGTCCGCAGACCTGCACGCTGTCGCAGCAGGCTCGATCGCAGGTGCACCGTCACGTGGTCGAGTGTGAACATGCCCATGTGCCCGATGAAGCGCTCGGGCCTGATCGAATGTCAGCTCGGTGATCGTCCGCCGGCACGGCGACGCAGCAACAGTACGACCACGCCGACGAGCGCAAGTGCGGCGACCCCGACCATCAACGCGATCGGAGCGTTGTCGTCCGGGTCGGCAGTCCCGCCCGGATCGGTGGTCGTGGGCGTCGTGGCGGGCGTTGTCGTTGCCTCGGAGGTGGCTGCAGTGACCGGGTCCAACGGCCCGAAGACTGCTGCCATCGCATCGAAGGCGGGTTTCGGGTCGTCGAAGACGTCGAACCACAGTGCTCCGCCGAACGATCCGCCCGTGGTGTCCGGTTCGGGTGGCAGACGGTCCGTGATGCCCCAGGTGACGAACGTGTCGCACGACGCCGCGTCGATGCATGCGGCCAGTGCGTCGGCGTAGGCCTCTGCCTGGAACGCCAGCGACTCCGGGTTCTGGATCTCGGTGTACGGGAGCGGCACATCGAACTCGGTGACCGCCCACTGGAGGCCGAGCCCCTCGACCCAGCCGGCGAATGTGGCGAGATCCGCCGGCTCGGGCGACGCCAAGCGTGACTGCAATCCGACACCGTCGATGGGGACGCCCGCCTCGAGCAGGTCGGAGATCAGCCCTCTCACGGCCACGCACTTGGGGATGTCGTCACACGACGACCGGTCCGCCGTGGCGCCGGGCGCGATCGCCGCGCCGCTGGCGACGGCATCCTGGGCGACGGTGAGGTCATCGAAGAAGTCGTCGTAGAACAGCAGGGCATCGGGGTCGGCAGCGCGAGCCGCCTCGAACGCGATCCGGATGTAGTCGTCACCGATCACCTGGTGCCAGATGTTGTTCCGCAGCGTGCCGTCGGGGAGGAACGCATCGTCGACGACGTCCCACTGTGTGACGACCCCGGGGTACTCCTCGGCGAAGTGACCCACGACGGCCGTGATGTGATCGCGCAGCACGGCGCTGAGGGTCTCGGCGGTCCAGGTCCCGTTCACGAGCCAGTCCGGGAGACCGTCGGAGCTGATGAGTTCGTGAACGCGAACGGGCATCGACTCCTGCTCGGCGAACTCGACGAGGGTGTCGCCGCGGTTGAAGTCGAAGACGCCGGGCTCGGGCTGCACGATCCCGAAATCCACTTCGTCGACCGTCGAGACCATGTTGACGTTCGCGACCACGAGTTCGCGGTAGTCGGGCTCGGTGGTGACGGCGCCGACGGTCACCGCAGTGCCGAAGTTCAGCCCTGACGCCTCTGCCAGCGGGCGCAGTCCCTCGGTCTGCGCAACCGCGACCGGAGTGGTTGCACACAGGCCGCCTGCCGTCGCGATGACGAGAAGTGCGGCCGCCAGCGACCTCCGGGTGAACATGGCGCCGCCGACCGTAGTGCTCGATGGCGGCGGGGTGGTGGCAGCCCGGATGCCGCGCACACCGACACCCCACACGAGGTAGCCTCGGTTCGGCAACCGGCATGTTCGTGTCGCGTCGCTTCACCGTTCCGCATGGCCACGAGCACCTCCACCACAACCGTCGTCGTTCCCGGCACCCACCTCATGACCGCCCTCGTCGGTCCGCGGGATCGGTACCTGCGTCTCATCGAGCAGCAGTTCCCGACCGTGCAGATCAGCGTGCGCGGCAACGAGGTGCGTATCAGCGGCGATCTCGAAGCCGACGTCGCCGGCGTGGCCAGCCTGTTCGAGGAACTGTCGATGCTGCTCCAGGGTGGCCAGCAACTGGACGACATCACGCTCGATCGGGTCGTGGCGATGGTCCGGGCGAGCGAGCGACCGAGTGAGATCCTGTCGCACCAGGTGCTGCGCGGGGCCAAGGGCCGGCAGGTCAAACCGAAGACCGCCGGGCAGAAGCGCTACGTCGACGCGATCGCCGAGAACGTCATCACGTTCGGCCTGGGTCCCGCGGGCACCGGCAAGTCGTGGCTCGCCGTCGCCATGGCGGTGCGAGCGTTGCAGGCCAAGGAGGTACAGCGCATCATCCTGACCCGTCCCGCCGTCGAGGCGGGGGAGCGGCTCGGGTTCCTGCCAGGAGACCTGATGGCCAAGATCGATCCGTATCTGCGGCCGCTCTACGACGCCCTCTACGACATGCTCGATCCTGATGCCGTCCAGCGCCTGCTCGAACGTCAGATCGTCGAAGTGGCCCCGCTCGCGTTCATGCGCGGCCGCACGTTGAACGGCAGCTTCATCATCCTCGACGAGGCGCAGAACGCGACGCCCGAGCAGATGAAGATGTTCCTCACCCGTATCGGCTTCGGGTCACGCGTGGTCGTCACCGGCGACACGACCCAGGTCGACGTGCCGACGGGTAAGAGCGGCCTGGCCGGCCTCGAGAGGACGCTCACCGGTATCGATGGTCTGGGCTTCGTCCATCTCTCCGGAGCCGACGTGGTTCGCCACAGGATCGTCGCCGACATCGTCGCAGCGTACGAACAGCAGAGCGAGCGGGCAGCCACGTCGTGACGGCCTCGTCGGACCGCGGGGTTGCGGTCGTGGTCGCCGACGAACGCAGTGCCGACGACCCGCCGACGGCCCCCATCGATCTCGACCGATGGCGGCAACTCGCCGAGGACGCTCTGACGGCAGAGGCGGCAGTCGGTGAGCTGACGCTGACATTCATCGACGCATCGGAGATCGCTGAGTTGAACGCCGAGTACATGGGCACGGTCGGCCCGACCGATGTGTTGTCCTTCCCGTTGGATGACGATCCGACACCGGGGGTTCCGACCCTGCTCGGCGACGTGGTGATCAGCCCCGCAGTTGCGGCGGGTCAGTTCGCCGAGCACGCCGGCACCTTCGACGACGAGATCGCCCTGTTGGTCGTCCACGGAGTGCTGCACGTGCTCGGCTTCGACCATGCCGAGGCAGACGAGGCCGCGGTCATGCGCCGCCGTGAGCTCGAACTCCTCGAGGCCCATTGCTGGGGAGGATCTGCGCCGGTCGGGTTCCGTCAGGTCCACGACTGAGCTGGATACCGTCGCATCGTGACTGCGCCGACCTCGCCGCCGCTGATGCCGCCGCCCGGATGGTACCCCGACCCTGAGCAGGCGTGGACGTGGCGCTGGTGGGACGGCAGCCGATGGACCGAGCTGCGCGCACCTCAGACGGGATGGGCGCCACACCGGGACCCGCATTCGTTCTCGGCTTGGTTCGAGGACTCGTTCGCTGCGTTCAAGGCGGTGACCCGGCGTGGCGGCTGGTTGATCGCGCTGGTGTGGAGTGCGGCTACAGCGCTGATCGGAGTGTTCGTTGTCGCTGTCTACACCAGCGCACAGGGTCGAGAGATTCGCGAGCTGCTGGACTTCGACCGGACGTTCCGTTCCAGCGACACGGTGTTGCTCACCGACGCGGAACTGGACCGTGTCGGCGATCTCGCTCGCGACGTACTGGTCAGCGCGATGCCGTGGATGATCGCGCTCGGGATCGTGCTCGGCATCGCCTGGACCTGGACCACCGCGCTCGCGGCGCGAGTTGCTGCGAGGGTCGGCTCGGGGACCGTCGACGAGGTGGGTCGAGCGGACGATGCGGCTGAATCCGTTCGCAGGGTCCCGGCGGTGTTCGTGTCGCTGCTCGCGCTCGTCGGGATCTCGTTCGGGATGATCTTCGCGGCGTTCGCGCCGATGCTGCTCGCCATCGGCGTCGGTGGGGGCGGGGGAACGGTGGCCGTTGCGGCCGTGTTCGGAGTTCTCGCTGCGTTCGCCACGACGTTGTGGATCTTCGGTCGCTTGATGCTCGCCACGGTGATCGCGGCCATCGGTGGTCACGGCATCGGTGTCCGCCGGAGTTGGGAACTCACCGACGGTCACTTCTGGGGTGTCGTCGGACGTCTCGTCGTCGCAAGTCTGATCGCGGGCGCCGCTACGTTCCCGTTCAGCTTCTTCAACTCAATTGGCGTGACGTTCGGCTTCGGCACCTGGCTCGCCCTGCTACTGCTGCTCCAGGCGGCGTCGAGCGTGATCGCGACGCTGGTCAACATTCCCGCCCAGGTGATCCTCGTCGAGCACCTGACCGAGCAACAGCCCTGAGGTGCACGGCCCACCCGGCGCTGCTCACTCGCGCTGCTCGTCGACCACTTCCAACAGGCTGAGTGTTGCCGCAGCGATCTCGCGCTGGGCCGCGTCGCGGCTGACGCCAGGTGTGCCATCGCCGCGCTGTGGCCCGTAGTCGCCGAAGTACGAGTGGATGGCACCGTCGATCGGCACGAACTCGGTCGAAGGTGGCAGCTGGCGACCGGACTCGTCGATCTCGGTCGGTGTGGCGATTGCGTCCTTGGTGCCGAACACCGACATCACCCTGAGGTCGGCCCGCCCGGACATGTCGTTCACCGGGTAGGCGGCGTACAGGAGGAGGCCCGACAACTCGGTTCGTTCCTGCTCCGCGTAGCTGGCGGCCATGGCACCGCCCAGCGAGTGCCCTGCGATGACCCAACGGACGATGGTGTCGTCGGTCTTGCCGATCACCGCGTTCGCTGCGTTCGAATCGAGCACGGCGAGGTTGTACGGCGGTTTGAAGATCGCGACCACGAAGCCGGACTCGGCAACAGGCCGCAGGATGCGGGCGTATGCCTGTGGGTCGACTTTGGCCCCCGGATAGAACGCCAGCCCGGTTGCACGGACCTCCGCCTGAGGTGTCAGCCGAATCATCGACCGCGACACATCCACCGTGACGCCGTCTCCGTCGTCGAGCGCGTGGACGGCCACCGGTTCGGCCGACAGCGGCCGGAGGTACACGAGCGCACCGATCATCGCGCCACCGCCGAGTACCAGCCCGGCGCGCGCAGTCCAGGTTCGACGGCCCGATCGACCGGGTGCGGGCACGATCAGAACCGCCCACGCAATGAGCCCGATCGCCACCCCGAATGCCAGCAGGAGGGTGATCAGGTAGGCGGGGTTCGACCCCCAGATGCCGACCCAGGCCGTGACGAACGCCCACGACACGACGAGCACGATCGTCATCCCCACGGCGAGCGGCCACCATCGCGGTTGCCGACGTGCTCGTGTGGATGGTTCGGTCACAGGCCGGATTCTCGCACCGAAATGCACGAACACAGTTTCGTACAGTGCGTTGTACAACGCGCAACAGTTCGATAGCGTCTGCTGCATGTACTCGACGCTCGTTGAGCATCTGATCGACGTCACCGATGACGAATTGACCGATCGGTTCCGGGCGCTCGAGCTGGAACGGAGACGTACCGAAGCCGAGATGGTGGCCATCGTCCAGGAGGGTCAGCGCCGTGGGTTGTGCACCGTCGACGGCCATCGCACGATGAAGCACTGGGTGCAGGCGCAGATCAACTGCCCAGCCGGCGACGCCACACGACTGCGACGTCTCGCCACCGCCATGAACACCGTCGAGGGGCTCGGCGACGCCCTCCTCGACGGGCACATCGGTACCGCGCAGGCACACGAACTGGCTCGGCTCCGCACTCACCCCCGCGTCGGCGACCAGCTCGACTCGGCATCGTCGCTCCTGCTGCGACACGCCGAGCACCTGTCGTACGAGGAGTTCCGCGTCGTCGCCCGCCGCTGGGAGACACTCGCCGACCTCGACGGCGCCGAACGGGACGACGAAGCATCCGAGGCCCGTCGGAAGGCGTCGGTGATCGATATCGGCGGAGCGATCGATGTGCGAGCGTCCGGTGGGTCGGGTCTCGTGACAGCGGAGCTGCTCGCGATCTTCGATCGTTTCGTCCAGGCCGAGTTCGACAAGGACGTGGCCGCCCGCACGGCCGAGTTCGGCCCTGACGCCCCTGCATCGGCGCTGCCCCGCTCGGATTCGCAACGTCGTTTCGATGCGCTCGTGGCCATCTTCCGCGCAGCAGTCATTGCGCCTGCGAACGGCATTGCTCCCGTGCCGGTGGTGAACCTGCTGGTCGGGCTCAACACGTTCGAGCGGCTGGTCATTCGTCGCCTCACCGGTGCTGATCCTGGGTCCGGTCTCGGTCTCGATCTCGATCTCGATCTCGGCGTCGAGCGGATGGAGACGGACACCGGTACCGCCGTGTCGCCCGACGACGTGCTCGCAGCGGCAGTGATCGGCCATGTTCGTCGTGTCGTGATCGACGGGGCAGGCGTCGTGGTCGATGCCGGCCGCAAGCGTCGCCTGTTCTCCGGAGTGGCCCGCCAGATGGCGCTGCTCCTGGCGCACTCGTGCGACCATCTCGGTTGCACCGTCCCCGCCCGGCTCTGCCAGGTCGACCACCTCGCCGAGTGGGAACGAGACGATGGCGGCACCGATCAGGCCAATTCCAAACCCAGGTGCGACACCCACAATCCATGGAAGTCGGCGCACCGACTCAGATCGAAACGTGACGAGTTCGGCAATGTCGTCGACTTCCGCGAAGACGGAACTGCACTGGCTCCCGTTGGTCGGCGGCTGTGCTTCGATGATTCCGACAGCGATTGCGTTGAGATCGCCCGGGATGTGATTGCGGGATGGGAACGCCGGACCGTCAGGGTCGAGTTCTGTCGGCTCAGCACGTCCGCAACTCGAGCCGCCCTGGCCACCGCGATGTAGCTGGACGAATGCGCGGGCCCGTCGTAACGTCTGTCCGATGGGAGTGCACGTCGTGGCGATCTACCGGCCGCGTGACGGCAAGCAAGCGGAACTCGAAGCCGAGATGGTCGACCACGTGCCGTTGCTTCGCCGACTCGGGCTCGCCACGGCGACGCCATCTCGGGTACTGAGAGCGTCCGACGGCACCCTGATCGAACACTTCGAGTGGCTCGGCCACGATGCCATTGCCGCAGCACACGAGCATCCTCAGGTGCTCGAGATGTGGGCTCGCTACGAGCAGTGCTGTGAGTACGCCACGCTCGTCGACCTCCCGAACGCGACCACGATGTTCCCCGAGTTCGAGTTCGTCGGTTCGTACTGAATTGGGCTGTCGACGTAGCGTCGGCGGCCATGGAGATCTCACTCGACGGCAAGGTCGCACTGGTCACCGGTGCCTCGAAGGGCATCGGCAAGGCGATCGCTGCGTCACTTGCGTCATCGGGCGCCAAGGTGATGATCAACAGCCGCAAGCAGGACCAACTCGAAGCGGCAGCAGCCGACATGATTGGCGAGGTCGAGATCTTCGCTGCCAACGCCGGCGACGCCGACGCTGGTGAACGGGCCGTGTCGGCCACGATCGAACGCTTCGGTGGGCTCGACATCCTCGTCAACAATGCCGCGACCAACCCCTACTACGGTCGCACATTGGACGTCGACAAGGGCCGCTACGACAAGACCTTCCAAGTCAACCTCGAAGCACCGCTGCTGTGGTGCCGAGCGGCGTGGGAGCAGGCGTTCAAGGAGAAGCCGGGCACCATCATCAACATCGCGTCCGTTGGCGGCCTGCGTACCGATGGCGGCGGCCTCGGCATCTACAACCTGACCAAGGCCGCGCTGATCCACATGACCCGTCAGCTCGCGTCGGAACTTGGCCCGACCCGGGTCGTCGGGATCGCTCCCGGGCTCGTCGAGACCGATTTCGCCGCCGTGCTCGTCGAGAACTTCGGCGAGCAACTCGCCGCCCGCATGCCGCTGAAGCGCCTCGGCGAACCGCAGGACATCGCCAATCTGGCAACGTTCCTCGCGAGCGACCTGGCGAGCTGGATCACCGGTGAGACCTACGTCATCGACGGTGGCGCCGGCGTCGCCGCTGCTGGCTGAGCGTCATCCCCTGGATCTCATCCCCGGCGAAGCTTGCCGATCGAGGTTCGGGGGAGCGACGACACGATCTGGATCCGCTTCGGTGCCATGAAGGCCGGATGGCGCTCCTTCACGTGAGCGCGGACCGACTCGAGCGTGGGCACCGTATCGCCCGGCACGATCACGGCCTCGACGAGCTGGCCCCATTCGGGATCGGGAACCCCGCGCACCATCACCTCGGCGATGTCGGGGTGGTCGGCGAGCGCGGCTTCGACTGCTTCGGGCCACACGTTCTCGCCGCCGGTGATGATCAGGTCGCCGCGACGACCCTCTACGTGGAGGCGACCGTCGCTGAGCCATCGTCCAAGATCGCCGGTGGGGAACCATCCATCGGTATCGATCGGCGTCGTGCCGTCGCGGTACGACCGCAGCAGCATCGGTCCGCGCAACAGGATCTGATCATCGTCGTCGATGCTCACCTCGACTCCGTCGAGCGGAACGCCGTCGTACACGACGCCGCTGCCGGTCTCTGTCATGCCGTAGGTGGTGACGCAGTTCGCAGGGCGATCTTCGGGCGGTCGGCTCCCCCCGAGCACGATCACCCGGAATCTCTCGGCGGCCACCCTGGGGAGCGTCGTCGCCACCAGTGACACGAGTGTTGCTGTGCTGGTGTTGACCGCGTGCGCGTCGAAGCCCGGCAGCACGGTCAGCTTGGTGCCCACGTGGAGAGATCTCGTGACGACCGACAGCCCGCCGACGTGCGACAGCGGCAGGCACGCGAGCCAATGATCCTCACTGGTCACGCGAAGTCGGCGACTCGTCGCCTCGGCCGACGCGGCCACGGCATCGTGGGTGAGGACGACACCCTTCGGTTCGCCGGTCGACCCACTCGTGGTGACCACCAGTGCATCCCCCGACTCGACCGGTTCGCCGACGCGCATCGCTGCAAGGAGCGCTGTCTTGGCCGGCTGCGGAAGTCGCTGGTCAACCGGGAACGCGGCGTCTCCGGCACTCCAGATCCGTTGAAGGTCGTCGACGAACCCCGCACCACCAGGCTTGTCGATCGCGACGAGCCGGCTCGTCACGCGGTCGTACTCATTGCATGATCGGGTCGATCGGCGTGATCGTGCCGACCAGCGACTCGATCTCGGCAGCAAGGGTGAGACAGCGGAGATCGCTGAAGTGGTCGCCCATCACCTGGACACCGACCGGCAGGCCCTCGACGACTCCGGCGGGCGTCACGACCGCAGGTGTGCCGAGGAGGTTCGACGGAATGACCGGGCGGATCGTGTCGGTCATCATCTCGACACCGGTTTCCTGGTCGAGATCGGCATCGTGGGCGAAGGCCCGCTGGGCCCACGTGGGCGAGATCATGACCGGGTACTCCTGGTGGAACGCTGCCCAGGCCCGCATGATGGCATAGCGCTCGACGTGCATCAGGTGTGTGTCAGGGATCTTGGTCGGCTCGGAGGTGAGGTCGAACTGGTCGAGCAGTGACATCGCGTCGGCTCCCAACACCAGACCGAGCAACTCCTTCTGGGCGCGGACGTCGTCGATCATGAGCATCCGCCACAGGTCGATCGTGCGTTCGTAACTCGGCGGCGTTGCCTCGACGACATCGTGGCCGGCATCGGAGAGCCGGTCGGCGACCGTGCGGATCGCGCCGGCGATGCCCGGGTCGGTGTCTCCGCCCGGCGGGTCGACGAGCACCGCGATCCGCAACCGCTCTCCGGGTGCTGAGTCGGTGAGGACGGCGGTCACGCTGCGCGGATCGCGCCAGTGCTGACCGGCAAGGATCTCGAGGCCGGCGCGAACGTCGGCAACGTGACGTGCCATCGGACCCTCGACCACCATCAACTGCGACGAGAGTCCCATGTCTTCGGGCGGCACGACGGTGGCCATCGGGATCACGCCCACCGTCGGCTTGAGGGATGCGATGCCACAGCAGTGAGCAGGGTTCCTCAGCGATCCGCCGATGTCATTGCCGATCCCGATCGGACTCATGCCCGACGCGATTGTCGCCGCCTCGCCGCCGCTGGAGCCACCTGCGGTGACGTCCGGATTCCACGGATTGCGGGTCAGCCCGTGCAGCTGCGAGTGGGTGTGCACCCGCAGGCCGAGGTCGGGAAGGTTCGTACGCGCAAACGGGATGGCCCCCGCGGCCCGCATGCGCTCGACGGTTGGCGAATCGATGGAGGCCACCGCATCGGCGAGCGCGACCACACCATTGGTGGTCGGCGTGCCGGCCACGTCGATGTTCTCCTTCACGCTGCACGGAACGCCGTGCAGTCGACCCAGCTCGTCTCCTCGGGCAACAGCGGCATCGGCGGCATCGGCGGCAGCGAGCGCTTCCTCGCTGAGTAGCCGGACGACGGCGTTGAGATGGACGTTGCACTGCTCGACCCTGGCCAGGTGCGCCTCGACCACCTCGCGGCTCGACGCCTCACCGCTCCGGATGATCTCGGCCAATTCGAGTGCTCCCAGTTGCCACAGCTGCGTCATTGCCCCATCATGGCGCACACATGAATCGTTGGACCACCGGAGCGCGGCCCCGGACCCTGCCTGCCGCCGTCGTTCCGGTGGCCGTTGGCGCGGCCGCCGCGCTCGGCGAACCCGGCGACATCGTCTGGTGGCGAGTGGTCGCGGCGCTCGTCGTGAGCGTTGCATTGCAGGTGGGTGTCAACTACGCCAACGACTACAGCGACGGGGTGCGGGGAACCGACGACGTGCGCGTGGGACCGACCCGTCTGGTGGCCAGCGGCCTCGCCAGTCCGTCGGCGGTGAAACGCGCCGCCATGGCCGCATTCGGTGTCGCCGCGGTCTGTGGCCTGGCGATCGCGCTGTCGACGTCGTTGTGGCTGCTCGCTGTCGGGGCGGCTGCCATCGCGGCCGGATGGTTCTACACGGGCGGACCGCGGCCGTACGGCTACATGGGCCTCGGCGAGGTGTTCGTGTTCGTCTTCTTCGGGCTCGTGGCCACCGCCGGCACCACCTACGCAGCCATCGAATCGGTGACGGCACTGTCACTGGTGATGGGCGCGGCGGTGGGATCGCTGGCGTGTGCCCTGCTCGTCATCAACAACCTCCGCGACATCCCGACCGATCGTGAGGTCGCCAAGCTGACGCTCGCCGTTCGCCTGGGCGACGTTCGGACACGCTGGTTCTACGTCGTGTTGATCGTTGCCGCGTTCGTTCTGTGTGCGCTGGCCGCGATCTGGCGAGTGCCTGTCGTGCTTGCGTTCCTCGCACTGCCGCTGGCGATCGCTCCGGTGCGTTCGGTGCTCGGCGGCTCCACTGGTCCAGCGCTGATTCCCGTGCTCGGCGCCACTGCGAAGCTGCAACTCGCCTGGGGCATCCTGGCCACCGTCGGCCTCGCACTCTGAAGGCCTGGCACTTCGAACGTCAGGCACTCCGGACGTCAGCTGGTCTGGCGTCGGTGCCAGTCGGCGATTGCGGCTGCGGTCGCGTCCGGTTGCTCCAGATGCACCGAATGGCCCGCACCGGCGATCACCTCGAACATCGGGGCCGACAGGAGGCCGGCCATGCGTTCGCCGATCGCTCGGAACTTCGTGTCGTGCTCGCCCACAAGGATCAGCACGGGCACGTCGATCTCGCCGAGTCGCCCCCACAGCGGTTCCTGCGTCCCCGTGCCCGTGGCTCGCAGGCTCGCCGCCAAGGCCCCGGCGGTGTTCCGGAGCCGGTCGTCGCGCATCGCTGTCTGCTCCGTGAGTCCGGCGAAGAGGGCATTGCCGAGCCATTCGTCGATGAAGGTGTCGACGCCGACCACTTCGATGTGGTCAGCGAGGAGCTCATCGGCGGCCCGGCGGGCGAGGCGCTCGTCGAGCTCGTCGATCCCCGCGGTGGCGCCGATCAGCACGAGCGCTCGCACTCGCTCGGGGTGTGCGAGCGCTGCGTGCAGCGACACCCGGCCGCCCATCGAGTAGCCGACGTAGGTCGCCGCACCGCCGGCATCGACGAGTCGCTCGGCGCTCTCCCAGAGGTTGGAGTCGTTCGGTGGGGGAGCGCTGCCGTGGCCGGGCAGATCGACCGCGATGGTCTCGGCGCCCGGCAGCAGCTCCTGAAGGCGGCAGGCGAACGTCGACCACGATCGTGCGGTCTGCGTGAAGCCGTGGGCGAGGACGAACCGATCGATCACGACTGCTGGGCTACCGCCTGGACCAACACCTGGTCGGCCATCTTGCGCAGCACCTTGGCGAAAGTCTCGGGCTCCTGGGCACCGGGTATCGCCCACTGACCGTTGACCACGTAGGTCGGCACCGCGGTGATCCCGTTGTCGCGGGCCAACTCGAGCTCCGCGGCAACCTCGGCCCTCCCCCGGTCGGATCGGAGAAAGGCCATGACGTCGTCGCGATCGAGGCCCACGTCGGCGGCGCAGTCGGCCAGCACGCCGGGATCGCCGATGTCGACCCCATCGGTGAAGTACGCCTTGAGCAACCGCTCTTTCATGTCATCCTGATCGACGAGCGAGTCGGGTTGACCGGCGAGCCAGATCACCCGATGGGCGAGGAGTGTGTTCGCACGCAAGGCCTTGTCCATGTGGAACTCGAGACCGACATCGCCGGCCGTCGCGGTGACACTGGCGAGGATCGCTTCGGCGCGTTCGAGTCCCCCGAATTTCTTCGAGTACGCCTCGATCACCGGCTGCGAGCGACCGGGAGCGGCCGTCGGGTCGAGTTGGTAGGGGTGGTACGTGATGTCGAACAGCACGTCGAGTCCGTCGGCCGCCAGTTCGGTCTGGACCTGCTCGAGGCCTGACGCGAAACGCCGCTTGCCGATGTAACACCACGGGCAGATCACGTCGGACCACACCTCAACGGTCACGTTCGGTCGGGAGTTCGTCGGATCAACCGTCATCTCCACACGGTATGCGCCTAAGGTCTGCATGCAATGGTCGGCGCTCAGGATCAACGCCCGGAAGACATCCAAGCGACGTTCTGCGCAACGCTCGTCGACGAGTGGATCCGCCTCGGCGTCTGCCATGCCGTGATTGCTCCGGGGTCACGTTCGACCCCGATGGCGGTGGCGCTCACCGATCGGGACGAGGTGCGCGTCCACGTGGTCCACGACGAGCGGTCGGCGGCGTTCGTGGCACTCGGCCTCGGCCTCGACGGTGTGCCGGCGCTGTTGCTCTGCACGAGTGGCACCGCTGCGGCGAACTTCTATCCCGCCGTCGTCGAGGCCGGGCTGTCCGAGGTGCCGATGATCGTGCTGACCGCCGACCGGCCAGAGGAGCTGCGAGGTGTCGGGGCGCCACAGACGATCGACCAGATCGATCTGTACGGTGGTCACGTCCGCTGGTCGCGCGATCCGGGTGTTGCCGACGACGGTGAGCGTACGTTGTGGCGCGCGTTGGCGGACGATGCGTGGGCCCACGCGGCTGTCGGCCCGGTTCAGCTGAACCTCGCGTTCCGGGAACCACTGCTCGGTGTCGCTGGGTCGTTGCCCGAACCGGTCGAATTACCGACGCCGGTGATCCTCACGAAGCGGCTCGATCGGGTCCCTGTCGGTCTCGATCGGGAGCGGGGCGTCATCCTCGCCGGCGGTCGCAGCGGGGTCGATCCCGTCGACGTCGCCACACTGCACAGCGCCACCGGCTGGCCGATCATCGCCGACCCGGTCTCCAACATGCGTCACCTCTCGGGCGTCGTGACGACCGCAGACAGTCTGTTGCGGCACGAGGCGTTCGCTGCCGGCCACCTTCCCGAGGTCATCATTCGGATCGGGCGTCCGGCCGCGTCGAAAGTGCTCGTCCAGTGGACTGCTCGGGCTACCGCGAACCGGGCACCACTCGTTCAGGTCGGCGGACCTGGTGTGATCGACCCCGGCCACGACGTCGAGGCCGTTTGCTCGATCGATTCCGTGCTCGGCGCGGTGCGATCGGGCGGCCCGACGGAGTGGACCGACTCGTGGCTGGATGCGGACCGACGCGCCGATGCGGCAATCACCGCCACGCTCGCCGGGTTCGACGAACTCACCGAGCCTGCGGTGGCCCGGCTCCTCGCTGAGCATCTCCCGTCCGATGCCGAACTGACGGTGGCTTCGTCGATGCCAGTGCGTGACCTCGAGTGGTTCGGCGGGCGCTGGGCTCGTGCTCACGCGAACCGCGGGGCGAACGGCATCGATGGCGTGTTGTCGACCGCGCTCGGTCGTTCGCTCTCGCGCGACTCGTCCCTCGTCCTGCTCGGTGACCTGGCGTTCGTGCACGACAGCAATGCACTGCTCGCGCTGATCGCCCGCAAGACCGACCTCCGCATCGTCGTCGTCGACAACAACGGTGGCGGAATCTTCTCGTTCCTCCCGCAGGCCACCGAACTCCCGCACGACCGATTCGAGCAGCTCTTCGGCACACCGCTCAGCGTCGACATCGTCGCGCTCGCGACGGCCTATGGTCTCGACGCCCGGACCGTGCAGGCCGCCGACGAGTTGGTCGAACAGCTGGCGGTCCCGGGCCCGTGGCTGTGCTGTGTGCCCTCCGACCGACGTCACAACGTCAGCGTGCACGCCCAGCTGCACGCTGCGGTAGCGGCTACGGTCGAACGATCGCGCTGAGCATCGCCTGGAACTTCGCCTGGGTCTCGGCCAACTCCGCGATCGGGTCGCTGTCGGCGACGATGCCGCCGCCCGCGACCAGGCGGGCCGACCGTCGATCGTCGGAGAGCTCGGCGCAGCGGATCGCCACCGCCCAGGTGCCGTTGCCGTGCGCATCGACCCATCCGACCGCTCCGCCATACCGCCCTCGTTCGAATCCCTCGACCCGCTCGATGAGTTCGATGGCCGCGTCGCGCGGGTGGCCACCGAGCGCCGGCGTCGGCGACAACGCCCTGACGAGTTCGACCACGCTGGGCCCGGGCTGCGAGAGCATCCCTTCCATCCGCGTACCGAGGTGCTGGACGTTGGCCACGGTGACGATCGACGGCTCGGGTTCCCAATCGAGATAGCTCGCCCAGGGCAGCAGCGTGTCGTGGACGACGTCGATCACGACGCGATGCTCGATCTGGTTCTTCGTGCTCGCGACGAGATCGGCGGCGATCCGTGCGTCGTTGTCGACATCACCCGTGCGGGGCGCAGTGCCGGCAAGTGGATGCGAGCGCACGACCGGTCCGTCGACCTCCACGAGGAGCTCGGGGGAGGCGCCGATGAAGCCGTCGATCGAGTACCGGTAGCTCGACCCGAAGCTGCTCCGCAATCGCCGCAGCACGGCATGGACGTCGATCGGCTCGCTCGAGTGCACCACGATCGGGCGAGCGATGACGGCTTTGGTCAGGGTTCCGGCGCGGACGGCATCACGCGCCGCGACAACGGCGGCCAGATAGTCGTCGACGTCGACGCCGGGCTCGATCCGATAGCTGGACGAACTCGCACCGGCGACGAGGTGAGGCGTCAGCATGGCGGTGACTGCTGCATCATCGACGTCGCCGCACACCGTGACGGCGGTGGTGCCGTCGGCGAACTTGCGCAGCAGCACCTGAGGCACGACCACGTCGGCCGGTGCGCCCGGACGAAACCCCAGCACCCCGAGTGCCACCGGTGCTGCGCCCTCGACGGTCGAGTCGTGGGAAACGGCCGCGAGAAAGGAGGCGGCCTCGTCGATCGGGACCCGAGCGGCCACGCCCCGTCCCGCCATCCCGACGGCATTTCGCACGAAGAGGTAGCCGTCGCCAGCTGCAACGTCGTTCAGGTCGAGTGGAGTATCGGTGAAGTCCGAGAGTGGACGGGTCGTCGCCTTGACGATCACCGGCGGGAGCCCACCAACAGCTGGGTCAGCCCACCCGACAGTTGGGTGTGACGAGCATCGCTGAAGCCGGCGTCGGCGAGCGACGCCAGCATCGCCTCGGGCGTCGGCAGGTAGGCGACGCTCTTGGGGAGGTACCGGTACGCCGCGCCGTCGGACAGCAGGGCGCCGATTCGGGGAACGACCTTGCCGAAGTAGATGTTGTTGCCCCAGCGAACCACCGAGTTGCTCGGCACACTCACGTCGAGCAGGGCAATCCGGCCGCCCGGTCGCACGACACGTCCCAGCTCGGTGAAGAACGTCGGAAGGTCGAGTAGGTTCCGCAGCGCGAAGCCACACGTGACACCGTCGACCGAAGCATCCGGTACCGGCAGCCGCAGGATGTCGGCCTGCACGCGAGGGGCGCCGGAACGATCGGCCGACAGCATGCCGAAGCTCAGATCCATCGAGATCGGCCGGATTCCACTCGACGCGAGGTCGATGCACAGGTCGCCGGTGCCGCTGGCGAGGTCGAGCACCACGCTGCCTGCCGGGAGGGCGAGATCTCGAACCGCCCGCTTTCGCCATCGGACGTCGAGGCGCAACGAGATGATCCGGTTCAGCCGGTCGTACTTCGGCGCAATGGCGTCGAACATCCCCTGGACGGCAGCGACCTTCTCGTCGCCCTGCGGAAGGTCATCGGTGTCCCACTGGGAACGGGAAAGCCCGGGCTCGGTCACCCGGTTCAGGCTACGGGTTCAGCGGCGACCTGTTTGGCCCACCGGTAGTCGGCTTTGCCGCTCGGCGACCGCACGATCTCGTCGACGTACCGGATCTCCTTGGGGAGCTTGTAGCGAGCGATGTGCTCGCCTGCAGCTGCACGCAGGGATGCGTCGTCCACCTCGTGGCCGTCGCGGATCCGAACGATCGCGACGACCTCGTTGCCCCACCGCTCGCTCGGCCGCCCTGCCACGACACAGTCGTAGACGCCAGGGTGAGACTTGATAGCCGCTTCGACCTCCTCGGCGAAGATCTTCTCGCCGCCGGAGTTGATCGTCACCGAGTCGCGTCCGTGCAACTCGACGATTCCGCCGTCGAGCAGTCGGGCACGGTCGCCCGGGACCGCATATCGCACGCCGTCGACGACCGGATACGTACGCGACGTCTTGGGAGCGTCGCCGAGGTAGCCGAGCGCGAGCCGCCCCGTCTTGGCGAGCCAACCGATCTCGGGGTCGCCGGGTTCGAGCACGCGATCGAGGTCGGCGGACAGCACGACGTTGCCTGGGGCGATCTCGAAGGTGCCTGTGGTCGCGCCGCCCCCGACGGAGACCTTGCTCACCTGGCCGCCGGCCTCGGATGACCCGAGCCCGTCGACGATCATGAGTGTCGGCAGGTGCGCGAGGAACTCGTCCTTGAGGTTCGCCGACAGCGGAGCGCCGCCCGACAACAGGACGTTGAGCGACGACAGGTCGTACGAACGACCACCGGTGGGTTGATCGAGTTCGTCGAGCAGTGGGCGGGCGAACGCATCACCCACGATGAGCAGGAAGTTGACCTGTTCGCGCTCGACGAGCGACCAGATGTCGACGGGGTCGAGCCGGTCGGTGACCGACTGGACGAACACGGTGCCCCCGCCGAGCCACGTGAGAAAGCTCATCCAGTGTCCGGCGCCGTGCATGAAGGGTGGTGCCAGCAGCGCTTTGGTACCGGCGTTGGCGGCGGCGACGAAGTCGTCGATCGACTCGGCTGACTTCGATCCACCGAAGCACTCGACCATTGCATCGCCGTTGCGCCACATGACACCTTTGGGCATGCCGGTGGTGCCGCCGGTGTAGAGCAGGTAGAGATCGTCCGGGCTCCACTCGAGCGCTGGACGATCCGGGGACGCCGCGGCGAGCGCGTCCTCGTACCAGATTGCGCCTGGCAGCAGCGGATGTCCCGACTCGTCGGGTACCTGCAGGATCACCTCGAGGTTCGGGAGCTGCGGAAGCACTTCGGCGAGCGTGGGGGTGAACACCGAATGGATCACCACGGCTCGCGCATTCGAATCGTTCAGGACGTACAGCAACTCCTCGGCGACATACCGGTAGTTGACGTTCAGCGGGGCGACGCGGGCCTTGAGCGCGCCGACCATGGCCTCGAGGTACTCGTTGCCGTTGTGGAGATAGATCGCCAGGTGATCCTGGCCACTCTCGTGCCCGGAGAGGTCGGCACGCTCGGTGTGGACTCCGAGCCCCGATCCGATCAAGTGGTTCGCGAGACGACGGGTCCGTTCGGTGATCTCGGCCCATGAGAACCGGCGACCTCGGAACACCAGGCAGTCCGCGTCTGGTCGAGTCGCCGCAATGGCCTCGTGCACCTCTGCGAGACTGAACTCCGGTGGGCCCGCCACATCCTTCTCGAACTCGTCCCCGTGCACTCGGCGACGGTACGACGGGTGCATCATCGGTCACAAATCGTGGGCTTGCCTCTTCTGGGCGGTCGTGAGGACCGATACTGTCCGACGTGAGCAAGTTCCCCAGGCCCCGCCGCCTCGCAGCGATGGCGTCTCTCGTCGTGTTGTGCGCAGTCGCTGTGCCGCTCGCGGCGCGTGCCGACATCAGCGACATCGGCCGAGCCGGAGCGCGCGCGACGGAGCAGGCGGTGCGGATCAACCGGCTGTGCACCCGTGTCTGGGTGATCGGTGACTCGCTCACCGTGGGCAGCGCCGCGGCATTGCGAAGTGGCCTCGATGGCTTGGAATTGGAGGCTCACGTGGTCGACGGCGTGATCAACCGACGGATTCCGGCAACGGCCCCGATCAGTGGCGTGCTCGCGGCGCGCTCGATCCGCGCAACGAATGGCGAGGCCAACTGTTGGGTCATCGCGCTCGGAACCAACGACATCAGCAACGGTGTCACCACAACGGCCCGAGCGCGCGTTGCGGTCGCGGAAATGCTCGCCGAGGTGACCCCGCAGGCTCGGGTGTGGTGGGTCAACGTCGACTTCCGATCGATCGAGGGTGCTGCAGTCGACTACCCCACAGCGACTCGAACATTCAACGCCGTGCTCAACGAACGTGCGGCGTCTGATCTGCGCTTCCAGGTCATCGACTGGTACACCCTGGCCGAGAGCCACCCCGAGTGGTTCCTCAAGCCGGACGGAACCGCGGACGCCGTGCACGTCAACAGCGCCGGCTACACCGCCCGCGCTGCGCAGGTGATCGACGTGATCAGGCGTAATAGCGAAAGATGACCTCGGCGACACACGAAGGCTTGGCGGCACCCTCGACCTCGAAGACGAACTCCATCGTCACCTGAGCGCCACCGGCGACGTCTTCGACCGAGAGCAGCGTCGCCCCGAGGCGGAGCTTCGAACCGACCGGCACCGGCGACGGGAAGCGGATCTTGCCCGCGCCGTAGTTCACGCCCATCGAGATCCCGGTGACGATGAACACCTGCGGCGACAGCATCGGACCGAGCGACAGTGTGAGATACCCGTGGGCGATCGGACCGCCGAACGGGCCGGCCTTGGCTCGTTCGGGGTCGACGTGAATCCACTGATGGTCGCCAGTCGCGTCGGCAAAGGTGTTCACCTGTTCCTGGGTGATCTCGACGTAGGGGGAGTAGCCGAGGTGCTCACCCACGAGTGTCTTGAGTTCGTCGATTCCGTTGATCGTGCGGGTCATGGCCTTCAGCTTGGCAAACTGAGCCGATGAGCGACGAAACCGACCGTGCGGATCCTGGTTTCCGATCCGGTTTCGTGACCTTCGTCGGACGCCCGAATGTCGGCAAGTCATCGCTCGTGAATGCGATCTGCGGTCGAAAGATCAGCATCGTCTCCGACAAGCCGCAGACCACTCGGCACCGGATCATGGGGGTCCTCACTCGACCGGCGAGCCAACTCGTCTTCGTCGACACGCCGGGGTTGCACAAGCCCGTGACCGCGCTCGGAGAGCGGGTCAACGCCACCGCGCTCGACAGCGTCGACGACGTCGATGTGACGTGTCTCGTGCTCGATGCCACCGCGCCGTTCGGTTCGGGCGACCGATGGGTCGCCGATCGCATCGACATTGCCAACTCGATCGTGATCGTCAACAAGACCGACGTGGCAAGTCGCGAACAGGTGCTGAAGATGCTCACTGCGTCGAGTGCACTGGGGGCGCAGGAGTACTTCCCGGTGTCGGCCGTGAGTGGCGATGGGATCGGCGCACTCGTGTCGTACCTGACCGATCGGGTTCCCGAGGGGCCGCGCTACTTCCCCGACGACGAGGTGTCGGACCTTCCGGAGGAACGGTGGGTGGCCGAACTGGTCCGCGAACAGCTGCTCGCGGTGACACGCGACGAGCTTCCCTATTCCATCGCCACGCAGGTGGTCGAGTGGGAGTGGCCACGAATCCGGGTCGACATCATCGTCGAGCGCGACAGCCAGAAGGGGATGGTCATCGGCAAGGGTGGACAGATCCTCAAGCGTGTGGGCGAGCAGGCCCGAGCGCAGCTTCCCGAAGGCGTCTACCTGGAGCTGCGCGTCAAGGTCGACAAGGATTGGCAGCGCAAACCCGAGCGCGTCACGCGGCTCGGTTACTGATCGAGCGACGTCGGCACGGACTCCGGACCGGTGGTGGTAATGGTGGTGGTCGTGGTCGTCTCCGCAGATGATCGCGGCGCGGCGAGCAGATTGGCGTACGCGTCGTAGGACAGCGGCTCACCGACGTCGGACAGCTGACCATTGCCCTTCTTGACGGCAATGGCTTCGCCGCCGAGCGTGAAGGTGACCTGGCCGATCCCTCGCAGGCTGCTGAGCATCGTCAGGACGATCTGGCCGATCGCCTCGGTCTGCTGGGTGCTCGGGACCTGATCGAAGATGGTCGGGTCGAGATCGACGGTGAGCACGCCACCGGACTCGACCGCGCTCACGATCAGGCCGTCCTCGATCAGGGTGTCGAGCGCGATGTCGGGTGGTGGACCCGCCTCGAGGACGTCGGCGACCTGGTCGGGCGACGAGCCCGGTGGTAGATCGATCGTGATCGGCTGCAGGCGCCCTCGCGACAGGAAGTAGATCTGGACGGGTTCGAGCCGGATCGTGGTGGTCGTGGCCAGCGCCGTGGTCTCCGGGAGCGCGGGCGCGGTGGTGCTGGTGGTCGAGGTGGTGCTGGTGGTGGTCGAAGTGGCATCGAGCTCGAACAGGATCTCGTCGGGAGGAATCTCGCTGAACGTGTCGTCGCCGGCGGGCACGCCGCAGGCGACGGCGAGTGCCGCGAGTGCCGCGAGTGCCGCGGTGTTGGTCGCTCGCAGGCTCACGCCGTCACCGCTGGCGACCGACGTTCGGCAACCCGGGTCGGCAACTCCACGACGAACCGGGCGCCGCCACCGACGCGATCCTCCACCCACGCCGAGCCGCCCATGGCGCTACTGTGCTCGGCGACGAGGGCGAGACCGAGACCGGTGCCGATCCGATGGCGAGCGGCGCTCCCACGAGCGAAGCGTTCGAAGATCCGGTCGCGTTCACCCTGCGCGACACCGGGCCCACCATCCTCCACAGCGAGTCGGAAGCGCCCGTCGGCAACCGGTGACAGCTCGATGCGGAGTGCGCCACCACCGTGATTGCGAGCATTGTCGAGCAGGTTCCCGAGAATACGTTCGAATCGGACCTTGTCGAGCGCGACCTCGGCAGGTGTCCCACTCGCCACCACGATCGGCACGTCGGGCTCACCGAAACGCGATGCGACGCGCCGGGTCAGATCGGTGAGTCGCAACTCCTCGACGGTCAGGTCGGTGGCGCCGGCATCGAGTCGGGCGAGTTCGAGCAGATCGATGACCATGCTGTCGAATCGTCGGACCTGGCTGACCACCACGTCGAGTGCCTGCTGGGTGCGCTCGGGAATGTCTTCGCGTCGGGCATCGAGCACCTCCACGGCGGCAGCAAGGGCAGTGATCGGGGACCGCAACTCGTGGCTCACGTCGGACGCGAATCGGGCCTCGCGCTCGATGCGGGCCTGGACGGCGTCGGCCATCTCGTTGAACGACCCGGCGAGCCGATCGAGGTCGGGGTCGGACTCGGGAGCCAGCCGGGTGTCGAGGCCGCCCGACGCGATCTCCTCGGCGGCATCGGCTACCTGGCTGAGCGGCCGGAGCAGTCGTCGGCTCGTGGCCAGCCCGAACAGGCTCGCGAGTACCAGGGTGCCGATGGCGCCGAGCAGGAGTGCCGTCAGGATCGCCGTCAAGGTGGATTCGGTGTTCTCGAGGGGAAATGCCTCGAAGTACCCGGTGTCGTACTCGGCGATGTAGACCCCGACGGTGACGTACGCGGCCCCGTCGATCGTCTGATTCTGGATGGCCGATCGTTCCGCGCTGACCGCATCGACGAGTGGCTCCGGGAAATCGGTGAGCGGATGGCGAAGATCCGTCAGGGCGCGATCACCACCCGGATCGATCGAGTTCAACACGGCGAACCCTTCGGGGTCGGTGCGCAGTTCGTTCTCGAAGAATGCTCCGATGTCGTCGGGCTCGGTCGTGAGTTGTGCTCGCACGAGATCGGCGTTGACGAATGCCTGTTGCTGCGCGGCGGTCTGATCCTCGTCGAGCAGGTTGCTGCGGGCGAATCCGTAGGTGACTCCGATCAGCACGATGCCGGCGAGCAGCGCGATGAAAGCGAAGAAGAGAGTGACCCGCGTACGAAGACGAAGAGTCCGACGCCGAGCCACGAGGACAGAGTGTTGCAGGTCGACACCGAGCGGTTCATCCAGGCTCGGTATCCGAGCGATGCATCGGGGACTGTTCACCCGCTGCCGGTGAGGTACCAGGGGGAGGTAGGTACCTCACCGGGGCAGCGTGAACAGCAATGATGATGACCGGCGTGTGTGACGGTCGGTTGCGGGAAGTGTGCGATTTCGGTAACAAAGTGGGTCGAGAGGCCGCGGAGGGCGTCACACTGGTCGACACACATGGAATCGCTGCTGTTCATCGAAGACGACGACGGGATCCGCCTCGCCCTGTCGATGGCCCTGGAGGACGAGGGGTACTCCGTCCGCGGGGCAGCCAACGGCGCAGAGGGGCTGGCGTCGTTCCGCGCCTCGTCGCCTGACCTCGTGCTGCTCGATCTGCGCCTGCCGGACATGTCGGGCTTCGACGTCTGTCGGGCGCTGCGCGCCGAGAGCATCGTGCCGATCATCATGATCACCGCGCAGACCGATACCCACGACATGGTGGCGGGTCTGGAAGCCGGTGCCGACGACTACGTCACCAAGCCGGTGGTGCCGAAGGAGCTCGCCGCGCGTATCCGGGCGTCGTTGCGACGTATGGCCCTCCAGGGCAAAGCCACCACGCCGCTCGCCTCGCGGTTCGGCGACGTCGAGGTCCGGCGCGAGCAGGGCATCGTGCTCAAGAACGGCGTCGAGGTGAATCTGACCAAGACCGAGTTCCGGCTCATGTGCGAGTTCGCCGATCACGCAGGTGCCGTGCTCTCGCGTGACCAGTTGCTCGAACGCGTCTGGGGCTACGAGTACCTCGGAGACTCTCGCCTCGTCGACGCCCACGTTCGCCGGCTCCGCCTCAAGATCGAGGATCATCCGGACGACCCGACGCTGATCGTGACGTCGCGCGGGGTCGGCTACCGCCTCATGGCGGGTTGACCGATCACGCACTCACTTTGGCGTAGAGCGCCTCGATCTCGTCGGCGAACGTGGTCAGGATGCCGCGCCGTTTCAGCTTCGAGGTCGGGGTCAACAGTTCGGAGTCCGGCAGCCACTCCTCGCCGAGCACCTTGACCTTCTTGACGGCCTCGGCGTTGTTGAATCCGGACATCACCTCGACCAGCCCTGCGTCGATCTCGGCGAGTACGTCGGGGTTCTCGGCGAGCGCCGGCAATGTTGCATCGTCGCCCGACAACCCGTGCGCACGGGCCCACGCAGCTGCGGAATCGGGATCGAGCACCACGAGTGCCGACATGAACGGTCGTTGCTCGCCGATCGCACATGCCTGACCAACCAGCGGAATCATCTTGAGTTCCGCTTCGAGGTTGGCCGGGCTCACGTTCTTTCCGCCGGCGGTGATGATCAGTTCCTTCTTGCGATCGACGATCTTGAGGTATCCGTCTTCGTCGAGGACCCCGATGTCGCCCGTGTGCACCCAGCCGTCGTCGTCGAGCGTCTCCGCGGTCTTCTCCGGTTGGCCGAGGTATCCGACGAAGTTGTTGCCGCCTCGGCACAGCACCTCGCCGTCCTCGGCGATCCGGAGCTCGACGGCCGTCGCTGCACGCCCGACGCAGCCGGGCTTGGGGGCGTTGGCCCACGTGAGTACTGCGGTGGTCTCCGACATGCCGTAGCCCTCGGTGAGCGGCACCCCGATGGCGCGGAACCACGACAGGATCTCGGCCGGCAGCGGCGCAGCCCCGGTGATGCAGATCTCGGCCTGGTCGAGGCCGATGAGTCCGCGAACGGTTTGGAACGCGACCTGATCGAGGAAGTTCCAGGTGTCGATCTCTTCCTGCGTGGCGGTGCCGCGTGTCATCTTCTCGACGATCGGCAGGGCCGCATCGACTGCTTCGTGGAAGGCCTTGGCCTTGTCCGGATCGGCACTGACCGCGGCGTTCACGCCCGCGTAGAGCTTCTCCCAGACTCGGGGGACCCCGATGAAGACGTTCGGTCGGACCTCGCCGGTGTACGCCGTCAGCTGGGCGGTGTCGGGGCAGCAGGCGACCTGGGTTGCGAAGTCGAGCATGTAGTAGTGGCCGATGAGCCGTTCGAAGATGTGGGCCATCGGCAGGTAGGACACGTGCCGTTTGCCGGCGAAGTCGTCGATGTCGGTCTGCTCGCGCATCGACTGGCCGACGGACTCGAGCGTCCACGCAACGTTGCGGTGCGAGAGCATGACCCCCTTGGGCGGCCCGGTGGTGCCCGAGGTGTAGATCACCGTGGCGATGTCGTCGAGCCCTGCCGTGGGTGCGTGCGCGGCGAGGTCAGCTGGTTCGGATGCTGCCAGCTCGGCATAGCGGGTGACGTCGTCGCCGACGATGTCGGATTCCTCGAGCATCACGATGTGCTCGAGCGTGGTCAGGGACTCGCGGACCTTGAGGAAACGCTCGAGGAAGGCGGAGTCCTCGACGATGGCCACCTTGGCCTTGCAGTCATTGACCAGGTACTCGATCTGTTCGGGCGCAGAGGAGTTGTAGATCGACACCGGCGTGGCTCCGAGGAACAACACGGCGAGATCGAGCGCATGGAACTCGGGACGGTTGCGCAGCATCAGCACGACGGTGTCGCCCTTGCCGACGCCGAGCGCCTCGAGCCCCGTGACGAGTCGGGCCGTGAGGTCGGTCAGTTCGTTCAGCGTCATGAACTTCCACTCGCCGCTCGCCTCCCTCCATCGCAGGACCTCGACGCTGCCGTTGCGCTCGACGTTCGCGAGGTAGCGCGTTGCGAGGTTTTGCCCGTGGATGCGGTCGTGCAGGTCCTGGCTCGTGGTCATCCACTCATTCTCGCACGTGTGTCACACGGCACGTCAAGACACGCCGCTTCAGGATTCGAGGAAGTCGACCACGGCGTCGGTGAAGACGTCGTTGCGGTCGCCGGCGATCATGTGGGCGGCGTCGGCCACGTCGACGTAGCGGGCGTGCGGCACCATCTCGAGGAACTCATCGACCTCGGCTTGGGTGACGAGGTCGGAGAGTTTGCCGCGTACGAGCAGTGTCGGAAGCGTCAACCGTCGAGCGATCTCCACCAATTCGTCGTGGTGGCGGTCGCGGGCATGCTCGCTGCTCCCGCCGGTTCGGATGTTGAGGAATGCCGGATCCCAATGCCAGCGCCAGCGGCCGTCAGGGCCCTGGCGCAGATTCTTCGACAGTCCTGAAAGGTCGGTCGGGCGGGGACGATGGGGCTGGTACTCGGCGATTGCGTCGGCGGCGTCGTCGAGTGTTGCGAATCCGTCGTCGGCGTCCTTGGCCATGAACTCCAGGATCCGGCTCACCCCGGACGCGGCGGGGCGTGGCGTGATGTCGACCAGCACGAGCGCCGAGAACAGCTCCGGGGCCTCGTCGACGGCGTGCAGACCGGTCATCCCGCCGAGTGACGCACCCACCCATGCCACCGGTGATCCGATCGAGCGGACGACGGCGAGTGCGTCGTCGCGGTAGGCCGCCATGTGGTAATCGCCGTCGGGCGCCCAGTCCGAGTCGCCGTGGCCGCGGAGATCCATCGACACGACCCGATGGCCGTGCCGCGCGAGTGTCTCCGCGGTTCCGCCCCACGAGTGTCGAGTCTGGCCGCCGCCATGGGCCAGGACGACCGCGGAGCCAGCTCCTGGCCACTCGTCCGTGGCGATCCGTATGCCGGAGGGGGCGACGATGTCGACCCGGCGCCTCGTCGCTGTCATGGTCTCGTCGTCGTCATGACGGGTGCCACACGGGCGGACGCTTGGCAACGAACGCGGCCATGCCTTCGGCGGCCTCGGCGCTCTCGAAGAGTTCGTTCGACAGGCGGGCCATCTCCTCGAATGCCGCTGCGCGATCCATCGCGCCGACGGTGTGGAGCAGCCGCTTCGTCTCTGCGACCGCACGTGGAGCCCCAGCGAGGATCCCAGAGGTCAGTGCATCGACGGTTGCCCCGACATCGGCGCTGACGTGTGTGACCAATCCCATCGAGCGAGCCTCGTGAGCATCGAACGACTCGCCGGTGAGCATCGCCGCTGCGATCCGGCTCGGTGCAACCCTGCGCAGGATGGGCACCGAGATGATTGCCGGTGCCACGCCGATGCGCACCTCGGTGAGCGCGAACGTCGTCGATTCCGCGACCACCACGAGGTCGCAGGCAGCCATGAGCCCGATCCCGCCGGCGCGCACGGCCCCGTTCACGGCGGCGATCGTCGGACGTTCGGTGTCCATCAGCCGCTCGAGCGCCTCGACGAACGGGTTCGCGTCCGAGTCCGAGTTCGGGTCGGTGTTGCCCTGAGACGACCGCTCCTTCAGGTCGGCGCCGGCGCAGAACGCCGGGCCCCGGTGGGTGAGCACGATGGCCCGGGCCGCCGCTGCCTCGGCAGTATCGAGAGCCTGGTGCAATTCGGCGAGCAACTGACGCGAGAGCGCGTTGCGATTGTGCTGCGAGTCGAGGGTGATCGTGGCGATTGCATCGTCGATCTCGACGTGCACGACCTGTGAGGCGCTCATCCGCATCGACGGTAGCCATCGAAGGGTCCTTCGGCCCCAGTCCGACCCACTTCGTCCCGTGGTCGATCTCGCTACAGTCGGGAGGGTGAACGACGAGATGCTCCAGAAGGTTCGTACCGGCTCCGGCTTCATTGCCGCTCTCGACCAGAGCGGAGGGAGCACGCCGAAGGCCCTCGGCTTGTACGGCATCGGCGACGACGCGTGGTCGACCGAGACCGAGATGTTCGATCTGATGCATGCGATGCGTACCCGCATCGTGACCTCACCCGCCTTCACGGGCGACCGGGTGCTCGGGGCGATCCTGTTCGAGCAGACCATGGACCGTCAGATCGAGGGCATCGGCTCGGCCGAGTACCTCTGGTCGAGGAAGCACGTGGTGCCGTTTCTCAAGGTCGACAAGGGTCTGGCCGACGTCGTCGACGGTGCCCAGGTGATGAAGCCGATCACCGGTCTGGGCGAACTGTGCGAACGCGCAGTCGGCCTCGGTGTGTTCGGCACCAAGATGCGGTCGGTGATCCAGTTGGCGAATCCGGCAGGCGTCAGTGCCGTCGTCGACCAGCAGTTCGAAGTTGCCGCGGAGATCAATGCTCGCGGACTCGTCCCGATCATCGAGCCCGAGGTCGACATCCACAGCCCCGAGAAGGAAGCTGCCGAGGGCCTGCTGCGGGATGGGATCGCCGCGCAGCTCGATCGACTCCGTGACGATCAGCCCGTGATGCTGAAGCTGTCGATCCCGACCGTCGACAACTTCTATTCCGAGCTGATCGCCCATCCGCGCGTGCTCCGCGTGGTGGCGCTCTCGGGTGGCTACCCGCGTGACGAGGCCAACGAGCGCTTGTCACGCAACCACGGCATGATCGCCAGCTTCTCGCGCGCCCTGACCGAGGGCCTCAGCGCCGGCCAGTCCGACGCCGAGTTCGACGCAAGGCTGGGTGCCACCATCGACGGCATCTACGCCGCCTCGATCACCTGATCGCGATTGGGGTCAGACCCCAATCGCGAGGTCGCGGAGGAATGCTTCGGCGTCGGCGCGGTTCCTCGTGCGTTGCATCGGGGGGAGCGCCCTGATGATGTCCCAGCGGTAGCGGGCCGTACCCAGACGCGGGTCCATCACGGCAACGACGCCTCGGTCGGAAGCCGACCGGATCAGTCGGCCGCAGGCCTGGGCGAGCATCATCGAGGCCCGAGGGATGTCGATCTCGGAGAACGCCGTCGGGCCCAGTTGTTCACGGCGGGCGCTCAACAACGGGTCGTCCGGTCGGGGGAACGGGATCCGGTCGATCACCACGAGCGAGAGGGTCTGGCCGGGGACGTCGACACCCTGGAACAGGCCGGCGGTGGCGAACAAGCAGGTCTGCGCGCTGTCGGAGAATGCCTTGATCAGCGCCGGCTTGGGGAGGTCGCGCTGGGTGAGAATGGGCAGGTCGACGCGCTCGCGGAGGGCCTCGGCGGCCTCGTCCATCGATCGCCAACTCGTGAAGAGCGCCAGCGTTCGTCCGCCCGCAGCGGTGATCAGTGCCTCGAGTTCGTCGTGCACGGCAGAGCGGAACCCGTCGCTGTTCGGATTCGGCAGGTGCATGGCGCAATAGAGCATCGAATTGTGTTCGTAGTCGAACGGACTGCCGACGTCGGCGACCGTCACGGCGTCGGGTGTGATGCCGACACGAGATGCGAGCGACGACGGGATCGTCGCGCTCGTGAGAATCGCCGTGCGCTGCGACCACACACCTTCGGTCATCGCGGGGCCGACATCGAGCGGGGCCACCTCGAGCCGCGGTGAGTCGCGTGAACCCGAGACGAACGCGACGTAGCCATCCCGGCCCTCGATCGCGATGTCGAGTTGTTCGATGGCTCGGCCTGTCATCGTCTGAGCGCGGAGCTTGCGCTGCTTGGCGTCCTCGATGGGGGTCTCGATGGCGACGAGCACTTCGTTGGCCCGACCGAGGCGGAGTCGTGCGTCGGCGAGTACCTCTTGCACCGCATCGGGGAGCGGAGTCGAGAGCCGGTTTCCGACGTGCGGTGTGAGCACGTCGCGCAGGCTCTCGGCGATCTCGGCGATCGAACCGGTCAGCGCGGGATCGTCGAGAATGCGGCGAACGATGCCGGACAACACGGTGAAACGACCGGGCGAGATCTCGACACCCACGGTGTCACTCATGATGTCCTCGAGCACGTGCGCTTCGTCGAACACCACGACATCGTGTTCGGGCAGGATCGCGCCCCCGCTCGCCACGTTCAGCCCGTACAGATGAGTGTTGACGACGATCACGTCGGCCGCTGCGGCTCGTCGCCGTGCCTGCTCGGCGAAGCACGGATCGCCGAGCGGACAGCGATCGGCGCCGGGACACTCGTCGCTGCCGACGCTCACGGCCCGCCAGGCATTGTCCGATGGAGTCCAGTCGAGCTCGGCCATGTCGCCCGTCACGGTCGTCCCCGACCACTCGGCCAGCCGCTTGATCTCGACCTTGGTGTGCACCGCCATCGCCTCGAGTTCCAGCTGACCCTGCGCGCCGGCGCTCATCTCGCGCAGCCGCTGGAGGCACACGTAATTGCTGCGACCCTTGAGCACTGCCCAGTCGAAGTCGACACCCAGGTGCTCGGCGAGGAATGGCAGATCCTTCGTGGCCAACTGATCCTGCAGAGCTTTCGTCGCGGTGGCCACGACGATTCGGGCGTCGGCCTCGATCGCCGGCACGAGATAGGCGAGCGTCTTGCCGGTTCCCGTTCCCGCCTGCACGATCAGATGGCGCTTCGTGACGATGGCGTCGGCGACGAGTTCGGCCATCTCCTGCTGGCCCGTTCGATCTTCGGCATTCGCGAGTGCCGAGGTGACCCGATGGAGCGCCGTGCCGGCGTCATCGTCGCTCATCGAGCGAGTGCCAACGCGGCGTCGAGTTCGGCCGCGTCGAAGTCGGGCCACGCCGCGTCGGTGAAGTAGATCGCTGCGCCGGCCGCCTGCCAGAGCAGGAAGTTGGAGACGCGCTGCTCGCCACTCGTGCGAACGAGGACGTCGACGGGCGGCAGTTCAGGGAGGTACAGGTGCTCGCCGATCGTCTCGACGTTGACGCCGTCTCCGCTCGCACGCGCCGCCTCGACGGCAGCGACGAGTTCGGAACGTCCGCCGTAGTCGAACGCCACGGTGAGCACCATGCCGGTGTTCCCTGCCGTGTCGGCGATCGCCTTGCGGATCGCCCGCTGTACGTAGCGTGGCGTGCGAGCCATCGGCGAGTCGAACGGTCGGCCGATCCATTGGATCCGGACGTTCAGCTCGTTCAGTTCGGCCACACGCCCGAACAGCTTCTCGTGCAGGCCAAGAATGTGTCGAACCTCGGGCCGTGGGCGCTGCCAGTTCTCCGTCGAGAAGCCGAACACGGTCAGCCAGCCGATGTTGCGCTGCACGGCGATGCGCACCAGCCGCGCGAGGTTCTCCTCGCCTTCGGTGTGCCCCTC
>CAVQTE010000016.1:0-111661 GCA_963716235.1 Ilumatobacteraceae bacterium | reverse complement strand
GTACCGGAGCCCAGCCCGCCGTCGGTGAACTCGGCGCCCGCCTCGCTGCCATGGAACTTCCGCCGGGTCTCGTCATCGACGCCGAACTCGATGTGTACATCCAGTCGGAGCTCTCGAACGACATCGCCCGGCACCTCGGCGCCGAGGTGCTGCGCCTCGACGGTCGTGGCCACTGGTGGATGGCCGACGACGTCGGTGACATCGCCGACCAACTGATCGCCTTCTGGTCCGCCCACTCGACGCGCTCGTGGTGGGGCTCGCTCAGTCGACGGGGAGGCCGAGGTCGCGGGCGATGACGAGCCGTTGGATCTCGCTGGTGCCCTCGCCGATCTCGAGGATCTTGGCGTCGCGGTAGAAGCGGGCGACCGGGGTCTCCTCCATGAAGCCCATCCCGCCGAACACCTGTGTGGCCACCGTGGGCGTCCACTGCCGCCTCGGTCGAGTACAGCTTCGCCATCGCCGCGGCCTGGCCGATTGGTCGGCCCTGGTCCTTCAACCAGGCCGCCTTGTACGTGAGGTTGTGTGCGTTCTCCACCTGCACCGCCAGGTCGGACAGCTGGAACGCGAGCCCCTGGAACCGGCCGATCGGGCCACCGAACGCATGGCGCTGCTTCGGCGTACTCGACCGACATCTCGAGGCACGCCCTGGCCGAACCGAGCGCGAGCGCCGAGATCGCGATGCGGCCATCGTCGAGGATCGACAGGAAGTTCCGGAAGCCCTGGCCGGGCTTGCCGAGCAGATTCTCGGCCGGAATCCGACAGTCGACGAATGTGATGCCATGCGTGTCGCTGGCGTGCCAACCGAGTTTGTCGTAGGCGGGTTCGATGATCATCCCTGGGGTTCCGGCCGGCACGATGAACGCCGAGATGCCGTCATCGGTCCGCGCGGTCACGGTGACGATCGAGGTGATGTCGGTGCCGCAGTTGGTGATGAATGCCTTCGAACCGTTGAGCACCCACTCGTCGCCGATGAACTCGGCCCGGGTCGTGTTGCCCCGGCGTCTGACCCCCGTCAGGCTCCGTCAGGCCGAACGCGCCGAGCGACGGCCGGCAACCAGTTCCGGCAGCCACTGCTCGCGCTGATCGTCGTTGCCGAACCGGAAGATGGGGTTGGCGCCGAGCCCCACGCCGGCCGACAGGGTGATGCCCATCGACTGGTCGACTCGACCCAGCTCCTCGATCGCCACGCACAGCGATGCGAAGTCGCCACCGCCGCCGCCCCATGTTCGGGGAACACGATGCCGAACAGACCCGAGCTCGCCCATGGCCTGAACGACCTCGATGGGGAAGTGACACGTACGATCCCACTCCGCGGCATGTGGGGCGATCTCTTGTCGGCGAAATCCCGCACCGTCGCTCGCAGCAGTTCGTGATCGTCGCTCAGCTCCCAACTCATCTCGATCTTCGACGCTACCGACCCGCCGCAATTCATGGTGATGAGCGATGAAGCGAGCTACGTAACGCGGCTCCTCGCTCATCCTCCGCATTGTCCGTCCACGTGCTGTCCTGCGACTGCAGGCCCACCCCGGGTACTGTCGCCTCCGTGCTCGCCGGCCCCATTCGCGTCGCCGTGCGCGGGCAGCATCGTTGCGGTCGCACTGCTCCTCGCGCCTGCTCCGACGTCACCTCGTCGGCCAGTGACGAGTCGCCGACGACGCTGACCACGACTTGCGGACACCTGACCACCTCGACCCCGGCCGCCTCGACCTCGACCATCCACCACGACTTCGACCACCTCGACCTCGACCACGACGACCCCGACCACGTCGACCGCACCACCACCACCAGCACACCACAGTGGAAGCGCTGTCGAACCTGGCGCTGCCCGCCACGAACGCCGCATTCGATGCGTTGGCTGTCGGCAACGCCGCGGCGACCATGACCATGATCCGCGACGGACGCATCGTTCTCACCGCGCATCCGGCACGACTCTCGACGGTGCCGCAGCCACCCCGACTCGCCGATGGTCGTGGCCAGCGTGAGCAAATTGCTCACCGCCACCCTCATCGCACGTCTCCACGAGACCGGCCTGGTCGATGTGGACGCTCCTGTCCCGTGGGCATCCATGGGACTCCTTCCTCACCCCGGGCTGGAACGATGTGACACCACGCGAGTTGCTCGATCACACCTCGGGGATGCCCGTGCTGCGCTCAGAGTGGTTCGTGCCGTCCGGCGATTGCGCCGGCTTCCTGCCAACCCTGCTCGTCGATCCGCCGCGATCGCACCGCGCAGAGTGGACGTACTCCAACGGCAACTACTGCGCACTCGGCCTGCTGGTCAAAGCCGTGACCGGCCTCCCGCTCGATCAGGCTGCCCAGTCGATCCTGCTCGACCCGATCGGCGTATCGGGCGTCCACCTCACGACCGGCGGGCATCTCCCCACCGACGTCGGCTACGCCCCCGGCCTCGGGCGCCTTGCCGACTCGGCGGAGCGGGCGGGTTCATCGCCTCAACCGACGACATCGCTACGGTGCTCGCGTCGATCACGCAGGCCGATCGAGGCGTGATGACGTGGCCCGGCGTGTTCGTCGACCAGTACGGATGGGGGCACACCGGAACCGTCGACGGCGCACTGTCGTGCGCCTGGGTCATGGATCGGCCGCACCGTCGTGGTCGCGACCGTCGCCGGCAACCGGCCCGGCACCGGCGGTGCGGTCTGCGATCGTGTCGTCGTGGCCGTCGCCGAAGATCTCGGCACCCCCGCCGGCAAGCCCGACCGCCTCCCCCGCTGAACGAGCACTCCGACTTCAGCGTCAGCAACAATGCCCGGTTAGTTCGACGATCTTCGCCGACGCTGAACGGCAGATCGCCGAACCGAAGCGCAACGGAGCGTCAGATCCCACCGCTGACGGGCGGCGGCCACGGTCGGCAATCCGATCTCGCCGGCCGATGCGCCCTCCGGCCGATAGCCGTGGCCGATCAACGCGGCAAGCGTGGCGCCGGTCGACGTCGACAGCGCCTCGAAGTCGTACCCGCCCTCGAGGACCACGACGGTTCGTCGTTCGGGCACGAGGGCCTGCAGACGAACAGCGAGGTCGGCGAAGTCGGCCGAGGTCAGCTCCAAACCGGCCAGGGGATCACGTCGATGAC
The DNA here is from genome assembly GCA_963716235.1 of Ilumatobacteraceae bacterium. GTDB lineage: Bacteria > Actinomycetota > Acidimicrobiia > Acidimicrobiales > Ilumatobacteraceae > Sva-07. The sequence continues at coordinate 108,571 of CAVQTE010000016.1, read as the reverse complement.
CGTCGAACCCGGCCGAGATGAACAACCAGTCGGGCGCGAAGTCCGAGACCAGTGGCGCGACGACCTCGTCGAACGCCCGGCGGTAGACGTCGCCACGTGTCCCGGCCGGAAACGGCAGGTTGACGTTCGCCCGGGCGCACCGGCACCACCCATCTCGTCGGCCCGTCCCGTCCCCGGATACAGCGGCGACTCGTGCGTCGACACGTACAGCACGTTGGGGTCGTCGTAGAAGATGTCCTGTGTGCCGTTGCCGTGATGGACGTCCCAGTCGACGATGGCGACACGGTCGGCCCTCGTCGACGAGCTGCGCAGCAGCGACGGCCACGTTGTTGAACAGGCAGAACCCCATCGCCCGGTCGGGCACGGCATGGTGCCCCGGCGGTCGCCCGGCGGCGAAGGCCACGTCAAACGATCCTGACTTCAAGGCAGTCAACCGCATCGAGCACGGCACCCGCGGCTCGACGTCCCGTCGCCCAGGATCCCGGCGCGGCGAACGTGTCGGGATCGAGGTCGCCCCCACCGCGCTCGCAGAAGCGTTCGAGCTGCGCCACGTACGACGGATCATGGACCCGACCGAGTTCGTCCAAAGTCGCCAACCGCGGTTCGTGGAACGTCACGGCATCGAGAAGCCCGGCCTCGGCGATCCCCGCCAGTGACGCATCGAGCCGGCCCGGCCGCTCGGGATGCCAGTCAGGCGTCTGGTGCTGATCGAGCTCGGCGGCTGCGAAGACTGCAATGGGCACTGCCACGAGCACACCCTATGCACTCGGTGGCTCTGTACAACAGACGTCACATCAGCAACGCGCCGACCACCGAGATGCCATGCTGACGATGTGAGTGTGAGCAAGGACGAATCATCGGAATCACCGTGGGCATCGTCGGTCGTGTTGGGCAGCGGCGACACCGCGTTCATCCGGCCGATCACCGCCGACGACAAGCCCGCGCTCGCCGAGTTCCATCGCCGGCAATCGCCCGAGAGCATCTACCGCCGCTACTTCTCGCCCAAGCCGAGTTGAACGACAAGGAACTCGACCACTTCACTGCTGTCGACATGGTCGACCGGGCGGCGCTCGCCGTGGAGTCGCACGACGAATTCATTGCCTGGGCGAGCTACGAACGATGGCCGGGCCGCAACGAAGCCGAGGCCGCCTTCATGGTGGCCGACAGACCGCCAGGGCGAGGGCATCGCCACGCTGCTGCTCGAACACCTTGCGGCGATCGCCCGCTCGAACGGCATCGAGCGCTTCACCGCCGAGGTGCTCGGCGACAACCGGGCCATGCTCGCCGTGTTCGCCAAGGCCGGATGGCCGCTACAGCGGCGGTTCGATTCAGGTGTGGTCGACCTCGACTTGGACCTCGCCACGACCGACGAGTTCCTCGACAGCGTCGAACGCCGCGAGCAACGCGCCGACTCGCGAGCCGTCGCGAGCATCCTGATCCCTCGCACCATTGCCGTGATCGGAGCATCGGAACGCCCGGGAACCGTCGGTGACGCGATCTGGCGCAACGTGGTCGATGGGGTCGATGCCCCGACGTACGCCGTCAACCCACGCCGACGACACGATCCACGGCCATCCGTGCCTGCGTTCGATCGATGCCCTGCCCGACGAGGTGTCGCTGGCGATCATCGCAGTCCCCGCGACCGTCGCTCGACGCGACGATCGACGCGTGCATCGCCAAACGCATGCGCGGGGCCGTGATCGTCACGTCGCGTCGATGGCACCGACATCGATATTCCGGCGCTCGTCGGGCGGGCACGGCGCAACGGTCTGCGCATCATCGGCCCGTCGAGCATGGGCATTGCCTCGCCCCGTCCGGAGACCCGCCTGCAAGCGGCGCTCGTCGATGTCGCGCCTCCCGCCGGCGGAGTCGCCATCTCGATGCAGTCCGGTTCGCTCGGCGGGTCGCTGCTGCGCAAGGCCCGCGACAGTCGATCCTCGGGATCTCCTGGTTCGTGTCGCTCGGCGACAAGAGCGACATCTCGGCCAACGACCTCCTGCAGTTCTGGGAATACGACGACAACACCACCGTGGTGGCGATGTACACCGAGTCGTTCGGAAATCCGCGCAAGTTCGCGCGGATCGCCCGACGTGTGTCGCGGACCAGCCGATCGTGGCCGTTCGCACCGGAGCAGCAGCGACCGGCGAGATGGCAAGCGCCCTGTACCAGCAGACCGGCCTGATCGAGGTACCCACCGTTCCCGCGCTTGCTCGAGACGGTTCGCGTGCTCGCCACACAACCGGTTCTTCAGGGCCCCCGCGTTGCCGTGCTCACCAACTCGCGCAGCCCGGGGACGCTCGCCAGCGCCGCACTGAGCGCCGCCGGGCTCGAGCCGGTGGCCGGACCGATCACACTCGACTGGAACGCCACCTCGACCGAGTACCCACCGGCCATGCGCGCCGCGTTGGACGACGACACCATCGACGGCCTCATCGTGATCCACGCTCCTGCGGTCGCCGACGATGTGGATGCAGCGGCGCGCCACATCGATTCGGGGGCATCGGGAAACACCAAGCCCGTCGTCGCCGTGCTCCTCGGTGGAGCCGATGGGCCGGTCTCGCCCGGATCACGTGTGCCCGCCTTCACCTTCCCCGAGCAGGCCGCCGCGGTGCTCGGGCGTTCGTACTCCTATGCCCGCTGGCTCCGCGACGAGGCGTCCGGACCCGACGAGGTCGTGCGGCCCGTCGACCCCGGCGCAGCGCATGTGATCATCACCGAGGCGATCGCCGCGGCACCCGACACCGACGGCGACATCCACCTCGACCTTGCCACACAACGTCGCCTGCTCGCCACCTATGGCATCGAGCTGGCACCGGCCACCGAATCGACACCCGACACCGCGGTAGCCGACGCCAACAAGATCGGCCACCCCGTTGCGCTCAAGGCCGTGCGCCGCCGGCCGGGCCGGTCGGCTCGCGCCGGTGTGGCGCTCGACCTCGCCAGCGACAACGACATCGTCGAGGCAATCGCGGTGATGCGCGACTCACTCGGCGACGATGCCAACGATCTCATCGTGCAAGCCATGACCTCACCCGGCGTCGACGTACGGATCCGCTGCGACCACGACGATCAACTCGGCGCGATCGTCACCGTCGGCCTGGGTGGTGCCCAGGCCGACTCGATCGACGACCGCACCAGCCGGCTCGCTCCTGTGTCTCCAGCGAGCGCCACCACGATGCTCGGCGAGACGCGATTGTCGGCGGCGCTCGACGTCGCGGACTTCGACTCACTCCCCCTGGTCGACGCGGTGGTCCTCGCCGCACAGTTGGCGTCGGACCATCCGGAAATCGCCGAACTCGACCTCAACCCGGTGATCGTGTCGGACGACGGCGCCATCGTCACCGATGCCGTCATCCGACTCGTTCGACACATTGTCGAGGACGGGCCGCTGCGTCGGCTTGACTAGAGGCGTGAGTCCCGGCATCGTCATTCCGCTCGTCGTCCTCGCCGTCGTTCTCGTCGGGGCTGCTGTCTGGTATCGGCGATCGATGACCGCCTTGAAGCCCGACGACACCAAGCCCGTCTCCGGCGTACGAATCACCGCGGAAACGCTGCACCGGTTGGGTTCACCGCCATGGAGAATCGTGCTACGAGATCGGCGGTGCACTCGGCGGGGTCGACCATGTGATCATCGGGCCGCCCGGGGTCGTCGTCATCACCACGATCGTCGCCGACCGGCCGAAACCCGAGCGGCTCGTCGCCGCGGCCGGCGAAGCCCAGCTGACCGCCGAGGCCGCCATCGAACGCGGGCCGGCCGACGAACTGCTCCGTCCGGCGGGAGTCACCTGCCGATTGTCGGCTCGTGTGTTCTGGGGAACGCCCGACCCCGACCGCCCCGCCTTCGACGAGATTGCCCACGGGAACCATCTCGTCGAGGGCCAACGCTTGATGGACTGGCTGGAAGCACTGGATGATGCCGCCGACGAGCCACCGATCACCCAGCCACAGATCGACCTTGCCTGGCAGGCGATCGTCATGGGCATCGGTCGGCCTGACCCGCTTCGCTGAGCCGCACTAGCGTGCGAGCATGCCCACCGAGTTCACCGGCCCGACGACCGAGCTCCTGCAGGCGCTGATCCGCAACGCGTGCGTCAACGACGGCACGCCCGACTCGGGCGACGAGACACGCAACTCCGACCTGCTCGTCACCTACCTCGAAGGCGCGGGCCTCGAGGTCGAGCGATTCACGCCCGAGCCGGGCCGCGACTCGATGGTCGCCCGCATCGAGGGCACCGACCCGGACGCGCCGTCGCTGTGCCTGATGGGCCACACCGACGTCGTCCCCGTGAACCCCGACGGCTGGCGCAACGACCCGTTCGGCGGTCGAGGTCGATCGACGGCGAGGTCTGGGGCCGCGGCGCGATCGACATGCTCAACCTCACCTCGTCGATGGCCGTCGCCTTCCGACGCCTCGCCACCGAGCGGCTTCCGCCGAAGGGCACCTGATCTACTTCGGCGTCGGCGACGAGGAGGCCGGCGGCACTGGGGCGCCGAGTGGATGGTCGAGCACCACTGGGATGCGATCGACAGCCGACTACGTGCTCACCGAACTCGGCGGCTGGTCGATCGGTCGGCCACGACGGTCACCGCACGGTGACGGTGAACGTCGGCGAGAAGGGCCTGGCCTGGCGCCGACTCCGCGTCCACGGCACGCCGGGTCACGGTCGATGCCCTTCGGGGCCGACAACGCGCTGATCAAGGCGGCCGAGATCGTGCGGCGACTGTCGATTACCGGCCGGCGGCGCACATCGACGACATCTGGCGCGCGCCAGGTCGCCGCGATGGACCTGCCCGACGAGATCCGCGACGGCTCTCCTCGACCGAGACGATCTTCGCCACCCTCGAGCAGCTGCCGGTTCCCGTGGCCCGGATGTGCCACGCCGAAACGCACACGACCTTCTCGCCCAACGTCGTCCACGGCGGGCAGAAGACGAACACCATCCCCGACTCGTCGACATCGACGTCGACATCCGCACCGTGCCCGGGCACGACCCGCGACGACGTCGAGGCCATGCTCCGCGACGCCCTCGGCGACCTGTACGAGCACGTCGACATCACCGTCCTCCAGCACAGCGACCCGACCGCCGCGTCGTCGGGCGACAACCCGCTGTGGGAGACGCGTCACCCAGCACACCCAGGTCGCCTATCCGGGCGCCGAACTCGTGCCCGGGCTCATCGTCGGCGGCACCGACGCCCGCTTCTTCCGCGAACGGGCGCCATCGCCTACGGCGCCGGGCTGTTCTCACCGCAGATGGACTTCGCCGACGTTCGGCACGCGCTTCCACGGCAACGACGAGCGCATCGACGTCGAGTCGCTCGGCCTGTCCGCCAACTACTTCTACGGCATCGCCAAAGACCTCACCGGCTGACTCCGACCCGCGAGATGCGGTCACCGCGTCCATTCAGCGGAAGAGGTCGCGTTCGGCGTCGCGGAGGACCGGGGCCATCGATGGCGGTGTCGTCGGTGGCCCAGTCGTAGCCGCGGATCACCGCGACGGGCACCCGGCTCGTGTTGCCCTTCACCAGTTCGGCCGCGGCGGTCAGTTCGTCAACGACGCAGATCTCCTGCACCCGGAACTCGTGCCCGTGCGGATCGTGCTCGCCGATGTAGCTGTGCAGCGGATGCATTCCGGCGACCCCGATCGCGATGTCGGTCTGCCCCTCTCGCCACGGACGCCCGAACGTGTCGCTGATGACGACGGCGACGTCGACGCCGAGTTCGACGAACCGGTCGCGAAACCGGCGCGCCGACGCATCGGAGTCCTTCGGCAGCACGAGCACCCGACCGTGGGCGCCGCTCGAGGACTGGTCGACTCCGGAGTTGGCGCAGCAGAACCCGTGATGGGTCTCGGTGATCAGCACCGGACCGATCTGGCGGATGATGCGCTTGGATTCGCGCAGCACCACCTCGACCACCCGCGGGTCCTTCTCCCACCGGGCAGCCCAATCGCTCGGCGAACTTCGACGGTTCGACGTCGTCGAGTTCGATCGCGCACCCCTCGGCCTTCGACACGATCTTCGACGTGATCGACCACGATGTCGCGATCGGCGAGCGGTGCACCACTGGCCGTCGCGGCATCGACGATCTGCGCGGCGAGGTCGTCACCGGGGGCGATCTCGGGCAGTCCCTCGACGCCGAAGACTTCCAGACGTGCCATCGTGCTCGATCCAGTCGGCCGGAGGCCGGCGAGGAACTCGATGATCGCCGAGTTGACCGGCTCGGGATTCGTGAGGTTCGCGGCGTGCGCACCCGCCGACCTTCACGACCGGCCCAGCCGCCGGCAAGACCGGCCGCCAGCTGCTCGGCCTTTTCCATCGAGATCGACACGTCCTCGGTGCCGTGCACCACCAGCGCCGGACACGTGATCTCACCCAGTCGGTCGGTGACGTCGTCCGGTGACATCAGCGTGGCGAACGGCTGCTGGATGTAGTCGTTCGGCTGCTGCTTCCACTTCTCGATCCAGACCTGATTCACCTCGGGATCGGAGATGATCAGCCCGGCCACCGCCTCCACCAGCTCGTCGACCGGCCCCGCGGCGAGCCACGTGTCGCGCATCCCCTCGTACAGCGGAACGGCCTCGGCATCCTCGACGCCGGCCTGGGTGTCGAGCAGGATCAACGCCCGTACCCGCTCCGGCGCTGTCAGCGCGACCCGCAGCGACAGGAACCCGCCCTGGCTCATCCCCCCGACCACCGCGCGGTCGATCCCGAGGTGATCGAGCAGGCCCGAGGCAGTCACGTGCCGAATCCCAATAGGTGAACGGCTCGCCGTCGTAGTCGGTGAGGCCGAAGCCCCGCTCATCCCAGGTGATCACCCGGTACGCCACGCAGGGCCGCCACCTGATGGACGAACATCTCGTGATCCATCAGGAATCCGTGGGCCGAGGATCACGGCTGCGCCGTCACCGCCGGTGTCCTCGAAGTAGATCTTCTGTCCGTTGATGTCGGCGTGCGGCATGGGCGCACGGTACCCGATCGGCCAACATGGGACGATGGCACGAGCCCGCAGCACCAGCGAGTCGTGTCCGAGATCTTCGATCCCGCGGCCTGGACGTCCGTCGCCGGGATTCGAGTTCACCGACATCACCTACCACCGCGCCGTCGATGCCGGGGTCGTGCGCATCGCCTTCGATCGGCCCGAGATCCGCAACGCCTTTCGGCCGCACACGGTCGACGAGCTGTACACCGCGCTCGATCACGCCCGCATGTCGACCGACGTCGGTTGCGTGCTGCTCACCGGCAACGGGCCGTCGGCCAAGGACGGTGGGTGGGCGTTCTGCTCGGGCGGCGACCAGCGCATCCGCGGCAAGGACGGCTACAAGTACGCCGAGGGAGACCACCGCCGACACCATCGAGCCCGGCCGGGCCGGACGCCTCCACATCCTCGAGGTGCAACGCCTGATCCGGTTCATGCCCAAGGTCGTCATCTGCGTGGTGCCGGGCTGGGCGGCCGGCGGTGGCCACTCGCTTGCACGTCGTGTCGGACCTCACGCTCGCCAGCACCGAGCATGCCCGCTTCAAGCAGACCGACGCCGACGTCGCCAGCTTCGACGGCGGGTTCGGCTCCGCGTATCTCGCCCGGCAGGTCGGCCAGAAGTTCGCCAGGGAGATCTTCTTCCTCGGGCGCGAATACACCGCTGACGACATGGTGGCGATGGGTGCCGTCAACGCCTCGATCCCGCACGCCGAGTTGGAGGCCACCGCGCTGCAATGGGGCCGCGAGATCTGCGCGAAGAGCCCGACGGCGCAGCGCATGTTGAAGTACTCGTTCAACCTCATCGACGACGGGCTCGTCGGCCAGCAGATCTTCGCCGGCGAAGCCACCCGCCTCGCCTACGGCACCGACGAGGCCCAGGAAGGCCGCGACAGCTTCCTCGAGAAGCGCCCCGCCGACTGGTCGGACACTCCGTACCACTTCTGATGACAGCCACCGTGATCCGCATCGATGATCCGGACGACCCCCGATTCAGGCAGTTCCGACTCAACGAGCGAGGACTGGCAAGCCGAGCCGACAAACGTGACGATGCCGGCGCCGGCATGTTCCTCGCCGAGGGCGATCTCGTCGTCGAGCGTGCGATCGCTGCGGGTTGCCGACCGGTCGCCGCGCTCGTCGACGCACAGCGGATCCCTGACGTCGCGGCGCAACTCGACTGCCCTGTGTACGCGGGCGGCGACGAGGTGCGCCGGGTCGTCTCCCGGCTCGGGGTTCCATCTCCGATCATCGCCCTGTTCCACCGCCCGCCGCGACCGTCCGTCGCCGACCTCGCCGCCAGCGCCCGTCGACTGGTCGTCGTCGAGGGGGTCGACAACCCGTCGAACATCGGCTCGATCATCCGCAACGCTGCCGCGCTCGGCTGGGACGGATTGATCCTCGACCACACCAGCGCCGACCCGCTCGCTCGGCGGTCGCTCCGCGTGGCCATGGGGACGGCGTTCTCGCTCCCCCACGCCCGCACCGTCACCCTCGCCGACGACCTGCGCCTCCTCGTCGACTTCGAGCACTACGCCATGACGCCTGCACCCGACGCCGCGACGCTCGACACGATCGAGCCGGGCCCACATGTGACGCTGCTCATCGGTTCCGAGCGCGCCGGGCTCAGCGCCGAGCTGTTGGAGTTGGCCACGCCGGTGCGCATCCCGATGGCGACCGGCGTCGATTCGCTCAACGCAGCCGCCGCGACTGCGGTGGCCTGTTACGCACTCCGCCCCCGTTGCGGATAGAACGAACGCCGATGACTGCTGTGCTGTTGCTCTCGTGCCCCGACCAGCGTGGGGTGGTCGCGGCCACCGCCCAGTTCATCGCCGCCCACGACGGCAACATCGTGAACGCCGAACAGCACGTCGACCCAGGCACGGGGAGCGGCGACGCAATGTTCTACCAGCGAGTCGAGTTCGAACTCGACGGGTTCGGCCTCGACCGAAACGAGATCGCCGAAGCCTTCGCTCCCACGGCCGAGCGCCTCGGCATGCACGTCGACCTCCGCTTCAGTGATGTTCCGACCCCGACGGCGATCATGGCGTCGAAGCAACCACATTGCCTCTACGACCTCCTCACGCGTTGGCGCAGCGGCGAACTGCCGATGGACCTCCGAGTGATCGTGTCGAACCACCCCGATCACGCCGACATCGCCGCCCACATGGGCGTCGAGTACCTCCATCTCCCCGTGACACCCGACACCAAGGTCGAGCAGGAGTCAGCCGTGCTCGAGGCGCTCGACGAGCGCGGCATCGAACTCGTCGTGATGGCTCGCTACATGCAGATCCTCAGCGACCGATTCGTCTCGGCTCGTCCGATCATCAACATCCACCACTCGTTCCTGCCTGCGTTCGTCGGGGCGAACCCGTATCGCCAGGCCTTCGAGCGCGGCGTCAAGCTCATCGGCGCCACGGCGCACTATGCCACTGCCGACCTCGACGAGGGCCCGATCATCGAGCAGGACACCGTCCACGTCACGCACCGCGACGACGTCCAACGGCTCACCGCACGCGGACGCGATCTCGAGACGATCGTGCTCGCTCGGGCCGTACGCGCACACCTCGAGCACCGGGTCCTCGTCCACGGCCGAAAGACCGTCGTCTTCTCCTGACCCCGTCACCACCGAAACCCCGAAATGTGCGCCCAGATGTGCACGTAGTACACACGAGGGCGCATTTTTCGGACTTCAGGTGGTGGTGCGGCGCGGCGGGCCCGGCGGGCGCGCGGCGCGCTTCCGCTGGGTTCCCAGGAGAACTTCCGCAGTGCGACGAACAGACCGACGACGCCCCAGGCGGCGATGAACGCCAGCTTGTCCCACTGGAATGCCGGTGCCTCGACGAACGGCGTGAAGCAGGCCTGGAACGCTTCGGCGAACGGCTTCAGTGGAAAGAGGTTGCCGACGAATTCGATCCACTGCGGCGGGTCGTCGAGCTGGATGAAGATGTTCGACACGAAGGCCAGCGGAAGGATGATTGCGTTCGCCGCTGCCGACGACGAGCTGGCCGACTTCACCAACGAGGCGAGAGCCATACCGAGCGCAGCGAACGACGCGACCCCGACCAGGAACGTCACGAAGGCGGCCGGCATCTTCGCGGGGTCGATGTCCAGGTCGTAGGCCACGACGCCCACTCCGAGCATGATCGTGACCCCCATGAACGCGATCACGATCGCCGAGCAGATGAACCCGGCGATGTAGATCCACGTCGGGAGCGGGGTGCCTCGCCACCGCTTGAGCACACCCTCGTCGCGCCGGATCGGCACCATGTTCGCCAGGTTCGTGAAGGTCGCCGAAGCAGCCGTGAACGCGGCGAGCCCCCCGGTGTAGAACTGACGTGACGACCAGCTCCCTTCCGGTGTGACGATCGTGGAGTCACCGAAGAGCGCATTGAAGAGCACCAGCATGATCAGCGGCAGTCCGAGCGTGAAGAACATCGCCACGGGGATCCGCCAGAACGTCAACAGCTGATAGCGGGTCTGAGCGGTGAGCAACTTGACGGTCGCGGGGAAGCCGTTCATTCGGTCGGCTCCTCCACGCCTCGTCACCGAGCCGGCAAGGCTCAGGTACACCTCTTCGAGCGACGCTCGGCCCACCGACAGCGAGTCGAGTTCGACGCCGGCCTCGATGGCCCATCCGGTGAGACGGTGGACAACGGCGGTCGGCCGATCGACGTTGGCCTCGACCAATCGACCCGACACCCTGACGTCGGTCTCCATGATCGGAGCGAACGTGGCCGCCGCGTCGATGATCTCGACCGACTCCGGCAGCGTGAAGCTGACGACGGTGCCACTGATGCGATCGATCAACTGCTCGGGTGTGCCCTCGGCAATCATCCGGCCCCGCGACAGCACACCGACCCGTGAGGCGAGGTGCTCGGCCTCGTCGAGGTAATGCGTCGTCAGCAGCACGGTCGTTCCGTCCGCGCCGAGCGTCTCGATGAGGTCCCACGACTGCCGACGGGCAGCGGGATCGAACCCGGTGGTCGGTTCATCGAGGAACAGCACCTCGGGCCGACCGATGATGCCCAGTGCGAGGTCGACCCGGCGGCGTTGTCCGCCCGACAGCGCGCCGACGCGCTCGTCGACCTTCTCGTCGAGCCCCACGAGCCCGACGACCTCGTCGAGCGGGCGAGGCGATCGGTAGCAGCCGCCGTAGAGGGTGATGACCTCCCGGACGGTGAACTCGGCCTCGACACCGGACGACTGCAACACGATGCCGATGCGGTCACGAAAGTCACGACCAGCCCTGGACGGGTCGGTACCGAGGACCTCGACGGATCCGGATGTGGCGGATCGGTGCCCTTCGAGAATCTCGACGGCAGTCGACTTCCCAGCGCCGTTCTCACCCAGCAACGCATAGACCTCGCCGGCGTCGACGTGGAAACTCAGGCCGTCGACGGCTTTCACGGCGCCGTAGTCCTTGCGCAGGTCGCGAACGTCGATGACGGGCATGCCGGATCGAAGCTATCCGCTGGATTGCGCCGTGGAGATCGATGGACCCGTGTCGTTGCGGAGGTGTTCGGCTGCCGGCACGAAGTAGGCCATGAGTTCGTTGTCGACACCGTCGGGGACTTCGCAGGCGGCACATGCCTGTTCGACCGCGGCGGCCATGTGCACGAGCCAACGATCACGTTCGAGCGCGCCGACGTGGAACGGGAAGTGCCGCATGCGCAGGCGCGGATGACCGCGTTCCTCCATGTAGGTGGTCGGGCCTCCCCAGTACTGAGCAAGGAACAGCGTCAAGCGATGGCGGGCACCGGTGAGGTCCGGCTGTTCGGGATACAACGGGAGCAGTACCTCGTCGGTGCACACGCCCTCGTAGAACGCGTCGACGAGTCGTTCGAAGAATGGCATGCCGCCGACTCGGAAAAACAGCGTGGGCGCCGTGTTGTCCACGGCGCCCACGCTAGGGGGATTCTCCCGGAAGCGAGAAGGGGGATCGCTTCGCAAGATCTGGGGGACCCTGATTGGGCCCGGCTGACGCTCAGGCGTCGGCGAACATCGACTCGGCGTCGAACCTGCGGTACTCGACGAGTTCTTCGGCGTTGAGCACGAAGGGGGTCTGGTCGTTGCAGGGGTCGAGCACGAGGGCGTCGTCGGTGGCGAGCAGCACCAGCACCGTGATCACGTCGTCGTCGGGCGTCTTGATCTCGATCACATCGCCGGTCTTCAGCTGTTCCATCAACATCGTCGTCATCGTGGTCCCCGTTTCGTTCTGTGTGGTCCGTGTCTTTCGTTGTTCAAGACATCGGTAACAACGTCGATCGACTTGAGGAATTCCCCAACCTCGACGTGCCAAACGTCACCGAGCCGGACTCAGTGGAAGTCGGGCTCGACGTAGTCGGGGAAGATGTCGGGAAGGCCATCGCTCACCTTGACCGGATAGACCGGCTGTCGCTTCTCGAGGAAGCTCTCCACGCCTTCCTTGGCATCGGCGCTCGCACCGCGTGCCAGGATGCCGCGTGAGTCGACTCGGTGAGCCTCCATCGGATGATCGGCTCCCAGCATCCGCCACAGCATCTGGCGGGTGAGTGCAACCGAGACCGGGGCCGTGTTGTCGGCAATCTCCCGGGCGATTTCCCTGGCGGCAGGCAGCAAGTCGTCCGGGGCGTGCACACTGCGAACGAGACCTCGATCGAGCGCCTCGGCAGCGGCGAAGACCCGGCCGGTGTAGCACCACTCGGCGGCGGTACTGATCCCCACGAGACGCGGGAGGAACCAGGACGAGCAGGCCTCGGGCACGATGCCGCGCCGAGCGAACACGAACCCGAATCGCGCCGTGTCGGATGCCAGCCGGATGTCCATCGGCAGGGTCATGGTCACGCCGACGCCGACCGCCGCGCCGTTGATCGCCCCGATGACCGGCTTGGTGCACTCGAAGATCCGCAGCGACACCATGCCGCCACCGTCACGCGGCACGCCGACCTCGGTTTGGATGTCGCTGCCGCCCTTCGCGAACGTGTCGCCTCCGGTACCGAGATCGGCACCCGCACAGAATGCCCGCTCCCCCGACCCGGTGACGATCACCGCCCGCACGTCATCGTCAGCGTCGACCTCGTCGAACGCCGAGATGACCTCGTGCATCATCCGCCCCGTGAACGCATTCATCCGCTCCGGGCGATGCAACGTGATCGTCGCAACGGATTCCGTCACGTCGTAGAGAATCTCCGAGTAGTCCATTGCCCGAACGTACCCAGATCGAACCTCGTCGGGAGAAGTAAAGACGCCGCGGAACTAGATGTCGAGGAATCGGGACGCTGCGATACCGGAGCCGATGGCTCCGGCCAGCGCGCCGATCGCGAGCATGATCAACATCACCGTCTGGTCGTACCCGTCGACCACCACGAGCGCCGAGAACCCGCTGTTGTCGGGGAAGTTCTGGACACCGGTCGTCCACTGGCTGTTCCAGGCCCACAGGCCCAGGCTCGCCAGCACCGCACCGATGACGCCGTGGAGCAGGCCTTCGAGCATGAACGGCACACGGATGAACCAGTCCGTCGCCCCAACCAACTTCATCACCTCGATCTCGCGTCGTCGTGCGAAGATCGCGGTGCGAATCGTGTTCCAGATCAGCAAGATGGCGGCCAGCAGCAGGAAGATCGACAACAGCAGGAGTCGGAATCCGAAGAAGCTCTGCAGCTGCGTGATCAGGCTGATCTGATCCTCGGCAAAGCTCACGTCGTACACCCCGGGCAGTTCGGCGAACGCGTCCGACACCGTCCGCAGCAGCTCCACGTCGGTGTCCTCGGTGGGGATCGCCTTGAACTGGGTCAGAATCGTGTCCTCGGTGAGGAGGTCTCGCACGCCGGGTTCGCCGGCGAAGATCCGGTCGGCTTCCTGGAGCGAACACTGCTCGTCACAGTACGTGTACGACTCGATGAACTGGTCCTGCGCGGTGAGCGCGTCGCTGACCAAGGTGAGCTGATCGGGTGTCGCCGTCGGGTTCATGAAGACGATCATCTCGACGCCTCCTTCCCATCGAGCAAGGAGGTTGTCGAACGCGTGCTGGCTGAGCAGCGTCAAGCCGACCCCGAGCAGCGAAATCGCCGCAGTGATGATCGACGCGACGGTGAGCGTGGCGTTGCGGCGGAAACTGTCGGTGGTTTCGCGGAGGATGTAGCGCAGGCGTGACAGCACGGATCAGTTCAGTTCACTCGTAGACGCCGCGGGCCTGGTCGCGCACGATGACGCCCCGGTCGAGCTGGATCACGCGCTTGCGCATGGTGTTGACGATGCGCTGGTCGTGGGTTGCCATGACGACGGTGGTGCCGGTCTTGTTGATCCGGTCGAGCAGGCGCATGATCCCTTCCCCCGTGGCCGGGTCGAGGTTGCCGGTCGGCTCGTCGGCGAGCAGGATCAGCGGCCGGTTGACGAAGGCTCGTGCCACGGACACTCGCTGTTGTTCACCGCCGGAGAGCTGGTGCGGCAGGCGGTCCTCCTTGCCGGCGAGGCCGACGAGATCGAGCACCGCCGGGACCTGCTGTTTGATCACGTGGGTCGGACGACCGATCACCTCTTGGGCGAACGCCACGTTCTCGAACACGCTCTTCTCGAGCAGCAGTTTGTAGTCCTGGAAGATGTTGCCGATGTTGCGGCGCAGGTGCGGCACGCGCCCTGCGGGCATGTCGACGATGTTGCGCCCGGCGACCCAGACTGCCCCACGTTCCGGGCGGTCCTGTCGGTTGAGCATGCGCAGCAGCGTGCTCTTGCCGGAACCCGACGGGCCGACGAGGAACACGAACTCGCCCTTGGCAACGTCGAAGCTGGCGTCGCGAACTGCGACGACCTCGGACGAATAGCTCTTCGTGACGTTCTCGAGTCGGATCATGTTGGTACTCCCCCGAAGGGCCCGCCAAGGGTACCCCTCGTCATCGAGTCAGCAACGTCACCCGATCGCGATTGGGGTCAGACCCCAATCGCGATGTCAGGTGCCCGCGTCGCCTTGAGCGCGGCGCATGCGGAGGTACCCCTCGACGAACTCGTCGATGTTGCCGTCGAGCACGCCGGTGACGTCGCTCGTCTCGATCTCGGTGCGCAGATCCTTCACCATCTGGTACGGCTGGAGGACGTAGCTGCGGATCTGGCTGCCCCAGCCGACCTGCGCCTGCTTGCCGGCGATCGCATCGAGTTCGGCGGCGCGGTCCTCCTCGGCCTTGGCCGCGATCATCGCCGTGAGTCGACCCATTGCCCGCTCACGGTTCTGGAGCTGGCTGCGCTCTTCCTGCGAACTCGCCACCAGGCCCGTGGGTTCGTGGATCAGGCGGACGGCCGACGAGGTCTTGTTGATGTGCTGGCCGCCGGCGCCTGACGCTCGGAAGACCTCCATGCGGATGTCGGAGTCGTCGATGTCGACGTCGACGTCGTCCATCAGCGGCCAGATCTGGACCGCAGCGAACGATGTCTGGCGGCGTCCCTGGTTGTCGAACGGGCTGATGCGAACGAGCCGGTGGGTGCCACGCTCTGCGGTCATCAGCCCGTACGCATAGCGACCCGTGATCGTGACCTCGGCCGACATGATCCCGGCTTCGGCTCCTTCGGACACGTAGTTCAAGGTGATGGTGAACCCGCGACGCTCACACCAGCGCTCGTACATGCGCAACAACATCTCGGCAAAATCCTGGGCGTCGACACCGCCGTCCTTGGCGTTGATCTGCATGATGCAGTCGCTGTCGTCGTGCTCGCCCGTGAACAGACTGCGCAGCTCCAGTTGATCGAGCGTCGTGTTGATCGCGCCGATCGACGACTCGATCTCGGGCTCCTGGCTCTCGTCGTCCTCGTCACGGGCGAGCTCATGGAGCACCTCGACATCGCCGAACTGTTCCGTGAGCTGGTCGAACACCGCGAGGTCGTCGCGAATGTTGGCGTACTCGGTGTTCAGCTTCTTGGCTCGTTCCTGATCATCCCAGAGCGCCGGATCGGAGATCTCGGCTTCGAGAACGGCGAAACGCTCGCGGTTGTCGGCGATGGCCAGATAGGTCTCGGCCTCGCCGAGGCGTCGTTCGACGTCGCGAAGATCCGAGGTGAAGTCGCGCATGGGAATGAATCAGGCAGCGCCGTGGCACTGCTTGAACTTCTTGCCTGAACCACACGGGCATGGCGCGTTGCGCGGGGTCTTGTCGAAGGCGTCCTTCACCACGGTCTGCTGCTTGGCCGGCGCAACCGGCTCGACGGCGTCGGGCGACAACGCACCCTCGGCCACCGCCGCGCGGGCAGCCTGGTCGAACCCGCTGACCTCGACGTCATCGGACGATGACGTCTGCAGATTCTGAACAGCGGGCGCTTCGTCGGGCGCCGGCACCTGATTCTGGACCACTTGGACGTGCATGACGTACTTGACGAAGTCCTGGGCGATACCCGTCATCATTCCGCCGAACAGTTCGAAGCCCTCACGCTGCCACTCGGTCAGGGGATCCTTCTGACCCATCGCCCGCAGGTTGATGCCACCCTGGAGGTAGTCCATCTCCTCGAGATGCTCCCGCCAGCGCTGGTCGATGATACGCAACATCACCTGACGTTCGACCTGGCGCAGCACGTCCTCGCCGAGCTCCTGTTCGCGGCGCTCGTAGTGCGCCGTCGCGTCGGCCATGACCATGTCGTAGATCTCGTCGGTGTCGCCGCAGTTGCGAAGTTGTTCCTCGGTGATCGAGTTCGGCCAGTACGTGGTCAGTTCCTTGGCGAGGCCGTCGAGATCCCACTCGTCGTCGGACGCCGAAGCACAATGCGTCGAGATCAGCGAATCGACGGCATCGGCCAGGTACTCCATTGCCGCCGAGCGGAGGTCCTCGCCATCGAGGATCTGATCGCGGCGCTTGTAGATCACCTTGCGCTGCTCGTTCATCACCTCGTCGTACTTGAGGACGTTCTTGCGGATCTCGGCGTTCTTGGTCTCGACGGTGGTCTGGGCTCGTTCGATGGCCTTGGTGACCATCTTCGCCTCGATCGCCTCGTCATCGGGCAGCGCGCGACCCATCACGTAGCTCAGTGCGCCGGTGGCGAACAGGCGCATCAGCTCGTCGTCGAGACTGAGGAAGAATCGGCTGGCGCCCGGATCGCCCTGACGACCGGCGCGACCGCGCAACTGGTTGTCGATTCGGCGGCTGTCGTGACGCTCGGAGCCGATCACGTAGAGGCCGCCGAGTTCGCGTACGACTTCGCCTTCTGCCTTGCACTGTTCGGAGTACACGGCGAGCAATTCCTCGTAGCGCGTCAACGCCTTCGTGCGCGCCTCGCGGAAGTCGTCGGGCATCTGGTCGAACGGCATGGGGAGCTCGTACTCGTCGACGAGCAGGTCGGCGGCGTAGCCCTCCTTCAGCACGTCGTGGCGTGCCAGCCCTTCGGGGTTGCCGCCGAGCAGGATGTCGACGCCACGGCCCGCCATGTTGGTGGCCACTGTGACCGCTCCGAGGCGGCCGGCCTGGGTGACGATCTCGGCCTCACGGGTGTGCTGCTTGGCGTTCAGGACCTCATGGGGGATGCCGCGCTGGCCGAGCAGACGCCCGAGGATCTCGCTGCGAGCAACGCTCGCTGTGCCGACGAGGATCGGCTGGCCCTTGTCGTGGCGGGGCTCGATGTCGTCGATGATCGCGTTGAACTTCGCCTCTTCGGACTTGTAGATCAGGTCGGCGCCGTCGATGCGAGCCGTCGGCCGATTGGTGGGGATCGGCACGACGCCGAGGCCGTAGGTGTTCATCAGCTCGGCCGCTTCGGTCTGGGCGGTGCCGGTCATGCCGGCGAGCTTGTCGTACATGCGGAAGTAGTTCTGCAGGGTGATCGTCGCGAGCGTCTGATTCTCCTCTTTGATCTTCACCCCTTCCTTGGCCTCGACGGCCTGGTGGATACCCTCCGACCAGCGTCGCCCCTCGAGGATTCGGCCGGTGAACTCGTCGACGATCTTCACCTCGCCGCCCTGCACGATGTAGTCCTTGTCGCGCTTGTACAGCTCCTTGGCCTTGAGCGACACCGTGAACTGGTGGACGAGGTTGGCCTGGACGTTGTCGTACAGGTTCTCGACCTCGAGCGCACGCTCGACCTTCTCGATGCCTGCCTCGAGAGGCACCACGACCCGCTTGTCCTCCTCCACCTCGTAATCGACGTCACGCTGCAGCGAACGGGCGATCGACGCAAACCGGTAGTACAGCTTGGCGGCGTCGCCGACGCGTCCGGAGATGATGAGCGGTGTACGCGCCTCGTCGATGAGGATCGAGTCGACTTCGTCGACGATGCAGTAGTTGTGGCCGCGCTGTTGGACCTTGTCGGCTTTGCGCTGGGCCATGTTGTCGCGCAGGTAGTCGAAGCCCATCTCGTTGTTGGTGGCGTACGTGATGTCGGCGCTGTAGCTGCGCCGCTTCTCGTCGGGGCTGTTGCGGTAGCCGGGGATGATGAGGCCCACGTCGAGGCCCAGCCATCGGTGGATCTGGCCCATCCATTCGGCGTCGCGGCGCGCCAGGTAGTCGTTGACCGTGACCAGATGCACGCCTTTGCCGGTCAAGCCGTTGAGGTAGGCCGGCAGTGTGGAGACCAGCGTCTTGCCTTCGCCGGTCTTCATCTCGGCGACCCAGCCGAAGTGCAGCGCAGCACCGCCCATCAACTGGACGTCGTAGTGGCGCTGGCCGATCGTACGTTTTGCGGCCTCGCGACACACGGCGAACGCTTCGAGGAGGAGATCATCGACGTCGGCACCGTTGTCGGACCGCTGGCGGAACTCGATCGTCTTGGCCTTCAACGCGTCGTCGGACAGCGCCGAGATCTCAGGCTCGAACGCGTTGATCTCCGGCACCATCCCTTCGAGGGCCTTGAGCTTCTTGCCTTCACCGGCGCGGAGGATGCGATCGAGAATTCCCATGCAGCGACCGATCCTACCGGCGCACGCACCTGCGACGGGTCAGGCAGCAACGTCGTCGGTGACGGTCCGCAGGTGCCGTTGGCTGGGCCGAACCGCCGACGTCACGCCTGTGGGCGTGGACGCAACCGCGTACAGCCGGACCTCGGCGGCTCCGACACCGGCCAGGGCCGCCCGAGCCGACTGGAGAGTGGCCCCGGTGGTGACGACGTCGTCGACGACGAGGACGTTGGCGCCCTGCAGGCCAGGGCGCGCCCGGAACGACACCCCTTCGAGGCGTTCCCGACGGGAGCGACCCGTCTGGGTGTGGTCGTCGCCACGCCGCTCGAGCAGCCGTCGTGACGGCACCCCCAGCTGTCGAGCGACGTACCCGGCGATGAGTTCACCCTGGTCGAAGCCACGCGCACGCCGGCGCGAAGAACTCGTCGGCGCCCAGGTGACCACGTCGAGGCCCCGATGATCACCGTTGGCGACGATCGTGTTGACGACCAGGCCGGCAAGGTGACGGGCGACCTGACGTCGATTCCGGTACTTGAGGCCGAGCACCACGTCGCGAGAGCGACCGGTGAAGGGCACCGCCGCGTGCACGCCGTGACGAGCTGCTCGTGGCCGCGGGCCCACGAGGGCGAATCGGCAGGTGACACACACGGCAACGCCAGGGGCGTCGCATCCGGCACAACGGGTCTGGAACATCATGAGATCAGTGTGACGAAGGGGTGCTACACAGTTCCCGCCCACCGACCCGATGTAACGATTGGTGTCAGACACCAATCGTTACGTCGGTGGTTAGGGTTGGCGGGCGTGCCTCGCCTCGTTCCTGTTGATCGACCGGTCGAGCGCATCGTTCGTTGCGTCGGTGGGCTCGCCGTGTTCGGAGTCGGGATCGCCCTGCTGTTGGCTGCGGATCTCGGCGCGGCACCGTGGGACGTGTTCCACACCGGGGTCAGCGACCTCACGGGAATCCCGGTGGGCAACGTCATCATCATCACCGGGCTGGCGCTGCTGTTGCTGTGGATCCCGCTGCGGGAGACACCAGGGCTCGGCACACTGCTCAACGCCATCGAGATCGGTGTGGTCGTCGATCTCGTCCTTCCGGCCGTGCCGGAACCCGATCAACTGGTCGTCAGGATCGCCATGATGCTCGCCGGAGTCGCCATCATCGCCGTCGGCTCAGGCCTGTACATCGGTGCCGGGCTCGGACCGGGCCCACGGGACGGCCTGATGACGGGCCTCGCCCGGCGAGGTGTCTCCATTCGGGTCGCCCGTACCGGAATCGAACTCACCATCCTGCTCGTGGGTGTGGCACTCGGTGGCGCGATCGGTATCGGCACGGCGGTGTTCGCGCTCGGCATCGGGCCGATGGTCCACCACGTCCTTCCCCGCCTCACCATGCATGAGCGGACCGAACGGGCCGTCGACGTCGTGTAACGATTGGTGTCTGACACCAATCGTTACATGGTCAGAGCGACGAGGCGCGGTGGGCGCTGCGACGCTGGAAGAAGTCACCGACCTGGTTGAGCGCCAGCACCGTGAACGTGAGGATCAGAGCCGGATACAACACCTGACCGAAGCTCACTTTGATGTCACGTCGGGCCTGGTTGATCATGTTGCCCCACGTCGATTGCGGCAACTGGACGCTCAGCCCGAGGAACGACAACGCCCCCTCGACCACGATGACGCCGGCGGCGGCGACCATCGCGTACGCGATCAACGTCGGCATCACGTTGGGGATGATCTCGCGCCACAGGATCGTCCGCTTCTTGGTGCCGATCGCCTGCGCGGCCATGACGAACTCACGGTTGGAGATCGCCAGGCTGTTGGCCCGGGAGACACGCATGTAGGCCGGGATCGACAGCAGGCCGATCACGAAGCTGATCACGAACAGGTCGCGAACCTCGAAGATCGAGATCAGGGCGAGCAGCAGTACCAACGCCGGGAACGCGAGCAGCACATCGATCATCGCCATGAACGCGGTTTCGGTCTTGCCCCGCACGAAGCCCACGAGGGAACCCAGGACACCACCGACGATGACACCGCAGGTGACCGACACGATCGCCACGACCACACTCACGTACGAGCCGTGCACCGCTCGCGAGAACGTGTCACGGGCCAAGGCGTCGGTGCCGAGCGGGTGATCCCATGACGGAGGGGCGAGCGGCTCGGCCGTCCCGAACTCGCCCGTGGCGGGATTGAAGTTGTTGAGCTGCAGGTTCGGGTCGGCGAGCGGCAACGAGCCGTTGAAGACACGTACGTCCAGCTGCGCATAGATCGCACCGGCGAAGACGAGGATGAGCCAGACGACTCCCATCTTGACCAGGATCGGCATCTCCCTGAACACGCCGAATGCCGACTTGCGGGGCTGTTTCACACCGGAGGGCACCACGAAGTCGTCGTCGGAGGTCGGACCGGCACCGCCGGTCTGCCTCACGATCTCGTCGTTCTTTGCGACGTCGACAGCGTTTTCGGTGGTCGCCACGTTCAGCTCCTACGAATTCGCGGGTCGAGCACTGCATACATCAGGTCGACCACGGTGTTGATGATGATGAACATCACGGCGATGAACACCGTGATGCCCTGGATCAAGACGATGTCGCGCCCGTTGATGGCATTGATGAGCGAGAAACCGAGGCCCGGGATGGCGAACAGCGTCTCGATCACGACGGTGCCGCCGAGCAGCGCACCGAAGGCGATGCCGACGATCGTCATCAGGCTGAGCGAACTCGGCCGGAGCGCGTGGCGGAACAGGATGTACCGGTCGCTGAGACCCTTTGCTCGGGCAGACAGGATGAAATCCTCCTGCAGCGTGGCGATCATGTCGGAGCGGATCAGCCGGGAGAACACCGCCATCGTGCCCAGCGCGAGCGCGAGCGTGGGCAGGATCGATGTCTGCAAGTTGGCGCCGATTCCGTCGCTGAGCCGGTTCCAGTTCGACGCCGGAAGGACGTTCCACCTCACGGCGAACAACCAGATCAGGAAGATCCCGACGATGAAGTTCGGAATCGACAGCGCAACCTGGACAGCGGCCGAACTCGTCGAGTCCTGCCACTTCGACTGCTTGTAGGCGCCGAGCACACCGATCGGAATCGCGATGAACACGGCGATGAAGATCGCCATGAAGGCGAGTTGAGCCGTCACGGGCAACCGTTGGCTGATCGTCTCCCTGACGGGCTGGTCGGTGATGTAGGAGTCGCCCAGATCGCCCGTCACGGCCGCCCCGAGCCAGGTGACGTAGCGGACGATGAATGGATCGTCGAGATTCAGGTCCTCGCGGATCTGTTCTTCCACCCCGGGTTCGCGAGGACCGGTCCCCAAGATGGTGTCGACGGGATCCCCGGGGAGCAGCGCAACCATGGCAAAGGTCAAGAACGTGACGGCCAACAGTGTGGCGATCAATCGCAGCAGTATGAATGCGATGGTCTTGACCATGATGATTACTCCTTCTCCCCGGGGTCCGTGTCGTTACTTCAGTTCCCTTGGATCACTCCGAGATGAACACCTCTTGCCAGCGGACCGCCGCATCCGGGATCCCCACACCGAGCTCACCGGACGGCAACGTCCAGCTGTTGATGCCCTTGATGCCGGGCTGGTGGGCAACCATGACGGCGGTGCCGCCCGAGTACCAGACGATCGCCTGTTCGTTGATGCGGGTCATGATCTTCGTGTAGAGATCCTTGCGCACGTCGAAGTCGGCGGTGGCGTTGGCCTCGGCGGCCCACGCCTGCATCTCCGGATCGTTGAAGTTGGGGAAGTTCGCCACGGAGACCGCTGGGTCGGCGACGAAGGGATTGATGACCGCAGCCGGATCACCTTGGGCACCCCAACGCCAGCAGTGGGCATTGTGGTCGTCGCTCACGGCGTTGTTGATGTGGGTGGCCTGGTCGAACTGGGTCAGGGTCACGTTGACCTGCTCCGAACCGGTCCACACCTGGTCGATCACCTGCATGGCGGCGATGAGCGTGGGGTCGGGAGGACACGACAACTCGACGTCGATCTTCTCGCCGGGAGCCTTACCGTCGGAACGGGCGGGATCGTCGATGTACTCCTGCAGGAGTGCCTTGCCGGCCTCGAAGTCGAACGTCTGGTAGGCGTCGGCCGCCTCTTGGCTCCACCACGGGCTGTCCGATGAGAACATCTGCGTCGTCGGCAACGAGATGCCCGTGCCGCCGAGCGCCTCGATGACCGCATCCTGGTTGTTCATCTTCGTGAGCCCACTGCGTACCCGCAGGTCGTCGTACGGCGCCTTGGCGGTGTTGTACATGCCACCACCGGTGCTGTTGCCCTGGAACTCGATCAGCTCGATGTCGCCGCCTGCGTCGCGGGCGTCGCGGATGGTGCCCTGACGCAACGACTGCATCGCCGTCACGGTTCCCGACAGCAACGAGTCGAGACGCGTGCCCTCGTCGGGGATCGGACGGAACTCGACGGAGTCCAGGTACGGAAGCTGATTGCCCTGCTCGTCGGTCCGCCAGTAGTCGGGGTTGCGCTCGACCACGGTCGCGTTGTCGATGTCACGAGACTTCATGACGAACGGGCCGGTGCCGATCGGGTTGGTGCTGTATCCGGGGCTGTCGGCCGTCGCCGCCGCCGGATCGAAGGGCATGCCGAGCGGAGCGCTCGAGAGCGCCGAGGCGAACGCCGTGTTCGGCTCGCTCAACGTGTACACCACGGTGAGGTCGTCGGTCGCCTCGACACTGACCAGCTTCGCCGAGGCGATCGCCGCGGAACCTGCTGCGCCGGCCTGCTGGAGCGGGAACATGTCGACGATGGTCTGCGCCGTGAGCGGCGTGCCGTTGTGGAACGTGATGTCGGGGCGAAGCGTCATCGTCCAGACCGTGAGGTCCTCGTTCGACTCGAGGCTCTCGGCCAGGTACGGGCCATAGCCGCCGCTCGACTGTTCTTCCATCAACTGGTCGTAGATCGTCCGCATGATGTTGTAACAGCCGGTTGCGCAGCTGTCCTCCCACGGTCGCAGGCCGGTGGCCTCGGCCTCGAGGCCCATGATCACGGAACCTCCCATCACGACTTCGTCGGTGTTCTCGACGATCGAGGTGTCGACGTCTTCCGGTGCTTCGACCGGTGTCGTCTCGCCGGTGACCTCGGTTGACTCCGTGGCCTCGGTTCCGTCTGGTGCCGTCGTGGCGTCGGAGGAGCTGTCATCGCTCCCGCACGAGGCTGCCACGAAGGCGAGCACCAATGGAATCGCGAGTGCTGTCAGTACCCGTCGCTGTCGCATGTATCCCCCATCTTGTTGTTGCTGTGGTTGTTGCTGTTGTTGAGAATTCGGAGTCGATCACGGTGCCGACGTCGCTGCGGTCAAGCCACTGGACGACGCCCCCTGTCGTGCGGACGACTCCCTCCGCACGAACCCGTCGCTTGTCTAGCACACATGACGTACGTCACACAGTCGGAGCATTCGCCTGCGGCATCGGCGCGACCGGGACCGCCGTTTGCGCAGCGACGTCGTCGGGCCACGGCTCGATCAGCGGGTGATGACAAGCCACGAAATGATC
The DNA here is from genome assembly GCA_963716235.1 of Ilumatobacteraceae bacterium. GTDB lineage: Bacteria > Actinomycetota > Acidimicrobiia > Acidimicrobiales > Ilumatobacteraceae > Sva-07. Next base: position 84,249 of record CAVQTE010000016.1, on the reverse strand, counting down.
CTCGCCCACCCGGCGCATCTGAGGCTCCTCGGCCGCGCACTGCTCGTCGGCGAACGGGCAACGAGTGCGGAAACGACAGCCCGACGGTGGACTGATCGGTGATGGCAACTCGCCTTCGATCACCCGGATCGCGTCGATGTCGACCTCGGGATCGGGCACCGGGCTCGAACCCAGGAGCAGCTCGGTGTAGGGATGCGCCGGGTGCTCGTACAACTCGTCGGCTTCGGAGATCTCGCACATCTTGCCGAGATACATCACCGCGACCCGATCGCTGATGTTCTTCACCACCGCGAGGTCGTGCGCGATGAACACCAGGGTCAGCCCGTACTCGGCCTTGAGATCTTCGAGCAGGTTCAGGATCTGCGCTTGGATCGACACGTCGAGTGCCGACACGGGCTCGTCACAGATGATCAACTCGGGCCCGGTCACCAGCGCCCGCGCGATCGAGATGCGCTGACACTGCCCCCCGGAGAACTCGTGCGGTCGCTTGTACCGCGCCGGACCGGGATCGATGCCCACCTGATCGAGGATCCGCGCCACGATGTTCCACTGCTCGTCCTTGTCCTTCGGGCCCCAGACATTGAGCGGCTCGGCGACCACCTCGCCGACCATGCGACGAGGGTTCAGCGACGAGATCGGATCCTGGAAGATCATCTGCAATCGCGTACGGCGGGACCGCATCGTCTCGTGGTCGAGCGCAACGAGGTCCTCCCCGTCGAGCTTCACCGATCCGCCCGTCGGCCGAGGGATCTGCAGGATCGCCTTGCCCGTGGTGGACTTGCCACAGCCCGACTCGCCGACGAGTCCGAGTGTCTCACCACGGGCCACGTCGAAGCTGATCCCACTGACGGCCTTGATGGTGCGCTTGCGCCCGGCGTGGAACTCGACCACGAGGTCGTTGACCTGCAGGAGCACGTCCTCGGCGGGTCGCAGGTGTGCGGATCCGGATCCAGCCATCAGACCGACAGCTCCTCGGTCGCACGGAGCTTGCCGATCGCGGCGAGCGCCGGCGGGTACTCGTTGGAGATGTTGGCCTCGAACGCGGCCTCACCCTCCGGGGTCCCGACCGGGAAATGGCAGGCAAACACGTGATCGGGCGAGTCGATCGAACGCAGCTGCGGTTCCTCGGTTCGACAGAGATCCTGCGCGTACGCGCAACGGGGAGCGAACTTGCAGCCCGGGGGTGGATCGATGAGATTTGGTGGGCGGCCGGGAATGGCGATCAGGCGAGTGTGTTTGGCCTGGGTGATCTTCGGGATCGACCAGAGCAGTCCTTGTGTGTACGGGTGACGCACATGGGCGAACAGCTCGACGGTCGGCGCCTTCTCGACGGCCTTGCCGGCGTACATCACCATGATGTCCTCCGTTCGCCCGGCCACGACACCGAGGTCGTGGGTCACGAGGATCATGGCCATGGCACGGTCACGCTGCTGCTCGGCGAGCAGGTTGAGGATCTGGTGCTGCACCGTGACGTCGAGCGCCGTTGTCGGTTCGTCGGCGAACAGCATGCGAGGGCCGCAGGCCAGCGCGATCGCGATGCAGACCCGTTGGCGCATACCGCCCGACATCTGGTGCGGGTAGTTGTCGAGCCGCTTCTCGGCTTCGGGGATCCGGACCGACTGGAGCAGCGCAATGGCGACCTCGTTGGCCTCCTTGCGCCCCATGTCGAGGTGATAACGGACGTGCTCGGTCAGCTGGCGCCCGATCGTGACCACGGGGTTGAGCGATGTCATCGGGTCCTGGAAGACCATCGCCATCTCGGCACCCCAGAGGACCTTCTTCTCCTTGGCGGACTTGCCGATCATCTGGTCGCCGGCGTACATCACCGATCCGGTCGTCGTGGCATTCGACGACGTGTTGAGTCCCATGATCGAGCGCGACAACACGGTCTTGCCGGAACCGGATTCGCCGACCACACCGAGCGTGTGCCCCCGGTACAGCTCGAACGACACGCCGTCGACCGCCTTGACCGCACCGGCGGCGACAGCGAACTGCGTGCGCAGATCGTCGACGACGAGAAGCGGTTCTCCCTCGGTCTCACGACGTCCAGGCGTACGCCCGACCCGGATCTCGTTGTCCATGCTTCCCCTTTTCGTCGGCCTGTTCGATGGCGTGGCAGGCGTCACACTAGGCGTGGCGCGAGGGGAAGTTCGAACCCATCGTCCTCAGTAGCGGTAGTGCTCCGGCTTGAAGGGGCCGGACGGGTCGAGATCGAGGTAGGCCGCCTGCTCGTCGCTGAGCACGGTCAGCTTCACGCCGAGGGCGTCGAGGTGCAGACGCGCCACCTTCTCGTCGAGGTGCTTCGGAAGCACGTACACGCCGAGCGGGTAGGCCGCCGTGTTCTGATACAGCTCGATCTGGGCGATCACCTGGTTGGTGAAGGAGCACGACATCACGAAGCTCGGATGGCCGGTGGCGCACCCGAGGTTCACGAGGCGGCCCTCGGCGAGGATGATCACCTGGTGGCTCCCTCGCTCTTCGGTGGCATCGAAACGCCACACGTCGGTACCCGGCTTGAGTTCGTCGCGAACGGCACCCGACCGGGCGAGACCGGCCATGTCGATCTCGTTGTCGAAGTGGCCGATGTTGCAGACGATCGCGTTGTGCTTCATCTGCTGCATGTGCTCGGCAGTGATGATGTCGGCGTTGCCCGTGGCGGACACGAAGATGTCCGCAGTGCCGACGACATCTTCGATCGGCAGGACCTGCAGACCCTCCATCACGGCCTGCAGTGCGTTGATCGGATCGATCTCGGTGACGATCACGCGGGCACCCTGACCCTGCAGCGACTGCACGCAGCCCTTGCCCACGTCGCCGTAGCCGCACACGACGGCGGTCTTGCCGCCGATCATGACGTCGGTGGCGCGTGAGATCGAGTCGACGAGCGAATGACGACAGCCGTAGAGGTTGTCGAACTTCGACTTGGTGACCGAGTCGTTGACATTGATCGCCGGGAAGAGCAGCTCGTTCTCGGCCATCATCTTGTAGAGCCGCTTGACGCCCGTGGTGGTCTCCTCGGTGACGCCCCTGACGTGAGCCGCCATGCGCGTCCACTTGCCCGGGTCGGTCTTCAGCGTTCGCTGGAGCAGGCCGAGCACGATCGCGAGTTCGGGGTTCGAGGCCTCGGTCGGGTCGGGGACGACGCCGGTCTTTTCGTACTCGACGCCCTTGTGCAGCAGCATCGTGGCGTCACCGCCGTCGTCGAGGATCATGTTCGGCCCGTCGTACCTCGTGCCGTCGGCCGCGTCGGGCCACGTCATCATCTGGTCGGTGCACCACCAGTACTCCTCCAGCGTCTCACCCTTCCAGGCGAAGACCGGGACGCCCTGGGGATCCTCGGGGGTCCCGTGCGGGCCCACCACCACCGCAGCAGCGGCGTGATCCTGGGTGGAGAAGATGTTGCAGCTGGCCCAGCGGACCTCGGCGCCGAGCGTCGTGAGCGTCTCGATCAGCACGGCGGTTTGGATCGTCATGTGCAGCGAGCCGGAGATGCGGGCGCCGGCGAGCGGCTTGGACTCGCCGTACTCCTTGCGCAGCGCCATCAGCCCTGGCATCTCGTGCTCGGCGAGGATCATCTCCTTGCGCCCGAACGGCGCCATCGAGAGATCGGCGACTCGGAAATCCCTGCGGGTAGCGACGCTGGACGCGCCGGGGGACGTGCTGGTGGACGTGGTGGTGTCGGACATGGAAAGCCTCCGTGGTTCGGGAATGTACGAACCGGGCAGGGGCCTTCAGGCACCGATCGAATCAGCCCGGCGATTCGGTGCGATCAGCCTAGCGACGCCGAACGACCGAACGACCGAACCGGCTCGACGATCAGCTCAGCACGACGGCGTACACGTCGAGCAGGTAGTGCAACGTGCCGTCGTAGTTGTACGCCGAAATCGTGTACGGGTCGCCTCCCGCCGATCCATATCTCAAGAGCGACATGTTGGGGACCGATTTCCCGACCGTCACGTTGATGTTCGAGCTGTTCGGGGGATCGCCCACGCCCGGATACACCGTCAGATACGTGGCGGCGCTCGAGCGCCCGCCGATCGGCGCCAGACCGGTACCGGTCAGGTTGCCGATGAGCGCCGACTGCCCCCCGATCGTCTGCCCGCCGAGGAGCACCGAGTCGGCGAAGGCCTGGAAGCTCCACGGTTCCTTGGTCCCGAACCCGAGGGGCTGGCTGCCGAACGCCACCTGCCTCGTGTCGAAGGCCCTGAACGGTGCATCCAACGGGATCACCCGACCGGTCGTGGTCGTGTCGGGAACTCCCTGTTGGAGATAACCGAGGATGTCGACGATGAGGTGGGTCGATCCGAATCTGTTGAACAGCCTGATCGAGCCGTCGTCGCCCAACGGGACGACGGCCATGTTGGCCTTCACCTGGCCGACGCTGAGGTTCGTGACCGACGTCGTCGGTTCGATGCCGGCGGGCGTGGTCGCAGGGGTGGCCGAGATGAACGTGCCCGCGCTGCCCGCCAGGTTGTTGACGGCGGTGATGTTGACCATCACCCCGGTCACGTCGGCGCCCGGGGGAACGACCCCATTGGCGCCTCGGATCGGCAGGGTCACCTGTTCCATCGCCCCGACCGGTCGTCCCCCCGTCCAGCCGGCGGGAACAGGCGCCAGGCGGGTGTCGAGCGCTCGCGTGGGGTCGACGGGCATCAGCCGCGCTCCGGTGTCGCCGGCATCGACGAATCCCGACGTCGAGACCCAACCGAACACGTCGATGATCACATCGGCGGAACCGGCCCCGGCGGGCGTGAACAACGACACGGTGGCCTGACCGCCGGCGCCGACCCCGATGATCGCCATGTTCGGCACGGTTTCACCGGCGTCGAAGTTCACGAGCGACGACACCCCGGCGTTCGACCCCGTCGGAGCGATCGCAAGGTAGCCACCGGCGCTCGGCCCGGTGACCGTGACGTTGAGGACGACTGCGAGTACGTCGGTGGCGGTGGCCGGAATACCACCACGGCCGAGGATGCCGACATCGAAGCTCTGGCCGGCGGCACTGGTCGGCTTGCGGCCGAGCGGAGCGGTGTCGAAGATGCCCGCGCCTCGTGTGTCGAAGATCCGGGCGGGCGACAGCGGATGGAACTCGCCGCCCGCGCCGAGCGCCACATCGGCGGCCAGGGCCGTCGACGGGCTCGATGCGGTGGGCGTGATGGCCGCGGCAGCGAACGAGCCGACGAGCGCGCCGACCACGAGGATGCGGGCGATCCATTTCCTCGGGTTCATCATCCCAACTGCCACCTTCCTGCCATCGTGCCGCCCAGCGCGACCAGGTCACGGCATGTCCATCGCTGCGCAACGACGGACCGTACCCGTGTCTTCGTCGAAACTCTAGTTCACACTTGAGTCGGGATCGAAGGTCATCTTCAGCCCGGCGGCCTCGATGACGCCCATGAGCCGCTGGTGTTCGGCGTCGTCGACTGTCGTCGACTCGGGAATCAACATCACCGGAATCCCGTCGCGAACGTCGTAGCGACGCATGAGGCGCGGGTTGTAGAGCAACTCCTCGCTCTCGACGTAGTAGAGCGGCCCCTTGTCCTCGGGGCAGGCGAGGATCTCGAGCAGTGTCGGATCGAGTGTCATGGCGATGTCTCCGTTCAGTCCGAGTCGGTGATGTGAGCGAGGCCGGTGATCTGCCCCAGGACGGTGCTGACGCGGTCGTCGCAGGCACTGCGGTCGTCGGCTTCGAGGTTGAGCCGAAGCAAGGGTTCGGTGTTCGATGGGCGAAGGTTGAACCACCACGAGTCGCATGCGACCGTGAGTCCGTCGAGTCGATCCTGGCTGCACGATTCGTAGAGCGCACTGATGCGCTCGATGACTGCGTTCGCGTCGGTCACTTCCGTGTTGATCTCGCCGCTGGCGGCATAGCGCTCGTAGGGCTTGCGAACAATGGAGAGTGTCTGGCCCGACCGCCCGACCTCGGCCATCACCATCAGTGACGCAATCAGCCCGCTGTCGGCGTTGAAGTTGCGAGCGAAGTAGTAGTGCGCCGAGTGCTCGCCACCGAATTCGGCTCCGGTTTCAGCCATGACCTGCTTGATGAACGAGTGCCCGACCTTGGTCCGCACCGGGTTGCCCCCGAGTTCGGTCACGACTTCGGGAACCGCCTTCGAACAGATCAGATTGTGCAGGATCGTCGCGCCGGGATGCTGGCGCAGCGTCGCGGCTGCGAGCAGAGCCGTCGTGGTGGAGCCGCTCAGCCCACTCCCGGTCTCGTCGACGACGAACACACGGTCGGCGTCACCATCGAAGGCGAGCCCCAGGTCGAATCCACCGGCAACCACGCGGGCCCGAAGATCACGCTGATTGGCGGGCTGCAGGGGGTCGGCCGGGTGGTTCGGGAACGTCCCGTCGAGTTCGGGGTACATGACCTCCAACTCGACGCGGGGCAGGCGCTCGAACACTGCAGGAACCACGAGACCGCCCATGCCGTTGGCCGTATCGGCGACGACCCTCATGGCGCCGATGTCGGCCGGGTCGATGAAGCTCACGACATGGTCGGCGAAGTTGTCGAGGAGATTTCGTTCGGTACGTCGGCCGGCAGATGCGGCGCGAACGGGGCGGTCACCGTCGAGCACATGTTCGGCCACGGCCTGCACGTCCGCAAGGCCGGTATCGACACCGATCGGCCGTGCACCCGCCAGGCACAGCTTGACGCCGTTGTAGCCCGCCGGATTGTGCGATGCGGTGAACATCGCGCCGGGCATGTCGAGCACGCCCGAGGCGTAGTACATGAGGTCGGTCGACGCGAGACCGATGTCGATGACGTCGACACCCTGCTCCATCACTCCCCGTGTGAAAGCCTCGACGAGTTCGGGCCCGGACGGCCGCATGTCGCGTGCGATGACCACCTCGTCGGCGGAGGCGAATGTGGCGAATCCGACACCGAGTGCGTACGCGACCTCAGCATCGAGCTGGTCGGGAACGGTCCCTCGGATGTCGTAGGCCTTGACGATCTGGTCGAGGACTGACATGGAGCTATGAGACTACAGGTCGGATTCCGAACCGTCGGCTGCAACCAGGGCGGCAGGTCGGCCCCATGACGGGCGGTCGCTGTCGTAGCGGACGTCACCGCGGCGACGCCAGTAGAAGCACAGCGCGATGCCGATGAACGTCAGGCCGTAGAAGAACCAGTCGAGCGGCGTCTTCGAGTAGGTCAGCGTGACCTCGTTGCTCGTCGGCACCACGACCATGAAGTTCGGCGCGACCCGATACGGACCGTCGGCGCCCTCGACCTTCCACGTCGGGAAGTAGCTCACCCGCACGAGCACCGGCACACCGATCTGATCGACCTCGAAACTGATCGACTGGTCGGCGACGTCGACATTGCTCACCGTGACGGGGTCGAGCGGCACCGCCACGATGGGTTCGGCCGGCACGACGTAGTCGACGTTTCGACTGCGATCGCCCGGCTCACCGACGCGTGCATCGAGGTCGATCTCGACCGGCACGCGTTGCCACTCGGCCGGGCCGTCGTCGGCAGGAACTGCTGTCCAGTCCTCCTGGCGTTGGAACCAGCTCGTGCCGACTTCCAAGTTGCGTTCACGCTGGTCGCCGCTTCGTTCCTCGACGACGACCGGTTGCACGGTGAGGGGCTCGACGATGCTGGCGTTGCGAAGTTCGAAGATCTCCCATGGCCCCGACGTCGTGATCAACTCGAGGTCGTCCTGGGCCCGCGCCTCGGCCTTGGCCTTGTCGGTGCGGACCATGAGGTACTTCACTCCGAGGTCGTGCATGTGCCGCACGCCGACGGCGCCATCGTTGTTGACATACCGCAGCTGTCGCACAGGATTCGATGAACTCTCCGACATCGCCGCCGCAGTCAGGAAGTGGTACGGCGTGGTGCCCGATGCTTCGAAGAACAAGCCTTCCATCGACGCGATGCAGCCGTCGGTCCAGTGCGGAAGCAGCATCAGCGCCATCGTGGTGCCGTACTCGCCGTTGGCGCTGTTGTTCTCCCACAGCGCTCGACCGCAGCCGTTCGCCTCGCCGATCTCGCCCATCGTCGTGACGAGTTCGTTGTACTCGGGATACTTCGGTCGTCCCTCGTAGCCGAGCATGTTGTACCGGGTCCAACCGTCGGCGACCGCCCGGCCGGACTCGGGACCCTTGCGAAACGGCCCCCATGCGTACACCGAGCTGTCGCCCTCGGCAACGGTTCCGTCGAAGGGCAGCGACTCGTACATCCAGCCGAACACGAGGAGGCACGACAGCGTGATCGCACCAGCGGCCACGGCCCCCTCGTACGCCGTCAGCTCGGTCGCTGCCCGACGATCCCTGGCCGCATTGACCAACCAGGTGATGAGTTCCAGTGCCCCGATCACCATCAGCAGGTAGCGGGTGAGGTACATGAAGGGCAACAGGCGCGGGTTCCACAGCAGGCCGATGCCCGGGAGGCTGTCACGGGTCAGATACACCAGCGCCACGAACGTCAAGCTGGTCAGACCGATGGCGGTGCCGGTCAGGTTCCGGCGCAGGATCATGGCGACGAACCCGACGATCGCGAGGGCCGTGATGATGAAGTCGAGTGGCGCTGCAAGCGGGAAGAACATGTCCCAGAACGAGTCGGTCGCACCCTCCGGCCGGAACCCGTACTTCATGTCGGTCATGTACTCGTGCCCGAACAGGAACGGGCCGACCCACCACGCCGACAGCAGCAGCACCGTCACACCGGTCGTCAGGGCATAGACCAGTCGCCGGCGATCCATCCAGACGAGGCACAGGATCGAGGCACTCACCGCCACGAAGATCAGCACGATGCCGTGCGAGACGGCAGCCAGCGACAACACCACCGCCGCCCACACCCGGAACCGCCCCGTTCGCAGACCGTGGGCGAGAAGTCCCAGCCCGAGCATGGCCAACGTGAGCGCGATGGAGAACGAGTACTCGCCCGCCATCGTCGACTTCACGTTGCCGCCGTAGATCGAGAAGCTCTCGTCGAGGAGGAAACACAGCGACGCCACGGCGAACAGTTCGGGAATCGGATGGCGGAAGTTCGCAAGACGACCGAACGCCCAACACGCCAGCGGGAACAACACCAATCCCGAGACCGCCACCAGCTTGAACGCCACGCCGTAGGGCAGTACCACGTCGAGCGCAACGATTGCGAGCGCCGGAATCACCATGTAGAAGCGGTACAGCGGAAGGCCGCCGTACCAGTCCATCGTCCATCCCGAGAGCTGGAAGTTCGAGAGGAGATTGTCACGCAGATAGGCCGGCGCCCACACGTGGGCTCCCATGTCGCCACCGGTCGGTGTCGTACGGTCGAAGACCAGGTCGCGGCCGGGCGACAGAGGATTCAAGTGGACCACCATCATCACGATCACGGTGGTGGTCACGAGGATGGCCGAGGTGACGAGCACCTGAACGACGCGCTGCGAGCTCCAGGGTCGGTTCCACCACGCGATCGGGCGGCGGAACACGCGTCGCACGAACCGCGACCCGATGCCGGCGACCTCGACGTCGTTCGGTGAGTCGGCGACATCCTCGCTGGTGTCCGCCGGTGGGGCGTCGACCATCAGCGACCCTGGCGCCTGCTCCGATTCGAACTCGCGGTCGAACCAGGTTCCGAAGTCCTCGCCAGTCCCTGGTTCGGGACGTCGCGTCGGCAGTCGCGTCGGAACCCGCGTCGGAGGTCGCGTCGGTGCCGTGGAGATCGTCGCTCAACGGTCGTCCCCGTGATGACATCGGTCCAAGGTCTCGATCACGGCAACCATCATGGCAAAGGCCGTTGCGCCGGCGACGTCACAGGGCTTGCAGGATTCCGGTCGCGTTGAAACCGGCGTGGATCATGATCGCCATGCCCAACCGACCGGTCCGCAACGCCGCGAAACCGAACACCAGGCCGATGACGAACAGCCCGGGGATCTCGATCGGGCGGAAGTGCACCAACGCGAACAGTGCAGCCACGCCGACCACAGCGAGCCAATCGCTGTAGCGCGACGCCAGCGAGCGCTGGAGGAGGCCACGGTAGAACAACTCCTCCATCAGCGGCGCGCCCACCACGACCACAGCCACGACGGTCCACGTCGACCCGCCGGCGCGGTCGACGAGATCCTGGGCGTTCTCGTTCAACTTCGCTTCGCTGAACGTCGCCGGCCACAGCGCCTCGAGCGGTAGGTAGACGATGCGGATCAGGACGAGACTGCACAGCACGCCGATACCCAGGCCGACGACGTCGATCGGCCGGAACCGCAAGCCGTAATCGGCGACCATGCTCCCCGAACCGGCGCGCTGCGACGCCAACCACATGGCAACGAGGTACGTGGTCCATGCCCCGACGAGCGCCAGCGCCGTGACCCCGAATGACGGATCGGTAGTTCGGTCGGCGACCGCGACGACGATCAGCGACGCAACGATCTGTGCAGCGAGCCAGGCGCCGAGGAAGGTGGCGGCAGCCGTGCGTGCGTCGATCGGTCGAGGTGCAGCGGACGGCAGGAACCCGCCCGGCAATGAGGCGCTGCCGCGCGCCGAGTCGACCACGGTGCGACCCTACCTGCCCTCCGGATCGGACGGCCATCAGGCCATCGTCGACCGTGATCCGTCGGCCCGCGTGTTGTCAGACGGCAATGAGGGCGTGATGACCGAAGCGTCGATCCTCGAGGCTCCAGCCCGACGGTACCGACAAGCGCTCGGCGTGGCGACCACACAGGTCGTACGCGTGTGGATCTCGTTCGGTGCTCAGATGGTCGAGCCAGACCTGCGAACGTCCGTAGTGGTAGCTCAACGTCACCTCCGCACGTTCCGAGCATCCCGTGCGCGAGCACAGCCGTCCGAACGCCCCCGACCGATTCGTCCCGTACATGGCTGCAACGGTACGGCGGCGCCGCGGCTCGGGGGTGGATACACGATGCGAGCACGACCTGGCATCGGCTCGGAACCCGCCTAGCATTGTCAAGATGAACGATCTGCCTCCTCCCCCACCGCCACCGCCTCCGGGGCGCGGGCGCGGGCAGCAACGTCCTGATGATCCCGGTCGCACCCGGTCACGAATCGACAAGAAGCCCAAGGGCGCCGATCTCAACAGCGACGGCACATCGGGGAGCGGGAAGGGCCCGGGAAGCTGGCCACGCTGGACGATCTGGGTGCTCATCGGTGTGCTCGCCGCAGCGTTCCTGGTCCCGAGCCTCTGGCCGAGCAGCGACGGCGAAACCCTCGAGTACTCCGAGTGGCGAACCCAGGTCATCGAAGGCAACATCGCCACGGCGGAAATCAACAACAGCTCCGGCAAGATCAACGGCGAGTTCGTCAACGGCGACAAGTACTCGACCGTCGGCGGGGGCGAGCGCGGCGTGTCCGCCGAAGACGAACAGTTGATGATCGACAACGACGTGCAGTACAAGTTCGTCCCCGAGACCAACAACTGGTTCCTTGGTCTGCTGACGATCTTCCTCCCGGTGATGTTGATCATCGGCTTCTTCGTATGGATGCAGCGACGCGCCCAGGGTCAGATGGGCGGCGTCATGTCCATCGGCAAGAGCAAGGCCAAGGCGTACGACGCCGACAAGCCATCGACGACATTCGACGACATCGCCGGCTACACCGGCGTCAAGCAGGAGATCACCGAGGTCGTCGACTTCCTCCGGATGCCCGAGCGGTTCCGTGAGATCGGCGCCAGGGTCCCGAAGGGCATCCTGCTCGTGGGCCCGCCCGGCACCGGCAAGACCCTGTTCGCTCGGGCGGTCGCCGGCGAGGCCGGAGTCGGCTTCCTCAGCGTCACCGGTTCGGACTTCATGGAGATGTTCGTGGGCGTCGGCGCCAGCCGAGTCCGCGACCTGTTCCAGCAGGCCCGGCGCATGGGCAAGGCCATCATCTTCGTCGACGAGATCGACTCGATCGGACGCAAGCGCGGCGCCGGCCTCGGCGGCGGACACGACGAACGTGAGCAGACGCTCAACCAGATGCTCGCCGAGATGGACGGCTTCGAGCCGTCCGAAGGCATCGTCGTCATGGCAGCCACGAACCGTCCCGACATCCTCGACCCCGCCCTGCTCCGCCCCGGCCGGTTCGACCGCCAGATCGTGGTGCCGCTTCCCGAGTCGAGCGAACGCAAGGCGATCCTCGAGGTCCACAGCCGCGACAAGCGCATGGGGCCCGATGTCGACATGGAGACCATGGCGCAGGCCACACCGGGCATGTCCGGCGCCGATCTCGCCAACCTCGTGAACGAGGCAGCGCTGGTCGCCGTCCGCCGAGGCTCCAAGCAGATCGAGCGGATCGACTTCGAGAACGCGCGCGACCGTGTGGTGCTCGGCGCCCGGCGCGAATCGATGATCTTGTCAGCCGAGGAGAAGAAGGCGACCGCCTACCACGAGGGTGGCCACGCGCTGCTCGCGACCGTCCTGCCACACGGTGACCCGTTGCACAAGGTCACGATCCTGCCCCGCGGTATGGCCCTCGGCGTGACGTGGTCGCTTCCGCAGGAACGCCACACCTACTCCAAGGAGTTCTTCGAGGACACGATCTGCAAGGCCATGGGTGGGCGTGTCGCCGAGATGATCGTGTTCGGCCACCTCAACTCGGGTGCGGCGAACGACCTCGAACAGGCGACTGGCATCGCCAGGCGAATGGTGCGCGAGTGGGGCATGTCCGAGCGTGTCGGACCGATGGCATGGAGCAGCCAACAAGCAGTGTTCCTCGGCGAAGACCTCATGTCGTCGCAGCGTGAGTACTCCGACGACACCGCCAAACTTCTCGACGAGGAGATCTCGCGAATCCTCACCTCGCAGGAGAGTCGAGCCAACGAGATCCTCTCCCGTCATCGACGCGGACTCCAATTGATCGCCGAGGCGCTGCTCGACCACGAGACCATCGACGGCCCCGAGGTCGCGAAGCTGATCCAGCAGGGCATGGCGGAATCCGGTCAACCCGCGAGCGACATCGTCGCCCACTGACCGCTCACTCGTTGCGCTGACACGACCCACCACCGGGTGTCGAGCCCGGTTCGCGTGCTTCGGCGACCGCTGCCCAGAGATCCGTGGCGGTCATCGGACCGATGAACGTCGCCACGACGATTCCCTGGGAGTCGGCAATCACCAGGGTCGGCACGGCATCGATCGAGTATCGCTCGTGGATCGCCCGATCGGTGCCGAACTCGACCTCCTGCACCGCCACGTCATCGCTGACAAGGACGTTGGCCTTCGCCAACACGCTGCGGCACACCTCGCACGTCGCTGATGTGAACACCACCACCAGCCATGGTGCCTGCGGCCGGACGAACTCGGCCCGGTCGAGTTGGGTCGGAGCAGTGAAACGACGCTGCGTCGGTGCATCCGGTGTCCGGCGACGTCGGGCGATCACCGCCACGACGGCGACGACGCCGACGATCGCCACCGCAACGAGGAGTCGTTCCATGGCGCCGGAGGCTAACGGCGTCCGCCGGAGGCCAAGCGGCGTCTCAGCCGCCGCCTGATGGCAGCGCCCACGATCCCGAGCGACCCTCGCGCCCGGAACCACGAGACAGCGATCGCTCGACGAACACCCGGCTCGACGATTCCACGATGAGCTCGCGATCGAGTACTTCGGCGTCGACCAGGTCGATGGTCACCACAGCACCGGGGCCGATCGGGATGTCGGTCAACGATGCCACATCGGTCGGACCCGCCGGACCGACCGACCGAATCGTGATCGTCGCGTCGACGTTGTCGACGTTGTAGACGACCAGCGCCTGCGGCGTGGGCTCCGACGGGCCGATCCCCAGATGCCATCGCGAACGCGACATAGCCGTCACCGCGAGGCGGCGCGCCCATCACCACCGAGGTGGCGACCGAGTCACCGGCCGGTCGGGTCAAGATGCGCTCGACGACCACGGACGATTTGGCGAGCGTGGAGAACACGGTGGCGTGGCGCCCGTCGGGCAGGGGCCCAGCCACCGCTTCGTCGGACGGGTCGAAGACGACCACCTGGTTGGCAGGCACGTCGATCGGCGCCGTGTCACCGTAGACGGCGTCGATCGGCAGGCCGAGGAAGACGGCGTCGACCTGCACATCGGCGTCGGTGGGGTTGTAGATCGCAAACGTCTCGGTGACGCCTTCGCCCGTTTCGCCGTCGGCGAACCACCACTGGTCACGCAACGCAGGCGCGGCGAGGGTCACGCCGTAGCCCAGGCGACCGCCACCGAGATAATGCTGCGCCCGCCCCACCACGAGCCGACCTCGTTGAGCCGCCACTTCGACGGCGATCACGGATTCGTCCCGGGCTCCGAGTTCTGCGATCGGGATCGTGCGGACCGACTGCGGCGGGACCGTGAACCCCTGGAATGCGGCCGGCGCCGATTCGCCCGCGGCCGTCGCGAACTTCAGATTGACACTCGCCGTGTCGTCATACGGGTTGGTCAGGATCAATGTCTCGACGCTGCCGTCGACCGTGAAGCCGTCGGCGAAGTACCACTGGTCGGAGGTGTTGTTCGCACACGGCGACACCGAGTCGCCGGCGGGGTGGAATGCGCGTTGTTCCACGAGCCCCGTCCCGCCCTCGATCTCGACCACCACGCCGGCGAACGGTGCCGTGACCAACGAGTCGACGTCGATGACGGCCTGCGACCACGGTTCGACGACGACCGGTGCCTCGGCCGCCTGGCCGTCAGCGGTGAGGACGCTGTACGAACCCACGAGCTGCTCGTCGGCGCGGTTCGAGATGATCACCTCACCGCCGATGTCGTCCTCACCACTCGCCGGTACGCCAGGACAGAACCAACTCCCGGTGAGTGCCACCTCGTCGTTGACAGCAGGCATCCATGCGCCCGCCGGCGTCGCGAAGTACGCAGCAGGAGCGACGACGTCGTCGCGTCCGACCGCGATGATTCCGGCGACACCGGCCGCAACGACGACGACGGCGGGAACGGCTCGGCGCATCATTCGCCGCTCGCATGCGGGTTGGGAGTGGGAGTCGGTTCGACGGTCAGGTCGAGCAGGGGCTCGGCTGACAGGTCGATGAGCGGTTCGTCCGTGGCGGCCAGACCCGTTCGTCGTCCGGTCGGGACCTGAATCCTCGACACGATGACGAGCGCAGCGATCCAGAACGCGACCTGGAGGAACACGAGCAGCAGGCGGTTGATCGGCGACTCGTACCGGAGCTCGCCAACTCCCCCTGCTGTCACGTCGAACGCCGTCGTCTCGCCGAATGCGCGACGGGCCGGCACCGATGTCCCGTCGACGCTGAGCGTCCAGTTGTCGTCGAACGGCACGGCGACGTGCACGACGCCCGCATCGATGGACTCGGCCGTTGTGTCGAACTGATCGGCACCGACGAAGACCGGGGTCGCCTCGCTCAGATCCGCCCGCACGAGCACCTCGGGTCCCGCCGATTGGCTCGCCTGTGCCGCCGAGCCCGTCAACAAGGCGGTCGTCGGGAGCCACGCCCGGTTCTCGAACACCTCGAGCGTGGGGAGCCGTGGCGTTCGAGCGACCAGATCGAGCTGATCCTCCATGGACGACACCAGACCCACTGGCGTCGGGAGCGGATCGTCGACGGTCGACACGACGCCGTCGAACTCGGGGATGACGACGTAGCGGATACCCAGCGGGGCGAGAAGGCGACCGGCGCGCAGGGTCGACGACGCCGAGACCTCGTCGAGGGCTGTCGTGATCAGGTCGGCTGCGTCGTTGGCGGGCGGCATCCAGCGATCGCGGGCATCGAGTGCACCATCGTCGATGATCGCCCACGAGACGCCGTCGCGGTACTCGGTCGACGGCACGGGGAGCAGCCGTGCATCTCCGATCAGGAGCACGTTGTAGTCGCCGGTCGCATCGGCATCGGGCAGCGAGGCATCGATGAGCTTGGCGAGCGGTGTGGAAGGTGTCTGGAACGAGCCGTCGGCAAGCGCCATGACGCCGGGAACGATGCCGACCACCACCGCCACGGTGGCGAGGATGCCGAGCGGTTGCTTCCAGCCGAACGATCCGCCGCGCACGTCGAGATCGAACGCGGCGAGCGCCGCAGCAGCGGCGATGGCAGTACCGAGTGCCACGGGCACGAGGAACACACCGGCCTGCGGTGGAGCAATCGAGAGCGAACCGCGGTCACCGAGGACAGCCAGCGCTCCGAACACCACCACGAGCAGCGCCCCTCGTACCGCCCAGGTGAGCCGCCACGCACGGGCGAGCAGCAATGCGGCGAACACCGGGATGTACAACGCGAGGGACAATGCAGCGAAGTCGGTCACGCCGATCTCGAACGATGCCACCGAGAGCAGCCCCAGGCTGGCCTCCCCGATCGGTGCGGCACCCACCAGGCCTTCCCACGACCAGGAGAAGATCCAGGGCAGATTCAGCAGCGCAGCCACGAGCGTCGCAGCGGCGCCTGTGACGAAGAACCACAGCGCCGTAGCCCATGAACCGCGGGCGAGGAGGGTGCCCAGAGCCAACACCACCGAAACGAGGAAGACGAGCGGCAACGCGATCGGAGCGAAGGCGGCGGCCAGGGCAACAGCGACACCGACCAGAACCGTTCGGCGCACGCGTTCCGACACGGTCAAATCGGCGAGGCCATCGACGACGTCGAAGTCGGCGAGCTGTGGATCGGCGGTCGAGATCCCCACCGCTCGACGGAGAAGATGGACTGCCCACGGAACGATGGCGTAGACCACGAGCACGGTGAGACGACCCGACGACATCGCACCACTGACAAGCGGGGTGGCGGCGTAGACCAGGAGCGCACCCACCTGCGCCCGGGTCGAAGGGAACACCGTTGCCAGTTTCCAGACGCCGGCGACACCAACGAGAATCAGGCCCAGCACGAACAACGTCTGCAGCATCCCCATGCGGAACAGCGTGACGACCGAGAGTCCCGACAATGTCGCCCAACCGGTCGGGTTGGGCGAGGTCGCGCCGGCCCCGTTCGGGTTCCACCCCGACATGAACGTGTCGAGCAACACCCGCGGACTGTCGGGGAACGTGAGGAATTCGCCGACCGGCGGAATCCCGCCGTCGAAGAACGATCGAGCCCCGATGATCACTCCGGCGATGACCGCGATCCAGGCGAAGACCGGTGCCGTCGTGCTCGGCCGCCAACGTCTGGTCTCGGTGTCCGAGCCGACATACGTGGCGGTCTCGCGGCTGCGCAGATACGAGTTGAGCCGAGCACTCCCGCGTTCTTGAAGGCTGTACACCTCACGTTCGGGTACCTGTCGGCACGGCTTCACCTCCCGTCGACGAGCGACGAGCGAGGGCGTCCGTGGCACCAGACCGAGCAGCGCTCCGAGCGACTTCCATGCCTGGCCGAAGCGACCGGTGAACAGCCCCACCACCAGTTCGGTGAGGGTGAGCAGCACCATCTCGAGGGATCGGCCCGGCAGACGCGAGGCACCGGTGAGCGTCGCCACCGACCGCATCCGGTGTCGCGCGCGAAGACGACCGTGGGGAAGGTCCGGGCGGCGTTCGCGCAGCTCGCTGCGGTGACGCACCCGTGCAGACGGAGCCACCACGACGCGGGCACCACTGTGGTGCAGACGCCAACACAGTTCGGTGTCCTCGCCGTAGAAGTCGATCGCCGGATCGAAACCCCCGAGAGTCCGGAAGAGATCGGCGCGGACCAGGAAGTACGCCGAGGGGAGGGCGAAGACATCGCGGACGCCGTCATGCTGTTCCTGGTCGACCTCACCGGGTTCGATCACCGGATCGATCTCACCGAATCGATCCATGCTGAGCCCCACCGACTGCAGGACGCGGGGCTCGTCCCAGTCGACGAACTTGGGCCCGACGGCACCAGCGTTCGATCGGTAGAGCTCTTCGACGAGCAGACGGAGTGCATCGGGCTCGGGGGCGATGTCGTCGTGACAGATCAGGAACAACCCGTTGTCGCCCTCGACCAGGTTCAACACTTCATTCGCCGCAGGTCCGAAGCCGACGTTGGTGCCGAGGGTGCGCACGAACGCCGACGGCAGTATCTGCCTGATCCGCTCGCCGACCTCGTCGGGCTCAGCACCGGTGTTCGATTCACCGGCGACGAGGAACAGCATCCTCAGGTTCGGGTAGTCCTGGGAGCCGAGCGCTTCGAGCGTCGACTCGAACCAGGGACCCGGGTCGTGGACGACGACGACCGCGACGACAGGCGGTGCTTGTTCGATCTCCGGTTCCACGATGGAGCGAGGCTAGCGACGTCGCTCGCTAACCTACCGTCATGGCCAGTTGGACCCGGCTCGACCCCACGCACGTCGACCTCACGAATTTCGATCTCACGCAGATCGACCAGGTCACGGGTGCCGTCGCCCAGCGGGCCGTTGATCTCGCCAAGGATGCGGCATATGTCACTGTCGGTCTCGGATTGTTGAGTTATCAGCGCATGCAGGTCCGTCGGCGCGAGCTCGAGCGAAGTCTTCGTCGCTAAGATCGTCCACCCGTGTCGTCGATCACCCCCAGTGCGCAGACGCGTACACCGCTGCCCGAGGGCACGATTCCCGTCGGAATCTCGCTGCTGATCGCCGGCGTCGCAACCTACGCGTTCTTCAAGGTCGGCACTGTCGCCGTCGGTGGGGCGGAGGAGTTCGCTCCGATCGCGGCGATGTGGTTCGCCGTCTTCGCGTTGGCTCCGGGCTTCTTCCTGCCCCTCGAGCAGGAATTGGGACGGGCGCTGTCGCATCGCCGTGCGGTCGGCGAGGGTGGCCAGCCAGTCGTGCAGAAGGTGGTGCGCCTCGGCGCCATCCTCGTCGCGCTCGTCACGGTGGTCATCATCCTGTTCAGCCCGATCATCGCTTCGTCGTACTTCGATGGTGACTGGTTCATGGTCATAGCGTTGATCGCTGCGTTCGCGGCGTACGCACCTGCCCACATGACTCGAGGCATCTCCTCGGGCACCGGCCGATTCCACGACTATGCCGTTGTTCTCGGCGCCGATGGCATCGTACGAATCATCCTGTGCGTCGCCCTGGCCGTGGTCGGCGTGACTGCCGCAGGTGCCTACGGCATGGCGGTTGCAGTTTCGCCGCTGTTCGCCGTCGCGTACGTCGCTCGTCGAGGAGCGTTGCGGACGGATCCGGGGCCTCCCGCCGAGTGGAGCGAGGTGACCCCGAACCTCGGCTGGCTGCTGGTCGGCTCCGTGTGTGCGGCCACGCTGCTCAATGCCGGTCCGATCACCGCAAGCCTGCTCGCCTCCCCCAGTGAAGAAGCGCTGGTCACCGCGTTCTCCTACGGCGTACTGTTGTCGAGGATTCCGTTGTTCCTGTTCCAGGCGGTGCAGGCCGCGCTGCTGCCGCGGTTGAGCCGCCAGGCGGCGCAAGGGGCGTTCGCCGAGTTTCGTTCCGGGTTGACGCGATTGATGCTCCTCGTCCTCGCCGTCGGTGTCGTGGGCACCATCGGGGCGTTCCTCCTCGGGCCGTGGGCACTCAGCTTGGTGTACGACGCCGATCTCACCGGCCGCACCCTTGCCATGCTGACGCTGAGCAGTGCGGTGTACATGTTGGCCCTGGCGACAGCGCAAGCCGTGATTGCGTTGCAGGGACACTCGCTCGTCGCCATCGGGTGGGCCGTCGGCCTGGCATCGTTCGTGCTTGCCACCTGGTTGTCGAGTGACGAGGTGTTCCGACGTATCGAAGTCGGCCTCGTCGTGTCATCCGTCGTCGCATTGGCAGCGTTCGCGTTGGCGTTGCACCACCGACTCAAGGTCGGTGCGTCACCTACGAACGCGTCGATCATGGAGGCCATGACCGACATGCCGTTCGAGACCTGAACAGCTCCCCCTCGCACCGAGCGTCCGGGGTTCGCGTGAGGCCAAGGTCGACTTCAACGATGTGCGCTCACACAAATCGAATGCCCTCGTCGCCGACGACCTACCGACGTTCACACCGGTGCGGTGATCAGCCCGGGACGGGGAGGCCGGCTTTGGTGGCTTCGAGTTGGATGTCGTGGGCGACCATCATCTTGACCAGTGTGGGGAAGTCGACTTCGGGTTCCCAACCGAGTTTGGTGCGGGCCTTGGTGGCGTCACCGATCAGCAGGTCGACCTCGGCCGGTCGCAGGAACTTCGGGTCTTGGCGCACGTAGTCGGCCCAGTTGTCGATGCCGACCTCGCCAAAGGCTCGCTGCACGAGTTCTTCGATCGAATGAGTCTCACCGGTGGCCAACACGTAGTCATCGGGCTCGTCCTGTTGCAGCATCAGCCACATGCCCTTCACATAGTCGCCGGCATACCCCCAGTCACGCTTCGAGTCGAGATTGCCCAACACGACCTCGTCCTGCAACCCCAACTTGATGCGGGCGACCGCGTTGGTGACCTTGCGGGTGACGAACTCGATCCCACGACGGGGACCCTCGTGGTTGAACAGGATCCCCGACGACGCGTGCATCCCGTACGACTCGCGATAGTTCACCACGATGTCATGGCCGAACACCTTCGCGCACCCGTACGGCGAACGCGGATGGAACGGCGTCAACTCGGTCTGCGGTGTCTCGCGCACCTCACCGAACATCTCCGAACTCGACGCCTGATAGAAGCGGATCGGATTGTTCGTCGCCCCGCCCACCATGCGCACCGCTTCCAACATGCGCAACACACCCAGCCCGGTGATGTTCGCCGTCAACTCCGCCTGGCTGAAACTCAACGCGACGAAGCTGATCGCCCCCAGGTTGTACACCTCGTCGGGCTGCGCCATCTGCAACGCCGCCACCAACGACGGGAGATCCGCCAGATCCCCCGGCACCAACTCCACGAACGGCAACTCGGCCTGCAACGCCTCCACCCGCGGATTGTTCTGCCCCTTCACCATCCCGAACACGTGATAACCCTGACCATGCAGGAACTCCGCCAAATGCTGACCATCCTGGCCAGTGATACCGGTGACAAACGCTGTAGGCATAAGGCAGACGAGTCTACGGCTCGTACGCACCGCGGCGCGAGTACGCTGCGCGTCCGCATGACGGTGAATCCATGCCCCTGACCGTCGCGATCGACGCCGGACCGCTCCACGGGCCGCGCACCGGTATCGGCAACGCCGTGGCCTGGACCATCGACGCGTTGCGCGACGATGCCGACCTCCAACTCCGACCGTACGTCACGAGCATGCGGGCACGCGTGCGGTCGCCGCAACGGCGCCTGCCCATCCCGGCCGCGGTGGCACTCAGGCTCTGGGCACGTCGTTCGCCGCCGGTCGACCGCTTGCTGGGACATCCCGACGTCGTGCACGGCACGAACTACGTCGTCCCCCCGACGCGGTGCGCACGGCTGGTCACCGTGTACGACTGCTGGTTCCTCGACCATCCCGCCGATGCCCTCCCGGACGTTCGCCGAGCGGCCGCCGTACTGCGCCGTGCCGTCGCCGACGGCGCCCACGTGGTCACCAGTTCCGACGCGACGAGCCGACGCGTCCGTGAACTCCTCGGCACCGACCGCGTCCGCACCATCCTGCTCGGGCCACCACGGATCGACCTGACGGCGACGACTTCATCGGAGCCGAGCGGACTTCCGGATCTCACGAGCGCGCCGTTCATTCTCGCTGTCGGCACGCTCGAACGACGCAAGAACCTGCCCACGCTCGTTGCGGCGTTCGGACGTCTGGCTCGCGAGCACCCGAACGTCAAGCTGGTGATGGCGGGCGCCGTCGGCAACGATGCCGACACAGTGAATCGGGGCATCGCCCGGCTCGATCCGGCGATCGCCGAACGGGTCATTCGTACCGGCCCTGTCGACGACCCCACGAAACGATGGCTCCTGCAACATGCTCGGGCCTTGGCGTATCCATCGCTCGACGAGGGCTTCGGCTTCCCGATCCTCGAAGCGCAACTGCTCGGCACCCCGGTGGTTGCCAGCACCGCCGGTTCGATTCCACAGGTCGCCGGTGCAGCGGCGCTCCTGAGCCCGGCACACGACGCAGAGGCGCTCGCCGCCAATCTGTACTGGATCGTGTCGAACGACGAGATGTACGCCAAGCTCGTGCGGCGTGGGCACACCAACGTCAGTCGATTCTCGTGGGCCAACACCGCCCGGCAGCTCCACCAGACCTACTACGAACTCGTCGACGGGCTCCCGGTGACCGGATGAGCCTGGAACCGGCCAGCACTCCAACTCGGTTTGCCGTCGTCTCGGGCGGTGTCGGCGCCGCCCGATTCCTCTCGGGCCTGGTCGACGCCATCGGCGACCTCGACGACGTTGGCAGCGCTGGGGCCATCACGGCCGTCGTGAACACCGGCGACGACTGCACGCTGCACGGCCTGTCGATCTCACCAGATCTCGACACCGTCACCTACACCCTTGCCGGGGCCATCGACCCCGAGCGCGGCTGGGGGCTCGTCGGCGAGTCGTGGCGGGCGATGGAGTCGCTCGAACGATACGAATCGGTGCGGCCCGACGGGTCATCGGCGGCGCCGCGCTGGTTCAATCTCGGAGATCGCGACCTCGCGACCCACTTCTTCCGCACCGCCCGCCTCGCCGAGGGTGCTTCGCTCACCGAGGTCACCGACGAGATCCGTCGGGCATGGCAGGTGCCGGTTCGCATCGTTCCGATGTCGGACGACCGGCTGAGCACGATCGTGACCATCACCGACGAGCATGGACGCCCCATCGACGTGTCGTTCCAGGACTACTTCGTGCGGCGGCGCCACTCGGTACCCGTCACGTCGATCCGCTTCGATGGTGCCGCCCGGCTCGCCCACGATGCTCGACGGGCGCTGGAATCGGCCCACACCATCGTGATCGCACCCTCGAACCCCATCGTCTCGATCGGACCGATCAGAGCACTGCCCGGAGTCGACGAACTGCTCGCCGAGCGCCGCGAGAGTACCGTCGCAGTGTCGCCGATCGTCGGGGGCGCAGCACTCAAGGGCCCCGCCGATCGGATGCTCACCGAACTCGGCCACGATGCATCGGTCGTGGGAATCGCCCGTCTCTATGCGCCGATCGCCTCGGTCCTGGTGATCGATCCCGTCGATGCCGACCTCGCCGACGACGTGGAGGCACTGGGGATGCGATGCGTCGTCACCCCGTCCGTGATGTCGACTCCCGACCGGGCCCGCGAACTTGCGACCGTGACGATCCGATCACTTCAGCGAAGCTGAGTCACCCTTCGACCAGGCGGGCGAGGCCGTCGTCGAGGTCCGTCCACGGCGACCATGCCAGGTGGATCCGGGCTCGCGCAGGGGAGATCGCGAATCGGGTGAGTTCGTCGGAGCGACCCGGCCCATGCAGTGGCCGGAGATCGGACGCGCCGGGCACCAGCCGGGCGATGCGATCCCAGAGATCACCGACCGATGTCTGCACGCCGGTTCCGACGTTCACGAGCAGGCCGCCGCCGCGCTCGCCGGCTCGGGCGAGCGCATCGACCGCGTCGTCGACGTACAACAGGTCACGTGTCTGGCGGCCGTCGCCGTCGATGACGGGTGCCGTGGCGCTGGCAGCGGCGTGAACGAAGGCCCCGACGACACCGCCGTCGGCGCGCTGGCGCGGGCCGTACACGGTCGCCATCGCGAGGGCGGTGAACTCGATGGCGTGGAGGTCGCGGAACGACACCAGCAAGTCGACGAGGGCTCGTGCCACCACGCCTCGTACACCACGTGGCACGAGTTGACCGATCTCGACGTCCTTGAGCGGGAGTGCCCTCGACGTGGGGTGACCGTGAAGTGCTGTCGCCGGCACGGCGACGACCACTTTGCCGACACCGTGGCGTCGCGCCGCCTCGAGAACGGCGAGCACCACATGGAACGCTCGGGCATGAGCCGCCGGCGGCTGATCGGACCGCGGCAATGTGGTGAGCAGATGGATGACATCGGGCCGACGCATTCCGATGAGCGAGTCCGCTTCCGTTGACGTTGCGTCGAGGTGATGGATCTTGAGACCGCTTCCTGCGGCCCGAGCATCGGCCAGGTTCGCCAGCGATCCAGTCGACAGGTCGTCGATGACGTCGACCGCGTGGTCGTGCGAGAGCAGTCGATCGACGAGATGTGAACCGATGAATCCTGCCCCACCGAACACGACGACGTTCACGATGGTTCCGGTATCGCCACTCCGACCAGTGCGGCGCCGTCGGGTACCGCGCCATCAGCTCCGACCATGCAGTCGGTGATACAGCTGTCCGCCCCGACCGATCCCATCACGAGCGAGCGGTCGACGCTGGCCCCGCGTCCGACCGTGGCGTGGGGCAGCAGCACCGAATCGATGACGGTCGCTTCGGCCGAAACGACCACGTGGTCACCGATGACGCTGTTGCGAATCGTCGCGTCGGCAGCGACGCTCGCAGTCGGCGAGATGGCCTCGCATCGATCGAACCGCCGCACTCCGTCGAGCAGGTCGAGATTGGCTGCGCGGTAGAGCTCAGGACGGCCGGCATCGATCCAGTAGTCGTCGGTGGCGAATCCGAAGAGTGCCCCATCGGCAACGATGCGCTGGAAGGTGTCACGTTCGACCGACACCTTGGTGGATGGCGCAATGCGGGCGAGCACGCTCGGCTCGAACACGTACGTCCCCGCGTTGATCAGGTTGCTCGGTTCGGTTCCCGGCGCCGGCTTCTCGACGAAGGCACCGATGCGTCCGTCGGCTCCGAGGTCGACCACGCCGAATGCCGACGGATCATCGACCGCGATGAGATGCAGCGTGGCCTCGGCGCCGAACATGCGATGAGCGCCAACCAGTGCGCCGACATCGAGATCAGTCATCACATCGCCGTTGGCGACCACGAACGTGTCGTCGATGCCCGCGACATCAGCCGCGAAACGGATCGCTCCACCAGTGTCGAGAGGCTCGGGTTCCACGGCATAGGTCAACGTCACGTCACCGCAGCGTCCGTCGGGGAATGCCTCGACGAATGGCTCCGGCCGGAATCCGAGTGCCAGCACGACCTCGGTCACGCCACCGCGTGCCAGACGGTCGACGAGTCGGGCGATCATCGGACGGTGTCCGACGGGGAGCATCGGCTTGGGCACGCTGTTGGTCAGCGGGCGCAGCCGCGTGCCGAATCCACCGACGAGGACGACCGCGCGCATCAGCCCGTCGTGGTGGCCGGCGTGGTGTCCGCGGTGGTGTCCGCGGTGGTGTCCGGAGTGGTGTCACCGGGGACCGACGAGGCCGGTTCGCCGCCGGCAGGTTCAAGCTGCCCGCTGTCGACTTCGCCGAGCGACGGCAGGTCCGGCGCCCACGGCGGCATGCCGACATCGGTGTTGTCCGGGACGAAGGCGATGGAAACGACCATCTGATCCTTGTCGAGACGGATGTTGTCGAAATCGGCGATGTAGGTGGTGCCGTCGTCGGTGTCGGTGAAGTTGTCCCACACGACGACCTTGAGCTCGGCGCTCTCTTCGGTTCCGTCGATGGTGCAGGTGGTCTCGCCGTCCTCGAACACGCCGGTCTCCTGCTGGTAGGGCAACCCCGCCCGTTGGTTCTCGGGGAACGTCAGCTTGTCGTTGGTGAGTTCGACACCGTACGTGTCGAGAAAGACGCCCAACGTGGCGTTCGAGCCGACCGATGCCGACGTGAACGGGTGCCAGTGCATCAGGCCGTCGTCGTGACTGTGAATTCCCGAGCGCTGATACGCGGCGAAGTCGTCTGTCCCCGGCTCTTCGGCGTCGCCACTGAGCTGGAACCAGGTGTCGCACAGGTAGAAGCCGTACGCGTGGTGCCAGTGATCGGACAGCTGCGGGGCCGAAGCATCGGCGGCCGGTCGGCTCTGGCGGGCGTAGACCACGAGTGCAAGTCCGAGTACCACGACGATCACGACGACCATCGGGAACAGCGTTCCGCCCTGGAAGCGCACTTTCTTGCCCTGGCCGGACTTGGCCAGCTTGGCGGCTTTCTTGGTGGAAGACGAGGAGGGGGCCACGAGGACGAGAGGCTAGCGGCGACTCGGCCCCTTGGGGGGTCGGGCACCGCCGCTGCCCAACGTTCGCACCAGCGCATCGTACGCTGCGCCGACCGCCTCCGGGCTCGCCTCACGGACGACCCACTCGCGCCCGAGTGCGCCCATCCGACGACCGACCTGCGGATGGTCGACCAGGTCACGAACGGCGGCAATGAACATCTCGGGATCGTCGGGCGCGACCGAGACCCCCCCGCCGGAGGCTTCCAGGATGGCCGGAACGGCCGTGCCCGGATCGATCGCCGCAACGACGGGGCGTCCGGCCGCCATGATCGAGTAGGTCTTCGACGGAACGCTCACGCGACCGAGCCCGGCGCGCAGGGGCACCACGTGCACATCGCCGGTGGCCAGCAGTTCGCTCAGGCGCGACGGCTCGATGTAGCCGGCAAAGTGCAGGTTCGCCAGGCCGCGAGCCGACTCCTCGAGCGACGCGCGGGCGGCTCCGTCGCCGTTGATGAGAAACGTCACATCGGGTAACGCGCTCGCCGCGGCGACGACGAGGTCGAGCGACTGTGAGAACCCCACGTTGCCCGCATACAACACGACCTGGCCGTCGCCGAGGCCCAGCTGGCGGCGATAGTCGGTCAGACGGTCCTGTGGCTCGATGGCATCGGTGTCGACGAAGTTCGGGATCACGTGCACCCGATCGGCGGCCCCCACCGGAACCTTGGCGATCACGTTGTCGCGAAGCTCGTCGGAGAGCACGGTGACCGCATCGGCAGCGCGATAGCTCACCCGTTCGAGCCACGACGCCACCGCGATGATCCAGCGGTTCGTGATCGCCCCGGTCTCCACCGCCGCGTCGGGAAAGATGTCTTGGATGTTGAAGATCATCGGTGCGCGGCGGATCCGACTGGCGAGCCACCCGGTGAGGCCCAGCGTGAGCGGCGGCGACATCGCGATCACCGCCTCGGCCCGACGCCCCCAGCCGCCCACGCGGATGCACTGGACACCGGCGAGCGCCGAGTAGCCGACGAAACCGATCGCCCGACGCAGGAGATTCGACTTGTCGTCGCCGGGGAAGGGGTGAACACGCGTGATCGATCCCCACGAGGTGACTTCCCGGCGCACCCAACGACCCCTCCAGCCGGGCTCGATCCGGTGGTGGCGATACCAGGGCAACGACGTGACCACGTGGACCGTGTGGCCACGCGCGACGAGTTCGGCGACGATCCGGGTCATCACCGTGCCGGTCGGCGCAGTGTCCGGCTCGAAGTGCGGACACAGCACGATCATCGGCCGCCGCGCGTTCCGACTCATCGGTCGGCGTCGAGGGCTGTTCGATAGGCCGCGGCCAGACCTGCGCCCGAGCGTTCGGCGGTGAACGACGCGGCCCGACGCCAACCGGCCGAGCGGAGTTCGATTCCACGACTGGTGAGCACGTCGAGGGCGTCGGCCCACGCCTCGGCCTCACGCGGCAGGACGATGCCGGCGTCGCCGATGACCTCGGCAAGTGCCGGCTGGTCGGAGCAGATCACCGGCGTGCCGAGCGCCATTGCCTCGACCACCGGTGCGCCGAATCCTTCGTACTCGCTCGGGAAGACGAGCGCATCTGCCGAGCGCGATGAGACCGTCGCGATGCGCGTCGGTCACACGACCGGGCCGCACGACGCGACGTTCGAGTTCGAGACGTTCGATCATCGCCGTGACCTCGTCGTCGGCGGCTCCCGCCCCACCGAGCAACACCAGCCTGAGATCGGGATCGTCCCAGTAGCGGGCCATCACCTCGAGCAGGAACAGATGCCCCTTGTGCGGATGGGTGATCGCGGGGAAGACCAGCACCCGGCCGGCGCCGAGCCCGTACGCGCGGCGCAACTCGAACGGCGACGGTGCGTCAGCGCCGAGTGCGGGTTCGACACCGTGGGGAACGACCACGACCCGGTCGGGTGCAGTTCCGTATGCGTCGATGACCGTTCGTCGTACGTAGTCGGTCGGCACCGCGACGACCGTCGCCCGCCCGACCGAGCGGGGAATCGACCACGACAGGTATCGGAGCTTCGAGGCGCTCAGGTACTCGGGGTGAGTGAGGTACTGAAGGTCATGGATGGTGAGCACCATCGGTCGGTGTCCGCCGACGGGTGCCGTTCCGCCACCGTGGTGAACGAGTTGGGCGGTGCGGGTGCGGCGACGTAGCCAGGTGTGCTCGGCGATGATCCGCCTCGGTCGATGCTCGCCGGAGATGCCGGCAGCAACCATCGGGTACAGCTCTGCGAGTTCCGGGTGGGCATCGACGAACGCGGGGAGGCAGTAGAGCGTCGGGACGAACTCGGTGGGCTGCGACCCCAGACCGACCAACTGTCGCGCGAGATACTGCTCGGAACCTCCGACGTCGCCCGGAACGCACCACAGCAGATTGACCGCCACGTCGATCGGCGAGAGCCCACGGTCATGCCCGGAACGAGGCTCGGGGACGGGGGTCACGGCGAATTCGGTCATGCGACGACGTCACGGTAGACGGCAAGGGTTCGGTCGGCGGCGATCGCCCACGACAACTCACCGGCACGCCGCAGTCCCCCCGGGGCGAGTTCGAGTCGACGGTCGATCGCCTCGACGAGGCCGGCGGCGATGCTGTCGACATCGAAGGGATCGACGAGCACGGCGGCGCCTCCTGCCACCTCCTCGGTCGACGTGTCGCGGCTGGTGACAACGGCGGTCCCCTGCGACAACGCTTCGGCGACCGGCAACCCGAAGCCCTCGCGTTCGCTCGGATAGGCGAACACGGTGGCGGCGGCATACAGCGGCGCGAGATCCGCGTCTGGGACGAAACCGATGAAGAGGGCATCGTCGGGATGATCGAGGCCGGCGTCGCCCCATCCATCGGCACCGGCGACCACGAGCGGGAGCGTCACGTCGGCTCGCCCGACCGCAGCTGCCAGACGCCGAAGGTTCTTGCGGGGCTCCAACGTGCCGACGAACAGGACGAATTCCGTGGGCAGGCGGTAGCGCCGTCGGACACGTTCGATGTCGGCCTCGGTGACCTCGATGAGGTCGACTCCGAGTGGCACGAGTCGCAGCTTCGTCGGATCCAGCCCGACCGCTTCACAGTCGCGCATCGTGGAACGGCTCGAGCACAGCACCCGATCGGCTCGACGGCCGATGACATCGAGCGACCGTCGCATCATGCGGACACCGTGGCGCGAGAACTTGTCGGGATCGTGGATGAAGGCGAGGTCGTGCACGGTGACGACGAGCGGCGCCGACGTTGCACAGGGCACGAGGCCCGTGGCGTGGGCCACGTCGATCTCACCGACGACCGATTCGACCTTCGGCCAGTTGAGCCGGTTCCACGCCTCGTACAGTGCAGGGCGGGCAAGTGGCAACATGGCAACGCTGCCAACGGGGCGGAACTCGGGAACCGGAACGTTCGGATGACGACCAGCGACGAGGTGGAGATCGACGTCGTCGGGGCGCCCGTTCAACTCGCGGGCGATCCGCAGCGCGGCGATTGCAGTACCGCCGGGCGACGGATGCCAACACTGCTCGACCGTATAGGCGACGCGCAGCGGTGAACTCACCATGTGCTCGCCGTCATCCGCCATGGGTCCCATGATCTCAGCAGCGAACGACACCCGCAACAATCGCCGGTTCACGGTACGCAGCGGCAATTGTCGCAATGGTCTCGTGGGCGTTGAGCCCACTCGGGTTCGGCACAACGAACAGCCGGGCGCCTTCGAATGGAGTCGGTTGCTCCCCCATCGCCGCCTTCGGCTGCCCGAACGCAGTCCGGTATGCAGTGATACCTGCCACAGCCACGACAAGCGGGCCGTGCGTTCGGACGAACACCCTGAGGTGTTCCCCGCCGGCCCACAGCTCCTCCGGTGAGAGTTCCGACGCCTTGGCCGTGGCGCGGTGGACGAGGTTGGTGATGCCGATCCCGCGCGCCAGCACATACTCGCGGTCGGCGGCCGACATGCCGACACCACGGTCGATCGGCCTCTCGATGATCCCGGCGGCGAGCAGGGCCGGGTAGAACCGATTGCCGGGATGGGCGAAGTGGGTCCGGGTCGCAGCCGTCCACAGTCCCGGGTTGATCCCGACGAACAGCAGCAGGAGGCCCGGACCGACGAGATCAGGGACGGTGGAGTTGACGTACGACTCCAGCTCGGCACGGGTGAAGCCCATGGCCCCCGATCCTTCCACGGCTGCAATCCCGTTGCGCTTCGCGTGGCGACCCGACGACACTTGCTCCATGTCGAGCGAACACTGGCCCCTGTTCGACCTCGAGGTCCGCACGCCACGCCTCACGCTGCGGTACCTCGACGACGAGCTCGCCGAACAGCTCGTCGCGGTCGCAGCAGCGGGCGTGCACGACCCCGCGACGATGCCGTTCTCGATCCCGTGGACCGATCTGCCATCGCCACAGATGCAGCAGGAGGCGATGCGCTTCTACTGGCGCAGCCGCGCGGACACCCAGCCCGAATCGTGGCGCCTGCTCCACGCGGTCACCGTCGACGGCGCCGTCGTCGGCGCCTGTGACCTCTTCGCGTCCGACTTCCCCACGCTCCGACAGTTCGAGACAGGATCGTGGCTCGGGCGCGAGTTCCAGGGTCGCGGGCTCGGCAAGGAGATGCGGCTGGCCGCGCTGACGCTCGGGTTCGACGGTCTCGGCGCCGAGATCGCGACAACCGGGCTGTGGCACGACAACGCGGCATCGCTGGGGGTGACGCAATCGTTGGGCTACGAGGAGGCAGGCCGTCGCCGGGCACGTCGGCGCGACGCTCCCGACGAGCTGATCGGCTTCCGCATGTCCAGCGACCACTGGGCCACCATCCGACGCGACGACATCACGGTGCACGGTGTCGATCAGGCGCGGGAGTTCCTCGGGGTCAGACCTCGGTCTGACCCCTGGCCGAGTTGAGAGCGGCACACGAAGAGGGGCAACGAGCATGCAGACCGCTGGCACTTCGTCGCCGAGACGCTCGGTGTCGTTGCCAAGCGCGAGGCTGGATGAGTCGGGCAGGCACGAGTGCCCGCGGACGCGTCGGGTGCTGGGCAGATCGGGACGCGCCGGTTTTCCCGGGTGTCTGACGGAGTGATGCGGTGGGTTCCGGGGTCGGACCCCGGGTGTCAGGCAGCGGTGCGTCGGCCGGGTGGTCCGGTGTTGTGGATGGTGCCGTCGGGGAGTCGGAGGGTGAGTTCGCGGTGGGGTCCGAGTTCGATGACCCAGCCGTCGTTGTGGATCTTGGCGTGATGTCTCGTGCAGGTGGGGATCAGATTGTCGAGATCTGTCGTGCCGCCGTGACGCCACCAGATGATGTGGTGGAGTTTGCAGCGGTCGTAGCTGATGGTGCAGCCGGGGATCGCACAGCCAGGGTAGAGACCATGCAGCGCCCGTCGTTGGGCCCGGTTCGCCAACCTCGTGCTGCGTCCGAGGTTCAGCTCCCCGGGCGCGTACAACACGACACCGTTACGCACGACAACGGCGTGGATGTCGGCGTCGTCGGCGAGCTCGGCGAGCACCCGGGCGGGGATCTCGACGGGGATCGGCCACTCGGCGACCGGGCCGGGCCCATCGGTGGCGGGATCGGCGTCGGCGTCGATGACCACCACGAACTCGGCTCGCCCCGCACGGCCAACACCCGCGGTGGCCTCGATCAATGCGATCAGGGCGTGGCCGGCAAGGAACCTCTGTTTCTCGAACGGATCATCCGGGCAGCCCTCCGGGACCGCCTCGGCGAACATCGCGTCGATCGTCGCTCGAAGTTTGGCGGCCAGGCGCACCCCGCTGACCGGATCGAACACTCCGCGTAGGTTCCACATCCCGTCGGCGTCGACCCATGTGGACACTCGAACATTGCGGCGTTGACGGGCGAGACGATCGATGCCGTCGTCGGCCTGGATGCGTTTGGCCTCGATGGCCACCCGACGAGCGAACTGTTCAGGCGTCGACACCTCAGCGACCGCGACCAGTTGGTCGGCGCGGGCCAGCAGCTTGTCGCGTTGTGCTGCGGGTAACTGGCCCGCCGCGCGGGTGATGACATCGATGTGCGCAGCGGTGGTCCCGCCGTCACCCAACGCGCCGGCGAGCTTGGGTGTCGCGGCGAGTGTCTTGGAGCGTTGCGCCGCCTTCACCGCGGCACCCAAAGACGTCTTCGATGCCTTCGCGACCCGGGCTTCGGCGAACCCGTCAGCGGACAACTTCGCGACCAACACCGCATGCTGCGCGTCGGCCCACGCCTGCACCTCACGCACCGCCACCAGACCCGACTCGATCAGATCATCGGACGCCGCAGCATCGTCGCGCACCGCAACAATGCGGCACACACGCTCGGCAACAGCCACAGGATCCATACCCAAACCATGAACAGGGGGTGTCACAGAGTTCGCCGGGGGATGGGCGGCTCGCTACAACCAGATCGTTCGGAAGAACTCCTTCCGAAAGCAGCGACCTCTGGGGGCTGATTCAGACCGAGGTCTGACCCGGCGTCACGCGAGTTTCGCGACGAGTTCGGCCAGGGGCTCGCGGAAGTCGCGGAGCGCTGGGAGGCCGGCGGCGCGCCACACTGCGTTGTCGAGCACGCTGTTTGCCGGGCGCGGCGCCGGACGCGGCGGGTCGAGTTCCGACGTCGAGATGGGAACCACCCGGTCCGGATCGTGACCGGCTGCCGACAGGATCTCGCGGACGAACTCGTACCAGCTGACCGCACCCTGATTGGTCAGGTGATGGATCCCGACTCGACGGTCGACGGCCAACCGTCGCAGCGCAGGCGCAAGGTCGGCGGTGAACGTCGGATGGCCCCGCTGGTCGTCGACGAAGGCCAAGGCCTGATCCGGATTCGAGGCGAGCCGCAACACGAGCTTGACCATGTTGTTGCCGTGCTCGCCGCACACCCAGGAGGTGCGGGCGACGGCAGCGGACGGTCCAGCCGCCTGCTCGCCCGCCAGCTTCGAGCGCCCGTACACCGACTGCGGGTTCGTCGCATCGTCCTCGCGGTACGGCCGATCGAGTGTGCCGTCGAAGACGTAGTCGGTGCTGACATGGACGAGATGGATGCCGAGCAGTTCGCATGCCGCCGCCAGGTGGCCGACGGCATCCGCATTCACAGCGAATGCCAGGGCTTCGTTGGTCTCACATGCGTCGACGGCGGTGTACGCCGCGGCGTTGATCACCGCATCGGGGCGGACCACGTCGAGGAGTTCACGAACGGCCACCGGATCGGTGATGTCGAGTACCGCCTTGTCGACAGCGACCACGTCGTCGCCGACCGATTCGGCATGCATCACCACGTCGACTCCGAGTTGACCTCCGGCGCCCGTGACGAGGAGCTTCATCGGCGCACGATCCCCTGGTTCGGCCTCAGAGGCCGGCCTTGCGCTTCAGCGGCTCCCACCAGTCGCGATTGTCGCGATACCACTCGACGGTCGAGGCGAGCGAGTCATCGAACGTACGCGAAAGCGACCATCCGAGCGAGCTGACCTTGTCGATGTTGACCGAATAGCGACGGTCGTGTCCGAGCCGATCCTCGACCGGCCGGATGAACGACTCGTCGCGGCCGGTCAACTCGAGCAGCCGGTGGGTGAGGTCGACGTTGGTCACCTCGTTGCCCGCACCGATGTTGTAGATCTCACCGGCAACGCCCTTCTCGAGCACGAGGTGGGCAGCGATGTTGTGGTCCTCGACGTGGATCCAGTCGCGGACGTTGAGACCATCGCCGTACAGCGGCACCTGCTTGCCGTCGAGCAGGTTGGTCGTGAACAGCGGGATGACCTTTTCGGGGAACTGGTAGGGCCCGTAGTTGTTCGAACAGCGGGTCACCACGACGGGAAGGCCATAGGTCGAGAAGTACGACAGCGCAATCAGGTCGGAGCCGGCCTTGGCGGCCGAGTACGGCGAACGCGGCGCCAGGATGTCGGTCTCGACCGACGACCCCTCCTCGACCGAGCCGTACACCTCGTCGGTGGAGATGTGCAGGAACTTGCCGACACCCACGGTGTTCGCCACGTCGCACAGCACGTTGGTGCCCATGCAGTTGGTGCGCACGAACTTCGAGCCGTCCTCGATCGACCTGTCGACGTGGCTCTCCGCGGCGAAGTGAACCACTGCGTCGTGGCCGTCCATGGCCCGGGCGACGTCGTCGGTGTCACAGATGTCGGCATGGACGAACTCGGCTCGGGTGTCGTCGAGGACATCGCGGATGCTCTCGAGGTTGCCGGCGTAGGTGAGCGCGTCGTAGATCGTGACCGAGTGGTCGGTCGTCGCCAGTACGTGACGCACGTAGTTCGACCCGATGAATCCGGCCGCGCCGGTGACGAAGAGTTTCATTGCCCGCTCTCTCAGGTGCGCATCGGCCAGTACGGCCGACGGTTCGACGGAATGTTCGCCCGCATGGGGTTGGTCTGGTCGCGCTCGGACAGGATCGGCTCGACCACACCCCAGTCGGCGCCGATGGCCGGATCGTCCCAGGCCACACCCAGTTCGTCGGCGGCGTTGTAGTAGCCGTCGACGAGATAGGTGATGACCATGTCGGTCAGTGCCGCGAATCCGTGGGCGACACCGGGCGGGATGTACACGCCGATGTGGTTCTCGCCCGACAGGTCGAGGCTGTGGGTGGCGCCATCGGTCGGGCCCCCTTCTCGCAGGTCGTGCAGGACGACACGAGCCGTACCGAAGGGGATGTACCAGTAGTCGCTCTGGTGGAGGTGGTAGTGCAGCCCGACGAGCGCGCCCTGCTGGCGGTTCGCACGGTTGCTCTGGATCATCTCCCGGGCGCCGGGAATCCATTCACGCCGGTAGGTCTCGATGAACAGACCACGCTGATCACCGTGGATGGTCGGTTCGACGATGTACACGCCGGCAATCTGCGTCGACTCTGTGACGGTGGGCATCGATGTCTCCTACTCGACGTCGATCTGACAGTGGTCGCCCACCATCAAGCGGATGGCGCGGGGCTTGCGTTTCGTACGTGAGACGACGGCATCGCTGCCGATGAGGCTGTCTTCGAGGCGCGGGATGTCGATGACCTGGCTGCGCTCCATCACCACCGAGTGCTCGATCTCCGAATGTCGAACCTCACAGTCGGCGCCGATCGCACTGAACGGCCCGATGAAGCTGTCGATGATCTTCGTGCCGGGGCCGATGGCCACGGGACCACGGATGGTGGAGTTGACGATCTCCGCACCGGCCTCGATCACGACGCGACCGTCGATGAACGATTCGGCGTCGACCTCGCCGTCGATGCGCCGATCGATGGTTTCGAGGATCAGACGGTTCGCCTCCAGCAGCGGCGTCAGCTTGCCCGTGTCGATCCACCATCCGGTGAGGATCTCCATCCGAACTCGCCGACCGTGATCGATCAGCCATTGAATGGCATCGGTGATCTCGAGTTCACCGCGCTCGGACGGTTCGATGGCGGCCACCGCTTCGTGGATTTCACGATCGAACAGGTAGACGCCGACGAGCGCGAGGTTCGACGGCGGATCAGCCGGCTTCTCGACCAGGTGAACGACATTGCCGTCGTCGTCGAGCGACGCGATGCCGAACCGCTGCGGATCCGACACCTCCTTGAGCAGGATCTGCGCCGACGCCGGATGCTCGCTCGTGCGCTCCGCATTGAACGCGTCGACGAACGCCTCGAGGTCTTGTTCCAGCAGGTTGTCGCCGAGGTACATGACGAAGTCGTCGTCACCCAGGAAGTCGCGCGCGATGAGCACGCAATGCGCCAGACCGAGCGGCTCATCCTGCGGGATGAACGTGATCCGTGCGCCGAACTGCGAACCGTCGCCGAGGTCGGCCATCACCTCGTCACGCGTGTCACCGACGATCACTCCCAGTTCAGTGATGCCCGCCGCAACCATCGAGCGGATGCCGTAGTGCAGGATCGGTGTGTTCGCTACCGGCACGAGTTGCTTGGCCCTCGTGTGGGTGATCGGCCGCAGCCGCGTGCCGGCACCGCCGGCGAGAATGAGCGCCTTCATGACGGCCAGGAGTGTAGGGCGTCGGCGAGGTCAATCAGTGGTCACGGGTGCGACCGGCGGTGGTGGCCCGACCCCGCGGAAATAGTCGAGGATCGGTTCGGCGCCGTCGCCGAGCACCAGCACGGCGTTGCCATCCTTGGTCACCCCCACCACGGGGAGTTGATACTTGTTCAAGCCAGCCGAGAACGCCTTGCGGAGTGTTCCGGCCGCAGCGACCGGGTCGAGACCCGGATCCATCCGGACTGCGGCGGTACCGGCACTGATCAGCTCCGAAGCGAGGAACGGATCGGACTGAAGTCGATCGATCGTGGTATCCGCCGTCTGCTGGAGGAAGTTCTGCTGACGCTCGATCCGCCCGAGATCGGAGCGCGGATCGGTCTGCCAGCCGCCGTCTCGGAACTCCTCGTAGTAGCGGCTGCGGGCGTACTGGAGCGACTCGATCCCGCTGAGAGTGTGACAGCCGGGCTGCTGGTCGAGGCCGGTGTTCTTGTCGCGCGTGGCGAACATGAAGCAGACCTGCGTGCCCCCGATGGCGTCGACGATGTCCTTGAATCCATTGAAGTCGATGTCGACGACGTGGTTGATCGGGATGCCCAACTCCTGGGTGATCGTTGCGGCGAGCACATCGGTGCCGTCGCTGTAGGCGGAGTTGATCCGGTTCGCGCCGTCGCGACCGACGATGTTCACCCACAGGTCGCGCGGAAGGCTCACGATCGAGGCACCGTTGCCGTCGGCTTCCTGGCGCAGGATCATGATCGTGTCGGAACGACGGCCCGACACTTCGTTGGTGTCACCGATCCCGCCGAAGTCGGGGTCGGCGGGGTCGGCGTTCTCACGGCTGTCCGAGCCGATGAGGAGGTAGTTCTGGGCCGGACCGTCCTGCGCCGTGAGGACGAGTTCGAGCCCCTCGATGCGTTGCACGTCATCGGATCGGGCATTCGCAGCCGAGATCACACCGAACGCGCCGAATCCGGCCACCATCGCGGCGAGCACCAGCGCCAGGGGCGCGGAACTGCGTCGACGACGCCGTGGCTCATTCATGCAGACGACGCTACTGCGGGCGTTCACGCCCACGACGGCAGCGCGCCCGAGACGTTCGTCTCACACCCTTTTCTCACCCGGGGCAGTGCTCACCCGAGGAAGTGCTCCCCCGGGCCGTTCTCACACGAGCGGTCGGACGTGGACGACATCGCCGGCGTCGTACGCGACCGTGTCGCCGCTGTCGGTCTCCACGAGCAGACGTCCCTGCTCATCGACATCGACCGCGCGACCTTCGACGAACGTGCTGCCGCTACGACCCGGAACCTCGAGACGAACTCGGCACCCGATCGTCGACAGCTCCGACCGGTAGGTCGGGCCGATGTCAGAGGGGAACTGGTCGAGATTCGCCAGGATCGAGGCGAGCAGCTCGGCCGGCGACACCGACGGTCCGAGCCGTGCGGCGCCGTCGGGGGCCCACCCGATGTTGAGCCCGAGGCCCACCACGAGCGAATCGGTACTCGACGACCGTTGAGCGAGGATTCCGGCGACCTTCGCTCCCTCCAGGAGGAGATCGTTGGGCCACTTGAGCGTCAAGGCCACATCGGGGAGTGCGTCGCGCGCGGCGAACAGCGCGGCGAGCCCGACGCGGTGCGTCGCCTCCGACGGCACTGCCGGCACCGGTGAGACGGCAATCGACACGAGGAGGTTCGTGCCCGCCGGCGCGTCCCAGCGACGGTCGAGGCGACCCCGTCCAGCGGTCTGATGATCGGTGACCAGAACGCTGCGATCACCTGCGACGCCCGCGTCGAGGTCGGCGAGGAGATCGGCGTTGGTGCTCCCCGTCTCGTCCAGGTGTCGGACCTGCCAACCGCTCGGCCACTCGGCTGCACGCCAGATGTCCCCGCGAACGCTCATGGCCCCTACATTGTCATTCGTGCTCCAGAAGATCCTGATCGCCAACCGTGGCGAAATTGCCGTCCGTGTCATCCGTGCTGCCCGTGAGATGGGTATTCCCACGGTGGCGGTGTACTCCGAGTTGGACCGAAACTCGCTCCACGTGCGTCTCGCCGACGAGGCCTACGCCCTGGGAGGACAGACGGCAGCGGAGAGCTACATCAACACCGACGTGATGCTCGATGTCATCGAGCGCAGCGGTGCCGACTCGGTGCATCCCGGTTACGGGTTCTTCTCGGAGAACGCCGACTTCGCCCGTGCGATCGCAGCGATGGGCGTCGAGTTCATCGGCCCGCCGGCAACTGCGATGGACGAGATGTCCGACAAGGTGTCGAGCCGTCTCGCAGCCATTCGCGGTGGCGCACCGATCGTTCCTGGAACCACCGAGTTCGCCAAGGGTCCCGAGGAGATCAAGGCGTTCGGCAACGAGTTCGGTTGGCCGGTGTGCATCAAGGCGGCGTTCGGCGGCGGCGGTCGCGGGATGAAGGTCGTCCAGAGCGAAGCCGAGGTCGACGACGCCATGGCGAGCGCCCAGCGCGAAGCCAAGAGCTTCTTCGGACGCGACGAGGTGTACGTCGAGCGGTACCTCACGTGGCCACGCCACGTCGAGATCCAGCTCGTGGGCGACAAGCACGGCAACTGCGTGTGGATCTCCTCGCGTGACTGCTCGGCGCAGCGCCGTCACCAGAAGCTCGTGGAGGAAGCGCCGGCTCCGGGATTGCCCGATGGCGTCGAGGAGGCGATGGGCGAAGCTGCGGTCAAGGCCGCCAAGGCGGTCGGCTACTACGGCGCCGGTACCGTCGAGTTCATCTTCCAGGATGGTGAGTTCTTCTTCCTCGAGATGAACACGCGTCTGCAGGTGGAGCACCCGGTCAGCGAGATGATCACCGACATCGATCTCGTCGAGTGGCAGATCCGCGTCGCCGCCGGCGAGGTACTGCCGATGACGCAGGCCGAGGTCGCGGCCGCCCGCCGGGGCCACTCCATCGAGATCCGCATCAACGCCGAGGACGTCGCCGAAGGCAAGTTCCTCCCGTCGCCCGGCCCGATCACGAAGCTCGTCGCACCCGACGGGTTCGGTGTCCGATTCGACTCCGGCTACCACTCCGGCGACGAGATCAGCCAGTACTACGACAACCTCGTCGGCAAGCTCGTGGTGTGGGGCCGTAACCGCGAGGTGGCGATCGCTCGCACCATCCGGGCACTCGATGAACTGGTCGTGGAGGGTGTCGCCACGACCATTCCCGCCGACCTGGCCATCCTGCGTCACCCCGACTTCGTCGCAGTCGAGCATTCGACCAAGTGGGTGGAGCAGACCCTCGACCTCACGGGCATCGGTGGCAAGGCCGAAGCAACTGCGCCCGAGACCGACGACGACGCCGAACCGCTCGTGAAGCGATCCACGACCGTCGAGGTGAACGGCAAGCGGTTCGACGTCAACATGTGGGTGCCCGAGACGCCCATGGTGGCCGCGGCCGGTGCGCCCGCAGCCAAGAAGAAGAAGCGCAGCTCGGGCAGTGGCGGCGGCGGCGGCGTCGCATCCGGGTCGGTCGAGGCGCCCATGCAGGGCACGATCGTGAAGGTGCTCGTCGAGGTCGGTCAGGCCGTCGAGGTCGGTGCCGGCATCGTCGTGCTCGAGGCGATGAAGATGGAGAACCAGATCAACGCCGAGAAGGCCGGCACTGTCAAGGAGATCAAGGTCGCCGCCGGCGACACTGTCGGTGGTGGCGACGTCCTCGCCGTCATCGAATGACACGACGCCTGTTGTGAGCGATGCACGCACCTGGTGCGCACATCGCTCACAGCGCTGATCATTCGGCGGCTTCGCTGAGTGCTTCGCTGAGGGCGGGGTGTACGAGGATGCTCTCGGCGAGATCAGTGACGGTCAGGCCGGCGGTGACTGCCACTGCGATCACCGAGATCAGCTCGGCAGCCTGACGCCCGACGATCGACCCGCCGAGCACCTCGCCGGTCGCCGGGTCGGAGATGATCTTGACGAAGCCCTTCGTGTCGTTGTTGATCATCGCCTTCGCGGTCGACGAGAACGGCACCTTGGTCACGCGGATCTTCCGACCGGAGCTGAACGCCTCTGCTTCGGCGAGGCCGACATCGGCGATCTCGGGCTCGGTGAAGATCGCAGAGGCGGCCTTGTCGTAGTCGAGATGCCGGTGACTGCGGGTGTGGCCGCCCATCACATGCTCGGCGACCTTGCGGCCCTGCATCGACGCCACCGACGACAGCGGCAACTTGCCGCTGATGTCGCCGGCGGCATAGATGTGGTCCACGTTGGTCACGCAGTGCTGGTTGATGCCGACGTAGCCCCACTGGTCGACATCGACACCGGCGGCGGCGAGGCCGACGTCCTCGGTGTTCGGGATCGACCCGATGGCCAGCACGGCGTGGGTCGAGCGGACTGAACGACCGTCGTCGCAGTGCACGACGACTCCATCGTCGGTGCGCTCCATCGACTCCGCCCGAGCGCCCATCAGCAACTTCACACCGCGCCGCATGAACTCCTCCTCGAGCACCGCTGCGACTTCGGGATCCTTGCCGGGGAGCACCTGCTGACGACTGACCACGAGGGTGACCTCAGCACCGAACGACGAGAACATGTGGACGAACTCGACGCCGGTCACGCCGGAGCCGACGATGGTGACGCTCTCGGGGAAGATCTTGGGCGGATAGCAGTCACGCGTGGTGAGGATGCGGTCTCCATCGGGCTCGCACCAGTCGGGGATCCGCGGACGCGACCCGGTGGACACGAGCGCCATGTCGAAATCGATCGTCTCGATACCGTCGGGCCCAACGACTTCGACGGAGTGTGCGCTCGTGAACCGGCCGGTGCCGCGCACCATCCGCACGCCCTGGCTCTCGAGGAGACGGGTCGTGTTGTCACGCATCGTGTTCTTCACCCACTCGATGCGGTTGGTGAGCGTGTCGACGTCGACGGCGGTGTCGACGTTGGCGAGGCCCATGCCGCCGATGGCGCGCGTGCGGCTGATGGCGCGCCCCGTGGCGATCATCGACTTCGACGGGATGCAGTCCCAGAGGTGTGCCGCGCCGCCGACGACGTCGCGTTCGATCATCGTCACGTCGGCGCCGAGACGAGCCGCAGTGGTGGCCGCGATGTTTCCTGCCGGTCCGCCACCGAGGATCACGAATCGCGTGCTCATCAGGCCTCGCCCACGACCATGCCGTCGCTGGCGAAGAACGTGTCGATCCCCGCCTCCTGCTGCGTCAGCGCCAGGGCACCCGTGTTCGGGCAGAAGCGCGACGGATACGCCAGCAGATCCCGGCGTTGTCCCACGTACTCGAAGTGCATGCCGTCAGGGGTCAGGAAGTTCCCGCCCCAGGCGAAGCCGTGCTTGCGGAAGAGCTGCACGGTGGTGCACCCACCCGGTCGGGTTGCGAAGTCGGGGGGAGCGCACCCCTGGCAGGAGCCCTGCGTGTTGGTGTCGAGTGCCATGCCCCAAGAGTGCCGGGACAGGAACCCGAGTGAGCTGTCGGGCGTCAAGCGATTGAACCGGGCGAGGTGACACCCGCCGTAGGAGTTGGCGTCGCCGACGTCAATCGTGCCGCCGAGGCCGGCGGAAGCGACCTCGGCCAACGCTGCGCGCAGGGCGGGTTCGATGACGTTGTGACAGCGGGCGCTGATCGGAATCGAGCCGTTCAACAACACACGCCCTCCAGGAAGACTGGCTGCCACCCACGCGTCGTTCTGGCTGACCGATCCGTTGGCATTGACCCGATAGGTGAACTCGCCCAGGAGCACCTTGGTCTGGGCCATTCCGATCGTGTCGTCAGGGTCCGGCGGGTCCCAGCTCCGGCGGATCCTGATCGATGGCGACACGAGCCCGTTGCCGGCGAGCGCGGCGTCCATCGCGGCCTGCGACGACGGGTTCCACAACAGCGCCCGGCTCAAGTCGGTGATGCCGAGGCGGTCGGCCCCCTGCGGTGACATCAGCAGTTCGGTGCCGCCGATTCGAGCGTCAGGAAGAACCTCGGCGATCCGGAACAGGACGACGCCGCCGCTACTCGCAACGAGCTGGAGCACGTCGCCCGCTTGCGCACCGCGCAGACCCGCAGTGGTCGCGCCCATCACCACCGCATCGGAGGCGAGCAACCCAGAGACGTCGCGACCCATCGCGGCGCCGACTGCCTCGGGCGGCAGGACGGTGGTGCCCATCGGAAAGGAGAATCCGGGTTCGGGGAGTTGCACCGGAGTGCTCCCCCGGTAGACCCCGACCATGCCGACGCTGGCCGAACGCCCGAATGCGATCGAGGCACCCGCCTGGCGGGCTGCGGCAATCGCAGCGTTGGCCACGTCGGGACGGAGGTCACCGGAGTTGTAGACGCTGACGACGTCGCTCGCGACCGGTGCGACGCGCTGAGCCTGCACAGTCGACGCGGCAGGCCCATCGATCGAGCTACCGAGAGCGACCACGGGTAGACCGATTGCCGCCACGAGGAGCGCCGCGAGACCGAGGACGAAACGGGGGCGCACGACCGAGAACTGTACGGTCTGCAACGGCCGGAAAGGCGCCACGAGCGAAACGACCGCGCACATCGCCGCCCGTTTCGATACCGTCGCAGCACCGTGAGTGCCGACATGCCGACCACCAGCGATCCCACCGCCGACACCGACCTCCCGTCGTCGCACACGGGGAGCGGACTCGCCGCCGAGAAGGCCCGGCGTCTTGCACAGCTCGACGACATCAGGGCCGCGGGCGGAACTCCCTATCCGTACCGGTTCGACCGCACACACGCCGTTGCCCAGGTTCGTGCGTCGTGGGGCGAGTTGGAACCAGGTGTCGAAACCAACGACGCCGTTGCCGTGGCCGGCCGCATCATGCTGCTACGCGACTCGGGCAAGCTCGTCTTTGCGACGATTCGCGACCGATCCGGCGACATCCAGCTGTTCGTGTCGAAGGCGGTCGTGGGCGACGACGCATTCGGCGCCATCAAGCAACTCGACCTCGGCGATTGGGTCGGCGTGCACGGCACGGTGATGACCACCCGCAAGGGCGAGCTGTCGGTGAAGGCCGAGCGGGTCGAACTCCTCGCGAAGGCGGTGCGGCCCCTGCCCGACAAGTGGCACGGCCTCACCGACGTCGACACCAGGTTCCGTCAGCGCTATGCCGACCTGATCGTCAACGCCGAGGCACAGCGGGCATTCGAGATTCGCCACGAGATCATCGCCAGCTTCCGCCACACGCTGCACGAGCGCGGCTTCATCGAGGTGGAGACGCCGGTGTTGCACGTCGAGGCCGGTGGTGCTCACGCTCGGCCCTTCCTCACCCACCACAACGCCCTCGACATGCAGCTGTTCCTGCGAATCGCGCTCGAGTTGCACCTCAAGCGCTTGATCGTCGGTGGCATGGAGCGGGTGTTCGAGATCGGACGGATCTTCCGCAACGAGGGCATCTCCACGCGCCACAACCCCGAGTTCACGATGATGGAGCTCTACCAGGCGTTCGGCGACTGGAACGACGTGATGGACATCAGCGAGGTCCTCGTCACCCAGGCCGCCCGCGATGCGATCGGTACGACGGTCATCGAGATTCGAGGCGAGCAGATCGACCTCGCCGAGCCGTGGCCGCGCATCCGGATGGTCGACGCGGTGTCGGAGAAGGCCGGGTGCACGGTGCATCCGAGCCAGCCGATCGAGGAGCTGCGGGCGCTCGCCGAGAAGCACGGTGTGCGGTGGGAAGCCCGTTGGGGAGGCGGCAAGCTCGTCGAGGAGCTGTTCGAGGCGCTGTGCGAGGCCGACATCGTGCGACCGACGTTCGTGACCGGACATCCGAAGGAGATCTCGCCACTTGCCCGCGTCGATCGTGACGACCCCTGGCTCACCGAGCGGTTCGAGATCTTCGTCGACTCGCGTGAACTCGGCAACGGCTACTCGGAGCTCAACGATCCGGTCGAGCAGCGGCTCCGGTTCGAGGAGGAGCAGGTGGCCAAGGACGCCGGCGACCACGAGGCCGGCACCGTCGACGAGGACTACATCCGCGCGCTCGAGTACGGCATGCCGCCGACCGGCGGGCTCGGCATCGGCATGGACCGTGTTGCCATGCTGTTGTCAGGCGTCGACTCGATCAAGGAAGTGATCCTCTTCCCCACCCTCCGACCCGAAGTGATGTGAAAGCCGCAATGTTGAAGGGCGTGCAATGACGAAGATGGCATGGGGCGCTGGCCTCGCGACGATCGCCGCCGATGGCTCCGTGCTCGACACGTGGTATCGCTGGCTCGGCTGGGGTGAATTCGGCGACAGCGATTGCCCGACCGACGAGATCGGGTCGCAGCTCGGGATGCGTGACACGACCGACGACGTTCGCCGCGTGACGATCCGCCCGGTGCGGTTGACGATCGACGTCGACGAGGCACCCCAGTCGGCCGCCGACGCATACCTTCGGTTGCACCTGCTCTCACATCGCCTGGCCGCCCCACGGACGCTCAACATGGACGGCACGTTCGGCGCG
Source organism: Ilumatobacteraceae bacterium (assembly GCA_963716235.1). Taxonomy (GTDB): domain Bacteria; phylum Actinomycetota; class Acidimicrobiia; order Acidimicrobiales; family Ilumatobacteraceae; genus Sva-07. The sequence goes on along the minus strand of CAVQTE010000016.1, from coordinate 40,146 downwards.
TTGAACAACGTTGCCTGGACCAACCTCGGCCCAGTCGCCGTGGCCGACATCGACGATGTGCGTCTCCGGGTGAAGCTCACCGGCGGTGTGCTCTCGGTCCATGGCCTCGACAAGTTCCCGCGGATGACCGACTACGTGATCCCGACGGGAGTACGCATCGCCGACGCCGACCGCGTGCGCCTCGGCGCCCACCTCGCCGAGGGCACCACCGTGATGCACGAGGGGTTCTGCAACTTCAACGCCGGCACACTCGGCGTGTCGATGGTCGAGGGCCGGATCTCGGCCGGCGTGATCGTCGGTGACGGCAGCGACATCGGCGGCGGCGCTTCGATCATGGGCACGTTGTCCGGCGGTGGAACCGAGCAGATCACGATCGGCCAACGCTGTCTGCTCGGCGCCAACTCGGGCATCGGCATCAGCCTCGGTGACGACTGCGTGGTCGAAGCCGGCCTGTACGTCACAGCCAGTACGCCGGTGCTCACGCCGAACGGCGTGGTGAAGGCCCGCGAGCTGTCGGGCCGCGACAACCTGATGTTCCTCCGCGACGGCCAGAGCGGCAAGGTCGTCGCCCGCGTCCGGGCCGGTGCCTGGGGCGCGCTCAACGACGACCTCCACACCGCCCAATAGATCGCGATTGGGGTCAGACCCCAATCGCGATCTCGCTGTAGCATCGGCGTGATGGCGAGGGCCGACGGATTCGGGGAACCGGTCGAGGTCGACGCTCGGGCCTCGGATCGTCACGATCACCAATCCCGGCAAGGTGATGTTCCCATCGGTCGGCCCGACCAAGGAGCCTCGAACGAAGCTCGACCTCGTGCGTTACTACGTCGCCGTCGGTGACGCTCTGATGCTGACCGTTCGCGACCGTCCGGTGCTCCTGGAGCGATATCCGAACGGCGTGCGCGAGAAGTCGTTCTTCCAGAAGCGGATCCCCGACTCGGCACCGGAGTGGCTTCAGACGACCACGGTCGAGACCATCAATGGCACGCCGTCGAGGGCTCTCGTGATCGCCGATCTGGCCCACGTGCTGTGGGCGGTGAACATGGGTGTGCTCGGTCTGCACGTGTGGCCCTTCCGGGCGTCGACGCCTGAAGATGCCGACGAGATGCGGATCGACCTCGATCCCTCCCCCGGCGTCACGTTCGACATGGTTCGCGAGTCGGCGGGCCATGTGCGCGACCTCCTCGCCGAGTACGGCATGCTCGGCTTCCCGAAGACCACGGGCAGCAAGGGCATCCACGTGTACGTGCGCGTCGAGCCAGGGTGGGATTCGTTCGCCGTGCGGGGCGCCGTGGTGGCACTGGGCCGCGAGTTGGCCCGACGTCATCCGGATCTCATCACCGACAAGTGGTGGAAGGAGGAACGCGGCACCCGGGTGTTCGTCGACTTCAATCAGAACGCACCGCACAAGAACATGTTCGGGGCCTGGGGCGTTCGGCCACGCGTCGGAGCCCAGGTGTCGACACCGTTCGGCTGGGACGAACTCGACACGATCGACCCCGAGGCCACCACCATGGACACGGTTCCGAGCCGGCTCGCCGAACGGGGCGACCCGTGGGGGCTGATGGACGACGCGCCGTGCTCGCTCACCCCACTCGTCGAGCGGTTCGCCGCCGACCTCGCCGATGGTGTTCCCGATGCACCCTGGCCACCGGTGTACCCGAAGATGCCGAACGAGGCGCCACGGGTTCAGCCGAGCCGGGCGCGTCAGCCGACTGAGTGAGGAACCGGCTCGATCGACACCTCTGCGGTGCGACCGACGACGAACAACCCGAGCAGGACTCCACTCACGCCGAGCCACCCGAGTAGTGCGATCGTCTCGTCGAGAACGACCGTGGCGAGCAGCGTCGCTGTGAGCGGCTCGGCGAGTACGAGCGTCACCGTGGTCGCCGACGTCAAGCGGTGCAGTCCGTAGCCGAAGAGCAGATACGCCAAGCCGGTTGCGGCGATGCCGAGATGCAGCGCCATCACGACCCCGTCGCCGGTGGTGATCCATCCGAATGGTTCGCGTACGGCGAGGAGTGCGACCACGATCGCGCCGACCGTGAACGGCGCGGCCAGCGCCAACGTCGGAGGTACTCCTGCGCTCATCGTCGACTTGGCGGTCACCGAGTACAGCGCGTAGCCCGCTCCGGCAGCGAGGGCCAGGAGCAGCCCGATGCCGTCGACCCCGTCGGTCGACGATGACTCGGTCGACGCCCACGAGGAGTACACCACCGGCAACGGTCACGACGGTCCCCAGGAACCACCCACTGTTCGGTCGGACCGAACGCCATCCCCACTCCAGGGCACCAGCACAGAACGGACCGACTCCGATGGCCACGACGGTGCCCACGGCGACGCCCGTACGGTCGACCGCCACCAGGAACGCAGGTGTGTAGATCGCCACGCCCACGCCGCCGACGAGCATGTGTCGCCAGTTGGTACGGATTGCTGCGCTGACCTCCGCGAGTGGCGGGCCGGCAACGGCAATCGCCAACCAGAGCACTCCCGTGCCGACGGCGATGCGTTCGGCACCGACCCCGAGGGGTGTGGCAGCGTCGGGCCCGAGTGCCTGTGCCGTGCCCGCGGTGCCGAACAACACCGCCGCCATGACGACGGCGCCGATCGGTCTGGTGGTCCGTGGCACGGAGTGTGTCTAGCCCAGCCGGGCCGATCCACGAGGAAGATCCAGCGTGCGCCGGGCCCGGACTCAGCGACCCAGCCGAGCAGCCACCGTGTGCAGCACCCGATGGAGTGGTGACCCCACGAACACCGTGGCGTCATGCGGAAGGTCGACACTCACAGCGGCGACCCCGGGTTCGTCGGGCACGACGACGGCGCCGAACTGGCGGAGGCTGTCGAGCAGCATCTTGTTCTCCCACATCACGCTCGCGGTGAACGTCGTGATGCCGTTGGCGACCGCCTCGTCGACGAGTGAGGTGAGCAGAATCGTGGCGATCCCGCGATTGCGATGCGTGTCGAGCACCGTCACGGCTGCCTCGGCCGTGGTCGGATCGTGACGATCGCGTGCGTACCGGGCCACACCCACGCCGGGTGTTCCGGGCTCGTCGATCGCCCGCGCGACGAGCGCGACACGGTCCACGCCGTCGACATCGGTGAGGTAATCGAGCAACCGCTCGGAGAGGTGGTCGGGGGCGTTGAAGAAGCGCAACCGTCGAGATTCGGGAGACAGCTGTTCGTACCCGTCTGCGATCTCGTCGCGGTCGCCGGGCTGCAACGACCGAACGAGCAGACGTGCGCCGTCACCGAGCGTGTGCACGCGCGCGTGTTCTCCGGCGTCGGGCTGCCGGGGGACACGGTCGGGAGTGGGATCGTCGCCGTCGTCAGCCCGCATAGATCCTGTCGATCTCGGCGGCGTAGATCGACTGCACATTCGCGCGACGAACCTTGAGCGTCGGGGTCAGCTCGCCGTCGTCGATGGTGAAGTCGCGAGGGAGAATTGCGAAGTTGCGAATCGATTCGGCACGTGACACGGACGTGTTGGCATGGTCGATCGCCGGCTGGATCTCGGCGCGGAGCTCCGGTGAGCCGAGCACCTCGGTCAGTGGTGCATCGGCGAAACCGTGCTCGACGGCCCAGTCCGGCAGGACGGTCGGATCGATCGTGATCAGCGCCGCGATGAACGGCCGCCCTTCGCCGACGACCACCGCCTGGCTGATCAGCTCGTGGGCGCGGAGATGATCCTCGAGCGGTGCTGGCGCGACGTTCTTGCCGGCGGCGGTGACGATCAGCTCCTTCTTGCGGCCGGTGATTCGCAGGTAGCCCTCCTCGTCGAGTTCGCCGATGTCGCCGGTGCAGAACCAGCCGTCGCTGTCGAACACCTCGGCGGTGGCGGTCTCGTTGTGCCAGTACCCCTGGAACACCTGCGGGCCCTTGGCGAGGATCTCACCGTCGTCGGCGATCCTGATCGAGGTCCCTGCGAGCGGCCGACCGACCGTGCCGGGCCTCCATGCTCCCGGTCGGTTGAGGGTGAGCGTCGGGCTCGTTTCGGTCAGTCCGTACCCCTCGTAGATCTGCACACCGACACCAGCGAAGAAGTGGGTGAGTCGTTCGCCGAGCGGCCCCCCGCCGCTGAAGCAGAGCCGCAGTCGACCACCGAACGCGTGACGGATCTTCCCGTAGACGAGCCGGTCGAACAGGCCGTGCTCGACGGCAGTCCAGGGCCGGACGCGGCCGGCAGCGTGCTCACGCGACCACCTGGTGGCCACATCAGCGGCCCGGTCGAAGATCGGGCCCTTGCGGTCCCGATGAGCGGTGTGGCTGGCAGTGTTGTACACCTTCTCGAAGATCCGCGGGACCGCCGCCATGGTCGTGGGCCGGTACATCTGGAGCTCGTCGACCAGGTGGGCGATGTCCGACGCGAACCCGATCGTGACGTCTGCCTCCGCACCGAACAGCGCGTTGCCCTTGGTGAGCGCGTGGGCGAGCGGGAGGAACAGCAACCCGGTGTCGCCGGGGCGCAGCTCCGGGCCGAGGGCGTCGAGCGCCTGGGCGACGTTGGCGCGCAGGTTGCCGTGAGTGAGGACGCATCCCTTCGGACGTCCCGTGGTGCCGGAGGTGTAGATGATCGTGGCGATCGCATCGACATCGAGGCCGGCGATCCGTTGATCGATCACGGCGGCATCGACCGTCACGCCACGGGACTCCAGCTCGTCGAGTGCCCCGGCATCGATGGTCAGCACGTCGCGGCACATCGGGAGGTCGGTGCGAAGCGTTCCGACGACCTCGGCCATCGCGGTCGTCTCGACGATCGACATCACCGCCTCGCTGTCACTCATGATCCAGCGGACCTGATCAGGCGACGACGTGTCGTAGATCGGCACCGTCACCGCTCCCGCGGCCAGGATCGCGTGGTCGAGGATCATCCATTCGAGGCGGGTGTGTGACATGAGCGCGACACGATCACCCGGGGCGACCCCGGATGCCACGAGACCCGCGGCAACCTTGCGGACCATCTCGACGACCTGCTTCACGGTGACGTCGGCGAAGAGATCACCCTCGCGTCGCGACGCGAAGGCCGCGCCGGGCTCGTTCTCGAACCGGTCGAGCAGCGGCCGCAGGAGGTGCTCGTCACGAGCCAGTGCCGCCATCGGCGGCCCGCTCGCCATCGACGGCTCTCTCATCGACGTCATGTGCACGATGACCACCTCCCTGAATCGGTCTCGCGCCACTCTCCTCTCGCGGTCCTGAGCGCACAAGGGTCCAACGACCCGAGCCGTAGCCCCAGGAATATACTTGCGGCCACAAGCGTTTCGAGCTACATGACCACGAACTCCACCGCTGCGGTGATCGACGTACGTCGGGCGTCGGATCGTCCCGCCACCAAGATCGGCTGGCTCGACTCCAAGCACTCGTTCAGCTTCGGCCGCCACTACGACCCCACCAACACCGGCCACGGCCTCCTGCTCGTCAACAACGACGACATCGTCCACGGCGGCTCCGGGTTCGACACCCACCCACACCGCGACATGGAGATCGTCACCTGGGTGCTCTCGGGCGAACTCGAACACAAGGACTCCGAACGCAACCGTGGCGTCCTCTACCCCGGACTCGCCCAGCGGATGTCGGCCGGCCGCGGCATCTGGCACTCGGAGATGAACAACTCGGGGAGCGACGACGTGCACTTCGTGCAGATGTGGGTGCGGCCGGACACCGAGTCGATCGACCCCGGCTACGAACAGCTCGACATCAACGCCGAACTCGACAAGGGCGGCCTCGTGCCGATTGCATCAGGCAAGGGTCACGACGCTGCCATCTCGATCCGCCAGCGCGGCGCAGTGCTGTGGGGAGGGCGACTCGGCCCCGACGAGCCGGTCGTCGTTCCCGACGATCGCCACGTCCACGTGTTCGTGCCCCGTGGTTCGGCGACGCTCGACGGCGCCGGCTCGCTGTCGACCGGTGACGCGGTGCGACTGACCGGCGCGGGATCACCACGTCTCACGGCCGGACCCGACGGCGCCGAAGTGCTGATCTGGGCGACGGCATGACATCCTGAGGCCATGGACCGCACCGACTTCGACGAGTTCTCGAAGCTCGTGCGGTCACGCCGCACGTCGATGATCGTCGACCAGACCCGTGAGGTACCGCTCGACCTGATCGCCGAGCTGTGTGGGCTCGCCACCTGGGCGCCCAATCACAAGAAGACCTGGCCGTGGCGGTTCGCCGTGTTCACCGGTGCCGGTCGGGCCCACCTCGGCAACATCATGGCCGACGAGATGGAGCGGGTTGCGTTCGGCGACGACGTCAAACGGGCCAAGACTCGCGTGAAGTACCTGCGCACCCCGGCGACCCTCGTGGTCGGGTGTACCCCGGATGTCAATGAGATGCTCCACGCCGAGAACCGCGATGCCGTCGCCGCCGGGATCCAGAATGTGCTGCTCGGCGCAACCACCCTCGGCCTCGCCAGCTTCTGGTCGACGCCCGCGCTGACTCAGCCCGAGTCGGTGCTCGACCTGTGCGAGTTCGACCCCGACGACCGGCTCGTCGGCATCGTCTACCTCGGCTGGGCCACCCAGGAGTGCGCCGCCCCCGAACGCCCGCCGATCCCCATCACGCACATCACCGACTGACGCGACGTCACGTTCGACCCGGCACCGTGTGACGGTTTCGTCGGGCGGGCATGGAGCGACGAGACTGGGCCGGTGAACGACCCCCGCCAGACGATCGTGACGCTCGATGTCGAAGGCGTGCTCGTCCCCGAGATCTGGATCGCGGTCGCGGAGCGCACCGGGATCGACGGGTTGCGGCGCACCACCCGTGACGAACCGAACTACGACGTGCTCATGCGGTATCGCCTCGACCTGCTCGCCGAACACGGGCTCACGATGTCGCTGATCGACGACGTCATTGCCGGGCTCGGGCCGCTCGATGGTGCTCGCGTCTTCCTCGACGAGTTGCGTGACGAGACGCAGGTCATCCTGCTGTCGGACACGTTCGAACAGTTCGCCCGCCCGTTGATGCGCCAGCTCGGGCACCCGACCGTGTTCTGCCATCGGCTCGTCGTGGAAGACGACAGAATCGTGGACTACCGACTCCGCCAGCCCAACCAGAAGCAGCATTCGGTCGAGGCACTCCAGAGTCTCGAGTATCAGGTCGTCGCCGCCGGCGACAGCTACAACGACACGACCATGTTGAGTGCCGCCGACCACGGCTACCTGTTCCAAGCACCGGCGAAGGTCATCGACGAGTTCCCACAGTTCCCTGCGCTCGACACCTACGACGACCTGCTCGCCGCCATCCGCTCGCATCTCTGATCGATCCCGCGGCAGGGGACCGAATGCCCTTGCCAAGTCACGCCCCGCGGCGGATGTTGGAGGTGTGCCGGACACTGCACGCCCGACCGGGCTCACCTCGACCGAAGCCGCCGGACGGCTCCGTGAGGTCGGCCCGAACTCGCTCCCCGAACCGACGAGGACCCCCGTCTGGCGCCAGTTGTTCGCCCAGCTCACCCACTTCTTCGCGGCGATGCTCTGGGTCGCGGGTGTGTTGGCGATCATCGGCGACCTTCCCGAGTTGGGCGTCGCGATCTTCATCGTGATCGTCGTCAACGCGCTCTTCGCGTTCGCCCAGGAGTACCGAGCCGAGCAGGCGGCAGCCCGACTGAAGAGCCTGCTCCCGTTGCAGGTCATGGTCGTACGCGACGGTTCGCCGCTCCTGATCGACGCCGACGGTGTCGTTCCCGGCGATCTCGTCGTGCTCACCGATGGCGCCCGAGTACCCGCCGACATGGCCTGCGTCGAGAGCCACGGGCTCCTCGTCGACACCTCGACGCTGACCGGCGAGAGCGTGCCCGAGTCGATCGGCGACGGCGACGATCTCCGAGCAGGGACGTTCGTGGTCGAGGGTGAAGGCCTGGCGATCGTCGAGGCGACCGGAGCGTCGACCGAGTTCGCCCGTATCGCCGTCCTCACCCAGGACACCGTGCGTCCCGACACGCCGTTGACCCGCGAGCTCCACCGCCTTGTTCGGACCATCGCGCTGATCGCCGTCGGCGTCGGCGGTGGGTTCTTCCTGCTGACCCTGTTCCTCGACACGCCGGCATCCGACGGGTTCGTGTTCGCCATCGGGATCACCGTGGCGCTCGTGCCCGAGGGGCTGCTCCCGACCGTGACGCTCTCGCTGGCGATCGGCGCCCAGCGGATGGCCGACGAACACGCACTGGTTCGACGACTGGAGTCGGTCGAGACACTCGGATCGACGACGTTCATCTGCACCGACAAGACCGGGACGCTCACCCAGAACCGGATGAGGATCGTCGAGGTCTGGATGCCCTCCGTGCAGGTCCGACGAGACGGCACGGGCTACGAGCCGACCGGCGAGATCGGGCCGATGACAGCGATGACATCTCCAGCCGACGTCACCGAACTGGCGCCGTGGTCGCACGCGGCATGTTCGAGGGGGCGAATCGTTCGCAACGAGGAAGGTCGGTTGGAGCCCGATCGGGCGATCCCATGGAGGCGGCGATCGACTCGTTCGACGCATCAGCTGACCGACCACGGCGAACTGCAGCGGTCCTCCTGACGGACCCGCCGATCGCACGATTCGCCTTCGACCCTCGTCGGCGTCGATCGTCGGTCGTCGACGCACGACCGGGTGTTGGTCAAGGGCTCACCCGACGCCGTGATCGAACGTTGTCGCATCGATGCCGACGCCGAGGCCGCTGCTCGCACGGCCATGCAGGAACTGTCCGACCGGGGTCTGCGCCTGCTGGCCGTGGCCGCCCGAGACGTTCACCGCTGACGCGCCGACGACCGCCGACGAGGCGGAGGCCGACCTCGACCTGCTCGGCCTGCTCGCCTTCGAGGATCCGCCCACGACCCGAGGCCCGCGACGCGCTTGCCGCGTGCCGGCGTGCCGGAATCAGGGTCGCGATGATCACCGGCGACTCCGCGCTCACCGCTCGAGCCATTGCCGACGAGACAGGCCTACGACCGCACGACGGACTCGTGCTGACCGGTGCGGATCTCCCCGCCGACGAGCAGGTACTGGGCGCGCTCGTGGATCGCGACGGCGTGGTGATCGCCCGGGTGACCCCGGAGGACAAACTCCGGATCGCTCGGGCACTTCGGGCACGCGGGCACGTGATCGCGATGACCGGCGACGGCGTGAATGACGGGCCTGCGCTGCGGGAGGCCGACATCGGCATCGCCATGGGGGCCAGCGGGAGCGACGTCGCGCGGGAGGCCGCCGACCTCGTGCTGCTCGACGACAACTTCGCCACGATCGTCGCCGCGGTCGAGCAGGGTCGGGCGACGTTCGCCAACGCTCGGCGGTTCCTCACGTACCACCTGACCGACAACGTCGCGGAGTTGACGCCATTCGTGATCTGGGCGTTGTCGGGGGGCAGTTCCCGCTCGCGCTCGGCGTGCTGCAGATCCTCGCGCTCGACATCGGTACCGACACGCTGTCGGCCGTTGCCCTCGGAAGCGAGCCGGCCGGTGCCGCACGTGATGACCCAGCCGCCCAGCTCCGGCCGACTCCTGAACCGGACCGTCGCCACGCGGGCGTTCGGGGTGCTCGGCCCGACCGAGGCGTTGTTCGAGATGACCGCATTCGTCGTGGCGATGATCATCGCCGGCTGGAGTCTCGGAGCCACCTTCCCGACTGGCCCGGCCCTGTACGCAGCATCGGGCGCGGCATTTCTCAGCGTCGTCGTCGGTCAGGCCGCGAACGCGTTCGCGTGCCGCAGCACTCGCCGTCCGGCGTGGGAGTTGGGCTGGTTCTCGAACCGGTTCCTGCTGATCGGCGATCGCCATCGGTGTCGGGTTCGCGCTTCGCGTTGTTCATCATCCCCGCCGCTGCCGAACTCCTCGATCAGCAATGGCCACCGGCCGGCGCGTGGATCGTGATCCTTGCGTCGGCACCCGCCGTCGTGCTCGTCGACGCCATGTGGAAGCGGCGGTTCTCGCGCCACCAGTGACCTCGATCGTGGAGAATCACCCCGGTTTGCGTGACGCTTTGGTTGGGACCTCCCAACGGAACTGCAACGCAAACCGGTGGGGCGGGTCGAGACTCGTCTATCCGCTCGCGGCCGGTGGGCGCTCCGCCTGGTCGATGCGCTTGAGCAGAATCGGAACGACGAGGCCGAGGAAGATGAGGATGCTCCCGCTGACGAAGATCGCCGACCGCACCCCGTACCGGTAGGCGAGAATGCCTCCGATCAGGGCCCCGACGGGCATGCCGAGGAACACGAGGAAGCGGTAGCTGGCCCCGACTCGCCCGAGCATCTCGTTGGGGATGAGTCGCTGTCGGAGCGCAAGCGTCAACACGTTCCACACCATGATTGCGCCGAGTGACACCGCCGTCAGCAATCCCGCGACGACCGGATGCGAGGTTGCCGCAATGAGCCATGTTGCGCCGCCGGATGCGAGCACCGCTCCCGACAGCGTCACCCGAAGCGAGAAGCGGCGGAAGCGGGGCGCGATCAGCGACCCGATGATCCCGCCAACCGCTCCCGGAACCAGCAGGACGCCGTAGCCGAACTCGGAGAGATCGAGCACCTCGCGGGCGTAGAGCACGAACACGGCATTGCCGATGAATGACGCCGTGCCGAGCGCCGTCGAGATGATCGCGAGCATCCGCAGCGAGTGCTGGTTCCAAAGCCAGGTGAAGCCCTCCGCGACACGCGTCCGCATCGCCACGCCCGGCGTGTGGACCGCGCCCGACGTGAAGGTTCCCGACATGAAGGCCATGATGATCGCTGCTCCGGCGAAGCTCGCTGCATCGAGCCCGAACGGGATCGCGATGGCCAAGCCGAACAGCAATCCGCCGACCGGCGGTCCGACGAGGTCGTTCATTGCCAGTTCGGTCGATCCGAGGCGACCGGCGGCGCGCTCGAGATCACCGACGCCCACGGTCGCCGGAACGAGCGCCATGCTGGAGGAGTCGACGACCGCTTCAGCCGATGCCAGCATCGCCGCAACGACGAAGATCACCCCGATCGACACCTGGTCGAGGAGGATCACTGCAACGAGGCCGGCCATCACGACCGCCCGCGCCATGTCCAGACGCATCCGCAACAGACGGCGGTCGTAGCGATCCGCCCACGCACCGCCTGGAAGGATGAAGAACAGCCACGGCAAACGCTCGGCCACGGTCACGCCGGCGATCAGACGGGGGTCGTCGGTCACCGATGTGGCGAGCAGCGGCAGCGCGACGAGCCGGAGACCGTCGCCGAGGTTCGACAGCGCGGTGGCGCCCCACAGCAGCCGGAAGTTGCGTGGAAGACCAGGGCCGAGACGGCCACGCAGGCCCGTCCGTTCGTCGGAGACAGTCGCTCCACCGTTGATCCTGGGGACATCGCCACTGGGTTGTTCGCCGAAGTGTCCGATGTCCACACCGAGCGCGGCGAGTGCTGTGTCGAGCTCGTCGAGCGGGGCGGGCGATGCTGCCCGGCCTTCGACGCCGTCAGACCTCGGATTGTTCACGGGGTGTAGACGCCGAATACCTCGCGCAAGGCGTCGCTGATCTCGCCGAGTGTGGCGTCGGCGCGCAGCGTGTCCTTCATGCTGTAGAGCAGGTTGTCACTGCCGTGGGCACTGGCCTTCACGGCGGCGAGCGTCGACTCGACTGCCGCGGTGTCACGGTTGGCCTTGTACGCCGTCAACCGAGCGATCTGATTCCCCTCGAGTTCGGGATCGATCGGGAACACCTTCGGTTCGGCCTCGTCGTCCATCGTGAACTTGTTGACACCCACGATTACGCGCTGGTCGTCGTCGATCGACTTCGTGTACTCGTACGCGGCCTGTTCGATCTCGTCCATCTGGAAGCCCGACTCGATCGCCGTGACGGCGCCACCCATCTCGTCGATGCGTTCGATGTACTCCCATGCCAGGCGTTCGACCTCGTCGGTCAACGACTCGACGAAATACGACCCGGCAAGTGGGTCGGGCGTGTCGACGACTCCCGACTCGTAGCCGATGACCTGCTGGGTGCGCAGCGCCATACGCGCCGCCTCCTCGGTGGGCAGGCTCAGCGCCTCGTCATAGCCATTCGTGTGCAAGCTCTGCGTCCCACCCATCACCGCGGCGAACGCCTGCAGCGTCACGCGGATGATGTTGTTCATCGGCTGCTGCGCGGTGAGCGTCGATCCACCGGTCTGGGTGTGGAAGCGCAGCATCGCCGACTTCGGATCCTTCGCGCCGAAGCGCTCGGTCATGATCCTGTGCCACATCCTGCGGCTGGCGCGGAACTTGGCGACCTCTTCGAAGAAGTTGTTGTGGCCGTTCCAGAAGAAGCTGAGGCGCGGCCCGAAATCGTCGACGTCGAGGCCTGCGTCGATCGCCGCCTGCACGTATGCGATGGCGTTGGCGAGCGTGAAGGCGATCTCCTGGACCGCCGTCGACCCCGCCTCGCGGATGTGGTAGCCGGAGATCGAGATGGTGTTCCAGTTCGGTACGTGCTTGCTGCAGTACTCGAAGATGTCGGTGATGATCCGCATCGACGGCCGCGGCGGGTACACGTAGGTGCCACGGGCGATGTATTCCTTGAGCAGGTCGTTCTGGATCGTGCCGCCGATCTTGTCGCTCGACACACCGTTCTCCTCGGCGACGAGTTCGTACATCAGCAGCAGTATCGCGGCGGTCGAGTTGATGGTCATCGACGTGGTGACCTTGTCGAGCGGCAGGCCGGCGAGCAGGAGCCGCATGTCCTCCATCGAGTCGATCGCCACGCCGACCTTGCCGACCTCGCCCTCGGCGCGCCCGTGGTCGGAGTCGTACCCCATCTGTGTCGGGAGATCGAAGGCGCACGACAGGCCGGTCTGGCCGGCGTTGAGTAGGAACTTGAACCGCTCGTTGGTGGCCTCGGCGTTGCCGAATCCCGAGTACTGGCGCATGGTCCAGAGCCGCCCGGTGTACATCGAGCCGTAGACGCCACGGGTGTACGGCGGCTCGCCGGGAGCGCCGAGCATCTCTCCCGGGTCCCAGCCTTCGAGGTCGGTGGCGTCGTAGAGCCGCTTGATCGGGATGCCCGAATCGGTCTGCGGCAGGTCGTTCGCGTCAGCCATGGCGCCGATCGTATTGCAGGTGGCGGCGCTCCACCTGATCCCGTCGATCTGCTGGCCGTCCTGCGACGATGATGCCATGAAGCTCTACCTCGCCGGACCGATGTTCACCCCAGCCGAGCGCGAGTACATCGACACATTGGCCGACCGCTTGGACGCCGAGGGCCACGAGTGCTTCGTGCCACATCGGCAGCAGTTCTCCCCGCTCGACGCCGCCACGGTCTTCGCGGTCGACGGCGCCGGTCTGCGAGATGCCGAGGCTGTCGTGGCCTGGCTCGACGGGCCGATGGTCGATGACGGGACGGCGTGCGAGATCGGCATCTTCACCGAACTCGTCCGCAGCGACCCGAACCGATATCGAGGGATCATCGGACTCGCAACCGACTGGCGCATCTGGCGGAGCCGCGATGCCGGTGCCGCCGGTCAAGGCATCAACTTCTTCGTCGGCGGAGCGATCGAAACCCACGGCAGGCTCGTCTGGAGCATCAATGACGTCGAGACAACCCTGTCCGAGTGGGTACGTGCCACGCGCCCGGGAGCAGCGGCTCCGGCGACGGGTCATCGTCGTACGACGAGGCCGGGTTCTTGATAGAGCGCGACCGCTGGAGTGCCCGCTGACGGGTGGCGTACCATTGGAACACTCAGAGGAGGTTCGGATGGCATGGTTCAAGCGTTGGCGCAACAAGATGCGCAACTACACCTCGAGCGGCGACTACCCCGGCAGCCACGGCGGAGGATCCAGCGGTTCGACCTCGCAGTCCGAGGCCCGCCTCGGATCGGACCTCAACCGCATTCGGGACACCACGGGGCCCACGAGCTGACGGCGACGGCGCAACGGTCTGGACCCAAGCCGCGCTCCGTCACAGCGCGGCGGCGATCACGGCGATCTCCATGCGCCACTCGGGACGGGCGAGCGCGGGGACGGTGACGAGGGTCGACGCGGCTCGATGGTCGCCGAGCGCTGCGTCACGGGCCGCCATCACCGGCGCGAGGTCCTCGCCGACCACGACGTAGGTGGTCACCGACACGATGTCCGTCGGCGACATTTCGGCATCACGGAGCATGGCGCGGATGTTCGACCATACGAGCCCCGCCTGTTCGGCGAGATCGTCGGGGGTCGATCCGTCCGGAGCGACCGGCACCACCCCTGACGTGTGCAGCCAACGGGAGCGACCTTCGGTCAACACCGCGTGGGCGTAGTTGGCAGCAGGCGGGGCGACATCGTTCGGACGAATCTCCATGCGTCACATTGTCACACATCACTCGACATGGTGAAACTACCCACATATGATGACCGTGTGCCCACCTTGAAGATCACGTCGAGCGGACAGGTGTCGATCCCTGCCGAGGTGCGGCGCCGATGGAACGTCGATCGCGTCCGCATGGTCGATCACGGCGATCACATCACGTTCGAACCACTCCCCGACAACGTCTGGGAGGCATCTCGGGGCCTCTTCGAGAACCGGACCGGGATCACCGTCGACGAACTCGAGGCCCGAGATCGCCGGGACGAGGCCGAACGAGAGGAGCGCCGGTATGGCAGTGTTCGACGCCGCGCCACTGGTCGGGCTGCTCCTTGACGAGCCGGGTGCCGACGACATCATCGACGCGTTGACGAGCGCCGATCAGCTCGCCATCTCCGCACTCAACTTTGCCGAAGTCATCGATCGGGTCGCGCGAGTCTCCGGTGTGCCGACACTTCGGGTCGTGGATGCACTCGACGTGTGGATCGACGTCGGGTTGGTCGTCGTCCCCGTCACGGCGTCGGCTGCGAGCCGAGCAGCAACCCTGCGCGTGGCGCACTACCACCACCGAACGGCGGCCCTCTCGATCGCCGACTGCTGCGCGATCGGACTTGCGCAGGAACGGAACGAGCCGCTCGCAACGAGCGACCGCGAACTCGTGCAGCTGGCCCGACAGCTCGGCGTGGCGGTGATCCCTCTGCCTGACTCTCGCGGGCAGATGCCCGAGTAACGTTGCCGGATGGCCATCACCGAAGACGCGACCACCACCGTTCCCGGCATGATCGACGGCATCGAGCTGACACCGAAGGTCGTCGGGCTCGACGGGATTCCGACATTCGACAATGTCGAAGACGAGCGTCACTACCGCAAGACGCACCTCGCCGGAGCACTGCGCGTCTTCGGCAAGTTCGGCTTCGGCGAAGGTGTGGCCGGACACATCACGGTTCGCGATCCGGAGTATCCCGACATGTTCTGGGTCAACCCGTTCGGCATGAGCTTTCGCCACATCCGCCAGAGCGACCTGATCCTCGTCGACCATCAGGGCAACGTCGTCTACGGCACCAAGCCCGTGAACCGAGCTGCGTTCGTCATCCATGCCGCAGTGCATTCCGCCCGCCCGGATGTCGTTGCCGCCGCGCATGCACATTCGCCGTACGGCAAGTCGTTCAGCTCGCTCGGAATCCCGCTCGCACCGCTCACGCAGGACGCCTGCATCTTCTACAACGACCACCACGTCATCTCCGAGCAGGGTGGCGCCGTCGTGTTCGACATCGAAGCAGGACGGGAGCTGGCCTCGAAGTTCCCCGACGGCAAGGCCGCCATCCACCAGAACCATGGTCTGTTCACCGTCGGTGAAACCGTCGACGAAGCCGCGTTCTGGTTCATCTCGATGGAACGATCGTGCCAGGCGCAGTTGATGGCCATGGCCGCCGGCGACCCGATCCATATCCGCGACGAATACGCCACCTACACCCAGCAGAACACCGGGTTCCACGCCGCCGGTTGGTTCAGCTTCCAGCCGCTGTGGGACGAGATCGCCCACACCGATCCCGAACTGTTCGAGTAAGCCCTGTCCTGCTCCCCCGCTCCGACGTGAGCCTGACGAGCGAGCGCTCGACGGGGCCGGTCACCCGCTGGCTGAACACCGCCCAGCCCGAGGCGCTCTTCGTCCTGTCGGCCGTCGCCCAGTATCTGGGCGCTGTCATCGCCGTCGGCCTGTTCGACGAGGTCGAACCCCGAACCGTTGCGTGGTTCCGCGTCATCGGCGCGGCAATCGCCGTGGTGCTGGCGTCGCGTGCATGGCGTGAGCGTTGGAGCCGGTCCGAACTTCTCGCTGCGGCGCTCTTCGGCGTCGTCACCGCCCTGATGAACACGTTCTTCTACCTCGGCATCGCCCGCGTCGACCTCGGCATCGCCGTCACGATCGAGTTCATCGGCCCCATCACCGTTGCGGCGGTTGCCACTCGCAGCAGACGAAACGCGCTGGCGCTGTTGTTCGCCATCGCGGGCGTCCTCGTTCTGGGCGGCACCGAGGTCGACGGGAATGCCGTGGGACTGCTGTTCATCTTCCTCGCCTCACTCATGTGGGCGGGTTACATCGTGATCGGATCACGAGTCGCGCGGCTCGACCGGGGCGTGTCGGGACTCGGCGTCGGGCTCGCCATCGGTGCACTGGCCATCACACCCATCGGAGCGCCCGGAAGCCTCGATGTCTGGTTGTCGCCACGTCTGCTTGCTCTGTGCCTGCTCGTCGGCGTGTTCTCGAACGCCATCGGCTACGGCATCGACCAGTTCACCATGCGCCGCATCCCGGTGCGCCGGTTCTCCCTGCTGCTCGCGCTGCTTCCGGTCACCGCAGTGCTGATCGGATGGATCGTCCTCGACCAGCAGCCGTCGGGCGTCGAGTTCTTCGGAATCGCACTCGTCGTCGTCGCCGTGATCGTGCAAGAACGCGACGAACTCGCCCCGATCGAAGCCGAAGTCCTCACCGAACCCAGCTGAATGGGACGCGCGGTCTGACCCCGCGCCTCATTTCGGGGTTCTGCCACACTTGCACGATGAACACCAACGCCTACCCCTTCGACGACACCCAGGACTTCGACGACACCGAGCGCGGTTTCATCGCCAAGGCGACCACGCGCCAGGTGACCAATGCCGAGGGCCGCGTGGTGTGGGACCTCGACGCGTATCCGTTCCTCGACGGTCCGGCTCCCGACACCGCCGACCCGAGCCTGTGGCGACAGGGTCAACTCCTCATTCGTGACGGCCTGTTCGAGGTCGTCCCCGGCATCTACCAACTCCGTGGCTTCGACTTGTCGGTGATGAGCGTCATCGAAGGCGAGACCGGGGTCATCGTGATCGACCCGTTGATCTGCAAGGAGACGGCGGCTGCAGCCTTTGCGCTGTACCAGGAGCATCGCGGGCCGCGCCCCGTCGCGGCGATGATCTACACCCACTCCCACATCGATCACTTCGGTGGGGTGAAAGGCATCATCAGCGACGAGGACGTCGAGTCAGGTCGTGTCGCGGTCATCGCCCCAGAAGGATTCATGAAGGAGGCCGTCGCCGAGAACGTCTTCGCCGGAATCGCCATGGGTCGACGGGCGGGGTACATGTACGGCGCGTCCCTGCCGAAGGGCCCGGCCGGCCAGATCGGTTCGGGCCTCGGCCAGACGACCTCGACCGGCGAGCCGACACTGATACCCCCGACGATCGACATCGCCACGACCGGCGAGGAACTCGCCATCGACGGCGTGCGCATCGTGTTCCAGGTCACCCCGGGCACCGAGGCTCCCGCAGAGATGAACTTCTACTTCCCCGACCACAAGGCGCTGTGCACGGCCGAGAACACCTCCCACACGCTGCACAACATCCTGACGCTCCGCGGCGCGCTGGTTCGTGACGCCCGGACATGGGCCGCCTATCTCACCGAGACGATCGACCTGTGGGGCGACGACCTCGACGTCGTGTTCGCGTCGCACCACTGGCCCACCTGGGGTCGAGAGCGGGCCGTGGAGTTCTTGTCGATGCAGCGCGACATGTACTCGTACCTGCATGACCAGACACTGCGCATGATGAACCAGGGGTATGTCGGCGCCGAGATCGCCGAGATGATGGAGACCCCGCCGGCGCTCGCCGCTCAGTGGCACACCCACGGCTACTACGGATCGGTGAGCCACAACGTGAAGGCGATCTATCAGCGCTATCTCGGTTGGTACGACGGCAACCCCGCCCATCTCTGGCAACACCCACCCGTGGCTGCCGCCGAGCGGTACGTCACTGCGATGGGCGGCAGCGACGCCGCCGTCGCCATCGCTCGAGAGGCTGTCGCCGACGGTGATCTGCGCTGGGCCGTCGAGGTGCTCAACCACGTGCTGTTCGCCGACGAGCACCATGCCGAGGCTCGATCGCTGCAGGCCGACGCGTTCGAACGGTTGGCCTTCGGTTCGGAGAACGGGACGTGGCGCAACGTCTTCCTGTCCGGCGCGAGCGAACTACGCGAGGGGGTGTTCGGTACGCCGGCAGCCACGGGCGCACCCGACCTGCTCACAGCGCTGACGGTCGAGCAGATCCTGAGCAGCGTGGCGATCCGCATCGACGGCCCGAAGGCATGGGACGAGCACCTCGTGCTGTCGTTCGTCATCCCCGACGTCGAGCAGACCTACGTGTTCGAGCTCCGTCACGGAGCAGCAAATCACCGCCTCACGAGCGCGCCGGCCCCGGGAAGTACCACACTCACGTTGACTCGCCGCACGTTGATCGGCCTCATGACCGGCCGGGTCGACTTCCCCGCCGCCCTGGCGGATGGGACGATCGCCATCGACGGTGACCCCGGGGACCTCGCCCGCCTCGTCGCCGTGCTCGCCCCTGTCGACCACAACTTCCCGATCGTCACCCCCTGATCGTCCGACTGAATGAGACGCGGGGTCTGACCCCGCGCCTCATTCAGTGGCGGTCAGTGGGAGAGGCCGGGGGCGCAGAGGCCGTCGAGTTCCTTGATCTCGATGCGGTCACGGTTGGCCCAGGTGACTTCGTTGGCGGGGTCGGGCTTCAGGTTGAAGACCCGGAACTCCATGTCGATCGTGTCGACCGTGAGGATGCGACCGATCAACGGGTCGCCGAGACCGAGAATGACCTTGATCGTCTCGAGCGCCTGGATCGACCCGATGATGCCGGGCAGCACGCCGAGCACGCCGGCTTCGGCGCAGCTCGGGGCGAGTTCGGCGGGCGGCGGCTCGGGCACCATGTCGCGATAGGTCGGGCCCTCGGTCGGGTGGAACACGCTGACCATGCCCTCGAAGCGGAAGATCGAGCCGTGCACCACGGGGATGCCGAGTTTGACGCTGGCGTCGTTGAGCAGGTAGCGGCTCGGGAAGTTGTCGGCGCCGTCGACGATCACGTCGTAGCCGGAGATGATGTCGATGATGTTCGACGCGTCGAGGCGCGTGTCGTAGGTGACGACGTTCACGTCGGGGTTGAGCATCGTGAGCGTCTTCTTCGCCGAGTCGACCTTGCGATCGCCGATGCGGTCGATGTTGTGCAGGATCTGACGCTGCAGGTTCGACGAGTCGACCTCGTCCATGTCGACGATCCCGATCGTGCCGACACCGGCCGCCGCGAGATAGAGCGCTGCGGGTGATCCGAGACCACCTGCGCCGAGCATCAGCACCTTCGCCTCGAGCAGCTTCACCTGGCCGGCGGTGCCGACCTCGGGCAGCAGGAGGTGGCGCTTGTATCGGTTGTTCTGCTCGGGGGTCAGCGACGCCGGCTGCTTCCACGGGCGGCCCTCGTCCTTCCAGCGACCGAACCCGCCCTCCATCGATTCGACGTCGGTGAAGCCGAGCTGCGCGAGCGTCACCGCCGCAAATGCGGACCGCACACCACCGGCGCAGTAGACGACGATGGGCAAGTTCTTGTCGGCGATCCGGTTCTCGATCTGCGCTTCGAGATGTCCGCGCGGGATGTGGATGGCACCGGGAATCGCGCCCTCCTCGTACTCGTCGGGTTCGCGGACGTCGAGCACGAGGGCACCAGCGGCGATGTGCACCGCAGCGCCTTCGGTGTCGACCTCGCGGATCTCGGATTTCGCAGCGGCGAGCAGGTCACGGAACGTTGCCATTCCGAAAGGCTACTGACTAGGTCAGGATTCGACACCGCCGTGACGGTCGGACACCCGAGCGCGGACGGACGCGTTGCGCTCGTCCAGGAATCTCGTCAGCGGTGCGGGCAGCGCCGCCGGACGGTCACCCCAGTCGTACACGACCGCCGATCCGGCGACGAGGTCCTGGAGCGCCCGCCGACGACGGTCGACGAGCGCCATGAGCGCACCGATGCCGAACACCAGGAAGCTGAACGGCAACACCACGGTTCGGAGCGCAGCGGCGCCAGGCTTCAATGGCGAACCGTCGGTTCGTACCACCTTCAGGCCGACGAGCGCCTGCGACACGGTGCGGCCACTGAGCGCCTGGGAGATCCAGAAGTAGCAGAACCCATAGAGGACGAGGAGGAGGAACCCGAACCAAGCGTCCGAGGTTCCGTCGCCCGAACCACCGAACAGCACCCCGAACAGATACGTGAACCCCGCCCACAGCAGCGCAAAGCTCCACGAGATCACGAGGAGATCGAGCGCCAACGCACCGAGCCGGGAGACCGGCCCGGCGTATCGCCCACTCATCGTGTGCAATGAATCGAACTCCGGGTCGCTGGCCAACGGTGGCCCCGACCGGCAGCGACTCGTAGTCGCGCCGGAGCAGCCGATTCACTGCTCGCATACCGATCTCGTCGATGCCGACCACCTGCCGGCGGAGGAGATCGATGAATCGTCCGAACACGCCCTTGGTGCTCTCCGCGACGATGGCATCGATGTCGAGCGAGCGCGCAATGGCGTCGACGTCGACACGTGCCACCACCCGGTCCACGTCGATCCGATCCGCGGCCGCGTCGAGATCGACACGGGCGACGGCTGCGTCGAGATCGACACCTGCGACGACCGCATCCAGATCGACACGATCGATCACCCGCTGCACGTCGACGCTGTCGACGATTGCATCTACGTCGAGCCTCGCCACGAGCTTGTCGAGATCGACGCGATTCAGCACTGCATCGAGGTTGACCCGATCGAGGAGTCCGTCCAGATCGAGCCTCGCCACGAGCGCATTCACGTCGATGCGATCGAGAACGGCATCGATGTCGATCCGATCGATCAGCGCGTTCACGTCGATGCGGTCGACCAGATCGTCGGGGTCGACTGCGTCGGCGACCACGGGCACGATGACAGAAGCAATCGCGTCGAACGGGCGCTGGAACACATTTCGCGGTTGGTCGCGCTCGTTCATGGCCGAATCGTACTCACCCTGCCGCTTTCCGACAGCGACGCCCACTACCGTCACCGGCGTGTCCACGACCGTGCCCGACCATCGCCCGGTCGCATCCACGCCCCGGCCGACCGACGACGAGTTCACGCCGACCGACTGGTCGTTGTTCGTGGCCGTCGGGGCGATCTGGGGAGCATCGTTCCTGTTCATCGACATCGGGCTCGACGCCCTCCCGCCCGGCGTCATCACGCTCATGCGTGTCGGGCTCGGAGCGCTCGCACTGGCGGTCCTCCCCAGGCAGAGGATCTCCACGGAGCTCGCGGATCGCCCTCGAATCGTCATGCTGTCGATCGTCTGGGTTGCCCTACCGTTCACCCTGTTCCCGATCGCGGAGCAACACATCAGCTCCGCCCTCGCCGGCCTGCTCAACGGCGGTACGCCGATCTTCGCCGCGATCTTCGCCGTCATCCTGTTCCGCCAACGGACCCGCGGCGCCCAACTGCTCGGCATCGCCATCGGGTTCGTCGGAGTCGTGCTCGTGAGCCTGCCGTCGATCGGCGACGGTTCCAGCGAGGCCCTCGGGGTGGCGATGGTGATCGCAGCAACAGTCTGCTACGGCCTCGCCGTCACGATCGCTGCGCCGCTCCAGCAGCGCTACGGATCGGTCAACCTGATGGCGAAGGTGCTGGCGCTCGCGACGATCTGGACGGCCCCGTACGGGCTCTGGCAGATCAGCGACGCGAGTTGGGAGACCGGCCCCGTCGTCGCCGTCGTGGTACTCGGCGTACTCGGCACCGGCCTCGCGTTCGCGCTGATGGGGAACCTCGTGGGGCGGGTCGGCTCCACTCGTGCGTCGTTCATCACCTACCTGATCCCGGCCGTCGCGCTCGTCCTCGGTGTTGCGTTCCGCGGCGACGAGGTCTACGTCCTCGAACTCGTCGGCATCGTCGTCATCATCGCCGGAGCGCTCCTCGCGAGCCGACGGGTGGCGGCGCCCTAAGCCGCGACCAGCGCCGGCAGGATCTCGCCGATCTGGCCGACGAGCAACCAGTCGGCGTAGCGATCCATCGCCGTCTCGGCACCGTTGACGATGATCACCCGAGCACCACCCGCCTTTGCCCGGGGCACACAGTTGGCGGCCGGGAACACGCTGAGCGTCGAGCCGACGGCGATCAGCAGATCGCACTCGTCGCTCACCCGCATCGCCTGCTCGATCACCTCGGGCACCAGCGCCTGACCGAAGCTGATCGTGTCGCTCTTGAGGATGCCGCCGCACACGAGACATGGAGGATCCTCCTCGCCCGCCCGCACCCGGTCGAGTGAGTCGGCCATCGGGCGGCGGTCCTGGCAATCCCAGCAGCGGGTCCACCACACGGTGCCGTGGACCTCGATCACCCGATCGGGATCGTTGCCGGCCTTCTGGTGGAGGCCGTCGACGTTCTGCGTGACGAGGCCGTGCAGTTGCCCGCGGCGTTCGAACTCGACGATTGCCGCGTGCCCCCGATTGGGTTCGGCCGTCCAGGCCGGCGTCGTGAGCCGGTTCTGCCATGCCGCGCGACGGACGTCGGGATCGCTGAGGTAGTAGCGCAGGTCAGCGGCCTTCTCGGCGGCCGGATTCTTCGTCCAGAGCCCGTTCGGTCCACGAAAGTCCGGGATGCCCGACTCGGTGGAGATCCCGGCGCCCGTGAGCACCACGATCCGCTCGGCGCGTCCGACCGCCTCGGCAGCAGCGGCGACGAGATCCATCGGCATCACGCCACTGTGTCGGACAGCAGCCGCCGCGGGCAACTCACCGCACCATCCTCACCGCCACCATGAGATTCTGGTGCACCCCTCGCGCCACAACCTCATCGCTCACGACGTCAGGGCCGCGACGGCCCGGCTGCCGGGTTTCGAGGAAGCTCGCTCGACGGTAGGATTACAGAATCAACGTTTTAAAGGAGATGTCACAATGGGTCTTTTGGACATGGTTAAAGGTTTGCTCGGTGGCGAAACAGCGCAGAACCTGCTGGAGTCGACCGGGCTGAGTGAGCACGTCGAGGGCTTGATCGGCGACGGCGGCGCGGTTGCCGAGTCGATGGGCGTCGACGTGGGCCAGGCCGCCGAGTCGATGGGCGTCGATGTCGGCGCGGTCACCGACTCGCTGCCGGGCGGTATCGGTGACGCCGTCGAGGGCGTCACGGAGGGCGCCGGCGGGATCGAACCGCCTGCGGGCGCGATCTGATTCCCACGCGCCGGCCTCGCTGACTACGTCAGCGCGGCCAGCGCGGCGTCGAACACCTCGGTGTGCACGTCGACGTCGGCGTCCACGTGAGCTGGTGACAGCAGCGCCATGTTGTGGAACGGCGTCATCAGGATCCCGCGGTTCAGCGCCCACAGGTGCATGAACGCATCGAGCTGGTCATCGACGGCGGCCGCGGCATCGGCGCCGTTGGCCGGCAGCGGACAGAACCAGTACTCCGCTCGGCACCCGAGCTGCTGCACCGACCACGGTAGGCCGTGCCGCTCGATCGACCCGGCAACGCCAGACGCCCATCGGCCCGCGAGCGGGATCATCCGCGCGTAGTCGGCGTCGAGCAAGGTGGTCGACAGGGTGGCCCTGATCGCTGCGGTTGCCATGGCGCTTCCGGCGAGCGTGCCGCCCACGCCACCGACGTCGGCGTCGTGACCGTGCAGCGCTGGATCGAGCGCGACGGCGATCTCGTCGGAAACGCCGTAGGCGGCGACCGGGAACCCGCCGCCGATCGGCTTGCCCATCACGACGATGTCCGGGTCGAGGCCCCACGCCTGCGTGCACCCGCCGGGTCCGGCCGAGATGGTGTGCGTCTCGTCGATGATCAACAGCACCCCGTGACGGCGGGTGATCTCGCGCACAGCGTCGTGGTATCCGGCGTGCGGCAGCACGATGCCGATGTTGGTGAGCGCCGGCTCCATCAACAGCGCCGCCACGTCGCCATGGGCAAGCGCTGCGTCGAGCGCGTCGAGATCGTTGAACGGCACGACCCTCGTGGTCACCACAGGATCCACCTGTGGGCCGATCGCGCCCGGCCGACTCATCACAGCACCATCCGGCCCGAGGATTGCGAGCGTCTCGTCGACCGTGCCGTGGTAGCACCAGTCCATCACGGCGATCTTCGGCCGACCGGTGAGGTGACGAGCGAAACGCAGCACGAAGCGGTTGGCGTCGGTGGCCGATGTGGTGAGTTGCCACTTCGCCATCCCGAACCGTCGGGCGAGTTCGTCGGCAACCCACGCAGCGTCCTCACTCGGCAGCATGGTCGTCGACCGCCCAGCGAGCGCCGCCAGCCCGGTCGTGCCATGGCCGGCCATCGCTCCGGTGTCACCGAGACAGAAGTCGACGTACTCGATGCCGTCGACATCGACGAAGCGTGCTCCCGAGGCCTCGGCCACGTGGATCGGGAACGCGCCGGGCCAGCGGGTCATCCACGGCATCGGGACACCGGCCAACAGGTGTCGTCGACCCGATTCGGCAAGCTCGGCCGATCGTGGGTGGAGATCGACGAATCGCCGCTCCTCGGTGGACATCGACTCGCCAAGGGCACTGCGGTCGATCACCCTTCGAGACATCACGACCCGACGGTAGCCTCGATCCGATGTCGGCTCAGGTGCTCAGCGAAGCGGCGCGTCGTCGTACGTTCGCGATCATCAGTCACCCCGACGCGGGAAAGACCACGCTCACCGAGAAGTTCCTGCTGTATGCGGGCGCCATCACGTCGGGCGGTGCGGTCAAAGCGCACGAGGGTCGCCGCGCCGCCACGTCCGACTGGATGGACATGGAGCAGAAGCGCGGTATCTCGATCACGTCGACAGCGCTGAACTTCCCGTACCGCGATCACGAGCTGAACCTGCTCGACACGCCGGGCCACCGCGACTTCTCCGAGGACACCTACCGGGTGCTGTCGGCCGTCGACGCTGTCGTGATGGTGCTCGACTCCGCCAAGGGGATCGAACCCCAGACGCTCAAGCTGTTCGAGGTGTGTCGGTCGCGCAATCTGCCGGTGATCACCTTCCTCAACAAGCTCGACCGCCCCGGCATGGAGCCGCTCGAGTTGCTCGACCAGATCGAGGAGCAGATCGGCCTGCGACCGACGCCGGCCACCTGGCCGGTCGGGTCGTTCGGCGACCTTCGCGGCGTCATCGATCGTCGTACCGATGTGTTCACCCGCTTCACCCGTACCGCTCGCGGGTCGCAGATTGCACCCGAAGAAGACGTGCCCGCCGAACGAGCCGCGCTCGAGGAGGGCGTTGCGTGGACGAAGAGCACCGAGGAAACCGAACTCCTGACCGCAATGGAGGCCGACGTCGACATGGCGTCGTTCCTCGCCGGTGAATCCACTCCGGTGTTCGCCGGATCGGCCCTCACCAACTTCGGGGTCCGCCACCTGCTCGACGCCATCGTCGACCTCGCCCCGGCGCCGACCGCCCGCCTCGACATCGACGACAAGCCTCGCCACCTCGACGAGCCGTGCTCGGCATTCGTGTTCAAGGTGCAGGCCAACATGGATCGCAACCACCGCGACCGGATCGCCTTCGCCCGCATCTGCTCGGGCAGGTTCGACCGCGGGATGGTGATGATGTGCGAGCGAACCGCCAAGCCGTTCGCCACGAAGTACGCATCGACGGTGTTCGGTGCCGAGCGCACCACCGTCGACGAGGCATTCCCCGGCGACGTCGTCGGCCTCGTGAACGCCACCGGGCTCAACATCGGCGACACGCTGTACGACGAGACCGGCTCTTCAGTGCAGTTCCCGGCGATCCCGGCATTCGCCCCCGAGGTGTTCGCCACGGCCCGGCCGGTCGACACCGGCAAGACCAAGCAGTTCCGCAAGGGTCTCGAACAACTCAACGAAGAAGGTGTCGTCCAGGTGCTCAAGGACCCCGACTGGGGCGACGCGTCACCGGTGCTCGCAGCGGTCGGACAACTTCAGTTCGAGGTGTTCGCCAACCGCCTCGACATCGAGTTCAATGCCCCGATCGAGTTGTCGTCGGCGCCGTACCAAGCGATCCGCCTCACCGACAAGGCTTCGGCAACGACGCTGCGCGAGAAGCCGGGCGTGCGCATCCTGGCCCGCTTCGACGGGCACCTCGTGGCGCTGTTCGAGAACAAGTACGCGCTCGCCCGCATCGAGCAGAACGAACCGGAGCTGATGCTCGACCACATCATCGCCGGGTGAGCGCCGCCCGGCGACGGCTCACCACGAACCGGAACTGCCGCCGCCTCCGCCGCCGCCGACGCCTCCTCCGCCACCCCCGCCACCACCGGAACTCGAGGGAGCGGTGTGTGACGAGTGGAACGACGATGCGGCGGAATGCACGAGCAACGGTCCGGCGAGAGCGATCTGGGGGTCGGCGATGTTCGACGAGCGGATCGCCTCGGTCCAGGCGTCCGCGGCACCCAGCGCCACGGCCCACGCGCTGTATTCGCGAAGGAGGCCATGCTCCCACGCCCACTCGACGTGCTTGCCCTCGCTCGCTGCCAGGAACCGCCGGAACGACTCCGAGCGCAGCGCCAGCGCCGACCCCGTGGCCGTGCGCGCGGGGAACATCGGCCGATACATGACCGCTGCCACGACGAACGGCACGAGGAACCCTGCGATGATGGCCAACCAGAGCGACGACACTGCGAGCCAGAAGTTCGTCCCTGCCACGGTCACCACGAACACGACGAACGCGACGACGAGGAGGGCCGCGATCAGCAGGCCGACGACCCGCGCCGGTGTCGTGACACGGCCGCCGGGGCCACCCCGCAACCACCATCCCGCAGCACTCACGAACGAACGCTGTTCGGCCTTGATCGCCCCCCAGGCTTCGGTGAATCCGGGATCGTAGGAGCCCAGTTCGACGACATCGCTCGATCCGAACAGACGCTGGAGGTGCCCCCGGTCGACGGCGCTCAGCCGGGCAGTGTCGGGGCCGCGGCGCAGTTGCATCTCGCCGTCGTCGTCGCTGATCGCGAGCGCATCGGTGGCGATCATCTCCGAGAACCAGGCTGCCACGGTGTCGTCGTCGACCTCCTCGCGCAGTACTGCGGCTGCCTGCCACGGCTCCAGACCGCGCGGTGGAACGAACTCGATCGTCGCGAGTTCGGCGAGCCGCGAGTCGGGAACACGGTAGGTGGCGGTGTCAGCTGAGCGCGCGGCCCGACCCGGCACGGGCAGGTCGCCGAACGCGGCGTCGGCCGCTCCGCCGGCGAGCACGGTGTTGCTCCCGTACGAGCGTCCCAGGAGGAACACCAGCGCAGCTGCGGCGACACCGAGGGGAATCATCAGCACGCCGAGCGGCTGGAACCCTGTCGGCAGCGGGTCGGGCGGGTCCGGCACGCGAGGGATGATGGCGGTGTCCAGCGCGGCAAAGCGGGCGCCCACCGTGATGCCGTCGCCGGGAGCGAGCGGCTCGATGACGGCCACACCGTTACCGGACTCGTCGAGAACGAATTCGCATCCGCCGAATGCTCCGTACGCACCGGTGTCGCAGCTGGTCTTGAGATCCTCGAACCCGGTGAGTACCACCTCGAATCGGCCGGTCTCGAGAGTCTCGTCGTTTTCGATCACGTCGAGGAGGAACTGGCCGGTCGAGACGCCTGCAGCCGCCAAGGTGTACTCGAGGATGTAGCGGTGGCGACCGGTGAAGGTCACATCGGGATCACCGATGCGGATGCGTGTCTCGCTGCCGCTGTCGACCACGTTGACCTCGGCGTTGGCGTCGGGCGACTCGGCGGTGACGTCGGTCGGGGCCCCGAAGTCGTTGCGGATGATTCGCTGGTACCCGCGCCGGGCCTCCACACCGAAGTCGATGTCGACGACCTCGCGGATGCGCAGGCCGTCGGCGCCGGCGGGAGCGACAGTCACCTGCTTGGCGTCGAACTGCTCGGGCCGGATGGCCGCGTCGGCGCCCGCGCCGATCAGCCGGTAGCCGGCGAGCAGCGACATCACCACGATCACGAGCCCGACGACCGCGTGGCGCCAGAGAGGGATCCGGTTCAGCATGTCGCAAGTGTGACCCATCGCGTCCTCCGATGTGCGCGTTGGGGATGTAGGCGTTCCGGCCCGACGGGTTCGTCACCCACTGCGTCGTGACCGACTCCTCCCGCTCGCCACTCCGAGGGAGGTCCCATGTCCGACACACCTGCAACCTGCATCACCGTGCGCCCGTGGATCGATCCGGTCGTCGACGACGACGGCTTCGATCCACGATCGCGCTACGTCGAACTCTTCTGGCTCGGGGTCCTCGGCCCGACGGCAACATGGTTGCTCCGTCGCCTGGTTGCCGGTCTCGAACAATCGCCGGACGGGTACGAACTCGATCTCCCCGCAACGGCGCGTGCCATGGGGCTGAGCTACTCCGTCGGGCGGACGTCACCCTTCAGCAAGGCGCTGCAGCGATGTGTCATGTTCGGGCTCGCGCACCCCGTCGACAGCGGCCTCGCCGTGCGCCGACGCGTACCGCCGATCACTCTGCGACACCTGCAACGGATGCCGGAGCAGCTCCAGGCCGCCCACCACGAATGGCAATGCACCACGATCGGCCTCGACGAACTGACGAGAGCGCACCAGCTGGCCACCACGATGCTCGACCTCGGCGACGACACCTCGGTCATCGAACACCACCTCGTAGCGCTCGGGGTGCGCGACGCAGTCGCCGCCGAGGCCGCCGACAATGCCTACCGACTCAGGCGGGTGGGGTGAAGTTGCAGGCGAGGTCGATGAGCAAGCGCGTACCGAAGCCCGTTGCGCCCTTGGAGTGGACGCCCTCGTCACCGTCGACCTTCATCGGCCCGGCGATGTCGAGGTGCGCCCAGGGCACCTCGCCCGTGAACTCGCTCAGGAAGATCGATGCGATGATTGCGCCGCCGTACTGGCCGCCGATGTTCTTCATGTCGGCAGCGACCGAGTCGAGCTGCTTGCGGTAACGGGCCTTCTCCAACGGGAGTTGCCACACCGGTTCGTCGACCTCGTCTGCACGGGCCTTCACCTGATCGACGAGCGACTGGTCGGTGCCGAGCAGTCCGGCGATCTCGGGGCCGAGCGCACCCATCACTGCGCCGGTGAGCGTGGCGATGTCGACGATCGCGTCGGGCTCTTCCTCCACCGCCAACGACAGGCCGTCGGCGAGGACGAGGCGGCCTTCGGCGTCGGTGTTGTGGATCTCGACGGTCTTGCCGTTGCGCATGGTCAGGACGTCACCGAGCTTCAGCGCACTGCCCGACGGCATGTTGTCGGTACACATCAGCCACGCCGTCACCTTCGTGCGGCACTTGAGCTCCTTGAGCACCGACATGGTCGACAGCACCGCGGCCGCGCCCGACATGTCCATCTTCATCACCTGGTGGAATGCATCACTCGGCTTGAGCGAGATGCCGCCCGAGTCGTACATGATGCCCTTGCCGACGAGCGCGAGATGTCCCGACGGATGCTTCGGGGACCAGGTCAACTTGACCATGCGCGGCGGCTCGGTCGAGCCCCGGTTCACGCCGAGCAGACCGCCGCAGCCCATCTGCTCGAGCTGATCCTGGTTGAACACTTCCACGTGCAAGCCGGCCGCCGAGCCGATGTCGACCGCCTTCGCTGCGAGGTCCTTGGCGTTGAGGTAGGTCGGAGGCGTGTTCGCCAGTTCCCGTGCGAGCGCGGCCGCGCCGGCGATGACCTGGCCACGGGCCGCTCCCTGCTCGGCGGCCTTGCGGCGCTTGTCGCTCATGACCAGCGTGAGCGAGGCGAGACGAGACGCGACCTTCGGATCGTTCTTCAGCCCGACGTAGCGGTACGAGGCCAGCAGTACACCCTCGGCCACGGCCTGGCCGGCGGCGCGGGCATCGACATCGTCGAGATCGGCGAGGTTCGTGGCGAGTTCCGCATGCTTCGATGCTGCCCTCGCGAACGCTGCCGCCGCCACGCGTAGGCCGTTCGCGTCGATGGCGCCCGGATCGCCGACACCGACGGCGATCACGGTCACGTCACCGGTCGGCACCACGAGGATCTGGCCCGCCTTGCCCTCGAAGCCGTTGGCCTCCAGCACCGATCGCGACAAACCCAGTTGCCTCGGCACGGCCCCCTTCGTGGCGACGGCCAGCCCGATGGCCGTTGC
The DNA here is from genome assembly GCA_963716235.1 of Ilumatobacteraceae bacterium. GTDB lineage: Bacteria > Actinomycetota > Acidimicrobiia > Acidimicrobiales > Ilumatobacteraceae > Sva-07. The sequence goes on along the minus strand of CAVQTE010000016.1, from coordinate 9,979 downwards.
CGACTTCGGTACGGAGCGGACGGACGAGACAGACACGGTGGACACGGCAATGCTGGCATCGATCATCCGGACAGTCTTGCCGACACTGAGCGCAGCGCCTGCAGCGACGTCCGAACGTGGTCACCCATGAGAGTCGTCCGAGAAGACGGGCTGCGCGTCCCGTTTCAGGCGATCGTCTGCCACACTCTCGGCCGTGACCGACGCCGATACAACGTCCACCGCTGCGCCGCGACGCCGATACCTCAAGTGGATCATCATCGGTGCAATCGCACTGGTCGCAGTCACGTTCGGCGGGATCCTGCTCTACGCCTACGTGCTCAACGACTCACCCGACGAACTCGACGCCGGCGACCTCAGCGATGCCCTCGTGGTCACGGTGCCCGAAACGGTGTCGAGCACGGGTGCCGAACCGGTCACCGAGCCGTCCACGGCACCTGTCGAGACCGACCCGACGTCCACCGCAGCGGAACCAGCCGGCGATTTCGACGGTGACTGGGTACCGACCGACGCCTCCGAGTTCGGCTACCGGGTCGAAGAGGTGCTCGCCGGGGTCAGTACCACCGCAGTAGGGCGCAGCAACGAGATCAGCGGGCTGCTCACCATCGCCGGAACGACGGCAACTGCTGTCGACGTCGAGGTGCAGATCGACAGCATCAAGAGCGACAGTGCGCTACGCGACGGAAGATTCGCAGGCGACATCATGAACTCCGATGAGTTCCCGACGGCCACGTTCAGCCTCACCGGACCCATCGATTTCGGGTCGATCCCGACCGGCGACGAGCAGGTCGTTGCATCGGCGACCGGTGAACTCACTCTCCGTGGCGTCACCAACCCGGTGACGTTCGAGGTCACCGCCCAAACGACCGACGGTCGCATCGGTGTGCTCGGATCGATTCCGGTCGTGTTCGCCGACTACGGCATCGACAACCCGTCGTTCGGCCAGGTCCGTACCGAGGATGACGGCCTCGTCGAGTTCGTGCTCGTCTTCGAACGCGCCGCCTGAGCGAACGCCTACCCGCCGGCTACCGGCTGGCTCTTGGCCCATGCGTCGGCGAGCGCCGCGTAGCGCCCGCCTGCCGAAACCAACTCGGTGTGCGTGCCGAGTTCGACGAGTCGTCCCCCGTCGATCACGCCGATGCGGTCGGCACGCTGGATCGTCGACAGCCGGTGGGCGACCACGATCGTCGTCCGGCCGGTCATCAACGTATCGAGCGCGCGTTCGACGATGAACTCGGTGCCCGGGTCCAGGTTGCTCGTCGCTTCGTCGAGCACCAGGACGGCCGGGTCGACGAGCGCTGCTCGGGCCAGCGACACGAGTTGGCGTTCACCGGCCGACAGGCGTGAGCCCCGCTCGCGCACTTCGGTGTGGATGCCGTCGGGGAACTCGAGGAATCGCTCGAGGGCACCGATGGCATCGAACGCGTCGCGGACGTCGTCGTCGGTGGCGTCGAATCGGGCGATACGGACGTTGTCGGCGATCGTTCCACCGAAGAGGAATCCCTCCTGCGGTACCACGACAACGCGGTGTCGCAGCGACGCGAGCGTGGCATCTCGCAGGTCGACGCCGCCGAAGGTGATGGTGCCCTCGGTCGGGTCGTACAGGCGGGCCATCAGCTTGGCGAGGGTCGACTTGCCGGCACCGGTCGGGCCGACGAGCGCGAGGCGTTCGCCATCGGCGACCGTGATCGACACGTCGGACAACACGGGGGCCTCGGTGGCGGGATACCGGAATCCGACGTCGTCGACGACCAGCGCACCATTTCCCGGAAGTTCGTTCGGCCCGTCCTGGATGTCGGGCTCGGTGTCGAGGATGCCGAACAGCTTGTTGAGTGCAGCTGCTGAGGACTGCACGGTGTTGTACAGCTGTGAGAGTTGCTGCACCGGTTCGAACAGCTGGGCGAACAGCAGCACGACGGTGATGATCTGGCCGATGTCCAACTCGTCGTTCGAGTACAGCCAACCTCCGACGCCGACCATCAGCGCAGTGGCCATGACGCCGGCGGCTTCGACCAGCCCGAAGTACCACGTCGAGACCCGCACGCTGTGCACGTGCGAGTCGTAGAGCTGACGGTTCGACTGCTTGAACCGGCGTCGCTGTTCGGGTTCGCGGGCGTAGGCCTGGATGACCCGGACTCCGGCGATGCCCTCCTGCAGCGTCGACAGGTTCTGGCCGATGTTCTCGCGTACGTCGAGGTACGCCGCGTTCGAGTCACGTTGGAACTTGCGGGACGCCACGATGATGATGGGCATCACGAGCATCCCCACGAGTGTCAGCTGCCACGACGTGATCAGGGCGAGCACCAGCGCGAACCCGACGAGCAGGATCGCCGACACGAACTGGAGGAGACCGAACTGCACCAGTTCGCCCATCGACTCGACGTCGGAGGTCATGCGGGCGACGAGCACACCCGACTTGTTGCGGTCGAAGAACGCCAGCGACTGCTTCTGGATGTGGTCGAACACCCGGATGCGCAGTGCGCGCAGGAATCCCTCGCCGGCACGGTTGATCAGGATGTACTGCTGGCGTGCAGCGAAGTAGGCGACCACCGTGAGCAGCAGGTAGAAGATCACGGCATTGCGCAACACCTCGGCGTCTTCCGGGACGATCCCGTTGTCGATTCCCCAGCCGAGAATGACCGGGCCGAGCACCACACCGAGCGTCGACAGCGCAGTGAACGCCAGCGCCGCGGCAACGGTCCTGCGGAACGGCTTGCGCCATTCGCGCCGTGCGGCGCAGCACCTTCTTGGTCTCGTCGGCGTCGAGTTTGTCCTCGTCGGAGATCGCCCCCATTCCGTACATCAGTCACCCCCGACCGGAGTTCGGGGATCGGCGTCGACGCCATCATCAACACCGGCATCGGTGCCGGATCGGGCGGCGAGTGCGGCCCGCTCCTCGTCGTCGGCGTCCTCCATGGCGGCGAGCACGTTGCGATAACGCGGCTCACGGTCGAGCAGCTCCTGATGCGGCCCGGACGCAACGACGCGTCCGCGATCGAGCAGCACAACAGTGTCCGCGAGCGCGATGGTGCCGGGCCGGTGCGCGATGACGATGGTGGTGCGACCGTCCATCACCGTCGCCATCGCGGAGCGGATCTCGTGCTCCTTCGACGGGTCGACCGCGGACGTCGCATCGTCGAGCACGAGCACCCGCGGGTCGGCGAGGATCGCCCGGGCGATGGCGATGCGCTGACGCTGGCCGCCCGACAGCGACATGCCCCGCTCGCCGATGAGCGTGTCGTACGCCTCGGGCAATCCCATGATGAAGTCGTGGGCCCCGGCGAGGCGTGCGGCGCGCTCGATCGACTCGCGGTCGGCATCGGGCTCGGCGAAGGCGATGTTCGCAGCGACGGTGTCGTGGAAGAGCAGTGTGTCCTCGAAGACGATGCCGACCGCGCGCCGGACGTCGCGCAGCGACAGGTCACGGACGTTGACGCCGTCGATGCGTACCCGACCCTCGTCGACGTCGTAGAACCGCACGAGTAGCCGGGCGACCGTGGACTTGCCCGACCCGGTGGCCCCCACGATCGCCACCGACTGGCCGGGCGCGAGTTCGAGGTCGAAACCGTCGAGCACGGGTGCCGCGGGGTCGTAACCGAAACGGACGTCGCGGAACTGCACGGCGCCGGCGTGCTCGGCGGGGGGAAGCTGCAGCGGTCGTTCCGGATCGGTGACCATCGGCACGGTGTCGAGCACTTCGTTGACGCGCTCGAGCGCTGCGCCCGCGCGTTGGGCCCAGGCGATGGTCATGCCGAGCATGCGCAGCGGCGACACGAGCAGCGCGACGAACAAGTTGAACGCAACGAGCTGGCCGACGGTCATCTCACCGTTGATGACCTGCATGCCGCCCACGCCGAGCACCGCAATGAGCCCCAGCTGTGGCAGCAGTTCGATCGCCGGGAGGTACTTGGCGCGGATCTGGGCCGCACTGATCGACGCCGCCTGGATGTCGTCAGCCTCTGCGCGGAGCCGAGCGGACTGCACCTCTTCGGCGCCGAACCCCTTCACCACACGCACGCCGCCGATGGTCTCCTCGACCACTGTCGCCAACTCGGCCTGCTCCATCTGGACCTGCAGCACGGCACCGTGGATGGAGTGCGAGAAGCGCCGCCCGGCGATGTTCACGAACGGCAGCGGCGCGAGGGCGATGAGAGCGAGTTGCCAGTCGGCCACGAACAGGATGACCGACACGGCGATGATCATCGAGAAGTTCGAGATCGTGATGGGGATCATCACCACGAACGACTGGATCTGGTTGAGGTCGCTCGACGAGCGGCTCATCAGCTGACCCGTCTGCGCACGATCGTGATAGCCGACGTGCAGCGACAAGATGTGGTTGAACAGCTGCTCGCGCAGTCGGGTCTCGGTCCACCGTGCCTCGCGGAACGCATAGAACCGGCGAAGTGCGGTGAACGTACCGACGGCCACACCGGCGATGGCGATGAGCGACACCCAGAGCCACAGCATGTCGTCCTGTTCGATGCCGCGATCGATGCTGTAGCGCACCAGCAGCGGCACGGACACCTTGCCGACCATCCAGAGCAGACCGATGGCGCTCCCGATGATCAGGTTGCGCCGCTGCGCCTTCAGCGTCGACGACAGCAGCTTCCAACGCGACGGTGCGTCATCCGCGCCGGCGACAGGCGCTGCGAACTCACTCATCGGAGACCACCCTCGCGTGACTCAGGCCGATGCCTTCCCCGCGAGCGGGGCGAGGAGTTCGGTGACACGTTCCTTCGGTCGCCCGACGATCGCCGTGTCGGCAGTGACCACGACGGGGCGCTGCAGCAGCTGCTTGTGCTTCACGAGCAATGCCACGATCTGGTCGTTCGTCCGGGCGTCGGCCTCGGTCAAGCCCAGCTTCTTCCACATGCTGTCGCGACGGACGAGCGCGGTCGGCTCGTCCTCCAACTTGGCGATGATCGCCCGCAGCGTGTCGGCGTCGGGCGGGGTCTTGATGTAGTTCACGATGTCGACGTCGACGCCGAGGTCCTCGGCAATGCGCACGGCATTGATCGACGAGTTTCAATGGGTGTTGTGGTAGATCGTCGCCACGGCCATGGCCCGAGGTTACGAGTTGGCTCGCCAGCCGCTCTCATCGGTTGTGACACCCCCTCTCTAGGGTGATCTCACCGGCTCCCCCTTCGATCACCAGCGATCATCCGAAGGGGAACTCATGTCTCGCTCCTGCTCCACCCGCCGCATCCCACGCGGGTTCATCGACCCGATCGAATCCAGAGCCGACGCGCTCGCCGTGCTCTCGCTCGCCGCTCCGTTCGGCGACGACACCGTCGCCATCCTGCTCGATCCCGAGCGGCGCGGCGTGGGCATCCTCGTGGTCACCGGCACGACCGACCCCGATGCGATCTTTCGAGTCATCGACGTATGCATCCATGCGCAGTACACGGACATCGGCGGCCTCATCCTCGCCACGAGTCGCCCGGACGGCGACATGCAGCCGGTCGATCGAGACCGTTGGATCGAGGCCGCAATGCAGTGCGACGACGCCGGCGTCGAATTGGTCGAGTGGTTCGTCATCGGCGCGCACATCGCCTGCCCCCGCGAGCTGGCCGGCGACCCATCACGCTGGAGCGCTCCATGAGCAAGTCCTGCGCTGCGGGGTCGAGATGATCGCCGTGTGATCGCAGCGACTCCGCTCACATCGTGGTGTGCTCCCGACGTTGCGCGGGCGACAGCCGCAGGCCGGCTGCGCGCAGCCGACGGACGAGTTCACGGCTCTCGACGTGTTGGGCGCCGGCCACGATCAGTTCGGCTCGGTATTCCTCGGGGATGTCGTAGTGATCACCCTGGAATCCGCGCCGGGGGATCCCGGCGCGGTCGGCGAACTCGTGGAGTTCGTCGTACGAGGTGTCGCTCACCAGGTGGCACCACTTCTTGCCACGCCACCACCAACGTGCCTCGTCGATCAGGATCGCCACGCCGTCACCCTGCCACACGCTCGACGATGCCACACTGACGTCGTGGCAGCACCCGAACCCGAGTTGGAGCTGGCCTGGCAACGCCACATCGGCGACGATCTGTCGCCTGCTCGACGGGCTCCTCTCCCGCCACCGCGAGAAGCAACGGCGCTATCACACCGCTACCCACGTGGCGTGGGTGATCCGCCACATCGAAGAACTTGCTGCGGTGGAACACGTCGATCATCTCGACGAGGTGGTCGCCGCGGCCTTCTACCACGACGCCGTGTACGAGCCCACTCATCCCGCCAACGAGCGAGCGAGCGCTCGCCTGGCCCGGCGTGACCTAACGACGCTCGGCTGGTCGGACGAGCGTGCCGAGCGCGTCGCAGCGATGATCGAGGCGACCGCCCACGGAGACTCGGGAACGCCGATCGGCGACACGGCGATCCTGCTCGACGCCGACCTCGCCATCCTCGGTTCCGACCCCGCCGCCTACTCCGACTACGTCGCGAGCGTGCGCGCCGAGTTCCGTCATGTAGACGACGACGACTGGCGAACTGGACGAGCCTCGGTGCTGCAGGGATTCGTCGACCGACCGGCGATCTACTCCACGCCCACCGCACGCGGCCTGTGGGAGCAGCGCGCCCGGGCGAACCTCGCAACCGAACTCGCTGAGCTCACCTGACGATCCGGTCGAGATTCACCCCAGCGATGAGCGAGGTGACCACCCCTCGGTCGTTTCGCTCACTGGTGCACTCCGCCCAGTCCAGCCCCGCCCGGCGACCAATCAGGAGCGGATGTGTCCCTGCGCGATGGCGACCGCACGGACCGACTCGGCGACCGCATCGGCAACCCCGGGCTCGAACGCGCCCGGGATGATGCGCTGCGCAGTGGGCTCCGATACGAGACCCGCGAGTGCATCGGCGGCGGCACGCTTCATCTCGATGGTGCACCTGGTTGCCTGCACGTCGAGCATCCCGCGGAACACGCCGGGGAAGGCGAGCACATTGTTGATCTGGTTCGGATAGTCACTGCGGCCGGTTGCGATGACCGACACGTTCGACGGCATCAACTCGGGCATCACCTCAGGCGTCGGGTTGGCCATGGCGAACACGATCGCGTCGTGGGCCATCTCGCTGAGCCACTCGGGCTGGATGATCCCGGGCCCCGACAGCCCCAAGAGCACGTCGGCGCCCTGCAGCGCTTCGCGCACACCGCCACGACGATCGTCGCAGTTGCCATTGTCGACGAACCACTGCTTGGTCGGCGTGAGGTGCTCACGCTCGCGATGCAGGATTCCCGAGCTGTCGACGCCGATGATGTCGCCCGTGCCGCCCTGGCCGACTCCCGCATCGTGGAGCAGTTCGGCGACCGCCACACCGGCCGCGCCGGTTCCGACGATCACGACGCGTAGGTCCCCGACGAGCTTGCCGACGACCCTGGCCGCATTGATCAACGCCGCGAGCGCCACGATTGCCGTGCCGTGCTGGTCGTCGTGGAATACGGGGATGTCGAGTTCGGCCTGCAGCCGACGCTCGATCTCGAAGCACTCCGGCGCCTTGATGTCCTCGAGGTTGATGCCGCCGAAGGTGGGGGCGATGGCCTTACCGATCGCGACCATCTCGTCGACCGTTCGAGCATCGACACAGATCGGGTAGGCATCGACACCGCCGAACCGCTTGAACAGCACCGCTTTGCCCTCCATCACCGGCATCGCCGCCTCGGGGCCGATGTCGCCGAGCCCCAGAACGGCGGTGCCATTCGAGAGCACGGCAACGGCGTTCGACCGCCCCGTCAGCGACCAGACGCGCGTCGGCTCATCGGCGATGGCCTGCGACACGCGTCCGACACCGGGGGTGTAGGCGAGCGAGAGGTCGTCCGGGCCGTTGATCGGCACCCGCGAAGCGATCGACAGCTTGCCACCCTGATGGAGTTCGAATGCCGGGTCGTCGGCGTACGGGTCGGTCATGTCGATGCCGTCCGGGATTCCGGTGTCGGTCGAGTCGAAGATGCTGGTCATGGCGGGTCCTTGGGTCGGTGAGAGGGGTCACCGGAGACCAACAGCGCAGGCCCGCCGCCGGTGTCCGGCTGGTCGGGCGAGTTCAACGAGTGCTCAGCGTTGCCGCTGGGCTCGTGTCCCCCGCCTGACCCGTACCGGAATGAGTACGGGTGCGGGGCGGCGTGCTGCCACGGCTGCACCTGCTGCTGCTACGAGAGCAGCAATGGCGGCGATGGCGGCGAGCACGAGGGTCACCCTACCCGATGTGGTTCACTGATCCCATGACCGACCTCGAAACGATGCCCGTCGAACGCGTCGACGTCGACACCGACGAGACCACCGAAACGGGCGAACCAACCGCCGCCCACATCGTGAAGACCAAGCGTGGCGAGAACGCCGCAGCGGTCGTTCTGGAGGCCCGCGTGATGGGGACACCGGTCGAGGCGTTGTGCGGATTCGTCTGGGTGCCATCACGCGATCCGAAGCAGCTGCCGGTGTGTGAGCAGTGCAAGAGCGTCTACGCGATGTACAAGGCGTTCAACGGCGGCCTACGCGACACCCCGAACGACTGACCCGTGTCAGAGCTGCGCATCCGCCAGGCCGTTCGCGCGCTACTCGTCACGCCGGATCAGCACATCTTGTTGGTGCGCTTCGAGTTCCCCACGCGGACGGTCTGGTCCCTGCCCGGGGGCGGCATCGATCCGGGCGAGACACATCTCGAAGCGTTGCATCGGGAACTGATCGAGGAGGTGGGGCTCCACGATCCGGTCGTCGGCCCGCACATCTGGAACCGCGAGCACATCATTCCCCACGAGGACGGTCTCTGGGACGGCCAGCAGGACCGCTACTACGTCGTCGAGGCGACCGAGCGGTTCGAGCCGACCCCAGCACTCTCCTGGGAGCAGTTGAAAGCCGAACGCCTCCACGAAATTCGTTGGTGGCATCTCGACGAGATCGAGTCGGCGACAACCGACGGCACGTGGTTCTCCCCCCGCCAACTCGGCTCGCTGTTGCGCCGATTGAGTACCGACGGCCCACCATCGCCCCCGATCGACACCGGCATCTGATCTTGCAACAGGGGTCTGGGCCCTGTTGCAGAGTGCAGCGGTCAGTCGGGTGCAACGAGGTGAACGGTCGGGAAGTACGAGCGTTGACGACCCGGATCACGTGTCAGCAGCGTGAGGTCGGCCACAGCGGCGTGCGCACCGATGAAGAAATCCGGCAGCGTGGAGGTGCTGCTGCCACCACGACGGCGATATTCGACGAACGCCTTCGCGGCGAGAAACGATGCCGTCCACGGCAGCGCCGCTCGTCGGTAGTCCTCGGCTGGGAGCGCATCGTCGAGATCCTCGATACTCGTGAAGCGGACCGACACCTCGGCGAAAATCACCGGATTGATCGCCAGCGGGCCATTCTCCGCTGCCTCGGCCAGACGATCCGACGACCACTCGCCCCAGGTCGGATCGTCGGTCAAGATGTCGAGCAGGACGCTGCTGTCGACCAGAGTGATGGGCATCGGCGACGCTCAGCTCCGGGTGAGCGCCATGATCTCGTCGGTGGTCATCGCGACATCACCCCGGCCCCGTAGTTGTTCGGCCAATCGACGACCCCGTGTCGGGCCGGATGCGACCTTGCGCACGACGATCACATCGTCGGCGGCCTCGAAGACCACCTCGGTCCCCGCACCGATGCCATAGGCATCACGGAGATCCTTGGGGATCGTGACCTGGCCCTTCTCCGTCACTCGCATGATGCGATCCTACGGTATGAATCCAACAAGTATGACTCATACTCGACCTCGGCCGTCGCCTCGGGTGCTTGCGACCTCGTGTCAGGGTGTGTGGTGGCTGGTACGGATGATGCAGGTCTGCTGAGCAGTGCCGAGGAGGCGGCCGTCCCGGCTCCAGAGGCGCAACGAGCCGTGACCGATCGATCGGTGGAAGCCCTCGGCGGTGATGTCGAGCAGTACCCACTCGGACGGTTCCGGATCGATGACGCGCACGGTGTTGTCGAGGCTGGTCCCGCCGGGCATCGCTCCGAGCGCGGCGCACACGGCGAGGGG
>CAVQTE010000015.1:0-117423 GCA_963716235.1 Ilumatobacteraceae bacterium | reverse complement strand
TGGAGTTCGCCACCGACCTGCCCGACGTGCAGCGCGCCGTACCAGTCGGCGACCGCCTGGAAGTAGGGAGCGACGAGCCGCGGCACATAGTCGATGATTCCCTCGGGCAGCTCGGCTGCCTCCTCGACGACGAATCCCGCCCGGCAGTTCAGCGCTCCCCAGATCCCGAACGCGATCGTGAACGGGTCCCCTCGTTCGATCGGTCGGTCACCGGGACTCAACAGGCCGTACCGCGCCCGTGGCCCAGCGCTGAGCATGAGATGGCACGACAGCGGTGAGCCGTTCCATTCGAGCAACCGGGCAGCGTCGCGTTCAGTCATGCCGGGTTGCAGCCCGGTCAGCACGTTGCGCACGCTGTGGGAGGTCTGACATGCCGCCCACTCGAACGCCGCGAGCTGTTCGACCTCGTTGATCACCCGCAGTCCATCGGCCTCGTTGACGAGCAGTTCTGTCGCATTCTCCACCAGCCCGGCAGGGCCGACGGCCGACCGGAGTTCATCGACGAGGAACGCCGGCGCCTCGATCGTTCTGCGGCTCGCGTAGGTCTTCCAGCCGACGACTCCCACTCGACTGCCGGGCCCGATGCCCTCGTCGCGTAACGTCTCGGCGAGTGGCCTCGAGTTGTCCCACGCCTGGCCGGGCAAGCTGAGGTCCTGGAAGCGGACCGGCCCCACCGGGAGCGCTGCCGCCGCTCCGAGGTCGAAGCATTCGTTGCCGAGCAGGATGGCCGGGTCACCTGTGGCCGCGACGATCAGCACCGCTTCCTCGAAGCGTGGGTCGAACCCGGTCAGGTAGGCGATGTTGGCGCTGTGCTCGCGGTCGGCCCACACCACGACGTGGTCGTAGCGGTGTGTCTCCATGGCCGCACGCAGCCGATCGAGACGGCCCGCGAAGATCACCGGCGGCAGCAGTGGTTCGGTCGCCGGCATGCCGAAGTCCGGCAACGTGATCTCTGCCAGGCGTGCGCTTGTGTCGGTCATGTCGTCATCCTCCGGGCTGCCACGGGGTCGCGTCGGTGGCGCCCCGCTCGATCGTCACGAACTGGTCTGCGTCGACCGTCATCCAGGGTCCGGTCTCTCCGTCAGGCCACTGGATGCGGACCTCGGCCTGGTCGGCGTCGCCGAGACCTTCGTGGATCCAGCCGCTCTTGCCGCCGGCATGGCCACCGCCGACGGTCACCTCGCGAACAACCGTGCGATCACCCACCCTGACCTCGACCCACGCGCCGACGGCGTCGACGTTGGGTGCAGGTTGCTCCAGTTGCACTTCGATCCAGTGGCCCATCGGGCCCGTTCGTTCGGCGTCGCCGCTGCCGACGTTTCGCCACAGGGTGGGGTTCGCCTCGCGGTTGACGACAACGAGGTCGAGCAGCCCGTCGAGGTTGAGGTCGACGAGCGAGGCGCCGCGTGCCCGCTCGTACCTGACGATGCCCGCGGCCTCCGCCCCCTCCACGAACGTGCCGTCGGCCTGGCCGATCATCAGGTTGCTCGGATCGAGCGTTGCGTGGTCCGGTTGCGCCTCCACGTTGCCCTTGCTGATGAACAGGTCGACGATGCCGTCGTTGTTCGCGTCTTCGAACTCGGGATGCCACGCCGTCGACGGGAGTGGGTCGCCGCCCGTGTACGGACGCTGCGTCGTGACGCCTGCCTTGAGTGCCATGTCCTTGTACGTCGGCTGTGCCGGGCCGTTCTCGAGTGTCTGCAGTTTGTTGTCGCCCTGGCTGGTGAGGAACACCTCGGGATACCCGTCACCGGTCAGATCCCGGCTGGCGATGCCCATTCCCCAGATCTGCAGCGGCCGCCATCCGTCGGCCTCGCTGTACTCGCGTGGCGCCTCACCCTCGGCGACGTGCCACAGCTGTTCGTGTCCGTCGATGTAGTAATTCCGGTCGTTCGCGATGCGCAGATCTCGACGACCCGAACGATCCCAGTCACTGAAGAGCATCGACAGCGCGCAGTACCCCGGACTGACTTCGATCGGCGCGTCGTAGCCGTCGCCCGCCGACGTGGGGCGTACCAGTTGGCCGACGTCGCAGGCGTCCTCTTCAAGCGTGCGGTAGTTGCCGAACGCGAGTGTCGGAAGTGCGTTCGATCCCTCCCACGCAGCGCTGAACGCGGTGGTCCAATCGTCGCCGCCATCGAGACCGAGTTGCTCGGTGGCGTCTTCGAAGCGGCAGCCGCCGAGCCCGCGCAGTATGACGTTGGCCCCGCGTCGCAAAACGGCGAGATCCATGTGCTCGTCGCTGTCGACATCGAGCGGATAGGCGCCGGTCACCGCCGTGAGGTCGGTGGTGGATGAAGCGAGCTGATCGAAGCGGAGCGCACCGCCCACGTCGCTCGCGTTCCGGTAGAGCGCCGCCGGCTCTGTTCCCCCGGCGAAGTAGAGGTCGGCGAATCCGTCGTCGTCGCAATCGAACGCGGCGACACCTCCGCCGACGAAGTGCTCGTAGGCGCCTTCGTAGGAATGGTCGATGCCCGAACCGCTCGTGTCGTCGACGAACCGCGGCGGTGGGGCCGCGGTCGACGGAGCGCTCGATGCATCGTCGCGCTGCGCCGAGACGACCACCGCCCCGACTACTGCCCCGGCAAGTGCGACCGCAATGGTGCCGGCGACCCACCAACGAGCCCGCGCCGGTCCCGAGCGACTCGGCCCGTCCGAAGCGGCGGCTGGCGGCTCGTCGGACACGGATGAATTGAACCACATCCGCGTCGCCGCCCGACTGCGGCCACGATGCAGAACGTGTCGCTGCGCGGTGTTGTAGGTTCCGCCGGTGATGCAGTCGTCCCGACGTCGTTCTCACCGTTGGGCAGGAGTGATCACAGCGGTCGTCCTCGTCGTCGGCGCCGTGCCAGCGTGCTCCTCGGACGACTCACCCGCGTACGCCGTCGAGGACTGCGAACGTGAGGATTTCGACGGCCGGTCGGTGGCGCGAGTGTGGGACGAGACCCTCCTCCAGCTCATCCGCGAAGTCGTCCCGGCGCCGACCGTCCACGCTCGGAACCTGTTCCACACCTCCGCGGCGATGTGGGATGCCTGGGCGGCCTACGACCCCGACGCGGACGGCTACTTCGTGACGGAGAAACTGAACGCCGATGACGTGACGGCCGCCCGCGAGACGGCGATCAGCTACGCCGCGTACCGGCTCCTGCTCTGGCGCTACGCAACGGTGTCGGATCTCGAGGCGGCGCCCGACGAGTTGGATGCCGTGATGGCATCGCTCTGCTACCGCACGGACTACGAATCGACCGACGGCGATGACCCCGCTGCACTCGGCAACCGGATCGCCGAGGCCGTCATCGCGTACGGGAGCACCGACGGAGCGCTCGAGGACGATCGCTATGTCGACAGCTCGTATCGGCCGGCCAACGACCCCATGATCGTCGCTGATCCCGGCACGGTGATGCGCGATCCGAATGCGTGGCAGCCGCTCTCGCTCGGTCTGCAGCTCTCGCAGAATGGGCTGCCGATCCCGGGCAACGTCCAGACGTTCATCGGTCCGCAGTGGGGCTCCGTGACCCCGTTTGCGCTCACACCGTCGCCGACCGGCACACCGATCGACCCGGGGCCCCCGCCGCGCCTGGGTGACCCGGCGACCGACGCCGAGTTCAAACAGGCTGCACTGGACGTGCTTCGCTACAGCTCGCAGCTCGACCCCGCCGACGGCGTGGAGATCGACAGCCAGCCCGGCATCGCTCGGCAACAACCCGCTCGGAACCAACGATGGGACCGGGTACGACGAGAACCCGGTCACGGGTGAGCCGTACACGCCGCAGACGACGCTGCGCGCCGACCTCGACCGCGTCGTCGCCGAGTACTGGGCCGACGGCCCGACGTCGGAGACGCCGCCGGGCCACTGGAATCTGATCGCCAACAGCGTTGCCGACACGCCCGGCTTCGAGCGGCGTTTCGAGGGGCAGGGGCCCGAACTCGATCCGCTGGAGTGGGATGTCAAGACGTACTTCGCGCTGAACGGCGCAACGCACGATGCAGCGATCGCCGCCTGGGGCCTCAAGGCGCTACTACGACTCGGTGCGTCCGATCTCCATGATCCGGTACATGGGTGGTCTCGGTCAGTCGAGCGATCCGGACGGGCCGTCGTACGATCGGGACGGATTGCCGCTCGAGGCCGGGCTCGTCGAAGTGGTGACCCTCGAGTCGAGTGCGCCCGGCGAGCGGCACGAGCAGCTGGCGGATCACGTCGGCGAGGTCGCCGTGTACGCATGGCAAGGAGCGCCCGAGGATCCGGAGACGCAGACGAGCGGTGTGGGTTGGATCCGTGCGGTCGACTGGGTGCCGTATCAACGGCCGACGTTCGTCACACCGGCCTTCGCCGGCTACGTGTCGGGACACAGCACGTTCAGCCGCGCGGCAGCCGAGGTGCTGACCGCCATCACGGGCACGCCGTACTTCCCTGGCGGGCTGTTCGAGTGGACCGTCACACGAGGCGACCTGATCCACGAAGCCGGACCGGTCGCCGACGTCGAACTCCAGTGGGCGACGTACTTCGACGCGGCCGATCAAGCAGGGATCTCCCGGCTGCACGGAGGCATCCACATTCCGCAGGACGACGTCGAGGGCCGCATCATCGGAGCCGAGGTCGGCACCGGTGCCTGGGTCCTGGCCCAGCAGTACTTCGCCGGCACCGCTCAGCCGTAGATCGGACCGCGACGGTCGAGTTGGGACGTAGGTCCTTTGTCGCAGAGTCTCAGAGGTGTAATGTCCCAGCGGCTCGCAGCTCACCGTGAACGCGAGTGATTCCAAATCCCTGACATCTACTTATTCCTGAGGGGGAGTAGCACATGAAAGCACGACACTTGGCATCAGTTGCCGTCGTCGCCGGGTTGATCCTTGCCGCATGCGGCAGCGACGAAGATTCGGCCACCGAAGACTCAACGGCCACCGAAGGCACAACGGCCACCGAAGGCACGACCGCTGCTGGTGGCGGCGGCGATTGCGTCGTCGGCGTGTCCTGGAACAACTTCCAGGAAGAGCGCTGGGGCAAGTTCGACGAGCCGGCCATGAAGGCGGCCATCGAGGCCGGCGGCGGCAGCTACGTCTCGAACGACGCGAAGTCGTCGGCCGAGACCCAGGCCAGCAACGTCGAGAACCTGATCTCCCAGGGCGCCAACGTCGTGGTGATCCTCGCCCAGGACGGCGAGGCCATCATTCCGTCGGTGCAGGCAGCGACCGATGCCGGCGTCCCCGTCATCGCGTACGACCGTCTGATCGAAGACCCCAGCGTGCTCTACCTCACGTTCGACAACCAGCTGGTCGGCGAGATGCAGGCCCAGGCACTCTTCGACATCCAGCCCACGGGCAACTGGGTGATCATCAAGGGCAACTCGGCCGACGCGAACGCCGACTTCCTGCGCGCTGGCGCCGACAAGGTCATCAAGGAAGCCGTTGATGCCGGAGACATCAAGATCGTCGGCGAGGCCTACACCGACAACTGGGATCCCGCAAACGCCCAGACGACGATGGAGGGCTTCCTCACCGCTGAGAACAATGCCATCGATGTCGCCCTCGTGCAGAACGACGGCATGGCCGGTGGCGTGATCGCCGCACTCGAAGCGCAGGGCCTCGCCGGCCAGGTGCCCGTGTCCGGCCAGGACGGTGACCAGGCTGCGCTCAACCGGGTCGCCCTCGGCACGCAGTCCGTGGACGTCTGGAAGGACGCCCGTGCGCTCGGCACGGCCGCTGGTGAAGCTGCTATTGGTCTGTGCGCCAACCCGGATCCCGCCGCTGTGGCAGGTGCGGCGGCGTTCAAGACACCGGGTGGCAACGAACTCAGCTCCATCTTCCTGGAGCCGATCCCCATCACGCAGGACAACCTCGATCTGGTTGTCGACGCCGAATGGATCAGCACGGATGACCTCTGCCAGGGGGTCGAAGCCGGCTCTGTGGCGGCCTGCCCCTGATCGTCAACTGACGACGAACACCCTGTAGTGGAAGTGCCCCCCGCCCGAAAGGCGGGGGGCACTTCCGTACTCGTTGCAACGTGATGTAGAAAAGGCGTGACGATGACTGAAACACAAGCGGCCCCGGCTCCGGCAACCGCTTCGAAGTCGGGTTGGCGGTCGGGGCTGGCCTCGGCCGAGATCGACTCCCGTATGGTCGGCATGATCCTGGCGACCGCCGTGATCTGGATCAGTTTCAACATTCTGTCCGACGGTGACTTCCTGACCGCTCGGAACCTGTGGAACCTGTCGGTGCAGAGCACGTCGATCGCCATCATGGCGACCGGCATGGTGCTGATCATCGTGTCCCGCAACATCGACCTGTCGGTTGGTTCGCTGCTGGGGTTCCTCGGCTACGTGATGGCGATGGTCCAGACCCGCTGGATCCCCGACGCGTTCGGCCTGGAACGCTGGTACACCTGGATCCTGGCCCTGGCTGTCGGCGTCGCGCTGGGCGCGCTCGTCGGTGTCTTCCAGGGAGTCCTCGTCGGGTACGTCAAGATCCCCGCGTTCATCGTGACCCTGGGCGGGTTACTGATCTGGCGCGGCCTGATCTTCCGTTTCCAACAGGGCCAGACGCTCTCCCCCCTGGACAGCACGTTCAAGTTGATCGGCGGCGGGTCGAGAGGTGCGCTGGGTGACTGGAAGAGCTGGCTGGTCGGCGGGATCGCCTGTGCGTTGATCATCGTCAGTCTCGTGCTCGCCCGGCGCCGTCGTCAGCGCTACGAGCTTCCGCTGCGTCCGATGTGGCTCGACGTCGGCATCGGTGCGCTCGGCTGTCTCGTGGTGGTGGCCTCGATCGGCCTCGTGGCGAACAAGTACATCTCCCCGATCACGGGGAATCCGACCGGGATCGCCTACCCGGTCGTCATTCTCATCATGGTGGCGATCCTGATGACCTACCTGGCGCAACGTCGTCAGTTCGGTCGCTACGTGTACGCCTACGGCGGTAACCCCGAGGCTGCCGAACTGGGTGGTATCAACACCCGCAAGGTCGTCATGCTCACCTTCGTCCTGATGGGCGTGCTCTGCGCGGTGAGTGCAGCGGTGCAGACTGCCCGCCTCGATGCAGCCGTGACGAACCTCGGCGTGACCAACGAACTCGACGTCATCTCGGCGGCCGTCATCGGCGGCACGTCGTTCGCCGGTGGTATCGGCACGATCCCCGGCGCAGTGCTCGGCGCGGTGATCATGCAGTCGCTGCGTTCCGGGATGGTGCTGCTGAAGGTCGATTCCCCGATGCAGGACGTCGTGGTCGGGTTGGTGCTGATCACGGCGGTCGGTCTCGACTCGACCCTCCGCAAGGGCGCGAAGTGAGCCAGGAGGAGCCATGACCGATCTCGCCACACCTGACACCTCGACCGACGCCGGTGATGCATCCAGCGTTCCGCTCGTCGAGCTGCGTGACATCCGGGTGTCGTTCGGCGGCGTGCATGCCGTCGACGGCGTCACGATCGATCTGTACCCCGGTGAGGTCGTCGCCCTCGTCGGCGGCAACGGCGCGGGCAAGTCGACACTCATCCACACGCTCGCCGGGGCGCATCCCGCCGACGGTGGACAGATTCTCATCAACGGTGAGCCCGTCACGATCCACAACCCCCGTGATGCCCGCACGTACGGGGTCGAGACGATCTACCAGAAGCTGGCGCTCGCCGACAACATCGATGCGGCCGGGAACATCTTCCTGGGACGCGAGCTGAAGACCCGGTTCGGTGCGCTCGACGACTCGGCGATGGACTCAGCGACGCAGAAGCTGATGAAGCGTCTGAACCCCCGGTTCAAGAACCTCCGCACACCGGTGAAGTCGCTCTCGGGTGGGCAGCGCCAGTCGGTGGCGATCGCCCGGGCGGTCCACTTCAACGCCACGATCCTCATCATGGACGAGCCGACCGCGGCGCTCGGACCTGCCGAGACGGCGGAGGTGCGTGAGCTCATCATGCAACTCAAGTCCGAGGGGATCGGGATCTTCCTGATCAGCCACGACATCCACGACGTGTTCGATCTCGCCGACCGGATCAGCGTGATGCTCCAGGGCAAGCTCGTGGGCACGGTCAACAAGCACGAGGTCACCAAGGACGAGGTGCTCGCGATGATCATCATCGGCAAGATGCCTGGTGAGGTCTCCCAGGAGGAGATCGCCGAAATCGTCCAGTGAACGAGACGCGGGGTCAGGCCCCGCGTCTCATTTGCCGGGCACGATTACCAGCCGCGTTCGATCCACTCGTCGAGGTGTGGGCGTTCGGCGCCGATCGTCGTGTCGAGCCCGTGGCCGGGCAGCACGATCGTGTCGTCGGGGAACGTGAACAGCTTGGACGTAATCGAGGTGATGATCGTGTCGAAGTCGGCATTCTCGAACGAGGTGTTGCCGGGGCCGCCCGGGAACAGCGTGTCACCGGTGAACAGTAGAGGCGTGTCGGCGAGCGCGAACGAGATCGACCCTGGGGTGTGACCGGGGTTGTGGATCGCATGAAGCCGGAGGCGGCCGACTTCGATCACCTCGGCGTCGTCGATGAACACGTCGTAGCCGACCTCCTTCAGCATCGGCGCGTCGAGGGAGGTGACGGCCACTTCGTAGCCCGCTTCGCGCATGGCCGGCACCGCCTGGATGTGGTCCCAGTGCCCGTGCGTCTCGAGCACCCGCTTCACGCCGAGGCGCTTGCACAGCTCGAGCAGCTGCTCGTGCTCGTTGGCTGCGTCGAGGAGGACGGCCTCGCCCGTCGCGAGGCAGCGCACCACGAACACGTT
The DNA here is from genome assembly GCA_963716235.1 of Ilumatobacteraceae bacterium. Classification (GTDB taxonomy): domain Bacteria; phylum Actinomycetota; class Acidimicrobiia; order Acidimicrobiales; family Ilumatobacteraceae; genus Sva-07. The sequence goes on along the minus strand of CAVQTE010000015.1, from coordinate 108,721 downwards.
GTTCTCGTATGGTCCGACCACCACCTTGTGCACTTCGGCATCGGAGTTCGACCAGTGGAGCGTGTCGGGAGTCGCCATGCGCACAGTCTGGCAGTCGTGGTGTGGAGTCACTGGTTAGCCTGCGGGATCGTGGCTGACTCCGATCCTGGTTCGACTCGTTCGTTCGACTCGAGCGAGGTGGATGCGACGCTTGCGTCGACGCTCGATTCGCTCGACGATGCCGAGAACTATCGCAACTGGATCGTCGATCTGGCACGACCGCACCTCGCGGGCCCGATCCTCGAAGTCGGCGCCGGTCATGGCACGTTCACGGAGAGCTTCGCCGCCTTCGGTGCTGTTACCGCCATTGAGCCGGGCAGCCACGCTGCGACGGTCCTCGCTGATCGCTACGCATCAGACGATCGGGTGACCGCCGTCGATGGTGTCGTCGCCGATGTCCCGGTTGGGCCCGTGTTCGGTTCGGCCGTCATGATCAACGTGCTCGAACACATCGCCGACGATCAGGGCGTGCTGCGCGAGATCGGCGAACGCCTGCGGCCTGGCGCATGCCTGGTGATCTGGGTGCCCGCATTCCAGTTCCTCTACAGCCCGTTCGACAAGAAGCTCGGCCATGTCAGGCGGTACCGCAAGCGTGAGACCGAACGTGACGTTCGACTCGCCGGCTACGAGGTGGTCGACTCTCGCTACGTGAACATGCCGGGCTGGTTCAGCTGGCTGCTGCTCGTGCGGCTCCTTCGTCAGGAACCCACGTCGGCGACCACCGTGAAGATCTTCGACCGGTACATCGTTCCGATCGTGCGATGGGTCGAGGACCGCGTCCGGATGCCGTTCGGTCAGTCGGTGTTCGTCGTGGCGCGCAAGCCGGTCGGCTGATTGCACGCGGTGAGTCGGGTCACGAACCGGTGAGTCGTGCCACGAACGGACTCGCTCGCCGGAGCCCGAACCGCACACCGGGCGGCGAGTAGGCCGCGATGCAGAACACCGCGCGGACTCCGTCGCGCCAGCCGATCTTCTTGCCGTCGTCGTAGGTGCGGCCGTAGTAGCTGATCCCCACTTCGTACACCCGGCAGTGGAGCGCAGCGATCTTCGCGGTCACCTCCGGCTCGAAGCCGAACCGGTCCTCCTCGATGTCGATGCCCTGGATGATCTCGCGCCGGAACGCCTTGTAGCACGTCTCCATGTCGCTCAGGTTGAGGTTGGTCGCCATGTTCGACGCCAGCGTCAGGGCGCGGTTGCCGAGCGTGTGCCAGAAGTAGAGGATCCGCCGGGCATCGCCGCCGCTGAATCGCGAGCCGTACACCACGTCGGCTTCGTCGTGGAGCAGCGGAGCGAGCACCTTGGGGTATTCGCCCGGGTCGTACTCGAGGTCGGCGTCCTGCACGATCACGAACTGCTTCGTCGCTTCGGTGAAACCCAGACGGAGTGCCGCGCCCTTGCCGCGGTTCACGGGTTGGGCGAGCACGCGGAGCCGGGGGTCGTCGTAGGCCCGGAGGATCGCGAGGGTCGAGTCGGTCGAGGCGTCGTCGATCGCGATGACCTCACCGACGAGCGGCGACTCCAGCACCCGGTCGAGGATCTCCTTGACCGTCTGCTCCTCGTTGAAACACGGCATCACCACCGACAACACGCCAGTGGTGGGGGTGGATGACGTCATCACGTCGGCTGACGATAGTGAGTCACAGCGGAAGTCTGCTCATGAACTGACGACGTCGAAGCCCAGCCCCATCGCGACGCCGATGTGCGCCGGATCGAACGTGACGAACCGAATCGGGCCGGGGAGCCGCTCCGCAGCGGCGAAATGGATGGCGTCGGTGAGGCGAACCGGCTGGGTGCGTGCGAGCGCGGCGGCTCGATCGAGGCAACGTTGATCGACCGGGACGATGTGAAGATGATCCCACGCGAGGCGGATGGCGTCTTCCAGGTCGAGGCGCAGAATCGGCTCGTCGGTCAATCGGTCGATCGCCGGCAGCGCTTCGGTGAGTGCCATCGCCGACGCCGCCCAGACCGGATCGGTGTCGAGTGCCGCGAGTGTTGTTGCTCGCTGTACCCCGTCGATGCCGAGCGCGAGCAAGGCACTCGTATCCAAGACGACGGTCATCCGCGCAGCTCCCGGAGGACCTGGTCGATGCGGACACCGGCCCACACCGGAACCGGCTCGGGCGCTCGCCATTCGCTGGTGCGGCGCGGGGGGATGACGCCGCCGGCTCCGATGAGGCGTTCGAGGTCGGGAGCGTCGGCGTCGAGCGGGCCGAGCTGCGCAACGGGTCGGCCCCCGGCGGTCACGACCGTGCGGTCGCCCGCTCCGGCGCGTCGGACCGCCTCGGCGAGCCCGGCGCGAAGTTCTCGGATGCCGATCGATCTGACCTCGTGCGTGTCCACATGTGTACACAACCAGAGTTGCGAGGTGTGGTGCAACCCCGTCATGATCTCGCCCATGAACTTTGCCTTCACCGATGAACAGGAAGAACTCCGCAAGACCGTGCGCTCGTTCCTCGAGAACAAGAGCTCCGAGGAAGCGGTCCGCGAGCTGATGGAGACCGAGGACGGCTACGACGCTGCGGTCTGGAGCCAGATGGGTGAGCAGATGGGCCTCCAGGGCCTGTCGATCCCCGAGGAGTTCGGCGGGTCGGGCTACGGCTTCGTCGAACTCGGCATCGTGCTCGAAGAGATGGGCCGTGCACTGCTCTGCGCCCCGTTCTTCTCCACCGCCGTGCTCGCTGCCAACACGCTGCTGCAGTCGGGTGACGAGGCCGCGAAGGCCAAGTACCTCCCCGGCATCGCCTCGGGTGAGACCATCGCCACCCTGGCCTACACCGAGCCCTCCGGCAAGTGGGACGAGTCGGGCATCACGATGGAGGCCACTGCCGCCGGCGACGGTTACACGCTGAGCGGCACGAAGTCGTTCGTGCTCGACGGCCACATCGCCAGCCTCATCATCGTGGCTGCCAAGACGGGCGCCGGCACCAGCCTGTTCGCCGTCGACGGCGACGCGGCGGGCCTCACCAAGACCTCGCTGTCGACCATGGACCAGACCCGCAAGCAGGCCAAGCTCGACTTCTCGAACACGCCGGCCACACTCATCGGCGAGGAGGGCAAGGGCTGGGACACGCTCGACACGGTCCTCGATCTCGCCGCTGTGGCGCTCGCCGCCGAAGAGGTCGGTGGAGCACAGAAGGTGCTCGAGATGGCCGTCGAGTACGCCAAGGTGCGCGTGCAGTTCGGCCGTCCGATCGGCTCGTTCCAGGCGATCAAGCACAAGTGCGCCGACATGCTGCTCGAGGTCGAGTCGGCGAAGTCGGCTGCGTACTACGGCATGTGGTGCGCCAGCGAGATGAACGACGAACTCGCGTCCACCGCCTCGCTCGCCAAGGCCTACTGCTCGGAGGCGTACTTCCACGCTGCGGCCGAGAACATCCAGATCCACGGTGGCATCGGCTTCACCTGGGAGCACCCGGCCCACCTGTACTTCAAGCGGGCCAAGAGCTCAGAACTCCTCTTCGGTGATCCCACCTATCACCGCGAGCAGCTCGCCCAGCGCATCGGAATCTGACGCATCGTCGGTCCCGGTCTTTCCGGACCCGACCCCGAAAGACCGTCCGACGCAACGTCATGTTCGAGTCTGATCGAGCGGCGCTCCTCCAGTGTGTGGGGCGCCGCTCGTTCGCGTTCGTAGGCTGGCGCGGTGGACGGCATCACCATCGTGTTGGCAGTGGTCGCAGCGCTCGGCGTGTTCGTGATCGCGGCAGTTGCGGTGGGGCGCGAGGCGCATCGCCTCGATGCTGTCGCTCCGCGGGTCGTGTATCGGCTCGATGAGGCGGTCGATTTCGTGTGTGATCGCCTCCCCGAGGAGAGCCAGGCCCGGCTGACGCCCGGGGAGGTCGAACAGCTCCTCGTGTTCCACATGCGTTGGCTGCACGAGCAGGGCCTGCAGCCCGACGGCGTGGTCGACGCGCCGCAGTCGATCAGCGAGCCCGTGATCATCACCGAGGACGCACTGACCGCGTGGTTGCTCGGCCAAGCGGAGGAGAACGGCGTGGAGCTGCTCGACGACGTCGACGCGGTCAACGTCGTCGAAGCGCACCTCGCGTATCTCGATGCGATCGGCGCAGTCGGCCCCCAGGCCGGGCTCGACGACGTGATCTGACGGTCTGACAAGATGCCGTCATGGCATCGAGCATTCCGAAGGATCGAACCGTTGCGGCACTGGGCGAGGTGTGGGCCAGCCTCAGCAACCTGCTCGGCGAGCTGACCGACGACGAGTGGGCCCTGGCGTCGCCGCTGCCGGGTTGGAGCGTCCAGGACAACGTGTCGCACATCGTCGGCACCGAGGCGATGCTGTCGGGCGAGCCCGGACCGTCGATCGAGGTCGATCGCGACGCGAGCGAGCATGTCCGCAACGACATCGGCGTGTTCAACGAGCAGTGGGTCGAGGCGATGCGGGGCGAGACGCCCGCTGAGGTGCTCTCCCGGTTCCGGGAGCTCACTGCGGCGCGGCTGGCAACCCTCGATGCGATGTCTGACGACGAGTGGAACGCCGAGTCGTTCACGCCCGCCGGCAAGGACACGTTCGGCCGATTCATGCAGATTCGCGTGTTCGACTGCTGGTTGCACGAGCAGGACATCCGCGACGCCGTCGGGCGACCGGGTCATGAGTCCGGTCTCGCCGTCGACATCGTGCTCGACGAGATGGCCACCGCGCTGGGCTTCGTCGTCGGTAAGAAGGCGGGAGCGACGACCGGCCAGAGCGTGACGTTCGCGCTGACCGACGGCGGAACGATCGTTCGCGAACTTCACGTCGAGGTAGGGGAGCGGGCCACGGTGGTGCCGGAGCTGTCAGGGCCGGCAACGGTGACCTTGACGATGCCGATCGGTGTGATGACCCGGAGGTGCGCCGGACGCGTCGGCCCTGACGGCCTGCTCGATCAGGTGGTCATCGATGGTGACCTCTCGCTGGCATCGAGAATTCTCGAAAACCAGTCGTACACGATCTGACGATCGAGACGGAGGGGCGATCGAGGTGCCGAAGTGTCGATCAGCAGTCGAGAGTCGCGCCAGCAACGACGCAAATCAGACTCAGTCGTGCGTCAGCAAGCTTGCCGAGTCGCCGTGTGAGCATCGCAGTCGGGAAGGGCTGCAGATTGTCGAAGCTCGCAACTGAGTCGATGGGCAGCCCCTCGTTTACCCCGACCGGCAGTTCGCTCGGGACAGACCGAACCCGGCTGGTGATCGGGGCGACGAGCACCCGCTTCATCACGGCGTTCGCGGAGTCACGACTGACCACGAGATACGGCCGACCCTTCTCGTCTTGACTCTCCCCCCACCACACTTCGCCGCGTGCTACCACCACTTCTCCCAGGGTTCGTCCGCGATCGACTCGATCGCCAATGACGTTGCACGACGGACGTCGTCGTCGGAGTCAGGGTGCTGGGCAAATCCGCGTTCAAATGCGTGACCGAGTCTGATTGCCGCATCGGAAATCCCGATATCCACTGGCGACGGGCTGCGCTGACCTTCTACTCTGATCGCACCAGAGAGAGGAGGTGGTCCAACACATGCCAGAGAATTTGTACGGGACCCTGGAGGTGGTTGGCCGCTAGGCCGACAGGCTGGACCGCCTGGCGAATTCCCGCCAACCCCCGCTGAACGTCATTGCCGCAGCTGGTCCCCGCGGTGTCGATGTAACACTTGGTGTCTGACACCAATCGTTACATCGTCGTGATGCGTTCAGTCCCAACAGTCCGAACAGTGCCGGGATCGAATGTCGGTCCCGGCACTGTCGCGTTCGGCAACACACTTCTGGGCCGACGCCGCACCGACGCGGTGGAGCGGTACTTTGAAGCAGTGATCTGGCATCGGCGGGGCGTTCATCGAGACCCAACCCAGCGATCATCGTGTCCTCGCATCTCGATCCTGGTGGCAATGACCGTGGCGGTGGCGGCTGCGATGGGCTCGACTGCGTTCGCCACCGAGACCGGTTCCACGCCAGCACCGGACGCCATCGACGCTCATTCGGGTGATCCGCTTGCTGGTTCCGAACTCGACGTGCTCCAGGGCACCGACGCCGTCGATGAACTGGTGTCGAGCGGCGACCTGGACGAGGTGGCCGCCGACGCCGGCGTGGCAGCGGACGAGCTGATCGACGAGCTGGTGGAAGACCCGTCTCTGTTCCTGACCGGTAATGGTCAACTCGGCTACGCCGACGCGCTCGACCTCACGGCATCACCCGCGGCGGGGTCACTTGCCGCGTTGCCTCTCGGTGTCGACGCAATGGCGCTGAGTTCGGCGCCCACCTCGTCTCGCGTCATCTATCTCGATTTCGACGGCCACACGACGGCGGATACCGGGTGGGTGTCGGCCGGGGCGCCTGCGGTCATCGATTCGGCACCGTTCGACATCGACGGTCTTCCGGGCTTCTCGTCGGCCGAACAGGCGATCATGTACGAAGTCTGGCAACGCGTCACCGAGGACTACCTGCCCTTCGACGTCAACGTCACCACGATCGATCCCGGCGTGGAGGGCCTGCGCAAGACCAGCTCCACCGACGTTGCCTACGGCCAACGCATGGTGATCAGCCCGACCAACTTCGCCGGTGCCGGGGTGCTCGGCGTGGCACTCCTCGGCACGTTCGATTCGAGCGCCGATCGTCCGGCGTTCGTGTTCACGGACAGTGGGGCGTCGGCCTCCAAGGCGATCGCCGAGGCCGTGTCGCACGAGGCCGGCCACACGTTCGGGCTCCTGCACGATGCCCGGGCCGGGACCAGCTACTACGACGGCCATGGAATCTGGGCGCCGATCATGGGGCGCAGCATCAACCCGGCAATGCCGGTCACCCAATGGTCACGCGGCGAGTATGCGGGCGCCGACAACCAGCAGGACGACCTTGGTCTCATCGCTTCGTACGCCGGTTCGCGCCCCGACGACCATGGTGCCACGTTGTGTTCGGGGAGCGCCGTCGGCAGCTCATCGACGACCGCAGGAATCATCGGGACCACCGGCGATCGCGACACCTTCCTCGTCGATGCCGGTGCCGGAAACCTGGCAGTGTCGGTGCGCCCTCCGCCTGGGACAGCAACGTGGTCCAATCTCTACGCGCGCGTCACCGTGCGCGCCAGCACGGGGGTGATCGTCGCCTCGGGCACTGCGCCATCTCCGACGTCATGGACGAGTGCAGCGAATGCGGTGGTCCCAGCCGGCCAGTACACGATCGAAGTGGAACCTCTCGGCTGGCTGGACGCTTCGACGGGCTTCACCACCTATGGTTCGCTCGGCGCCTACGAGTTGTCGGTGTCCGCCGTCCCCGGCATCCTGGGATCTCAACAGGTGGACTGTCGCTCGACGTTCACGCCGGTCACCCCCACCCGCCTGATCGACACCCGCAGCAACATCGGTGGTTCACGGGTGGGAGCGGGTCGCCAGGTCGTCGTTCAAGTCGGCGGTGCCACCGCTCCGACCGATGCAACTGCGGCGGTGTTCAGCATCGTGGCAGCGAATCCGACGGCCCCCGGCTACTTGACGGCGTATCCGTGCTCGAACGATCGGCCGGAGACGTCGACGGTCAATTTCGTCGGTGCGCAGACGGTCGCCAACAGCACGATTGCCGCACTGTCGAGCGCTGGACAGCTGTGCGTCTGGACCTCGGTCGACACCGACATCATCGTCGACATCACCGGCTGGCTCGGCCCGAGTGGTTCGTCGCGCTTCAACCCGATCGGGCCGACCCGGGTGGTCGACACCCGCTCGGCAATCGGTGGACAGCGTGTTTCGCCGGGCTCGACGTTGTCGGTCGATCTCAACGGGTTCGTTCCTGCGGGGTCGACGGCCGTGGCCCTCAACGTCACCGCCGCAAACAGCTCCGCGCCGGGCTACCTGACCGTGTACCCGTGCGGTGGCCCCCTGCCAGAGACGTCGACCGTGAACCACGTTGCCAGGGAGGCGCGTCCGAACAACACGATCGTCGGGCTGTCGGCGGGGCGGGTCTGCATCTACAGCTACGCCGAGACCGACGTGCTCGTCGACCTCGTCGGATCGTTCGGCCCGACGGGGCTGGCGTACAAGCCGACGGCGCCGGTGCGGGTGATCGACACCCGTCAGTACCGCCCGCCGGTGGCAGCGCAGGAGACCGTGGGCTACAGCGTGGCGGCGCCGGCCCTTGGCAGCGACCAGCCGAGCGCGGCGTTCGTGAACGTGACGGCCACCAACCATGCGGTGCCCGGCTACGTGACGACGTTCGACTGCGGGGTGCGGCGCGAGACGTCGACGCTCAACCAGCAGGTCGGCGAGACAGCGGCCAACGGGGCGATCGTGCCGTTGGCGGCGAACCTGCAGTCGTGCGCATGGATGTACGGCGGCGGCCACCTGATCGTCGACCTCAACGGTTGGTGGGTGCCCTGATGCACTGCCCGACTACCGTGGTGCTCTGATGGAACACCACCCGAAGTTCGAACACAGCCGGTTCATCGGCGACAAGCGCACCCAGTTCGTGTACGACCTCGACTCGTGGGACGACCCGGCGATCATCGACGAGATCGTCGCTCAGGGTGTCGGGCTGAGCTTCGGGCCCGACACGCTCGCCGAGGCCCGCAACCGGGGCTACACGCTCGCCACCGCCGGCGCCCGTCGTCGCCACCGCAAGCCACGCGCCTGAGGAGTTGACGTGCCCGGGATGAACGAGCGGTTCGTCTCGAACGGTCTGTCGCTGGCGTGCCACATCGCCCGCCCTGCCGGCGCGATCGACCCGGGGCCAGCGGTGATCATGTGCCACGGGTTCCCGATCGCCTCGCTCGACGCCGAGCGCTCCGGCGGGACGTTTCCCCAGCTGATGGACCGCACGGCCAACGAGTTGCGTTGCGTGGCCATGACCTTCAACTTCCGTGGATGTGGTGAGAGCGAGGGCGATTTCTCGCTGCAGGGATGGGTCGACGATCTCCGCAATGCCATCTCGCACCTGCTGACGCTGCACGAGCCGAGCGGCGTGATCCTGATCGGCACGAACACCGGCGGTTCGATCGCGATCTGCGTCGGAGCGGACGACCCTCGAGTGTGTGCCGCCGGGCTGTTGAGCCCGCGTGCCGACTTCGACGACTGGGCCGATCATCCGCGTCGCTTCCTCGAGCACGCCCGTGAGATCGGCGCGATCCACAACCGCCAGTTCCCACCGTCGGTGGAGGAGTGGACCCGTGAGTTCCGCCGCTTCCGGCCCGTTGCATCCGCGCGTCGGTTCGCTCCCCGACCGATGCTGGTGATGCACGGCGAGGAGGACGACAGCGTGCCGGTGTCCGACGCCCGCCAGCTGGTCAATGCCCACGGCAGCGCGGAGCTGAGCCTGTTCGAAGGAGCCGGCCACCGGCTCCGGCACGACCCGCGGGCGGTTGCCGTGCTGTTGGGCTGGCTCGATCGCATGCGCTCGACGCATGTCCATCCGTCGGCGGAGCGGGTGTGATCGAGGTCTCACGCGGCTGAGTTGAGCTGAGGTTCAGGTCCCGTCACGGTTCGTCGACGACGGTGACGGCTCGGATCTCGCGACCTTCAGCCTGTCCGAAGAGGATGTAGTGCAGGAGTGGGTTCATTCCCGTCGAACGGACGTCCTCGTATGCTTGCAGGTACCACTCTCCGTCGAACCGGAGGCGAGGGCTGCCGCTTGCGGCTCACGCCAAATTGCAGATAGTCGAATGCCGGTGTCCAGCCCGCATTGCGAACCTCGGTGTAGGTACCGAGGTACCAATCGGCGTCGAACAGTTCGCAGTGGGTGATCTGTTCGGTCTGGAACTTGACCTCGTCGATCTGATCAGCGTCAGATATGCAGGTCGATCGGACGGATCTGGCGGCCCTCGTGCACGCCGAACATCAGATAGTGCAGGAGAGGGTTCGTTCCCGACATGCCCACGTCGGGGTAATTGTTCGCGTACCAGACGCCGTCGAACTGCGGTCCCGGCTGGCGGTCCTGGAGAAGCCCGTATCGGAGATAGTGCTCAGCCGGGTCGAACTCGACGACGTCGGGGTACTGCTCGAGGTACCAATCGGCACTGAACAGAGGGACTCGCGGATCCTTGCGGCGTGTGTGCTGCTCCTGCTTGCGTCGGCCACCGACAAAGTCTCCATGCAGTGCCGGCCCGACCACGTCGAGCACCTGTCGACCCCGTCGGCGCACGGATGGTGGGAGGTGCTGTCCGACTCGCATCGACAGTTGCTGTCGCAGCTCGGCTCGGCGGGTGGGCTACAACGCTGGGACGGCTGATGCCGAGGTCGATCGGTGAGACGACGAATGTGAACGACCCCCAGAGGTGAACGGGATCCTGGGGGTGCACGAACTCGTGGCCTCTGATCGCGCGGTATTCCTCATAGAATCCCTCGATGGTCTTCAAGGATCCGTTCGTTGCGACGCCACCGTGGAACTGGTGGAACGTGGCCTCTCCCAGGAGCACGATCGGTTGTGCGCCGGGGAGCGCCAGTGCCCGGGTCCAGGTGTCGAGGTTGACCATGCCGCCGCCGGGAAGTTGGAAGCGCGGGTCATAGCCATTCAGCTCCGCCCACATCTGCCTCGACATGAACAGGCTGTTGCTCTCTGAAATTGGGGTGAGCCACGATGGGCCGGCCGACTCGTCGAACACGGAGATCTGGAACAGTTCGTAGCCATTGTCCTGCCAGTCGACGGTTGACAACAGATGATCCTCAGCTGCTTGGTCGTAGCCGTCCAACATGCTGTCCCGTTGGAACTTGTAGCCGAGGTATCGGCCGCGCGTGCCGACAAACGCCCGCGATGACAGTCGCAGGGCTTCCCTGGCACTGCGCAGCAGCCCGGGTGATGCGATCCGGGCACCGTCGATGAACACGCCGACCGAGGAACCGATCGAGGCGTTCAGGCCACGATTGATCGCTGCGACCGGGCTCGACGTGGGCGATTCCATGGTGAGCACGGTGAGGTCCATCCCGAGGTGCTCGTACTGGGCGGCGGTCGGGGGGTTGGTCGATCCGTTGTCGACGACGATGACCTCATAGTCGCTGCGATCAATGCCCTGCTGATAGCCAGGCGAAAGCGATAGGAGCGTGCGCGGCAACTCCCGGGGCGTGTTGTAGCTGATCACCACGATCGACAAGAATTCGTCGCTCATCGCGTTGCAACCTGCCTCGGCATCGATCCTGCCACCAGCGTGCGGATGCGATCGATTGACGGTCCGACGTCTTCGTCGGTGCGGGTGTCCCGCAATGTACTGAACACACGCTGCAGCAGTGGGTCCTGGGGATGGAGGGCGTTTTCGCGCGTGAGGATGTCGTCGTGCACCTCGGTCATGTCCGAGATGGCAATCTCCACGATGACATCCAAGATCTTCCACAGCGCATCGTTTGTCGGATCGAGGCCGACCACCACGAGCGAACCAGTGGGCTCTGTGTCGACTGGGAAGAGCAGAAGATCGGGACGGGCGCCACGCAGTATGGGGATGATCTTCCAGATGTCGCCGGTCCAAAATCGAGACGACCGCTGTCGCTCCGCCTGCAGCGGGTGCACCGGGTAGATGTCGTCGATGATGACCACCGAACCTGCATGGCAGTGCCGTTCGATGTTCATGAAGTCCTTGAGGACATATTCGATCTGGTGCATCCCGTCGATGTAGGCCAAGTCGACCGGACCGAGCATCGACGACATGTCGGCGAAGGTGAAGAAGTCATCGCTCGTCATCACCGCCAACTGGTGCTGGGCGGCCAGCGGTTTGTTCAGTGCCGGCGCCGGATCGATGCCAAGCGCGGGACAATCGGCCAGTTCCAGGCTGACGCCGTATTCGACACCGATTTCGACGTAGAACCGCGGCTGGAGCGTGTGGTGCACCCGCTCCAAGAAGTCGGAGCACGCTTCCGCGCCAGCACCGCGCTCGGCCTCCGGCGGCGCTCCGGGCGGGAAGTCGTTCTGCACCTCGTGGGTCAGTGGGACCGACGTGACTGGGGGCAGCGCCGGAACCGAGGGATCCGGTGGCGACTTGCGAAACACCCCGACAAGGTCGTACCACGGACCCATCGGGTTTTGCCACGACTCGATCAGATGTGAACCTGTCAGATCGGCGAGAGCGGTCATGCTGTCGGGCAGGAAGCGATAGCAGTCAACCGGATAGCGGTGGATCGGCCCTGCCGACGGTGCGATCACCACGATCATCCCGTCGTCGGCGCACACGCGCACCATTTCTTGAAAGGTTCGCCAGAAGTCTGCCGAGTGCTCGAGCGTCGAGCCCGAGACGACCACGTCGAATTGCCCATCAGCGTCGGGAAACCGACCATCCTCGGTCAGGACCTGATCGACGCCTTCGGACGGAACGAGATCGAGCACGACGTATTCGGGATCGAAAACGTCGAACAGCCGCCGGAATGAGCCGTTCACATTTGCGCCACCGACATCGAGGACGCGCAGGCCCCTGCCCGAATTGAGTTCGAACCCGGGCAGAAGGTGTTTCTTGATGCAGATGCTCATGTTGTCGAGCGAGCTGATGTGCATGTGGTGTCGTCTTCGATCTCAGAGGAGCAGAGGAATCTGCGCCATGGGGTAGGTGGATGGGGCGAAGAACCACATCTCCACGGCGTAGCGAGGCTTGGTGAGTCCGGGTCCGGCGCCCGTGCGGTGCAGATTCATCTCGTCGAACAAGATCGCGTCCCCGGGTTCGAAGATGGGACGAACAATGTCGCAGCCGTCCGCGGCCATTTCCGCGAGGCCGTCGCTAACCGACCAGTCAAAAGCAGCACCATCGATACCGGTCGGCACGATGTGGTCGAGCCGCTTTGGGACCACGTCGAGCGATGCTGCGTCGACCCCGCATGGTGACAACGCGACCCAGACGTTGACGGTCCGGATCCCTTCGCCCAGGAATGCGCCGTCCTGATGCCATCCCGTGTCCGTATCTGGCGGAACCTCGCGCAGCGTCGTCTTCTTGACGGAGATCGCCGGACGTTCGCCGAAGTGCATCGTCAACACCTCCGGGACGGCCGTCGACTCCAGCGTTTCGAGAAGGTCGAACAGCATCCGGGGAGAGTCGGCGGCGAGCACCCCGCCGCCCCCACGAACCCAGGAGCGTTCAACGATGCCCGTCGTCTGCATTGGCCAGTACCAGGGGCTCGCTTCGGCGTCCGCGGCCCCCGACTCGAAGCTGTCGAACGCCGCAAATGCGAGGGGGATCGATTCGCGGAGCCGGGTGCAGCGATCCGGGTCGAGCAACCCACGGACGATGAGCGCCCCGTGCCCGAATATTCCCGCACGTAGCGTGTCGACGGAAAGGTCGCTTGCGCTGATCTCGGGGATTCCGTCGATCCCTGAGAACACATCTTTCTCGAACGGCGGCGGCCACGGATCACCGAGCGCATCGTGCGGCACTGCGAAGAAGGCTTCGTGGCGCAGGTGCACGAGACGTCGTTCGACCGGAATTGACGGATTCCGCCGATTCTGCGCGGTGAGCGTCGTGATCGCCTCCCGGAACTGCCCCTGCATGACGAGGTGCTCGGCGACCGCCTCATCGTCCGGCGTGTCGGTGTGCACCGCCCGGGCGACCTGCGCGGGAACGCCGACCACCGTGGTTCCGGGCGCCACGTCGTGGATGACGACGGCATTTGCTCCGATTCGCGCGCTGGCGCCGACCGTGATCGGACCGATTACTTTGGCTCCCGTACCGACCTGTACATCGGAGTCGAGCGTGGGGCCCTGGAAATTGCCCGCCACGGGCCCGATGGTGACCCACGGGAACAGCGCCACCCCGGACCCGATACGAACGGATCCTTCCACGACGACCTGGCCGTGCGGGAGGTACACACCCGGCTCGACGACGACCGGGTCACCAATGCACACCTGAGCTGTCATCATCGCCAGGCGGTGGAACACGCGTGGCAGGACGGGCACCCCCAGCGCTAGGAGTCGAGCCTTCGCCCGATAACACATCTGCGCCAGAAAGGCGTCGCTCCCCCACGCTAGGCGCAGAATCTGGACCGCCGCATCGGGACGCGTTGTCAGTTCACGACCTTCACCGCGGTACGCCATCGTGACTCTGGCATCGGCAAGGACGGCACGGAGAAATGTCGGATGTAGACTTCTCGCCCGCCGAACGGCCTTGTTCACGCTCTTCCCCAGTTCACCGGTCGGATGGTACTGCTAGGACCAGCCGGCACGCGTTTCCGTCGACGGCCCGCACGCGCTGCGAGGCTGCGCATCACGCGAGATCTAGAACGGGCAGACGCCAGGGACGTTAGCCAACGTCGAAATCCCGCCCAATCGCTCGCCCATCCCGGCCGGCCGATCGACGCCGCTACGGGCGCCGAACATCGCGAACTCCAGGGCCTGGCGCTCGAGTCATCCTCGAGCGAAACAGTCGACTTCTGGCGGGAACGGACTGCTCGCCTCTCAGCCGTGCGAGGACGGTCGTATCAGATGTCGGGCTCTCCCGATGTGCGATAGTCGCAGTCGTGTCGTCTGCGTGGTCCTATCGTCCCGCCCTCGACGGCGTACGTGCCGTTGCGGTCTACGCAGTGGTGCTATTTCACTCTGGCGTGTTCGTCGCGTCCGGCGGATTCATCGGCGTCGATCTGTTCTTTGTGCTGAGTGGCTTCCTCGTGACCAACGTGATCTTGGTCGAGCACGATGCGGGTACCTTCCGTCCGATCCAGTTCTGGGCACGGCGATTTCGGAGGCTTCTCCCCGCTGCTGCCGTCGTGATTGTTGTATCAGCCGTCCTGTTCGTGGGGTTCGCGCCGCCCGCTGAGCGAGAAGCGGCGATCGCAGACGCTCGCAGTGCCGCTCTGTATGTGTCGAACTGGCACTTTCTGTCTCTGGACAGCGATTACTTCGCCTCTCAGGATCTACCGCGGCCGTTCGCCCACTTCTGGTCGCTCTCCGTCGAAGAACAGTTCTATTTCGTGTTCCCGCTGACGGTCGCGGCCGCCGCATGGGTCCGCGTCGATGCCGACGCCGACTCGACGTGGTGCTGGGGCTCGTGATCGGGGGACTCGCAGTGGGTTCCCTTGCAAGCCAGATCTGGTCGGCGAACTTCTCCGAGATGCGCGCCTACTACGCCACCGATGCCCGGGTGTACCAGATCCTCGTTGGCTCACTCGCGGCCCTGCTATTGCGAGCGCCGCAGTGGCGCGATCGATTGGGTCGAGCCACCCCTCTCGCTCTCGGTGCGGTCACTGCACTGTCGCTTGCCGCGTTCGTGGTGCTCGCGTCCTCATTGCTCGATCTTCCGGTCTCGCAACGGGGCGTGCTTGCAGCAACCGTGTCTGTGCTCGTGGTGTTGTCGCTCGAACTCGCTCCGCGATCTTTGGCCGCACGGACGCTCTCGCTCCCCCCGCTTGTGCACTTGGGCCGGTTGTCGTACGGCACGTATCTATGGCATTGGCCCGTGCTCGTCATGGTTGGTCGGTTGGTCGAGATCGGGCCCGTGACGACCGCAGTCACGGCCGTGCTCGTCTCGACGGCACTTGCGGAGCTCAGCCTCCGTGCCATCGAGATGCCGATCCGAAGGTCGTCGCAGCTTGATAGGCGTCCGCGGTCGACGGTGGCAGCGGGCCTCGCCTTGAGTGTGCTCATCGGCGCTCTCATCGCGCCGGTGATACTGACGAGCGACCGTCCCACGGTACTCGCAACTCCGACCGAGTCATTCGCGGAAACCTCGACTGACGACTCCATCGACTTCACACTGCCGCCAGGTCTCGACTGGAGGGCGGCGCAGCGGGACATCCCGGACCTGCCCGACTGCACGACGACTGTGCCAGAAGACTGCATCGTCGTTGCTGGAACCAGCGACGCGCTGCACGTCCACCTCGTGGGTGACAGCCATGCGCGAATGTTGCTTCCAGCGCTCGAGGATCTCGCTGTTTCGCAGGGTTGGACCTTGTCGGTCACCGCGGAGGGTGGATGCCCGTGGCAGCGGGACTTGCGATACTCCTTTTTCGCCGAAGCGTGTAACGCCGCCCAGCCGGTCTGGTTCGACGAGATCATCCCAGCGTTGGACCCAGACGTTGTCGTGTTGGTCACTCTGGCGTTCGATGATCCTCAGCTTCGCCAGGAAATGAGCATCGTGGGCGATACCTCAGACTCGATGGATCAGTTCAACATGGCCCGTGCAACTTCGGAAGCAACCATCGATTCGTTCCTGGCTGACGGTCGTCGGGTCGTGCTCCTCGAGCCGATCCCAATCAGCGACCTCGACGTCCCAACCTGCCTGTCCGGCACGTCCAGCCTCCGCGAGTGCACCTTTGCCGCTACGGAGGGACCCCTTCCGACCGAGATCGCATTTCGCTATTTTGACCTCATCCACCCGGAAATGGTCTCTGTCGACATGGACGAGCTGGCTTGCCCCCAACTCCCGCTCTGCCTTCCCGTCGTCGATGGGATCGTCGTCCGGTGGGACTCGCATCACCTCACGGGCTCCTATGCGCGACACATCGCGTCGGGTATCGGTGCCGCCATCTCGGCGACCGGCATCCTCGACGGTGCACTGGCCAGTGACGAGGACTGACAGTTTCGGGACACTGCCGCCGACCCCTTCAGCCAGGCACGGTGACCAGCGCGTCTGCGAGGTCTTCGACGTGGATGTAGTCACGGATGCATGTGCCATCGGGAGTGTCGGCGTAAGCCGCTCGACGAATTGGCCCCGCCCGGACCCGGGAGTTGTCGCATTTCGGGGGCGAACGCCTCTAGCCGCACAGCGTGGGGATCCATACCGTCAACAGTTGAAATAGCCGTTGAGGTCATGAACGAGGAGGTTCGTCATGAGGATTCGTTCGGTATTCGCAGTCGCATCGGTGCTCGTGGCGAGTATGGCTTGGTCGCCGGCCACCCAAGTGGCGGCATCGGCAACCGGCTTCGTGTCGTTGTCGGTTCCGGCCCGGCTGCTCGACACCCGGCCCGGTACCACGACGGTCGACGGCCATGCCGTCGGCGGTGGCGTGGTCGAGGGTGGAACCGTCCGCGAAGTGAAGGTCGGCACCCGTGCCGGTATCCCTGTCGACGCTGCTGCTGTGGTGATCAACGTGACTGCGGTCGAAGCGACCGGGGCCAGCTACGCGACCATCTACGCGTGTGGTAAGCCGATTCCGGTGGCGTCCAACTTGAACTTCGTCGCTGGTCAGACCGTGCCGAACCTGGTGGTCACGCGGATGAGCGCTGACGGCAAGGTGTGCATACACGCCGGCCCCGGTGGTGGAGCGCACTTCATCATCGATGCCGCCGGGTACTTCCCAGCCGGCACCGACTTCGTCGGGTTGTCGGTTCCGGCTCGGCTGCTCGACACCCGGCCCGGTACCACGACGGTCGATGGTCATGCTGTCGGCGGCGGCGTGGTTGCGGCCACCACCGTGCGGGAGGTGAAGGTCGGCACCCGTGCCGGTATCCCGGTTGACGCTGCTGCGGTGGTGATCAATGTGACTGCGGTCGAATCGACCGGGCCCAGTTACGCGACGATCTACGCGTGTGATCAGCCACTTCCGGTGTCGTCGAACTTGAACTTCGTTGCCGGTCAGACCGTGCCGAATCTGGTGGTCACTCGGATGAGTGGTGACGGCAAGGTGTGCATCGCTGCCGGCCCAGGTGGTGGAGCGCACTTCATCGTCGATGCCATCGGGTATCTGCCCGTCGGCACCAACTTCGTCGGCTTTTCGGTTCCGGCTCGGATGCTCGACACCCGGCCCGGTGCAGCGACCATCGATGGCCACGCCGACGGCTCGGGGTTCGTGACCGCTGATTCGTTCAAGGAGTTCAAGGTCGCCGGCCGCGTCGGTATCCCCAAAGGTGCCACGGTCATCTTCAACGTGACGGTGGTCGAGGCAGACGGTCCTTCTTACGCCACTGTGTACCCATGTGATCAGCCGATTCCTGTGGCGTCCAACTTGAACTTCGTCGCCGGTCAGACCGTTCCGAACCTGGTCATCACTCGAGTGGACGCAAAGGGAAAGGTCTGCATCTATCTCGGTCCCGGTGGCGGGGCCCACCTGCTCGCCGACGCGATCGGGTACTTCCCCGCTCCCGTCTGAACACAGCGAGGCCATTCAACCAACTCGTTGGCACGGCCCCCGATCGCATGGTCGATCGGGGGCCGATGGCTGATCCTCGTGTCTCGCCGTCGCACTCGATTCCCGTGCAGTTGTCGCCGTCGTCGGGTGATCAGATGGTGGGCAGTACGATGTGGGCAATGCGCACGGAGTTGCCCGGGGGCGATGCAGCGAAGTGCTTGGATCTTCCTCCAAGTGAGGTGTCGCATTCGGCGATGGCTTCGAGATGGCGACGGTTTCTGCTGCCCGCCATCGGTACGGTCACGATCTTCATGGTCATCCTGTTCTCACCCAAAGGTGTCGTCGACGACGCCTACATCTCGTTGCGTGCCTCGCTCCACCTGATCGAGGGCGACGGGTTGGTGTTCAACCTCGACGAGCACGTGGAGGCGTTCAGCAACCTGCTCTGGACGGTCATGATGGCAGTGCCCATCGGCCTCGGTCTGAGCCCTGGCTACGCGGCAGGGTATGGAGGGGTCATCCTCGGGCTGATTGCGACGGTGCGTGCCGGTCAGTATGCGAAGCGCCATGGGGGCAGCCCCGTTGTCACGGTGGCGCTCATCGCCCTGTGCCCGGCGTTCTGGTCGATGGCGTTCTTCGGACTGGAGGGAGGGCTCTACGCGTTGCTGTTGGTGGAACTGATCGGCGCAGTCCTCGACGAACGTCCGTGGCGGATCGGGATCATAGGTGGGTTGCTGTTCTCGACACGTGTCGAGTCTGTCGTGCTGCTGGCGCCCGTCGTGCTGGTGCTGGCGTTTCGATCCGATGTCGGCGAGCAGCGTCGGCGTGACGTGATCATCCGTGTCGGCGCCGTTTGGCTCGGCATCGTGGCGGGGATCACGGTTGCGCGCTACGCCTACTTCGGCGACGTGTTGCCGAACAGCGTTCGAGCCAAGTCGGGCGGGCTCTTCGACGTCTCGATGTTCACGGACAATCTCGTCCCAGGACGCCAGTACATCCGTGACTCGGTCCCGACCATTGGTGGTGTCCTGTTCCTGCCGCTCCTTGGTCTCGCAGTCCGTCCGTGGACCGCGCCGGTGCTCGCCCTGCTCGCTTTCGGCACGGCCGTGGTCGTCGCGGTTCGAAACGGTGGCGACTGGATGTCCCATTTCCGATTGCTGACGCCGTATGTGCCCATGCTCGCGACTGCCGCAGGACTGGCTGCCACGGCGCTGTGGACCGTGTTGCGTGCGGATCCAGGCCGGTTCGGCGTTCCAATAGCGGCGATGCTGGCCGCGGCGGTCGCCGGTCTCGTTGTCGTGGGATTGTTCGCGTCGACCTGGACATCGCCGAGTCTCGCCCTGGACCAGCCGTACGACCAGAATCGCAGGATGGCTCTGGCACTGCGCGCGCAGCTTCGAGACAGCGACATCGTGACGGTCGAGGCACTCGGATACTTCTCCTACTATGCCCCTGACGCGTACGTTCATGACTTCCTCGGACTCGCCGATCGACACATCGCCGAATCAGGTGTGTTGTGGTCACCGTGGGGCAAGGTCGACTACCGGTACACGATCGATGCGATTCGGCCCACCGTGATCCTGCTGCACAGCGGCTACGGCCATTTCCGCCCGATGATGGCGACTTCGTCCGACGACCTCACGACCGTGTATCGCATCTTCGCCCTGTGCCCCGTGGAGGATCTCGATCGGTCGTTCTTCTTCGTTGGTATCCAACGAGATGCCGTTGAACGTTTAGCGCCGGCACTCGAGCCACTCGGCCTCTGTGAGATCGGATTTCCGAGCTCGTAGCAGCGACAGCCAACAGCAGGGTACTTCCGACAGACACGTAGTGGTCGTAGGGTCGAGCCGATGACCTGCGCACGGGGTGCGGATCGCTGGTGGCATGTGGACTGTCGATGACGTTCGTCCCGACCGGAGGCGATCAATGCGCCGGGTCACCTTCAGCGGAAGAGCGAACGTGGCAAGCGCACGTGAGGATGGTCCGTGTTGTCGAAGTCGAGCGGGTGTGGAAAGCGATTCGCGAACGTCTCACCCTCGATCCGATCGCGTCGAGCGAAGGTGAACTCCGCGATGCGAGGAATCTCGATCCCGTCGACCGTCACCGTTGGGTAGTAGTTGTTGGGATGAATGTGAACCCAAGAGTGCGTTTGCAGGATCTTCTCGAACGTTCGGATGCGAACGCAAAGAATGGCTCGGAGAAGAGCGCGTCCAGTTCTGTCGACGACGCTTGAAAACTGGTCAGTAGCGACGCTCGAAAAGTGAACACTCGAAGATTGGAGTGTGATCACTGTGGAGGATTGGGCGTTGATTCGGAGTCTCGCTGCGGAGGGGGTGCCGAAGAAGCAGATCGCTGAGCGGTTGGGGATCTCGCGCACGACGGTGGGCAAGGCGGTGGCGTCGTCGGCGCCACCGAGATACGAGCGGACACCGGCGGTGACGTCGTTCGCGCCGTTCGAGGCGGGGTGCGGGCGTTGCTGGAGGAGCATCCGGAGATGCCGGCGACGGTGCTCGCCGAGCGGGTGGGCTGGTCGGGGTCGATCACGTGGTTCCGTGACAATGTGCGCCGCCTGCGTCCGGAGCATCGTCGCCCGGATCCGGCTGATCGGCTGGTGTGGGCGGCGGGTGACGCGGCGCAGTGTGATCTGTGGTTCCCGCCTGAGCGGATCCCGCTCGAGGACGGCACGAAGGGGTTGTTGCCGGTGCTGGTGATCGTGGCCGCACACTCGCGGTTCACGACCGGGCGGATGCTGCCAACGCGTCAGACGCCGGATTTGTTGTTGGGGACGTGGTCGTTGCTGCAGGACCTGGGCAGGGTGCCGCGCCGGTTGATCTGGGACAACGAGTCCGGGATCGGTCGTCGGGGCCGACTCGCAGCAGGCGTCGGCGAGTTCTGTGGGACCTTGGCGACCCGGTTGCATCAACTCAAGCCGCACGATCCTGAATCGAAAGGGATCGTCGAGCGGCGCAACGGGTTCTTCGAGACGTCGTTCATGCCGGGTCGCAGCTTCGACTCGCCGGCGGACTTCAACGCCCAGTTCAACGTGTGGCTTCAAACAGCCAATGGCCGTGAGGTGCGCACGATCAAGGCCCGTCCGATCGATCTGGTTATGCCGATCGGGCAGCGATGTTGGCGTTGCCGCCGGTCCCGCCGCCGCTGGCTGGCACAACCAGATCCGACTCGGACGCGACTACTACGTGCGAGTCGACACCAGCGACTACTCCGTTGACCGAACGCGATCGGCCGCCAGGTCGTTGTCACCGCGGATCTCGAACGTGTTCGTGTCCATGTCGACGGCCGGATCGTGGCCGACCATTCGGGTCTGGGCCCGCAAGATGACCGTCACCGATCCCGCTCACGTCGAGGGCGCCCGGCTGCTGCGTGAACTGTTCAACCAACCGCGCTTTGTCGCTGACGGTCACCTCGTTCGTGATCTCGCCGACTACGACCGAGCATTCGGGCTCGACGGGCTGGGAGTCGCGTGATGGGCGCCAAACAGCCACCACCCTCGGATGCCGTCAAGCAGATCCACTTCCTGGCCGCCGCGT
Source organism: Ilumatobacteraceae bacterium (assembly GCA_963716235.1). Lineage (GTDB taxonomy): Bacteria > Actinomycetota > Acidimicrobiia > Acidimicrobiales > Ilumatobacteraceae > Sva-07. The sequence goes on along the minus strand of CAVQTE010000015.1, from coordinate 87,200 downwards.
TGAAAGCACCACGGATCACCGAAGCCGCTGCCCGGCTCGCCGACCAAGCCCGCGATGCCGGCTGGACGCATGAGGACTACCTCGCCGCCGTGCTCGAACGCGAAGTCTCAGCGTGCAACGCGTCGGGCGCCGCCCAGCGGATCCGCTGGGCGGGGTTCCCGGCCCCCAAGACCCTCGACGATTTCGACTGGGACCACCAACCCGCAGTCCGCCAGCAGATCGCCGCGCTCGCCTCCGGCGCGTTCTTGACCGAGGCCCGCAACGTCGTGCTGCTCGGCCCGCCCGGCACCGGCAAAACCCACCTCGCCACCGGCCTCGGCGTGATCGCCGCCCACCACGGCCACCGGGTCCTGTTCGCCACCGCCGTCGACTGGGTCGCCCGACTCACCGAAGCCCACCGCCTCGGACGACTCCCCGCCGAGCTCGCCCGGCTGCGCCGCTACGGGCTCATCATCATCGACGAAGTCGGCTACCTCCCCTTCGAACAAGACGCCGCCAACTTGGTGTTCCAACTGGTGTCATCGCGCTACGAACACGCCTCGCTGATCCTCACCTCGAACCTGCCGTTCTCGGCCTGGGGCGGCGTGTTCGGCGACCAAGCCGTCGCCGCACGATGATCGACCGAATCGTCCACCACGCCGACGTCCTCACGTTGAAGGGCGCCAGCTACCGGCTCCGCAACCGTGGCATCGACACCCTGCCCAGCATCCGGACCACCACCAGCGACACCGACAACTAACCTGGCGAACAGAACATCAACTGTTCACTTTTCGACCGGCACAAACGCGGACATTTCGAGCGTCACCGACAAGTTCATGGAACTCCGCAACAATGAACCTGAATCGACTCGTCTGTCGCTGCGGCCTTCGGCCGCGATGTGTACTCGCTAGCCTTTGCAGGTATGCATGTTTCCCTTCACGGACGACGCTTTCGTGAACGACTGACGGCGACTGTTGTCGCGATCGATGTTCGTGGTGGATGGATCGCACATGGCGGCCGGTTGATACTCGGACCTGTCCGCTCCGCTTGGGCCACGATGCAACATCGACAGCTACGAACGCTGAGGTGGTCCCCTCGCCAACGTTCGTGGATCCACCGATGGCCGGAGGGTCGGGTGGCCGACGTTAGGCGCTGGGAGGAGTGGCGCGATTGGGCAATGGACGGCGAATCGTATGACTTCGAGGAACTCATGTTCTTGCACTACCGGCCAGGGGCAGGTGACATCGTCGTCGATGTCGGGGCGGGTCACGGTGGAGAGACGTTCGCCCTCGCAAACATGGTCGGTCCGGAGGGTTCAGTGCTCTCGATCGAAGCGGCGCCCGACACCTTTCGGCGGCTGGAGCAGTTGTGTCGGCTCAACGACTGGAAGCAGGTCGAAGCGATCCATGCTGCTGCATCGGACAAACCACGGGTGGTGACGATTTCTGACGGGCCGCAGTGGGTCGCCGCGAATGTCTTCGAAGCCGGTGTGACGGAGGTCCCGGCGGTCACGCTCGACGACCTCTGTCTCGAACGCGGGATCACGAGGATCGATTGGCTGAAGATGAACATCGAGGGGGCAGAGAAGGAAGCAATCAGAGGCATGGAGGCAATCGCTCCGATGATCTGCAACATGACGATCTATGCCATGACTTTCTCGGTACGGATTGGGCGAGGTCGAAGAGCGAAGTCACCAGCTGGCTGGTCGATCATGGATTCACCGTGCGCGGGCGGGAGTATGACCCTCGGGTTGCGGCGCACGACTACGTCTATGCCTGGCGATGACTGGCGTTGCGGGAGTCGCCACATCACGGGTGGATGACGACTTCGCTCTGGAGCAGGGTCAGTTCGCCGAGTCCGGCCGCTGTCGGCAACTCTTGTTGGGGGTGTTCGATCACGGTGATGATCCCGCACCGGCGGCCCATCCGGTGCCGGCTTGCGGCCAAGGAATGAGCATCCTTACCCGTTGTGACGGCACCGCCTCCGCGCTGCGTTCCGGCGATGAGGCGTCGAGCCCCGCCGGACGTCACTCGAAGTCGGCGGAGGACTGATCCGCTCAGCGGCAAGTCGCACATCTCGTGCTGAGCCGGCGAGTACCCGCCGGGAGCCACAATCGATTCGACATCACCTGATGAATGGTCCTCGACCACGATGAGCCCGACGCCGTCCGGCGTTTACTCCAGCAACGACCTGAGGCAGTTTGCGACGTGCTCCTCGGTCCCGAAGACGGGCACGACGACCGAGACCGACGGTGTGGTCGACCACGATCCGCAACCACCCCGGCCAATCGCCGACGCCGACCACCGTGACATCGGGCAGACCGACCAGCAGCGCGGACATGCGCGTAGCATCCGTTTCCAAGCAGGGGCTCCTCGCAACTCGCTGACTTCGAACATCACCGAGAATTGCAGGGCCCCTGCGACGCGTCCCGGATCCACCCGATCAACCGACCCCAACCCTCAGACGCGAAGCGCCCTATATTCGCTACCAAGCCGCATGGCAATCAGATCACTCATCGTGTCGGCAACGTCCGAACAACCTCCAGGAGAAGCAGGAATGCGAGTGCAACGAGCGAGTTCGATCCGGCGCGCTGTCCTATTCAGGTTCCATCGGGACTGGATCACCTGTGCGAATCATGTCGGAATAATTCGAGCGCTCAACCCAGGGATTGATGTCTGGGCTCTATATGGAGGAGAGGAGTCCGCAGAGGACGAAGCCTTCGGTGAACTCGGACACCTATTCGACCATTGGGCGTCAATCAAAGGGCGCGACGCCCAATGGAAATATCAGCACTCCGATCTTGCAATCCGCTCTTGGTATCAGGAGTGGGGGCACCAACTTGATTTCGATATGCTCCACTTCATTGAGTGGGACCTGTTGCTCTTGGCGAGCCTCGAGGAACTATACGGCCACGTAGGTGAAAGAGCGATCGGTCTCACTGGGCTCACACATCTTTGCCAGATCCAAGATAGATGGAGTTGGTGTATCCGTGAGCCACTTGGCGAAGAGACGAGAAGGCTCGAAGAATACGCTCGGACCTCCCTGGGTTACGAGGGACCGATGTCGGCATGTCTCGCAGGAGGTTGTTGTCTTCCGCGCGCCTTCCTTGATCGGTATGCGAAGTGTGAGATAACGGAGCTTGGTCACGACGAGCTACGCCTTCCTTTGTTCGGCGCTCTATGGAGTTTTGATCTCGTCGACACCGGTATCTTCAGAAGTTGGTTTTGTCCTGATGAAGAACGTCTCTACAATGCCAATGACCAAGAGATTGAAGACGCCGTCATCTGGGAGCAACTGCACCTGCCCGGCGGCCGACGTGCGTTTCATCCGTACCGACGCCCGTTCCACCTGCCTCCCATGTTGGTGGGATATCGGATCCGACGCAGGTGGAGACGATTACTTCACGGTCGCCGGAAGTAGGGAAGGCGAGTCCATGTGGCTCAGGCGCGGTCCCCAGAACAGAACTGAACATAGCCACTCGAAGTATCTGGAGCTAGAGGGTTACGTCGAGTCGCTTCGCCAAGAGATCCAAGGTCTCCGAGAACAACTCGCGTCGGCACGTTGGCCGGCCCCTGGGCACGGTGTGTTGACGGATGCCGCCGAACTGGAGTTCTTGTTCGCGCCCTGGCCCCTCTCAGTCAGGAAGACATCGATTCGCACGTCGCAACGCTTGGCGATACCCGAGGCGATCTTGACGAACACCTTTGGCGCGAGGCCGATTCTCGGCTCAACTGACGCTGTCGTGGGTGGGCGAGGCGCCCGTGTTGGTGTGGTCTGGGCGCACGCGCCGGGTTCCTACGTTTCCGGTTGTTCGAAGTCTGGCAACGAGGAGGACACGGCGTGCGCGTCAACAAGGTTGCGAACCGCCCTGGCTTGGTTGGAGGCTCTGTCGTCGTGAGGGCTGACATCATCCTTCTCCTCTTGGCATGTTCGCCGCCTCGATACGAGGCTACGCTTCGAACCGTGAGCGAGAGGACCAAGATGCGGTGCCCGAACCACGTCTCGCCCCGTCGGTGACGAACGTTGCGAGCGGCCGCGCTACCCGAGCACGCAATCCGGAACAGCGGCTGCGGTCACCGTCCCGCCGCTCGGGCCCGTCTGCCGATAGCCCCGCGAGGCCGCTGGTCTCGGTCGTGGTTCCGGCTGTACCGAACCGAGAAGTACTTCGAGGGCTGCCTTTCCTCGCTGTTGCGCCAGACGTTCACCGATTTCGAAATCATCGTCGTGGATGACGCATCGCCGTGTGGCGGCGTAGCTGAGATCGTGCGTGCTGCCGGTGACGGACGGGTGACAATGATTCGCCACGGCCAGAACCTTGGCCTCATTCAGGCGCGCGTACGGGCGTCCGAGCTGCGACGGGTGGATATGTCAGCTTTGTGGATTCTGACGACGAGGTGGATAACCATTTCCTCGAGGTGTTGCACAGTGCTGCGGTGCGGTACTCCGCAGATCTGGTGCAGTGCGCAATCTTCTGGCACGAGGTAGATGGGACGAGCTGGTGTGAGAACAGGGGAGGTGATCAGCATGACCTGCGGGCGGACCAGGTCAGACGAGCGATGCTTGCCGGCAGGATGTCCAACAGTCTCTGCAACAAGCTCGTGAAGACCGAACTCCTCCGGTCTGTGTACGAAGACCAGAGTGCTCATCGGGTGGACTACGGAGAGGACCTCGTCACCCTGTTCAATCTGATCAACCGGGTCGACCGTTTCGCCCACGTGCCAGATCCCAACTATCGATATCTTCGACGCCCGGCGAGTCTCACTGTTCGCGCCGATGCGGATGCCCTCCTGGCCAATGTGAAGAGCCTGAGCTTGATCCTCGATCAGATACTTCCAACGCTGACTCGATGGGCGGAGCCATCCGACCTCGTCGAGAAGTTCTTCGCGAGAATTTCTGGTTCCGGTTGTCGGTTTGCTCGAGCTTGCTCGGGCGCAGGGTGTCCTCCGCCCTACTGGCTCGACCGTGTCAGCCGCTGAGCTGGGTCTCCTCGGGGCGGTCGTCGCTGACGCCTACGGAACGTTGGGCGTTCGAGCGGAGGCGCAGGACAGTTCGTCGAATGGCGAGCAGTAGTGACCCAACCATCGGTACGCGATACAACGAAAGCATTGTCGCGGCAAGGCGATGCGCTCGTGAAGTCTCGACCTGCGCTTTCCACGTCCGGAGCTCGATGACCTGAAGGATGAGTCGTGCCGAGACCTCCGACATTTCTGCCCGGTGTCGAGCCTCGATCGCCTGTACTCGAACCGCGTACGCCTGGATCTCCTCGTTGAGCTGAGCCAGTCGGGTTGTATACAACAGAAGTTGTTGGCGGTCCAGTTGCTGCTGGCGCAGCAGTTCATCGTGCTCAGCCTCTGTCACCATGAAGAATCCTCTCGAGTTCCGACGAATCCGTGACGGTTGAAGTCTCCCCGGTCCCATCCAGAACGTGCCATTTGTCCTCAGCGGTACGGAAGCGAAGGCGATCGCGGTCCCTGACATGTACGGAGGATGCGAGAATCACCTGAATCGTGTCGAGACAGTTCGAGATCAGATCGACGTCGTCATCGACGATGAACTCCCGTCGGTCGACGACCTCGCTCGCGGCGTCGAGTCTGTGAAGGATGACCTGATGGTCGGAGAGCAGCACACCAAACGCTCGCCAGAAGCGCGCACCGAACCGCGAACGACCGAGATGGATGCGGGCCCGTGCACCGGTGGCCTGGATGGCTTTCAGGGCGAGAACGTCCATCTCGTCGACCGTGACCGACGGGTGCAGGTCACGCATCGCCACGCGAGGAATCATGGGGAAGGAGGTCCAGCCACGGCATCAGGTCCGCGGAGTCCTCGGTCGCACGAGGGGCCGAGCTTCCGGTTGGAGTTCGGCGAGTCCACGAAGCACTCTGCAGATCCACTCGGCGCCGCGTCGTCCGGCTTGGGCTGGGGCAAACACCACGTCGGTGAACGTCGCCCCGCTGCTGCCGACTGCTTCGCAGAACCTGCGGTACGCCACTCCCATGTGCGCGGGAGAAGTCCGGAGGTCCATCCAGGGAGCGGTCTCGTACCGTGTGATTCGTAAGGCAGGGTCGATCTGGTTCGCCGCGTGCACGAGTTCCCGGCAGAGTTCGCTCCGAGTGAAGTGGACGGTCTGGTCGAGGGCGTCGAGGTCGTCATGCTCGGCGGTTGAGCGTGCCGAGTCCGTTGACTCGAGATAGGTGCTTGGCTCGAACAGTCTGCTTGGCAGTATCTGTTGTGTGGAGGTCTGCCACGAGCCCGCCGACAGGCTGCGAGCGCGTCGGCGGTAGAAGAGAATCGAGTTGCGGGCCATGACGAAGTGAGTGCCGGCCGCGAGAGTTCGCAGTTGTGGTGCCAATCCTCGTATGCGTATCCCGAGTCGAGCGGGACATCGGCAATCGGTACCCGCGACAACAACTCCCGAGGTGCGACGATGCGGGAGGTGTACTGGTTTCCGTTCATCATCTGCATCGGAGTCATGATGTCGGACCTTGTGTATCGGGTGATCCCGAAGACGTCGCCGAAGGTGAAGACGTACTCGGGGACGACCACAGCCTGCGGCAGCCCCTGGACCGACTCCAGCGCAGCAGCGAAGCCGTTGAACGAGATCAGGTCGTCGGAATCGCACAAGGCGATGTAGGCGCCCGCGCTGCGTCGACGCCGGCGTTTCGGGAGCGGCCGAGTGAGCCGTGGTCGACGAGTACGCGGAGGTAACCATCGAACGCCGAGGGCTCGTACTGGTCGACCAGGTCGACGGCCTGCCGCGTCGGTCGGTCGAGCACCACGACCAGCTCCACCCGCGCCGAGCTGGCGCGCATAGCGAGCTGCCTCTTCGGTGGAGAGCAGGGTTCGCCACAGGTGGATGGCGTCGTCGTGGACGTTCAGGACGACGGATAGGTCGAAGTAGGTCGGAGGCGGCTTCGTCACGGTTCGTCGTCTCGACTGACTACCTGCCGACTGTTGCCGACTGCATCAGTCTTGGCTGCGATGCCAGTTGTAGGCGGTTCGAATGATCTCGTCGAGACCGTTGCGGGCCCGCCAGCCGAGCGTCGACTCCGCAAAGGTGGGGTCAGCGAAGGTCGAGACCGGATCTCCGGCCCGTCGGTCGACCACGTCGTATGGCACGGCGCGGCCGGTGATGGCCTCGGTCGCCCTGATGACGTCGAGTACGGACGACCCATTTCCCGTGCCGACGTTCACCGCGACGGTCCCACCACCGGCAGTCAGATATGCAAGCGACTTGACATGGGCGTCGGCGAGGTCGTCGACGTGGATGTAGTCACGGATGCACGTGCCATCGGGAGTGTCGTAGTCATCACCGAAGATCTGAAGCCGCCTGTCGCCGAGGAGCACGGCCTTCATGACGAGCGGGATCAGGTTGATGCTGTATGTCCAGTCCTCGCCGATGCGTCCATCGAAGCTGGCACCGGCAGCATTGAAGTAGCGGAGGCTCACCGCACGCACGCCGTGGGTGGTGCCATACCAACCGCAGAATCCGTTCGACCATCGCCTTGCTCTCGGCATAGACACTTTCGGGAGCTATGGCAGCGGTCTCGGTGACCGGAACCTGGTCGGGTGTGCCGTACACCGAGCACGACGACGAAAAGACGATGTCGCGGACATCGGCGGCGAGGCAGGCCTCGATCAACTCGACCGTACCCGCAACGTTGTTCCGCCAGTATCGGCCCGGCTTCTCCATCGACTCGCCAACCGACTTGTAGGCGGCGAAGTGCACCACCTGAGTGACGCCGTGCTCGGCACAATGGCTCTAACGAGGTCATTGTCGGTGATGTTCCCCACGATGAGCGGAGCGTTGATCACCGAATCGGCGACGCCGAACTCGAGTGAGTCCAGCACGACGACATCGCGGCCGAGTCCCGCAACGCTCGAACGGTGTGCGAGCCGATGTAGCCAGCACCGCCGGTGACGAGAATCGACATGCTTCGTGCTCCTCAGGTGGGAATAGGGATGCCGGCTTTGGTGGCTTCGCGTTGAGGTCGTGGTCGACCATCATCTTGACGAGGTCGCGAAGTCGACTTTGGGTTTCCAGCCGAGTCGGCGCGCCTTGGTGGGATCACCGATCAACAGATCGACCTCGGCCGGACGCAGGAACTTGGGATCCTGACGCACATGGTCACGCCAGTTCTCGATGCCCACCTCGGCGAACGCCCGTTGCACCAGATCCTCGATCGAATGGGTCTCCCCGGTGGCCAACACGTAATCGTCAGGGGAATCGTGCTGCAACATCATCCACATCCCCTTCACATAATCCCCGCATACCCCCAATCACGCTTCGAATCCAGATTCCCAACACGACCTCGTCCTGCAACCCCAACTTGTCCGCGCCGCCGCGTTCGTCACCTTCCGCGTCACGAACTCCAACCCCCGCCGGCCCCTCATGATTGAACAGAATCCCCGAACTGGCATGCAGCCCGTAGGACTCGCGATAGTTCACCACGATGTCGTGACCGAACACCTTCGCACACCCGTACGGCGAACGGGCATGGAACGGCGTCAACTCGGTCTGCGGCGTCTCACGCACCTGCCCGAACATCTCCGAACTCGACGCCTGATAGAACCGGATCGGATTGTTCTGGCTGCCGCCACCTCCGCACCGCCTCCAACATCGCAACACACCCAACCCGGTGATGTTCGCTGTCAACTCCGCCTGCGAGAACGACAAGGCCACAAAGCTGATCGCCCCCAAGTTGTACACCTCATCCGGCTGACACGACTCCATCGCCGACACGATCGACGGCAGATCCGCCAGATCCCCGACACCAACTCGACGAACGGCATCTCGTCGTGCAACGCCTCCACCCGAGGATTGTTCTGACCCTTCACCATCCCGAACACCTCATAGCCCTGACCATGCAGGAACTCCGCCAGATGCTGACCATCCTGGCCAGTGATACCGGTGACAAACGCTTGGGCATAAGGCAGGCGAGTCTACGGCCAGCACCGAACGACGCCTCCCCGAACCGACCGGGTTTCGTGACCGCTCAGTTGAGCCGGTGACCCCACCTCGGCAGGGTACGCTCACGTAGCGATGGTCTATTCCGACGACGGAATGAGCGAATACGAGCAGAGCACGTCGTCTCTGGTCGTGCCGACGCAACTGGAACTGGTCGACGAGATCACACGGCTGTCCCGAATCCACATCGACCTCGCCACGGCGATGGAGCACCCGAGCAGAGACTCATCGCGAAGCTTCAGGACGACCTCAGGGTCGTCGCAAGGGACACAACACGAAATGCTGAGACCCTCTTCGACCGCGCGGTGAACAGAATGGGCGCGTTCGAACAGGAGTATCGCGGCCGGGGGCAGTTGCTTTCGGACCTGATGTGGTACCCAACCTGGAGCGAGACGGCCCCGGTTATTGGTGAGCCCTTGATCTCGGTCGTCATGCCCACTCGGAACCGACGGACACTCCTCGAGCGGGCGCTGCAGTCGCTGCAACAACAGACGTACGAGAAGTGGGAGGCGATCGTTGTCGACGACGCCAGTAGCGACGACACCGCTTCGTTTGTCCGCTCGCTTGAGGCCAGCGACACCAGGATCAGACTGATCAAAGCAGATGGCAGCGGTTGCGCCGCTGCTCGGCAGCGAGCGCTCCTCGAGGCGAATGGTCAGGTCCTGGCATACCTCGACGACGACAACCTCATGGGTCGTGGATGGCTCCGCGCCGTTGCCGAGTTCCTTGGCCGCAACGAGGCGGTCGACGTTGTCTACGGCGCCCAGCTACGACTCGAGGGCGGCGCCGATTCCCAACCGTTCGTTCTGTTTGAGCCATATGACGAAGTTCGACTCGCAGAAAGCAACTTCATCGACGCGGGCGTGATCGCTCACCGAGCTGGACTCTCTGTGCAACACACGGCAGGAGTTCGAGGAGTCGACGATTGGCGCTTCCTTCTCGACCTTCGCGGAGCTCACGACTCCGTGGCCGCTCCCTGTCATCGCATCCATCTACCTCACGACGTCACCAAATCGGGACAGCCAACGACCAGATCACCACGTCAGTGAGGAGTCGACCAGATCTCATTCGGCGCACAGACGCCTGCTCGACGATCGGTTCGTCGATGCGGCGCTTCGATCGACTCGAGCTGGTACCAGCTACCAAGTCGGTTCACCAGTGCCGACACTGACCCGGTTGGACGGTGAGGTCCTCCTGTTCGTTCTCGTTGCCCTCACGCGGCGGTACCAACGACCGTTGCGAGTGGTTGAGCTGGGGCGCTGACGAACGTGCGGTGGCGATCGTGCAGTTCCTCACGAACGCAGGGCTCGAGACGAATTGGCTCAGCTTTCGCTCGAGCCCTGCCGAGGACGGATCCCTGCAACTCGGGACTCTGCTGAATCGTGACCCGTCCATCGGGCGAACGATGGCGGACATGTTCGATTCGAACCCGCTCACGTCCGTGAATCTTCCATGTTGCCGCGCGGCGGACGCAGGCGACTCGCTCGAGAACGGGATCGAAGAACCTTCCTGCGTGCGATCGGTCAGAGACCTCGGGGTCTCGTTCGACGTCGTGCTGATTGACAGTCAGGCCGGGTGCTCTCCTACGGAGGTGGCGTGTTCTCTCGTGGGCCCCGATGGCGTTGTGCTCGTTCAGACCGGTAGCGCCTCAACAACACCGAGTCTTCATGAGTACGTATCGTCTGCACGGATTGGCCATCGACTGTGGATCGCATCACCCAACCGGTACCGACTTCACGGGTCGTTCCGATTGGTGGGCTCATCGAAGGAAGGCAGCATGCTGGACCTTGAGCGAACACGAGCAGGTGCTCAACCGCGGGATTTCTTGTCAGTTGCCCGAGGTCGTGTCGTCCTTGATCTGGTTAGCATCGCGAAGCGCCCTTAGGTTGATGAGTGATCGGAAGCAGCAGCTATCGGCCAGCTATCATGCCGAATGTGCCAAGAGGGCTGCCCAATGTCTGAGAAGCCGAGCTCGAGCGACCCCATCGCGGCCGACTGGAACGAGGTCGATGTGCTGCAACGCGAGATTTTGCATCTACGCGATGAGTTGATCGGAGCTGAGGCGCGGCTGGGCGAACTGCGAGCCCGGTTGCGAGTAGAAACGGAGCGTCGTCGGTTCGACCAGGAGACCCGAAAAGTCAGCGATTTGGAGCACGTGCTGACGGTCAACGCTGACTTGGAGCAACAGCTCGGTGATATGAGGAAGTCGACCACTTGGCGCCTGGGACGCACGATCGTCCGCCCGTTGTCACTCCTTCGACGGCCGACAGGCAGCGAGCTGCCTGGTGCCGGCCCGACCAGCCGATGATCTCGGTCAGGCCGATCGGATCGGTCAAGTCGGCAGAGTTGTTGGAGGAGTCAGATGGACACGTTGTCTTCGTTCTCGAATCTGACGCACTGAGGGCTGATGCGCTTGACGTGATCGGGTCAGCCCTCGAGGATGCACCAGATCTGGTGATCGCATACCAGAATCGGAACCCGGGGGAACCCATCTGGCCGCGTTCCGGTCAGGAGTTGGAAGCCGGTTTGGTCACCGGAGCGCCTGCGTGGACAGGATTTCGTCGGCTTTCCCGTCGTGATTTCCAGGAGCTTGCTCCGAGCGGTGGGTGGCTTCAGAACAGAACTGGGAGACCTTGCTCTGTACGACCTCGTCTTGCGGGCGTCCGAGCACGCTGAGCGTGTGATTCGCATGCCTGAAGTTCTTCATCACACGAGCCAACCGCGATCAGTGGGGATCTGCCCGCAGCGGTCACGAACTCGAGAGTCGACCCAGCGTGATCCAGGATCATCTCGATCACGTCGGGATCGATGCGGTCACGCGCACCGACAGTGTGTGGCAAACACGAAATCGATCGCAAGCTGCTCGAGCGACCCCTGGTGAGTATCATCATTCCAACCAGTGGCGCCGGTGAAGCGGGTGTGGGGACAGCGACACGATGCTCGTCGAGAACTGCGTCCGAAGCCTTCTCGACAGGTCGTCATACTTGAAGATCGAGATCGTCGTGGTGTACGACGTGGCCACCGCTGATGATGCTCTCGTCGACGATCTTCGACGACTTGCCGGGGACCGACTGCGGTGCGTGCCGTTCGCCGGGGAGTTCAACTTCTCTGAAAAGATCAATCGAGGTGTCATCAAGTCGAGCGGTGACGTCTTGATACTCCTGAACGATGACACGCTTCGTGGCATCACCTGGCTGGATAGAAGAGCTGCTGGGACACCTACGAGAATCTGACGTGGGGATCGTCGGACCGAAGCTGTTGCTCGGTGACGGACGGATCCAATCCGCGGGCCGTTTCTCAGCGACGGAGCGAGCCACGTTTCCACGGGCTGACTCGGGGGTCAGACTCGGTCCGGAATTCGAGTTGGCCGTGTCGGCCGAACGGTCGGGGATCACGATGGCCTGCGCGGCAATACGGCGAGACGTATTCGACCAGGTTGGTGGCTTGTCCATTGAGTTGCCACACGCGTACAACGACGTCGACTTCTGCAACAAACTGGCCGCCAAGGGGTTTCGCATGGTGTGGACTCCATGGGTCGAGCTCTACCATTTCGAGTCGCTGTCGAGGGATCCCAAGGTGAGTGCCTTCGAAGTCGAGCTGATGGCCGATCGGTGGGAAACCTTGAACTACTCACCCGATGAGTACTTGCCCCATTTCGACGTTCGTCTCACAGGTCTCAACTATGTTACAGAAGAGAATCCGACATTCGTCAGCGGTTACGTGACGTGATTAGAGAGCGACATCCAGCCGGTTCACGACCTCTGCACACGCCCTGCTGATCGCTCGGGCCCACCCATGATCCGCGTCCAGACGACTGACCGCCACTCGGCCGACCGCTGTCGGAGGTCGGCCTCGGCGAGTTCCATCCGGCCGGCCGACCGGGGGCGCACCCTTCGGCCCGTCGGCACAGCCAGGCGGATTCCGCTGGCAGCGACGGGATACCAGGCTCGTCGAGCTACCTCCAACAGACTCGTCTTGGTCCACGCACGGTCACAGGTGAAACGGCGCATGGACGTCAACGCTCGCATCGCGGCATGCCCGTCGACCGGGCCGATGTGCTCCTCGGCCGCAGCGACCGCCGTTCCCGGCGCCGGAGTTAGCTGGCGTAGGTCCCCGCCCAACAGCTCCCGCAAGGATTCGACCGAGGTTGCATGGTGTACGAGCCCGGGTACCTCATGGAACGGGATCAGCCTCCAGCGCATACGCTCGAACGTGGGGCCCCACGCCGCATAGATCACAGGCTTTCCGGCGACGGCTGCCTCGTAGATCGCGGTGGTTTGAAAGCCGAGGACCACATCGGTGGTCCGAATCAGTTGCCGAGAGTGTCGGCCATCCGGTCGGCATGGACGACCACTGGGCCGAGCCATTCGTCGGCGGCCGGTTGCTGGGGATGCACTTTGACCGTGACGTCCCAGTTGTCGGATACCTCGGCAAGGCATTGTTCGGTGGACCGTCGGAGTTCACGCCACGAGCCGTCGAACGCGATGCCCACATCGGTCGGCAGATAAGCCGAATCGTCGTACGAGAGATACAGCAGTCGGGGTCGCGCACGATTCCCTGGAAGGCTCCCGTCGGGCGTACACGTCGAAGCGCGGCTGGCCGGTCACCTCGACCAGATCGGGATCGACTCCCGATCGGACCCAGAACTGCTTGTGCCGGTCGCTACACACGGTCATGAAGTCGCTGATGAAGGGGACCCACCTGCCCACTTGGAGCGAATGCTCGTCCATGACCATCGGAGAAATCGTCGTCTCCTTCTGGAGAACGAAGGTCCGGACACCGTGACGGCGGAATGATTCGATGAAGGGGCGAATGTAGAAGAGCACGTTTGGCTCGGGGAGGACAGAACAGGCTCGGCCGGTACGCAGCCGTTATCCATCGGCTTCGTCATCGACCCGTCGGCGGTAACGGTGCCATGCGTCATCCAACTCGGGGGCGAATGCCTGTTGAAGCCCCTCGAAGGCGGCGGCCCGGAAAGTACCTCCGGGCCATTCGATGCCATCGCTGGTACGGAATCCTGATGAGCCGTTCGTCAGAGCCGAGCCGGCTCTCCAGTTCATCGAGGTCCTGCCAGAAGAAGTGGTCGAAAACCAGATAGCTGATGGTCATCGGCGCACTGTGAGGGCGCGTCGGATGCTGTCCTTGTCCTCCGGTTCCATCGAGATCAGATGATCGGAGGACCATCCCACCAGCGTCCCGATCCCCAGCAGGGACAGTACAAGTCGAAGCGAATCGATGTGGTCGAGAACAGTCGCAGCGGTCGCGAGGGCGACGACCTCCAGAGTGACGGGCACCACGATCGGGACCACCACATAGCGGAACCAGTCACCGTATCCCGAGCCGAAGTAGTGCTGCTCGACCATCAGATATGGAATGAACACGATCGCGTAGCCGACGAGCGTCCCGACGATGACCCCGTCGATGCCCCATCGGGGTGCCAAGAGGATGGAGATGGGCAGGTTGAAGGCCACGGCCATCGCGCCCAGAAGGAACACTTCGCGGTTGCGTCCGATAGCGGCAAGCATGGTCAAGGGGATCACGTGAAAGACGGCCAGGAAGGTCCACGCTGTGAACAGACGTACCGACCCGGCAAGGTAGATGTACTCGGGACCCACCCCGACGCGGACGATCGGTCCGGCCATGGATCTCGGCACCGCGAGCAGCGGTGGGATGCAGACACCGACCGACAATCGGGTGCCACGGTGAAACAGCAGGCGGTGAGTTGGCGTCGATCGGCCGCGTTCCCGAGGCGGGCCGCGGCGGGGAACACCGCCGAGGGGAGTACCACGAGGATCAGCACGCCGAGCGCTTGGATCTTGTACGGGACCTCGTAGTCGCTGACCGCAGCGACGCCCAGGGCGAAGCCGATGATCAAGCGATCCATCTGAGCGTAGATCACACCTGAGACCCGATGAAGTGCCACCCATTGCCCGGTGCTCCACAAGTGACGGTTGGTCTGGGCCGAGACGTTGGACCATCGGAACGGGGCGTAGCTTTCGACATGTCGGGCGAGCACCGTCGACACTGCCCACTGCGCCGTGGCGATGGCCAGCACGGCGACGGACAGGCCGACCACCCCAATGTCGTTGGAGGTGCCAACTACCACTGCAATCAGCCACGCCACGTTCACGCTGGTCTCGACGAGCCGAATCCAAAGAAACTTGGAGCTGGCCTCCAGAATGGTGAGGTTGGCGGCGTGAGCCATGTCGATCGGAAGCCGAACAGCCATCACAGCGGCTATCAACCAGATGGTCAGCGGCGTGCCGCCGTCCGTGATCGACTCGAGGACCAGCCGGCCCACGGTCAGGATCAACACCATGCCGCAGATCGACAGTACGAGGTAGTTGCGGCGGTATGTGGCGATGGTCCACCCGACGACGGTCGGCCGGTCGTCGCCCTGCGGGCCGGCAAGCGATTCGAGTGCGGCGGTACCGAACCCGAGATCCATGATGGCCAGGTACCGCGGTCGAACGTGAGTGTCAGCGCCAGCAGCCACAGGCCGTACGCGGCACGCCCATCTCCTCAAGGAACACGCGGGTGAGCACGAAGGCGATCAGCGTCGAAACGATTGCGGCGATCCCATTGATGATGGTGTTGCGGACGAGGGGCCCGGCTTCAGCCATGTGGTCGGGTCCTTTCCGGGGGTAACCGTCCCGCGTATCTCACCAGTTTCATCTTGACGAACGAAGCGGCCGCGCGTTGTCCCTCTCAGCCCATTCGGATGACTACGAACGCCACATCCGTGAACTCATCGTTCGCTTTCACGTCGACGACCGAAGACGTCCGGCGATCCAGAGCTGTGCCCATACCCGGCGGGCTGTTGGGCCATGGTTGTTGTGGCGGTCGTCACGAAGGGTTGACCATACCTGACACCGGCCATGCTCTGCCGATACCAACTCGGCAAACAAGACAATGGTGGCCAGCGGTGGTCCTAGGCGAGGCGCTGGAAGCCAGTCTGTCCGCGACCGTGTCGAGCTTCCGGTCCAGGTCGTCGTCTCATCGCATGTGGCGATGAGGTCAACACCGTCGCGAGGTTGCTGCAGTAGTCATCGAGCACGGCGGGCTCGTGCGCCATTGAGGCATAGAGCGACGTCCCAGCGAGAACCCTCGTTTCAACATCTCCTGCGTGACGAAGGTTTAGGGCTACTGGTCAAGCAGGCTACGCGAAGTTGGCAAGGGCGGGGAGTCCTCCGGTTGTCAGCTCGATCCCAGCGTCACGTCCGAGCTGCTCCAGCGCCGCATGACGTGTTGACCGATCATGTCGATCTGGGCGGGAGCCTGTTGCTCCGCCATGACGTCCAGGGTCGCGAGGGCAGCACTCGGGCCGATGCGCTCCGTCCAGAACGTGCTGGAGATGAAGGTGGATGAGCGGCCTGCATCACGGACTCACGTCCGATCACAGCTGTGATGGCATAGCCATTCCCCAGCGTCTTGCCGAAGGTCGCGATATCCGGTTCGACGCCATACCCGAGGTGGAGGCCGCCGAACGACCGGCGGAATCCTGACGTGCACTCGTCGAAGATCAGGACCGACCCATGGTGGTCGGCAAGGCGCCGGACCCCTTCGAGGAAGCCTGGCGCCGGCTCCTGACCTCGTTGGACCTCCATGAAGATCGTTCCGACGTCGCCAGCAGCCAGTACTTGGCCGAGGGCCTCGAGGTCGTTGTACATGAACGGCCGTGCCGTGCCGGCCAGGCCGCGAGGAACACCTGCGGGCTCCAGGCCCGGGAGGAGGTGTCCGTCCAGGGCGGAATCCGCCCCGAGGTTCGCCGCGAGGTACCAATCGTGCCATCCGTGGTATCCGCAGAAGGCCACCGCCGACTTGCCGCTCGCGGCGGGCCGATGCGAACGGCAATCGAGCACGCTTCTCCACCCGAGCGCGGAAGTCGAACCATGTCGGACCAGGGATGCATGTCGACCAGTCGTTCGGCGAGGTAGACCTCCTCCGGACAGTTGAGTGTGGAGAGGTTGCCGCAGTCGACGACACGGCGGACCTCATCGTCGACGACGGGATGTCCATAGCCGAGGATGTTGGTGCCGACGCCCATGAGACCGACGTCGATGTACTCGTTGTCGTCGAGGTCCCAGACGTGACATCCCTTTGCCCGAGAGTGATCCGCGGGCCAACCCTCGGGGAGATGCATCTCGGAGCGTTTGGAGAGCAACATGTTGCCCCCAGGGATCACGTGCTTGGCCCGTTTCCACAGCGCCTGACCGGATTCGCTCATGTCGCCGTCCCTGCTACTACCGCTTGGCAATGAATGAGATGAAGATAACGCGAAAGGACGGTCATTGCTGCCAGAGGTTGGTGGCGATCAAGGCACGGTGTTGACGATCAGTCAGTGTTGACGATCAGTCATCAGTTGACGAATGCGCGATCCTGCCGTCATGAGCCTGGTCAGTGGTCGGCGTCGTGGACACCTCGGGCTAGGTTACGGTCAACGTCAAATGCATGGTTGCGTGCCAATCAACCGATTCCTGGAGAGTTCCGAGCGCCATGCGCGACATGAAGAGTATTCGTGAAGGCGCTCTGAAGGCGGCGCACCTCGGGCTCCGTCGCGGGGTATCGCACCCGAGATGCAGGCGGCGAAACGGTTGGCATCGACGATGCCGCCGCCGTCTGATCAGTCAGGAGCTCCCGACGTACTCATCCTCTCCATGCGCGATTGGTCGATCCATGTTCAGATCGAGGCCGTCCTCGGCGACGCGCTCGAACTCCGCGGTGCGAAGGTCCACTATCTGACCTGCGGTGGCGGCCGTGAGATCTGCGACCGGGTGAACACGTGGGAAGGCCCACCCGTCCCGTGCAGCTCGTGTTCTCGGTATGTCGACAACGCGCTGCGTGCACACGGGCGTGCTCCGATCGCCCTCAGCACCTTGGCTGACGCCGAACCCTGGCCCGAGTTGGACGAACTGTCGCTCGAGCAGCTCCGTCAGGTCGAACACGACGGCGTGGAACTCGGCCGAATCGTCGAGGTTCCCGTCAAGTGGTCCCTGCTCGTGGACTCCCTCGACAAGGATCCGCTCGGCCCGCAGACGTATCGGGCGTTCCTGCGTGTCGCTCGCTCGATCGTTCGACAGGTGGAACGGGCTCTGGAACAGATCAATCCCGATCGAGTCCTGATGTTGAACGGCCTGTTCCTCTTCGAGGCGATCGCCTCCGAGCTGTGCCGGCGACGTGGCGTACCGGTGGCAACGTACGAGCGCGGGTTCATCATCGACACGTTCCTCTTCGACGGATCGCGCCCCGCCGGCCTGTCCGACCTCTCGACGGTCTGGCCGAACTGGCGTGCCAGGGAGCTGACTCGGGCTGAAGAAGAGACGCTGGACCGCTACCTCGACGATCGTCGTCACGGCCGACGGACCGCAGACGAGTACTGGCGAGATGTGTCGTTCGATGGCCTCGAACGGCTACAGACCGGTTCGCGGGCTGTACTGTTCACGAACCTGGTCTGGGACTCGGCAGTGGTCGGTCAGGACATCGCGTTCTCGTCCATCGTCGACTGGCTGTCGGCCACGGTGGCACTGTTCGAGGCGCGACCGGATGACGAGCTGATCATCCGGATCCATCCCGCCGAGGAGAAGCTGTCGGGCCGCGAGAGCAGAGAACGCATGTTGGATGCACTTCTGGCTGTCCGACCCACGTTGCCGTCGAACGTCCGTGTCATCGAATCCAGCGATCCCATGAGTTCGTATGTGTTGATGGAGCAGGCCGACGTCGGCCTCGTCTACAGCTCGACGGCCGGGCTCGAGATGGCCCTCTCGGGCAAGCCCGTCGTCGTTGCCGCACAGACGCACTATCGCAGCAAGGGATTCACCGTCGATCCGGATTCTCAGGAGAACTTCATCCGAATCGTGAACGAGGTTCTTGATGATCCGATCGGGTTCAAACCCGACAGGGATCTCGCGCGGCGCTACACCTACCTCTTCTTCTTCCGGGCGCCGTACCAGAATCTCGGTGTGCGTGAGCACGTGCGCGGGCTCGCGCAGTTGACGGTCGTGGATGCCGCTGAACTCATGCCGGGTGTGTCCGCCGATCTCGATCGATTCTGCGATGCGTTCCTCGGTGATTTCGACTTCGGCACGTCGACGTCATGACACCGAGTGACCGCCGAACTGGTCTGGTGCTGCAACCCAACTGCGCTCCCGGATCGGGGAGCGGTCATTTGCGCCGCAGTCTCGTCCTCGGCGACGCTTGGCAGCGCGCCGGCGGTGGACGCAGTGCGTTCGATCTGGTTGGCGAGGTCGATCCGACCTTGTTGCAGGTACTCACGGCCAGTGACATCCCCGTCGATCGTGACGTCGCTCCCGCATGGACCGTTTTGGACTCGTACAGCGCCCCGCGTCCGGCAGTCCAGGATCTCGTGATCGTGGATGACTTCCGACAGCGCAGCGACCACGGGTCAGCCTTCGTGTTGGATCAGAACTTCGGAGCGGATCGGTCGCTCTATCCGGAAGCAGATCGTGCATTGCTCGGACCGACCTACGCGCTCCTGCGGCCGGAGTTTGCGCTCGCGGAGCTCGCGGCGGCGTCTCGACGAGGGTGTCGACGACGTCGTGATCTCGCTTGGTGGCATCCCGTCCCCGAAGCTGCTCGACAGCGTTGCCGCCATCGTGCGCGATCGGCTCCCAGCGGCGACGCTTCATGTACTGGACGGCAGTCAGACCGAGCTGGGAAGCCTCTCGTGGACTCCTGCCTCGCAATCGCCGCGAGTGGAAGCACCGTGTGGGAACTCCTCTGCTGCGGTGTGCCGACCATCCTGCTGTCGGTGGCGGAGAACCAGAACCTTGTCCGAACCCACCTGGTCGACGCCGACTATTGCTGGCGAGCGGAGGTCGATTCACTCGCCGCAAGGATCGAGCGGTCGCAGGTGATCCAGAGTCTCGTTTCGCACGAGCGGCGCGTGGTGCCGTGTTGGTCGATGGGCTCGGCGCGGACAGAGTCGTCGCTCAACTCCGGTCGATGGATGTCGAGATGTGTTGCGGCAACGATGGGGGATGCCGATCGATTGCTGGCGTGGGCAAATGATCCGATCACTCGATCGAATTCGTTCAATCCGGATCGAATCGACCCAGAAAGTCACGTTTCTTGGCTCCGACGTGTGGTCGACGACGAGAATTCGATGCTCCTCATCGCCGAGTACGGAGATCAACCCATCGGTCAGATGAGGTTCGACGAGGAGGAAGGCCAGGTTCTCGTGAGCGTCGGCCTAGCGGTCGAGGCTCGGGGGCGATCTCTCGGCGCCCCGCTCATCCTTGCGGGCGTTCGTGCAGCGCGAACGCGTTGGCCCACCTTGTCGATGGTTGCCCGCATCAAGGTCGACAACACGGCGTCCATTCGAGCTTTCCGTGTGGGAGGCTTCTCCCATGCACGACCGGACGAAGGCGATGGGGTCATTGAATTGAGGTACTCGTGAGTGTCGACACGGTGATGATCGATGACAGGGTCGTCGGCGACGGCCGGGTGTTCGTGATCGCCGAACTGTCGGCGAATCACGGTGGATCGATTGCCAGGGCGAAGGAAACGATCCACGCTGCGGCGATGCCGGCGCCGACGCCATCAAGTTGCAGACCTATCGCCGGAGTCGATCACGATCGAGTCCGACCAGCCCATCTTCCGCGTCGCAGATGGCAACCTGTGGTCGGGCCGCACGCTGTTCGATCTCTACCGCGGGCAATGACACCGTGGGAATGGCATGCCGAGCTGTTCGGTGAGGCACGAAACCGAGGGCTGAGCATCTTCTCCTCGCCGTTCGACTTCGCCGCGGTTGACTTCCTGGAAGAGCTGGACGCTCCCGCTTTCAAGATCGCATCGTTCGAGATTCTCGACCACGCGCTCATCGCCAAGGCAGCCGCAACCGGCAAACCATTGGTCATCTCGACCGGGATGGCAACGGCTGAGGAGATCGACGAAGCCGTGGGCGTTGCCCGGTCAAACGGAGCAGGCGGTCTCGTGCTCCTGCACTGTAACAGCACCTACCCAGCCGAACCCGGTCAGATGGATCTCGCCACGATCGCCGACATGCCCGCGAGGTGGTCGTGCCCGGTCGGCCTGTGGATCACACGCTCAGTCACTCCAGCTCGATCGCTGCTGTTGCCCTTGGCGCTGCCGTCCTGGAGAAGCACATCACGATGCGTCGATCGGACGGCGGGCCCGATGGTGCGTTCTGCTGGACCCCACGAGTTTGCCGCGCTCGTCGCTTCGGTCGCGAGACCGAGCAGGCGATTGGCCACGTACGCTATGGACCATCGCCGTCCGAGGTCGGGTCGTTGGCGTTCCGTCGTTCGTTGTTCGTCGTCGCCGACGTCAAGGCCGGAGAACCCTTCTCTGCAGACAATGTTCGATCGATTCGCCCCGCCGGTGGTCTCCACCCGAAGTTCATCGAGCAGGTTCGAGGGCGGCGTGCGGCGGTCGATGTGGCACGTGGCACCCCGCTCGACTGGTCGATGGTCGATGGTGTCGCCGAGGGTCAGTCGGGCTCCTCGAGCTGATCGATCGAACGTTCCTTGAACGCAGTGGCCAGAGCGATTCGTTCGTTGTGTCGGCAGTCCAACCTGGGCCGGCGTGTGATCCCGTGATCTTGTTCGCAGCGGTGTAGTTCGGGAAGGCCGTGAAGATGGCCATGTGATCCATCTTGTACGACGACACGCCCTCCGATGCCGGTACCTGCGCCGTCGCGGGGTCGGCGGGTCGAAGTCGATGATCGCCAGGCATCCGCCTGGCTTGAGGACGCGGTCGACCTCGGCAACGATTCTCGGGAGGTCCTCACGATCGCACAGGTACAGACAGAACCCGAGCAGTACCAGGCCGAATCGCCGTTCGAACGGCAGCCGATCGGCCGTCCCGACCCGCAGGTCGAGCTCGGGATGCCGATCGAGACCTGTCGCGATTGCGACGTCGGAGGGGTCGACTCCGGCCCCGGAGCATCCGGTCTGCGCAGCGAGCCACGCCAGGTTACGTCCATCTGAACAACCGATCTCGAGGACGGTGCTCGTGTCGTCGACAAAGGTGACGAGTGGGGCGACGGCCCACATCGGAGGCTGGTCGTGGGCGGGCGCCTCATTGCGCATGAACCAGGCATCACCCTCGCCTTGGAGAAATACGTCGTGTCGGCTCATTGGTACTCCTCGACGAGGTTCGAGATCTGGAGGTCGGCTCGCAGGGCTTGTTCGACAGCACTGCGGGCCACTGGTCGAATGCTCGGGTCGCAGTCCATCGTGAGCAGTCCACCTCCGGCAGCGACAGCTACCGACGTGTGCCCGACCACCTCGCCTCCGGCGATGATGTGCCAGTGCCTCGATGTTAGGTCGGTCACGGAGTCGAGGTCTGGAACGATGTCGACGTCAGCGAAGGTCGCCGACGTCCCGGCAGCAGCGAGGATGTTCGACCAGGAGGCCTCGACCGGGTTGGGTACGAGCATCGCGATCTCGCGGAGGCGGGCGAGATCATCGACGGTGTCGATGTCCACCGTTCCCGGCCGAGTCGAGGTCGACCGCTGATGAGCTGGCGGATTGCGAATCGGTGTGGCTGCCGATAGACGAACGGTGTGACATGTTCGCGTTCGTCGGACTGCTGAGCCTCCCGAGCGGCAAGGTCGAGGACGGTCGACCGAAGCACCTCGACGTCGAGACCGTCGGGGTAGGTACGCACGAGCGTGTTGGAGGTGTAGTCGGCGCCTTCACGCCGATGGAGCCGTACGGTCTCGTCGACGATGGTGGGATCGATGAACGGACAGTCTGCCGTGATCCTCACGACGTCATCGGTGGGGAACCGATCCATGGCGGTCGTGAAGCGTCCGAGTACGTCTGACTCCGAGCCGCGGACGATACAACGTCGAGATCGTCGCAAGCCCGTTCGATGGCGTTGTCCTGGTCGGTGTCGCTGGTCGCCACGACGACGGTATCGATTTCGGCTCGACGAAGGCGGCTCACCAGGAGGTCGAGCACGGTCCGGCCGCCAATGTCCATCAGCACCTTGCCGGGTAGGCGCGAGGACCATCCGGGCCTGAACGATGGCGGGCGCTGTCATGACCTCTCCTCGATCGACTCCACCAGTTGTGCTGCGTAGTGGCCGTCCATGCCGTCGGCGGCGGCGTCGTCTCCGTCGCCCCGGACGCGGTCGAGGAAGGCTTCGGCGAGGCGGATGTAGCTCTCGTCGACTCCGTCCATCACGTCGAAGACGTCGCTCGCGCCGGGTCGTTCGACGGTCACCGAACGGAGCGGCCAGTCGAAGCGGGCGTTGCCGTCGGTGCCGATGATCTCCATGCCGCGTCGGTACGTGCGGCTCAGGTAGTCGAGGTCGATCGAGATTGGGATACCATCGGCGGTTACCAGGGTTGTCCGGACGGTGTCTTCGACGTCGATCTCGAGGTCACCTACGCGGCCCATCCACGCACTCGCGACAGTCAGCGGCCGACCGAAGAACCAGGCTGCCAAGTCCAGCTCGTGACTGGCATCGCGCAGAACGCCCCCGCCGAGTTCACGTCGAGCGGAGTAGGACTCGCGATAGTCGATGGCCGGGCGCCAGTCGGGGAGGTAGCTACCAAACCAGAGGCGTGCGGCCACCGGCCGACCGATGTCGCCGCGCAGCAGGTGGTGTCGCAACTCGCCGTACCCAGTGTGGAACCGGAGGTTGTAGCCGACGAGAATCCGGTCGGCATGGCCGAGGATCTCGTTGTCGAGCTCGCTGGTCGACGTGACCATCGGTTTCTCGACGAGGACCACAGCCGGCCCCGACAGCGCCCACCCGAGCTGATCCCGATGCAGGGAGTTCGGAGTTGCGATGACGATGCCGTCGTAGTCATCCGGCGAGGGGTCGAACACCTCCTTCGCGGCGGATGTTGTGGCGAGGGCCGAACCTCGCGGGGCCGACGGATCGACGAAATCGACGCGGGCGCCGAGGTCGACGAGGTTGCCGATGTGTCGTTTGCCAATGGACCCGGCGCCCATGACGAGGATGCGCGGCGCCTCCGTCATGCTTTCGTTCCGAGCACATCCCGGAGTGTGGAGATGACCGTCGACTGGTCGCCGTCGGTGAGGCTCGGATGCATGGGGAGCGAGATGATCCGGTCGTAGATCCGGTCACACTCCGCAAGGCCGGACTCGGGGAGCTGAGCGTCGCGGCTGATCGGGTGGTGGTGGATCGGGACATAGTGCACTTGGACTCCGATTCCTCGACTTCGCAGCGTGTGAAAGACCGTCGCCCGATTCTCGACCTGGATCACGAACAGGTGGTACCCATGGCGCGTGCCGACCGGCGCTGACGGAGGAAGCACACAGTCGATCTCGGCGAGTTCCGCTCGATATCGATCTGCGATCGCGTTGAGATGTTCGATGAAGTCGTTCAGACGAATCATCTGTGACGCACCGAGCACGGCCTGGATGTCCGTCAACCGATAGTTGAAACCGAGCGCATCGATCTCGTAGTACCACTCTCCTCGTTTCGGCTTACGCACGATGCCATGTGATCGGAATCGGCGCAGCGCATCGGCGTACTCATCGGAGTTCGTCGTGACGACGCCACCTTCGGCGGTCGTGACCGGCTTGACCGGGTGGAAGCTGAAACAGCACATGTCGCTGTGAGCACAGTTGCCCACCGGCCCGTCAGGAGTGAGCGCCCCGAGAGCGTGAGCTGCGTCCTCGATGACGACCCGGGGTCGCACGGCCAGTTCGGTGAGATCAACGGGAAGGCCGGCATAGTGCACAGCGACGAGCGTGTCGTGTTCGGGGAGGACACCGGCCGGGTCGAGGTTGAGTGTCGCCGGGTCGATGTCGACCAGTGCGACACCGGCACCGACGTACCGGGCGCAGTTCGCGCTGGCCATGAACGACAGCGGTGACGTGGCAACCATGTCGCCCGAGCCGAGCCCCGCTGCGGCAGTTGCACCGTGCAGCGCGGCGGTGCCGCTGGAGTATGCAACGGCGTGGCGGGCTCCGGTCGCCGCGATCACGGTCTGTTCGAAGCGCTCAACAGTCGGTCCCTGCGTGAGCCAGTCGCCGCGCAGCACTTCCGTAACCGCAGCGATGTCCTCCTCGGAGATCGACTGCCTTCCGTACGGAATCATGGAACCAGTGCGGCAAGTTCGTCAGCGGTGAGCCAGACGTCGTTCACGTCCGATGTGTAGGCAAAGCCGTCCGGGAGTGGGGTCGCATCTGCCCACCGAGGATTCGCACCCCACCACGGGTGCTCCGGAAGGACGACGTAGACGCTGCCTGCATCGACCGAGTGGCGCGCCTCGTCGACGGTCAGCAGGCCCTCGTGCAGCTTCTCGCCCGGGCGGATGCCGATGTAGTCCACAGGTAGGCCGGGGCCATCGCGGCTGCGAGGTCGTCGACGCGCATCGACGGGATTTCGGAATGAAGACCTCGCCGCCAACCATGTTGTCGATGGCGTACATCACCAGATCCACTGCTTGATCGAGCGTGATCCAGAACCGCGTCATCCTCGAATCGGTGATGGTGAGCCGTCCCTCGGCGGCCTGCTTCTCGAACAACGGCACGACGGAACCTCGTGAGCCGACCACGTTGCCGTACCGGACACAGGAGAAGCGGGTCTCGCGACCAGACGCATAGGAGTTGCCGTGCACGATAAGCTTCTCCGCGGACAGTTTGGTTGCGCCGTAGAGGTTCACGGGGTTGACCGCCTTGTCGGTCGACAGTGCAACGACCGTCCGCACGCCGGCATCGATTGCCGCGTCGACGATGTTCTGCGCCCCGGTGACGTTGGTCTGCACCGCCTCGAACGGGTTGTACTCCGAGGCGATCACCTGCTTCATCGCGGCGGCATGGATGATGACGTCGGCTCCCTGCGCAGCGCGCAGCAGCCGCTTCGAGTCACGGACATCACCGATGAAGTAGCGGAGCCGATCGCCGTCGAAACGCTTCTGCATCTCGGACTGCTTGAGTTCGTCGCGGAGAAGATCCGGATCGTGCAGTCGGGGAATTCCGTCAGGATCCGTCCGACAAAGGCATTGCCGAATGATCCGGTGCCGCCCGTGAGGAGAATGGTCGAGCCGTTGAGTGTCATCAGTGTCTTCCTTTTGTGAAATGGGAGCTGCGTTCGTGCCTACGGAGCGCTGCGCCTGGATGGATTCCTTGGTTGAGCGTCGAATGGGCGCCGGGTGATGATCCGGCCCAGTCCCTGCCAGAGGCCGGACCCGTAGCACCAGTGGCAGATGGTCAAGGCACCGAAGGCGCGATGGGGAGCGACACCGTGTTCCCGGCTGAGGCGTCCGGCGACGATCGATGCACCGATCAGGTAGGCGAGTACGGGCAGCAATGCGCGCAGCGGTCGGCGGCGAGCGGCGAAATAGGTCGCCCAGGCGACGCTCCCACCGACGAGAATAGCCGGCGCAACCGGGCGCCAATAGGGGAGCGTCTTGTGCTTGGCGAGTGTCGAGGCCTTGCACATGCCGTAGTTGTGGTATTGGCGGGCGAGGGCTCGAGGGGTTTGACGCGGGAAGTACTGGGACCGAATGGATGGATCGAGAACGATTCGCCCGCCCCGCCGGCGGATCCTGAAGTTCAGCTCCTGATCTTCTGCCGCCCACTGGAGATCTTCATCGTCGTACCCGCCGACATCGACGACCGTTGCCTTGCGGAACGTTCCGAGGTACACGGTGTCGACCTCTTCGACCCGGTCGCTGTAGTGGAACCGGCCTGGTCCAACTCCAACGGGTGAGGAGGTAACTGCGGCGACCGCTCTGCCGAAGGGCGTGATGCCGACAGCGCGCATCGGCCCGCCGACCACCGCTGCGTCCGTGCGCACCAACGTCTTGACGCTCGAGGAGACGTAGTCGCGGGCGTAGAGGGTGTGGGCATCAGCTCGCACGATGACGTCGTTACGCGCTACCGCGAGCCCGGCGTTCATGGCTGCGGCTGCCGTCACCTTCGGATTGTCGACCAGTCGGACTGGGCCGCCATGGCGCTGTACGATTCTCTCGTTCCATCTGTCGAGCCGCCATCGACCACCAGGATCTCGTCCACTTCCGGGTAGTCCTCGTCGCACAGGCTGTCGAGGCAGTCGGTGACGAACGCTCGTTCGTTCAATGTCGGCAGAAGAATGGTGACCAGAGGTGTCATGGAAATCGCAAGCCTAGATGGAGTCCGTCGAAGGCCGACGGCATCGGCGCAGGGCTTTCATCGACCCTTGAACCCGAGAACGTGACGGACGGTACGAGCAATGATACGAAAGTCGAGCGGCAGGCTCTGATGACGGAGATACCAGAACTCGTACTGCAGCTTTTCGAGAGCGTCCTTCTCGTCAGCGCCGTACGGGTAGTTGACCTGGGCCCAACCAGTAAGACCGGGTCGAACGAGGTGCCTGAGCTGGTAGAACGGGATCTTGTCGCTAAGAAGGTCGACGTACTGAGGTTGCTCGGTCGCGGACCGACGACGGAGAGATCGCCCTTCAGGATGTTGATGATCTGTGGGAGTTCGTCCAGGTGTGAGAGTCGCAGCGTTCGGCCGAACATGGTGATCCGATCGTCGTCAGTACTCGTCCATTGTCCGGTCGATTCACCGGGTCGCATCGAACGGAACTTCAGCATCTCGAAGACGTGGCCATCGTGCCCACTCTTGGTTGCCGGTAGAGCAGCGGGCCCCGGTTGCCGATCAGGTTGCCCACGGCGACGAACGGTGTGGCGAGAACGAGTGGGAGTAGTGCGACGCCGGCAACCGCAATGTCGACAAGACGGGAGCCTCTCCGGTAGCCAGGCCTGTGGATCTCTGCGATGTCGAACATCAGGACGGCCTGGCCGAGTTCGCGATGGGGTATCTTCCCGATCCATTCCTCATAGAAGGCGAGGATGCCGCGTACCCGCAGCCCCTCGGCGTGGAGTTTGGCGGCCTCGTCGAGCAATTCGCAATCATCGAGCGCGCTACGTCCGACGATCAAGAGCGTCGCACCGGTCGACCTGATCATCCTGGTGAGATCGCCAGGAGAACGGACTTCGTCGGGCCCCACAACCAGCCGCAGCTCTGCCGCCTGCTGCAGAGGTCCGGCGAGATCGGCCACGAACTCGGCTTTGTCGAGCTCGTCCAATACGGCGAGCACCCCAGCCGACTCGGCTTCGGCTCCTCGAGACTGGCGTCTCAGCACACCCGACACGAGGAAGAGGCCGAAGAAGCAAGGTGCAGACAATGCGATGAGCGAGCGAGGCAACAACTGGTCACCGGCGACCAGTTGTAGGAGTCCGAACACCAATGGAGCTGTGATCGCCGCGATCAGCGATGAGCGGGCGGCGTCCCTCGGACTCTCATGGTCGGGAATTCCGAGTCCGTATGCGATCACGCAGGTCGTGGCGATGTACGCAAGCGCCCAGCCGAGTCGAGCGGACTCGGAGAGGTCGTACTCGCCGACGTACTGAGCGTGCAACTTCGCGAGGAGGCCCACGATGACCATGACTCCAGCGAATGGCAAGACTCGGATGAGACGGCTGATCATTGGTCCCGACTCATGGTGCTCGCCAAAGACGAGCGACGCGCGATTCCGTTTGGTTACGTGGCATTGTTTTGAGCCGCCCGATCGGTGCCGGAATGCGTCGAATTTGAGAGGAATGGCACCGGATTAGATCGACTTTCGTTCATGATCTTGGTTCGATTGCCATTGAGTCGCCACAAGACAGCGAAGCTCGTTGCGATTGACACCAGAGCCAGCAACAAAGCGACCGCGTTACTGAAAGTAGGCGGTCTCCAGACGGCATCTTGTACGATGTTCCAAGTTCCCTGGTAGCCGACGGCGTATCGGCGAAGGTTCTGTGCAAATGCGGCAAAATGGACGATTGCCCAGAGTGTGAGAAGAATCAAAGTCATTCTCGCCGAGAATCTACCTTCCAAGTTGGCGTCGGCAAGAACCACCCCGGCGATAATGAACAATCCAATCGTGAGTGGGAGAAGATATCGGCCCTGGAAGTACGGATGCCGAACGATTCCGATGATGACGGGAAGGGCGAAGACGGTAATGAGGCACAAGACCAGACCGTTTGAGACGGGCGTCCGTCGCGGCGATGGCGAGAACGAGTAAAGAGCCCAGCACAACAATTGCGACTGAGTAGGTGGCGTCCGTCATCGGGGAGTCGAGCCACCCGAACCGTCCCATAGCGCTCAGTAGGTAGTAATGGAGATCTCCCAACCCGGCCAGGGGTCCGGTATTGCCCGTTTCGCTTACGCCGGAACCGAACGTACTCGCTGCCGAACCCGACCAGAGCACGAATACCAGCAAAGATGACGTAGCGACCGCAAGCGCAGTTGCCTGGATCCAGCGTTCGCGCGCGTAGTCCGGGCCACTTGCTCGGGCGGGCGAGAGCGAGCAGAATCATGAAAATGGCCGCTTCGAAGAACAACGCATCTCGTCGAAGCAGGGGAAAGAGTGTGGCCGAGATCAGGAATGCTGGATATGCGAGTGACATGGGGGCGGATGTGGTCGGTGCGACGATGATGATCCCGCTTGCCCAGATAACGCTGGCGAGCGCAGTGGTCAGGCCCGACGGGTTGACTGTCGCGCTAGAAATACAACCATTGGGGTGCAGCCGAGAAGTAAACCAACAATTGTCCAAGGGTTGGGTCGCCGTATCCAGAGAAGAGTTGCCGCGAGGGCGAACAAGAAACTACAGATGGACACGAGCCAAATACGCGTCACGTAAGCGCCGCCTAGACCGGAGACGACGAGATTTGGTATGCCAGCAATGAAGTGGAACAACGGGGGGTACCCGTCGGCAGCTTCAACTTCGATCATCGGATCAGCATCCCACGTCAAGTTCTGACAGTCTGCGGGGACACGCGAGTCAAACGCGAAGCAAACTACGTCTGAGATTCCATCTGTTCGGTATGGGCTTGAAAAGTCGCCTCGGACGACTCCCTGAGAGCGAATCAAGTGAATGTTCTCGTCCGGTGATGCGAACATCGGATTGGTCAGAGACCAGGTGAGTGTAAGTGGGGCCAGAGCCACGAAAAAGTACAGCCACGTGCGAGCTACCGGTCGCTGCCAGGAGGTGGAGGCGTCCAGCCGACCCTCATCCATCATGTTCCCGTTCCGCACTTGAAACCTGGGGATCCCTTAACGCCTGTCGTGTCGAAGCCAGGCAGAGCACGCCATCAACCCTCATGTGTGCCATCGCGCGACGTCCAGTAGGTGTCGCGGTATCCGCGAACGGTAGATCGGTGCTCGCGTTGCATCGGTCTGCCCGCCTTCTGATTACCTGAGCTGCTGCCAAGTTGAACACGCTAATCGGGTTCTTCGGATTCAACGTGAGTTCGCGTCTCGCGTGTGGGATCGGTTTTCAGAAGGAGTCTTCTCGGGCACAACGGCATACGACACCGTCAGATTCGCAGGGCCCTGTGTCGCGCCAGGGACATACCCGAACCACATCCAGCGCTCTCGTCCGAGGAGCCGGCCTACTTCGCCCTTAGCCGCCCCGCCGCGCGTTGCAGGACGACGCGAGCTGCGCCAACAGGACCCTCTCGACGCACCAGCCCATCGACCCGCATCAGTCGCGCGAGAAAGGGGCCAGGCGGCGCGGGCGGCGGGGGAGTTGGGGCCACCTGGGCGAGGTGAGTTGCGAGGAGTCGTGCGGAGTAATCCCAGGAGAACTTCGATCTGGCGAAATGGTATGAGCGGTTCCCGGCCCGCTCCAACTGGTCGCGGTTGTTGTTCCAGGCGCGAAGCAATAGTGTCAAGTCGTCGAGACTCGATGCCAGGAATGGAGTCGTCTCGGGGTGGGCACCGATGTCGAAAGCGACCCCCACCGTGCCCGAGGCCTGTGCCTCCACGAGTGGAAGATTGAATCCTTCCCACATGCTCGGCGACACGAGGACATCGAGGTCCCGAAGGTAGACCGAGCGTTCTTCGTCAGTTGCGTTCAAGTGGACCTCCACGCCGAGCGACTCCCAGCGGTCCCGATCTGCGTCAGTCCCTCGGCCCATGATGGCGAACTCGATTCCGTCGCGTCCACACGACTTTTCGACCAAGTCGGCGAACAGATCTACGCCCTTGTATTTCGATTCGCCCTCACCGAGGCGCATCAGAGTGCCGACTCGGAGCGGACGTGCAAGGCGATGCGCGGTCATTGTCAGATCCTTGGGACCCAGATCGGGAACGTGATCGCAACCGAGCGGCACGACGGCAGCGGACAGCCATTCGATGTCGTGGCGGAGGAAGTGAGAACTGGCAAGGACTTTGCTCACACTTGGGTAGACGTTTTCGATCTTGTTGATTCGAATGCGTTGTCGTTCCTCTCCGTCCTGATCGAAGAAGTGCGGAGATGGGTCGCCATGCTCAAAGACGATCGTGGGAAACTCCGAAGCGAGTGCCGGGAGGATTTCGAAGTACGGCGTCGTCTGCGCCACCACGGCCTCTATTCCATTCTCGCGGCAGAACGTCGCAACGGCGTTGGGGTCTGCGGCGAGTTCGACGACGCCTTCACATCGATATGTGTCGTCCGACAACATGCAGCCGACCACCATGTCCCATCCGTATGGACCGATTCGAGCCGCGATCTCGTGGGCAACGACTGAGACGCCGTATCCGCGCAGCATGACCGAACTGAGGA
Organism: Ilumatobacteraceae bacterium; assembly: GCA_963716235.1. Lineage (GTDB taxonomy): Bacteria > Actinomycetota > Acidimicrobiia > Acidimicrobiales > Ilumatobacteraceae > Sva-07. The sequence continues at coordinate 55,710 of CAVQTE010000015.1, read as the reverse complement.
AGAGCACTCGCCGGTTCGTCATCGAGATTCCACGTAACTGTTCCACCGGCGAATGAAGCGCGATCTGTCCCCCCAGTGTTCCTCGCCGAGCGGCCTTGTCCCGTTCTCCAGGTGGACCACCTGGCCGAGGTGGGCAATCTTGGTCTGCAATCCGATCCGATCGAGACGAAGGCAGAGGTCGACATCTTGGCACTCCGCGGAATATCGATCGTCGAATCCGCCGGCGTCTGCGAAGTATGTCGAACGGATCATCAAGAAGGCGCCAGTTGCAGCGGGCGCATCGAAGACCGCCCCCATTGGAACGTCGATGTCATCGCCCGCCCCAGGGTGATAGCAGAAGCCGTACAGTTCTGCTTGATTGAAGAAGTCGATTCCGGCGTGCTGGATGCTTCCGTCAGGGAAAAACAAGACGGCACCCAAAGCGCCTAACGACGCGTCGTTGGCGACGATGTCGTAGGCGCGGAGGAGCGCGGAATGCTGATGGCCAAGCACGATGTCATTGTTCATGAACAGTACGGTGTCGTACTGCGACGCGGCGAACAGGTCGTTGTTGCATCGGGAGAAGTGGTAAGAGAGGTCTCGCCACACCCGTGTGTTGCTAGGCGGCCGCTCGAGCAGGGCGCAAGCGTCCGCATCAGTCGAACCCGTATCGCCAATGAGCAACTCGACGCTCAAGTTGCGGCGTCCGAAATCGCTGAGCACTGACTGCCACGACGTCCAGAGCTGTGCCAACAGATCAGAGCGGTTCTTATTCAGCACAATGACCGACAAACCAGCCTCCTTGGTCCCGTTGGAGAGTTCTCGGACAGGCTTTCGGACTTCCGTCACCCTGTCCTGGTTGGATTCGAGACCGTACGGGTCCAGGGCCGCCAGAAGTCCGGTGAAACGCGCCATGCCCGAATTGTACTCGGGCGTTTTCCACCGAGGACTTGGTGTGGCTTGCTGATTCGGCGTGACCAGCCGAATCGACCGGCGATCTTGCCCACAGTACCAGGGATGAGGTGTACTCGCGAGCGCTCAGACCTCCTCGGGAAGTCTCCGGCTCATGCGGTGGAAGATGACCCATCCGATGGCAAGGCTCGTGAAGGAAATGACAGCGAGTCCGAGCATGGTCTTCCAACCCGGCGCTCCGGCGTCGTAGAGCAGTCGGCGGTACGTTTCGATGAAGCCATTCATCGGGTTGAGTTTCAGCAGATTGTACACCCAGGTCGGGGCCTGCGCTTCGAGAAGTGACGGCGGGTAGACGATCGGCGTCGCAAAGAACCAGACCTGGATGACGATCGCCCACAGGTAGCTGACATCGCGGAAGTAGACCGCCAGCACGCTGAGTGCCAGGGCGATACCGGTGGCGAACACGGCCAACAGGACCGACGTGATGACGACGAGCGGTAGCCACGGCAGGAATGGGCTCCCGGCGATGAGCATCGCGACCAGCAGCAGAGCCATCTCGATCGAGAACTGCACGCAGGCGTGGAGGACATTGGAGAAGACAAGGACTTCGCGGGGGAATGCAACCCGACGGACCAATCCGGAGTTCACCGAGATCGCGCTCAGCCCGAGCGAGGTGATGAGCCCGAAGAAGTTCCACGGGAGGAGACCGCAGAGGAGGTAGAGGGCGAAGCTGTCCAATCCCGACGGGTCACCGATCGGTGCCGTTGCGTTGAACAGCGTGCCGAACACGAAGCCGTAGATGAGGATCTGCGACAACGGGTTGAGCATCGACCACGCCCAACCGAGGAACGAGCGGCGGTACTTGGTGCGGAGCTCACGAAGCGTGAGATTCCACAGCAACTCTCGTGAGCGGTAGACGTCGGTGACGGGATGCATGAGCGCACCGACGTTATCGCCGTTGACACCTGCGCGATCGGCATGTCGACCGCAACACGTCGAACTCGCGGGGTGGTTGGTTCTGCAGCGGTGATCGGCAAGACTCGTGGCGCCATGCCCACCGCCCTCGCCGTCAACGACCTCTGGAAGAGCTATCGGCTCTACCACGAGCGCAATCAATATCTGAAGGCCGCGATCCTCAAGATGCGGCGATCCCGTTACGAGGAGTTCTGGGCGCTGAAGGGCATCAACTTCGAAGTGCCGACCGGATCCACGTTCGGGGTCATCGGCTCCAACGGGTCGGGAAAGAGCACACTGCTCAAGACCATGGCCGGCATCCTCGTACCGGAGAAGGGTGAGGTGCTGATCGAAGGACGGGTGTCGGCCCTGCTCGAACTCGGCGCCGGGTTCCACCCCGAGTTGAGCGGCCGGGAGAACGTCTTCCTCAATGGTGCGATTCTCGGCCTGTCGAAGAAGGAGATCACTGCTCGGTTCGACGACATCGTGGAGTTCGCCGGCCTCGCCGAGTTCATCGACACGCCCGTGAAGAACTACTCGTCCGGCATGTTCGTCCGTCTCGGTTTCGCGGTTGCCGCACACGTCGAACCCGACGTGCTGCTGATCGACGAAGTGCTGTCGGTGGGCGACGAGAGCTTCCAACGCCGTTGTGCCGAGAAGATCGACGAGTTCCGCCGCGACGGTCGTACGATCGTGTTCGTCAGCCACGGCCTCGGTCAGGTCGAGCAACTCTGCCAGGACGTTGCATGGATCGAGAAGGGCGAGCTCAAGATGCTCGGCCCGGCTGCCGAGGTCATCGCCGCCTATCAGGGCGAGAGCCACCAGGCCGAACGGGTCGAGGGCGAGCAGGGATCGAGATGGGGAAGCGGCGAGGCGCAGATCGTCGAGGTGAAACTGCTCGACGCGTCTGGTACGCCGAAATCGGTACTCAACACCTTGGAACCGGCGAGCATTCATGTCGACATCACGGCGCACACGCCACTGCAGGACACGGTGGTCGGCGTGCGGATCGACAGCCTTGCCGGTGGCCCGGTCTGGGGAACGAGCAGCCGTCGTGGAGGACGAACCATCGGGCTCATCGACGGTCCAGCGTCGGTCGACATCGCCATCCCGAGCCTCCCGCTGCTCGAGGGTGTGTACGACCTCACGGTCGCTCTGACCGATCACACCGAGATCCACCCGTATGACCACTGGGATCGGCGCATCCGTTTCGAGGTCCGCCAGTACAAGTCGTACGACACCGGCGTGGTCAGCATCCCCGTCGACTGGACGATCACCGGCGCACGGGGCGCGGTTCAGACCGGTCGCTGACGCCGTGAGCACGTCGTGAACGGCCACGACGCATCGCCGACGGTTTCGATCGTGATCGTCACCTACGGCACCGGGCCCATCGTCCTCGACGCCCTCGATGCCATCGAGCGCCACACGGCGACCGACCACGAGGTCATCGTCGTCGACAACCCGCTTGCCGACGGTCGGATTCGGAGCGCCGAGCTGCTGCGGTCGATCGCGTCGATCCGACTGATCGAAGCCGACGAGAACTTGGGCTTCTCCGGGGGCAACAACTTCGGGGCGCACCACGCAACCGGGGAACTCCTCTGCTTTCTCAACCCCGACGTGATCGTCGGGCCGGGCTGGCTCGAACCACTCGTGGCGGCACTGGATGATCCGATGGTCGGCATCGCTGCGCCGTTACTCGTCAACCGTGACGGCTCCCTGCAGGAGGCCGGTCAACTCGTCTACGACGACGGGTGCACGGCTGCGGTCGGTGGGCCCGAGGTGATGCCGGGCGACCGGAGCAACGCGTTCTGTCGCGACGTCGACTACGCATCAGCGGCGTGCTGGGTCCTACGGCGTGACGAGTTCCTGGCCCTCGGCGGCTTCGACGAGCGCTACCGCCCCGCCTACTTCGAGGACGTCGACTACGCCCTGCGCGTCGAGCAGTCGGGCCGACGCACACGGCTCGTCGTCGACATTCCCGTCGTTCACGAACACGGCTCGGGTGCGTCGAGCGAGGCGGTCGCGATCGCCGAACGGTCACGTGACACATTTCGCTCGAAGTGGGAGCACGAGCTCGCCAGGCGCCCGAGTCGACCCGACGACCGGTTGACGGCGATCGACAATCGTGATCGCCTCGCCCAGCGTCGATCGGTGACGCTCGCGTGGTTCGCTGACTGTGGCCGTCGTCGGTGGGAACAGGCGCTGGACGACGCCGCAGACGAAGCCGCGCAGCGCCCGCGTGACCGGGTCACGTTGCTCACCGATCGAGACCCGACACCCGAACGTGTTGCGGCGGCGCGTCGCGCCGGGTTGGAAGTCGTCGTGCTCCCGCCCGGGGCGACCGGCGAAGCGCAGCCTCGGGTCGACACGGCCGACGACGTTCGGCGGATTCGTTCGCTCCGGCGCTTCGCCCGACCGGCGATCATCGTGCCGGTGCTCGCTGCACTGGTCATCGGACTCGTCGTACGGTGGCTCGTATTGCGATCGCCGATGGGGATCCTGACGGCCGACGAGGCGTACACCGGCGTTCAGAGTTTCGAGATCCTCGGCGGACAGTTCCCCATCGTGCTGGGAGGGTCCAACTACACCCTGCCGTTCGAGGCCTATCTCTACGCACCGATCGCGGCGATCGTCGGCGCCGACGTCGTGGCCCTCAAGTTGCTCGCGACGTTGTCGTGGGCACTCGCCAGCGTCGTCCTCGCCGTGGCGGGCACACGGATCGCCAACCGACGCGCCGGACTGATCGCCGCGCTCCTGTGCTGGGTGACGCCTGGTGCGCTGCTGCTCGTGTCGGTCGCCGCCTACTCGGCCTACGCGTCCGGGATGCTGGTGAGCGTCGCCGCCTTCGTCGTTGCGACGCTCCTGATCGACGCGGCGCGACCGAGGCGCGACATCGCCGTGCTGTTCGGCGCGCTCGCCGGATTCGGATTCTGGTTGCACCCGATGTTCGTCGCGTCGCTGCTGCCGATGGTCGTCGTCGTGTTGTGGATCCACCGTCGCCGCGTCGACATGTGGATCGCCGTCCCGGCCGGGGGCCTGCTCGGATGCCTGCCCTTCCTGCTCTGGAATGCCGCCAACGCCTGGCCGTCGCTGACCGCACCGGTACGAGGTGGAGGGGACCTACGCCGAACGATTCCGGACCTTCTTCGTCGATCTCATCCCGCGCGCCTTCGGGATGCGCGATCTCGCGCTCGACTGGCAGCCCAACGCGATCATCGGGCCGGCCCTGTACCTCGGCCTCCTCGCCGCCGTCGTCGGGGGCGTGATCGCACTCGTGCGCCGCCCCGGCCCACGGAGCCGGCTGCTCCTACCCGCCGTCCTCGTCGGCGCCTTCCCGATCATGGCGCTGTTCGAGAACCTGATCTTCGCCGCAGACGGCCGCTACGGGATCATCACCTTCCCATTCCTGGTGATGGCCGTAGCGATCGCCGTCGATGCACTCATCGGTCGCGTTTCCTCCACCCGTGCGCTCGGCGTCATCGCTGTTGTCGCAACGGTGTGGATCGTCGGGCTGATCGTGCCGACGGTCGCACCACTCGTCGACGACACGAACGGCGATCCGAACGCCTCGATCAATGCGATCGTCGATCGCCTCGACGAGGCAGGGATCGACCGCGTCTACGGAAGCTACTGGGCGGTCCATCCGGTCGACTTCGTCGGTGATCGCGACCTGGTCGGCGCGGTGTTCCCGTTCTGGCCGATCCGGTTCCCCGAACGGCAGCGGGCCGTCGGGGCCACCCCGCCCGATGAGGTCGCCGTGCTCTTCCTCGCGACCGACGAGGATCCCGGCCAGCTCCTGTTGCCGATCGACTCCTACGAGCGCACGGTGTTCGGTGACTTCGTCGTGTACATCCCGACATCCGCGGCAGCGACCGCCGGGAACTGACAGGATCGTCGACGATGTGGAACAGCCGAACCGTCGCCGTGATCCTGCCGACCTACAACGAGGCCGGCAGCATCGCCGACTGCATCCGTGGTTTCGAGGCGCTCGGCATCGTCGACGACATCGTCGTGGTCAACAACAACGCCCACCCCGACACGTCACCTGAGGTGGCGACCACCTCGGCGCGGGAAGTCTTCGAGGCCACACAGGGCTACGGCGCGGCCATCCGGCGCGGCATCGTCGAGACGCGGGGCGCCGACCTGGTGTGCGTGTGCGAACCCGACGGGACGTTCGATCCCGACGACATCTTGAAGCTGCTCCCGTTCACCGCCGACGTCGATGTGGTCCTCGGATCACGCACCGTGCAGACCTTCATCCTCAGCGGCGCCAACATGGGCTGGTTCTTGCGATGGGGCAACTGGGCGGTTGCCAAGCTCACCGAGGTGTTGTTCAACACGGTGTACCTCTCCGACGTCGGATGCACGTTCAGAGTGCTCACCCGATCGGCGGTCGACCGACTCGAACCGCACTTCGAGTCGAACGAATCGGCGTTCGGCTACGAGATGATGCTGCTCACTGCTCAGCATCGGATCCCGCTCGTCCAGGTTCCCGTCAAGTACCGCCCACGGGTGGGGGAGAGTTCTGTCACGGGCGACCGACGCAAGACGATCGAACTCGGACTGTCGATGATCGCCCTCTGCCTGCGCCACCGCTTCCGGCGGGCTTGATCACAATTAGGGTCTGACCCAATCGCGATCAGGGGCGTAGGCACTCCCACGTCGCGAAGTGGTAGCAGGGCTCGAAGCCCATGAGGCGTGACTGTGCACGATCGGCCACCACCTCGAGATCGCCCGGGCGGACGTGCTCCAGCAGCGTGTCGACGTGGAAGCCGTCGCCATGCGGATCGGGCTCGGGCAGGAGGCCACGGAGCACGGCGTCGTACTCCTCGGTGACCAGCACCGACGTCGTGAAGCCGGCCGCACGCACCATGTCGGTGAGGTCCCAGCCGAAGTTCCAGAACACGGGCGTGTTGTCGGCGTGGAATTCGGGCTCGATCGGCGCAGCGGTGGCGCCGTAGACGATCGGGATCTGCAGGTACATGCGACCGCCGGGTGCGATCACCCGGAACAGCTCTGAGAGCGCCTTGGCGGTGTCGGGGACGTGTTCGAGGACATGGGGGGTCAAGATGACGTCGACGGCGGCATCTGGCAGGTCGATCGACTGCAGGTCCAGCTGGATGTCGCCGCGATGGGCGCTCAAGTCGAAATCGCTCGTGCGGTACGAGTACCAGCGTTGCATGTACTGGCGGTACTCGCCACCGAGGCGAGGGCTGGTCTCGATGACGCGGGCGCGTCGCAGCTTCGGGCTGCGCTGGGTGAAGCACCACAGCAGGAACCGATCGCGGGCGATCGAACCGCACTGCGGGCACATCGCCGATTCGGTGTGCGCGATTCCGGTGAACGCCGAACCGGTCCACCGGCACACGTTGCACCAACGATCGCGCCGCTCGACCTTCGACGGCGTCCGCCACACCGGCTTGGCCGTCTGCCACCAACCCTCCGCCGGTGCGGCGAGGCCCACCTTTCGCGCTACGGGGCGGAGGGCGTCGATCACCGATGGTGGCACCAGGGCCGTCGTACGTTCGCGCAGGGAAGCGTTGGGCATGACGCTGGAGACTACCGACCGGCACCGATCGCTAGAGTCAGCGCCGTGGCATCGTTCAAGGGCATCATCGGCCGCGTCCGCGGCGACCAGGTCGCGGCGCTGACCGCCGAGGTCGCAGCACTTCGCGAGGTGGTGCTCAACATCAACCACGTCGTCACCGAACTCAACCACGACATCCGCTCGGGCGCCGAGCGCTCGCTGCCGCTGTTCCTCGGCTACAGCGAGCGCCTGCGGCTCGACGCCGACACCGCGATCGGCGCCACGCAGGTGATCGAACGTCAGCTCGCACTGCTCGACGAGCGCCTCGCGGCCGCAGCCGGCACGTCGGCGCCGTCCTGACGATGACCGTGCCCGTCGGCGCACTGCTCGTCGACGCCCGCCCCGTCGACCACCCGACCGCCCGCCAACGTGGTATCGGCCGCTACGTGACCGGCCTCCTGCGGGGCCTGCACGAGATCGATGCTCCGCTCGTGGCGCTTCACGGGTCCGACACCGAAGCCGACGTTCTTGCGGAGGCGATTCCCGGCTTGAACCTGCGCCGATGGAGCCCACAGGTTGTGCGCGACCACGTGAGGCCCGGGACCTGGTACGTCGCCACGCAACTGATGTTGCATCCGATCCCGCTCGACCCGATCCCGTCGGTGATCACCCGGGCCCGCCTCCCGGTTGCGGCGGTCATGTACGACGTCATCCCGTACCGATTTCCCGAGCAGTACCAGGTGGAACCGAACGCCCGCCGCCAGGCACAACTTCGCGCGCCCCTCGCCCGCACGGTCGATGCGATGCTGGCGATCTCGCAGTTCTCGGCGATCACCGCCGCCGACGAACTCGACTACCCCCTCGAGCGCATCCGCAGCATCGGTGCCGGTGTCGAGGACCAGTTCGTGCCACCGTCGGTGCGCCGCCTCCCGCGAGCTGATCGTGTGCTGCCTCGAACGGTCGACCGGTACGTCGTGTCGGTCACCGGCGGCGACGAGCGCAAGAACACCGAAGGACTCCTGCGAGCCTGGGGCCTGCTCGACCCGGCGATCCGGCAGGGTCGGCACCTCGTGGTCGCCACTGCTCATTCGCCGGCTGTCCTGCGGCGGTGGGAGGACTGGGCCGTCGACGCCGGCATCCGCGACGACGTGGTGTTCACGGGGAGCATCACGGACGACGAGATGGTGGCCATCCTGCAGGCGGCCGAACTCGCCGTGATGCCGTCGACCGAGGAAGGCTTCGGTCTTCCCGTGGTCGAGGCGGCGGCATGCGGAACACCGGTCATCTGCTCGAACGTGTCGTCGCTCCCCGAGGTTCTCGGAGAGCCGCTGGCCGAATTCGATCCGTTCGACCCGTCGTCCATCGCCGCAGCGATCGAACGGGCCCTCGTCGACGCGGGTCATCGCGACCTGCTGCTGGCCGCGGGACGACGCGCCGCTGGTCGGTGGACCTGGCGCCGAGTGGCCAACGATGCGGTCGCCGCACTTGCCGAACTCGGCCCCCGCTGGCCCCAACGGCCGCGCGAGCTTGATCGTCGTGTGGCGATCGCCGGGCCGTTCGCCGGGTCGGCATCGGGAATCGGGCCGTACGACGAGTCGCTGCTCGAGGCAATCGAACGGCGCCGGCTCGCCGATCCGATGACGCCCGCCATCGAGGTGTTCGTCGACAGTTCGGGCACATCCGTCCCGACCGACGCCGGCGCAGGTCGTCGTTCGGTGCGGGCGATCGGCCGGTACGCCAAGCCGTGGGACTTCGACCATCTTGTCGCCGTGCTGGGCAGCTCACCGCACCACGTCGCCACGGCGGAGCTGGCGTTGTCCGAGCCATGTCACGTCTGGCTCCACGAGGCGTCGCTCGTCGGCGTGCACCTCGGTCTCGCCCACGCCTCGGGCAGCGAGTCGTGGGCCAGGCAGCACGTCGTCGATCGCCTCGCCGCTGACGAAACACCGGCGACCATCCGCCTGATCGCCGCCGGTGAACTTCTCGATGCCTCCCGCTTCGACGAGCTCGGCGTGACCCTGCTCGGCGAGACACTCGACCGGGCGCGCTCGGTGATCGTGAGCAGCCAGAAGGCCGCCGACACGGTTCGTCGCCTTCGACCCGACGGGCCACCGATCTTGGTGCTGCCACTTGGCCATCGCGTCGCCGTCGAACCAACTCGGACTCCCGCTCGGGGCGACATCGTGGCGGTCGGTTGGCTGGCTGCCAACAAGTCGCCGGGACTGGTGATCGACGTGCTCTCGCGCCTGGCGCCGGACATCACGCTCACGTTCGTCGGCCCGTCGGCAGGCGACACCGCCGACGAGGTCCGAGCGCTCGCCATCACCGCCGGCATCGCCGATCGAGTCTCGTTCACCGGACGTCTCGACGATGATGCGTATGCCGAGCGCATCGCCCAAAGCCGGATCGGCCTCCAGCTCCGCACGAGCGATCGAGGTGAGATGTCCGCAGCGATCACCGACCTGGTCGCCCACGGTATCCCCACGGTCACCACACTGAGCACCGCCGGCCCGAGCTCACCCGGCCTCCGCGTCACCGAGCCGACCGTGGACGCGCTGGTGACGGCAATCAACCCGCTCCTCGACGACGACACGTGGGCGGTCGCGTCGGCTGACGCACTTGCTCGCGCGAAATGCTGGACGTTCGACGACGTGGCAGCCGCACTGCTCGCCTGGCTCGACGCCGTCGACGATCTCGACCCGGCGACGATCCGCCACCCGCCGTCAGGCACCGGCCGCTAGCGTCATCGCCGATCCATGACTGATCTTGAACCACTCGTCCGCGTCGTCGTGATCAACTTCGACGGCGGCCAGCTCACCATCGACTGCCTCGACTCACTGCTCGCATCCGACTGGCCGGCCGCTCGGCTCGAGATCGTGCTCGTCGACAACGGCTCACTCGACGACGTACTCGATCGTCTCGCTGCCGACGACCGCTACCGGTCGATCCGCATCCTCGAGCCCCTCGCCAACCTCGGCTTCGCCGGCGGCTGCAACCTCGGGATGGCACTGACGGGTGACCACGAGTACGTCGCTCTGGTCAACAACGATGCAACCGTCGCTCCGGGCTGGCTGCGGGCGATGGTGCCGGCAATGGAGACGTCGGCGGACATCGGCGCCGTGGCGGCCAAGATGCTGTTCGCCGAGCGATACCACGGCATCGAGTTCGACGTGCCCGACGCCTCGCATCTCGTGTCGGGAGAGCACCGGATGCTGGGCGTTCGGGTGTCGGGGGTGCGCCTCGACGGCGAGCGCGTCGACGACCGTCTCGCGTTCGACGAGGGATTCCACGCCCCCGAACCACCCGTGGCCGCCGACGCCGAGGAGATCGCTCGCTGGTCGAGCGTGAAGGGCGCGCTCCGTGTCGCCGCCGATGTCGATGCTGCGCTGCCCGCTTCGACGATCTCGGTGCGGCTCTCGTGCCTCGAGCCGCGCACCGTCACACTGCGGCCGACCTCGCTCGACGGGAGTGGCGACGACACCATCGTCACCGTCCATCGCGATCCCGTCTGGGTCGACGTGGCGATCCCGGCCGAGCCGTTCGACGTGATCAACAACGTCGGCTCGAACCTCTTTGCCGGCGGCTACGGCGGCGACCGCGGTTTCCTCGAGGTCGACACCGGCCAGTACGAGGAGCCCGCCGAGGTGTTCGCCTGGTGCGGGGGAGCGGTGCTGTTGCGTCGGAGCTACCTGGACGACGTCGGCCTCTTCGACGAGCGATTCTTCATGTACTACGAAGACACCGACCTGTCGTGGCACGGGCGACTCCGCGGTTGGCGCTACGTCTACGAGCCTGGTGCAGTCGTGCGACACCATCACGCCCAGTCGTCGGGCGCGGGCTCGCCGTTCTTCCGCTACCACACCGAACGCAACCGTCTCCTCGTCCTCGCCAAGAATGCGCCGCCTCGGCTCGCCTGGCGGTCGGGCCTCGGCGAGGTTCGTCGGTTCGTCGGCTCGCTCGTACGGCACTACCTGATCCGCCCGCTGACCCTGCGGCTCCCGGTGCGCGCCGAGGTCGCCCATCGCCGCCAGGTCTGCCAGGGCTACCTTCGCCTGCTGCCGGGAATGCTCGGCGACCGCTGGTCGGCGAAGCCCAAGGTCTCGCGCGAGTCGCTCATGGAGTGGGAGGTCGTCAAGTGGCCGACCGTCTGAATGTGGGCGTGTACGACCTCTACTGGTCGACACTCGGTGGCGGGGAACAGGTCGACGGCAGCATCGCCCAGGTGCTCGCCTCCAACCACGACGTGACCCTGCTCGGGCCGCGACCTGTCGACGTCGACGCCACCATGAAGCGGCTCGGTGTCGATTTGTCGGGCTGCGACCATCGTCGTGTCGATGACGATGCTGCTGCGTCCGCTGCCAGCGCCGACTTCGACGTGTTCGTCAACGGGACGTACCTCAGCAAGGCCGTCAACCAGGCCCCGCTCGGGTACTACTACGTCCACTTCCCCGGCGAGATCCGTACACGCCTCGATGACCTCCGAAGTCGTATCGGCATCATCGGGGTCAAGGCGATGTCGCTGCCGCCGAAGCTGCCGCAGCGCCTCACCGAGGTGCGTGCTGCGTTCGATCGGCGGGTCGAGCGCGTCGAGTTCGTCTCGAGCTACACGCGGTATCTCGCCAACTCTCGGTTCACGGCCGGTTGGGTCGAGGAGTTGTGGGGCACTCCGGCCGACGTGCTCTACCCGCCCGTGCGCCCGAGCGTGGTGCCGGGCGACAAGCAACCACTGATCCTCGTGCTCGGACGGTTCTTCGACCCGTCATTCGGCCACAGCAAGAAGCAACACGAATTGCTGGCGACGTTCACCGACCTTCATCGCAGCGGACGAATCGATGGCTGGCGCATGGCGATCGTCGGCGGTTGTGACGCGAGGAATCGCGAGTACGCACTCCAAGTGCGTCGCGATGCGATCGGGCTCCCGGTCGAGGTGCACGTCAACGCGCCTGGCAACGTCGTGGAGCGCCTGCTCGGTGAAGCTTCGCTCTACTGGCACGGCGCCGGACTCGGTGAAGATCCGTCACGACATCCCGAACGGTTCGAGCACTTCGGAATCTCCGTCGTGGAGGCCATGGCCGCCGGCGCGGTCCCCCTCGTGTTCGGTGCTGCCGGCCCGGCCGAGATCGTACGCGACCGGCACGACGGCATCCACTGGACGACGCTCGACGCGTTGGCGGACGCCACCGTGCAGCTCGCCACCGACGCGGAGCATCGCGCTGTGTTGTCGGCATCGGCGACCGAACGGGCCCGGGACTTCTCCGCCGACGCGTTCGCTCGCCGACTGAACGACCTCGTCGCCGCCGATCGCTAGCGCACCACGCTCAGGACACGTACGCCATCACGTCGACGAGGACGTTCGCCGAGCCTGGACCGTTCGAGATCGCCAACGTCCCACCCGGGCCGAGTTTGATCATCACCAGGTTCGGCACGGTCTGTCCCGGCAGGAAGTTCAGGTTCGACGAGGCGGGTTGCGCAGCTCCGGCCGGCCACACCGTGAGGAAGCCCCACGCCGTGATGTTCGTCGCCGTCACGTTGGCGATGACGGCCGTGGCATTGGCCGGCACACTGCCACGACCCGCGATCTGAACGGTGCGAGCCTCGCCGTCTCCGAAGGCCTGTGCCGGCGTACCGAGACCCACGCGTGAATCGACCAGACGTTCCGGCGTGATCGTCGTGACTTTGCCGCCGTAGGGGCCGAAGCTTCCGAGCACGTCGACGATCACGTCGGCGTTCGTTTCCGCAACGAAGAGATCGATCCGCCCACCGGCGCCGACCTTGACAACGGCGGTGTTCGCTCGCACGCCCCCGGCGGCGACGTTCACGTTCGATGCGTAGGGAAGTGCCTCGCCGGTCGGGTACGCCGTCAGGTAGCCAGGTCGGCTCGAGCCGAGCATCGTGATGTTGAGCACGACGCTCTGGGCGTTGCTCGGAATGCCGGCAACACCGGCGACCTTCATCGTTCGGGTCTCACCCGCCGCGAACTGTGTCGCCGGACCACCGAGACCGACACGACTGTCGAACAGTCGAGCCGGAACCACGCCTTCGAAGCCGGCGCCGTCGGTGTAGGCGCCACCGGTACCGAACCAGCCGGCGACATCAGCGATCACGTGGGTCGGGCCGAGGTAGTTCGCGATGCGAATCTTCCCGCCGGCACCCACCCTCGCCAGCACGAGGTTCGGTGTGGCATCGTCGTTGTCGATGTTGAGGTTCGAAGTGCCGGGAAAAGCGCCGTAGCTGCCCTGGTCGTTGAAGATGTCGCCCACGCGAGCGGGTTTTGGCACGACCGACACGTAGCCGGGGCCAGGAGCGCCGGCGCTGACTGCCGTGACGTTCAACAGGACCGCCGACACACCCGAGGCGGGGATGCCGAAGCGACCGGTGACCTGGAGGTCGTGGTTGGCGGTCTCGTCGCGTCGCGTGATCGGGTCGGGCGACGGATGGCGTCCATCACCCGAGCGAATCGGGCTGGCGATGCCGAGTGCGGTGCGGGTGTCGAGGATGCGGGTGGGAGCAGTGGGATGGAACGACCCGGCGGTCACCCCCGGTCCACCAGCGTCATATGTGCACGTGTCGAACCCGAAGCAGATCGCGTCGAGGTCGATCGTCGGGATGCTGCCTGACGAGATGTCGACGTTCGCAGTGATCTTGCGGCCCGTGGCGGTGTCGGTGACGAACAGCAGGTACCGACCCGCCCAGCCGACGCCACCGCTCCAACTTGCGCCACGACTCGCCGTCGACGCGAATGACCCGTACTCCACCTGTCCGTTCGACTGAAGCGGCGCCGGCGGATCCGGATATCCGGATGCGATCTGGAAACTGTCGACGATCACGCGTCCGGTAGCGATCGCTGTGGACGACAGGATGGCACCGCGAATCGCGAATGCCCCGCCCTGGCCGTCGACGGGCATGGTGATCGCACCGAGATTCCCGCCGCCGAGATTCGCCTCGAAGTGGACGCCACCGACGTTGCTCCACCCGTCGTAGTAGCCGCAGTTTCCCGGGTACATCTCGACGCGCACCTGATTGGGTGTGCCGCCGACGCCGAAGGCGATCGGTCCCGGGCCACCGCCGAGTTGGCAGGGGGTGAGGTCGTAGCCGGGGCTGCTGTTGCCTCCGACCGCGTCGACTCCGATGTGCACCGGAGTGTTCACCGACAGGCTGTAGTTCGCAGCAGTGGCCACCGGGCCAGGGCTGGCGACGAGAGTCGAGGCGCCGATGAGCGCACCCAGGATGAGCGAAATCGAGTACCGCTTGCGCACGATGTGAAATCTCCGAACTGAGAATGGACGTCGAACCGTTATCGGTCGCCGCCGCCCGCAGCTTGAGTAATCCGCCTCCGGTTCGACACCGTATCGCCGATCACCAGCGCAACGGTCGCGGCGATTGCCAGAAGCGAGATCGCCAGCGACATCGTGAGCCACGGCGAGGAATAGCTGAACCTGATTTCGTGTCGCCCCGCCGGGACCTGTACGCCGAGGAACAAACCGTCGACGACGATCACCTCGGCGCTCTTGCCGTCGACCTCGACGTTCCAGCCGGAGAGCGCCTGCTGCGCCACGCTGACGACAGTCCGCTGGTCCGCATCGACGGTGAGATCGATCTGCTCAGGGCGTGGGCGATCCGTCGCGATCCCGACCGGCTCGCACGAGGTCGGGACGCCGCTGCACTCGAACGCGTCATCGGGGTTCTCGACGATCGCCGCGAGCGCCGCGACCAGTGGGGTTTCGCGGAGCAGCTCGGCGGGATCGTCGGACGCGATCGCCGCCGGCCAGACCACGGCGTCACCGAGCCAGGCCGGGTTCTCCCACACGTCCCAGTTCTCGTCGGAGGCGAGCGGGCCGTTCCAGCCCGGGATGAAGACGTCAGGCGGGCGCTGGTTGTCCAACAGGATGTAGCGAACGCCGAGTCGGGCGAGCGGCTCGGGTTCGATCGGCAGCGTCAAGCTGTTGCGGAGCGGCAGATCGATCGGGGGGTCCGGTTGGAACCGTCGGAGCGCGTCCGCCCACCTCTCGGTGATCTGCACGCCACCGTCGTATCCGTCGATCGACGCAACGCCGGCGAGCACGTTGGCATTGGGACGCATCCCGGGAACCTCGTACTCGACCGTCTGCCCGTCGTCGGTGAGGGCGAGAACGAGCCCAGCGTCCTGCTGGCGCAGGAACTCCGTCGTGGTCGTTCGATGGCTCGTGAAGGGCGTCTCGGTGGCGATCGCCTGAGGAATGGAGTGGATCGACATCGCCGTCAACTCCACGCCGGCGAGCACGAGGATCGCGATGGTGGTTCCACGGGTCACCGGACGGGAGCGGACCGCGCTGTTGGCGACCAGCAGCGCCATCGCCACGGCCGCGGTGATCGCCCAGATGACTGCGGAGCGCCGATCGACGGTGTCGACGACGTCGAGCGCGACGAGGCCGACCACTGCGGTGATGGCGATCACCGCTGCGGCAACGTGTCGTCGTTGCGCACCCCGCCGGATCACGTCGGCGCCGACACCGGCGAACAACGCTGCGACGATCACGACGATCACCACCCAGCGAGCCGCGGCGCGGGCGAGGTCGAATCCGGGAACCATCTCGTACGCGAGGCGATAGATCGCGGTCCGAGGACCGATCGCCCACGTGAGCGACAGCAGGGCTGCTGTGGCCAGGGCGATGGCCCACGGGCGTGATCGTCGGGCGATCACTGCCTGGACGAGGCCGATGGCGACCAGGAGCGCAACGATGACGCCGATGAACGCGATGCCCTCGAACCCGCCCGCGAAGATCGCCGGATCCCGATCCTGCACCGTGCCGAGAAATGCCCGAAGAGAAGCCCGCGGGGTGAGCGACAGCGCCGGGAGCAGGAGCTGGTCGAGGTCCCGGCCGCCCTTGATCGCACTGTCCGCAGTCGCGAACAACACCGCAACGAGCTGTGGCAGCGCGATACAGGCGCCGAGCGCGGCGCCCGCGACGACGTGACCGAGCCGGCGCCAGCGCTGGTCGTCATAGGAGAACCCGACGGTCGCCGCGATCGCCAACACGACCGTCTGGTACACGAGCTGGGGGTGACCGGCCAGCAGGATCGCTGCGGTCGTCGCCGAGAGGGCAGCAACCGCCCTCCATGGACGCGACGAGTTCAGGACCGCATGGAGCGCCACGAGCAGCATCGGAATCCAGGCGATCACCAGGATCTGTTCGAACTGGACCGACTTGGAGAGCGTCGAGCCGGCGGCCATGGCGATGAGCGCTGCGGCCGTCGCACCGATCCGGCTCACCCCGAGCCGCCGGGCGAGCAGCACCATGCCGACACCGAGCAACACGACGTGACCGGCGACGAGAACCCCCATCGCCCGGTTCGTGCCGAGTGTGAGCGTCAGGAGTTGCGGCGGGTAGAGCGCCAGCGCCGACGGGTTGCCGAGATGGGGCACGCCACCGAAGATCAAGTCGTTCAGGATCGGCAGGCGCCAGTTGCGCAGCGCCCGTTCGGTGACCTCCAGGTTGGGTCCGGAGTAGGCGTAGGTGTCGAATCCGACGACGTATCGGCCGGGGAACCAGAACGATCGTGTCAGCCACAGGCCGACGACGGTGACGAGGATGAACGGTGTGGCCCTGGTGAGAGCTTCGCGGTTCAGCCGGTCGCGGTTCGTCCTTGCTTGTCCTTCTTTGCCGCCTTCTGCGCCTTCTTCCACTCTCGCACCTTCCCGAGCGACTCTGGCCCGTCGATGTCGGCGACCGAACGCGGTACGTCGTCGCCGAAAACTCCCGCAGCAGTCCGCCAGTCGGCGGCTCGACACTCATGCGTTTGCCGAGCATGGCGATGAAGATCTTGGACTTCTCATCGCCGTACCCGGGGAGCGCTCGGAGGCGGCGGTACACCTCGTCGGCGTATCGACGCCCTTCCAGATGTTGGCCCCCTTGCGTCGCCCCGATATGTCGGCGACAAGCGCTTCGCAGATCGCATGGATGCGCTTACCCATCGAGGCCGGGAAACGGTGGATCGCGGGCTTCTCACAGCACACGGCGACAAAGTCCTCGACGTCCATCGCCGCGATCTTCTTCGCATCGAGGTGCCCGAGCCGTTGCTTCAGCGTCGCTGGTCCGGCGAACGCCCACTCCATCGGTACCTGCTGGTCGAGCAGCATGCCGATGAGGAGCGCCGTGCCGTCACGGTTGAGCAACGCATCGGCCTGCCTGTCGCCGGTGATGAAGAGTGTCCCCGCTGGCATGCACGCCACGCTACCCGGGCACCGATGCGGCAGGGAGCAGCTCCGGCGGAACGTTGCGGGCCGGAACGACCACGTGGAACGGGCCGACATCGAACTCCTCGGTGATGCCCACATGCTCGGTCAGTCGGGCGATGAGGTCGGTGGAGCGGGCCTGCTCCGTCGCCGACGACAGGTCGAAGACGTACGCCGCGTCAGCGGCGGCTCGAACCTCCGCCGACCAGTCGGGCCGACGATCGAAGATGTATGGCGACACGATGATCTCGTCGTTCTCCCACGACAACATGTAGCCCGCCCAGTAGTCGCTGTAGACGTGCTCGATGTCGCGCTCGAGCAGCGCGTCGGCGACCGCCTCGGTCGACAACGGCCCGGGCCGGACTTCCCGGAGGTCGTGGAGGGTCCAGCCCGTCATGACGGTGGCGCCGACCAGGACGACACCGACCCACCGGTGAGCGTGTCCGATGGTGCTGAGGGCAGCGACGATCGCGTACGAAATGGCGGGCATGATGAACAGGTAGTACCGGCCGGTCCCCACGTAGTAGCTGCTCGGGGCGAGTGCATGCACGAGCGGGAAGCAGACCAGCACGAGCGCGAGCGGTGACCGGATGCGTCGATGTCGTGCGAACGCGACGACGACTGCACCCGCGACGACGATCGCCGCGATGGCGAGCGGCCAGCCCCACCCCTCCAGCACCCAACGCTCGTCGAACGGCCGTCGGAGCCCGACCGACATCGGCCATCCCGCCTCGACCTGTACCTGCAGGTGGTCGACGTAGCTTCCCTGGCCGCCGGGGAGGTCTCGCAACGAACCACCCTCGGTTCGGATGTTGTGCAGGAGCCACGGGCTCGCCCCGACGACGAAGCCCCCGAGTGCCGACATCGGGCCACTCCAGGAGTGCACGGCACGCCGAACCACCAGCCACACCACGACCGGGATGGCGAAGAACAACACCTGGGTCGACGCCCACCAACCGACACCGAGGAGGAACCCGAGCCCGATCCAGCGCCAGACCCGACCGCGCGTGTCGACGTCGTCCTCAGCGAGTTGCTCGGCCAGCACGAGTGCGCCGAGGCCGGCGATGATCACCGGTTGGTAGAAGAGCATCGCGCGTGTGGTGAACCACACCGAGGCCGCTGGGAACACGGCCGCCAGCGCGACGGTGGCGAGGGCCAACTGCCCACCGAGCCGTCGGCGGGCGACGACGAACAGCAGCCATCCGATGATCAGCGACTCGAGGAGCGGCAGCACGACGATCGCGGCTCGGTCGCCGATTGCTGCGACGAGCACGGCGAACGGGATGATCTCCACGGTGCCGCCGTACTGCTGTTGCCAGTAGAAGGTCGAGAAGTTGCCGTCGAGCAGCGCCCGGGCCATGAGGCCCGTCACTGCCTCGTCGGCGTTCACCGAGCCGAGCGGGCCCCTGATGATCCAGACCCGCAGCCCGAACGCGGCAACGAGCACCCCGAGTGAGATCCACAGGAGTGGCCGGCGGCGAGCTGCCCCCCAACGCGCGGCGCGGGACGTTGTCGGAGGCGCATCGGCCTCGACGAGGGTGTTCACGGACGTTCGGCAACGACCAGCATCTGGCCCGCCAGCGGACGGTAGGGCAGCCGGAGATACAGCGGCACGAGACGGTGACCGAACGACAGCCGGGACTTCATCGTGAGTGGGAGGAAGCGTGCCTCGACCCGGGCGAGCCGGTAGCCGTGCGCAACGAGCAGATCGCCGAGCGATGCGTCGGTCCAGATCGTGCGGTGCGTGTAGTCGTCGAAGTAGCGGCGGGGAGCGAGGCGGAAGTTGGGCTGGATCAGGATGAGGTGTCCGCCGGACGCCAACACGCGGTGGATACCGTCGAGCAGCGCGTCGACGGCATCGTGGTCGAGATGCTCGACGAAGTTGCTGGCGATGACGGTGGCGAACTCGCCATCGGCGAACGCCGAGAGGTCGGTCGCATCGCCGACGATCGCCTCGATGTCGCCACCCACCAGCTCGGGCAGCGTCGGGTTGGAGTCGATGGCGACCTTGCGTGCAGCAATGGATGATCGTGTGACGTCGGCGTAGCCGGCGGCAAGATCGAGCAACGCGCCACTCGGATCGACCCACGGCGCGAGGTAGGCAGCGACGTGCCGCCACACCTCGGCACGGTTCGGATCAGGAGCGAGTCGGGTCTCGTAGTAGGCGTTCACGCGGCACCCATCGTGTCATGCGATCGATGTAACGATTGGTGTCTGACACCATTCGTTACGTCACGCGAGGTAGGGGTCGATGGCCTCGGGATCGATGTCGTAGCGGGCGATGGCGTCCTCGACGACATCCTCGTTCACCTTGCCGTCGGCGAGGAGGCCGTCGAGCACCGCCAGCACGACGTGACCGGTGTCGACCTCGAAGTGGCGGCGCAGCGCTTCGCGGGTGTCGGATCGACCCATGCCATCGGTGCCGAGCGGCACGAACGTGCGGTCGTGGATGAATCGCTGCACCTGCTCGGGCACGATCTTCATGAAGTCGGACACGGCGATGATCGGACCCTTCGAGGCTCCGAGGATCTGGGCCACGCGAGGCTCACGCGGCTCCTGCGACGGATGCAGCCGATTCCAACGCTCGGCGGACAGGGCCTCCTCGCGCAGCGCCTTGTACGAGGTGGCCGACCACAATTCGGCGCCGACGCCGTAGTGCTCGGCGAGTTCGGCCGCTGCCTCTCGAGCGGCGGTGTGCGCCGAACCGGAGAAGAGGATCGTCGCCGGGATCGCCGTGCCCTCGGGCGCGTCGGCGAACCTGTAGAGCCCCTCGACGATCGCCAAGGCCAGCCCCGGTGTGTCGGGCATCGGCGGCATCTCGTAGTTCTCGTTGTAGAGGGTGACGTAGTAGAAGACGTCGGTCTCCTCGGGCGGGCCACCCCCGAACATCCGGTTCATGCCGGCCTGCACGATCGCGCCGACCTCGTACGCGAACGCCGGGTCGTACGCCTGCACGGCCGGCACGGTCGACGCGAGCACGAGGCTGTGGCCGTCCTGGTGTTGGAGGCCCTCGCCGAGCAGCGTGGTGCGCCCGGCCGTGGCGGCCATCAGGAACCCACGCGTGCGCATGTCGGCGGCCTGCCAGATGAGGTCGCCCACGCGCTGGAAACCGAACATCGAATAGAACGTGTAGAACGGCACCATTGGCACACCCCGGGTGGCGTAGGCCGTGCCGGCGGCGATGAAGCTCGCCATCGAACCGGCCTCGGTGATGCCCTCCTCGAGGATCTGACCCTTCGTCGACTCCGAGTACGACAGCAGCAGGTCGTGGTCGACCGGCTCGTACTTCTGGCCCTGCGACGCATAGATGTTGAGTTCGCGGAACAGCGCATCCATGCCGAACGTTCGGGCCTCGTCGGGAATGATCGGCACGACGCGAGGCCCGATGTGCTCGTCGCGGCACAACCCACGCAGCAGGCGGGTGAAGCCCATCGTGGTCGACACCTCCTGACCGTTCGAACCGCCGCGCAGCTCGGCGAAGGCGCCGTCACCCGGGAGGTCGAGCGGACGTCGGGCAACGGTGGTGCGCTTGGGAATGGAACCGTCGAGCGCCTTGCGCCGCTCCATCATGTACTGGTATTCGATCGAGTCCTTCGCCAAGGTGATGTACGGAGGGTGTTCCGCATCGAGACCCTCGTCGGACACGACGTCTTCGAGATGCAGCCGGTCGCGCATCGCGATGATCTGATCCTTGGTCATCTTCTTGATCTGGTGCGTCGAGTTGCGGCCCTCGAAGCCCGGCCCGAGCGTCCAGCCCTTGATCGTCTTGCACAAGATGACGGTCGGACGACCCGAGCCGAGATTCTCGGTGGCCGCCTTGTACGCCGCGTAGAGCTTGCGGTAGTCGTGGCCGCCGCGTGGCAGCGACCGCAACTCGTCGTCGCTGAGGTGAGCGACCATCTTGCGCAGCCGCTCGTCGGGGCCGAAGAAGTTGTCGCGGATGTAGGCGCCGTCCTCGATGGCGTAGCGCTGGAACTCACCGTCGACGGTGGTGTTCATCTGGTTGAGCAGCACGCCGTCCTTGTCCTGGGCGAGCAGGTCGTCCCACTTCGAACCCCAGACGACCTTGATCACGTTCCAGCCCGCCCCGCGGAACGTCGCCTCGAGCTCCTGGATGACCTTGCCGTTGCCGCGTACGGGCCCGTCGAGGCGCTGGAGGTTGCAGTTCACGACGAAGACGAGGTTGTCGAGCTGCTCGCGTGAAGCGAGCGAGATCGCACCGAGCGTTTCGGGTTCGTCGCACTCGCCGTCGCCGAGGAACGCCCATACGCGGCTACCGCTGGTGTCGTCGATGTGACGATTCTGCAGGTAGCGGTTGAATCTGGCGTGGTAGAGCGCAGTGATCGGCCCGAGACCCATCGACACGGTGGGGAATTCCCAGAAGTCGGGCATCAGACGCGGATGCGGATACGACGACAGACCGCGTCCGCCTCGGCCGATCTCACGGCGGAAGTGGTCGAGATCGTCCTCGGTCAGGCGCCCCTCGAGAAAGGCACGGGCGTACACGCCGGGAGCCGCATGACCCTGGAAGTACACGTGATCGCCGGGGGTGCCGTCGTCCTTGCCCCGGAAGAAGTGGTTGAAGCCGATCTCGTACAGCGACGCCGAGCTGGCGAAGGTCGACAGGTGCCCCCCGATGCCGTCGGCGACCTTGTTCGCCCGGACCACCATCATCGCTGCGTTCCAGCGGATGAACGCCCGGATGCGGCGCTCGATGTGTTCGTCGCCCGGGAACCACGGCTCCTGCTCGCGAGGGATGGTGTTGACGTACGGCGTCGACACCGTTGCCGGGAACGACACCTGGCTCTCGGTGGCGCGCTCCATCAGACGACTGAGGAGATATCGGGCACGGGTCTTGCCGTGCGTGTCGACGACAGCGTCGAGACTGTCCAGCCATTCGCGGGTTTCCGTCGGATCGATGTCGGGCAGCTGGTGGACGTGGCCGTCGAAAATCATGAGTGCCAGTCTCGCAGTGTTACCCATCGGTACGCACCGCCTTCCCCACCCAGCCCCGGGCTCCTCTCGGCCCCCGAAATGTGCGCCCAGATGTGCACTCGGCGCACATCTGGGCGCACATTTCGGGGTTGGGTAGGGTCTCGGCCGATGGAAACGCTCGTGATCTACACCGATGGGGCCTGCAGTGGGAATCCGGGTCCGGGTGGATGGGCATGGGCGGTGGCGCCGAGCGGCCAGCCACATGGCGCCGGCGGCGAGGCGCAGACCACCAACCAGCGCATGGAGATCCATGCCGTACTGGATGCGCTGCAGACCTACGCGTCGGTCGCCAACGACCATGGCGGGCCGATACCGATCCAGATCGTGTCCGATTCGACCTATGTCGTGAAGTGCTTCAACGACCGGTGGTGGGTGAAGTGGGAACGCAACGGGTGGCGGAACTCCAAGAAGGAGCCCGTCGCCAACGCCGACCTGTGGAAGCCCCTCATCGAGCTGGTGCAGGCCGGCGATGTGTCGTTCCGTTGGGTGAAGGGCCACAGCGGCGACCCGATGAACGATCTCGTCGACCGCCTCGCCGTGGCCGCTGTGCCCGCTCGGAGCTGATCCGAACACGATGCGTCTGACACATCGTGTTCGGGGCAAGGATTCGTCAAGGTCGGCGGTCGGGGTGACGAAGAAACGTTCGTGGTGACCGCCCATCGAACGCGCCGAACGTTACGGTTGCGTTACATGCGTCGAGCTGCTCTCGCCCTGACCGCGGTGCTCGGCGCCGCTGCCGTCATCGTCGCGCCCCTCACGGCGCCACGTGCTTCCGCCCAGACCCCGATCGTGTCGGTGATCGTCGACGGCACCGGCAACGGTCATGGCCGTGGGTTGAGCCAGTACGGTGCCTTTGGGAGGGCCATTTCGGGGCAGATGTACGACCAGATCCTCGGCGCCTACTACGGCGGCACGATCCCGGGTGATCCCGTCCCGTCCACGCAACGCATCGACGTCCGCCTCCTCGCACTCGACAACGTCGCGGATCTCAAGGTGATTTCGACGAGTGGCGCCATGAGCATCACCGGCGTGCCCGGCGTCTGGGGTTCGGTCTATGCCCTCAGGGTTTCGGTGAACAACTTCCAACTCTGGGGATCTGCCGCAGCGACGGACTGCAACACCGACACGGCAGCGTTTGCACCGATTGTTCTCCCCAATCCGACGCCGGTGGTCGAATTCACGACGGTGGGCGGCGACGACGTCAACACCCCGGCGGCGAACGTGCTGGGAGTGTGTCGTCCCGACGGTTCGGTCGTCCACTATCGCGGCACGATCGAGTTCTGGGACACCTACGCCGGCAACCGGGCGGTCAACAGCGTGCTCGTGGAGCAGTACGTGCGCGGGGTCGTCCCGCGCGAAGTCCCCGCCAGTTGGGGTGCCGCCCCGAACGGGATGGAAGCGCTGAAGGCCCAATCCGTTGCCGCCCGCTCCTACGGTCTCTCGCAAGCCCGGAACTACTTCGTCGAGACCGCCGGTGGTTCGACTCGCTACGCATCCACATGCGACTCGACGTCGTGTCAGGTCTACGGCGGCGCCGCGAAACGAGCCAACGGGGCATCGCCCGACGTGACCGTGTTGGAGGACCCGTTCACGAACGCCGCCGTCGCCGCGACGCCCGGTGAGGTGCGGCGGACATCGCAGAGCGGGACTCCGGTCTCCACCGAGTTCTCCTCGTCCAACGGCCCCCGCACCGCCGGCGGCAGCTTCCCGGTCGTCGAGGACCCGGCCGACGCCACGCCGAGCAACAAGCTCCATCGTTGGACCCGTGTGCTCGATGCCGCCACCATCGCCGCGAAGTACGGCCTCGGCACGCTGACCTCCGCGACCATGGTCGAGGCGGCCGACCCGCAGAACCAGGTCTACGACGGCATCTGGTACAACGATGTCATTCTCACCGGTACCGCCGGGACCAAGCGGGTCCCGGCGTGGACGTTCCGCGGCGACAACGGACTGCCGTCGCCCGGCTTCACGCTACGAACAGAGTCGAGTGCCGGCCGCCCGATGGGCGTCAATCAGCGCATCGAACTGCAGGTTGTCGGCGAGAGCGTGACGGCGCCCGATGGCTCCGTCGACGTCATCCCGTCCGGTGTCGCGGCGGTTGCGCTGAACGTCACTGCAGTGACCCCCTCTGCCGGTGGATACATGACCGTCTGGCCGTGCGACGCCCCCCGACCGGAGGCTTCGAACCTGAACTTCGCGGCGGGTGCCGTGGTCGCCAATGGCGTGATCGCCCCGGTGGGCGCCAACGGCAAGGTGTGCATCTTCACCAACGTGTCGAGCCATCTCCTGGTCGACATCGCCGGTTGGTTCGACGGTTCGGGTTCGGTCGTCGGGGCGACGCCGAGACGACTGCTCGACACGCGCAACGCCATCGGAGCACCGAAGGCCCGCCTACGTTCCGGCGGCACGATCACCCTTCCGATGGTCGGAGCGTCCATGCAGCGTGCCAACGGAGCGCCCGACACGATCCCGGCGAACGCGACGGCCGTTGCGATCAACATCACCGCCGTCACACCGTCGCGGGCCGGATACTTCACCGTGTGGCCGTGCGGTTCCCCCCGACCCGAAGCGTCGAACGTCAACTTCACGGCCGGGTCGGTCGTGGCGAACGGTGTCGTCGCGTCGGTCGGTGAGGGATCGATCTGCATCTTCTCGGATCAGGAGTCGGACGTTCTCGTCGACGTGCTCGGATGGTTCGTGCCCGTCGGTGGGCTCGCCCCGTACGTCGGTGCCGTGCCGCAGCGACTCGTCGACACGCGCAACGCCATCGGCGGTCCGACGGGCGTGGTCACACCGTCCACGCCTCGTTCCGTTCCCGTTCGTGGCGTCACCTTGACGGTGAACGGTGCAGCTCAGCAGGTGCCTGCCGACGCGTCAGCCGTTGCGCTGAACATCACGATGACGCAGACGCAGGCCGGCGGCTACGCCACGGTCTGGCCGTGTGGAACCACCCGTCCGGAGGCCTCCAACGTCAACTTCGGCCCGGGCTCCACGGTCGCCAACGGCGTGATCGCGCCGATCGGCGCCGACGGATCGGTCTGCGTGTACACGAGCGCCAACGCCCACCTGATCGTCGACGTCGCAGGATGGTTCACCGGCGGTGCGGCAGCATCGTTCGAGGGCAACGTGCCCAAGCGCCTCGTCGACACCCGAAATGCCATCGGGCCGGCCGCCGTCGGCTGACGCGACGAACCGACCTGCCGGATTGCTCGATCGGGCCATCGGGCGAATAGGTTTGCGCGCCATGGACATTTCTGGTGCAAGCGCAATCGTCACAGGTGGAGCCTCGGGAATCGGAGCTGCGTCAGCACGCATGCTGGCCGCCCTCGGGGCCAAGGTGGTCATCGCCGACCTGCAGGAGGACAAGGGCAACGAACTCGCCAACGAGATCGGTGGAGCCTTCTGCAAGGTCGACGTCACCAACACCGATGACATCGTCAACGCCGTCGAGATGGCGAAGTCGATGGGCCCGGTTCGCGTGCTCGTCAACTCGGCCGGCATCGGCTGGGCGCAGCGCACGGTCGGCAAGGACGGCACACTCGAGTCGGCCGCCAACCTCGATGCGTTCAAGAAGGTCGTCGCCATCAACCTGATCGGCACGTTCGACTGCATCCGAGTCGCCGCCACTGCCATGAGCACGACCGAGCCGCTCGAGTACGGCGAGCGTGGTGCCATCGTCAACATCGCCTCGGTGGCTGCGTTCGACGGCCAGATCGGCCAGGCCAGCTACTCCGCGTCGAAGGGTGGCGTCGTCGGCATGACCCTCCCGGTTGCCCGCGACCTGTCGGCTGTCGGCATCCGCGTCAACACCGTCGCACCCGGCCTGATCGACACCCCGATCTATGGCGAGGGCGAAGGCAGCGAGGCGTTCAAGGAGAACCTGCAGAAGGGTGTGCTCTTCCCCAAGCGCCTCGGCGATCCGGAGCAGCTCGCCTCGATGGTGATCGAGTGCATCACCAACAGCTACATGAACGCCGAGACCATCCGAGTCGACGGCGGTATCCGCATGCCCCCGAAGTGACGTTGGGCGGCCGATTGCTGCGTTCGACAGTTCTGCTGGGATTCGCCTCGCCACTCAACCACCCACCGCCACTCGAACCCGAGTGGGCAGCCTGGCGGTCCGTGTGCGGCGTTCAGGTCGTGTAGTCGGCGTTGAATCGGACGTAGTCGTCGCTGAGGTCGCAGCCCCACACGGTTGCGGTGGCCTCGCCGGTGCCGAGTGAGACATGGATACGCACGTCGGAGCTGCGGATGTAGCTCGACAGGGCGGCCAGCGCGCCGTCGTCGAGCAGGCGCGGGTACACCTCGGTGTCACCGAAACGGATCACGACGACGTCCTGGTCGATGTCGGTGTCGTCACTGCACTTGCCGATCGCCATCGCGACCCGGCCCCAGTTCGGATCGCCGCCGTGCACCGCGGTCTTCACCAGCGGTGAGTTGACGATCGCCTTGGCCACTCGCTTGGCCTGGGCGCCATCGCGGGCCGAATCGACGTGCACCTCGATCAGCGAATGGGCGCCCTCGCCGTCGCGGGCGATCTGCTTGGTCAGATCGAGCGCCACCTCGTACAGGGCCGCCTCGAACGCGTGGAACTCGACGGGTCCGGCAGCGCCCGACGCCATGATCACCGACGAGTCACTCGTGGACGTATCGGTGTCGACGCTCACGCAGTTGAACGTCCGGTCGACCACGCGCCGGAACGCCGCGTCGAGGTCGGCCGACGTCAGCTCGGCGTCGGTGAACAGCAGCGAGATGTGCGTGGCCATGTCCGGCTCGATCATCCCGACGCCCTTCGCCATCCCGACGACGCGAGCGGTGCTCCCTGCGACGATTGCCTCGGAGAGCTTGGGCACGGTGTCGGTGGTCATCATCCCGCGGGCCGGGCGATCGGCATCATCCGACGTCAGCTCGCTCGGCAGCCCCCCGATCCCGGCGCGGATCCGGTCGATCGGGTAGCGGCGACCGATGACCCCAGTCGAGGTGACGACGACATCGGTCGGTTCGCATCCGAGGCGGGCCGCGACCGATCGGGCGACCTCGATCGCGTCGTCGTGGCCCTGCTGGCCGGTGGCCACGTTCGCGTTCTTCGAGATCACCACCACCGCCCGTGCAGTTCCGTCGGCCACGTTGGAGCGGCTCAGGATGACGCTCGGCCCGGCGAACCGACTCCTCGTGAACACCGCAGCCACGGGGACGGCAGCTCCGGCGGCGATGACGACGAAGTCGTCGGTGTCGTCCTTGACGCCGATGTTGGCGACGTGGCTGCGGAAACCCAGAGGGAGCGTGGTCACTCCGACAGCCCCTTGCCGATGGCGGTGAAGATCGATGCCATCGCCTCGACCTGGCTGTCGTCGAGGTGGTCGAAGATGTGGCGGCGCACACTGTCGACGTGGCCGGGGGCAGCTCGGCGGAGTGCGTCGAACCCGGCGTCGGTGAGTTGCGCCATCATCACCCGCCGGTCGTGCGTCGACGCCTCGCGCACCACGTAGCCCGTCGACACGAGGCCGTCGAGGCGTCGGGTCAGGCCACTCGGTGACAACTGCAGTCGATCGGCCAGATCGCACATGCGCATCGACCGGTCATCGGCCTCCGACAGGTACACGAGGACCTGGTAGTCGCCCAATGTCAGCCGTTGTTCTGCGAGGTCACGTTCGATCGCGGCGACGAGGTCACCGTAGGTCTCGATGTAGGTGCGCCACGCCGCCATCTCGGCGGGGGTCAGCCATGTCGTTCCCATGACCTCAGGCTACCCACACCCCACAATTGTTGTGAGGGACAAAGGTCCTGGCGATCACTCGGCGTCGAAGTGAGCGGCGAGGCGGTCGAGCGTGGCCTCGATCGCCTGTGCGTTCTTCTTGGTGATGCCGGTCAGTTTCAGTGCCGATGGGACCCGTGCCACACCCCAGTCGAACTCCTCGGTCACCTCGGTGCCGCCGTCGACGGGACGTAGCCGGTAGCGCCAGACGTGGCGTCCCATGTGTCGCCACGCAATCACGGTGGGCTCATCGAACTCGACGACCTCGTTGGTGATCTTGTACCCCACGCCCTTCTTCATCGACATGGAGAACTTCGCACCGAGCGAGAGACGCTCGGGGTTGTCGCCCGTGGCTGCCTTGACCGTGCCGGACCCGTCGATCAATGCATGCTGCGTCGGGTCTGCGAGCAGGTCGAAGATCGCCTGCGGATCGGCGGCGACGAACCGGATTCCCCGCTCGACCCGCTCGTCGCTCGGGGCCGTCGTGGGTTCGTCGTTGTCGTCAGCCATGGTCACCAGTGTGACCGATTGCGGACGCAACTGCCAGACCGCAGCGACGTCCCGAGAACATCGCCCCTTGGATCGATGCCGTGTCACGGTGATCGCCGCACACGAATCGGCCGTCGTCGAGTCGCACGGGCCGCTTCGGATGGAACGGCGCTCGCTGGCGCGGCTGGCCGTGCTCGATCCGATAGCTACGCACATGCTCCCAGCTGTCGACGGCGGGACCCCACCAGCCGCGGAGTTGTGCTCGGGCATCGTGTTCGATGTCGTTGCCGACGTGGCCGGGAAGCGCCGCGACGACGAGATGGCGGCCATCAGGCGCGTAGGTGGGCGCCACGTTGCTCATCACCGCCACGTTCAGCACGGGCCCGCGTCCGGTGCCGTCGAGCACCACGAGTTTCGAGTCGATCGGCGCGTCGCGAGCAGCGAAGTAGACCGCCCCGACAGACTTGGACTCGACCTCGCGCAGGCCGAGCAGCCGGGCAGCGGTCGGGCCCTCGGTGGCGACGACCACAGCGGCGGCCCGGATCTCGTCGCCCTCGTCGAGGATGACCGAGGTCGCCGACGTCGATGTCACTCGTGCGCCGAGGTGGATGGTGCCCGCCGGCAGTTTCGCGGCGAGCTGGTCGGGGATCGCCTGCATCCCGGCCGCCGGCACCGCGGAATCGCCGTCGGCGAGCATCCGGAAGATGATGTCGAACATGCGTCGGCTGTCGGCCAGTTCAGGGTCGAGCTGGATGCCGCCCACCAGTGGGCGGAAGAACCGTTCGATGATCGTGTCGGAGAACCCGGCATCGGTGAGCGCGTCACGGGTGGATCCGTCGGGCCCCTGGAGCAGCCGAACCGGATGGACGCTGCGGAGCCGATGCCGCAGGAGACCGATACGGGCCTTGTCGAGGACCGAGCCGATCGGGGCTGTCGCTGTCGACAACGCGGTCGACGGCCGTCGGAACGGATCGCCGACGACGGCACCACGACCGCTACGCCACACCAACGCTCCGGGATCGAACGCCCTGAGGTCGAGTGCTGCCATGTCGAGTTGGCGATGCATCTCGGGGTAGGCAGTGAGCGCCACCTGGAAGCCGCGGTCGAGCGTGAACCCGTCGACGTGATCGCTACGGACCCGACCGCCGACGCCGTCACCCGCCTCGAACACCTGCACCGCCACGCCTGCCTCGTGCAACGCCACGGCGCATGACAATCCGGCCAGGCCCGCACCGACGATGGCGACGGGATGCGTCACGGGCCGAGCAGCGCTCGCAGCGCCGTGGCGAGGTCGGGGTGCCGGAACGTGAAGTCGTCGTCGGCTTCGAGGACGCGGGGGAGGACCTTCTGGCCGGAGAACAGCAGGTTGTCGGCGAGTTCACCGCCGAGCAGCAGCTTCGGCCCGAACTTGGGAATCGGCACGAACGTCGGGCGGTGCAGCACCTCGCCGAGCGATTTCGTGAACTCGAGGTTGGTGACCGGATTCGGCGCCGTCAGATTCACGGGGCCCGACGTGCTGGCCGTGAGCAGGTGGGCGATGGCGGCGACCTCGTCGTCGATCGAGATCCAACTCTGCCACTGGTCGCCGCTGCCCATCTTTCCGCCGAGGCCGAACTTGAACAGCGGAAGCTGCTTCTTGAGCGCGCCACCCTTGGCCGAGAGCACGATGCCGGTGCGCAGGTGCACGACCCGGGCACCCGCCGCGGCTGCCAACGCGGTGGCCTGCTCCCACTGCACGCAGAGGTCGGCGAGGAACCCGGTGCCCGGAGTCGATGTCTCGTCGAGTTCGTCGTTGCCTCGTGCGCCGTAGATGCCGATCGCCGATCCCGACAGCAACACGGTGGGACCGTTGTCGGCTGCGGCGATCGCCTCGGAGATCAGCGTGGTGCCCTTCATGCGACTCTCGGAGAGTTCGCGCTTGTACTCGTCGGTCCAGCGCTTGTCGCCGATGCCGGCGCCCGCGAGATGCACCACGGCGTCCACGCCGTCGAGCGCGTGCGTGTCGATCCTGCACTCGGCCGGCGACCAGACGATGTCGGTCCCGGTCGGGTCGCCGCGAACCACTCGAATCACCTCGTGGCCGAGCGACTCGAGGTGGGGCTTCAGGGCGGAGCCGATGAGGCCTGTTGATCCGGTGATTGCGACGCGCATGACCTCGAGCGTAGAAGCACGTCGTCACCGCTGCCTCACGCTGCCCGGCTGTGAGCGATGTCCGCAGCCGGTGCGTGCATCGCTCACAGCATGATCGGCCTGAGTGGGTTCGTCAGCCGGCTTCGCTGATGATCTGGGCGAGCAGTTCGGGGTCGACGGCGCCCGCGACCGATTCGGTCGAACCGTCGGTCTTCACGACGACCAGTGCGGGCTGGTACGGCACGCCGAAGCGATCGAACACGTCGCCCGGGTCGTCGCTGATCTGCGGGAAGGTCAGGCCGTGCCTGTCGATGAACTCCTGGAACGAGTCGTCGTCGCCGGTCCATGCCACGCCGACGAAGTTGGCGGAATCCCCGAACTGCTGGGCAGCCTCCTCGACCGAGGGGGCTTCACGGTTGCAGGTGCTTCAAGTGGGGGCCCAGAACCAGAACACCGTCGGCTTGCCGGCGTAGTCGGCGCCGGTGAATTCGCCGCCGCCCACGAGGGGAGCGGTGAACTGCAGGGCCTCGGGCACCGCCACCGCAGTAGCCGTCGCCGCATCGCCGTCGGGTGAGGTCGGCGAAGTGACGGGGCTCTTCCCGGAGGTCGTCGAGTCGGGCTGCGACGCCGTGGGCGGCGCCGTCGAGGCGTTGTCGACGTCGGATCCACACGCCGCAGCCAGTAACCCGAAGGCCATGACTGCCGCGACGAGCGGTGTTCGGTGGCGAATGATCACGCACGTGAAGGTAGCGAGCCCGATCGGCGAATGCAGCGGCGTGCTCCGGACGTTTCCGGAACGTTCTCGTAGGCTCCATCGTCGATGAAGACGCGCACCCTGCTGCTGCTCTCGGTCGGCGTCGGCCTGGCGATCCTGCTCGCCGGGGGTGTCTTCTTCGTGCAACTCGCCAATCAGAGCACTGCGGTCGAGCCGGCCGACCTCGGTGATGCGGTGACGGTCGGCGACGTCGAGGTCACCGTGCTCGCAACGTCGCAGGAGGATCCGATCTTTGCCGTCGACGTGGAGATCGGCGGTGTCGACGATTCCGACGGAGTCGACAGCTTCGAGTTGATCACGGGTGATCTCGAGCTCTCGCCAATCACCGCGCCGGCGGATGGACGATGCGTCGACATCAGCGAGATCGAACAGCGGTGTCGTATCGAGTTCGACGTCAGCGGTGCCGATGGCTCGAACCGTGTGTTGATACTCGTGCGTGGCGAGGAACGTCGAACCTGGGTGTTGTCGGCGTCGTGAACCCGATCGCAGCGCATCTCGATGACGACCCGGCAATCCGGCGCTACGGTGAGCGGAGTGAGTGACCATTTTGACCTGGTGGTGATTGGTGGCGGCCCCGGCGGCTACTCGGCGGCGCTGTACGGCGCATCGGCGGGCTTGAACGTCGCCCTCGTCGAGATGGATGCACTGGGCGGAACCTGCCTCAACCGGGGCTGCATCCCTGCCAAGGCATTCCTCGAAACCGCTGCTGTGAAGCGCCACGTCGACCATGCCGCCGACTTCGGTATCGAGGGTGCCGGCACACCGAGCGTGAACTTCGCCCGCACCCAGCAACGCAAACAGGGCATCGTCGATGGCCTCGTCAAGGGCATCGCGGCGATGTGCAAGGGCCGCAAGGTCGAGGTGTTCAACGGCGTCGGATCACTCGGTGCCGGCCGCACTGTGAGCGTCTCGATGGCCGGCGGCTCGTCGGCCACGATCACCGGCGACGTCGTGCTCCTCGCCTCGGGATCAGTGCCGCGACTCATCCCCGGCTTCGAACGCGGTGGCCCGATCATGACGAGCGACGAGGTGCTCGATCTCGACGTGCTCCCCGCCCGGGTCGTGGTGATCGGTGGCGGTGCCATCGGTTGCGAGTTCGCATCGACCTTCGCCGATCTCGGCAGCGAGGTCACGATCCTCGAGGGACTCCCGAAGATCCTTCCCGGCCTCGACGCCGACCTCGCCAAGGTCGTCGAGAAGTCGTTCAAGAAGAAGAGGATCACGATTCGTACCGGCGTGATGGTCAAGGGCCACACACCGAATGCAGCGGGGGGCACCACGGTGGCCTTCGGCGACGACGAGTCGGTCGAGGTCGATGCCGTTGTGGTGTCGGTCGGCCGCCGCCCGTTCGTCGATCATCTGGGTCTGCGGGGAACCGGCGTGGTCGTCGACGAACGGGGCTTCGTCGTGGTCGACGAGTACTGCCAGACCGCCGAGCCGGGTGTGTACGCGGTCGGTGACTTGATCGCCACGCCGCAGCTCGCCCATGTGGCGTATGCCGAAGCGATCCTCGTGATCAAACACCTGCTCGGCGAGTCGCCGATGCCGGTGATGTACGACCGGGTGCCGTGGGCGATCTACTGCCACCCCGAAGTGGCGTGGGCGGGCCCCGACGAGGAGCAGGCCAAGGCGGCCGGTTACGACGTGGTGGTCGCCAAGCATCCGTTCAAGTTCAACAGCCGGGCCCAGATCGTGGGGGAGACCGAGGGCCTCGTGAAGGTCATCGCCAAGCGCAATGCCGATGGCTCGGCCGGCCAGGTGCTCGGCGTCCACATGGTGGGTCCCTGGGTCACCGAACAGCTCAGCGGCGGGTACCTCGCGGTCAACTGGGAAGCCACGGTCGACGACATCGCCGAGTTCCTTCAGCCCCACCCGAGTCTCTCCGAGGTCTTCGGCGAGACCGTCATGTCGCTCACCGGCCGCAACTTCAACGGCTGACCCAGACACCGATCACGACCCATCGAAGGATCACACCCCATGGCAGATGTCACGCTCCCACAGCTCGGTGAAACGGTCACCGAGGGCACCATCACACAGTGGTTCAAGAACGTCGGCGACACGGTCGCCGCCGACGAGCCGTTGTTCGAGGTGTCGACCGACAAGGTCGACACCGAAGTTCCGTCACCCGTCTCGGGTGTGCTCACCGAGATCCGCGTGCAGGAAGGCGACACGGTCGATGTGGGCACCGTGATCGCCGTCGTCGGCGACGCCGATGGTGCTGCCCCCGCCGCTCCGGCACCCGAAGCTGCACCCGCACCCGCACCCGAACCTGAACCGGAGCGCGCGCCCGCCCCGGTCGAGCAGGCGCCGCCGCCGCCACCTCCCGCTCCCGGCGCTGCGCCGGCGCCGCCCGCCCCGGTGGTGCCATCGCCGGCAACGGCTGCCGCCGGGGACAACCGGTTGCTGTCGCCCGTGGTCCGTCGCCTCGTCAACGACAACGGCCTCGACCCCGATGCGATCACCGGCACCGGCCCGGGTGGTCGGATCACGCGCGACGACGTCCTCGATCATCTCGATGCCGCTGGAGGCCGGCACGCTGCCGCGCCGGCTCCGGTTGCGGCTCCCGCTCCGGCGACCGCTCCCGCTGCGGCTCCGGCCCCGGCTCCCGCTGCAGCCCCGGTTCCGGCCCCGGCTCCCGCTGCGGCCCCGACCCCGACCCCGGCTCCCGCTCCGGTGACCGGACGTGACACCACGCTGGCGTTGTCGAAGATCCGTCTTCTGACCGGCGACCACATGGTGATGAGCAAGGCCACGAGCCCGCACGCGTTCAGTGTTGTCGAGATCGACTTCGCCAACGTCGACGTCGTGCGCAACAAGGTGAAGAACGAGTGGAAGTCGACCCACGGCTTCGGACTCACGTACCTGCCGTTCATCGCCCGCGCCGTCATCGATGGCCTGGGCGAATTCGCGCACCTCAATGCGAGCGTGAGCGGATCCGACCTCGTCGTACACAACTACATCGACCTCGGCATCGCCGTCGATCTCGAATACGAGGGTCTGCTGGCCCCCGTCATCCGTGACGCCGAGACGAAACGCCTCGCGGCCATCGCCGGTGAGATCTCCGACCTCGCCGATCGGGCCCGCACCCGCAAGCTCAGCCCCGACGAGATCTCGGGCGGCACGTTCACGCTGACCAACAACGGCTCCGCCGGCTCGGTGCTCACGATGCCGATCATCAACCAGCCGCAGGTGGCGATCATCTCGACCGACGCGATCATCCGCAAGCCAGTCGTCGCCATCGGCCCAGACGGGGGTGAGGCAATTGCCATCCACCCGGTCGGCAACCTGGCGATGAGTTGGGATCATCGGGCCTTCGATGGTGCCTACGCCGCCGGCTTCCTCAAGCGGGTCAAGGAGATCCTCGAAACCAAGGATTGGTCCACCGAGCTCTGACGGCTCGGACGACGTGACGATCGTGTCGGATCCGCTGCGCGTCCGCTGGTTGGGTCGGGTTCCGTACCGCGAGGTGCTCGCGGTGCAGACGGCGCTGTTCGAGAACGGCAACGGACAACATCTGTTGTTGCTCGAACACCCACACGTGTTCACCCACGGAACCCGGTCCGACCTGTCGGTCAACCTGCGCTGCGAACCGGCGGTGGTCGGGGCGGAACTCGTCTCCGTGAAACGTGGCGGCGACATCACCTACCACGGCCCCGGCCAGCTCGTCGGCTACCCGATCGTGAACGTCGATCGCTTGGGGGCCTCGGCCCATGTGTGCAACGTCGAGGGGCTGATCATCGACGCGCTCGCCGAACTCGGGCTGACCAACGCGGGTCGTCTGGACGGCTTCGCCGGCGTGTGGCTCGACGTCGACGTGCCTGGCGTCCAGCCCCGCAAGATCTGCGCGATCGGTGTGCGATTGGCCCGGGGACGCACGATGCACGGGTTCGCGCTGAACGTCACCACCGACATGACGTACCTGCGCGAGCACATCGTCCCGTGCGGCATCGCCGACCGGCCGGTGACCTCACTCGCCGAGGAGGGCGTCGATGTGTCGATGCGCGACGTGGTCGACGTCGTCGCGCGGCTCGCCGCCGATCGCTGGGCGAACGGGAGGCTCGAACGCCAGGACGTGGCATGGCGACACGCCGCCGACGGTCGCGACCTGTCGGCGTTCTCGCGCGGCGAAGGGCCGGGCGAGCAGGTCAAGTTGGTGTCGGAACGCGCGACGGCGCGGTTGAACGATGCCGGAGTCACATCCGGGCTGTCGATCGAAACCCGCAAACCCGAATGGCTGCGCCCGAAGGTCGAACTCGGAGCAGGCGTCACGACGTTGCGCAAGACGATCCGCGAGCTCGGCCTCGTGACCGTCTGCGAGGACGCCGGTTGTCCGAACCTGTCCGAGTGTTGGTCCGATGGCACTGCGACGTTCATGGTGCTCGGTGAGCGGTGCACGCGGGCATGCGGGTTCTGTCTCGTCGACACGAGCAAGCCGCTCGATCCGATGGCCGACGAACCTGCGCGGGTCGCCGAGGCGATCGATCGGATGGCACTCGACCACGCGGTGCTCACAATGGTCGCCCGTGACGATCTCGCCGACGGCGGGATGGCCCATGTCGCCGCCTGCGTCGAAGCGGTTCGCGAGCGACGTCCCGGTGCCCGTGTCGAGACATTGATCTCCGATGCCAAGGGCGATGACGCCGCGCTCGACGTTCTCTTCAGTGTTCGGCCCGACGTGCTGAACCACAACATCGAGACGGTCGCCCGCCTGCAGCGCGGGTCCGACCGTCGGCTGGTTACGCGCGGTCGCTGTCCGTGCTCGCCAGGGCGAAGGCCACTGGGCTCACCATCAAGACCGGGTTCATGGTCGGCCTCGGTGAAACCGACGACGAGATCGTCGGCTGTCTGGCCGACCTTGCCGACCTCGGTGTCGACATCGTGACGATCGGCCAATACCTCCGCCCGACCTCCCACCATCTTCCGATCGTCCGCTACGCCGAGCCCGCCGAGTTCGCACGGTGGAAGGCGATCGGTGAGGCGTTCGGTGTCGGTCACGTCGAGGCGAGCCCGCTGACCCGGTCGAGCTACCACGCCAAGTCGGCCGCCGATGCCGTCGATGCGCCGATCACCGTTGCGGTGCCGGTCGGTTCCGTCTCGTTCACGTGACTCGCTGGTCGGCGGAGCAGGTCGAGGCGATCGCGCCGACGCCTGCCGCAATGACCGCCGCCCGACCGCTCGTGTCGCTCAGCCGGTGGGGCTCGACCGGTGCCGACGACCGGGCCGTGTGGGGTGTGTGTCGCGGGAGTGGAGTCGAGCCGTACGACACGATGGTCGACCACGTCGGCGTCGGATTCTCGTGTACGTGTCCGAGCCGCCGCCGACCGTGCAAACATGCGCTCGCCCTGTTGATGCTCTGGGCCAACGGCCAGATCGTCGACACCGCCGCCCCGCCCAGCGTCGAAGCCTGGCTGTCATCTCACCGGCCCGCCCCGCTCCAGGTGTCCGACACCCGAAGGGTGTCTGACACCACCCCCAACTCGACTGCCACCGAATCGACTCCGACCGCTGACCTCGACACCTGCTGACGAGGTGTCGACGGGGGTTGGAGGTGTCGATCGGGAGCGGGGCGAGCGTGGGGTGGTGTCAGACACCGCTGGCGCGGTGTCGGACACCTTGCCCGGGACCGACGACCCGACACCGGACCGCGGGCGCGACGAGCGGGTGGAGCGGATGTACGCCGGGCTGGCGGAACTCGACCGGTGGCTCGACGACCGGATGCGCACCGGGCTCGCCGACCCGGCGCTCGCCCGCTACGGCACCTGGGATCAACTCGCCGCCCGGCTCGTCGACGCACAGGCCGGCAGCCTCGCCAACCGAATCCGGCGGCTGGCGGGGCTCGTCGGCGCCTCGCCCGACTGGCACAGCGACGTGCTCGCCGAACTCGGCATGCTGCACCTGCTGTCGCACGCCGCCCGCCGCATCGGATCGCTGCCGGGCCCGCTCGCCGATGCCGTCGCCACAACGGTCGGCTGGCAGGTTCGCCAGGCCGACGTCCTCGGCGGGGTGCCCGACACTGATGAGTGGGTCGTGGCCGGCCGTAGCGATACACGTGAGGATCGCATCGAAGTGCGACGCCATTGGTTGCGTGGGACGAACTCGGGCCGCTGGGCGCTCGTGCTGTCGTTCGCCGCATACCGACAGAGCCTCGACACGTCGCTGCTGGTCGGCACGTCAGTGCATGCTGATCTCCATCGCTATCCCGGCCCGGCACTCCGAGCGCTCGTCGGGCATCGTCACGCCGAGGCGCTCGGTCCTGTGCGTCCCCCTGCGGTTTGCGTGGCGGACGCATGCGACGAGATCGGTTCGATGCTCGTCGCTGAGCCCTGGCTCGATCGGGTCCCGGCAACGGTCCGCGCGGCGGTGACCCGTTCGGGTTCGAGCTGGCTGCTCGTCGACGACACCGGCAGCCTTCCCCTCCTCGCCGGCGGCTCCATCGCCGCACTGCTCGCGATCTCCGCCGGCGACCTCGTGGACCTGACGGTCGAGTGGACGCCGCACGGTGTCGTTCCGCTCACGATCCACCTGCCCGACCGTTCCATCGACATCGGCCCGAGAGCCGACGACTCATTCGTGAGCGCCGCATGACCGGTCCCGCCCTCACCCCCACCCGGTTTGCGTTGCAGTTCCGTTGGGTCGTCCCGACGGAAGTGTCACGCAAGCGGTCGGGGTGGAGGGCGAGAGAGGGGTCGGGATCAGGGGAGGGGGCGACGTGACGATGGCGGAGCACTGGCGGGAGCTGGTGACGACGGCGATGCTCGGTACGGACCGCAGGGACCCGCCGCCCGCGGTCGGCCCACTCGCCGACGTAGTCGCCGACACCCTGCGTTCGGCGCCGTCCGAGCGGATGTTGGCGCAGGTCGCGGCGTGCACCGCCGTGCGCCGCGCCGGCGTGCTGCCGGGCCCTCCGGTCGACCGGCTGGCCGGTCCCGCCTCCGACGATCGTCCGGCATGCACGCCCGCTGCCGTCGAGCGGTGGCATCACATCACGATGTCGTGGCCCGTGCTCGAGGACGAGTGGATGCTCACGCTGATCACGAACGGCTGGCGTGTTGCTCCCGAGCTCGTCCCTGCCATGCTGTGGCGGCATCGCTCCGATCCCGTCCGCCGAGCGCGCGCGGAGGTCGCCTGCGGGCCGCTGGCCACCTGGCTCGTGTCGCACCTTCCCGAACTCGAGACCCGGTCGACCCGGGGTGCCATCGATCCCGAGGCGCTCGGTGAGTTACCCGATCTCCCGATCCCACCCGACCTGATCGACCTGCTCGGCGCTCCCGCGGACATCGGCACGGTGCTCGCCGACCTGATCGTCGGAGGTCAACTCGGGGCACCGCACCGCGCAGTGATCGTGAACCTGATCGCCAGGGCCCCGCTGGAGACGCTCGCCGCCATCGCGTCGTCCCTCGGGGTCGTCCCGTCGACGTCGTCGGGGTACGGCATGGCGTCGGTCCTGGCCGACCTTGCGCTCACCCGTCACCGCATGCTCGACGAACTTCGTTGAGCCTCGCCGCATCAGGCGCGGGCCATGTCCATGAAGCGGCGGAGCTCGCCGGGAATGTCGGGTCCGGCCGGCTGGTAGGCGACTTCGGTCGCGCCCTCCAACTCCCGCTCGGCGAGATGGTCGCGCCATGACTCGGCGGTCTGCGCGTACTTGAACATCGCCAGCAGTTCACCCGTCACGACGAGCCGGTCGCGTTCGTTGGCTTCGATGAGATGGCCTTCGTGCAACGCCAGGTGACGCTCGCGTTCGGGGACCTCCTCCAATGCCGCCAACCACTGGTCGCCGCCGGGCAACGACGTCACCGCCCCGCGCAGGTGGATGGCGTGGAACGCAAGGCCCCCGGCGTGGCCCGCCGCTGCCATCGAACGCTCGCTGCCCGCGTCCTCACCATCGTCGAGCACCGTGCCGAGGGTGAGCACCGAGCAGCGATCGAACGCAGTCGTGGGCGATGTGACGAACACACCGTCCGCCAGCTCGTGCGCGACGGCTTCGCCCTTGGGTCCGCCGGTGCCGAGGATGATCGGCACCCGGATCGGCCGCGGCGCACCGAAGCCGTCGGGGTGCATCATCCGGATCGGCGCACCCTCCCACTCGACGGTCTCACCGGCGAGCAGCCCTCGGACGGCGAGCACGTACTCACGCACGAACTTCCACGGCAGCGGCTTCTGGCCGAGGGTGAGCCGCCCGGTGAAGCCCGAGCCGATCGCCACGTTCACGCGCCCCGGTGCGAGTTCGACCAGCGTGCCGACCGCGGCCGCGGTCACCATCGGGTGACGCAGCGATGGAATCGCGACGCCCGGACCGATCTCGATCGTCGAGGTGCGGCGGGCGCACTCGGCCAGCATCATCCACACATCGGGGTACAGCGCGGGCGAGTCGTACAGCCAGGCTCGTCGGTAGCCGAGTTCCTCGGCAAGTGCCACGTGTTCGGGCGTTGCCATCGACGTTGCGAACGCACAGGAGATGTCGACCATGCGCCGTGACCGTACCGTTCAGCGTCAGCGACAACGTCGAGTTCCGCGGTATGTGCTGACGCTGAGTCCCGTGGGGGCAACGAGAGCGGGTTCGGGCTCGAGGTGTGACAGCCCCTGGGTAACGTCGTCGGGGATGAGTGCAACGCAACGACCGTCGAACGACGTGCTCCGTCCCCATGCGGAGGATCAGTACGCGACTGAGCTCGCGGCGCTCGCTGTGCTCGACGACCGCGAACGCCCGCCGGGCTGGGTGTTGTCGCCGTGGGCTGTCGTCCGCTACCTCCTCGGCGGCGAGCTGGGTGACGGCACGATCATCGCTCCCAAGTACGTCGGCCAGCAGCGCCTCGTCGAGATCGCCGTCGCCACGCTCGCCACCGACCGGGCGCTGCTCCTGCTCGGCGTGCCCGGCACGGCCAAGACCTGGGTGAGCGAGCACCTCGCCGCGGCGATCAGCGGCGACTCGACGCTGCTCGTGCAGGGCACCGCGGGCACGACCGAGGAGACACTGCGGTACGGATGGAACTACGCCCGGCTACTCGCGGAAGGGCCGAGCACCGCAGCACTGGTTCCCGGCCCGATCTACCGGGGGATGGAGCGCGGTGCGATCGTGCGCGTCGAAGAACTCACGCGCATGCCACCCGAGGTGCAGGACGCGCTCGTCACGGTGCTGTCGGAGAAGGTGCTCCCGATCCCCGAGCTCGACACGGAGATCGCAGCGATCCGTGGCTTCAACGTCATCGCCACGGCGAACGACCGCGACCGCGGCGTCAACGATCTCTCGAGCGCGCTGCGGCGCCGGTTCAACACGGTCGTGCTCCCGCTCCCGGCGACCGTGCAGGAGGAGATCGACATCGTGCGCCGTCGCGTCGACGAACTCGGCGTGGCGCTCGCACTGCCCGAGGTTCCTGCTGCGGCCGATGAGATCCGTCGGGTCGTCACCGTGTTCCGCGAACTGCGCTCAGGGCTCACGGAGGATGAACGCATCAGCCTGAAGATCCCGACGGGCACGTTGTCGACGGCCGAGGCGATCTCGGTGGTCACCAACGGGCTCGCCCTGGCCGCCCACTTCGGCGACGGCGAGCTGCGGCCGACCGATGTGGCGGCCGGCATCATCGGTGCCGTCGTCAGCGATCCGGTCCACGACACGGTGGCGTGGCGCGAGTACCTCGAAGCCGTGGTGCGTGACCGCGACGGGTGGGGCGACTTCTACGACGCCTGCCGCGACCTCGACGTGTGATCGAACGTCCGTGAGCCTGCACCTGCTCGGGATCCGGCACCACGGCCCCGGATCGGCGCGGTCGGTGCTCAGCGCGCTCGACCACCTGGCCCCCGACATCGTGCTGGTCGAGCTACCCGCCGACGTCGAGCCGGCGCTGCGCTGGGTCGGCCACGCCGACCTGGTGCCGCCGGTCGCCCTGCTCGGGTGGGTCGTCGCCGAACCAGCCCGCGCCGCGTTCGCTCCGCTGGCGTCGTTCAGCCCCGAGTGGCAGGCGATCGCCTGGGCGAACGCCCGTGAGGTGCCCGTACGGGCCATCGACCTCCCCCTTGCGATCACGCTGCATGCACCGCCCGACGCACCCGCCCTGCTGGCTGACGCCGCCCCGCCCGATCCGATCCGTGACCTCGCCGAGGCGGCGGGCGACCTCGACCCGGAACGGTGGTGGGAGGACGTCATCGAGCACCGTGGCGACGGCGCTCCGGCCTTCGATGCCGTCGCCGAAGCAATGGGGGCGGCCAGGCAGGGGTACGTGGCCGCAGCACGCGAACTCCAACGTGAGGCGCACATGCGCAGGGCGATCAGGGCGGCGCGCCGCGAAGGCCATCAGACGATCGTCGTGGTGTGTGGCGCCTGGCACGTCCCCGCACTCGACCTCGACGGCGAGGCCATGAGGTCAACCGTGCCGAACGCATCGACCGATGCGACAACACTGCGCGGCCTCCCCAAGTCGAAGGTCGGAGTTGCCTGGGTGCCGTGGACCCACCGCCGCCTCACTTCGCACTCGGGGTACGGTGCCGGCGTCGAGAGCCCGGGCTGGTACCGCCACGTGTTCGACCATCCGGGCGAGGACGGCGTGGTTCGCTTCTTCGTCGACGCTGCCCGACTCGTGCGTGACCGGGGCGGGGCAGCGTCGCCCGACGAGTTGATCGCCGGCACGCGCCTGGCCACCTCGCTCGCCGCGATGCGCGGGCGACCGCGCATCGGACTGGCCGAGGTGCTCGATGCCGCCGACGCAGTGACGGGCGGGCTCGACCTCGTGCGCCGTGAGCTGGTCGTCGGCGACGCGATCGGTGAGGTCCCCGACGCGGCGCCACAGGTGCCACTTGCCCGCGACGTCGCCAAGCTGGCGAAGTCGGCCCGGCTCCCCGTCAGCGCCGAAGCACGAACCGTCGAAGTCGACCTGCGCACCCCGACCGGGCGGCGCAAGTCGCACCTCCTGCATCGCCTCGTGGCGCTCGGCATCGGATGGGGTGTCGCCATCGAGGGCCGAGGCTCCTCCGGCACGTTCCGCGAAACCTGGGAAGTGCACTGGGACCCCGACCTGTCGATCCGGCTGATCGAGCGTGCGGGCTACGGCACCACGCTCGAAGCTGCCGCAACGGCCCGACTCGTTGAACGGTCGACCGCAGCGGCGGGCATCGCCGAGCTCGTCGGCGTGGTCGAACAGGCGCTCTTCGCGGAACTCCCGCTCGCCGTCGAACCAGCCGTGCAACGCCTCGCGCACCTCGCGGCGACCGACCCCGACGTCGGCCAGCTGCTCGACGCACTGCCGCCGTTGGCATCAGCCCTGCGGTATGGCGACGTACGCGGCACCGACGCCGAATCGCTCCGCCACGTCGTCGACGGCATCGTCGTACGCATCCTCGCCGGACTGCCGGCGGCAGCTCGCCACCTCGACGACGACGCGGCCGCAACGACCGCCGAACGGCTCAGTGCATTCCAGGGTGCGCTCGCCGTCCTCGATCATCCAGCTCGCCGGACGGGGTTCCCATCGGTCCTCGTCGCCCTCACGGCCGGAGCCGGCCACGGTCTCGTGCACGGCCGAGCGACGCGCCTGTTGCACGACGCCGGCGTGTGGTCGGTCGATGTCGTGCAGCGGCGTCTCTCGCAGGCGCTGTCGGGCGGGACGCCGCCTGCGAAGGGCGCCGCGTTCGTCGAGGGCTTCCTCGCCGGATCGGGATCCGTGCTCGTGCACGACGCCGAGCTGCTGGCAGTGCTCGACGGCTGGGTGTCGTCGCTGCCGAGCGACGCATTCGACGCGGTGATCGTGCTGATGCGCCGTACATTCGGCGCGTTCGAGGCGGCCGAGCGACGGCAGTTGATGGCAGTGCTGATGGGCCTCGGCGTCGAGCGGTCCGTGGGCTTCGGCGACGACGTCGACCCGCGTCGAGCCGACGCATCGATGGTCACCGTGCGTCACATGCTCGGATTGGCCGTCGAGGGGACCGCCGAGGTGGGCGTCCGATGACGACCGACCTGCTCCGGGTGTCGCAGGCCGAGCGTCGCCGTCGCTGGCGGATGCTGCTCGGGCCCGCCACCGACGAGGTTGCGGACAGGGAGGGGTCCGCTGGAGACGGCAGTGACGATGCTGGTGTGGGCGGGGAATCGACGGGCGGTCTTCACGGTGATGACGTTCGTATCGATGTAGCGCTCGGCGCGCTGTACGACCGCGACGATCCCGAGCGCGGGCCGGACGGATCGCGGCGGCGCGCCGGGCGATCCGGCGGGCTCGGCCGCTCGAAGCCGGGTGTCGTGCGGTGGCTCGGAGACATTCGCCGCTACTTCCCGACGCCGGTGGTCCAGATCCTCCAGCGCGATGCAATCGAGCGACTCGACCTGCGCCAACTGCTCCTCGAACCGGAGCTGCTCCAGGGCCTCGAACCCGACATCCACCTCGTCACGCTGCTCGTCGAACTCAACCGGCACCTGCCCGACGAGACGAGGGCGACTGCCCGCCAGGTGATCGCCAAGGTGCTCGACGACCTCGAGCGACGCCTCACCGACCAGACCCGCCAGGCCGTGCGCGGTGCGCTCGCGAGGTCGGCGCGGACGCGGCGGCCGCGCCCCGGCGACATCGACTGGCCGATGACGATCTCGGCCAACCTGCGTCACTGGATTCCCGAACACCGCACGCTCGTGCCCGAACGCCTGGTCGGGCACGGGCGCCGCCAACGCAGCCTGGCACGCGACGT
Source organism: Ilumatobacteraceae bacterium (assembly GCA_963716235.1). Classification (GTDB taxonomy): domain Bacteria; phylum Actinomycetota; class Acidimicrobiia; order Acidimicrobiales; family Ilumatobacteraceae; genus Sva-07. The sequence continues at coordinate 11,321 of CAVQTE010000015.1, read as the reverse complement.
GGTGATCGCCGTCGACCAGTCGGGTTCGATGGCCGACAGCGTGGTGTACGCGTCGCTCTTCGGTGGGGTTCTCGCCCAGATTCCTGCACTGCGCACCTCGTTCATCGCGTTCGACACATCGGTCACCGACCTCACCGCCTTCCTTCACGATCCGGTCGAGGTGCTGTTCGGTGTGCAACTCGGCGGTGGCACCGACATCGCGAATGCGCTGGGGTACTGCCGGCAACTCGTCGATCGGCCCCGCGACAGCGTGGTGTTCCTCGTGAGCGATCTGTTCGAGGGCGGCAACGCCGAACTCATGCACCGTCGCGTCGACGACCTCATCGGGGCCGGCGCTCAGGTGGTCGTGCTGCTCGCACTCAGCGACGAAGGGACGCCGGCGCACCATCACGCTCACGCCGCGGCGTTGGCCGCACTGGGGGCGACGGTGATGTCGGCCACGCCCGACGAATTCCCTGCCGTGCTCGCCGCAGCGCTGGCGAAATCTTGAGCCGCCGACAGCCGTGTGACGGCTCGGTCCGGCTCGACGGATGGGGTCGCGTGGCAGGCCGGGGCGCTAGCGTTGGGGAGTCATGGGTCAGCTGGTCGCCGTCACCGAGAAGCCGAGTTCCTCACGCGGAGTCGTGCGCTTCGAGATCAATCGCACCTTGTCCGGCATGGGCCATGAGCACTTCGGTTCCGTCGAAGATGCCTGGGGCACCACCCCGTCCGACGAACTGGCTCGGCGCATGTTCGCCACCGGCCAGGTCGACGGGGTTCACGTGTACGCCAACATCATCACGGTCGATCTGGCCAAGGGCCACGACTCCGCGGGCTTGTCCGATGTGGTGCGTGACTTGTACCAGTACTGGAAGCCAGGCGTCGTGCCGCCGGCGTTCGACGACCTGCAACCCGAGGAAGCGGCGACCGCAGCTCCGAGTGGTGACGGTGGTGGAGCGAGCGGCGAACTGTCGGAAGCCGCAAAGCGGGTTCCCGGCCATCTTCTCGATCGCAGCCGTTCGGCCCGCGAGCGCTGGAACGCAAAGAACAGCTGACTCGATATTCGATGCGGCGCTGTCGGGGCAGGATTCGGCGCGTACCCGGGTCGCCCCTCTAGCGTCGGGCAGCCAGCGTGGCTGGGGTCCAGATGACCGACGGCGTACTCACCCTTCAAGAAGCTGCCGACGAGCTCGGCGTGCACTACATGACCGCGTACCGGTACGTGCGCCTCGGGGTGATGGAGGCGTCGAAGTCCGGCGGGGTGTGGCAGGTGCAGCGCTCGGCGGTCGACCGCTTCCGTGAGGATGCGAAGGCTGCCGCGGCAACGGTCGGCCCGTCCGGCAAGGGCGGCACTCGCAATCGTCGAGCACCATGGTCGAGTCGGCTCGAATCGCGTCTGGTCGCCGGTGATGCGCCAGGTTCATGGAGTGTGATCGAGGCGGCGATGGCTGCGGGGGCGGAGCTCGACGAGATCTATCTCGACGTGCTGACCCCGGCGATGGTGGCGATCGGCGAGCGATGGGCCGCGGGAGAACTCGACATCTCGATCGAGCACCGTGCGACGGGAATCGCCATGCGTCTCGTCGGTCGGATCGGCCCGCGATTCAGTCGACGTGGCCGATCACGTGGCGTGGTGGCGCTCGGCGCGCCGGCTGGCGAGTACCACGCGCTGCCCGTGGCGATGCTCGGCGATCTCCTGCGGTTGCGGGGGTGGGACGTGTCGGACTTCGGCGTCGACGTGCCGAGTGAATCGCTCGCTCATGTGATCGGCCAGACGCCTGATCTCGTGGCTGTCGGTTTGTCAGCCATGTCGTCCGACAACCTCGCATCGCTCGCCGACGCGTGCGCAGCAGTTCACGTCGCGGATCCTTCGGTGCTGGTCGTGGTCGGTGGTCACGCCGTTGCCGACCTCGACCATGCCCGATCGCTGGGCGCCGACGCCTACGCCGCGACCGGTCTCGCCATGGACGACGTGCTCACCCGCCACGCCCTGTCCCGCTGACGTCGGTCGCGGTCTTTCGGGGTCGGGTCCGGAAAGACCGGTGGCGTGGCGAACGTGTGTTCGATAGAGTGAAGGGATGGAACCGGCTGTCGACCTGGCTGCACTGACCGAACGAGTGGCACCCGTGGCGCTGGCCCGCGAACGAACGATACCGGTGGGCGACGAACTCGCCGGGCTGTTCGCCGAGGGAGGGCTCGTGCGTGGCCGCACGGTCGGCTGCCAGGGCCCGGCGGCAACCTCGACGGCGCTTGCGCTGGTCGCCGCCGCCGTCACCGCCGGGGCGTGGATGGCCGTGGTCGACCTGCCGACGATCGGGCTCGACGCCGCCAGTGAACTCGGTGTGCCGCTGGAGCGGATCGTGGCCGTCGGCACCGGCGGCGATCCGGCACGCTGGGTCGACGTGGTGGCCGCTGCCGCCGACGGCTTCGACGTGCTGCTCGTGCGAGTGCCGAGCGGGCTGGCTGCTGCTGCGGTCCGCAAACTCGCCGTGCGCCTGCGTCAGCGTGATGTGGTCACGATCGTGTTGGGCGACCCCGGCGCGATGGCGTGCGACGGCGTGCTCCACACCGACGCGCCACAGTGGTCGGGGCTCGGCAACGGCCATGGGCACCTCCGTGAACGTCACGTGGTGGTCGAAGCCTCTGGTCGGCGTCTCCCGAGGCGCAGCTGCCAGCTCGCCATCTCGGCCTGACCGAGCACCGACCGAGCACATGGACTTCCCCCAACGAATCGTGCCCCAACGAATGGTCACCGTGTGGTTCCCCGACTGGCCGGTGGAGGCCGCGGGATACCCTGGCGATGTTCCGGCAGCGGTCATGTCCGCGAACCGGGTCGTGGCGCGTACCGCCGCTGCTGCGACCGAGGGCGTCGTCGTCGGCCAACGCCGCCGTCGGACTCAGCGACGATGCCCGCACATCACCCTGATCGACCACGACGCCGATCGTGATGCTCGCGAGTTCGAGCCGATGGTCCGTGCCGTCGCCGAGATCTCGCCGCGTCTCGACGTCGTCGAACCGGGGTGGATCAGCCTGCGGGCGCTCGGACCGTCGCGCTACTTCGGTGGTGACGCTGCGTTGGCCGACCGGCTGGCCGATCGTCTGGCCGAGATGGGGGGATCCGGCACCACGTCGGTGGTCCCCGGTGTGGGGATCGCCGACGGACGATTCGCGTCGAGCATCGCGGCGCGGCTGGCGGTACGGCGGGGCCGTCCGGTGATCGTCGAGGAGGGGGGGGCACCGGTGTTCTGCGCCGAACTCCCGATTGGCTGGCTGCAAACACTGGGCGAATCCGATCCTGAACTGATCGAACTGTTCGCCCGGCTCGGCCTGCGGCGCCTCGGTGACCTCGCGGCGTTGAGCGCCGTCGACGTGCTCGGACGGTTCGGTCACGTCGGGGTGCATGCGCACCGGTTGGCGTCGGGCGTCGACACCCGCCCGTCGAGCACCACCGACCCCGCGCCCGAGCGGCGCCTCGACCATGTGCTCGACGACCCCGCCGCGCAGTCGAGCACCGTGGTGTTCGTTGCCAAACAGTTGGCCGACGAACTGGCCGGTTCGCTCGGCGCCGATGGCCGGGTCTGCACCCGCCTGGTGGTGCTGTTGGAGTCGGAGCACGGTGAGCGGTCGGAGCGGTCGTGGTACCGGTCGGCGGGGCTCACGGCGTCGGCGATGGTCGAACGGGTCCGCTGGCAGCTCGATGCCTGGATCGGCCTGCCGCGAGGGAGCGACCAGGAGCTGACCAGTGGCATCGCCCTGCTTCGTCTGACACCCGACGAGGTACGTGCCGACGAGGGCAGCCAACTCGGCCTGTGGGGTGGCCAGACCGAAGCCGACCGGCGAGCCGCCCGGACGATCGCCCGATTGTCCACCCTCACATCGCAGGATGCGGTGACCGTGCCGGTGTGGCGAGGTGGACGTCTCCCGGCTGACCGCTACGAGTGGCTGCCGGCAGCCATGGTCGATCTCGACCAGCGGGCGGTGTCGAGGTCGGGGAGTGGGCCACCGCCGTGGCCCGGCGCGCTCCCGTCGCCATCGCCGGCAACGGTGTTCGCTGATCCCCACCCGGTCGAAGTGCTCGACGAACACGGCAAGGCAGTGCGGGTGACCGGTCGGGGGATGGTGTCGGCGCGTCCGGCGATGTTGCGACTGTTGACGGGCGACGACGCGTCGGGGTGGCGTCGTGGCAGGTCACGGCCGATCGTCGCGTGGGCGGGTCCGTGGCCGGTCGAGGAACGCTGGTGGGAGCCGGAACGGCATCGACGCCTGGCCCGGTTCCAGGTGGTCACCGACGACCACGACGGATATCTGGTCGTCGCCGAACACCAACGCTGGTGGATCAGCGCCCGCTACGACTGATCGGTGACGTCAGCCGACAGCGGCGAGGCCGAAGGCGTGGGAGATCTCGAACTGGTCGGTCACGTCATTCGCCAGCCGGAAGCCGACGCCACGCACGGTGTGGATGACCTTGTACGCCGGGCCGGCCTTGTCGAGCTTGCGGCGCAGGTTCGACAGATGGACGTCGACGACGTGGTTGTCGCCGACCCACGTCGGGCCCCACACCGCGTCGAGGAGGTCTTCGCGGGTGCAGACCTCGGTCGGTCGGCGGCAGAGCTGTTCCAGCAGCGAGAACTCGATGCGGGTGGTCGCCACTTCCTCGTCGACGATGCGTACTTCGCGGCGGCCGAGATCAATCGTCAGCGGGCCGAGATTGAGCACGGATGTCAGTGGACCGTCGACACGACTCTGCATCTGGCGGGGACGACGCAGCAGGGCGTGACAGCGAGCGGAGAGTTCCTCGGGGAGCACCGGCATCGACACGGCATCGTCGGCACCCGAGTGGAGCACGGCGGCACGGGCCCGGTGGGCGCCTTCGTCGGTGATGCACAGCAGGTACTGCTCGCTGGACTCACGCAGACGCTCGTAGAGGGGACGGCCATCGGGTGCTCGCAGGTGAGAGCAGACGATCAACACATCGGGTGAGAACGACTCGGCCAGCATGATCGCTGCATCGCCATCGGTCGGAGCGCTGACGCTGAAGCCCGCCGCCCGCAGCCCTGCCACGCTGGTCCGACGCAGATCGGGGTCGTCGACTGCGATCAGGATGCGAGGTGCGATGTTGGTGTCGTTGTCCATGTGTGTGTCCCGCCAGTTCGGTCGGCCAGGTCAGGCCGATCTTCATGTCCTGGTGGTGGTATCGGCAGGAAGCTGACGAACTCAAGAAGAAATCGAAAGAAATCACACGCGTGTCATTCGTGGGTGCGACTGCTACACCAGTGCGATGCCGCGGCCGCAGGACGAACTCCACCAGCGCATCCGATCAGACGTTGCCGCCAGGGTGCCGGTCGATCGGCGTGAGGCCGACTCGATCGTGGCGTTCCTGGCCGCATTCGACCGGCTCGAGGCCCCGCTCGACCAGGACGTCGATGTCGTCCATGTCACTGGATCCGGCATCGTGGTCGGCCCGCGGGGAGTGGTGCTGCTCGAACACAAGCGGCTCGGCATCTGGCTGCAGCCGGGTGGTCACATCGATCCCGGTGAGACCCCGTGGGATGCGGCGCTCCGTGAGAGTCGTGAGGAGACCGGCCTCGACGTCTGCTTTGCGGGCCCCCTCGACGATCTGGGTGTTCCGGCGCTGATCCATGTCGATGTGCACGCCGGCGGTCGGGGCCACACGCATCTCGATCTGCGCTATCTCATCGACGGTGGAGATGCCGACCCCGCCCCGCCCGTGGAGGAGAGCCAGCAGATCGACTGGTTCACGTGGGTGGCAGCCATCGACCAAGCCGACCCCGGCCTGCGCGGCATTCTCCTCGCCCTGACCCCCTGAGCGCGCCCCGAACACCCCGAAAAATGCGGCGAGATGTGCGCCCAGTGCACGAATCCCCGCACATTTCGGAGTTGGGGTTGGAGTTGGAGTTGGAGTTGGAGTTGGGAGTGGTCAGCCGGCGGTGGGGTAGGTGTGCCACGTGCCGGTCTCGAAGTCGTGGAGCTTGCACGCCTTCGTCGAGCGGAGGTAGTCGCGGATCCGGATGGGGCGTTCGACGACCTCGTCGGGGAAAGCGGCGGCGATCTCCCTGGCGGCCTCGGGGAGTCGATAGCACGGAATCTGCATGTCGACATGGTGCGGGAGGTGGACCATGATCCAGTGGAAGAAGAACTCCCAGCCCGGTGGCCCCCACAGAATGGTGGTGCCTTCGACCTGGCCACGGAAGCGGTTCCATTCGCGACGTGGCCACCACCGGATCTCCGGTGCGATGTGGTGGACGTGCACGACCCACCCGATCAGCTGACAGAAGAGCAGGAACGGAACCACCACGACCTTGACCCACTGCCACACACCGCTGGTTCCGTCGACGGCAACGAGGGCGGCCAATGTCCCGATGGCGTACATCGTCACGAGTGCCTGGTCGCGCCGCATCTGACGAGCCCAACGGGTGGGCGGAGGGAATCGCACCATCTTGTTCCACCACACCTCACGGAGGTAGTACGCGCCAGACCCGAACGGCCCCCATTCGAGCTTGTGGCGGAGTTTGGCGAAACGGCCGAGTGCTTCGTACTGCTCGACCGTGAGTGGGTGCCACACGAAGTCCATCCCCTGGCGCAGGGTGTGGCCGTGATGGACGCGGTTGTGACCGAACACCCACACCTCGACGGCGTGCAGCGATGGCAGCATGCTCAGGCGGGCGACGACGGCATTGAGACGTTGCGAGTCGAACAGTGCGCCGTGGGCGGCGTCGTGGCCGATCACGAACAGGCCGGCGACCATCATCCCGCTGAGCAGCCAGAGTGGAACGAGCAGCAGCGGGTTGTTCGTCGAGAGCAGCCCCCAGACCGACAGCCCGAAGATGATGGCATCGCGGGCGAACAGTCCGAGGCCGCGAACTGTCGATCGCTCGTAACAGTGCGCGGGGATGACGTCGAGGACGGGCTTGAGCCCGGTTGGTGCGTCCGTCGCTCGAGACGGCGTGCGGATGGTGCTGCTCGGAGGCATGGAACTCCTCTGGTTGGGACAACTGGCGGCGGCGAGGACCGATATGACAACAAGCCTACCGACCAGTAGGTAGGCCTTACTGGTGAGGCTGCCCGCACGATGGTGTCCGCGCCAGGGCACTTGGTCCCGAATCGAGGTCGGACACCACCGAAAAATGTGCCGGGATGCGCGTCCGGTGCACATATTCCCGCACATTTCGGCGGAGAAGCCAACTTGCGAGAATCGTACAGGTGTTCGATACTGGGTTCGGTGGGGTTCAACAACCCGTCCTGGTCATGGAGCGAACTCGAAGCAACTCTGTCGGACCGACCGTCGAGCAAGCAGGCCCGCACGGCCGGTCGGGACGGACGCGCCCCGGGAAGTCCCTCGTGGAACTCGGGTGGCGACGGCCCGGCGTGGAGCCGCAAGCGCCAACCCTTCGAGGCGCCACCTGATCTGACGCGTTCGGCCGACACGACCCCGTACGCCGAGCTGCACTGCCACTCGAACTTCTCGTTCCTCGACGGTGCGTCGCACCCCGAAGAACTGGCCACCGAGGCAGCCCGGCTCGGCCTCGACGCGCTGGCCATCACCGACCACGACGGCCTCTACGGGGTCGTGCGCTTCGCCGAGGCGGCCAAGGCGGTCGGCCTGCCGACCGTGTTCGGGGCCGAGATCGGGCTGTCGGGGCACCCAGGATCGGTTGCCCGATCCGAACGTGACATCGACCGTCAGATCGACACGGGGATGGTCCCCGACTCCCATGCCCCTGATCCGTCGGGGACCCACCTGCTCGTGCTCGCTGACGGCCCCACCGGGTACGCCCGGCTGTCTCGGACACTCAGCGCCGGGCACCTCGCAGGCGAAAAGGGCGCCCCGCAGTTCGCGTTCGCCGACGTGGCCGACACCGTCACCGGCCACGCCTGGGTGCTCACCGGGTGTCGCAAGGGAGCGGTCCCGGCTGCACTGGTTGCCAACGGTCCGGCGGCAGCTCGCCGCGAGTTGCTCCGGCTGGTCGACGCGTTCGGGCGTGACCGCGTGCTGGTGGAGTTGTGGGACCACGGCGATCCCCTCGACTCCGCCCGCAACGATGCACTCGTCGAGATCGCCCACCGCGAGCGAGTCGAGTGCGTGGCGACCAACAACGTCCACTACACAACTCCCGCGCAACGCAAGCTGGCCACGGCGCTCGCTGCGGTGCGGTCGCGTCGGAGTCTCGACCAGATCGACCCGTGGCTGCCCGCTGCGGCTGGGGCTCATCTGCGCTCCGGAGCCGAGCAGGCCCGGCGGTTCCGGCGGTATCCGGGTGTGGTCGAGCGGGCGGCCGAGATCGGGCGGGCAGCGGCGTTCGATCTGTCGCTCGTGGCGCCGAAGCTGCCGCCGTTCCCGTGTCCCGACGGTCTGACCGAGATGCAGTATCTGCGTCGAGTGACCGAGGAAGGTGCCCGACGCCGCTACGGCGATCGACCGGTGCACGCCGCCTCCGCCACATATGGCGTCGTTGAAGACCTGTCGCTGCGGGCTCGGGCCTGGAAGACCATCGATCACGAGCTGGCGCTCATCGAGCAACTCGACTTCGCCGGGTACTTCCTGATCGTGTGGGACATCGTCGAGTTCTGTCGACGGGCGAACATCTTCTGCCAGGGCCGGGGGAGCGCGGCGAACTCGGCGGTCTGTTACGCCATCGGAGTCACGGCAGCAGATGCCGTGTCGCTCGGGTTGCTGTTCGAGCGCTTCCTGTCGCCCGAGCGTGACGGCCCACCCGACATCGACGTCGACATCGAGAGCGACCGGCGAGAGGAGGTGATCCAGTACGTCTTCGAACGCTATGGCCGCCACCACACCGCCCAGGTCGCCAATGTCATCACCTACCGGGCTCGTTCGGCGGTGCGTGACATGGCCAAGGCCCTCGGCTTCGAGCCCGGCCAGCAGGACGCCTGGTCGAAGCAGGTCGACGGATGGGGTGGCGTGGCGTCGACTGCTGCACAGCCCGACTGCACGATTCCCGAGCCGGTACTGGAGCTGGCGCTCGAGGTCGAGGACGCGCCGCGCCACCTCGGGATCCACTCCGGCGGGATGGTCATCTGCGACCGCCCGGTGATCGAGGTCTGCCCCGTGGAGTGGGCGCGGATGGACAAGCGGTCGGTGTTGCAGTGGGACAAGGACGACTGCGCCCGCACCGGCCTCGTCAAGTTCGATCTGCTCGGGCTCGGGATGCTGTCGGCGTTGCACTACGCCGTCGATCTCGTACGCGAGCACCGCGGCTACGAGATCGATCTCGCCACCATCCCCCAGGACGACGACGTGTACGGGATGCTGTGCCGAGCCGACACCGTCGGGGTCTTCCAGATCGAGTCGAGGGCACAGATGGCGACACTGCCGCGACTCAAGCCACGCCGGTTCTACGACCTCGTGGTGGAGGTGGCGCTCATCCGCCCCGGCCCGATCCAGGGCGGGTCGGTGCACCCCTACATCCGGCGTCGCAACGGACAGGAGCCGATCACGTACTTGCATCCGCTGCTGGAGAACAGCCTCGCCAAGACCCTTGGCGTGCCGTTGTTCCAGGAGCAGCTGATGCAGATGGCGATCGACGTCGCCGGGTTCACGCCGGCCGAGTCGGACGAGTTGCGCCAGGCGATGGGCTCGAAGCGATCGGCGGCGCGGATGGAGCGGTTGAAGGAGCGGCTGTTCGCCGGGATGGCCGAGCGTGGCATCACCGACGACGTTGCCGAGGAGTTGTACGTCAAGATGAAAGCGTTCGCGAACTATGGGTTCCCCGAGTCGCACTCGGTGAGCTTCGCCTATCTCGTCTACTCGTCGTCGTGGATCAAGTACCACGAGCCGGCGGCGTTCTGTGCAGCGTTGCTCAACGCGCAGCCGATGGGGTTCTGGTCGCCGCACACACTGGTGCGTGACGCCCGCCGTCACGGCGTGGTCGTCCACACCCCTGACCTCAACGCGTCGCGGGCCGCGGCGACGTTGGAGCCGAACGATTCGTCACAGAACGGGGTTGCGGTGCGGCTGGGGATCGGCTCGGTGCGCGGGATCGGCTCGGAGTTGGCCGACGAGATCGAGGCGACCCGCACGGTGGATGGACTGTTCACCGGCACCGAAGACCTCGTGCGGCGAGTGCCGTCGCTGACGTTGGCGCAGCTGGAGGCGATGGCGACCGGTGGGTTGTTCGGCGAGTGCTTCGGTCTCGATCGGCGCATGGCGCTGTGGACTGTCGGCGCGACCGCACAGTCACGACCCGGGCGGTTGCCGGGAGTCGTCACCGGTGATGCAGCGCCTCGCCTTCCGGGGATGACCCCGGTGGAGGAGGCTGTCGCCGACCTGTGGGCGACCGGTGTGTCGCCCGATGGGCATCCGACGATCTTCGTGCGCGGCGAACTGGCCAGCCTCGGCGTGCTCACGTCATCGCAGCTGTGGGGCCCCGAGCCGGGTTCGATCGTCCAGGTCGCCGGGGTGGTCACTCACCGTCAGCGGCCGATGACTGCGCAAGGGGTCACGTTCCTCAACCTGGAAGACGAGACCGGCCTGATCAACGTGGTGGTGTCGAAAGGATGCTGGGCCCGTTTCCGCAAGGTCGCCCGTGAGGCCCCGGCGATGCTGATCCGTGGCCGGCTCGAACGCAGCGAGGGTGTCGTCAACATCGTCGCCGACCACCTCGCCCCTCTTCCCATGCCCGCGCCGACGACCTCCCGCGACTTCCGCTGAATGAGACGCCGGTCAGACGCCCGTCTCCACGTCTCATTTGCAGTGTCGTCGTCTGCTCTGGGAACGTCTCGCTGTGCTCCCCTCGTTCGACCTCCTCGACCTCCAGCCGACCGACGACCCGCAACGGTTCCGGCTTGCCGCAGCGCGGCCCTGTGCGACCCCGTTCGGATTCCTCTATGGAGGTACAGGAATCGCTGCTTCGATCGAAGCAGCCGAACAGGCGACGGGGCGACCGCTGCAGTGGATCACCACCCAGTTCATCGGCACGCCGGTGCCGGACGACATCGTCGACTTCGAGGTGACGATGCCAGCCGACGGCAAGGCAACCACGCAAGCCCTGGTGGTCGCGACCGTGGACGGGCGACCGGTGTTCACGTCGCTGTGCGCCCACACCGAGCGCCCGAGCGGCGACGGCGCCCAGTTCCTCCGATGCCGGTGGTTCCCCCGCCGGAGAATTGCCCATCGATGTCGGAACCGTTCGCCGCGATCGTCGCCGGCACGTTCTTCGATCACCTCGAGCGCCGGCTCGCCGCCGGCAGGATTGCCATCGAGGCGATCGACGACCCGCAGGCCGGTCCGTTGGCGATGTGGTGCCGGATCCCCGACCACGAGATCGGCAGTCCGGCGACGCAAGCGTTCGTCGCCGACATCATCC